>NZ_CP158817.1:4915000-6577063 GCF_050990305.1 Pseudomonas putida | reverse complement strand
GCACTGCTGCCAAAGTTCCACTGACACGGATATCCCCTAAGTTGAAAGCCGGTGAGGCAAAAACAAGCGGCCATTGTAACGATCAGACGCCGACTTATCCACACGTAGGTGGCTGATCGGCCAAGAAGAATCACCGTTTTATACGCAAAAAAGACGACCAATGGTCTGTGTATAAGCCCTGTAGATAACAGGCTCTAAGATCATTGCACAACTGGGGGTGAAACTCAGTGGATAACCTGCCTGTGGATAAAGCGCTGTTTCGCACACAGGTTTTCCGACAGTGCAGCACAGGCTGATCACGGTTTTCCACTGTAGTTGTCATTCCCTGTACAGCTTGTCAAATAAGGGCTGAAGCTAGTTATCCACAGACGATTGCGCCCCTAGCCTTTATAAGCTTTACAGAAAAGCTTTAAATACTTTCCTTCTTTATTTTTATTTCTACGTTTGTCCTGCGCTCCGGCAAAATGCCTGGCGATCTATTTATAAGGAAACGTTGGTTGGAAATTGACCTAGAGGCTTGCTTTCTCTAGAATCCCCGGTCTCTTAAAACGGGGGCCATTCCGGCCCGTTGTGGACGAACCAGGTAACACGACAATGAAACGTACTTTCCAACCAAGCACTATCAAACGCGCTCGTACCCACGGTTTCCGTGCTCGCATGGCTACCAAGAACGGTCGTGCCGTCCTGTCGCGTCGTCGCGCCAAAGGTCGTGCGCGTCTGGCAGTTTGATAATCCGGCACTGGAGGTGAGTCAGGACTTCAGTCGGGAAAAGCGTCTGCTTACTCCCCGGCATTTCAAGGCAGTCTTTGACTCCCCTACCGGCAAGGTTCCGGGGAAAAATCTCCTGCTCCTTGCGCGCAACAACGATCTTGATCACCCCCGTCTCGGGCTGGTTATCGGGAAAAAGAGCGTAAAGCTCTCCGTCGAGCGCAATCGCCTCAAACGTCTGATGCGCGAATCGTTTCGCCTGAACCAGGATTTACTGGTCGGCTGGGACATTGTTATCGTCGCGCGCAAAGGTTTGGGTGACGTAGAAAACCCCGAATTGATTCAGCATTTCGGCAAACTCTGGAAACGTCTGGCACGCAGCACGCCGGTACCAGCAGTCAAAACCGAAACTGTAGGGGTAGACAGTCCAGATGCGTAAACTGGCACTCGTTCCGATCCAGTTTTATCGCTATGCCATTAGTCCCTTGATGGCCAATCACTGTCGTTTCTACCCCAGTTGTTCCTGCTACGCGTTGGAAGCCATCGAAAATCATGGCCTTCTGCGCGGTGGCTGGCTGACCTTTCGTCGTTTAGGTCGCTGTCATCCGTGGAATCCCGGTGGTTATGACCCGGTTCCACCTATCCCTACCTCCCGTTCTTCTTCGATGGCCGAGTAATCATGGATATCAAACGCACGATCCTGATCGTCGCCCTGGCAATCGTGTCCTACGTTATGGTTCTTAAATGGAACCAGGACTATGGCCAGGCTGCCTTGCCGACTCAGAATGTTGCTTCCAGTACGACCGCGCCGGGCCTCCCGGATACGGCAACTGGCAATAAAGCGTCCGTCAGTGACGACATTCCACACGCCGCAAACGATACCAGCGCACCTGCCGAAACTCCGGTAGCTGTGAGCACCGACCTCATCCAGATCAAAACGGATGTGCTCGACCTGGCCATCGATCCACAAGGTGGTGATGTTGCCCAACTGAAATTGCCGCTGTATCCACGTCGCCAGGATCATCCGGAAATTCCATTCCAGTTGTTTGACAATGGCAATGAGCGTACTTATCTGGCTCAAAGCGGCCTGATTGGCAGCAACGGCCCGGACGCAAGTCCTGCCGGTCGTCCGGTTTACTCTTCGGAGAAGAAGGTTTATCAACTGGCTGACGGTCAGGACCAATTGGTCGTGGACCTGAAGTTCAGCAAGGACGGCGTCAACTACATCAAGCGTTTCACCTTGAAACGTGGTCTGTATGACGTGACTGTTTCCTACCTGATCGACAACCAGAGCGCGCAGCCTTGGTCCGGTGCAATGTTCGCGCAATTGAAGCGTGACGCCAGTTCCGATCCATCTTCCAGCACCGCCACCGGCACCGCGACTTACCTGGGCGCCGCCCTGTGGACAAGTTCCGAGCCGTACAAGAAAGTGTCCATGAAAGACATGGACAAGGCTGCGCTGAAAGAAACCGTCACCGGTGGCTGGGTTGCCTGGTTGCAACACTACTTCGTGACTGCGTGGATTCCGGCGAAGGGCGAAAACAACATCGTCCAGACCCGTAAAGACAGTAAAGGCAACTACATCATCGGTTACACCGGCCCGTCTTTGACGGTCGCACCGGGTGCCAAGGCTGAAACCAGTGCCATTTTGTACGCCGGTCCGAAAAGCCAGGCGGTGCTGAAAGAGTTGTCCCCTGGTCTGGAACTGACCGTCGACTACGGCATTCTGTGGTTCATCGCTCAACCCATCTTCTGGTTGCTGCAACATATCCACGCCATTGTGGGTAACTGGGGCTGGTCGATTATTTTCCTGACCATGCTGATCAAGGGGATTTTCTTCCCATTGTCGGCCGCCAGCTACAAATCCATGGCGCGCATGCGTGCAGTAGCCCCGAAACTGGCTGCGCTGAAAGAGCAACACGGCGATGATCGGCAGAAAATGTCGCAAGCCATGATGGAGCTGTACAAGAAAGAGAAGATCAATCCGCTGGGTGGCTGCTTGCCAATCCTCGTGCAGATGCCGGTTTTCCTTTCGTTGTACTGGGTTCTGCTGGAAAGCGTTGAAATGCGCCAAGCGCCGTTCATGCTGTGGATTACTGACCTGTCGATCAAGGATCCGTTCTTCATTCTGCCGATCATCATGGGTGCAACCATGTTCATCCAGCAGCAGCTGAACCCGACTCCTCCGGATCCGATGCAGGCCAAGGTGATGAAGCTGATGCCAATCATCTTCACCTTCTTCTTCCTGTGGTTCCCGGCGGGTCTGGTGCTGTATTGGGTAGTGAACAACTGCCTGTCGATCGCCCAACAGTGGTATATCACTCGTAAAATCGAAGCCGCTACTAAAGCGACTGCCTGATTTACACTGTGGATAACCACTCAAAACGCCCCCTAGTGGGGCGTTTTGCTATCTGTCACTTTTGTCTGGATACCGGTTTATGAGCGCTCCTCGTGAAACCATCGCCGCCGTCGCCACCGCCCAAGGCCGTGGTGGTGTGGGCATCGTTCGTATTTCGGGGCCTTTGGCCAGCGTTGCCGCCAGGGCCTTCAGTGGCCGCGAGCTCAAACCGCGATTCGCCCACTATGGCCCATTCCTCGGTGAAAACGACGATGTGCTCGATCAGGGCATCGCACTGTATTTTCCCGGACCGAACTCGTTCACCGGCGAAGACGTGCTTGAGCTGCAGGGACATGGCGGCCCCATCGTTCTGGATATGTTGCTCAAGCGCTGCCTTGAATTAGGTTGTCGACTCGCCCGCCCCGGGGAGTTCAGCGAACGTGCGTTCCTCAACGACAAACTCGATCTGGCCCAGGCCGAGGCAATTGCCGACTTGATCGAAGCCAGTTCTGCACAGGCCGCGCGCAACGCTTTGCGTTCCCTGCAAGGCGCGTTTTCGTCCCGTGTGCATAACCTCACAGAGCAACTCATCGGCCTGCGTATTTACGTCGAAGCGGCAATCGACTTTCCGGAAGAAGAAATCGACTTTCTTGCCGATGGCCACGTATTGAGCATGCTCGACAAAGTGCGTGAAGAGTTATCCACCGTCATGCGTGAAGCCGGTCAAGGCGCCTTGTTACGCGATGGCATGACGGTGGTGATTGCCGGTCGGCCGAATGCCGGTAAATCCAGCCTGCTCAACGCGCTGGCAGGCCGCGAGGCTGCCATTGTGACCGAAATTGCCGGTACCACCCGCGATGTATTGCGCGAACATATCCACATCGACGGCATGCCACTTCATGTGGTGGACACTGCAGGTCTTCGCGATACAGATGATCATGTGGAAAAAATCGGCGTGGAGCGTGCCTTGAAGGCCATCAGCGAAGCGGATCGCGTGCTGTTGGTTGTCGATGCTACGGCGCCTGAAGCGCTTGATCCCTTCGCCTTATGGCCAGAATTTCTTGAAACTCGCCCCGATCCGGCAAAAGTTACGCTGATCCGCAACAAGGCTGATTTGACGGGTGAAACAATTGCCCTGGATGTCAGCGAGGATGGCCATGTCACCATTAGCCTGAGTGCAAAATCTGCAGGTCCAGGCCTGGAACTGCTGCGCGAGCACCTCAAGGCCTGCATGGGGTACGAGCAGACATCGGAAAGCAGCTTCAGTGCTCGCCGCCGTCACCTTGAAGCCTTACGTCATGCCAGTGCGTCCCTGGAACACGGCCGTTCTCAACTGACCCTGGCCGGTGCGGGTGAATTGCTGGCCGAGGACCTTCGCCAGGCTCAGCAATTTCTAGGGGAAATCACCGGGGCCTTCAGCTCAGATGACCTATTAGGGCGAATCTTCTCCAGCTTCTGCATCGGTAAATAGTCCCGTCGTTGTTCACAGGCAGGCCATTCGGACCTGCCTGTCCTCTCCTTCTCAAAACAAAACCTTCCATATCGAGTGAACTCACCCTGGCTGAGCGGATTCGTCGTGGCCAAATTTCGCCCGCACGCGTCCTTTTCTGTGGATTAAGCTCTGTGAATAACTGCCACTGAGGGCAGTTGATAACAGGGCCTCAAAACTGAAGGTAACCCGTTCTGTGGATAACCACTCCATTCATCCACAGGCTTAAACCGGTTATCCAAGGACCTCATTGGCACATGAACACAGGGTTTTAAACCTCTGTACACGTTGAAAATAAAGGCCTGTATCAATCTATCCACAGAAAGGCCGCTCACTAGAAATAAACATAAAAACAAAGATTTAATAAATTTCTTTCTTTTTAATTTCTATAACCGTGAGTTCTCCACAGCTGGTTAAATTTTGTGCAAAGGGTTCTTTAGGAAGGGCGAAGTCCCTATACTTGTCGACCAGGTCCAAAAACCTGAGCTCAAACTATTCCTGAATTACCTACTTAAGCAGGCACGAGGTGCGTGGTGGATTTCCCTTCCCGTTTTGAAGTGATCGTCATCGGCGGCGGTCATGCCGGTACCGAGGCAGCACTGGCCTCAGCACGTATGGGGGTGAAAACCCTTTTGCTGACGCATAACGTGGAAACCCTCGGTGCCATGAGCTGCAACCCCGCCATCGGCGGTATTGGCAAAAGCCACCTGGTCAAGGAAATCGATGCCTTGGGCGGCGCGATGGCCATCGCTACCGATAAAGGTGGTATTCAGTTTCGCGTGTTGAACAGCCGTAAAGGCCCCGCTGTGCGAGCAACCCGCGCACAGGCAGACCGGGTTCTGTACAAGGCGGCTGTCCGCGAAATTCTTGAAAACCAGCCGAACCTGTGGATATTTCAACAGGCAGCGGACGATCTGATCGTCGAGCAGGAACAAGTCCGTGGTGTTGTCACCCAAATGGGTCTGCGATTCCTCGCCGATTCTGTGGTGTTGACCACAGGTACCTTCCTCGGTGGACTTATCCACATTGGTTTGCAGAATTTTTCCGGCGGGCGCGCCGGTGATCCACCTTCGATCGCGCTAGCTCACCGTTTGCGTGAACTTCCATTGCGTGTGGGTCGTTTGAAAACCGGCACCCCACCGCGTATTGACAGCCGGTCTGTGGATTTCTCGGTGATGACCGAGCAACCGGGTGATACGCCGATCCCGGTGATGTCGTTCATGGGCAACAAGGAACAGCATCCACAGCAGGTCAGTTGCTGGATTACCCATACGAATTCGCGCACCCACGAAATCATTGCCGCGAACCTCGACCGTTCACCGATGTATTCCGCTGCCGGTGAGATCGAAGGTATTGGTCCTCGTTATTGCCCTTCAATCGAAGACAAGATCCATCGCTTTGCCGACAAGGCAAGCCACCAAGTTTTCATCGAACCAGAAGGCCTGACGACAAACGAGTTGTATCCGAACGGGATATCCACATCCCTGCCGTTCGACGTGCAACTGCAGATCGTGCAATCGATCCGTGGCATGGAAAACGCGCACATCGTGCGTCCCGGCTACGCCATCGAGTACGACTACTTCGATCCTCGCGATCTGAAGTACAGCCTGGAAACCAAAGTCATTGGCGGTTTGTTCTTCGCCGGACAAATCAACGGCACCACCGGGTACGAAGAAGCCGGCGCCCAGGGATTGTTGGCCGGGACCAACGCTGCACTGCGTGCACAGGGCAAAGACGCCTGGTGCCCACGTCGCGACGAGGCCTACATCGGTGTGTTGGTCGATGACTTGATTACCCTCGGTACCCAAGAGCCGTACCGGATGTTCACCTCCCGTGCCGAATATCGGCTGATTCTGCGTGAAGATAACGCCGACCTGCGCCTGACCGAAAAAGGCCGTGAACTGGGTCTGGTGGACGACGTGCGTTGGGCGGCATTCTGCAAAAAACGCGAAAGCATCGAACTGGAAGAGCAGCGCCTGAAAAGCACCTGGGTTCGCCCCGGTACCGTGCAGGGCGATGCGATTGCCGATAAATTCGGCACGCCGCTGACTCATGAATACAACTTGCTCAACCTCTTGAGTCGCCCGGAAATCGACTACGCTGGCCTGATCGCCGTAACCGGTGAAGGTGCGCAAGACCCACAGGTCGCCGAGCAGGTCGAAATCAAGACCAAGTACGCGGGCTACATTGATCGCCAACAGGAAGAAATTGCCCGGCTGCGCGCCAGCGAAGACACGAAACTGCCTGTGGATATCGATTACACGAACATTTCCGGTCTCTCAAAAGAGATCCAGAGCAAGCTCGGTGCGACTCGTCCGGAAACCTTGGGTCAGGCGTCGCGTATCCCGGGCGTTACGCCAGCTGCGATTTCCCTGTTGATGATTCATTTGAAAAAACGCGGCGCGGGCCGTCAGTTGGAGCAAAGCGCTTGAGTTCGTTGGTCACCTTGCAACATGCCGAAGAGTTATCCACAGGGGCGCATCAGCTCGGTGTGACGCTGACAGAAACCCAGCACGCGAAACTGCTGGGTTACCTGGCTCTGTTGATTAAATGGAACAAGGCTTACAACCTGACCGCTGTACGTGACCCGGATGAAATGGTGTCCCGTCACTTGCTCGATAGTTTGAGTGTGATGTCATTCATCGAAAACGGTCGCTGGCTGGACGTTGGCAGCGGCGGAGGCATGCCGGGTATCCCTCTGGCCATCCTGTTTCCGGAGTCTCAGGTCACCTGCCTGGACAGCAATGGCAAGAAGACTCGCTTCCTGACCCAGGTCAAACTCGAACTCAAACTGGATAACCTGCAAGTTATCCACAGTCGTGTCGAAGCCTTTCAACCTGCTCAGCCGTTCAACGGGATCATTTCCCGAGCGTTCAGCAGCATGGAAAACTTCACGAACTGGACTCGTCACTTGGGTGACACCGAAACACGTTGGCTGGCAATGAAGGGCGTTCATCCCGCTGATGAGCTGGTAGCATTGCCAACAGACTTCCACCTCGATAGCGAACACGCCCTGGCCGTACCCGGTTGCCAAGGCCAACGCCATCTGCTGATACTGCGCCGCACGGCATGATTGGGAACACAAGCAAGAATGGCTAAGGTATTCGCGATAGCGAACCAGAAGGGTGGTGTGGGCAAGACCACCACCTGCATCAACCTCGCAGCATCCCTCGTCGCCACCAAGCGCCGGGTGTTGTTGATCGATCTCGATCCACAGGGCAACGCCACCATGGGTAGCGGTGTGGATAAACACGGGCTGGAAAACTCGGTCTATGACCTGCTGATCGGTGAATGCGATCTGGCCCAGGCCATGCACTTTTCCGAGCACGGTGGTTACCAGCTGTTGCCGGCCAACCGCGATCTGACCGCTGCCGAAGTGGTTTTGCTGGAAATGCAAATGAAGGAAAGCCGCCTGCGCAGTGCGTTGGCGCCGATCCGTGAAAACTACGATTACATTTTGATCGATTGTCCACCGTCGCTTTCGATGCTGACGTTGAACGCATTGGTTGCCGCGGATGGGGTAATTATCCCCATGCAGTGCGAGTACTTTGCACTCGAAGGGTTGAGCGACCTTGTGGATAACATCAAGCGCATCGCGGAATTGCTAAACCCGAACCTCAAGGTCGAAGGCCTGTTACGTACGATGTACGACCCACGCCTGAGCCTGATGAACGATGTGTCGGCGCAGCTCAAGGAACACTTCGGTGATCAGCTCTACGACACCGTCATTCCGCGCAACATTCGACTGGCCGAAGCGCCAAGCTACGGCATGCCGGCGCTGGCGTATGACAAAGCATCTCGTGGCGCCGTCGCTTATCTCGCCCTGGCGGGCGAGATGGTTCGCCGTCAACGCAAAAACTCACGCATCGCCGCTGCTCAGGCAACTTAAGGAATCCCCATGGCCGTCAAGAAACGAGGTCTCGGACGTGGACTGGATGCACTGCTGAGTGGTCCGACTGTCAGCGCGCTGGAAGAACAGGCGGTTCAAGCCGATCAACGCGAGTTGCAACATTTGCCGCTGGATCTGCTGCAGCGTGGCAAGTACCAGCCACGGCGCGATATGGATGTTCAGGCGCTCGAAGAGCTCGCGCAGTCGATCAAGGCTCAGGGCGTCATGCAACCGATCGTGGTTCGCCCGATTGCTGGCGGTCGCTTCGAAATCATTGCCGGTGAGCGCCGCTGGCGTGCCAGCCAGCAGGCAGGCCAGGAAACCATCCCCGCCATGGTCCGCGATGTGCCGGACGAAACCGCGATTGCGATGGCGCTGATCGAGAACATTCAGCGCGAAGACCTCAACCCCATCGAAGAAGCATTGGCCTTGCAGCGTCTGCAGCAGGAATTTCAGCTGACTCAGCAGCAGGTGGCTGAGGCTGTGGGTAAGTCCCGCGTGACAGTGGCCAATCTACTGCGCTTGATTTCCCTGCCTGAAGTTATCAAGACCATGTTGTCCCACGGCGACCTGGAAATGGGTCATGCCCGTGCATTGCTCGGTTTGCCGGATAATCAACAGGTTGAAGGGGCGCGACATGTTGTCGCACGCGGACTGACGGTGCGCCAAACTGAAGCACTGGTTCGCCAGTGGTTGAGTGGCAAACCGGAGCCTGTAGAAGTTGCAAAACCGGACCCGGATATCGCGCGGTTGGAGCAGCGTCTGGCCGAGCGCCTAGGCTCTGCGGTGCAGATTCGACACGGTAAGAAAGGGAAGGGGCAGTTAGTGATTGGATATAACTCCCTGGATGAACTACAAGGTGTACTCGCACATATCCGCTGAAACATTTCCACATGTAGCGCGCAGTCGGAAATCACTACCTGATAGTTGAATAGGGGCTGAACCGCCCCTATACTCTGCGCGCATTTTGTCGGCACAAATTATGCCAAGTTATTGAATTTCGGCAGCCGACCATTGGAGAGCAATAGTGATGGAAACACGCACGCCAAACCGCTTGCCGTTCCATCGTCTGGCGGTTTTTCCGGTGTTGGTGGCTCAATTTGTCATTTTGCTCATTGCCGCTTTGGCGCTCTGGCAATGGTATGGAGTCGTTGCCGGGTACTCGGGACTTTGCGGAGGCCTGATAGCCTTGCTGCCCAATGTTTATTTCGCTCACAGAGCATTCCGGTTTTCCGGCGCTCGAGCAGCTCAAGCCATCGTCCGGTCTTTTTACGCCGGCGAGGCGGGCAAACTGATTTTGACGGCAGTGCTCTTTGCATTGACGTTTGCAGGTGTGAAGCCACTGGCGCCGCTAGCTGTATTCGGCGTCTTCGTGCTGACCCAACTGGTCAGCTGGTTCGCGCCCCTGCTGATGAGAACAAGACTTTCGAGACCTTAGGGCGTTTGAGGCAACCATGGCAGAGACAACCGCTTCGGGCTATATCCAGCACCACTTGCAGAACCTGACTTTCGGTCAGCACCCTACCGGCGGCTGGGGCTTTGCCCACACCGCAGCAGAAGCCAAGGAAATGGGCTTCTGGGCTTTCCACGTCGATACCCTCGGCTGGTCGATCGCATTGGGTCTGATCTTCGTTTTCCTTTTCCGCATGGCGGCAAAGAAAGCGACTTCCGGTCAACCAGGTGCTTTGCAGAACTTCGTTGAAGTTTTGGTCGAATTCGTCGATGGCAGCGTGAAAGACAGCTTCCACGGCCGTAGCCCGGTAATTGCGCCGTTGGCACTGACCATCTTCGTCTGGGTGTTCCTGATGAACGCCGTCGATCTGGTACCGGTCGACTGGATTCCTCAGCTGGCCATCCTGATCTCCGGCGACCATCACATCCCATTCCGCGCCGTGTCGACCACAGACCCGAACGCAACCCTGGGCATGGCGTTCTCGGTTTTCGCACTGATCATTTTCTATAGCATCAAGGTCAAGGGCATCGGCGGTTTCATCGGCGAGCTGACCCTGCACCCGTTCGGCAGCAAGAACATCTTCGTTCAGATCCTGCTGATCCCGGTGAACTTCCTGCTGGAATTCGTGACCCTGATCGCCAAGCCGATCTCTCTGGCTCTGCGTCTGTTCGGCAACATGTATGCCGGCGAGTTGGTGTTCATTCTGATCGCTGTGATGTTCGGCAGCGGTCTGCTCTGGCTCAGCGGCCTGGGCGTTGTTCTGCAGTGGGCGTGGGCGGTATTCCACATCCTGATCATCACCCTGCAGGCGTTCATCTTCATGATGTTGACCATCGTCTACCTGTCGATGGCGCACGAAGAAAACCATTAAGACCAGTTTCGACTAGTCTGATGTCCCTCTCGGTCAAACGGGAGGGGAGTCCTTACGGGGACTCTGAAACGATTTGTTTTACCGCTTTAAATTAAAAAAACCTAAACCATACGACGTAAAAGTCGGGAGGAAAGATGGAAACTGTAGTTGGTCTAACCGCTATCGCTGTTGCACTGTTGATCGGCCTGGGCGCACTGGGTACCGCAATTGGTTTCGGCCTGCTGGGCGGCAAGTTCCTGGAAGGCGCAGCGCGTCAGCCAGAAATGGTTCCAATGCTGCAAGTTAAAATGTTCATCGTTGCCGGTCTGCTCGACGCCGTAACCATGATCGGTGTTGGTATCGCTCTGTTCTTCACCTTTGCGAACCCGTTCGTTGGTCAGATCGCTGGCTAATTACTCGGATCTTCCGAGTAATTTGATGTGATGGACAACGTAACTGCGAGGTGTTGGCGTGAACATTAATGCGACCCTGATTGGCCAGTCCGTTGCGTTCCTCATTTTTGTACTGTTCTGCATGAAGTTCGTATGGCCTCCGGTCATCGCGGCACTGCACGAACGTCAAAAGAAGATCGCGGATGGATTGGACGCTGCCAGCCGAGCAGCTCGCGACCTGGAGTTGGCCCACGAGAAAGTGGGGCAACAACTGCGCGAAGCGAAAGCTCAGGCAGCTGAAATCATCGAGCAAGCCAAGAAGCGCGGTTCTCAGATTGTCGACGAAGCCCGTGAACAGGCTCGCGTCGAAGCTGACCGTGTGAAGGCTCAGGCTCAGGCCGAGATCGAACAGGAATTGAACAGCGTCAAAGACGCGCTGCGCGCCCAAGTGGGTAGCCTGGCCGTTGGCGGTGCCGCGAAGATCCTGGGTGCCACAATCGATCAAAACGCGCACGCAGAGCTGGTTAACCAACTGGCTGCTGAAATCTAAGCGAGGGCGATCATGGCAGAACTGACCACGTTGGCCCGACCTTACGCTAAGGCGGCCTTCGAGCACGCTCAGGCCCACCAGCAACTGGCCAATTGGTCAGCCATGCTCGGCCTGGCAGCAGCGGTGTCGGAAGACGACACCATGCAGCGCGTGCTCAAGGCCCCGCGACTGACGAGCGCAGAAAAGGCCGCCACGTTCATTGACGTGTGCGGCGACAAGTTTGATGCCAAGGCACAGAATTTCATCCACGTTGTTGCCGAAAACGAGCGTCTCCTGCTTCTGCCGGAGATCGCCGCGTTGTTCGACCTGTACAAGGCCGAGCAAGAGAAATCGGTAGACGTAGAAGTGACCAGTGCTTTTGCATTGAACCAAGAACAGCAAGACAAACTCGCCAAGGTTCTCAGTGCACGACTCAACCGGGAAGTGCGCCTGCAAGTCGAGGAAGACAGTTCCCTTATTGGGGGCGTTGTCATCCGCGCCGGCGACCTGGTTATCGATGGCTCGATTCGCGGCAAAATCGCGAAACTTGCCGAAGCATTGAAATCTTGAGTTTGAAGGGGCAGCAGAGCAATGCAGCAACTCAATCCTTCCGAAATAAGTGAAATTATCAAGGGCCGCATCGAAAAGCTCGATGTGACCTCCCAAGCCCGTAACGAAGGCACTGTCGTCAGCGTATCTGACGGTATCGTGCGGATTCACGGTCTGGCCGACGTAATGTCTGGCGAGATGATCGAGTTTCCGGGCGGCGTCTACGGTATGGCCCTCAACCTGGAGCAAGACTCCGTAGGTGCCGTTATCTTGGGCGCATACCAGTCTCTGGCTGAAGGCATGAGCGCCAAGTGCACTGGCCGCATCCTGGAAGTTCCGGTTGGTAAGGAACTGCTGGGTCGCGTAGTCGATGCACTGGGTAACCCAGTTGACGGCAAAGGTCCGCTGAACAACACCGCGACCGACGCGGTCGAGAAAGTTGCTCCAGGCGTGATCTGGCGTAAGTCGGTAGACCAGCCTGTACAGACTGGCTACAAGGCTGTCGATGCGATGATCCCTGTCGGCCGTGGCCAGCGTGAGCTGATCATCGGCGACCGTCAGATCGGTAAAACCGCTCTGGCGATTGACGCGATCATCAACCAGAAAGACAGCGGCATTTTCTGCGTCTACGTAGCTGTTGGTCAGAAGCAATCGACCATCGCCAACGTGGTTCGCAAGCTGGAAGAAAACGGCGCACTGAAAAACACGATCATCGTGGCTGCCAGTGCTTCGGAATCTCCTGCGCTGCAATACCTGGCTCCGTACGCCGGTTGCACCATGGGTGAATTCTTCCGTGACCGCGGTGAAGACGCGCTGATCGTTTATGACGATCTGTCCAAGCAGGCAGTGGCTTACCGCCAGATCTCCCTGCTGCTGCGCCGTCCACCAGGCCGTGAAGCTTACCCAGGCGACGTGTTCTATCTCCACTCCCGTCTGCTGGAGCGCGCATCCCGCGTTTCGGAAGAGTACGTAGAGAAGTTCACCAATGGCGCAGTGACCGGTAAAACCGGCTCCCTGACTGCACTGCCGATCATCGAAACCCAGGCTGGCGACGTTTCCGCGTTCGTTCCGACCAACGTGATTTCCATCACCGACGGTCAGATCTTCCTGGAATCGGCCATGTTCAACTCGGGCATCCGCCCTGCAGTGAACGCCGGTGTTTCGGTATCCCGTGTGGGTGGTGCCGCTCAGACCAAGATCATCAAGAAGCTGTCCGGTGGTATCCGTACCGCTCTGGCTCAGTACCGTGAACTGGCGGCATTCGCCCAGTTTGCTTCTGACCTGGACGAAGCGACACGTAAGCAACTTGAGCATGGTCAGCGCGTTACCGAGCTGATGAAGCAGAAGCAATACGCGCCAATGTCGATCGCCGACATGTCGCTGTCGCTGTATGCCGCTGAGCGTGGGTTCCTGACTGACGTAGAAATCACCAAAGTCGGCAGCTTCGAGCAAGCGCTGATTGCTTACTTCAACCGCGATCACGCCGACCTTATGGCGAAGATCAACGTGAAGGGTGACTTCAATGACGAAATCGACGCTGGCCTGAAAGCCGGTATCGAGAAGTTCAAGGCCACCCAAACCTGGTAAGCCGCAGCGGGAGCCGCAAGGCTCCCGCTTGCTAACCTGATAGGTGTTACATGGCAGGCGCAAAAGAGATTCGCAGTAAGATTGCGAGCATCAAAAGCACGCAAAAAATTACCAGCGCCATGGAAAAAGTGGCGGTCAGCAAAATGCGCAGGGCACAAATGCGCATGGCTGCTACCCGCCCTTATGCGGAGCGCATCCGCCAGGTTATTGGCCATCTGGCCAACGCTAACCCGGAATATCGCCACCCGTTCATGATCGACCGTGAAGTAAAGCGCGTCGGTTATGTCGTTGTGAGCAGTGACCGTGGTCTGTGTGGTGGCTTGAACACCAACCTGTTCAAGGCTTTGGTCAAGGACATGGCGGTAAACCGCGAAAACGGTGTCGAGATCGATCTGTGTGTGATTGGTAGCAAGGGTGCGGCTTTCTTCCGCAACTTCGGCGGTAACGTCGTTGCAGCTATCAGCCACTTGGGTGAAGAGCCGTCGATCAATGACCTGATCGGCAGCGTCAAGGTGATGCTGGATGCTTATCTGGACGGCCGTATTGACCGTTTGTCCGTGGTATCCAACAAGTTCATCAACACCATGACGCAAACGCCTACCGTGGAGCAGTTGGTTCCGCTGGTGGCAACCCCGGATCAAGAGCTCAAGCACCACTGGGACTATCTCTACGAACCTGACGCCAAAGAGCTGCTTGACGGCCTGATGGTGCGTTACGTGGAGGCTCAGGTGTACCAGGCGGTGGTCGAGAACAACGCGGCTGAACAAGCTGCGCGGATGATCGCGATGAAGAACGCTACCGACAACGCCGGTGATTTGATCAGCGAATTGCAGCTGGTCTACAACAAGGCGCGTCAGGCTGCGATCACCCAAGAGATCTCGGAAATCGTCGGCGGCGCTGCCGCGGTTTAACGGTTCAAATTTTCAGAGGATCCAGCTATGAGTAGCGGACGTATCGTTCAAATCATCGGCGCCGTTATCGACGTGGAATTTCCACGCGACAGCGTACCGAGCATCTACAACGCGCTGAAAGTACAAGGCGCGGAAACTACCCTGGAAGTCCAGCAGCAGCTGGGTGACGGCGTAGTGCGTACCATTGCGATGGGTACCACCGAGGGCTTGAAGCGCGGTCTGGACGTGGTCGACACCAAGGCTGCCATCTCCGTACCGGTCGGTAAAGCGACCCTGGGCCGGATCATGGACGTCCTGGGCAACCCGATTGACGAAGCTGGCCCGATCGACACCGAAGAGCGCTGGGGTATTCACCGCGCTGCTCCATCCTTCGCAGAACAAGCAGGCGGCAACGACCTGCTGGAAACCGGCATCAAGGTTATCGACCTGGTTTGCCCGTTCGCCAAGGGTGGTAAAGTCGGTCTGTTCGGTGGTGCCGGTGTAGGCAAAACCGTAAACATGATGGAACTGATCCGTAACATCGCCATCGAGCACAGCGGTTATTCCGTGTTCGCCGGTGTGGGTGAGCGTACTCGTGAGGGTAACGACTTCTACCACGAGATGAAGGACTCCAACGTTCTGGACAAAGTGGCACTGGTTTACGGTCAGATGAACGAGCCGCCGGGAAACCGTCTGCGCGTAGCTTTGACTGGTCTGACCATGGCCGAGAAGTTCCGTGACGAAGGTAACGACGTTCTGCTGTTCGTCGACAACATCTATCGTTACACCTTGGCCGGTACTGAAGTATCCGCACTGCTGGGCCGTATGCCTTCGGCAGTAGGTTACCAGCCGACCCTGGCTGAAGAGATGGGCGT
The DNA here is from genome assembly GCF_050990305.1 of Pseudomonas putida. Lineage (GTDB taxonomy): Bacteria > Pseudomonadota > Gammaproteobacteria > Pseudomonadales > Pseudomonadaceae > Aquipseudomonas > Aquipseudomonas putida_AH. The sequence goes on along the minus strand of NZ_CP158817.1, from coordinate 6,561,514 downwards.
GCTGCAAGAGCGCATCACTTCGACCAAGCAAGGTTCGATTACGTCGATCCAGGCCGTATACGTACCAGCGGACGACTTGACTGACCCGTCGCCAGCGACCACCTTCGCCCACTTGGACGCTACTGTCGTTCTGTCCCGTGACATCGCTTCCCTGGGTATCTACCCAGCGGTAGACCCACTGGACTCGACTTCGCGTCAGCTGGACCCGAACGTGATCGGCAACGACCACTACGAAACCGCTCGCGGTGTTCAGTATGTGCTGCAGCGTTACAAAGAACTGAAGGACATCATCGCGATCCTGGGTATGGACGAGCTGTCGGAAGCCGACAAGCAGTTGGTAAACCGTGCTCGTAAGATCCAGCGTTTCTTGTCGCAGCCGTTCTTCGTGGCTGAAGTCTTCACTGGTTCCCCAGGTAAATACGTTTCCCTGAAAGACACCATTGCTGGCTTCAAAGGCATCCTCAACGGTGACTACGACCACCTGCCAGAACAAGCGTTCTACATGGTCGGCGGCATCGAAGAAGCGATCGAGAAAGCCAAGAAACTGTAATCCCGGCGCCCGGAAACGGGCGCTAATTTAGGGTGAGGCAATCAGATGGCTATGACAGTCCATTGCGATATCGTCAGCGCGGAAGGAGAAATCTTTTCCGGTCTGGTCGAGATGGTGATTGCGCACGGTGCACTGGGTGATCTTGGTATCGCTCTGGGTCACGCGCCGCTGATCACTAACCTGAAGCCAGGCCCGATCCGCCTGGTCAAGCAGGGCGGGGAAGAGGAGGTGTATTACATCTCCGGTGGTTTCCTCGAGGTTCAGCCGAACATGGTCAAGGTACTTGCCGACACTGTGCAACGCGCTGCCGACCTGGACGAAGCCTCCGCTCAGGAAGCCGTTAAGGCTGCCGAGAAGGCGTTGCATGACCGGGGCGCAGAATTCGATTACGGTTCTGCCTCCGCACGTTTGGCCGAGGCTGCAGCTCAGCTGCGTACCGTCCAACAGATCCGCAAGAAGTTCGGCCACTAAGGCGCGCTTGTTGTGTGATTGATAAAAAAGGGTAGCCTCGGCTACCCTTTTTTCTTTTCCGATGTTCATCACTTTGGTCGCCGCCGCTGACCACCCAGGATTGGTAGCCAGTCATGTCACTTGAAATCGTTATCCTCGCTGCTGGCCAAGGTACGCGCATGCGTTCGGCCTTGCCGAAAGTCTTGCACCCGATTGCCGGCAACTCGATGCTTGGCCATGTTATCCACAGCGCCCGACAACTTAATCCACAGCGCATCCATGTGGTGATTGGCCACGGTGCCGATTCGGTGCGTGAACGTCTTGCCGCTGACGATCTGAATTTCGTCCTTCAGGACAAACAACTGGGCACCGGCCATGCCGTGGCTCAAGCCGTTCCCTTTATCAAATCCGATACGGTGCTGATTCTGTACGGGGACGTACCACTGATTGAAGTGGAAACCCTGCAGCGCCTGCTCAAGAAAGTTGCGCCGAAGCAATTGGGTCTGCTGACCGTCGAACTGGACGACCCGACCGGCTATGGCCGTATCGTTCGTGACGCCAACGGGCAAGTAACTGCCATCGTCGAGCAGAAAGACGCCAACGAAGCCGAACGTGCGATCACTGAAGGTAACACTGGCATTCTCGCGTTGCCTTTCGAAAGCCTGGGCGGTTGGATGAGCCGTCTCTCCAACAACAATGCCCAAGGCGAGTACTACCTGACTGACGTGATTGCCATGGCGGTGAGCGATGGTCTGGTGGTGGCCACCGAGCAACCTCACGATGCCATGGAAGTGCAGGGCGCCAATGACCGCAGGCAGCTTTCTGAACTTGAGCGTCACTATCAATTGCGCGCCGCTCGCCGCTTGATGGCCCAAGGCGTAACACTGCGGGACCCGGCACGTTTCGACGTACGCGGTGAAGTGACCGTGGGTCGTGACGTGCTAATCGATATCAACGTGATCCTCGAAGGCAAGGTTGTCATCGAAGACGATGTGGTGATCGGACCGAACTGCGTGATCAAGGACAGCACCCTGCGCAAAGGTGTGGTGATCAAGGCGAACAGCCATATCGAAGGTGCCATTCTTGGTGAAGGCAGCGATGCTGGTCCGTTCGCGCGTTTGCGTCCTGGCTCGGTGCTTGAAGCGAAGGCGCATGTGGGTAACTTCGTCGAGCTGAAAAACGCGCACCTGGGCGAAGGCGCCAAGGCCGGTCATCTGACCTACCTGGGCGATGCCGAAATTGGCGCGCGCACCAACATTGGTGCTGGCACGATCACCTGTAACTACGATGGCGCCAACAAGTGGAAAACCGTGTTGGGTGAGGATGTCTTCATCGGTTCCAACAACTCGCTGGTGGCACCTGTGGATATCTCTTCTGGTGCTACCACGGCGGCCGGTTCGACCATTACGCAGAATGTGGATAACGCGCAGTTGGCCATTGGTCGCGCGCGGCAGAAGAACATCGATGGCTGGAAGCGGCCGGAGAAGCCAAAGAAGAGCTGAGTTATCCACAGCTGGAGAAAATCAAAAGATCGCAGCCTGCGACAGCTCCTACAAGGTGAAACTTATCCCCATGTAGGAGCTGCCGCAGGCTGCGATCTTTTTGTTATCCACAACGGTTATTTATCACCTCGTGCTTGACGAAGTTTCACTGATAGGTTTTGATTGCTTACGTTATCTTTCGAAACGAAACTTACTAAGCCATGTCGAAACGCAACACCCCCCAGCGCCGCCACAACATCCTGGCCTTGCTCAACGAGCAGGGTGAAGTCAGTGTGGACGAACTGGCCAAGCGTTTCGAAACCTCTGAAGTTACGATTCGCAAGGACCTGGCCGCACTTGAAAGCAATGGTCTGCTGCTGCGCCGTTATGGTGGTGCGATCACCATGCCTCAGGAGTTGGTGGCCGATCTTGGCCAGCCGATTTCCAAATACAAGCAAGCCATCGCCCGTGCGGCAGTGACGCGGATTCGCGAACATGCGCGCATTATCATCGACAGCGGCAGCACTACCGCATCGATGATTCCGGAACTCGGTCAACAACCGGGCCTGGTGGTGATGACCAACTCTCTGCATGTCGCCAATGCTTTGAGCGAACTCGAACATGAGCCGGTGCTGTTGATGACTGGGGGCACCTGGGACCCGCACTCCGAGTCCTTTCAGGGGCAGGTGGCCGAGCAGGTACTACGCTCTTACGACTTTGATCAGTTGTTCATCGGTGCCGACGGTATCGATCTCGTGCGCGGTACCACCACGTTCAACGAACTCTTGGGTTTGAGCCGGGTCATGGCTGAGGTGGCCCGCGAAGTGGTGGTCATGGTCGAGGCCGACAAGATCGGCCGCAAGATTCCCAACCTGGAGCTGCCCTGGAGCAGTGTCCATACCCTTATTACCGATGATCGCCTGCCGCAAGAGGCCCGCGATCAGATTCAGGCCCGCGGCATCACATTAATTTGCGCGGCTGTCAGTCAGGAGAAATAGCATGTGTGGAATTGTTGGCGCAGTCGCAGAACGTAACATCACTGCCATCCTGCTCGAAGGCCTGAAGCGTCTGGAATACCGTGGGTATGACAGCGCCGGCGTGGCGGTTTTTACTAATGACGGAAAACTTGAGCGCTTGCGCCGACCGGGCAAAGTCGCCGAGTTGGAACAGGCTCTGGCTGAACAAGCGTTGACCGGTCGCCTGGGCATCGCCCACACCCGCTGGGCCACTCACGGTGCACCGTGCGAGCGCAATGCACACCCACATTTCTCCGGTGATCTGGCGGTGGTGCACAACGGCATCATCGAAAACCACGAAGCGTTGCGCGAACAACTCAAAGCCTTGGGTTACGTCTTCACGTCGGACACCGACACCGAAGTCATCGCTCACCTGCTCAACCACAAACTCAAGGACCTGCAAGACCTGACCGTGGCCCTCAAGGCAACCGTCAAAGAATTGCACGGTGCTTACGGCTTGGCGGTGATCAGCGGCCAGCAACCCGACCGTCTGGTGGCGGCTCGCAGCGGTAGCCCGCTGGTGATTGGCCTGGGGCTGGGTGAAAACTTCCTGGCTTCCGACCAGTTGGCCCTGCGCCAAGTCACCGACCGTTTCATGTACCTGGAGGAGGGCGATATCGCAGAAATTCGTCGCGACAGCGTGCAGATCTGGGACGTGACCGGTCAGGTGGTAGAGCGCCAGACAGTGCAATACAGCGACGGCGCCGAAGCCGCTGATAAAGGCGAGTTCCGCCACTACATGCTCAAGGAAATCCATGAGCAACCGTCCGTGGTGCAACGTACCCTGGAAGGTCGTCTGAGCCAGAACCAAGTGCTGGTGCAAGCGTTCGGTCCACAGGCTGCCGAACTGTTCGCCAAAGTGCGTAATGTACAGATCGTCGCTTGCGGCACCAGCTACCACGCTGGCATGGTCGCGCGTTACTGGCTCGAAGAACTGGCCGGCATCCCGTGCCAGGTCGAAGTCGCCAGCGAGTTCCGCTACCGCAAGGTGGTGGTGCAGCCTGACACGCTGTTCGTCACCATTTCCCAGTCAGGCGAAACCGCCGACACCTTGGCCGCCCTGCGTAATGCCAAGGAATTGGGATTCCTCGCCAGTCTGGCGATCTGCAACGTCGGCATCAGCTCTCTGGTGCGTGAATCCGATTTGACGCTGCTGACCCAGGCCGGTCGCGAAATCGGCGTGGCATCAACCAAGGCATTCACCACACAACTGGTTGGCCTACTGTTGCTGACCCTGTCCCTGGGCCAGGTTCGCGGTACCTTGGCCCATGGCGTAGAAGCCTCGCTGGTCGAAGAACTGCGTCGTCTGCCGACCCGCCTGGGTGAAGCGCTGGCGATGGACAGCACTGTGGAAAAGGTGGCCGAGCTGTTCGCCGAGAAGAATCACACGCTGTTCCTTGGCCGCGGCGCGCAATTCCCTGTTGCGATGGAAGGGGCGCTCAAGCTCAAGGAAATCTCCTACATTCACGCTGAAGCCTACCCGGCCGGCGAACTGAAACATGGTCCATTGGCGCTTGTGGATAACGACATGCCCGTGGTCACCGTCGCGCCGAACAACGAACTGCTGGAGAAACTGAAATCCAACCTTCAGGAAGTCCGCGCCCGTGGTGGTGAGCTGATCGTCTTCGCCGACGAGAAGGCCGGCATGACCAATGGTGAAGGTACGCACGTTGTGCAGATGCCGCATATCCACGACATCCTCTCGCCAATCCTCTACACCATCCCGCTGCAATTGCTGTCGTACTACGTGGCCGTGTTGAAAGGCACCGACGTCGACCAGCCACGAAACCTGGCAAAATCGGTGACTGTGGAATAAGTTATCCACAGCAGATCACACCTTGAAAATCGCAGCCAACAGGCTGCGATTTTTTTATCTGAATCGAGGGTACGCCATGGACCGCTTCCAGGAAATGCAGGTCTTCGCCGCCATTGCCCAGGAGCAGGGCTTTTCGGCGGCGGCGCGGCGTTTGGGCATGTCGGCGGCCAGTGTCACCCGGGCGGTCGCGGCGTTGGAGAAGCGCATTGGCACGCACTTGCTGACGCGCACCACGCGCAGTGTGCATTTGAGCGAGGCGGGTCAGCGGTTTCTTGAAGACTGTCGGAGAATTCTCAGCGAGGTACAAGAAGCTGAAGATTCGGCAGCAGGCAGTCACGCCCAACCCCGTGGGCAATTGACGATTACGGCACCGGTTTTATTTGGTGAGTTGTTCGTCACTCCGCTGATGGTGAGTTTTCTGACGCAATTCCCGGAAGTCACGATCAATGCCCTGCTGGTGGACCGTGTGGTTAGTGTGGTCGAGGAGGGCGTTGATGTGGCGGTGCGCATCGGTGAACTGCCCGACAGCAATCAACATGCGATCCGGGTCGGCGAAGTGCGGCGGGTGATTGTTGCGTCGCCGAAGTTTCTGGCGAGCCATGGTCGCCCAACGCACCCTCTGGATCTGGTTCAGGGGCCGATTATCGCGACGTCCGCTATCGGCCAGTTAAGAAGCTGGCCATTCCTCGAACATGGCGAGCCGCTCAGTGTCCGCGCTGATCCAAGACTTGTGGTGACGGCGAATCAGGCCGCCATCACCGCAGCGGCCCTCGGTTTGGGCTTCACTCGCGTACTGTCCTATCAGGTCGCGAGCAAAGTGGCGGCCGGGGAGCTGGAAATCATCCTGGCGGATTTCGAGATGCCGCCATTGCCCATCCATGTGGTTTACCAAGGTGGGCGCAAGGCGCCGACGCGGGTTCGCAGTTTTGTCGACTTCACGGTGAAGGCGCTCAGGGAGCATCCGGCCTTGCAGGAATAAAGTTCTATTTCACTGGATGAAATAATGGATTGCGTTTGCTGGTTATTCTGTTGTTTTGGTGAGTAGTAGAAGATGGCTGCCATCGGCGCTGATCTGTCCTGAACTGCGCCACTCACTGCGGAGTCGACCATGCAAGCCATCAAGCTCTACAACTTCCCACGTTCCGGCCACGCTCACCGTGTGGAATTGATGCTTTCGCTGCTGAACCTGCCGACCGAACTGATCTTCGTCGACTTGGCCAAGGGCGAGCATAAAAAACCTGAGTACCTGGCGCTGAATGCCTTTGGTCAGGTGCCGGTGCTGGACGATCAGGGCGTGGTGTTGGCGGACTCCAACGCGATTCTGGTTTACCTGGCGCAAAAGTATGGCAACGGTCGATGGTTACCCGCCGATCCCGTCGGGGCGGCAAAAGTGCAGCGCTGGTTGTCCGTCGCCGCCGGCCCCATCGCATTCGGTCCCGCCCGGGCCCGATTGATCACGGTGTTCGGTGCACCCTACAACGCTGAAGAAACGATCGCTTACGCCCATACCGTGCTCAAGGTCATCGATCACGAATTGGCTAAGTCAGCTTATCTGACCGGCGATGAACCGACGATTGCAGACGTGGCGGCTTACAGCTATATCGCCCACGCGCCGGAAGGCAATGTGTCGCTGGATGACTACGCTAACATCCGTGCCTGGCTAACCCGCGTCGAAGCCTTGCCCGGATTTGTCGGCATGCCGCGCACGGTCGCCGGCCTGCAAAAAACAGCCTGATGATTGTGGCCCGGTTTTCGGGCCCTTCACGCTGCGCCATGGGTGCAGGGGAGAAGCCGTAATGGATCGTTCACCGTGGCATGTCGGCGAGCAACAGTTGCAGGCACATGTAGGCGTTGTCGAGCGCATGGAGACGCTGGGTCGTAGGGTGATTCGCACCGAGATGCCGGATCAGCACCGTACCTTCTACGAGCAATTGCCGTTCATGCTGTACGGCGCGGTTGATGGGGACGGGCTTCCCTGGGCCAGCGTGCTGGAAGGCGAACCGGGCTTTGCCCATTCACCCGAGCCGGGTGTATTGCAGTTCAACAGCCTGCCGGCTGCCGACGATCCGGCGCAGTTGGGCGACGGGGCGGCGATTGGACTTCTGGGGATCGAGCTGCACACTCGACGGCGCAACCGAATCAACGGGCGGGTGGGTGGCTTATCGACCAGCGGCTTCGGGGTGGCGGTGCAACAGTCGTTCGGCAACTGCCCACAGTACATACAACTGCGCCAGTTTCGTACGGTGCCGTTGACGGACCCGGCCACGCGTGTCGCCCAGCACCTGAGCGAGCTGGATGATGCAGCCAAAGCCGTGATCGCCGAGGCAGACACCTTCTTTGTCGCCAGTTACGTGGACGTTGATGGCGAGCGTTCGGTGGATGTTTCCCATCGCGGAGGGCAGGCCGGATTCGTGCAAGTGGAAGGAAACTGCCTGACCATTCCTGACTTCGCCGGTAATCTGTTTTTCAACACGCTGGGCAATCTACTGGTCAATCCTCGGGCCGGTTTGCTGTTCATCGATTTTAATTCCGGTGATCTGCTACAACTGAGTGGCCGTACCGAAATCATTCTTGAAGGGCCAGAGGTTGAGGCTTTTCAGGGTGCCGAACGTCTATGGATGTTCCACGTGGAACACGTTGTTCGTCGTCCTGCTGCACTTGCCCTACGTTGGCGATTCGATGGTGTATCCCCCACCAGTTTGTTGACAGGCACCTGGCCACAAGCCAAGGCCCGCCTACAAGCACAGGCCCTGGGAGATAAATGGCGGCCATTGCGGGTGGCGCGGATCGAAGCGGAAAGCCACAACATCCGCTCGATTTATCTGGAGCCCGCCGATGGCGCCGGGTTTCCTCTGTTTCAAGCCGGGCAGCATCTACCGCTGCGATTCAACATCGACGGTGAAGTGCATATCCGCACCTACAGCCTATCGAGTGCACCGTCTGATGATTTTTTTCGCATCAGTGTGAAGCGTGACGGGCGAGTATCGTCGCACTTGCACGAGCAGGTTAACGTGGGTGATCTGTTGGAAGCACGCGCTCCTCAAGGGCATTTCACCGTAGCCCCTCATGAACGTCGTCCTCTGGTTTTGCTTGCGGCCGGCGTGGGTATTACACCTTTGCTGTCGATGTTGCGCGAAGTGGTTTATCAGGGATTGCGTACGCGCCGTATCCGGCCGACCTTGTTCCTGCAGAGTTCGCGCGGCTTGGCCGATCAGGTGTTTGGTGCTGAACTCAATCGCTTGCTCGACGATGCCGGTGACGCGGTCAAGGTCGTACGTCTGCTCAGTCAACCGGAGCCTGAAGCGCGGGAAGGTGAGGATTTCGAATTGACCGGGCGGATTGACGTCGCCGTACTCAAAGACCTGATTGAAGCCGACGATTACGATCAGGTGGATTTTGTCCTCTGCGGTCCGAGCAGTTTTACCCAAGGGTTATACGACGGTCTGCGGGAGCTGAATATTCGCGACGCGCGGATTCATGCCGAAACCTTCGGTCCTTCAACATTGCGTCGGCGTTTGGACCCCGATGCAATCATCATCGAGCAACCGCCCGCCGCGACGACCTCGGTGCCGGTGGTGTTCCAGCGTTCGGCCAAGGAGGCGCGTTGGCAACCCGAAGGCGGCAGTTTGCTGGAGCTGGCGGAAAGCCGTGGCTTGCATCCGGAATTCAGTTGCCGTGGCGGCTCCTGCGGAACCTGCAAGACGCGTCTGGTCAGTGGCCAAGTGCATTATCCGCAGCCTCCCGCGGAGGTGCCGGATGAAGGACAGGTGCTGATTTGCTGTGCGATTCCGGCTCAGGGCACGCAGCCTTTGGTTCTGGATCTCTGATAAATGCACCTGGCTGAATATTGCTCACCAGTCGATGGCTGAGTAGGGTAATGGTCAGAACGAAGAAGGGCCGAGAAAGGCCCTTTGTGCATTTCAGGGACAGGCGTTTTCATGGTTTCTTTTACTCGCTGGATGATCGTGTTGACGGCCCTGGCGCTGCTCAACGGTTGCGGACAGGACGCACCGCCGCTCGATCAGCAACTTTATGTCTGGCAACGGCAATGGACACCGGCCCATGAAGCGGCCCTGAGAGACAGCCACACAGACTTCTCCACATTGCGTGTGCTTGCCTTGCAGGCATTCCCCCAGGCGGGCTGGAGTCGGGCGCGGATAGATCCGACGCTGCTCAGGGGTGATGGTCGGCCAGTGATTGCAGTGATTCGTCTCGATGGTCAGCTCAAGTCGCTGGATCAGGACGAGGCCACAGCGCAGATCCAGCAGGTGATCGGTGATTGGCAAGCACAGGGTTTGAGCCTCTCTGGCGTGGAAATCGATCATGATGCGGGCAGCGCGCGACTACCGGCCTACCGTGAATTTCTGATGCATTTGCGCGCAGTGCTGCCGACCACTATGGCGCTGAGTATCACTGCATTGCCGGCCTGGCTCGACAGCCCCGAATTACCCGCGCTCTTATCCACAGTCGACAGCAGTGTGTTGCAGGTGCATGCGGTGAGCGATCCGCGTCGGGGGCTGTTTGATCCGGATCAGGCCCGGCAATGGGTAAAGGCCTGGAGTCGCATCACCACCCGACCTTTTTATCTGGCACTGCCGGCTTATGGCGTGGCGCTGGTGCCGAGCACCCGCGGCGCGCCAATCGTGGAAAGTGAAGTCAGCATCGAACACGTTGGAAAACGCCAGGAGTTGCTGGCTGATCCACAGCAATTGAGTCAGCTTGGCGCCCAATTGCGTGCTGATCCACCAGCGCATTTGGCGGGCCTGATCTGGTTTCGCCTGCCGCTGACCAATGACCGCCGAGCCTGGAGTTTGAACACCCTGCGCGCAGTCGCCCGTGGTGACACCCTCGACAGCCGGCTGGTGCTGAACCTCTCGGCGCAACAAGGGCTTTATGAGATCGGTATCCGTAATGAAGGTAACCTCGACAGTGCCTGGCCCGAGCGTCTGACGCTGGTGGCGCGAGGATGCGAGGGTGGCGATGCGCTGGCCGGGTATACATTGCAACAAAGTGCGGATCTGCTTACCTTCACACGCCAGCGCGAAGGCCGGATTGCGGCCGGAGGGCAGCGCGCGATCGGTTGGGCGCGATGTGCAAATATTGATCAAGGAGCGTCGAATGTTCACCCGTAACTGGCCACGCCATCTGCTGTGCCTGAGCCTGAGTCTACCGTTGGGTTCGGCGTTGGCGTGCGGTCCCGACTTTCCCATGCGCTTGCTGGACAACCGCGATCAATCGCTGGCGGAACTGCCAGAGGGCAACTTTCGTTTTGAGATCAACCGGCTTGGCCATGGCATCGCGGGCCTGAAAAATGTCACTGAAATCGCCTACGGCATGGACGCCACGGACTATGCAGAGCAGCGCAGCCAGGCCGAGCAAATTGGGTTGACCGCTGAGCAGCAAGCCTTGGTGACGCAGTTGCGTGGAATGACGGATGCCCATCAGGTCGATTTGAAAGGCACGGATTTGCCCGCCGAACTGCGGCTGTATCTGGCGGGCGCTGTCGCTTTTGCTGCCAATGACCAGGGGTTGGCGGCAGAGTATTTTCAGAAAGTACTCGCATTGCCTGCTGATCAGCGGGCGTTACGCAGCACCTGGGCAGCGTATTCGTTGGGGCGGGCGTTGTTCGCCATGAGTGCGCAGGCGGGTGCAGCTCCCGATCTGTCCGAGCGTTCAAGAAAGGCCTTCGAGCAAACCCGGCAATTGAGTATCGACGGTTTCAGCGATCCGCTGGAACTGGGTGTGGCCAGCCTCGGTGAAGAGGCCCGCGTGGCCCGCACCGCCGGTGACTGGGACAACGCCATCGAACTCTACGCCACGCAAAATCGCCATGGTTCGACAGTGGGTTATACCTCGTTGAAATTGCTGGCGGCCGATCTGGCGACTATGCCGGAGGCGCAATTGGCGGAACTGTTAAAGCATCAACCGGTGCAGCAGCTGGTAACCGCCTCGTTGATCAGCCGACTGGGCTGGTCGTTCGGTGATCAACCGCCGAATGAAAAAAAATTGGTCAAGCTCCTGCAAGAGAGCACCCACGGCAGTCTCGACAATGCCGATCGCCTGGCTGCGCTGAATTATCAACAGGGTGATTACGCCAGCGCCAAGGCATTCCTCGAACACGCCGGTGATGGCGGCTTGACCTGGTGGTTGCGGGCCAAACTGGCGGTGCGTGACGGTGATAAAAATGCTGCGGCCGCCGCGTATGCGAAAGCGGCCCAGGCTTTTCCGCAGAATGAATCCTGGGGTGAGCGACGAACCCCGGATTGGGCGTTCGAAACCTTGCAGCCCAAGTGCCGGGTCGATGGCGAAAGCGCGATTTTGGCCCTGCAACGCGGGGACTACCTGCAGGCGTTCGATCAGCTCTATCGCAGCAAAGACATCTACTGGTTCGATGCGGCGACCGTGGCGGAACGGGTTCTGACCCTTGATGAACTCAAGCATTACGTCGACACCCAAGTGCCGGCTCCACCACCGTTGACTCAACAGGAACGCGAGAACTACGTGCCGTTGCCGGTGGCAGCGAGTTTGCGCAATTTGCTCGGGCGGCGTCTGTTGCGCGAGGGACACTATGAAGCGGCGCCGGCTTACTTCGATAACGACGGTCTGCGCCATAAGGCCAGGTTGTATGGTCAGCAACGCCTGGCTGCCGATGCGGCGTGGTGGCCGACGCGCCGCGCCGCTGCACTGTTCAATGCCGCCTGGACGGCACGCGAGTGGGGCATGGATATCCTCGGCTACGAAATGGCCCCGGACTACGCCACGTTGGGCGGTAACTTCAGCCTCGAAACCACCGAGTTGAAAGTCGGGCCGCTGGTGGCCGAGGATGAAGTAAAGCGTCAGCAGGCCAGCGCCGCGCAACCCGATCAGCGTTATCACTACCGATTTGTCGCCACGGCATTGGCCAGTCGTGCCGCCGACAATTTGCCCCACACCAGCCAGGCGTTTGCCGCCGTGCTGTGTGAAGCGGCCGGTTGGAACAGCAGTCTGGAAGAGCAGAGTGCGCTCTATCAGCGTTACGTGAAGGACGGCCCGTTTGTGCCGTGGGCGGCGGATTTCGGCCATCAATGCCCGTATCCCGACTTCGAAAACGCCGACAAGCGCTATGTCACCCAGACCATCGAAGCGTCTCGCTTAGCGCTAAGACCGTATAAAACCGCACTGCAGGTCGGCGGTGCGCTGGCCGTTGCGGCAGCGGGGCTGATGCTGTTGATTCGCCGCCGCAAGGCCCGGTGACTCTCAAGCCTGTTGAACAAAGGTCAACCGCACGGCGAACCCGATTAACAGGCTGCCGAACAGCCATTGCTGCAAGCGTTGAGCCGAGGGACTGCGTTGCAACCACCGGCCCAACGCGGCACCGGCCAAGGCATAAGCGCTATCGAACAGTAAGCCGGCGGCCACCAGCACCACGCCCAGGGTGGCGAATTGTGCGAGCACCGGTCCTGCATGGGGGTCAATGAACTGCGGAAGTAGCACCGAGCAAAACAGCAGGGCCTTGGGGTTGAGCAGGTTGGTCAGCAACCCGCGCTGGATGGCTTGCCGATAATGTGGTTTTTCGTCGGTCGAAATCGAGCCGTTCAGGGTGGGCAGCAGGGTCGTGCGCAGGCACTGAATGCCAATCCATAGCAGGTACGCGGCGCCGGCCAGTCGTACCACATCGAAGGTCCATGGCGCAGCCTTGAACAAAGCCGCCAGACCCAGCGCCGCCAACGCCACATGACAACCTCGGGCGATGGCCAGACCCACGGCGGTGGCCAGCGCCGCACCTTTGCCTTGGCGGGCACCGGTCTGCAACAGCAGGATCATGTCAGGGCCCGGCAACAGGTACACCACCGCCAGCGCCATGAAAAACAGCCAGAGTCCCGCCATGTTGCACCCCATTTGTTGTCGATTCGGTAGGGTCAGTCTAGGCCGAAGGGGTGGGGCAGGTGCTTGCGTAGTTTGCTTCTAAAGCGGTCAGGTTTGGCATAACCTGCCATTCATTGACCTTTAAACTCTTCGGATCTGCCAAACAATGAAACTCGATGCCTACGACCGCAAGATTCTCGCCGCGCTGCAGCGGGATGGTCGCCTGAGTAATGTGCAACTGGCCGACGAGATCGGTCTATCCGCGTCACCCTGCTTGCGTCGGGTACGGATGCTGGAAGACGCTGGGGTCATTCGAGGCTATCAGGCCAATCTGGATCGCGATGAAGTCGGGCTCGGGTTGACCGTGTTTGTTGGCGTGAAAGTCGAGCGCCATAACGACGAACAGGCCGAAGCCTTTCGCTTGGCGGTGACGGCGTTGCCTGAAGTGGTTTCGGCCTTTTTGGTGTCAGGGGAGTCGGATTTTCTGCTGCAAGTGGTGGTACCGGACCTGCGTGCTTATGACCGCTTTCTCACCGGATGCTTGCTCAAGTTGCCGGGGGTGAGCGATATCCGCAGCAATTTTGCAATTCACACGGTGAAGGCGCCGGGGGCATTGCCGTTGGGGCATTTGCCTCTCTGAAATTTAAAAGATCGCAGCCTTCGGCAGCTCCTACACAAAGTAATCCGTGTAGGAGCTGCCGAAGGCTGCGATCTTTTGATCTTTCTACATCTGCGTTGCCATCCCCTCCACATTCATCGCTGCCTGGCGCAACGCTTCGGACCGGGTTGGATGTGGATGACAGGTCAGTGCGATGTCTTCGGCAGAAGCGCTGAACTCCATGGCCACGCAATACTCGCCAATCATTTCACTGACACTCGGCCCGACCAGGTGCACGCCGAGGATTTCGTCCGTGCGCTCATCGGCCAATACTTTGGCGAAACCTTCGGTTTCGTGATTGATCTTCGCCCGGCTGTTGGCGGTAAAGGGGAATTTGCCGACCTTGTACGCCCGACCTTCGGCTTTGAGTTGTTCCTCGGTCTTGCCCACGCTGGCCAGTTCTGGTCTGGTGTAAATCACGTTGGGGATCAGCGCGTAGTTAACCTCGCCAGCCTTGCCGACAATCTGCTCGACGCAAGCCATGGCTTCGTCTTCGGCCTTGTGCGCGAGCATCGGTCCGGATGTCACATCGCCGATAACCCAAACTCCGGCAGCCTCGGTGCGATGCCCCTTGTTGGCGAGCATCCCGCGTTTGTCCGTGGCGAGGCCGACATTCTCCAGGCCCAAACCCTGTGTATAAGGTCGGCGCCCGATGGCCACCAGCACGTAATCGGCTTCGAGCGTTTCGGCGGTGCCACCGGCGGCGGGCTCAATGCTGAGTTGGACGCCGGTGTCAGACGTCGTCGCGCGGGTCACCTTTGAGCTCAACTTAAAACTGATCCCTTGTTTGCTTAACGAGCGCTGCAAGGTCTTGCCGGCTTCGCCGTCCACACCGGGGCAAATGCGATCGAGGAATTCGACCACGGTCACCTGTGCGCCCAAACGCCGCCAAACCGAGCCCAGCTCCAGTCCGATCACGCCAGCGCCGATCACCACCAAATGCTTCGGCACTTGCTCCAGTGACAGTGCGCCGGTGGAATCCAGGATGCGCTTGTTATCAATGTTCACGCCCGGCAGGGGAGTGGGCTCGGAGCCGGTGGCGATAATAATGTCCTTGGCGCTCAGCTCAGTTTTGCCGCCAGCGTTGTCCGTCACCGTGACTTTACCCGGCCCGTCGATGTGGCCCCAGCCCTTGATCCAGTCGACCTTGTTTTTGCGAAAGAGAAACTCGATGCCCTTGGTCAGCCCGGTCACGCTTTCATCTTTCTGTTTCATCATTTGGGCGAGGTTGAGGGTGGGTTTGACCTCGATGCCCAGGTTGGCGAATTCCGCGCCCATGGCTGCGTCGTAAAGCTCGGAGGCGTGCAGCAGTGCCTTGGACGGCATGCAGCCGACATTCAGGCAGGTGCCACCGAGGGTGGCGCGTCCTTCCACGCAAGCCGCTTTCAAACCCAGTTGGCCAGCGCGAATCGCTGCGTTGTAGCCGCCGGGGCCACCGCCAAGTATCACGACGTCATAGGTGCTCATGGATCTACTCCTGGATGGAAAGAGGATCGGGAGGGGTAAACGTAGTTCTGGAATAAAATTACGAACGTAATATGTGCGTTTTGACGCATTTCGGTCAAGGCTTCAGCCAAGAGACAGGTTGCGCATCTTTAGATAGCGCATTTGAGTACAAAAATTTCACCGTATCCGTTATATCGTAACGAAATACGAGGTGAGTAACGCTGAGCACTGGGGTGGTATGCAAGTCGATCTCGATGTAGAGGGGGCGCAGGTAGCCGAGCTGCCGCGCTTTCAGCAGGCGGTTTTTCAAGGGCGGCGATTGCGTCAGTTCGCTATCGGCTTCGGTGTGCTGGCGGCAATGGGACTGGTGCTGGGGTTCTTTGTCGGGCTGTTTGCGCCGCAATCCCTTTGGCCGGTGTTGTTGTTCAATTTAAGCGCTGCGCTGTTGGTGATGCTGGCTGGCCTGCAATCGGCGTGGTGGGTGACGCAATGGCGCGCACGGGCGATGAATCCCCAGGTGGCGGCGGTCGTTGAAGAAGACACCCAAGCCCCGGTTGGCTGGTACGAGCGATTGTTGGATCGCATAGGCCAACGTTGGGTGAATTTACTCCGACAGATCGGCGCACCGACGCTGTGGCTCGGCGGTTGGGCGGTCTTGACGTTGCTGTGCGTGGAACAGGCCTGGAACTTTGGACTGCCCGCCGCTGCATTGGGTTTGTCAGCCACTGTGGGCGCGGTCCTGGCGTTATTGCTGGCCTTCGGTTTGTTGGTGTTGGAGCGGCACCTGGCCCAGGAAAACGCCGCTCAATGGCCCGAAGCCGGCGCATTGGCGCAACTGGCACGAGTCGTCATTATCAGCCTGGTACTCGGTGCGTTATGCCTGTTGTTTGGCAATGAAACCTCGATCTGGCCAGTGCGTCTGGCAGTGCTGATCGGCTTGCTGCCGGGACTGGTGGCGGTGGAGTTGCTGTTGCGCGCGGTGTTGTCGCTGTTCAGTCCTCGTCGCGAACAACTTGAACCGGTGTTGCTGGCGCGCAGCATGGCTGCCGACATGTTGCGCTGGCCGCCGCAGCCGTTGCTGGCATTGCAGCACGAGTTGCACAACCGCTTTGGAATCGATCTGCGGCAGATTTGGGCATTCACGTACATGCGCCGGGCGTTTTTACCGGTGCTGGCGTTTGTGGCGGCGGTGGGTTGGTCGCTCACCGGCATCCACGAAATACCGCTGCAAGGGCGGGGCGTCTACGAGCGATTCGGTAAACCGGTGACGGTGTTCGGACCCGGATTACACGCGGGTTTACCTTGGCCGTTGGGTCGGGTGCTGAGTGTCGAAAACGGCGTGGTTCACGAGTTGGCCACCAGTGTCGGCGAAACGCCTGCACCGGCTCAGGCTGACCCCGCTGAAGGTCCGGCGCCGATCACGGCCAACCGCTTGTGGGACGCGAGCCATGTGAATGACAAATCCCAGGTGATCGCCAGCAGTCGGGCGGACAAGCAGAGCTTTCAGATCGTCAACATGGACGTACGCTTCGTCTATCGCATCGGTTTGAGTGATCAGGCGGCACTGGCGGCGACTTACAATAGCGCCGATGTACCGACATTGATCCGCAGCACCGCCAGCCGGATACTGGTCCACGATTTCGCGTCGCGAACCCTCGACGGATTGCTCGGCGAAGACCGTGTTGGGTTGGCCGAGGAGATCGGCCGTGCAGTGCAGGCAGACTTGAACACACTCGACAGCGGCGTGGAAATTCTTGCCACCGTGGTCGAAGCGATTCACCCCCCGGCCGGCGCCGCCAATGCCTATCACGGTGTGCAAGCGGCGCAGATCGGGGCGCAGGCCTTGATCGCTCGTGAACGCGGTGCGGCTGCTGAAGCCACCAACCAAGCGCAGTTGCAGGCCAGCATCGCTCACGATCAAGCCACGGCCAGCGCCCATGAAATCAATGCAGGTGCGCAAGCGGCCGACCTTAAATTCGCAGCTGAGCAAAAAGCTTACGTCAGCGCCGGGCAGGCCTTCGTGCTGGAGCAGTACCTCAGTCAACTGTCCCAGGGTTTGGCCAGCGCCAAACTGCTGGTGCTCGATCACCGTCTGGGCGGTAGCAGCAATGCGCCGACCATCGACCTGCGTACCTTCACACTACCGGCTGACCCCGCGTCGTCGCGTCAAACCGCTCAGCCAGGAGTTGCCCATTGAACCAGACTCACACTCATGATCATGATGATCACGCCGGCCACGATCATGGCCATGGCGGGCATCACCACCACGGCCACCATCACCATCATCACGGTGATCCACAGGAAGCCGGCCCGTTTCCCTGGCGGCGAATGGGGTGGGCGGCATTGCTTGTGGCGTTTGCCGTTGCGGCGGCGAGCCTGGTGCAGGTGAGGTCGGGGGAGGCCACCGTTATCACACGTTTCGGCAATCCATCGCGGGTATTGCTGGAGCCGGGCCTTGGCTGGCGCTGGCCAGCACCGTTCGAAGCAGCGATCCCGGTCGACCTGCGGTTGCGTACCACATCCAGTGGTTTGCAGGACGTGGGTACACGGGACGGCCTGCGCATCATCGTTCAGGCGTATGTGGCCTGGCAGGTGCAGGGTGACCCGGACAATGTGCAGCGCTTCATGCGTGCTGTACAAAATCATCCCGACGAAGCGGCCCGGCAGATTCGCACCTTCGTTGGCTCTGCATTGGAAACCACGGCCAGCAGTTTCGATCTGGCCAACTTGGTGAATACCGATGCCAGTCAGGTGCGCATCGCCGATTTCGAAGCGCAACTGCGTCAACAAATCGATCAGCAGTTGCTCACCACCTATGGCGTGCGTGTGTTGCAGGTCGGCATCGAACGCCTGACCTTGCCCTCGGTCACGCTCACCGCGACGGTCGATCGCATGCGTGCCGAACGTGAAACCATTGCCACCGAACGCACCGCCATCGGCAAACGTGAAGCGGCGCAAATTCGTTCAGCTGCCGAACGTGATGCGCGGATCGTGCAGGCCGACGCCACCGTAAAGGCGGCGGATATCGAAGCGCAATCCCGTGTTGAAGCCGCGCAGATTTATGGCCGTGCCTATGCAGGCTCGCCGCAGCTCTACAACTTGCTGCGCTCGCTCGACACCTTGGGCACCGTAGTCACGCCGGGGACGAAACTGATTCTGCGCACCGATGCCGCGCCTTTCCGGGTACTGGTGGACGGTCCGCCAAGCCTTGAAAACAAAACCGGATCGCAACCATGAGTTGGGTTCCACGTGGAACAAATGAGTTGAGCAGTCCCTGGATTCAGGCCGGGCGCCTGGCATTTCTCGCGTTGTACGCGGTGACTGTTCTGGCCGCACTGGCGTGGGCGTTCTCCAACGTGCGGCAGATCGATCCGCAAAATCGTGCGGTGGTTTTGCATTTTGGCGCGCTGGATCGTATTCAGAATGCCGGGTTGCTGTTGGCCTGGCCGCGTCCGTTTGAGCAGGTCATTTTATTGCCGGCAGCCGATCGGGTGATTGAGCGTCGTGTGGAAAACCTGCTGCGCAGTGATGCGGCACTACAAGCCGATCGAGTCGCCAGTTTCGCCACGCCGATCAGTGATGCATTGGCGGGGTCCGGTTATCTGCTGACCGGCGATTCCGGGGTGGTGCAACTCGATGTGCGTGTGTTCTACAAAGTCACAGATCCGTACGCCTTTGTACTGCAAGGCGAGCACGTGTTGCCGGCGCTGGATCGTCTGGCCACTCGTAGTGCGTTGGCACTGACGGCGGCGCGTGACCTGGACACTATTTTGGTAGCGCGACCGGAGCTGATCGGCGCCGACAGCAAGGCCGCCGAAAGACGTGAACGCTTGCGCGGCGATTTAGTGCAGGCGATCAATCAACGGCTGGCCGAACTGACGGCCACCGGGCAGGGGCTAGGGATTGAAGTCGCGCGGGTCGATGTGCAATCGAGTTTGCCCGGCCCGGCAGTGAACGCTTTCAACGCCGTGCTGACTGCGAGCCAGCAAGCCGACAAAACTATCGCCAACGCACAGACCGAAGCCGAGAAGTTGACCCAGACGGCCAACGAGCAGGCCGACCGTGCACTGCAGGTTGCCCACGCCCAGGCGAGCGAGCGATTGGCCAAAGCCTCCGCCGACACCGCCACGGTGTTGAGCCTGGCCAAGGCACAACAGCAGGGTACTGACCCGCAAATGTTGCTGCGGATTTACCGCGAGCGGATGCCGAAAATTCTCGGTCAGGCCGGCTCGGTGACCACCGTCGATCCCAAAGACGATTCCCGCCTGATCATTCAGGGAGCCTCACAATGACTGCGCAAACTGCCGCTGCCCCGAGCATGCTGTCCTCGGCCGAACAACGCAGCGCCGCCCGCCAGTTGACCCTGGCCATGCTCGCCCTCGGCTTGCTTTCGCTGGGCCTGGTGTGGCGCTGGTTGTCACCCGAGCAGACCGGTGTCAGCCAATTGCTGTTGGGTTTTGCATCGTTACTGGTGGCCGTTCCGGTCATGCGTTCGGCCTGGTACAGCCTGCGTTATCCGAGCCTGCATGGGATCACCGATCAGTTGATCGCCCTGGCCATGCTCGGTGCTTGGGCCACCGGGGATCTGCTGACGGCGGCCCTGCTGCCGATCATCATGATCTTCGGGCATGTATTGGAAGAGCGCAGCGTGATTGGTTCGCAAGAAGCGATTCACGCCCTCGGAAAACTCACCCGCAGCCATGCGCGAAAGATTCAGGCCGACGGTTCCATCGTTGAGGTCGACAACGGCACGCTCAAGGCGGGCGACCGGGTGGAGGTGCGCGCGGGTGATCGGGTGCCGGCGGATGGGCGAGTGATGTCCGGTCAGGCGAGTCTCGACACGGCCTCCATTACCGGCGAATCGGTGCCGATAGAGGCGGGCATCGGTATGACGGTGTTCGGTGGCGCCATCAATCTGGATGGACTGCTGCGTATCGAAGTGACCCGTACAGGGCATGAGTCGACCCTTGGCAAAGTCATCGCGCTGATGCAAAACGCCGAACGTTCCAAGCCACCGATCACACGGCTGCTGGAGCGTTACGCCGGCAGCTACATGGTACTGGTGTTGCTGCTGGCGGCGGTGACCTGGTTCATCACCAACGATGCCCAGGCCATGCTCGCTGTGTTGGTGGCGGCTTGTCCCTGTGCGTTGGTGTTGTCAGCACCGGCCACAGCAATTGCCGGAGTGGCGGTGGCTGCACGGCACGGCATCCTGATCCGCAGCTCGGCGTTTCTTGAAGAGTTGGCAGACCTGACTTCGCTGGTGGTCGACAAGACTGGTACCTTGACCTTCGGCACCTTGCGCCTGCAATCCATCGAGAGCCCGCTGGAGGATCGCAGTCACGTCTTGAAACTCGCCGCCAGCCTCGGTTCGGCCAGTAGCCACCCGGTCAGCCGCGCATTGGCCGGGCTGGTGACTCAGGAGCATTTTGTGCTGCTCACGGATATCCGTGAGCGTCAGGGCTTGGGGGTGGTGGCGATGACAGAGCAGGGTGAAGCTGCATTGGGGCGACCTGAGCTGTTTGCTCAATTGGGGATTGCCGTTTCTACCGTTCCGGAGCACGACGGCCCAATCGCCGGGCTGGCGCTTAACGGTGAGTTCCTCGCCTGGCTGTTGCTGGCTGACAGCGTGAAGCCCGAAGCCAGGTTTGCCCTCAACGAACTGCGCGACCTTGGCTTGGGGCGGCAACTGTTACTCACCGGTGACCGGCAAAGTGTTGCGCACACGCTGGCTCGAGACGTCGGGATCAGTGATGTCGAGGCTCAGGCGTTGCCAGAGGACAAACTCAACCGAGTGTTGAAAGAAATCGGCAACGGTTTTCGGCCTATGGTGGTCGGAGATGGCATCAACGACTCGTTGGCGCTGAAGGCCGGTGTGGTGGGCGTCGCCATGGGCGCCGGTGGTGCGGATATCGCCTTGGCTTCGTCTGACATCGTGCTGATCGGCAGCGACTTGCGTCGGCTCGGTACGTGCGTGCGCTTGAGTCGTCAGTGTCGGCAGACTTTGCAGGTCAACGTGATCATCGGCCTGGGTTGGACCCTGGCAATTGTGGCCTTTGCCGCATTCGGCTGGCTTGGGGCGGCCGGGGCGATGATTGCGGCGTTGTTGCATAACTTCAGCACGTTGTTGGTGCTGGGTAATGCGGGGCGTTTGCTGCGGTTCCAGGAGCCGTTGCTCAAACTGTAGGAGCGAACCTGTTTATCCCCGTTGGGTCGCGCAGCGACCCTAAAACCCGCGCCAGGGGTATCAATCAGATAGATCGCGCGCACTGGATAGGCGACTGCTTCGCAGCCGAACGGGGATGAATCCCCTGACCACAAGGCCTCGCTCCTACAAAATGGATGGGTAACAGATTCATAGAACTGTGGGCCAGATCTGTAGTCATTTAGGGTAAGGGCGATCATTTCTGTGACTTCTCGGCCAGTTGGCGAGTACATCAGGATCATAGAAACCCGCTATCAAATCGATAGGCAGCTATTTTTCAAGGATGGTCTAACCTCTCAGCAGACGTCTGAAACAAGGGGGATTTTCCATGCTCGCGCAACTTCCACCGGCCTTACAGAATCTGCAGTTACCGCTACGCCTGCGACTCTGGGACGGCCATGAATTCAATCTGGGGCCGACGCCCAGTGTCACAATTGTGGTGAAGGACCCACAGATGGTCACCCATTTCACCCAGCCAAGCCTGAACTCGTTGGGAGCAGCGTTCGTGGAGGGCAAGCTGGAGCTCGAGGGCTCCATCAGTGAAGTGATTCGCGTCTGTGATGAATTGAGTCAGGCGTTACTGGCCGACGACGAAAGCGGACAAACGATCCGTACCGCCCATGACAAGGAAACCGACGCCAAGGCCATTTCCTATCACTACGACCTTTCCAACTCGTTCTATCAGCTGTGGCTCGACAGCGACATGGCCTATTCCTGCGCTTATTTCGAGACCGGCAGTGAGTCCCTCGAACAAGCCCAACAAGCCAAGTTCCGTCATCTGTGTCGAAAGCTGCGCCTGCAACCGGGCGAGTATTTGCTCGATGTCGGCTGCGGCTGGGGCGGGTTGGCGCGGTTTGCCGCCCGTGAGTTCGGAGCGAAAGTGTTCGGGATCACCCTTAGTAAAGAGCAACTGGATCTGGCTCGGGAACGGGTAAAAGAAGAAGGTCTGGAGGACATGGTCGAGTTGCAATTGCTCGATTACCGAGACCTGCCTCAGGACGGGCGTTTCGACAAAGTGGTCAGTGTCGGCATGTTCGAACACGTCGGTCATGCGAACCTGGCGGAGTACTGCGAAACCCTGTTCGGCGCGGTAAAAGAGGGCGGTCTGGTGATGAATCACGGCATCACCGCCAAACACACCGATGGCCGCCCAGTAGGCCGTGGCGCCGGTGAGTTCATCGAGAAATATGTGTTCCCTAATGGCGAGCTACCGCACCTGTCGATGATCGCCGCTGAAATCAGCGAGGCGGGCCTTGAGATCGTCGATGTCGAGAGTTTGCGTCTGCACTACGCTCGAACCCTGGATCACTGGAGCGAACGCCTGGAAGACAACCTTGAGGCCGCCGCGAAGCTGGTGCCAGAACAAGCGTTGCGGATCTGGCGCCTGTACCTGGCTGGATGCGCCTATGCGTTCGCCAGGGGGTGGATCAACCTGCACCAGATCCTTGCCGTGAAGGCGCACCCCGATGGCAGCCATGAACTGCCCTGGACTCGGGACGACATCTACAGTTAGAGAATCGGTGAAATGAGCCGGGCGACCCGCATGCCGACTTGTTGAAGGCGCGCGGTCTCCCGGCCTTCTTCTTTCGCGATTTCGTGGGCCTGAGCGAAATCATCGTTGAGCATCTGCGCCACCTTGGCGGCAAAGGTGGTGTCGACTGTCAGCAACATCACCTCGAAATTCAACCGGAACGAGCGGTTGTCCATGTTGGCGCTGCCAATGGCACTGATTTCGTTGTCGATCAGCACCACTTTCTGATGCAGGAAACCAGGCTCGTAGCGAAATACCCGTACGCCCGCGCGCACGGCTTCGAAGGCATAGAGACTGGACGCGGCGTAGACGATTCGGTGATCGGGCCGTGACGGCAGCAGAATCCGCACATCGACCCCACGCAATACCGCAAGGCGTAACGCGGCGAATACAGCTTCGTCGGGGATGAAGTACGGGCTGGTGATCCACACCCGTTCGGTCGCTGCATGGATAGCTTCGACGAAGAACAGTGAACAGGTTTCGTAGGAATCCGCCGGTCCACTGGCGAGCAATTGGCACAGTACACCCGTGTCCGGGTAGACCTCCGGCAGGATCAGCGGGGGTAACGATCGGGCGGCCCAGAACCAGTCTTCGGCGAAGGATTCTTGCATGCAGGCCACCACCGGTCCGCGCACTTGTACGTGAGTATCGCGCCAGGGCGCCAGAGGTGGTTTTTCGCCCATGTATTCGTCGCCCACGTTGTGTCCGCCGACGAAGCCGAGCATGCCGTCGACCACCACGATCTTGCGATGGTTGCGGAAGTTGACCTGGAAGCGGTTGAGCCAGCCGCTACGGGTCGCAAAGGCTTTGACCTCGACACCGCCATCACGCAGCGTCTGTACGTAGCTGTGGGGCAGAGTGTGACTGCCGATCCGGTCGTAAAGCAGGTAGACCGCAACGCCTTCGGCCGCTTTCTCTAGCAGCAGGTTTTGCAGACGCTGGCCGAGACGGTCGTCATGAATGATGAAGAACTGGATCAGTACAGCTTGTTTGGCTTGGCGGATGGCGTTGAAAATCGCATCGAAGGTAGCCCGGCCATTGATCAACAGGCGCACATCATTGTTTGCCAGGCAGGGCATGCGC
This sequence comes from Pseudomonas putida, assembly GCF_050990305.1. GTDB lineage: Bacteria > Pseudomonadota > Gammaproteobacteria > Pseudomonadales > Pseudomonadaceae > Aquipseudomonas > Aquipseudomonas putida_AH. The sequence continues at coordinate 6,537,433 of NZ_CP158817.1, read as the reverse complement.
CCCAGCTTCGGCATCGCCCTCAGAGAGGCGTACGCGGTGGAAGCGCGAGCGGTAAGGGCTTCCTCTACCCACGGCCGCCAATTGAGCTCGGAGACGGCTTTGCGCATCTCTTCGTTGGCCTGACGCCGGGCCTTGATGTAACCATCGAAGGTGCTGCGCCCGAACACCAGATAGGGAATCAGTGTCAGGTAGGGCATGAAGATCAACGATAGGGCCCAGGCGATCGAGCCCTGTGCGGTTCGAACGGTCAACACGGCATGGATCGCTGCGATCGTGCCCAGGGAGTGCAGCAGTGCGATGGTGTAGCCAAAAATATGCGGTCCAAAATAATCCATGGGGGGCAGCCTTGCTCCTGAAGATTCAATGCCTAACAGACCATGTTCCGGGCAGAATGTCGCTATTTAATTGCCCCATGAACCGAAGCCCGTGGCTGACGTCTAACGGCCACTATCGATCAGGAGTTACATGATGAACGTTCGTCTGCTGGGTTTGGCCATTACGCTGGGTTTGGCACTTCCTGTGGTTGCTCAGGCACAGATGCTCCAGCCGGGTTTGTGGGAATTGACCACCAGTAACATGAAGGTGGATGACCAGAACCTGCCGGATCTGCAATTGATTTTGGGGCAACTACAAAGTCAGATGACTCCCGAACAGCGTGCACAGCTGGAAAAACAGGGCATCACCATGGGTGGCAAAGGCATTCGCGCGTGCCTGACACCAGAGCAGGTCAAGACCGACGATATCCCGCTGACCGACCCACAGTCGGGCTGCAAGCAGGAAATCACCGACCGCGCCGGCAACCAGTGGAAATTCCGCTTCAGCTGTCCGAAGGCGCAGGGAGCGGGTGTGGCTACGTTCCTCAGTGACCGTGAATTCACCACCAAGGTCAACGGTACGTTCAATGCCACCGGCATTCAGCAGAAGGGTAGCCTTGAGAGCCGCGCCGTGTGGTTAGGCCAGGATTGCGGCACCGTGAAGCCAAGAGCCTAAAAGCTTCGCGGGCAAGTCGGGTCGCCGCATCGCTCGCTCCTACGTTCCGTAGGAGCGTGGCTTGCCCGTGAAGAGGCCCTTACAGACACCCTAGGTCTCGGTCTGACCCAGCCACTCACACACCGCCTCAACCTTCATCCTGCCAAAGTTCTCCCCATCACGGCTGCGGACACTCACAAACCCGCCGGCCTTTTCCCTCTCGCCGATTACCACCAGGTACGGCACCGTCTGACTGTGCTGACGGATCTTGTAGCGAACTTTTTCATTACGCAGATCCGAAAGGGCATGCACACCACTTCGACGAAGGTGTTCGGTCACCGAGTGTGCATAACTGGCCTGGCGATCATCCATGCTGACGACCACGACCTTGGGCGGTAGGCGCCACTGCTGCAGTTCCTGGTGGTTGGACCAACAGGTTCCGTAGATGCGTTGTTGTAAGGTTCCGCTGATATGGTCGAGGGCAAATGCCTGCACTACCTTGGTGGTGGGGACGTGCGGGCCGGCGGCCAAATAGTCGGTGTCCCCAAGACGGTAAAGCGACAGATCGTCGGGCGGTGTCGTTGAGGAAGGGATAGGGCGGCGGCGAATCGAATGATTGGTTGCCGCCAGGGACTGCATGCGCGCTTCGATCACTGGCAGGTCCGACGGCGTCAACGGGCGCTCGACATCGAACTCGCAATAGAACCCATCACCCAGTACCGAGCCCGTTCGCAATTGCGCGTGGGCGTGGAGCTGTTGAACAGCCATTGCCAGCATCAGCGAACAGGAACGACGCAGAATCTCCAGTCCGTCGGGTTCCTGCGCCGTCACGATACTGACCCGGGCATCGGCCTTGATCATGAATTCACAGTCCACCAATTCGCCATTCACCCGACCCGCTACCGCTGCGTTGGCCAATCCGGGGCCAATACTGGCGGCAACTTCGTGCACGGACAGCGGTTGGTCGTACTCACGTAATGAACCATCGGGCAGGGTGATCTGGATCATGGTTATTGTTCTCGGGTGCTTCGATCACACGCATTAGCGGAACAACAGTAGAGGCAAACCTTGGCGGTTGTCATGTAGACGTTTGTCGTGTCCTGTCATTACAAGCTCGGAAATCATTCTGCAGGGCCTTGGAGTCACGTTCCAGCTCAACATGGATGCGAGCCACATTTTCAGAAAAGTCTGATGCATTGACGCTGACCGACGAAGATTGTTCTTGCGGATCATGGCTTGCTCAACGCGTCGTAGAGGGTATTGAGGTTGTATTCGAACATCCCGGTAAACGTACTGGCCGGGCCACTCGCCGCGAGGGCATCGGAATACAAGGTGCCGCCAATCCGCGCGCCACTTTCGTTAGCGATCTGCTTGAGCAGACGCGCATCCTTGATGTTCTCCATGAACACCGCTTTGACCTTGGCCTGACGAATCTGAGTGATCAGCGCAGCGACTTCAGCGGCCGATGGTTCGCGTTCAGTGGACAGGCCTTGGGGTGCCATGAAATTGATTGCGTAGGCTTGGCCGAGGTAACCGAAGGCGTCATGGGAGGTCACGGTTTTGCGGTTGCCCGGCGGCAGCGAGCCAAGCTTGGCTTTGGCTTGCGCGAGCAAGGCATAAATTTGTTTCAGGTAGGTCTGGCTGTTGCGCTGGTAGTCGTCCTTGTTGGTTGGGTCGGCGGCGATCAATGCCTTGGTGATGTTGCGGATGTACAACTCGGTGTTCGCCAGGTTGTGCCAGGCATGAGGGTCAGGAACTTTCTCGCCATCCTCGTCCAGAGAGCGCGGAATCACGCCTTGGCTCGCGCTGATCACGGGGGCTTTGGTTTCGGAGCTGGTCACCAGTCGATCCAGCCATGGCTCGAATCCCAAGCCGTTTTTTATGATGAGTTTTGCCTTGAGCAACGCCCGGCCGTCGTCCGGGGTTGGCTCATAGGTGTGGGCATCAGCGTCGGGGCCGACCATGTTGGTGATCTGGATGTGATCGCCGCCGACCTGATGCGTCATGTCGGCGAGGATGCTGAAGCTGGTGACCACCTGGAGTTTCTCCGCCGCCGATAACGACATCGACAACATCAAACTGAACAGCACGAGTAAAGCGCGCATCGGGTAACACCTCATTGGGATGTGAGCATAGGTGGGCGGCGCAGCAAGCCGTGCACCGGCCCCAGCACCACGGACACGAGATACAAAGCGCCAGCCACCAGCACGATGGCCGGGCCGCTGGGCAACGCGTAGTGGAACGACAGCAGCAATCCGAGCCATACCGAGAGGCAGCCGAAGAGCGCGGAAATGACCATCAACATTGGCAAGCGACGGCTCCAGAAACGTGAGGCCGCAGCGGGTAGCATCATCAGGCCGACAACCATCAAGGCCCCTATGGCCTGGAAACCAATCACCAGGTTCAGCACCACCAACGTCAGGAACACGCCATGGGCCAGCGGACCGAGACGGCTGACGGATTGCAAAAACAGTGGGTCCAGGGTGTCCAGTACCAGAGGGCGATAAATCAGCAACATCGCAATAAGGCTGATCCCCGAGACCCAGAGCATGCCGGTCAGAGTCGGGCCATCGACCGCCAAAGCCGAGCCGAACAATAGATGCAACAGGTCCAGACGCTTGCCGGCGATACCGAGGATCAGCACGCCACTGGCAAGGGATATCGGGTAAATCGCAGCGAGGCTGGCGTCCTCCCGCAGGCCTGTACGACGCGTGATCCAAGCTGCGAGGCCGGCCATTCCCAGGCCGGCGCCGAGGCCGCCGAAGGTCAATGCAGGAAGGCTCAGACCGGCGAACCAGAAGCCCAGTGCAGCACCGGGCAGGATGCCGTGGGCCACGGCGTCACCGATCAGGCTCATTCGCCTGAGGATCAGAAACACTCCCAAAGGCGCTGTGCTGCACGCAAGGACCAGGCCGCCGAGTAACGCTCGGCGCATGAAGACGAATTCGTGGAAGGGTTGCCAAAGATGAGCCGCAGTCAGCATTAAGCCACCTGCGATTGGGGTGATTGGCGGATGAGGTCGGCACTTGAACCGAACACGCATCCACTGCTTTTGATCAACAGGGTGTGAGGAATATGTTGGCGAACGGCAGCGAGGTCGTGGCACACCATCACCAGGGTCCGGCCTGAGGTATGCCAGGCATGGAGATGTTTCCACAGCAATGCCTGACCCAGTTCGTCCAAAGCCGCGTGGGGTTCGTCGAGCAGCAATATCGGTGCATCGGTGAGGCTCAGGCGAGCGAGCAGGGCACGCTGCAACTCACCGCCTGAGAGCGCCATCAGGGGGCGTTGCTCCAAACCGCTCAGGCACCAATCGGCCAGAACGGAATCAAGACGTTGCCTGCGCCGCTCAGGCGATTGCTTGCTACCCCAGAAGCCGGCAGAGACCAGTTCCTCAAGACTGATGGGGAATTGGCGATCCAGGTGTTGTTGCTGTGGCAGAAATGAGAGCGAGCCTTTGCGTGGAACATCCAGCATGACCTTACCTTCCAGCGGCTTCTGCAAGCCTGCGATGACTTTCAACAGACTGCTTTTGCCGCAGCCGTTGGCACCGATTACGGCGGTCAGGCTTCCTTTCGGGAGCGCGATATCCAGGGCGGGTGTCAGTGGCTGGCCGGGCGCGCCCCAACGTAAAGACTGGCAATGGATCATGCGGCCTCCCAGTTCCAGCTACTTTCGGCGACGGCGTCGTGGGCATGGAGGCTTTCAGCATGTATCACTCGCAGGTGAAAACCATTGATGCCCGCAGAACGTTTCAGGGCCAGGTTTAAGCGTCGCGCTGCGTCCTCGCAGAACATCAGGTTTTGACCGTTGGCCAGTGCGAAGGCTTGCTCATCCGCACGCTTTACGGCGGTTTGCACGGCGGTACCGAGGGCGGCTTCGGCGTCATTGATGAGTGCGATCAGCGGCAGTTCATCCAGATAGCTATCCAGACGTAGGCGCAGTTGCACGGTACTGCGTTGACTGTGGGGGGTGGCGACGATGCCTTTTGGGGAGCCCAGCCAGGCCAATATGTCGGCGTGGTTCAGCGTCCGGTTGGCGAAGTCATCGACGAATTTCTGCTGGATCAATTGCCGGGAAAGCGCCGCTGAGCAGGGGCAGGTGGAGGAATAAGGGACGTCGATTTTTAGTTCCACGTGGAACATTGCGTTTTTCAACTGAGCTTTAATGCTGATGGGATAGGTTTTCCAACCGGCCAAAGGGCTGACCAGCGCCGGTCTTTTCAGCAGCAAGTCGAAGTGAATGTTCAAGTAAGCGCTGTTCGACAGTCCTTCATGACTGGTCAGGAAATTCAGTAAGACTCGCCGAAGCAGATCGGGCGAAAGGGTTGCCTGCTCAAGCATTTCCAGCGCCAGGTAGAGCCTGGACATATGTATGCCGCGAGCCTCACCGTCATCGAGGCTCACGCCGGCATCAGCCGTTGCAACCAGCCGTTGGCCATCAAACAAAACAGGAAGAGCAATGCCACACATGCCCACCCACTCCAGTGGCAAGGCCTGGCGTGAGGCCTGCGCGGCGATATCCGGCAGAGTCAGCGCATTCATGAGCAGGTCCATCGAGGGGAATAGGTTTTAATGTTATACCATAACAATAAAGACGACGATGCCTTTTTCATGAGCAGGTTTTCATCTAGCGCGCGGGCGTTGCTCCCCCATTTGAGTCTGCCTAACAGCCGGCAATTCGATTGCAGGTGAACTTGCCACTGCTGCCGCCAGAGCTGGAAAACCGATTGATCGTGGTCCAGCCGACACGCCGGTTGTAACCGACCCAGGCCTCACCGTCGGACGCGATCCCGGTGAAGAACGTCAGTTGGCCGTAGCGACTGTTGGTTTGCGCCCAGAAACGTTTCCGACCGCATCGAAGCCTCTCAAGTACATCGTGCTGCCTGCGGTATTGACGCTGTAGGCGTTGCCTTCGCTATCCACGCAGGCCAGCAGGTTGGCGCTGCGGGTGCAGGTGGCCAGGGACGGAATTTGCGCGCTGGCATCGAATGCGACGAGCAGTGAAATGCTCAACAGCGCGTGTTTCAGGGCACTACGCATGGCGTTTCTCATCAACCGGATGGGCTTCAGCATCGCACCCTTTTGTCGATGGGGGCGAGCGTGAGTGGTTTGATTGTGTTGTTATACTATAACATCATAGATCTCCGACGATCTGGTCGGACGCCCTGTGAGGAACATCAAATGCCCAACCGTCTCCCCGTTACCGTCCTGTCGGGCTTTTTAGGTGCAGGAAAAAGTACACTTTTAAATTACGTACTACGTAATAGAAATAATCTGCGAGTCGCTGTCATCGTCAACGATATGAGTGAAATCAACATTGACGGCAGCGAAGTCCAGCGCGATGTCAGTCTGAACCGCGCGGAAGAAAAACTGGTGGAAATGAGCAACGGCTGCATCTGCTGCACGCTGCGCGAAGATCTGCTGGAGGAGGTGAGCAAGCTCGCTCGGGACGGTCGATTTGATTATTTGTTGATCGAGTCGACGGGCATTTCCGAACCGATGCCTGTGGCAGAGACCTTTACGTTTCGCGACGAAAGCGGCCAGAGCCTTAGCGATATCGCGCGGCTGGACACCTTGGTGACGGTGGTCGATGGCATGAACTTCCTGCCCGACTATAAGGCCGCCGAAAGCCTGGCCTCCCGTGGTGAAACGTTGGGCGAAGAGGACGAGCGCTCAATCACCGATCTGTTGATCGAGCAGATCGAGTTCGCCGACGTCATCCTGATCAGCAAGATCGATCTGGTCAGCCGCCGTGAACGCCAGGAGCTGATCGCCATTCTCGAGCGGCTCAATCCTCAGGCAGAAATTATCCCGATGGTCATGGGCGAAGTACCGCTGGAAAAGATCCTCGATACCGGTCGCTTCAACTTCGAGAAAGCGTCGCAGGCGCCGGGATGGCTGCGGGAAATGCGCGGTGAACATGTACCGGAAACCCAAGAGTACGGCATTGCTTCCGGCGCCTATCGGGCGCGTCGTCCCTTCCATCCGCAGCGTTTCTTCAGCTTTCTCAATCGTCCATGGCCCAATGGCACGCTGCTGCGCTCCAAGGGTTTTTTCTGGCTGGCGAGCAAGCACATGGACGCCGGTAGCTGGTCCCAGGCCGGTGGGTTGATGCGTCATGGTTATGCCGGGCGCTGGTGGCGTTTCGTGCCGAAGAACCAGTGGCCCCAAGACGAAGAGAGTACCGCCGCCATCATGAAGAACTGGACCACCGCTTCCGGTGATTGCCGGCAGGAACTGGTGTTCATCGGCCAGGACATCGATTTTGCGCAGCTTACCGCTGAGCTTGATGATTGCTTGCTGACTGATGATGAAATGGCGTTAGGTGTCGAGGGCTGGCAACTGTTTCCCGATCCGTTTGGCCCCTGGTTTGATGAGGCGGCCTGACTGTCCTTCGTTTCAAGGCTTGAGCCAGGTTCCCTGGCTCTGGGCTTCGCAAAACGGCTTCAAATAGGCCGCATCCGTGGCAACGCCGTAATAGTGAATATCCTGCCGGTAAGGCATATTGGCCACTTGGGCGTTGCTGCACACACCGAAAGCACCGCCAGGGCATTGGTCAACGTACTGCACTTCGACTTTCTGCCCGGCCAGTGTTGGTTGGCAGAATCCATCGGCGAACAATTTTTCCGGGATGTTGCGATTTTGCTGGCAGACTTTAACGTCGAGCCGTTCTCCTTGACTGTGGACGACGCAGGCCTGGGCCAGCGCTTCACCACATGCCAGTGTCAGCAGTAACGACAATCCCATCCACCGCATCTTTTCCTCCTCAGAACCTTTGATCATGTTGCAGAACATTCCGACCCACGTCATCGCCGGACCCTTGGGGGCCGGCAAGACCAGCCTGATCAAGCACCTGCTGGCGCAACGTCCGGCCAGTGAGCGTTGGGCAGTGCTGATCAACGAGTTCGGCCAGATCGGCCTCGACGCCGCGCTGCTGACCCGCGATGCCGATGGTATCGCACTGGGTGAGGTGGCCGGGGGCTGTCTGTGTTGCGTCAATGGCGCGCCGTTTCAGATCGGGCTCGGCCGATTGCTGCGCAAGGCGCGACCGGATCGGTTGTTCATCGAGCCATCGGGGCTTGGGCATCCAGCGCAGTTGTTGAAGCAGCTCAGTGAAGCACCCTGGCAAGGTGTACTAAGCGTACAGCCATGTGTACTGGTGCTGGACGCCCAGGCCCTCGCCGATGGCAAGGCTCTTGCGCAGGCGCAACAGGAAGTGTTGAAAAGCGCTGGCCTGTTGCTGATGAATAAATCGGAAAATCTCGATGATGCCGCTCGTCAGCGCCTCGCTGCGCAATTGCCGGCGCGCCGGATGCACTGGACGCAGCACGCTGTGATGCCCTTGAGCGAATTACCCGGTTTGGCAGCTCAGGCCGAGTCAGGTGTGGATAACTTTGTGATGCCCAAGGGATTGGCGCAGATGCCGGCGATCTGGACTGACCCTGCACAACCGATTTGCTTGAGTCAGGAACAGGAGGGTGGCTGGAGCATTGGCTGGCGCTGGCATCCGAGCCAGACATTCGATGTGGTGCTTGTCGATCAATGGCTCGCAGATCTGAATTGGCGGCGGGCGAAGCTGGTTATCCACAGCGACGAGGGATGGGTATCAAAGAATGCAGTGGATAACTCGGCTCAGCAATGGCAGGCGAGTGAGTGGCGGCAGGATTCACGGATTGAACTGATTTTCAGTGAACAGCAGGATGAGCATTCATTGCGCAAAGCGATGGCCGATTGTCGTTCAAGGTGAAGATCAAAAGATCGCAGCCTTCGGCAGCTCCTACAGGTAAATTCGTTCTAGATGCAGTAGCTCGCGACTCATGGCCGCCATTTACTGTGTTCTTGTCGCCAATGGCTCAGCTGGACCACATTGGTGCTGGGTTTGACTACATCGGCCACGGGTGGCGTTTCATCGAATGGCATCGGGTAGGGTGCAAGTTCGATTTGCGCGCTGTGGGCGCCGAACTGGGTGATGGTGCCGTTATGCCGGGTCTCGCCGGTCACGGTGAATTCAAAGTTATACACCCGCGCCAGACGGCGCCGGCCGCGGGCATCCTTGATGAACGTGATTTTTTTCAGCGCCACGTTACCATCCAGCAACTCCACTCCGACGTTGCTGCAATGCTGCTTGACCCGCTCCAGTGCACGTTCGCGCAAACCGTGGTTGTGCCATAGCCAGGCGCCAGCGGTGGCGAACAGCATCAGCACGAAAATATTCTCTAGGGTCAGCATCAACAGTGCGCTCCAACAAATTAGTGTCAGCTTAACTGCGTCGCCGGTCTGTCGTACAGGCTGTGTTTAGTCGCATACTGCGCTGCTCGAATTTCAATCGTTTTACGGAAACTCACCGCATGAAACGTACGCCCCATTTGCTCGCCATCCAGTCCCACGTGGTGTTCGGTCACGCTGGCAACAGTGCTGCGGTTTTCCCGATGCAGCGGGTCGGGGTGAATGTCTGGCCGCTCAACACCGTGCAATTTTCCAACCACACCCAGTACGGCCAATGGGCTGGCGAGGTGCTGGCGCCGCACCAGATTCCCGATCTTGTGGAGGGCATCGCGGCGATTGGCGAATTGGGCAATTGTGATGCGGTGCTGTCGGGGTACCTGGGCAGCGCAGCGCAAGGCCGGGCCATCCTCACGGGTGTGGCGCGGATCAAGGCGATGAATCCCAAGGCGCTGTACCTGTGCGACCCGGTGATGGGCCACCCGGAGAAGGGTTGCAGCGTGCCCGCGGAAGTCAGCGATTTCCTGCTGGAGGAAGCCGCTGCGGTGGCCGATTTCATGTGCCCGAATCAACTGGAGCTCGACAGCTTCTCGGGGCGCAAGCCGCAGTCGTTACTCGATTGCCTGGCGATGGCGCGGGCGCTGCTGGTGCGCGGGCCGAAAGCGGTGCTGGTCAAGCACCTGGACTATCCCGGTAAAACGCCGGACGTGTTCGAGATGCTGTTGGTGACAGCTGAAGGCAGTTGGCACCTGCAACGTCCGCTTCTGGCGTTTCCGCGTCAGCCAGTGGGTGTTGGCGACCTGACGTCCGGGTTGTTTCTGGCGCGTGTGCTGCTGGGCGATAGCCTGGTCGCCGCTTTCGAGTTTGCCGCGTCCGCGGTGCACGAGGTGCTTCTGGAAACGCAGGCCTGCGCCAGCTATGAGCTGGAACTGGTACGGGCGCAGGATCGAATTGCGCATCCACGGGTTCGGTTTGAGGCTATCCCGATCAGTTTGTAACCGGGGCGAAACGAAAAGATCGCAGCCTGCGGCAGCTCCTACAGGATACGCATGTCTCTGTAGGAGCTGCCGCAGGCTGCGATCTTTTGCTTTAAGCGTCGCCCTTGATTTCCTGATAGCGCTTTTCCAGCTCCTGGCGAATCTGGCGACGCTGCTGGGCCTGGATATAGCGGCGCTTGCTTTCGCTGTTGTCCGGTTGCAGCGGCGGTACGGGTGCGGGTTTACGCTGATCATCCACCGCGACCATGGTGAAAAAGCAGCTATTGGTGTGGCGCACCGAGCGCTCACGAATGTTCTCGGTTACCACCTTGATGCCCACCTCCATTGAGGTGTTCCCGGTGTAATTGACCGAAGCCAGAAATGTCACCAGCTCGCCGACATGGATCGGCTCACGGAAAATCACTTGGTCCACCGACAGGGTGACCACGTAGCGGCCGGCATAACGGCTGGCGCAGGCGTAGGCGACTTCGTCGAGGTACTTGAGCAAGGTACCGCCGTGAACATTGCCAGAGAAGTTGGCCATGTCGGGGGTCATCAATACCGTCATCGACAGTTGGGCGTTTCCAGGTTCCATAGCATTCTCACGGATCAAGGCAAGGTTTGAGGGCGCACCTCTGCGGGTGCCAGCGTGGTTTTTCAACCAACAGTTATCGGGACGCCGGGCGCGAAGATGCCGTCACGCTGGATCGATCTGTTTCCATATATTGCACCGCCTTTTTGCTGGAAGTCGCGGTGTTACCCTGCAAAAAAACGCCCCGAAGGGAAAAATCCTACGCGGAAAGCGAATTTTATCTCTGCTTGATCGGACGCTTTCTGCGTTCGCGATTGAGCGATGCGACCAAGGAGCCCCACGCCATGCATGCCATCAGCTTTATTCAGGACCTGGCGGTGATCATGTTGGTTGCAGGTGTGGTGACCGTGCTTTTCCATCGCCTCAAACAACCGGTGGTGCTGGGCTACATTGTCGCGGGCTTTATTATCGGTCCGCACACACCGCCATTCGGCCTGATCCACGACGAAGACACCATCAAGACCCTGGCGGAACTCGGGGTGATTTTCCTGATGTTCTGTCTGGGGCTGGAATTCAGCCTGCGCAAGCTGTTCAAGGTGGGCGCCACTGCGTTTATCGCGGCATTCCTGGAAATCGTGCTGATGATCTGGATTGGCTACGAAATCGGTCGCTGGTTCGACTGGAACACCATGGATTCGCTGTTCCTCGGTGCAATCCTGGCCATTTCCTCAACCACCATCATCGTCAAGGCACTCAACGATCTGAAGATGAAAAATCAGCGCTTTGCACAGCTGATTTTCGGTGTGCTGATCGTTGAAGACATCCTCGGCATCGGCATCATCGCGTTGCTGTCGAGTATCGCGGTCAGCGGTACGGTCAGCTCGGGCGAGGTGTTTTCCACAGTCGGCAAGCTCTCGCTGTTCATGATCGTTGCGCTGGTGATTGGTATCTTGCTGGTGCCGCGATTGTTGGCCTACGTGGCCAAATTCGAAAGCAATGAGATGCTGTTGATCACCGTGCTGGGTCTGTGTTTCGGCTTCTGCCTGCTGGTGGTCAAGCTTGAATACAGCATGGTGCTTGGCGCATTCCTGATTGGCGCGATCATGGCCGAATCCCGGCAGTTACTGAAAATCGAACGCCTGATAGAACCGGTTCGCGACTTGTTCAGTGCCATTTTTTTCGTGGCGATCGGGTTGATGCTCGACCCGATGATCCTCCTGCAGTACGCCTGGCCAATCGCGGTGATTACGGTGGCGGTCGTACTCGGCAAGATGTTGTCCTGTGGTCTGGGGGCGTTTATCGCCGGCAATGACGGGCGCACGTCCCTGCGCGTCGGGATGGGGCTTTCGCAGATCGGCGAGTTCTCTTTCATTATTGCTGCCCTGGGCATGACCTTGCAGGTCACCAGTAACTTTCTTTACCCGGTGGCTGTGGCAGTTTCCGTGATCACAACATTGCTGACGCCGTACCTGATCCGAGCTGCCGATCCGTTGTCGATCAAGTTGTCGGCGGCAATGCCTCAGCGTCTGGGACGGGTATTGGGAATGTATGGCGAATGGCTGCGCAGCATTCAGCCGCAAGGCGAGGGCGCGCTGCTGGCTTCGATGATTCGACGGATTTTGCTGCAGGTGGGGGTCAATCTGGCGTTGGTGATCGCAATCTTCCTCGCCGGGGCCTATTTCGCCGAGCGCATCTCAACCTACCTGCAAGACTGGATCAACGATCCGAGCTGGCAGAAAGCATTGATCTGGGGAGGTGCGCTACTGGTGTCGTTGCCGTTTTTGATCGCGGCCTATCGCAAGCTCAAGGCGCTGTCGATGCTGCTGGCGGAAATGGGTGTGAAGCCGGAAATGGCCGGACGCCACACGCAGCGAGTGCGCCGGGTGATCGCCGAAGTGATCCCGATCCTCTCGCTGCTGGTGATTTTCCTGCTATTGGCTGCCTTGTCGGCCAGTATTCTGCCGACCAACAAGTTGCTGGTGCTGATTGCCGTGGTAGCGGCCGCCGTGGCTGCGCTGTTGTGGCGCTGGTTTATCCGCGTCCACACGCGCATGCAGGTGGCCTTGCTCGATACCTTGGATAACCACAAGGATTCACCAGGGCACTGAGCCTGCCGGGCGTCAGCTGACTCAGCTTTCCAGCCAGACGTCCCGCGCCCAGTGCCACACCGACTCCCAGGACTCTTCGGTGATCAACTCTTCTTCGCCTGACCACAGCACTACGGTGCCATCCTCTTCGACGCAGTAGTAGTCGTCACCGTCCTGGCAGATCGGGATCAGGTCGCGCGGTACACCGGCATCCCAGGCATTGGCGGCAACGTCTGGCAGGTAGGTATGGGATTGCGGGTCGGTGACAGTCACCGGTTCCAGGCTGCCGTAGACCACGTCGCTGACGGTCAGCAGGAATTCCTTGAAGACAAACGGAATGTTGATGAAGAGTTCTTCTTCGATTTCGACCAACTGGTCTTCGTCGGGCAACTCCAAGGGGACCGGTACCGGTTCGTTGGCTTCACGCAGTTGTTCGATGATTTCTTCCACGTCCGGGATCCTCTTGCTTGAATGGCGCGGTTTATATGGGGCGGTTTATACAGTAGCTCGCTATAGATGCAACCGCGAAATAGAAAACCCCGGCCGAAGCCGGGGTTTTTATTACAGCACATGAAGCGAAGAGGATAATCAGCCGTTCTGGCGGATCCCTGCCACCAGCCAAGGCTGGTTTTCGCCCTGGGCACGTTCCATGTTCCAGCTTTCGCTGAACACTTCGCCCTGGTCGAAGCGGGAAGTTTTCGACACGCCGCTGAAGGTCAGGGTGGCAATGGTCTTGTCGGCGCGATCATCCACACCGTCCAGTTGCACATTGAGGTTATCAATGTAGGTGGACTGGAAGCCGTCACCCAGATCAGCACGTTCGCGCTTGAGGAACTCCAGCATCTGCGGGGTCACGAACTCGGCGATTTTGTCCATTTCGTTGGCGTCCCAATGCTGTTGCAGGGACTGGAAATGGTTGCGAGCCGCTTCGACGAAGCTCGTTTCATTGAACCAGGCTGGCGCGTTGATGACCGGACGTGCGGCAACAGGGGCAGCCGAACCTCCGAAGATCGAGCCCATGGCCGGTTTTTGTTCGAACACTTCACGCTGCATCGGCGCGTGACCGGCCGGAGCGTATTGCTCCTGCTGTTTGCGACGACGGGCGGCGATGAAACGGAAAACCAGGAACGCGATGACCGCCATGATCAGGATGTCGAAGATCTGCATGCCCTGGAAGCCGCCGCCCATGAACATGGACGCCAGCAGGCCACCGGCCGCGATGCCGGCCAGAGGGCCGAGCCAGCGCGAAGCACCGCCGGCCTTGGCAGCCGCGCCAGCGGCACCGGCAGCACCAGCGGTCGCCGCAGCGCCGCCCATGCCTGGAGAAGAAGGAGCCATCTGGCTTGTCTGGTGAGTCGGCGCAGCGCCTGCGCTTTTGCCACCACCGAAGCGCTTGGCGGCATTGACGTCGAGACTCATCGTCAAGCCGATGCACAACGCCATGGCGATGCTAAGAAAACGTTTCATAAAGGGAATTCCCATTTGTGGAAGGCACGCGCGCCATGTTGCACAGCTGAAGTGTTACTGGCTAGCGGCAGAGTGTTTCGGGCTTTTGCCTGACAGGTTCGGTTCAGCTTCCGTCAGCGCAATAAGACTGGTTCACTTTGGTCTGTAGGATGAGTGGATAAGTTCTATAGGAAGGATGCCTAGCGTCGCAGTGCCAGAAGGATCACTCCGGCCGTAATCAGGCCGATTCCGCCCCATTGTCGCAGGTCGAGTTTTTCGCCCAGCAACATGACGCCGAGCACGGCAACCAAGACAACGCTGAGCTTGTCCACCGGAGCAACCAGTGACGCTGGGCCGACTTTAAGTGCGCGGAAGTAGCAGATCCACGACGCACCGGTAGCCAGGCCAGACAACAGCAAGAACAGGTAACTTCTGGCTGAAATCGATCCCAAAGACTGATATTGGCCCGTCGCGTACAAAATCAAGGCCAGGCTGATCAGAACCACCACCGTGCGCAGCAGCGTGGCAAAGTCTGAATTGACGTTTTCTACGCCGATCTTCGCGAAAATTGCAGTCAAAGCCGCAAAGGCAGCCGATAACAGGGCCCAGAATGTCCAGGAAGAAAAGAAGCCTGAGCCCATGAGTCGTTTCCTACCAGATCAGTGTGAAATCACAAGAGATCGCAGCCTTCGGCAGCTCCTGCAGGTGTACGCGTTCCCATGTAGGAGCTGGCGCAGCCTGCGATCTTTTCAGCCGTTAGACCGCCTCCAGCTTCGCATACCCCAGCATCAACCACTTACTGCCTTCGCTGAAGTTCACCTGAACCCGCGCCTGTGCACCAGCGCCTTCGAAGTTCAGGATCACGCCGTCGCCAAATACCGAGTGCCGAACCGCCTGGCCAAGGCTGAAGCCAGTCTGCGGGATTTCACTGCCGCCAAACAGGCTGCTGGTACTCTGCTGCTGACCACCACCGAACGGACGGCTGACGCTGTTGGAAAGCCGCACTTCCTGGATCAGGCCTTTGGGCACTTCACGTACGAAGCGTGACACCTTGTTGTAGGTCTCGCTGCCGTACAGGCGCCGGGTTTCAGCATAGGTCATCACCAGGTTATGCATGGCGCGGGTGACGCCGACATAAGCCAGGCGGCGTTCTTCTTCAAGGCGGCCGGGCTCTTCCAGGCTCATCTTGTGCGGGAACAGGCCTTCTTCCATACCCACCAGGAACACATAGGGGAACTCCAGGCCCTTGGCGCTGTGCAGAGTCATCAGCTGAATGCTGTCTTCGTGCTCGTCGGCCTGGGTGTCCCCGGCTTCTAGTGAGGCGTGACCGAGGAACGCCGCCAATGGCGTCAAGTCCTCGTCTTCCTCGCTGTTTTCGAAGTTGCGCGCGGCGCTGACCAGTTCCTCAAGGTTTTCTACTCGGGCCTGGCCTTTCTCGCCTTTTTCCGCTTCGTGGTAGGCGATAAGCCCCGACTGCTCGATAACGGTTTGCGTCATCAAGTGCAGCGGCATTTCCATGCACTTGGCCGCGAGGTTTTCGATCAGCTCGATGAACGCGCCGAGTGCGCTGGCCGCGCGACCGGTAACGCCCTTGTTGGCCACCAGTTGGCGCATCGCTTCCCACATGGAAACATCGCTGTGGCGCGCATGGTCACGAATCGCTTCGACGGTTTTTTCGCCAATGCCACGGGCCGGTACGTTGATTACACGTTCCAGCGCGGCATCGTTGCCTCTCCCTTCGAGCAAGCGCAGGTAGGCCATGGCGTTCTTGATTTCCGCCCGTTCGAAGAAGCGCTGGCCGCCATAGATGCGGTACGGAATAC
Source organism: Pseudomonas putida (assembly GCF_050990305.1). Taxonomy (GTDB): domain Bacteria; phylum Pseudomonadota; class Gammaproteobacteria; order Pseudomonadales; family Pseudomonadaceae; genus Aquipseudomonas; species Aquipseudomonas putida_AH. Next base: position 6,521,374 of record NZ_CP158817.1, on the reverse strand, counting down.
GCTCGCGCAGCAAAGCCTCTTCCAAAACCCGCGATTGGGCGTTGGAGCGGTACAAAATTGCGATATCACTGCGTGCCAAGCCGGTTTTCAGCGCACTTTCGATGGTTTCGACAACGTAGCGCGCTTCGTCGTGTTCGTTGAACGCGGCGTACAGATTGATCGCTTCGCCGTCGCCACCATCGGTCCACAGCTCCTTGCCCAGGCGCCCGGTGTTATTGGCGATCAGGGCGTTCGCGGCTTTGAGGATCCCCGCGGTGGAGCGGTAGTTCTGCTCCAGGCGAATGGTTTCGGCGTCCGGGAAGTCATCGGAATATTGGTAGATGTTCTCGATTTTCGCGCCACGCCAGCCGTAGATCGACTGGTCGTCGTCACCGACGACCATCAGGCTGTCGCCACCTTTGGCCAGCAGGCGCAGCCAGGCGTACTGCACGGCGTTGGTGTCCTGGAACTCGTCCACCAAAATGTGCCGGAAACGCTTTTGATAATGGGCCAGCAGTCCGGGGTGGTCGCGCCACAGATCGAGGGCGCGCAGCAGCAATTCGGAGAAGTCGATCACGCCGGCGCGCAGGCATGCCGCCTCGTAGGCTTCATAGATGCTGCGCATGGTGGCCAGGAACAGATCGCCGCTGGCCTGAATGTGTTGCGGGCGAAGTCCTTCGTCTTTCTGCCCGTTGATGAACCACTGGGCCTGACGGGCCGGCCAGCGTTGCTCGTCCAGACCAAGCTCGCGTATCACCCGCTTGACCAACCGCTGTTGGTCATCGCTGTCGAGAATCTGGAAGGTTTGGCTCAGACCTGCTTCCTGCCAGTGCGCCCGCAGTAATCGGTGCGCCAGGCCGTGGAAAGTGCCAACCCACATGCCGGCCGGGTTGATACCCATCAGCTGCTCGATGCGATGGCGCATCTCGGCTGCTGCCTTGTTGGTGAACGTCACCGACAGGATGGAGTGGGGAGACGCGTTTTCAACCTGGATCAACCAGGCGATACGGTGCACCAGCACTCGGGTTTTACCGGAACCAGCACCGGCCAGGACCAACTGACGGCCGACGGGGGCCGCTACGGCCTGGCGTTGGGCATCGTTGAGGGAGTTCAGCAGAAGGGAGAGATCATCGCGCATCGGGGCATTCTAGGGGGCGGCGCCACACCGGGCAAACTCCGCTTTGCTTTAACCGATGAAAGAAGCGCGAGGGACGACCGGTCAGTCACCGCTTGCAAGCGTTAGCCAGCCTCACATACGGCCCTTGGGCGGAGTCGGGTGCTCATTGCTTTTGTCTGTTTTTTGATCTGTAGCAGTTTGGTCCGGGCATTGGCTTGTGTATGCTCCGTCGACGTTTCGGGCCTCATGCTCATCATTATTATAAGAACAAGAAATTGCCTATGACCCTCAGCTCTGACCTGTCTGGCCCTTCTGTGGAGCCTCGGGTTATCCGAAAACAATACGCCATGGAAATGGCGGTCGAACGCACGCGCCTGCTGTACCAGGGCTCACTGCTGCCCACCTTGTTCATGTTGATCAATGGTCTGGTTTGCGCCGGCTTACTCTGGAGCCCGCAGCGCTACTTCCTGGTCACTGTCTGGCTGGTCTGGTTGTTATCGCTGGTTGCATTACGGGTGATTCAGGTCGCTGCCTTCGACTCGGCGATTCCCCATCGTCAGGCGCATCCGATCTGGCAACGAATGTTTTGGCTGGGCTCGGGGCTCACCGGTCTTACGTTGGCCGGTGCCGGAATCGCGCTGGTTCCCGCCGACAATTTCATCCAGCAAGCCTGGGTATTCGGATTGATCGGTGCGGCAGCCCTTTCGGCCAGCGTCGCCTATGCCGTCAGCCTGCCGGCGTTTCTATCGTTTACCTTGCCCTGTCTATTGCCGGCCATTGCCTTCATGTTCTGGGGGCAGGAGCACGGATGGGGCTGGTTTGGCCTGATCCTGCTGGGTGCATTGAGCGTGGTCGCCTGGCAAGTCAATCGATTGATCGATAGCAGTCTGTTGCAACGCTTTCAGAATCAGGCGCTGATCGAGCATTTGCAGCAAGCGCAAAATCGCAGCGAACAGCTCAATCGCAAACTGGCCAGGGAAATCGATCAGCGTCGGCGTGCTGAAGGGGAGTTACGCGAAATCCAGATCGACCTGGAAAGCCGTGTTGCCCAGCGCAGTCTTGAATTGGACGTCGCCAACCAGGCTCTGAGCAAGAGCGAGGCGCGCCTGGCGCTGGCGTTGAAGGCCAGTGAGCTAGGGCTGTGGGACTGGAATCTGCAAACCGATGAAGTCCATCACACGCATATTCAGGAATTGTTCGGCCTGGCGCCGGAATATGTCACGGCGATGTTGCGCCACCTCAAACCGCGCCTGCATCCGGAGGATCTTCCTGCGCTGAGAAAGGCGTTGGTCGAGCACCTGAAGGGGCGCACAGAGGATTACCAGGTTGAGTACCGCATGCGGCATGGCGAAGGTCACTGGGTCTGGATCGAAGACCGCGGACGTGCGGTCGAGCGTGCCGAAAATGGCCGGGTGATCCGTATGGTCGGCACTCGCCGCGACATCAGTGTCAGTAAGGCGCTGGAAGAACAGCAGCAACTGGCAGCGACCGTATTCGAGGCCGCCAGTGAAGGCATCGTGATTTTCGATCCCAACTATGCCCTGATCGCCGCCAATCAAGCCTTCAGCCGGGTCACCGGTTACGAAATCGAAGACATGCTCGGTCGTAAAGTGGTCGAGTTACCGTGCAGTCGCGATGCTCGCCGCCATTACGCGACTATTCATCAGGCGCTGGAGCAGCAAGGCAGTTGGCAGGGTGAGCTGGTGGAAACCCGCAAGAACGGCGAGATGTATCCGCAATGGCTACAGTTGAGCACCGTGCGCGATACCCGGGGAAATGTGAGTCATATTGTCGGCTTCTTCGCGGATCTTTCGGCTCGTCGCGAATCCGAAGAGCGCATGCGCTATTTAACTCACTACGATGAACTTACCGGGTTGGCCAATCGCGCCATGTTCCGCGAACGGCTCAGTGAAGCGCACCAGCGGGTGCGTCAGGGTGGCTATCGCAGCCTGGCGTTACTGCACATCAATCTTGACCGTTTCAAGCAGCTCAACGACAGCCTCGGTCATGAGGTGGCCGACCAGTTGTTGCAAAAGATGGCCCGGCGACTGGTCAATGCGTTGCCTGAAGCGGACACCATCGCACGCTTGTCCGGCGACGAGTTTGCGGTGTTATTCAATACCTACGGCAACCTTTCGAGCCTGGCGCGCGTGGCGACACGATTGTCGAACAAGCTGCGGGTGCCGGTGATGGTCGAGGGGCATGAGCTGGTGATCAGTGCCTCAATGGGCATCAGTTTGCTGCCGGATAATGCGCGGGAAATTTCCGCATTGGTCAGTCAGTCGAACATGGCCATGCAGCACGCCAAGCACTTGGGTGGAAACAATTTCCAGTTCTATACCGACAGCCTGCAAGCCAGCACGCTTGAGCGCTTGCAGCTGGAAAATCAACTGCGTAAAGCCATTGAAGAGAAGCAGTTGAAAGTGTTTTACCAACCGAAATTGTGTCTGGCCACGGGCAAGCTGAATGCAGCGGAGGCGCTGGTGCGTTGGGATCATCCGACCATGGGACGCGTGCCCCCAGGGGATTTCATCGGCCTGGCCGAAGAAACTGGTTTGATTGGGCCTATAGGCGAATTTGTATTGCGCCAGGCATGTTTGCAGGCCTGTGAGTGGCAGCGGCAGGGACTGGAGCCTATCCGGGTATCGGTTAACTTATCGGTGCATCAGCTGAGGCAGGGCAAATTGGTCAGTCTGGTGCGGCAAGTGCTGGAGGAAACCGGGTTGGCGCCGCACTACCTGGAGCTGGAACTCACCGAAAGCCAACTGCTCGATAGTGTGGAGCACATCATTTCGACTTTCCAGCAGTTGCGTGATTTGGGGGTGAAGCTGGCGATCGACGATTTTGGCACCGGTTATTCATCCCTTAGTTACCTCAAGCGGATTCCCGTGGATTACGTGAAGATCGATCAGGCGTTCATTCGCGGACTGGGTGAGGGTACAAAGGATGCGGCGATTACCCGGGCGATCATTGCCATGGCTCATGGCTTGTCGCTGAAGGTCGTGGCGGAAGGGGTGGAGCGGCGCGAGCAGCTGGAGTACCTCAAGGGCGAGCGCTGCGATGAAGTGCAAGGGTATCTCATCAGTCGGCCGATAGAGGCGCCAGGATTGGCAGATCTGCTGCGTGAACAATGCACTGACTGAAAGAGCGCTTCCCGCCGGTTCATTTTCGAGGGGCGGCGGGAAGTGGATATGTTTTTAATGGGTAATCATGATGTCGCCGATTCGATGAAGTAGTTCGCCTTTATAGAAAATACTGACGCCCGTAACATTAGAATCGCCCATTACTATATATTCGACGGCTTTCTCGGTTGCAACCGGAAGTGAAATCTCTTTGGAAGTTTCCAGTTTAAGCTCCAGTCGAATATTGAATGATTTGTCCTGAAGTTTCATGTATTCCAGTTTGGGTATAACGCCGCTGTGGGCAACAGTTACGATGCCATAGACGCGGAAGGACTGGTTACCTGGCATTCGATCGATTTGTGCGGTCCAGTCTTTGGTTTTGATGTTCATGGTATATAAGTCCTTTAGTTGATAGTTGTTGCTTCCTGCTGAATTAATATATCCACCCGCAGCGACGAGTAGCGAGTATTTTAAATTCAAGTTTGTAAGGCTGTATGTTCTAGCCGCTAGCGCTTAAATAGTTAAAGTGGAGTTGAGGCGAGTAATTAACGGGGTGCTGTTGGGCTGAAATCACGAGGAGAGGGCGTATTGAGCCACCCTCAGTGAGTGCTACATCGGGCGTGGGCACGTGAAATCGAGGGATCCGGTTACGCATTGAGCAGGCAAAATGCCGTTTCATGTAGTATAACTACAAGCGTGCTACATCCCGGCGCCTGCCAATAACAAAGAGTCCATTCCTTTGAATCTGCTGCAACACATCGCCCAGTCTCGTCACCTGTTACGCAAGTCGGAGCTCAAGGTCGCCGATCACGTGCTGCTTGACCCCGCGGCCGTGATGCACAGTTCGATGGCCGACCTGGCCCATAGTGTCGGCATCAGCGAGCCGACCATCGTGCGCTTTTGCCGTGCCATCGGTTGCTCCGGGTTCCAGGACCTGAAGTTGAAGCTCGCCCAGAGCCTGGCGGCCGGCGCGAGCTTCGGGCAGTTCGCGATCCACGAAGACGATTCGGTCGCCGACTACAGCCTGAAGATTTTCGACACCACCCTGCATACCCTGATGGAGGTTCGCGAGAAGCTCGATCCGGTGGAGTTACAGCGAGCGGTGACGCTGATGTCCCAAGCCCAGCGCGTGGAGTTCTATGGCTTCGGCGCTTCGGGTGCCGTAGCGGCAGATGCGCAGCACAAATTTTTCCGCTTGTTGCTGACCGCGGCGGCGTATTCCGACCCGCACATGCAAGCGATGTCGGCGGTGACCCTGAAGCCGACCGATGTGGCGATCTGCATTTCCCAGTCCGGACGTTCCAAGGACCTGTTGATCACCGCCAACCTGGTGCGTGAAAGCGGCGCGTCGTTGATCACCCTGTGCCCAAGCCAGACGCCGTTGGCCGAGTTGTCGACCGTCAACCTGGCGATCGATGTTCATGAGGACACGGAGATCTACACACCACTGACCTCGCGGATCGCTCACCTGGTAGTGATCGACGTGCTGGCGATGGGCGTGGCCATGGCGCGCGGGCCGAGCCTGGTCAACCACCTCAAGAGCGTCAAGCGCAGCCTGCGCAGCTTGCGGCTGTCGCCCAAATCGGTGAAAGCGATCGACGATTGAAAAAGATCGCAGCCTGCGGCAGCTCCTACAGGGTTTCTGTGTAGGAGCTGCCGAAGGCTGCGATCTTTTGATTTTCATCCATCTGTAACGATCCCGCCGCTAAAGCGTAACCCCGTGCGCCTACTTTGAAGCTCCCGTACTCGCCTTGGGAGACTCGAAATGGCCCAGCCCTACGAAGAACGCAACAGCGCCGTCAAAACCCGTCGTCAGCAGGAAGATCAGCGCCGCATGGAATTTCGTCGCGCCATCGAAGATCGTTGTGAACGCCGTCAGCTTCTGGCCGAAATCGGTGACTTTCCCGAAGAGTTCGAACTCAATTATTGGCAGTCCGCCTCGACGACTTCCCGTCGAAGCGCTCAACCAGGGCGCTGATCTGCACCCGTTCGCTGCGTACGAACGCAAGGAATGCGTGAGCCACTGGTGACAGCCGTTTAGCTTTGGCTTGCACCAGGCACCAGCTGCGGTAAAGCGGCAGTTCCTCGACCGGCAGCTCGATCAAGCCGCCGGTCGCCAGTTCCAGGTTCAGGGCGTGGCGCGTCAACAGCGCCACACCCAGGCCCGCCAACACACATTCACGCTGGGCTTCGGCTGACGAGACTTCCTGGGTCTGGTTGAAGTGCACGCGTTTCTCCTTGAAATACTCCTCGCACGCCAGTCGCGTGCCGGAACCGGGTTCCCGCAGCAGCAAGGTGTAAGGTTCAAGGTCTTGAAGGCGTAACGGGCCCATGTGGCACAGCGGATGATCGGGCGGCGCGGCAGCGACAATTGGGTTGTTGAGGAACGGCAGAAACTCCAGTCCCATGTCTTGCGGCACCATCGACATGATCACCAGATCATCCCGGTTATCGGAGAGGCGACGAATCACTTGCCCGCGATTGACCACCGTCAGTTGCAGGTTAACCTCCGGATGCTGGCGCTTGAACGCCGCAAACAGGTGCGGTACGAAGTACTTGGCGCTCGATTCCACCGCCAGTTTCAGTTGACCTTGCAGCGAGCCCTGCATGTCGGACAGCTGCATGTCGAGGTTTTCCAGGCGCCCGAAAATGTCCCGGCTGGCGCGTTGCAGTGCTTCGGCCGCTTCGGTCATGTAGAGTTTTTTGCCGACGTAATCGAACAAAGGTTGGCCAATCAGCTCTTCCAGCTGACGAATTTGCAGGCTGACGGCCGGTTGCGTGAGCGACATTTCGTCGGCTGCGCGGCTATAGGACCTCAGATCGCAGACTTCGTTGAAGATCTGCAATTGACGCAATGTCATACGCATCAATGACTTACGCATTTTCAAACGCTCTCGTCGCAGGCTGATGCGCCAACTATAAGTCTTTACTTATGCGTGACCCAATAATTATTCATTTTTGTTAATCCCTTGTGGGCGCTAACGTTGCCCTGCGACCAAATTGAAACATTTGGTCACGCGTCGACCTGGGTCTAGCAGGTCGTGGGTACCACCGGCTCAAGGGAAACTCCAAGTGATAAAAAAGATCCTGATCGCCAACCGTGGTGAGATTGCCGTACGAATCGTGCGTGCCTGCGCCGAAATGGGCATTCGCTCGGTCGCGATCTATTCCGACGCCGACCGCCATGCCCTGCATGTGAAGCGCGCGGACGAGGCCCACAGCATTGGTGCCGAGCCACTGGCCGGTTACCTGAATCCGCGCAAGCTGGTGAACCTGGCCGTGGAAACCGGCTGCGATGCCCTGCACCCCGGTTATGGCTTCCTTTCGGAAAACGCGGAACTGGCGGACATCTGCGCCGAACGCGGTATCAAATTCATCGGTCCATCGGCTGAAGTCATTCGCCGCATGGGCGACAAGACCGAAGCGCGCCGCAGCATGATCAAGGCTGGCGTACCGGTCACCCCGGGCACCGAAGGCAACGTCTCGGGCATCGAAGAAGCCCTGAGCGAAGGCGATCGTATCGGTTATCCGGTGATGCTCAAGGCCACTTCCGGTGGTGGCGGCCGCGGTATTCGTCGCTGCAACAGCCGCGAAGAACTCGAACAGGCTTTCCCGCGTGTTATCTCCGAGGCCACCAAGGCTTTCGGTTCGGCGGAAGTGTTCCTGGAAAAGTGCATCGTCAACCCGAAACACATCGAAGCGCAGATCCTCGGCGACAGCTTTGGCAACGTGGTGCACCTGTTCGAACGTGATTGCTCGATCCAGCGCCGTAACCAGAAGCTGATCGAGATCGCCCCGAGCCCGCAGCTGACCCCGGAACAGCGCGCCTACATCGGCGACCTGTCGGTGCGTGCGGCCAAGGCTGTGGGTTACGAGAACGCCGGTACCGTGGAGTTCCTGCTCGCCGAGGGCGAGGTGTACTTCATGGAGATGAACACCCGGGTGCAGGTGGAACACACCATCACCGAAGAGATCACCGGCATCGACATCGTTCGCGAGCAGATTCGCATCGCGTCCGGGTTGCCGCTTTCGGTGAAGCAGGAAGACATCCACCACCGTGGTTTCGCCCTGCAATTCCGGATCAACGCCGAAGACCCGAAAAACAACTTCCTGCCGAGCTTCGGCAAGATCACCCGTTACTACGCGCCCGGCGGTCCTGGCGTTCGTACTGACACGGCGATCTACACCGGTTACACCATTCCGCCGTTCTACGATTCCATGTGCCTGAAGCTGGTGGTGTGGGCGCTGACCTGGGAAGAGGCGATGGACCGTGGCTTGCGCGCTTTGGACGACATGCGTGTGCAGGGGGTCAAGACCACCGCCGCCTATTACCAGGAAATCCTGCGCAACCCGGAATTCCGTAGCGGCCAGTTCAATACCAGCTTCGTCGAAAGCCACCCTGAACTGACCAACTACTCGATCAAGCGCAAACCCGAAGAGCTGGCCCTGGCCATCGCCGCCGCCATCGCCGCCCACGCAGGCCTGTGAGGAATAAAACAATGTCCAAGAAGATTCACGTAACCGACACCATCCTGCGCGACGCCCACCAATCGCTGCTCGCCACCCGCATGCGCACCGAAGACATGCTGCCGATCTGCGACAAGCTCGACAAAGTCGGCTACTGGTCCCTGGAGTGCTGGGGCGGCGCCACGTTCGACGCCTGCGTACGCTTCCTGAAAGAAGACCCGTGGGAGCGCCTGCGCCAGCTGCGCGCAGCGCTGCCGAATACCCGTCTGCAAATGCTTCTGCGTGGCCAGAACCTGCTGGGCTACCGCCACTACAGCGACGACGTGGTCAAAGCCTTCGTCGCCAAGGCAGCGGTCAACGGCATCGACGTGTTCCGTATCTTCGACGCCATGAACGACGTGCGTAACCTGCGCGTGGCCATCGAAGCAGTGAAAGCGGCGGGCAAGCATGCCCAGGGCACCATCGCCTACACCACCAGTCCGGTGCATACCATCGACGCCTTTGTGGCCCAGGCCAAGCAAATGGAAGCCATGGGTTGCGATTCCGTGGCGATCAAGGACATGGCCGGCCTGTTGACCCCGTACGCCACTGGCGAATTGGTCCGGGCTCTGAAGGCCGAGCAATCGCTGCCGGTGTTCATCCACTCCCACGACACCGCTGGCCTGGCCGCGATGTGCCAACTCAAGGCCATCGAAAACGGTGCCGACCACATCGATACCGCGATCTCCAGCTTCGCTTCGGGTACCAGCCACCCTGGCACCGAGTCGATGGTCGCTGCCCTCAAAGGCACCGAGTTCGACACCGGCCTGAACCTGGAACTGCTGCAAGAGATCGGCTTGTACTTCTACGCCGTGCGCAAGAAGTACCACCAGTTCGAAAGCGAATTCACCGCCGTCGATACTCGCGTGCAGGTCAACCAGGTTCCAGGCGGCATGATCTCCAACCTGGCCAACCAGCTCAAAGAGCAGGGCGCACTGAACCGCATGAGCGAAGTGCTGGCAGAGATCCCGCGCGTTCGCGAAGACCTCGGCTTCCCGCCGCTGGTGACGCCGACCTCGCAGATCGTCGGCACCCAGGCTTTCTTCAACGTGCTGGCTGGCGAGCGCTACAAGACCATCACCAACGAAGTGAAGCTGTACCTGCAAGGCGGCTACGGCAAGGCGCCAGCCCCGGTGAACGAGCAACTGCGTCGCCAGGCCATCGGCAGTGAAGAAGTGATTGATGTGCGTCCGGCCGACCTGCTCAAGCCGGAAATGGCCAAGCTGCGTGCCGACATCGGCGCGTTGGCCAAGTCGGAAGAAGACGTGCTGACATTCGCCATGTTCCCGGACATCGGTCGCAAGTTCCTCGAAGAACGTGCCGCCGGCACCCTGACCCCTGAAGTGCTGCTGCCGATCCCGGAAGCAGGCAAAGTCGCCTCGGCGGGCGGCGAAGGTGTGCCAACCGAGTTCGTCATCGACGTCCACGGCGAAACCTACCGCGTCGACATCACCGGTGTCGGCGTCAAGGCCGAAGGCAAGCGTCACTTCTACCTGTCCATCGACGGCATGCCGGAAGAAGTGGTGTTCGAACCGCTCAACGAATTCGTCGGTGGTGGCAGCAGCAAGCGCAAGCAAGCCTCTGCACCGGGGCACGTCAGCACCACCATGCCGGGCAACATCGTCGATGTACTGGTCAAGGAAGGCGACACCGTCAAGGCGGGTCAGGCTGTGCTGATCACCGAAGCGATGAAGATGGAAACCGAAGTCCAGGCGGCCATCGCCGGCAAAGTCACCGCCATTCACGTGGCCAAGGGTGACCGCGTTAACCCGGGCGAAATCCTGATCGAGATCGAAGGCTGAGATAACGGCCTCGATACAACGCTTTAAACCTCGGGGGAGCATGGGCTCCCCTTTTTTTTGCCTGGAGTTTGTGCGGAGCTAGAAGTTCATTCGCCATTGGCCTGTGATGCCATGACTGCGGCTATCGCTGCCCATTTCACCCATAAGACCAACGCGGAGCGTGTTGGGAGCTGAAAGCTTGAGGTCCATGCCGATATCGAACATCAGCTTGTCCCGATCCAGTGGCGCACTGTAGGTGCTGTAGTCATTGCCGCCGCTGAGCAAACGTTGCCTGGTTTCGGTATAGACCTCGCCGTAGGTATGTTTCCAACCAGCACTCAAATGCGGCGTCAGTTGCATGCCGTTATTCAGCCGGTTGAGTTTCGCCAGTCGAAGTCCAAATGTACTGCTTAAATTTTCCTCGGATTGTCCTTTGACTTTCAAAGCCGCAAGGCCACCTTTCTCCGTGAAGTTGTCGCGCTGATAACGTTGATAGCCAAGGCTGGCGAATGGTTCGATCCTGACGTCGGCGCGGCCCAGGTTGTAACCCAATTGCGCGAAGCCTTGTTGAGTGAAGGCATCGTAGCGACCTTCAGGGCGATCCGTGAAACCAGGGAGGTCGACCCGGCGTGCACTGCTTCCCTTATGGCTGTTATGGGTTACGCCGAGGCGAAGGGAGGTTGGCCCGATCTGGCGCAAGGCATAGGCACCCAGGTGCCAGCTTTCCAGATCACCATCGAGCTCTCTGCTTTTCTGGTCAGTGAGAGAGTTACCGCCCATCACGCCCACACGCCAATGCTCATTCATTTGCCAGTCAGCACCCAGTAGCAGTCCTTGAGTGGCGTATTTCAGTGGGTCATTGTCTCGATCCATTCTTCCGTTGTGTCCCAGCGCTTGCAGCCAGACTCTGCCATTGGCTTCTTTGCCTGTGGCCATTCGATGCGATCCGTTTTGACGGTGGGTCACACCCGTAGCGTCCAGCTGGTACATGGCCGAGAGCAGTGTCGCGCTGATTTGAGCGTCACTGTTGAGCGTGGCTTTAGCGAGGTTTGCGTTACTGTCACCCGTGAAACTTTCGAGATCGAGGGCGAGGGATTCGTTCGTGTAGCCGGACCATTTCGGCGCTGTATTGCCCGAAGCGAACGTAACGTTGCTAAAGCCCAGCGCTGAGGCAACCGTTAAAACAAAAAAACAGTGCTTGTTCGGGGGCTGATAGGGCATTGGATTTGGCCTCTTGTAGACAGGAGGCCAAACTCTAGGAAGCGGCTGACGTTTCCGATGTCAGCTGGTTCCGTAGGCGGTGCGGGCAGTGTCGGATCATTTTGTGGAAAAAAGGCTGGCTGCGGTGCTGGGCGGGTTTTTACTGATGCCTGGTGGTGGGTTTTCCTACGGCGGGTCGAACTCGGTGGGGTATCAGTGGGAGTCGTGTATGAAAATCAAAGGATCGCAGCCTTCGGCAGCTCCTACAGGGTGTGCCCCGATCTCGTGTAGGAACTGCCGCAGACTGCGATCTTTTGCTGTTGAATCGCTAGCTCCGACACTCGACAAGCGTTTTCAGCTGTCCCGATCCACTCTGGTTCTCATCGCTCAGCCACTTCTCGAATCCTGCCGCAATCGCCGGCCATTCCGAGTCCAGAATCGAGTACCACGCGGTATCGCGGTTTTGCCCCTTGACCACCATGTGCTGGCGGAACACCCCTTCAAAACTGAAGCCCAGGCGTTCGGCCGCGTACTTGGAGCGGGCGTTGCCGTTGTTGCACTTCCACTCCAGGCGACGGTAGCCGAGGGCGAAGGATTCCTTGGCCAGCAAGTAGATCGCCTCGGTGCTTTTCGGCGAGCGCTGCATCGGCGCGCCGAAGGTGACGTGGCCGATTTCGATACGACCCTGGGCCGGGACAATGGACATCAGGCTGAGGATGCCTTGCACTTCGCCGCTGGTGCGGTCGATCACACTGAAGAAATACGGATCGCTGTGGGCGGCGTGGTTATTCAGCCAGTCATTGAAGGCACTGCGCTGCGGGAACGGGCCGTATGGCAAATAATCCCAGAGCTTCGGGTCAGCGCCGGGACCTTGCAGGGCATTGAACAAGTCATCGCCGTGACGTGCCGGGTCGAGCTTTTCCAGGCGGATGAAACGCCCCTCGATGGTTTGAACCGTTGGCGCCGGAACGCCTTTCCAGTCTGCGAGTGAAGTCGACATGCTGTGCTCCTTGAATCTTAAATGGCTTTGCGAAACTGGATGAAACCAGGGCGTTCGGCGATGCGCTCGTAGAGCTGAATCGCGGTGGCGTTGGTTTCGTGGGTCAGCCAATGCACTTTGCAGCAGCCGTCGGCCTTGGCGGTTGCGTAGACGTGCTCGATCAGCAGGCGACCGACGCCCGTGCCACGGGTTTGCGGCTCTACCAGCAAATCTTGCAGGTAGCAGGAGTTTTCGATGCTCCAGTTCGAACGATGGTAGATGAAATGCACCATGCCCACCGCCTTGCCGTCGACCCAGGCGAGTGCGGCGTGGGTCGGTTCGTTAGGGTCGAGAAAGCGTTGCCAGGTACTTTGTGTGACAGCCTCGGGCAGTTCGGTGTTGTAGAAGCGCAGATAGGCCTGCCACAGCGGCAGCCAGGCGGCGTGGTCAACGGCGCTGACCGAGCGAATTTCAACTGGGTTCATCTTCGTTCCTTATCGCATCAATTGGGCGAGTGCCTGGTCGTGCATATCCGGGCTGGTAGCCAACCCCTCGCGCACGCCGGCGATGTCGGCGGGACTACGGTTCTGGCTGAGCTTGCGCTTGCCCTCCAGGCGTTCGATCGGTAGGGCGAAACCGACGATGGCCTTGAGCATGCCGTCGATGTAATCGGCGGGGGCATCTTCGACTTTCCACGGCTGGGCACGGCCGCTCTCATGACGATCGGTGAGGGTGCTGACGATGTCGAGCAGCCGTCCGCCATCATTGAAGGTTTCGGCGCGGCCATAGGCGTGCACGGCGACGTAGTTCCAGGTCGGCACGACTTTGCCGTGCTCGGCCTTGCTCGGGTAAAAGCCCGGGCTGACATAGGCGTCTGGACCGGAAAAAATCAGCAGGGCTTCGGCACCATCGCGCAGGTCTTTCCACTGCGGATTGGCCTTGGCCAGATGCCCATACAGCGTGCCGCTCGGGCCTTGTTCGCGATGCAGTAGCACCGGCACGTGGCTGGCCTGCAAACCGTGTTCGCCGTGGGTGACCAATATGGCGAGGCGGGTGGCGAGAATCAGCTCGTGCAACTGGGACAGTTCATCGATGGCAAAAGCGCGGGGCGTGTACATGGCGAAATTTTCCTTGGCGAATGCCTGCATCCTAGGCAGGCTATTGGACTGTTGTAAGAGCCATTAATGACCAATTTCATAGGTCCATTGAGATGAATAGCGAGCCGCTCTCTCTGTCCTTCAACCCGGCCGGTATCGAACTCGATCGCCGTCAGGGCTTGAGCCGCCAGCTCTATCAGGCATTGCGCTTGCGTGTGCTGGACGGTCGCCTGGCCAGTGGCACGCGCTTGCCGGCGAGCCGGGATCTGGCGGCGGCGCTGGCGATTTCCCGTAACAGTGTGGTGCGCGCCTACGATCAACTCTATGCCGAAGGATTCATTGAAGGACGGGTGGGTGACGGCACCTATGTCGCGCAATTACCGCAAAGCGCGTTGCCGGGGGAAAAACTATCCACAAAAGTATCCACAGGGTTGTCAACAGGCTTACCCACAGCCTTATCCACAAATCGGCTGGATTTACCTGTGGTTTCATCCAGTAAAGTTATCCACAGCGGTGCATTGCAGCGTATTGAAAACAACCATTTGGCTTTGCCGCCGAGTGGTCCGCCGCGTGCTTTTCGGGTGGGCGTTCCGGCGTTCGATCTGTTTCCTTTTGAGGTCTGGGCCAAGCTGAATGCGGCTTTCTGGCGCAAACCGGATTTACAGCAACTGTGTTACGGCGACCCGGCGGGCGATGCGCGTTTACGCGGGCTGATCGCGGCATATTTGCGCAGTTCCCGTGGCATGCAGTGCACGTCTGAGCAAATTGTGATCACCAGTGGTGCACAACAGGGCATCAGCCTTTGTGCACAGCTATTGGTGGAGCCGGGCGACGGGGTGGCGATTGAAAATCCGGGGTATCGGGCTGCCGGTCATGCCTTCGCCATGGCGGGGGCACGCCTGCACGGCGTGGCGGTGGACAGCGAAGGCATCGACTGTGCCGAGTTATCTGCGCTCACCGGTTGCCGTCTGGCTTATGTCACGCCTTCACATCAGTACCCGACCGGTGTGGTCATGAGCCTGGCGCGCCGTCTGGAATTACTGGCGTGGGCCGAGCGCACCCAAGGCTGGATCGTCGAGGATGACTATGACGGCGAATACCGATACAGCGGAGCACCGTTGGCGCCGTTGGCGGCGCTGGATCGGCAAGGACGGGTGTTGTACGTCGGGACTTTCGGCAAAGTCGCCTTCCCGGCGTTGCGCTTGGGTTATCTGGTGTTGCCGCCAGCGCTGACCCAGGCGTTTTCTCAGCGCCGGGCGGTGGACGTGCGGCATTCCGAGGTGAGCACCCAAGCGGTGATGGCCGAATTCATGGCTGCCGGGCATTTTCAGCGACACATTCGCCGTATGCGTCGCGCGGCATTGAGTCGCCGCAATGCATTGCTGACAGGCTGGCCGCGGGATATCCCTGGCGTTGGCAGCTTGCCGAGCGTCGCGGCAGGGCTGCATTTGACGGTTGTAGTCGAATCACAGGCTCGTGAGCAAGAACTGATAGAAAGCGCCGCGAGCGTCGATGTCGAGATCAATGCGCTGAGCAGCTATTGGCTTGCCGATACGCAAAAAGCGTTGGACCAGCGTGCCGGGCTGGTCTTGGGCTTCGCGGCGGTGCCTGAAGCGGCGATCAGTGCCGCGTTAGCACGATTGGAAAAAGCTTGGCGTCTGTAGGAGCGAGCATGCTCGCGATGGACTCAAGAGCGCCGATGGGAGCCAGGTCCCCAGCGTTATCGTTAACGACCATCGCGAGCGAGCTCACTCCTACAAAGAGCATTAGGTGTTATTGCGGGTCTCGCTTTTGGGCAAGAACAGCGACTTGGCCAGTTGGGGGCTGATCTCGCTGCGATAGATGGCGATCAGTTCACTGTTGGGCGTGTCCGCTCGCAAGTCAAACCCGCCCCCCAGTTTCCTTTGAGAGGCGGTTTTCAGATGGGCTACGGTGAAGCCATCGGCAGGCGTTTCAAGCTTTGGGTAATGAAAGTGCGCGTACCAGAGTACCGCGCCGCTACCCCCGTCCTTCCCGTTGCCAATCTCTCGGATTTCATACTCTTCAAGAAAGTCTTTTCTGTACCCCTTGAGCCGATTGCGACCGGGGACTTTGACGATGTCCGCCAGCCCATTGCTGTGCAGCCATTCAACACGGGCGGCGGTCGGGGGTTGTCGTTTGATCATGCCGATTCGAGTGAGGCGACCCTTTTCGCCAAGGTTGATCGCCTCGTCATTGAGCTGCTTTGTCAGTTTGACGGCTGAAACCTGGCCACCATCGGTGACGTTCTGGTCGATCAGGGCCTGTTCGATTGCCTGGGCCGCTTGTGTCATTCGCTCGGCGTGCTGCTTGAACATCTCCTCGATTTCCACCGGGATTCGCCCGGCTTGATTGGCGTGCGTCTCGGTTCGCTGGATAAACGCCTGCAGTTGATCGAGCAGAATCTGGCCTTTCTGGATGCTGACCTCCAGAGAGGGGCGAACGGGCGTCGGCAGAGGGGTCTGTGGCGTCAAGTGTTCGAGCCAGTTGCCGGGGGTTTTTTCGTGGAACGTAGCAATGACCTTTCCGGTCAGCGGAGATTTCACGTCGAACAAATCTGCCACTTCGCCGTCCACTCGCGGGCGGGGCGTGCCGACCACGGTCCCTTTGAAGCGCGTCTTGATGATGCGTTTGCGCACAGGTGCAGGGCGGGACGGGCCTGGTTTCGGCTCCAGCAGCCTGCGTTCCTGCAATAGGCCGGCGAGATGTTTCGTGGTGGGCTCGTTGAATGCCTTGATCCGCTCGCGCATGAGTTCCAGCGGTGAACTCAGCAGTTGTCCGGGAAACTCTTCCGCCAGATCGGCAACACGCTGGTCGAGGTTGGCGAATTGCTCCAGCAGATCGTTGAAGGCGTCGATTTGTTCGAGCAGCGGGAGAGTATCTCCTTCGGCAGTAAGGTCCAGGGAGGACTGAATGGTGAGGCCAGCATCTTCGACAAGTTGTTCGATTGCCTGACGTGCCGGCGTTGAGTCAGCCGGGTTGCTGTCATCCAGACAAAGCCGCGAAGCAATGCTGATCTGGAAGAGCTTCAGGTCTTTGAGATCGAACCTTGGTAGGTGCGCGATGAAATCGCGGGCCATTTCATTGGCCTCTCTACCCAGTCGCGTCAGCTCATCGATACGGGCCCGGGCGAATTCAATCTTGTCGATAAAGCCCTGGGTCAGGTCGCTGGTGAGTTGATGAATCTGACGGGGCGTCTGCGGACCTTTGATCTTTTCATTGTCCAGCAGCGCGAGGGATCGGCGCATACGTTCCCCGAATACGCGATTTTGCCGAATGAACCATTTCTGAGTCAGTGATAACTGGCTTTCCAGGCAATCGATCATCACGGTCCGATAGTTGAGGATGGGTCCGAGGGTGTTGTAGGTCTTGAGTTGTTCACCGTATTCGCCGTACGCCGCCACCTGCGAATTCAGGGTTTCGAGCAAGGATTGGTGATTGGAATCGGTGGCGGCTTTTTCTGCGGTTTCCAGTTCCTTTTCCAGCTCGAGTCTGCGGCCATCGAACGCTTTGAGTTGTCGCTGCAAGTCTGCCAGGCGCTGCTGGTTGGCGCGCTCCAGGTCTTTGCGACGACCGCCGCCGCGCAGCCGAAGGCGCGTGTCCACGAACCATTGTCCCTGGGTGGAATGAGTCAGCAGAGGGCCTTGCACCGCGGGTGTTTGCCGCGAATCGACGATCTGCACATCATCATTGTCGTTGAGCATGACCTCGAACCAACGTTGACCGACCTTGGCGTACCACTTGCGGTTAAGCCCTCTGAGATGCTGGTGGGGCCCGTCAGGTGAGGGTGCCGTGAGGCCTGCGGGTTCTGTAATGCTCAGTTGATCAAGCAAGGCGCCTAGCCCAGTGGGTGTCAAAGCACCGAGGGCGTGCAGAGGAGGTTCGTGTGCGGTTTGCGGTTGGCTGGCCTGCCAATCGGGAAGCTTGGTCAAGATCGGTTTGGGGCTGGGCAGCGGTTGTGGAGCAGGGTGCGAGGTTTGGGTTTTTTCCAGTCGTCGCGCAGAGGGTTTATGGCGAGCGGCTGCTTGATGGGCGAGCACCATGCCGATCATCAGCAACAGGTCGGTCATGGCGGACCAGGCACTCTCGCTATCGCCCTGTTCCTTGGCGTCGGCTGCTTCCTGCAGATCATCCATGATCTGCCAGATCCAGGCCGCCGTCCCGACCGTGCGCCCCAGGAAGGGCAGTGCCACATTGAACAGCATCCACGCGCCTTGCTTGAGTGTTGCCCAGCGGGCTTCGGCGTTGGAGACCGATTGGCGGTCAGCCAGCGTGACCAACGCATCGGCGTTGGCTTTGAACAAGGCCGGGAAGGGGTTGTCCTCCAGCGGCTTTGTGCTCAAAGCCACGCTGCCCATCTTGCGCAGCAACGAAGTGGGTTCGACCAGCAGTTGACTCAACGTCCAGGCCGAAGGCAGCTCGCCGGGCAAGACATATTGGGAGTAATTGAAGCGCACGCTGTCTGGCAGCCAGGCGAGGATCGATTGGCGAAGTGCTTTGCTCTGTTTGATCGCATACAGCAGATTGGCTTCGCCCGGATACTGCAACAGCGGGTGATCGAGTAGCGGTCGGTAGAGCAGGCAAGGTCCTTTGGTGGTGAGTCGCGGCCCGATTACGAACATGTTGGCGACTTCATCGGCTTTGCCGTCGGTACGGTCGCCGGTGATGAACGCCAGTGGGCGTATGATGATCTCCAGCCCATCCACAACGCGCTCGGCAGGGGTTGGCTGCATGGCCGCGACGACATATCGATACCCGCGTTCGTCAATGCCGGCCTGGCTGCGGATCTTGAGTTGCAGTGCCAGCAGCGGCAACTGAAGGCGCAAATGGCGAACATAGAGTTCGCGCCTTCGCGACGTTTCCAGCGCATCGGTGAGTAACTTGCGTTTGATCAGCGCGGGGTAAGTCGCGCCGATGTTCACCTGCGTCACGAGTTGCTCCAGATAGGCCGGTGTCATCCACGCTGGTGTTGCATCGCCGTTTTTGTATTGCACCGCCTTGTTGCCCAACGGGACCGCAATCAGGTTTTGCAGGGCAAGCTCCACCAGCGATAGCGTGAGGGTCTGGGTCTTTCCCGGCACGACAAACGTCCCGTAAACCACAAGGCTGGTGATGCTGATCTCGACATCCTCAAGTTTCAGGGTCGAGGCTGCCGGATAGTCTTTGATCATCTGTTCGCGCAGGCTTTGCAGCGCAAAGTCCGGCAGCGATGCAATGTCGTCCAGGAAGGTTTTACCGGCGTCCTGTTCGCGCAAGCTGGCAATGTCCATCAAATGCCGACTGTATCGAGTGAGGTCTGCCGGCGAGGCACCCTTGAGCCAGTCCGGCATTAATTGCTGAACCTTGCTGAAAGAAGACGCCGGCGGTTCATGGAGGTCAGTGCGGTGACCCACAGGTAAAAGACTTGGCGCAGATGGGGTTTCTGCAACGTTCAGGGCACCGATGGCTTCGATCTCGAGCGCGATCAACGCGCAAGCCTGATGATGGAAAAAATGGCCATCGGGCTCGTACAGGCGCCACTGCGAATCCTGCTGCACAGGAAGCGTTTCACCCAATGCCTCAACTGAGTTGTAACGCTTGAATCCTTGGACGATGGAGTGCGTGAGCACAACAGTACGATCGTTGAGCGTGCCTGTGAGCACGGCCATATCCAGAATCTGCGAGTGCTTGCTTGTGCCGTTTTCCACGTTGTCGATGTCGATCAGGCAGGCTTTGGTCAGGTACTTGTCCCCGGCGCGTCGTGAAGTGCGGTCCGGTTGGCTGAACACGGCACGGGCCACGGCTTTTTCGTCTTCGCTCCAGTCCAGTGTCGGGTCGATATTCCAGATGCCTTGCAGCGACTGCGAGAGCTGGTGCCAGCGCGGTGCCTGGGGGCTTGTCTCCTTGTTCCAGTAATCGAGCTGCTGTTGCTGAAAAGCGTTGAACAGCAGCGGGGCGAGGATATTGAGCAGGCGTGCGATCGCATCGATTTTCACGGGGAGCTGAACCACGGGGTCGGCCGCCGGGTGATGGGTCAGAAAGTGTTCGCCGTCGATGTACGTTACGGTCGATCGCGTGTACCCGAGTCTAACCAGCACATGGGTGAGCGATTCGTACGAATGATTGCCCTCAACCACGTGATCGCGGGTAATGACCCAGGTCGGGGTGACGACCACGGCGTGCATTGGATCGATCTTCAGTTGCGGATACAGAGCGTCAAGTTCGCGCTTGAGGACATTCGCAGCCACTTCACTGATCGAAGGGCCGGTGATCAGTTCTGTCAGTACATCTTTCTCTTTTTGGTAGTTGGTTTCGGGCATGGTCGTCTCCTGACGGGGGGGTAGCCGCTGTGGATGACACAGCGCTGAATCAGGGGACGGTATCGGGCCGTTGGAGCGGTCCAGCGGTAGTTAAATATCGCCGGCAAAAAAAGACCCGCAACGCTGCGGGTCCTCAGTGCTGGTGGTAAATCAGGTTCCGGACTTGATCTTGGTCCAGGCCCGGGTCCGCG
This sequence comes from Pseudomonas putida, assembly GCF_050990305.1. GTDB lineage: Bacteria > Pseudomonadota > Gammaproteobacteria > Pseudomonadales > Pseudomonadaceae > Aquipseudomonas > Aquipseudomonas putida_AH. The sequence continues at coordinate 6,501,085 of NZ_CP158817.1, read as the reverse complement.
CACGCTCTGCATCACGTGGCAGCGGTTGCAGCGTGTAGAGCGTGCTCATCGCCGTTTCGGTCGGGTACAGGTTGGGGTTGTTGCGGATCGCCGGGTCGACCAGCTCGGTGGCGTCCTTGTTCGGGTTCGGATAACCGACGAAGTCGCTGACCGGGGCGATCACCTGGGGTTGCAGCAAGTAGTTGATGAAGGTGTAGGCGTCTTCCGGGTTTTTCGCGCCTTTTGGAATCGAGAGCATGTCGAACCAGATCGGCGCGCCTTCCTTGGGCAGGCGCATATCGACGACCACACCGTTCTTGGCTTCCTTGGCGCGGTTGGCGGCCTGGGAGAAGCTGCCGGAGTAACCGACTGCGACGCAGATGTCGCCGTTGGCGATATCAGCCATGTACTTGGACGAATGGAAGTAGGTCACGTACGGGCGGATCTTCATCAACAACGCTTCCGCCTTGTCGTAGTCCGCAGGCTTCTTGCTGTTGGGGTCCAGGCCGAGGTGTTGCAGGGCCAGCGGCAGGATCTCCGACGGCGAGTCGAGCAGGGCGACGCCGCACTGCTTGAGCTTGCTGATGTTCTCTTCCTTGAAGATCAGGTCCCAGCTGTCCACTGGCGCATCGGCGCCTAGCGCGGCCTTGACCTTGTCCGGGTTGAAGCCGATCAGGATGGTGCCGTACATGTAAGGCACGGCGAATTTGTTGCCCGGGTCGTTGGCTTCGATCAGCTTCATCAGCTTGGGATCGAGGTGGTTCCAGTTGGGCAGCTTGCTGCGGTCCAGCGGCTGGAACACACCGGCTTCGATCTGCTTGGCCAGGAACACGTTGGACGGCACCACCACGTCGTAGCCGGAGTTACCGGTCAGCAGCTTGGCTTCCAGGGCTTCGTTGGTGTCGAAAATGTCGTAGACCAATTTGGTCTGGGTGTTCTGCGCCTTGAAATCTTCCAGGGCCTTGGGGGTGATGTAGTCGAACCAGTTGTAGACGCGCAACGTTCGTTCTTCGGCGTGAACGGCGCCGCTGAGCACCGTTGCGCACAAAGCGGGTACGACAAAACGCTTAAGATTCTTCATTGTTCTTGTTCCTCATTAAACGCTTTCGAAGCCTTCGAGAACGTTCACGGCATTGATGCCGATTTCTTCGACCGCGTAACCGCCTTCCATCACAAACAGCGTCGGTTTACCGAGGGCGGCAATGCGCTTGCCCATGGCCAGATAGTCCGGGCTGTCGAGTTTGAATTGCGAGATCGGATCGTCTTTAAAGGTGTCGACGCCCAGGGACACGACGATGATGTCGGCGCCGTAGCTTTCGATTTCCTTGCAGGCTTTTTCCAGCGCCGCGCTCCAGACATCCCAGCCTGAACCTGCAGCCAATGGATAGTTGAAGTTGAAGCCTTCACCGGCCCCTTCGCCCAATTCATCGTCATAGCCGAGGAAGAACGGGAATTCGGCTTCCGGATGGCCGTGGATCGAGGTGAACAGCACGTCGTTGCGCGCATAGAAAATCGACTGGGTGCCGTTTCCGTGGTGATAGTCGACGTCGAGGATCGCGACCTTTTTGTGGCCTTGATCCAGGAACGCCTGGGCGGCGATGGCAGCGTTGTTGAGGTAGCAATAACCCCCCATCAAATCGCTGGCGGCATGGTGTCCCGGTGGACGGCACAGGGCGAAGGCACTGCGGGCGCCTCGCTGGATTTCCTCTTGCGCGGTCAGCGCCACTTGCGCGGCGCTGTACGCTGCTTGCCAGGTGCCGGCAGTGATCGGCGCGCCGCCGTCGAAGCTGTAATACCCCAGCTCGCCGTGCAGGCTGGTGGGCTTGATGCGGCGCAGGGTGCGGGCCGGCCAGGTGTAAGGCAGCAAGTCGCCGTCGGTGTTGAACGCGGTCCAGCGGTCCCAGGCGCCTTTGAAGAAGTCGAGGTAGTCGCGGCTGTGGATGCGAGCAATCGGCTCGAGGCCGAAATCCTTCGGTCCTTCTACCGGGCCGAGGTTCTGGTTTTGCACCCGCGCCAGCACGTGGTCGGCACGGGACGGCATTTCGAAGCAAGGCTTGAGTTGCCCGTCGATCAATTCGCAACGGCCATGGTGCAGGTGGTGATCATCTGAGTAGATCGTCAGCATTTCTTGTTCTCCGCAGGCTGATTCGGTTGAACACAGTCTTGCGGCGCGGGCGGTTTTGGAGAACGGCAGGAAAGGCCAAAAGGGGATTTATATGGCCAAAACATATGACCGAAATTCGCCCCTTCCAATCTGTAGGAGCAAAGCTTGCTCGCGATGGCATCGCCGCGTTTGAACAGATGCACCGTGGTGTTCTTATCGCGAGCAAGCTTTGCTCCTACAGGGATCAGGTTGCTTTCACGGGCGGAACTGGCTTGGCGCCACGCCGCTCCAGCGCACAAACGCATGGCGGAAGCTTGCGGTTTCGCTGAAACCCAAGGCCTCGGCGATCCGGTAGATGGGCATTTGATCCTCACAAAGCATCTGCTTGGCCTGTTCGAAGCGCAGCTCGTCGAGCAACTCCTGATAGCTGCAACCCAGGTCCTTGAGGTGTCGCCGCAAGGTACGCGCCGAGCAGTTCATCTGTTCGGCCAGCCCTTCGAGCCCCGGAGCGGCATTCAATTGCGCGCTGAGCAATTGTCGAATCCGCCCCAGCCATGCCTGACGACCGGTGAATTCGGTGTTCTGTTTGCGGCAGCGTTCGGCCATGGCCTGGTGGGTGATGACATCCGCCAGTGGCAAGGGTTGGTCAAGCCACTGTTTGTCGAAGGCGAAGGCGTTGTCTCGCTCACCGAAGTGCAGCGGGCAATCAAAGTGTTCGGCGTAGCTCGCCTCGTAATCGGGGGCGGCGTGTTCGAAGCGCGCAGCCAAAAGCGGCAGCGGATGCCCGAGCAGGTCGTCGCAGATGATCTTCAGCGAGACCAGGCAGAACTCGGCGTTGAACACGGCCATCGCCGGGCTTTCGCGGTAATCGGCGGCGACGAACCAGACGCGCTCGCCGTCTTCCTCAAGGCTCAGTTCGAAAAGTGTTCCCAGCAGCGCCGGATAACGTATTGCCAGTCGTAACGCGTCACCGAAGGTGGCACAGGTGAGCAGTGCGTAACCGAGTATGCCGTAGGACGAAACGTGCATCCGCCGCCCCAACTCCAGGCCGATATCGTGTTTTAGCGCAACGGCGTTGGCACAGACCTGCATCTCCTGGTTAGTGGTGATGCGTGTGTCGGCCCGGTTGAGATCCGCTGCGCTGATGCCGCTGCCGGCCAACAAGGCATCGCTGGGCAGGCCTTGTGCCTTGAAGGTGTTGAGCACCAGGGAGACGGCATTGAGGGTGGTGAGGTGGGAGTGGAGCATGGAGACTTCCAGCCTTGTGATGGCTGGAACACAGCAAGTTACATGCCTGATGATGAACCCTGTAGGAGCTGACGAGTGAAACGAGGCTGCGATCTCTTGATTCTGTTTTTTAAGATCAAAAGATCGCAGCCTGCGGGAGCTCCTACGGAGGTGGTGTGTATCAGCTCAGTTCGCCGCAAAGGTCGAGTTCCACGAGGCGTCGTACTTCAGCGGTTTCAAGGCCTGCCCCCAGCAGTCCATGTAACTTGCCAAACGCCGCTTCGCGGGTCATACCGCCACCCGAAAGCACGCCAACGCCACGAAGCCGGCTGCCAGCCTCATAGATATCGAGCTCGACGCCACCTTCGTGGCATTGAGTCACGGCGACCACCACCACACCCTTGTCCCGCGCTCGTTTCAGGCTGGCGAGGAACTCGGGGTTATCGCTGGGGCCGGTGCCGCTGCCGTAGCACTCCAGCACCAAACCTTGAATACCGCTATCAAGCAGGCCATCCACAATCTCGGCGCGGATACCGGGAAACAATGGCAGCACCGCGACATTCGCCAGGTGTTTGTTCTGGTTGTAGTTCAACGCCGCGGGCAGAGAAGGAGCCTTTGTACCGCCACCCTGGCGTTCCAGGTGCTTGAAGGGGTGCCGGCCGAAACTGCGTACCTTCGCGCAACGGGTCGGGTCCAGCAGCTCGCCGTGAAAGTACAGGTGCACACCCGGCGCCAAGCCTTTGCCCAGGGCAACCAGCGCACCGCCGAGGTTTTCCCAGGCATCGCTGTCGGTCACGCCGGCCGGCAACATTGAGCCGGTGAAACACACAGGCGCGTGCAGGCCGAGCAACTGGAAACTCATGGCCGCCGCGCTGTAGGCCAGGGTGTCGGTGCCATGCAAGATCAGCACACTGTCACAGCCCTGCACGTCGACGGCATCGACCACCGCTTCCCGCAGTTGCTGCCAATACGTCGGGGTCATGTTGGCGCTGTCGATCAGCGGTGACATTTCACGAAAGCGCCACTGTGGCACCACCAAGTCAGGCTGGCTGTGCAGGTATTCACGCATCCGCACTTCGAAGCCGGACGCCGGAGCCAGGCCATTGGCACTGGCTTGCATGCCGATGGTGCCGCCGGTGTAGAGGACCATGACGTGTTGGGCGGCAGGGTAGGTCGAGGAATTCATCGAGGTTCTCCGAGAACAATGACTTCCCTTGTAGGAGCGAGCCTGCTCGCGAATGCAGTTGATCATCCTGCATTGATGTCGACTGACACACCGCTTTCGCGAGCAGGCTCGCTCCTACAGGGTTTTTCGCACTGTAACCGATCAGCGAAAAGGTCAGCATGAGCACTGCAAAATCCGAACAAAAAAAAGGGCCTGGAGAGTGATCTCCAGGCCCTCAAAAGGTGAGAGGTGTCTAGTCCCTCGACCTGGTGAGCGGTGCTACCAATAACGCGTCGGGTCAGGCCTTCAGAGGCACCAGACGCGGAGCAATCATGTTTTCCGGGCGCAGGATGTCGGCGAGCATGGCGTCGTCGAGCAAACCTTCTTCACGCACCAGTTCCAGCACGCCACGGCCGCTTTCAAGGGCGATACGGGCGATGCGGGTGGCGTTTTCATAGCCGATGTACGGGTTCAGCGCAGTCACTAGACCGATCGAGTGCTCGACCAGTTCACGGCAGCGTTCTTCGTTGGCGGTGATGCCGACGATGCAGTGCTCGCGCAGCATGTCCATGGCGCGTTGCAGCAGGCGGATCGAGTCGAGGATCTTGAAGGCGATCAGCGGCTCCATCACGTTCAGTTGCAGTTGGCCGCCTTCGGCCGCCATGGTCAGAGCCAGGTCGTTACCGATGACCTGGAATGCAACCTGGTTCACGGCTTCCGGGATTACCGGGTTGACCTTGCCTGGCATGATCGAGCTGCCCGGCTGACGCGCTGGCAGGTTGATTTCATTGATGCCGGTACGCGGGCCGCTGGACAGCAAACGCAGGTCGTTGCAGATCTTCGACAGCTTGACGGCGGTGCGCTTGAGCATGCCGGAGAACAGCACGAAGGCGCCCATGTCGGAGGTGGCTTCGATCAGGTCGGCTGCCGGAACCAGCGGTTGACCGCTGATCAGGGCCAGGCGCTGAACGGCCAGGTGCTGGTAACGCGGGTCGGCGTTGATGCCGGTGCCGATGGCGGTACCGCCCAGGTTCACTTCAGTCAGCAGTTCCGGGGCCAGCGTCTTCAGACGGGCCAGGTCTTCGCCCAACGTGGTGGCGAAAGCGCGGAATTCCTGGCCGAGGGTCATCGGCACGGCGTCTTGCAGCTGGGTACGACCCATCTTCAGGACGTGTGCGAATTCTTCACCTTTGGCCGCGAACGACTGGATCAGGCTGTCGAGGCTGGCCAGCAGGGAGTCGTGGCCCAACAGCAGACCCAGGCGGATCGCCGTCGGGTAGGCGTCGTTGGTCGACTGCGCCATGTTCACGTCGTTGTTCGGGTGCAGGTATTGGTATTCGCCCTTCTGGTGACCCATGGCCTCCAGCGCGATGTTGGCGATGACTTCGTTGGCATTCATGTTGGTCGAAGTGCCAGCGCCGCCTTGAATCATGTCCACCACGAACTCTTCGTGGAAATCGCCGCGGATCAGTCGTGCGCAGGCTTCGCTGATGGCGGCGTGCTTGGCTTCACTCAGGTGACCCAGTTCGCGGTTAGCGTCAGCAGCGGCTTGTTTGACCATGGCCAGGCCGACAACCAGCTTCGGGTAATGCGAAATCGGAACGCCGGAGAGACGGAAGTTATTCACCGCTCGTAGGGTCTGGATGCCGTAGTACGCGTGAGCCGGTACTTCGAGTTTGCCAAGCAGGTCTTTTTCTGTGCGGAAGGATGCAGCGGAGGACATGATAGAAATCATCTCGATATGGACCCGGTCTGTGCCGGAACACTGCAAATGCTAGGCTTGTGGAGATTTTTGGGCCAATGCTGTTAAACACTGCCCTATGCATATTCGGCATAATGCGCGTGTGACGCCGCGTTCGCGGCGAGCGTGTGACCTAAATTGGTGCGTGTCCGGGAGGACGTGATGAATCTGGAAAGTAAATGGCTGGAGGACTTCAGTGCCCTGGCCGCCACCCGCAGCTTCTCCCAGGCGGCGGAGCGACGCTTCGTGACCCAGCCGGCTTTCAGTCGACGGATCCGTAGCCTTGAAGCCGCGCTGGGACTGACACTGGTCAACCGCTCGCGCACGCCGATCGAGCTGACGGCGGCGGGGCAGTTGTTTTTGGTGACCGCGCGCACCGTGGTCGAACAGCTGGGCGAAGTGCTGCGCCATCTTCATCACCTGGAAGGCGGGCAGGGCGAAGTGATGCAGGTCGCTGCCGCACACTCGTTGGCGCTGGGTTTCTTCCCGCGCTGGATTGCGCAGCTGCGCAACGAAGGCTTGAACATCGCCACACGGCTGGTGGCGACCAACGTCGGCGACGCCGTGCACGCGCTGCGCGAAGGCGGCTGCGACCTGATGCTGGCGTTCTACGATCCCGATGCGGCGATGCAGATGGACCCGGAAATTTTCCCGTCGCTGCACCTGGGGCATACCGAGATGCTGCCGGTGTGCGCAGCGGATGCCGAGGGCAAGCCGCTGTTCGATCTGGAGGGCGAGGGCAGCGTGCCGTTGCTGGCTTATAGCGCCGGGGCGTTTCTGGGGCGATCGGTGAATATGCTGCTTCGCCAACGCGCGCTGCGTTTCACCACCATCTACGAGACTGCCATGGCCGATAGCCTCAAGAGCATGGCGCTGGAAGGGCTGGGCATTGCCTGGGTGCCGCATCTTAGCGTGCGCGCCGAACTGGCTCGCGGTGAACTGGTGGTGTGCGGCGGGCCGCAGTGGCATGTGCCGCTGGAAATTCGACTGTATCGCTGCGCGCTGGTGCGTAAAGCCAACGTGAGATTGTTGTGGCGCAAGCTCGAAGGTGGGGCTGCGCAAACCCCTACCGGTCTGTAGGAGCCGGCTTGCTGGCGATCCGGGCACATTGCTCTGCCTGTTAAACCGCGTTGTAAGTATCGCCAGCAAGCCGGCTCCTACAAAGGATTGGCGATACGGAGCATTGACCTTAGAGTCAATAAAACCGGGGCTTTGCGTCGTATGACAGATGGTCGAAACGGGGGCTGTTTATCTGCCGTATTGCGGTATACTGCGCGGCCTTCGGTCGGTTCATCCGGCCATAATTCGTACAATCAAGCCACGCAAAATGCGTGGCTTGTTGTTTTTTGACGCGCCTGCGGGCGCCCAGAGAGAAGAGGCACGACGATGAGTGCACTGGTTGGCGTGATCATGGGCTCCAAGTCCGATTGGTCCACCCTTAGCCACACCGCCGATATGCTGGAAAAGCTCGGCATCCCTTACGAGGTGAAAGTGGTCTCTGCCCACCGCACCCCGGACCTGCTGTTCCAGTACGCTGAAGAAGCGGAGGCGCGTGGCATCGAGGTGATCATCGCCGGTGCCGGTGGCGCGGCCCACTTGCCTGGCATGTGTGCGGCCAAGACCCACCTGCCAGTGCTGGGTGTGCCGGTGCAGTCGGCCATGCTCTCGGGTGTCGATTCGCTGTTGTCCATCGTGCAGATGCCGGCGGGCATCCCGGTCGCCACCCTGGCCATCGGCAAGGCTGGCGCGATCAACGCAGCGCTGCTGTCGGCCAGTATCCTGGGCGCCAAGCACCCGCAGTTCCACGAAGTGCTGAAAACCTTCCGTGCTGAGCAGACAGACAGCGTCCTGGAAAATCCAGACCCACGCATCGCCTGAGGTTGTTGACGATGAAGATCGGTGTAATCGGTGGCGGCCAGTTGGGTCGCATGTTGGCGCTGGCGGGGACTCCGCTGGGCATGAACTTCGCTTTCCTGGACCCGGCGCCGGACGCCTGTGCCGCTGCATTGGGCGAACACCTGCGTGCCGATTACGGCGATCAGGATCACCTGCGTCAGCTGGCCGATGAAGTCGATCTGGTGACTTTCGAATTCGAGAGCGTCCCGGCGGAAACCGTGGCGTTCCTGTCGCAATTCGTGCCGGTCTATCCGAGTGCCGAAGCGCTGCGTATCGCCCGTGATCGCTGGTTCGAAAAGAGCATGTTCAAGGACCTGGGGATTCCGACCCCGGCGTTCGCCGACATTCAGTCTCAGGCTGACCTGGACGCCGCCGTGGCGTCCATCGGTCTGCCGGCCGTGCTCAAAACCCGCACCTTGGGTTACGACGGCAAGGGCCAGAAAGTGCTGCGCACCCCTGAGGACGTGGTTGGCACTTTCGCCGAACTGGGCAGCGTGGCCTGCCTGCTGGAAGGCTTCGTGCCGTTCACCGGTGAAGTCTCGCTGATCGCCGTGCGTGCACGCGATGGCGAAACGAAGTTCTACCCACTGGTCCACAACACCCACGACAGCGGCATTCTCAAGCTGTCTGTGGCCAGCACCGATCACCCACTGCAGGGCTTGGCGGAGGATTACTCCAGCCGTGTGCTCAAGCAGCTGGACTACGTTGGCGTGATGGCGTTCGAGTTCTTCGAAGTCGACGGTGGCCTCAAGGCCAACGAAATCGCACCGCGCGTACACAACTCCGGGCACTGGACCACCGAAGGCGCCGAGTGCAGCCAGTTCGAAAACCACCTGCGGGCGGTGGCCGGCCTGCCGCTGGGGTCGACCGCCAAGGTTGGCGAAAGCGCGATGCTCAACTTCATCGGTAAAGTACCGGAGACCGAAAAGGTTCTGGCCATCGCCGATTGCCATCTGCATCACTACGGCAAGGCGTTCAAGGTCGGACGCAAGGTCGGTCACGCCAACCTGCGCTGTGTCGACCGTGAAACACTGGCCGCGCAGATCCTCAAGGTCGAAGCGCTGATCGCCGAGTAAACCGTTTCATGGCAGCGGCGGAATCATTGAGAGTCCGCCGTTCTCTCATGGCAGGATGCCAAAGTCTGTCTAGGCTTTGGTGTACCTGTCCATTCAGAGGAAAATGCCATGGGAATCATCGGAACCATCTTTATCGGCTTGATCGTCGGCCTGCTGGCGCGGTTCCTGAAACCGGGCGATGACAGCATGGGCTGGATCATGACCATCCTGCTCGGTATCGGCGGTTCGCTGGCGGCCACTTACGGCGGTCAGGCCCTGGGCATTTACCAGGCAGGCCAAGGCGCCGGGTTCGTCGGTGCACTGGTCGGCGCCGTGGTATTGCTGGTGATCTACGGTCTGATCAAAAAGAACTGATCCAGGCGACAAAGTCCTCTCGGCTGCGCAAGCCGGGAGGGCTAGAATGCTCGGCGCTTCACGTCCATTCCTTTGTCGAGCACTTACATGCGCCGTCTTCTTTTATCGCTTCTTTTCCTGGGTGCGGGCCTTGCCCATGCCGGCGATTTGCCGGAAACCGACTGGCTCGAACTGATGCCCAAGTCAGACCAGAAAGCCCTCGAGGCCATGCCCGAGATCGACCACAACTCCCCCGAGGCCACTGGCACCTTTACCGAAAAGGGTGGCATGAAGCAGAGCAAAGGCCTGCCGGCGGTGATGTATTCGACCAAAACCGTGGCGTCGATGAACGACAAAAACATCCGGTTGGGCGGTTATCCGGTGCCGCTGGAAACCGATGCGAAGGGGCACAGCACGTTGTTCTTCCTCGTACCGTATCCGGGCGCTTGCATCCACGTACCGCCGCCACCGCCCAATCAGCTGGTGCTGGTGCGTTACCCCAAGGGCCTGAAGCTCAATGATATCTACACCCCGCTGTGGGTCACCGGCACGCTGAAGATCGAGAAGGTCAGCAATGACCTGGCGGATGCGGCGTATGCGCTGGATGCGGCGAAGGTGCGGGTGGTCAAGGAATCAGACCTGTAAAAAACATCGTAGGAGCCGGCTTGCTGGCGATAGCAATCCCGGGAATGCCATCGCCAGCAAGCCGGCTCCTACAGGTTCAGAGTGAAGCGCTGCTTACACTCACGCCCAGGGTATGACTGGCACCCGGCGCCAACACCACCACGTCGTCCATCACATTCGCCGTCTCGATGCACAGCATGCGCTGCCAGCCATCGTCGGCCATGTCGCTGAATGCCGCGGCGCGATCAATCCATGGGTTCCAGATCACTGCCGAGCGTGAACCGCTGCTGGTCAATTCGATGCGTCGTTCCCAGGTCGGGTCGACAATGCTCAGCTTCTCGGGGGGATTGAGGTAGATGCGGTCGGTTTCGCCAGTAAAACGCAAGTCGCCGGTTTGCGACTTGGTTTTCCAGTCCTCCAGCGTCTCGATGTAGCTAAGGCCATTCACGCCATCTACATGTACGTTGCGCACATCGCTGACAGCAAAGTAGCTGTGCAGCGCCTGGCTGATGGTCACTGTTTCAGCACTCTGGTTGTGGCTGGTCAGGTTGATGTGCAGTTGTTCATCCAAGCGAATGCTCAACTTCAAATCCACCTGATGCGGCCAGCCTGGCAGACCACCTTCGGGATAAGGCAGGAGGAACTCGACCTTCAGGCTGTCGCCCTCGGTTTCGATGCCACCCAGCTCCCAATCCATCGCCCGCACCAGTCCATGGGCGCTTGGCGGCTCGTTGCTGACGCGCATGGCCTGCACGCTCTGCGGGTTGCGCGAGAAGTTGCCAAACCACGGCCAGCACACGGGCACGCCGGCACGGATGCTTTTGCCGGTCTTGAATTCGGCCTTCTCGTTCAGCCAGATCAGCGGTGGCTGACCGTCGACCTGATAACTAAGGATGTGCGCGCCTTGCTGGGCCACCAACAATTCGGCCTGACCGTGGCGAATGCGCCAGCAGTTCAGTTCATCCAGTTTCACGGCTTCAACGTTGGGCGTGCTCATGGGACAGCTCTCGATCAGTAATCAGGACTGCAATGGACCGTAAAACGGTCGCCGGGTTTAACGAGGCGCTTTAACGAGCGCGAGGTGGAACCGAGCGAGTGCGGCCGCTGCCATCAATGGCGACGAACACGAACACCGCTTCGGTGACTTTGCGCCACTCGCTGGACAGCGGATCGTCGCTCCAGACCTCGACCATCATCTTGATCGAGCTGCGACCGATTTCCAGTGCCTGGGTATAAAAGGAGAGCTGAGCGCCCACTGCCACCGGAACCAGAAACGCCATGCGATCGATCGCAACCGTGGCCACGCGGCCACCGGCAACCTTGCTGGCCATTGCAGTGCCTGCCAAATCCATCTGCGCCACCAGCCAGCCGCCGAAAATATCGCCAAAGCCGTTGGTTTCGCGGGGAAGCGCAGTGATTTGCAGGGCCAGGTCGCCTTGCGGGATCGGATCTTCTTGTTCGAGCTCTATCATGCCGGGGGTGCCTCTGACCCGTGACTCTTCGTTGGTCTTTCAGTGAGTAGCCGTCTTCGGAAAAACGATTCAGCACCGAACATACTACGTTCGTCACGTTTTCCATAAAGGCGCCTAAAGGGAAACTCTGCGAAATCGCCTATGAACCTGACAGGCGCTTTCGCACAGCAACCCTTTCAAGATGTTGCATAGTTGCGAGTATATCGGTCGATAGACTCCGATACGACCGTCCGGTTCTCATTTTGACCGTCAAATACGCGCCTCTATGTGCTTTTTCGAACAATTTGTTATCGTGCCGGACCTGCCCGAGCCCTTGCCAGCGTTGTTGGGGCGACAGACCTGACTATAAGAGAAACCCTTGCCATGACCACAGCGCCCTCGAGTATCGCGCAGCCTACACAACCCGCACGTCCGCTGACCCGCAGCGACTACAAGACGCTTTCATTGTCGGCACTGGGCGGTGCGCTGGAGTTTTACGACTTCATCATCTTCGTGTTCTTCGCCACGGTGGTGGGCAAGCTGTTTTTCCCGGCAGACATGCCCGAGTGGCTGCGCCTGATGCAGACCTTCGGCATCTTCGCCGCCGGCTACCTGGCGCGACCGCTGGGCGGCATCGTGATGGCGCACTTCGGCGACCTGCTGGGCCGCAAGAAGATGTTCACCTTAAGTATTTTCATGATGGCGGTACCGACCCTGATCATGGGCATGCTGCCAACCTATGCGCAGATCGGCATGTGGGCGCCGATCCTGTTGCTGTTGATGCGGGTGATCCAGGGTGCGGCGATTGGTGGTGAGGTGCCGGGCGCCTGGGTCTTCGTTTCCGAACACGTGCCGCAACGACATGTTGGCTATGCCTGTGGGACCCTGACCAGTGGCCTGACAGCGGGCATTTTGCTCGGCTCTCTGGTTGCCACGGCAATCAACAGTATTTACACCCCGGTGGAAGTTTCGGATTACGCCTGGCGGATTCCGTTCCTGTTGGGCGGTGTGTTCGGCCTGTTCTCCGTTTACCTGCGCCGTTGGTTGCACGAAACCCCGGTGTTTGCCGAGCTGCAACAGCGCAAGGCCCTGGCTGAAGAAGTGCCGTTGCGTGCGGTGTTGCGTGATCATCGTGGGGCGATTGCCATTTCGATGCTACTGACCTGGCTGTTGTCCGCCGCCATTGTGGTCCTGATCCTGATGACCCCGACCGTGCTGCAGACGGTCTACCACTTCTCGCCAACCACGGCACTGCAATCCAACAGCGTGGCGATCGTGCTGCTGAGCTTTGGCTGCGTCATTTCCGGTGCGCTGGCGGATCGCTTCGGTGCGGGTCGCGTCTTTGTGTTCGGTTGCGCTGCATTGCTGGCCAGCTCCTGGACCTTCTACCACAGCCTGGCCGACCATCCTGACTGGCTGTTCCCGATGTACGCCCTGACCGGTCTGTTGGTCGGCACCATTGGCGCCGTGCCGTACGTGATGGTCAAGGCGTTCCCGCCAGTGGTGCGCTTTAGCGGCCTGTCGTTTTCCTACAACGTCGCCTATGCCATTTTCGGTGGCCTGACGCCGATGGTCGTCAGCCTGCTGCTCAAGGAAAGTGCGATGGGGCCTGCTTATTATGTGGCGGTGCTTTGTGGGGTGGGGATTCTGGTGGGGGCGTATCTCTGGAAGAAGGGGCGCTAGTTCTGGCCTCATCGCCAGCAAGCCGGCTCCTACAGTGATTTGTAGGAGCCGGCTTGCTGGCGATCAACGATTACGCGGTATTACTTAGAAACACCGAATACTGGCCTTTCATCCAATTGTCATATTTCAGCCATAGAGTGTTCACACGGCCTGCTGATACTTGGCCCCGAATTAACACACCCTATCTGCTAGGAGTAAGGCATGAAACTGAAGCGTTTGATGGCGGCAATGACTTTTGTCGCTGCTGGCGTTGCGACCGCCAACGCGGTTGCCGCTGTTGACCCTGCTATCCCGAGCTACACCAAGACCACTGGTGTGTCGGGCAACCTGTCCAGCGTCGGCTCCGATACCCTTGCCAACCTCATGACCCTCTGGGCTGAGAACTACAAGAAAGAATACCCGAACGTAAACATCCAGATTCAGGCCGCTGGCTCCGCCACCGCGCCACCTGCGCTGACTGAAGGCACCTCCAACCTGGGCCCGATGAGCCGCAAGATGAAGGACACCGAACTGGCTGCCTTCGAACAGAAATACGGCTACAAGCCAACCGCTATTCCGGTTGCCGTGGACGCCCTGGCTGTATTCGTACACAAGGACAACCCGATCCAGCACCTGACCATGGAACAGGTCGACGCGATCTTCTCGTCCACTCGTCTGTGCGGCGCTAAAACCGAAGTGAAAACCTGGGGTGACCTGGGTGTGACCGGCGACCTGGCCAACAAGCCAGTTCAGCTGTTCGGTCGTAACTCGGTATCCGGCACCTACGGCTACTTCAAGGAAGAAGCCCTGTGCAAAGGCGACTACAAGCCAAACGTCAACGAACAACCAGGCTCGGCTTCGGTCGTGCAGTCGATCAGCTCCTCGCTGAACGGCATCGGTTACTCGGGCATCGGCTACAAAACCGCTAGCGTGAAGACCGTGGCCCTGGCCAAGAAAGGCAGCCAGGACTTCATCGAAGACACCGAAGAAAACGCCCTGAACGGCAAGTACCCGCTGTCGCGCTTCCTGTACGTATACGTCAACAAAGCCCCGAACAAGCCTCTGGCCCCGCTGGAAGCCGAGTTCGTGAAACTGGTTCTGTCTAAACAGGGCCAGGAAGTGGTAGTGAAAGACGGCTACATCCCACTGCCAGCCAAGGTTGCTGCAAAAGCACTGGCTGACCTGGGTCTGGCGGAAGGCGGCGCTGAAGTCGCAAAAAAGTAACACCCTAGGTCTGGGGTAAACCCAGACCTGTAGGAGCCGGCTTGCTGGCGAAAGGATCGGCTCGGTCCGACAGGCTCGCCACGGTGCGGCCATCGCCAGCAAGCCGGCTCCTACATCCCCCAAATTTTCGATCCACTGCCAGTTCCCGCTGGCGGCGGATTTGTTGCGTCACTGCACTGTCATCTTTCTGTCATACAGGATCGCTAGGGTGTGCGAATGAATGATCTGGCCAATTCCAACATGACTACAAATCCCCCCAAGCGAATTGATTTCAATACGCCTGAGCTACAACGCAAGCGCCGCATTCGCGCGCTCAAGGATCGTTTGACGCGCTGGTACGTCCTCGTGGGCGGCCTCGCAGTGCTCGGCGCGATCACGCTCATCTTCTTCTTCCTCGCCTACGTCGTAGCCCCTCTGTTTCAGGGAGCAAGCCTGACCGCCAAGGACGCCATCACGCCTGCCTGGATGCAAGATGCCGGCAAGCCATTGATGATTTCCCTGGAAGAGCAGAACCAGGTGGCCATGCGGGTTTCCGACAAAGGCCAGGCGCTGTTCTTCGACATCGACAGTGGCGCTGAACTCAAGCGCGTCGATCTGCCGGTTCCGGCGGGCACAACGGTGACCTCCATTGGCGAGGACCAGCCAGGTCACCCGCTGGTGGCGGTCGGTCTGTCCAACGGCCAGGCCCTGGTGTTCCGTCACACCTATAAAGTCAGCTATCCAGATGGCAAGAAAACCATCACGCCAGCCGTCGAGTATCCATACGGCGAATCGCCAATTGCGCTGAACGAAGCTGGCGGTGCCTTGGAGCATGTCAGCCTCAACGCCACCGATTCGACCCTGATGCTGGTTGGCTCCACCGGTTCGCAACTCAATGTGCTTTCGCTGACCAGCGAAGAAAACATGATGACCGGCGAAATCACCAATGAGCAGAAGCGTATCGATCTGCCGCAAATGACCGAGCCGGTGAAGAACATCTTCGTCGACCCGCGCCAGCAGTGGCTGTACGTGGTGAACGGTCGTGCCCAGGCCGACGTGTTCAGCCTGCGCGACAAGAGCCTCAATGGCCGTTACAAACTGCTGGAAGACGGTGACGCTCAAGTCACCGCCAGCACTCAGTTGGTCGGCGGCATTTCGCTGATCGTGGGCGACTCCAAGGGTGGCCTGGCCCAGTGGTTCATGGCTCGCGATCACGATGGCGAACAGCGCCTGAAGCAGATCCGTACCTTCCAGATGGGCACTACGCCGATTGTGGAAATCACCGCTGAAGAGCGCCGCAAAGGCTTCGTTGCACTGGATGCATCGGGCAAGCTCGGCGTGTTCCACAGCACCGCGCACCGCACCTTGCTGGTCGACCAGGTGGTCGAAGGCCAGGGCCTGTTCGGTCTGTCGCCACGGGCCAACCGCGTAATCGTGGAATCCGGCGGCAAGATTCACCCGCTGCTGCTGGACAACCCGCACCCGGAAGTGTCGTGGAGCGCGCTGTGGAGCAAGGTCTGGTACGAGAACTACGACGAGCCTAAATACGTCTGGCAATCGACCGCCGCCAACACCGATTTCGAACCGAAGCTGAGCCTGTCGCCACTGACGTTCGGCACCCTGAAAGCCGCGTTCTACGCCATGTTGCTGGCCGCGCCTCTGGCCGTCGCCGCTGCGATCTATACCGCGTACTTCATGGCCCCAGGCATGCGCCGCAAGGTCAAGCCGGTGATCGAGCTGATGGAAGCGATGCCGACGGTGATCCTCGGTTTCTTCGCCGGTCTGTTCCTCGCGCCTTATGTGGAAGGGCACCTGCCGGGCATCTTCAGCCTGCTGATGCTGCTGCCGATCGGCATCCTGGTCGCCGGTTTCACCTTCAGCCGCCTGCCTGAGTCGATCCGCCTGAAAATCCCTGACGGCTGGGAAAGTGCCCTGCTGATTCCAGTGATCCTGTTCGTGGGTTGGCTGTCGCTGTACATGAGCCCGTTCATGGAGAACTGGTTCTTCGGTGGTGACATGCGCATGTGGATCTCCCACGACCTGGGCATCACCTACGACCAGCGCAACGCACTGGTGGTCGGCCTGGCCATGGGTTTTGCGGTCATTCCGAACATCTACTCCATCGCCGAAGACGCCGTGTTCAGCGTGCCGCGCGGTTTGACCCTCGGTTCCCTGGCCCTCGGTGCCACGCCTTGGCAAACCATGACCCGGGTGGTGATCCTCACCGCCAGCCCAGGCATCTTCTCGGCGTTGATGATCGGCATGGGTCGTGCGGTCGGTGAAACCATGATCGTGCTGATGGCCACCGGCAACACCCCGGTCATGGAAATGAACCTGTTTGAAGGCCTGCGTACTCTGGCCGCCAACGTCGCGGTGGAAATGCCGGAGTCGGAAGTCGGCGGCAGCCACTACCGCGTGCTGTTCCTCTCGGCGCTGGTGCTGCTGTTGTTCACCTTCATCATGAACACCCTCGCGGAACTGATTCGTCAGCGTCTGCGCAAGAAATACTCGTCGCTTTAAGAAAGGTAGAAGTCTGTGAAACAGAACTCCCTGAAAGGATGGTTCAAGAGCGGCGCCCCAGGCGTCTGGATCAGCGGTGGCGCGGTGTCCATCGCGGTCATCATGACCATTGGCCTGCTGGCAGTGATTGCCGTGCGTGGTCTGGGTCACTTCTGGCCGGCGGATTTGATTCACGCCAGCTACGACGTCCCGGGCCAGGGCCAGCATCTGGTCATTGGCGAAGTGGTTCAAAAGGAAGAAGTGCCCCGTGCGCGTCTCAAGAGCGCTGGCCTGCCGGTGCCGGATGAAGGCCCGGAATTCATGACCCGCGAGCTGATCAAGGTCGGCAACCGTGACTTGAATGGCAACGACTTCACCTGGACCGTCGGCGAGTGGCTGACCAACCAGAAAACCCCCGTCGAGTTGATGGCGCTGGAGCGTCGTGAGTGGGGCAATTTCTACGGCTACCTGGTCAACGTCAAACAGGACGGCAAGGTTATCGCTGAAGGCGAAGCGGCATGGCCGGAGCTGCAAGCGCGGATTAATCGCGTGAATCAGCTGGCTGCGCAACTCAAGACCTTGGAAAAAACCGACATCGGTGCGATCAACGCCGGTCTCGAGCGCATCCGTCTGCACGGTCGCAAACTGGAACTGGAAGGCAAGCTCGACCCGGCCGCGCAAGCGGACATGGATGCCGAGCGCGCCGAGCTCAATGCCCGATATCAGGACGTGGAAGCGCGTCTGAGCGACCTGCATGCACAGTTCAACCGCGACAGCCTGACCGCCCGTGATGCCAATGGCAAGGAAGTCGAAATTGGCCTAGGCAAAGTGGTTCACGCCTATCAGCCAAACGCCATGGGCACCTTCTCCAAAGTCGGTTTCTACTTCAGCAAGGTCTGGGAATTCCTGAGCGACGACCCGCGTGAAGCGAACACCGAAGGCGGGATCTTCCCGGCGATCTTCGGCACCGTGATGATGACCCTGATCATGGCGATGATCGTGACCCCGTTCGGCGTGCTGGCGGCGGTCTACCTGCGTGAATACGCCAAGCAGAACACCCTGACCCGGGTGATCCGCATTGCGGTGAACAACCTGGCGGGCGTGCCGGCCATCGTGTACGGCGTGTTTGGCCTTGGCTTCTTCGTTTATGTGTTGGGTGGCTCGCTCGACCGCCTGTTCTTCCCCGAAGCCTTGCCGGCGCCGACCTTCGGCACACCGGGTCTGTTGTGGGCTTCGTTGACCCTGGCGCTGCTGGCGGTGCCGGTGGTGATCGTGGCCACCGAGGAAGGCCTGGCGCGGATTCCTCGCACCGTGCGTGAAGGCTCGTTGGCCCTGGGCGCGACCAAGGCTGAAACCTTGTGGAAGATCGTACTGCCCATGGCCAGCCCGGCCATGATGACCGGCATGATCCTCGCCGTGGCCCGTGCCGCGGGCGAAGTGGCGCCGCTGATGCTGGTGGGTGTGGTGAAACTGGCGCCGTCGCTGCCGGTAGACGGCAACTACCCGTACCTGCATCTGGACCAGAAGATCATGCACCTTGGCTTCCATATTTATGACGTCGGCTTCCAGAGCCCGAACGTCGAAGCCGCGCGGCCACTGGTGTACGCCACGGCGCTGCTGCTGGTGCTGGTGATCGCGACATTGAACCTGTCGGCCGTTTATATCCGTAACCACCTGCGCGAGAAGTACAAGGCGCTGGATAGCTAATCACGCCGCCGCTCCCTGTAGGAGCACAGCTTGCTGGCGATGGCGATTTCAAGGACCCCATCGCTGTAGGAGCCAGGCTTGCCGGCGAAGGCGATTTCAAATACGCCTTCGCCGATAAGCCTGGCTCCTACAAAAAATTGCATAACCGCAGGCACATCCTGCGGCTCACTGAACCGAATTTGTTAGCACAGGGAGCCTCCCATGCAGCACGAAGCACATACCCACGGCATCAACATGTCGGCCTTGGGTCGCGACAAACAGAGCCTGAGCCTCGAGCAGGAAACCGTGGCCATCGAAGTGCCGGGACTGAGCCTGTTCTACGGCGAGAAACAAGCGCTGTACGACGTCAGCATGAACATCCCGAAACAGCGTGTGACCGCCTTCATCGGTCCGTCCGGCTGCGGCAAATCCACGCTGCTGCGCACCTTCAACCGCATGAACGACCTGGTCGATGGCTGCCGTGTCGAAGGCGCGATCAACCTGTACGGCAACAACATCTACCGCAAGGGCGAAGATGTGGCCGAGCTGCGTCGTCGTGTCGGCATGGTGTTCCAGAAGCCGAACCCGTTCCCGAAGACCATCTACGAGAACGTGGTCTACGGCCTGCGCATCCAGGGCATCAACAAAAAGCGTGTGCTCGACGAAGCCGTTGAGTGGGCATTGAAGGGCGCGGCACTGTGGGATGAAGTCAAAGACCGTCTGCACGAGTCGGCACTGGGTCTGTCTGGTGGTCAGCAGCAACGTCTGGTGATTGCCCGCACCATCGCCGTCGAGCCGGAAGTGCTGCTGCTCGATGAGCCCTGCTCGGCACTTGACCCGATCTCGACGCTGAAAGTCGAAGAGCTGATCTACGAACTGAAATCCAAGTTCACCATCGTGATCGTGACCCACAACATGCAGCAGGCCGCGCGGGTTTCCGACTACACGGCGTTCATGTACATGGGCAAACTGGTTGAATTCGGCGACACCGACACCCTGTTTACCAATCCGGCGAAGAAGCAGACCGAAGACTACATCACGGGTCGTTACGGCTAGCAGTAGCTACAAGCCGCGCGCTTCAAGCGGCAAGTAGCGGTTCGAGTACGACACAAAACAGCTTGCAGCTTGTAGCTTGCAGCTCACAGCTATCGCGGAGCAAAAGATGATTTCGAAGGAAGGCTTAACCCACCACATCTCCCAGCAGTTCAACGCTGAGCTTGAGGAAGTGCGCAGTCACCTCCTGGCCATGGGCGGGCTGGTCGAGAAGCAGGTCAACGACGCGGTAACCGCGCTGATCGAGGCCGACTCAGGTCTGGCCCAGCAAGTGCGTGAGATCGACGACCAGATCAACCAGATGGAACGCAACATCGACGAAGAGTGCCTGCGCATCCTGGCCCGTCGTCAGCCGGCGGCATCCGACTTGCGTTTGATCATCAGCATCTCCAAATCGGTGATCGACCTGGAACGCATCGGTGACGAAGCGACCAAGATCGCCCGCCGCGCTATCCAGTTGTGCGAAGAAGGCGAAGCGCCGCGCGGTTACGTCGAAGTTCGTCACATCGGCGATCAGGTACGCAACATGGTGCGCGATGCCCTGGACGCGTTTGCCCGCTTCGACGCCGACCTGGCGTTGTCGGTGGCGCAGTACGACAAGATCATCGACCGCGAATACAAGACCGCCCTGCGTGAGCTGGCGACCTACATGATGGAAGACCCACGCTCTATCTCGCGGGTCTTGAGCATTATCTGGGTGCTGCGTTCGCTGGAGCGCATCGGCGACCATGCGCGCAATATCTCGGAACTGGTGATTTACCTGGTGCGCGGTACTGATGTGCGCCACCTGGGTCTTAAGCGAATGAAAGAAGAAGTTGAAGGAACAAGCGGCGAAACCGCTAATGTTCCGGGCAAAGCTGACGATAAGTAAGGTTGCCCCAGAGACGCGCCCGGCCTTTTGGCCGGGCGTTTTCATTTGTGGCTCACGAATTCGAAAAGCAGCACCCGTGAACGAAAAGTCCCGGCGTGACTGAAGGTTTTTTGGCAAAGTGCCATCAGTATAGCGGTAAGCTTGCCGGGATTTTTTATAGGGGTGATGGATGAGTAAGGTCAGTGTATTGGTCGTGGACGATGCCTCGTTCATTCGTGACCTGGTAAAAAAATGCCTGCGTAACTATTTCCCGGGCATGCGGATCGAAGATGCGGTCAACGGCAGAAAGGCCCAGGCCCTGTTGGCCCGTGAAGCGTTCGATCTGGTCCTGTGCGACTGGGAAATGCCGGAAATGTCCGGTCTGGAGCTACTGACCTGGTGCCGTGAGCAGGAAAGCCTCAAAGGCATGCCGTTCGTCATGGTCACTAGCCGTGGCGACAAGGAAAACGTTGTCCAGGCGATTCAGGCAGGGGTATCCGGTTACGTCAGCAAGCCGTTCACCAACGAGCAACTGATCACCAAGGTCAAGCAGGCGCTGCACAAGGTCGGCAAGCTCGATGCATTGATAAACACCGCCAGCACCAAAACCGTCTCGGCGTACGCCAACGATTCGTTGAATGCGTTGACCGGTGGCAAGGCGCCAGTGGCGACGCCGACCGTCGCTGCCCCCGCAGCGCCTGCGGCCGCTGCCCCATCGCGCGGTGGCTTGCTCAACAGCCCACCGGTCAAGGCGCCGGTAGCCGCCGCAGCAGCCGGGGGAGGGCGTGGTCAAGGGCAACTGCGCTTGCCGAACGGCATCCAGCAATGCGTGATCAAGGCTCTGAGCCTCAAGGAGGCACTGCTGGTGGTCAAGCGTGCCGAACGCCTGCCGCAAGTGCTCGACAGCGCGGTGCTCGATCTGGAGCAGGGCGAAAGCGCCGAAACCGCTCGCCTGAACGGTTACCTGCACGCCATCGCTGCCCACGAGCCGAAGCCCGACAGCGAATGGCTGCAACTGACCTTCCGCTTTGTCGATCAGGATGCGCAGAAGCTTGATTACATTTCGCGATTGATTGCTCGTGGGACGGCGCAGAAGCACTTCATTCCAGGTGCATGATTTTAGCCGCCTGACAAAACGTCTTCGCGGGCAAGCCTCGCTCCTACAGATTCCACCGACCTGTAGGAGCGAGGCTTGCCCGCGAAGGGGTCACCACCTATCACCCTGATCCGCCCATCTTGAAACATCTGTCGACTACGCAGGTCAATTCCGACTGCTAGGCTCAACTTCCAGGCTTTACTCGACAGATCCCTGCCCATGTTCCCGCGTCTGCTGTTTTTCTGTGGTCTTTTCATGGCCTCCACCTCGGCTGTGGCCATGACTATTTACACCTCCACCAATGCCGATGGCGTGGTCTCCTACAGTGATCGCCCCACCAAGGGTTCGAAGGTCTTCGTTTTTCGCGATCGGATGGTCGAGCACCTGGAGCGTCAGGTGTACCTCGACATCAAGAAGCTCAAGGGCATGGACAGCGTGTATGTGCGCAATGACCTGTATGCGCCGGTGGAAATCGAGTTGAGTTTTGCCAGTTTGAACAACGTCAGCGGTGCACCGAGCCGGCCGATTCGAAGAGTAATGCCGGCACGCAGCAGCATTCGTCTGGCGTTGCTCAAGGCGACGCGGCCCGGAAAGCCGCTGGCATATACCCCAAGCTTCCAGTACTTCCTCGGAGACCCGTCAGGGGCTGCCATGGCCTATCAATACCCGTTCCCCTGGCGTGGCGGACCCTTTCGCCTGAGTCAGGGCGCCAACGGCCAGTACAGCCACTACGGGCCGAAGAATCGCTACGCCATGGACATCGCCATGCCCGAAGGCACACCGATCATCGCCGCTCGTGGCGGGGTCGTGGTGAAAACCGAGAACAATCAGACCGGACGCGGCAGCGATCCATCGGGTAATTTCGTGCGGATATTGCACGACGACGGGACCATGGGCGTGTACCTGCACCTGAAGAAAGGCTCGGTCAGCGTTCGCGAGGGGCAGCGGGTGGTGGTGGGCAGCGCGCTGGCGCTATCGGGTAATACCGGCAACAGCAGCGGGCCGCATCTGCATTTCGTGGTGCAGCGCAATACGGGGATGGGGCTTGTGTCGATTCCGTACCGGTTCAGTCAGCCGGTGGGGGCGTTGCCCAACTTTGCGTTGGGCGGTAGGAGCCGACTTGCTGGCGATGAATGATTACGGGGTGCCGCAGGGGCATCGCGGTGCCCCTATCGCCAGCAAGCCGGCTCCTACAAAGGCAATCAGTCGAGCATCAACACTTTGGCCAACACAATCTTCGGCCCTTTCATCTTCTTGATGATGATCCGCAAACCTTCGACTTCCAGCACTTCTTCCTCTTCCGGCACCCGCTTGAGGCTTTCATAGACCAGGCCGGCGAGTGTCTCGGCTTCGACGTGGTCCAGATCGATCCCCAGCAGCCGTTCGACCTTGAACAGCGGTGTATCGCCACGCACCAGCAGTTTGCCTGGCTGGTACGCAAGAATCCCGCGCTCGGCCTTGCGGTGTTCGTCCTGGATGTCGCCTACCAGAACCTCCAGCACGTCTTCCATGGTCAGGTAGCCGATGATGTTGCCGTCCGCCTCTTCAACCACGGCAAAGTGTGAGCCACCCTTGCGGAACTGCTCCAGCAATTGCGACAGCGGCATGTGCCGGGACACACGTTCCAGCGGGCGGGTCAGTTCAGCCAGGTTGAACGACTCGGGAATGTGGTCCAGGGCTGCCAGTTCCAGCAGCAGGTCCTTGATGTGCAGCAGGCCGACGAACTCCTGATGCTCGCTGTCGTACACCGGGTAGCGGCTGAATTTGTGGCGACGGAACATCGCCAGGATTTCCTTGAGCGGTGCGTTGATTTCCAGGGTCACCAGGTCTTCGCGGGAGTTGGCCCAGTCGACCACTTCCAGCTCGCCCATTTCCACCGCCGAGGCCAACACGCGCATACCTTGGTCGCTCGGGTCCTGGCCACGGCTGGAGTGCAGGATCAGCTTCAGTTCTTCGCGGCTGTAATGGTGCTCGTGGTGCGGGCCGGGTTCACCCTGGCCGGCAATACGCAGGATCTGGTTGGCACTGGCGTTGAGCAGGTAGATGGCTGGGTACATGGCCCAGTAGAACAGGTACAGCGGCACCGCCGTCCACAGCGACAGCAGTTCGGGTTTGCGGATGGCCCAGGATTTCGGTGCCAGTTCGCCGACCACGATGTGCAGGTACGAAATGATGAAGAATGCGGTGAAGAACGACACCGCCTTGACCAGCTCGGCGGAGTCCACGCCGACGGCACTCAGCACGGGGCCCAGAAGGTGCGCAAATGCTGGTTCACCGACCCAACCCAGGCCCAGGGAGGCGAGGGTGATACCCAATTGGCACGCCGACAGGTAGGCATCGAGCTGACTGTGTACGGTGCGCAGGATGTGCCCGCGCCAGCCGTGCTGCTCAGCGATGGCTTCGACCCGGGTCGAGCGCAATTTGACCATGGCAAATTCCGCCGCAACGAAAAATCCGTTGAGCAAAACCAGGATCAGAGCAAAAAGAATCATGCCGAAGTCGGCGAATATTGTTGCGAGGGTCAAACCAGGGGAAGGGTCCATGATGGAGTTTTGCAGGTTCCGTGTATTCGAATGGATAGTAAAAAGTACGCCTGAAAGGCAGGCGCAAGTCAGCCAATGTAGCGGCTGACCGTGCGATTGCCTAGTGCCCCGTATCAGTCGGTGGTGCTGATCACACGGGATTTGCTGACCTGGGCAGGGGCGAAGTGGCAGGTAAAGGTACTGCCGTGGCCCGGCACGCTGCTGATCTCCATGCGCGCGCGATGACGCAACAGCACGTGTTTGACGATCGCCAGGCCCAGCCCGGTGCCGCCGGTGTTGGAGTTGCGGCTGGAGTCGACACGATAAAAGCGTTCCGTCAGGCGCGGCAGGTGTTTGCTGTCGATACCGATACCGGAGTCCTGCACGCTCAGGTGCGCGCCTTGTTCATCGCCCCACCAGCGAATGCGGATATGGCCTTCGGCCTGGGTGTATTTCACCGCGTTGAACACCAGATTGGAAAACGCGCTGCGCAGTTCCGCTTCGCTGCCTTTGAGCAGAATCGTCGGGTCCGCTTCCAGGGTAATGTGCTGGTTTTTCTGCCCCGACAGTTGTTGCGCATCACTCTTGATCGATTGCAGCAAGCCGTCGATGGCCACGGGCTGGTTGTCCGACGGGTAGTCGGTGGCTTCCAGCTTGGCCAGCAGCAGCAAGTCATTGAGCAAGGTCTGCATGCGCCCGCCCTGTTGCTGCATCTGCTGCAGGGCTCGGCTCCAGCGCGGGTTCACTTCCTCGACATTGTCGAGCAGGGTTTCCAGATAGCCGCAAATCACTGTCAGCGGCGTACGCAACTCATGGGACACGTTGGCGATGAAATCCTTGCGCATTTGCTCAAGCTGATGAATGCGTGTGACGTCGCGCACCAGCATCAGGTGCTCGTTGTTGCCGTAACGGGTGATGTACAACTGAATGCGCATCCGGTCGTTGGTCGGCGAGGGGATTTCCAGCGGTTCGGCGTAGCTGTCCTGCTCGAAGTATTCCTTGAAGCGCGGATGGCGCACCAGGTTGGTTACCGGTTGACCGCTGTCCTGAGGGGTCTTGAGGCCCAGCAGGGTTTCGGCGGCGCGGTTCCACCATTCCAGGTTGCCGTCACTGTCGAGCATGACCACAGCGTCTTTCAACGCGGCGGTGGACTCCTGAACCCGGTCGATCACCGCTTGCAAGCGCCCGCGCACCCGTTGGTCACGACGTTGCAGGTGGTAGATGCTGTCGAACACCTCGCCCCACAGGCCGTAGCCATCGGGTGGTGCTTCATCGGGTTGATGCAGGCGCAGCCATTCGTGCAGGCGCAGCAGTTGTTTGAGAGTCCAGGCCAGGTAAATGCCCAGGCCGGCGGCGAGGCTCCAACCGTAGTAGCCGGTGATCAGGCCGATCACCAGGCAGGCGGTGACCAGCAGCAGCATGTGGCGAATCAGGGTGCCATGCCAGTTTTGGTTCACTTTAACGCGCGTCCTTGTCTACTTCTAAAGCGGGAAAAGTCCGGGTCAGGCTTTTGTAGAAAAGCGGTAGCCGGTGCCGCGCACGGTTTGTACCAGATTTTCGTAGGCATCGCCGAGGGCTTTGCGCAGGCGGCGGATATGCACGTCGACAGTGCGCTCCTCGACATACACGTTGCCGCCCCAGACCTGATCCAGCAACTGGCCTCGAGTGTAGGCGCGTTCCTGGTGGGTCATGAAAAATTGCAGCAGTCGGTATTCGGTCGGACCCATTTCCGCGGGTTTGCCATCGATGGTCACGCGGTGGCCGATCGGATCGAGCAGCAGGCCACCGACTTCGATCGGCGCTTCGCCATCGGATGGGCCGGCGCGGCGTAGAACGGCTTTCAGGCGTGCAACCAGTTCACGGGGGGAGAAGGGTTTGGTGATGTAATCGTCGGCGCCGACTTCCAGGCCCTGGATCTTGTTGTCCTCTTCGCCCTTGGCGGTGAGCATGATGATCGGGATGTCCCCGGTCAATTCATCGCGCTTGAGGCGGCGGGCCAGTTCGATACCGGACGTGCCGGGCAGCATCCAGTCGAGCAGGATCAGGTCGGGTTTGCGGTCGACGATAATGGCGTGGGCCTGCTGAGAGTTCTCCGCCTCCAGGCAGTCATAGCCGGCCATTTCCAACGCAACGGCGATCATTTCGCGAATGGGCGCTTCGTCGTCGACGATCAGAATGCTCCTGCCAACCATGCCTTAATCCTCTTGTCATTTAACTGTCTTGCGCCGCATTAGATAACGGAAATATTGCAGTCGTGTGACAGTATTTTAGCCGCCCGGCGATTGTCACGAACCTGAACTAAGCTCTAAGTCCGAATCCTGACAACCGCAAAAGGAAGGTTTCCATGAAGCACGTTGCTCAATCCTGGAAGGCTCTGCTGGTCACTGCTGCGCTAACGCTGCCGACACTGGCCCTCGCCGCCGAGCCGGCAATGATGAAAGACGGGATGATGGTCGATCACAAGGGCATGACCCTGTACACCTTTGACAAGGACTCCGGCGGCAAGTCGATGTGTAACGACGAGTGCGCCAAGAACTGGCCGCCAATGATGGCCCCGGCGGGTGCCAAGGCCGAAGGCAAGTGGAGCGTCATCAAGCGTGACGACGGCACGATGCAATACGCATATGACGGCAAGCCGCTGTACACGTTCGTGAAGGACAAGGCACCGGGAGACATGACGGGCGACAAAATGAAGGACGTCTGGCACGTCATTCACGAGCACAAGTAACGTAAATCACAAAAAGATCACAGCCTTCGGCAGCTTCTACAGAACGATCTCAATGTAGGAGCTGCCGCAGGTTGCGATCTTTTCAGCTTTCAGCGCAGTGCGTAATCCAGCACGATCCCGATGAAAATCGCCAACCCGGCCCAGTGGTTGTGCAAGAACGCCTTGAAGCAACGCATCCGGTCCTTGTCACGGGTGTACCAGAACTCCCAGGCAAAGCAGCCTGCCGCCACTGCCAGGCCAAGGTGGAACCAGCCACCGAGCTCGAATTTCGAGCCGGCCAGCAGCAGGCAACCCAATGCCAACCCCTGCAGGGTCAGGATGATCACCCGGTCCGCCTCTCCAAACAGAATTGCCGTGGATTTCACGCCGATCTTCAGGTCGTCGTCACGGTCGGTCATGGCGTAGTAAGTGTCGTAGCCCACGGTCCACAACAGGTTCGCGATCCACAGCAACCACGCCACCGCCGGCAGTTCGCCGGTTTCGGCGGTGAACGCCATTGGCATCCCCCAGGAAAACGCCGCACCCAACACCACTTGCGGATAATAGGTGTAGCGTTTCATGAACGGATAAGTGCAGGCCAAGGCCAAGCCACCGAAGGATAACCAGACCGTCGCCGCATTGGTGCATAGCACCAGGAGGAAGCTCACACCCATCAGCAATGCAAAAAATACCAGCGCCTCTTTCGAGCTGATCTTGCCGCTCGGCAGCGGGCGCTGTTCGGTGCGCTTCACATGGCCATCGACCTTGCGGTCCGCCCAGTCGTTGATCACGCAGCCGCCGGCACGGGTCAACACCACGCCGAGCACGAAAATCACGATGTTGGCGAGCGACGGCGAGCCTTTGCCGGCAATCCACAACGCCCACAGCGTCGGCCACAGCAGCAGATAAATGCCGATCGGTTTGTCCATGCGCGTCAGCTGAATGAAATCCCAGGCCCGTGGGTTCAAGCGATTCAGGGACTTGAGCAGGCTCTGGTACATCAGCAGTTCTCCGGTTGGGCGCCAGCGGCGCTCCACAGGGTCGGCAGGAAGATTTCAGCCACCAGCACGCTCAACCTGCCGCGGTCGAAGCGCGAGCGGCGGCCCCACAGTTCAGGGCGCTGAACGTCCGTCGGCAGCCATGCTTGAGGATAGTGACAAACCTCGATGGCGCGGCGCTGGAACGCGTGGTCGCAAAACAGCAACTCACCCAGGGAGCGGCTGCCCAGTTCGTCCATGTGCAGACCATCGCCCTGCAAGGCACTGCGCGCCGCGACGCTGCGGGCAAACACCCACGCCTGGCCATTTCCCCTTAAAAACACCTCGCGCACCCAGCCTTCACTGCCTTCGGCCAGGTCCAGCGCGGTGCATTCATCGGCGCGCAAGGTCTGCCAGCCTTCGAACAGCGGCGTGACACTGAAACCGTCATGCGACAGGCGGGTCAGGCGTCGGGTCAGCGATCCTTCATCGAATAGCCAGTCGAGGGTCAGCGGGTCGGGGAGGGGCGTCAGCAGGCTTTGAGGGAGCCAGAGCGGGACCGAACGGGAGGATTTTGAGTGCGGCACAGTGAGTCATTATTGGCAGCAAAGGAGGCGGCGAGCTTAACATGTCAGCTCATCAATTTGAGTGATCTGGCAGCCCGTTGCGCCGAACAGGCTTGCATCTGCCTGCCCTCATCAGTACAAAACGCCCTGAGCCGGACGGCAATGCTCCAACCATTGACCGTTCGTGCCGGCAAAAGCCTGAACCCTGAGGAATACCAGAATGAAAAAGTGGCAATGTGTGGTTTGTGGCCTGATCTACAACGAAGCCGATGGCTGGCCGGATGACGGCATTGCGCCGGGCACCCTGTGGCAAGACGTGCCGGAAGACTGGCTGTGCCCGGACTGCGGTGTAGGCAAGATGGATTTTGAAATGATCGAAATCGCCGCTTAACAAACTGAGGAGTAAGGAATGAACGCACCTGTCGTAATCGTCGGCACCGGATTGGCTGGCTACAACCTGGCCAGGGAGTTTCGCAAGCTTGATGGCGAAACCCCGCTGCTGCTGATTACCGCCGATGACGGGCGCTCCTACTCCAAGCCAATGCTTTCCACCGGCTTCGGCAAAAACAAAGATGCTGACGGCCTGAGCATGGCTGAACCGGGCGCGATGGCCGAACAGTTAAAGGCCGAAGTGCGCACCCACACGCGCATCAGTGGCATCGACCCGGGCCACAAGCGCCTGTGGATCGGTGAGGAAGCGGTGTATTACCGCGACCTGATCCTGGCCTGGGGCGCCGAAACCGTGCGCGTACCCATCGAAGGTGACGCGACGGATTGCGTATTCCCCATCAATGATCTGGAAGACTACGCGCGCTTTCGCGCCGCTGCGGCTGGCAAACGCCGGGTCCTGCTGCTCGGCGCCGGCCTGATTGGCTGCGAGTTCGCCAACGATCTGAGCCTGGGTGGTTTTGAGGTGCAACTGGTTGCACCGTGCGAACAGGTCATGCCGACCCTGCTGCATCCGGCAGCGGCGGCTGCCGTTCAGGCCGGGCTGGAAAGCCTGGGCGCCCGTTTCCACCTCGGGCCGGTGCTCAATCGTCTGGTACGCGTCGCCGATGGTCTGGAAGCACATCTGTCCGACGGCCAGGTCATCCCGTGCGACGTGGTGGTCTCGGCCATTGGTCTGCGTCCACGCGTCGATTTGGCCGCTGCTGCCGGTTTGCAGGTCAATCGCGGCGTGATGGTCGACCGTCATCTGCAAACCTCCCACGCCAACATCTACGCGTTGGGCGACTGTGCCGAGGTCGATGGGCTGAATCTGTTGTACGTGATGCCTCTGATGAGCTGTGCGCGAGCGCTGGCCCAGACCCTTGCTGGCAACCCGACGGTCGTCAATTACGGCCCGATGCCCATCACCGTCAAAACCCCAGTGTGTCCATTGGTCGTTTCTCCGCCGCCTAGGGGTTCAGAGGGTATCTGGACCGTCGAAGGGCAGGGCGCCGACATCAAGGTGCTATGCCGCGACGCCAGCGGGAAACTGCTGGGTTATGCCCTCACAGGCGCCGCCGTGATGGAAAAATTGGCCCTGAACAAAGAGCTTCCGGCGTTGCTGGCGTAAATACCGGTCGTTCTGTCGGAATCACCCCCAAAATGCCCATATAAAGGTCGCGCCAATACTGGCGCGGCTCCTCCGTGCGTGCCATCCTCACTTCCGTCTGCCGCAGAGTAGAGCACCTGCGGCGCTTTGGGCGCTGCTCCGCAGAGAGCAGCACGGACATAACAACAAAAAACCGTCAAAGGGGCTTCACTAACATGCGTAAACCAGAACTCGCCGCCGCAATTGCTGAAAAAGCAGACCTCACCAAAGAGCAGGCCAACCGCGTCCTCAACGCCGTTCTCGAGGAAATCACTGGCGCCCTGCACCGCAAAGACAGCGTCACGCTGGTAGGTTTCGGCACCTTCCTGCAACGCCACCGCGGCGCCCGCACCGGCAAAAACCCGCAAACTGGTGAGCCAGTGAAAATCAAGGCCAGCAACACCGTTGCGTTTAAGCCGGGTAAATCGTTGAAGGACAGTGTTAATCCGTAATCTGTTTCCCGAACCTGCCTTGCAGGGGAGTGGAATAAAGAATGGGCACGCCAACTGAAGTTGGGTGCCCATTTTTTGTTTGGCTATTTAAGTAAGCCTGATTTCAAAATCGCGATTAGTACTGCCAAAGCGGCGAATGAAGCAATGACACTCCATTGCAGTGCGACCAATTTTCGTCTCAATGGGCATGGGAAGTTGTCAAAGTCCTCAGCGCTGAGGATGCCATGCTTGATGTAAAACCTGGGAAAGGTAAGAAGGACACAAGCGCTGCCCACGAGTTGAATCTTGCTTCTGGGGCCCGGATTGAAACTTACCGCGCTAGTAATGGTTGAAGAGCTGTTCTTAAAATACTCAAGCAACAAATCAGTCTTCTTATAGCCAAGGTACAGAGCTATCACGTTGCCGATCATTAGAGTGGCAAGCGGAATGCTGAACAAAAAACGAGCAATCATTTCTGCTTTAGTCATCGCGTCCACTCGTAAACGAGTTCAGCAATTTCCTCACCCCCGATTTCTCCCACTTTTCCACCTGCATAAGTGCCAATACCAGCCGCAACAATACTGCAAGTAAGTATCGAAAGGCCGCCTGTTGGAACTCCCAACGCCACGCAAAGTCCTCCGATTGCTGGGGCGGCTAGAATCCTGCCCACGGCCAATCCACCAACTGCTCCGCCTGTAAAACTCCCCGACTCAGTTAGCCGGATTCGCTCGCACGCTTCGGTCTTCTCTGCAGTGCATACATCCTGAACTTTCAGGGCAGATGCCCCGCCACCAATAGTTGTACCAATCCAACCACCGTACTTAACGTATTTTGAAGCCTTTGCCACACCCTCAAGATGGCTGGCGTAGCCCGGTATTTGGCCTGCTGGATTGGCATTGGTCCATAGATGGACCAGGCTTTGACCGGAGATGCCCAGCTTTTTTTTCAGATTGATGTGGTCAGGGAAGCCGATGCCCTTGCGGGTCAGCGCCGTCATGTGGGTATTAAGATGTGTGAACAGACGCTGACGTTCAGCAAAAAATGTCGGCGAGCGCAGGTGTCCATCGCGTTGCAGCGTCCTTTGTTGCAATGCTTCGAGTTCCCTCATGGTTTTGCCAACGTTATCCAGATTGTTTTTGAAAATGCTCGCACCGACTCCGATGGCGCTTGAGCCATGGGTCAGGAAAGTCTGTATGGCATCACGGTGTAGCACCATGAAATCCGCTTCTTCCGGGCTGAGCGTTTCAATAATCCGGTTGGTCTTGGCTGCCACCTCCATGAGCAAGGCCTCCTCGCGGGTGCATTGATAATTGTTGGGATCACCGAGCACAATCATCGAGCCCGCTTTGACATCTCGCAGGTTAGGGTTCAGTAGCTTGAATTTGCCCATCACCGCCGGGTCGCGCAAGGTGAACAGGTTGGCTTCAAGTTGTTCGCGAGTGGAGCTTCTGGGGACGACGTAGAAACCAGGTTCTTGAATGTCGAGGTTGTCCAATCGCTTCGGAGATTGGTTACTTGCAACAGGAGCATCGCCGATTTGGCGCAATGTCGTCGAATGGCGTGGTGCTGGCGGTGGCGTCGGTTGAACGGATGCCCTGCCAGTTTTCGGTGCAGCACTTTCGTTCCTGTAGCTACCCTCGAAATTCGATGGAATCAGTTGGGCTCTACAAGGGCAACTGCTGTAACTATCAAGTGTGCCGGCCACCATCCTTTGGTCACTCAGGATGTGTGTGACACCACCCACAATCCGATAACTCTTTCCGTCCCTTCCACAGCTGACCAGATCACCCACACGAGCATGAGGGGGACCGAACAAACTAAAAGTATCGTCACCCTCCAGAACAGTGCCACCACAGGTGGTTTTGTCACCTCGTCCGATGAAGTATCCGATTGTCATTGATTGCTCTCCCTGTCCATTGGTGCCCCAAGCATCCGGGCACGTTGCTGTTTTCGATGTCTTGCACCGACTCAGGATTGAGTTGAACTTGCGCAAGTTACTTGGGGGAAGATGCAAATCAAGGTGCCAAAGGCTAGTCCAGACGTTTCCTACGCAGGCTTCGGAAACAGGGAAGAAAACCTGTGGGACTTTGGTCTTCAATTGGTGGTTTGAGGGTAGGGTTAGCCCAAAGAAAAAACCGGTGGGGGCGATGCTCATCGGGGTTTTGAGCTTCAGCGGTCAGTTGGTAGGTTTTAGTGTTGATGTTCGGACAGATGCTGGAGAGTTGGCCGTTGCATTTGGGGTTTTTTTTCCAGCAGGCGGAAAGAGTCTTTTGGCGCTGGCTTAAGTCGCCTGGTTCATGCGCAATCAGGTGTCATGAAGGAAATGTCCGAGAGGTTTGCGGGCTGCAAGGTCAAAAGATCGCAGCCTTCGGCAGCTCAGGGATGTGTTTTTCAATAGTAGGAGTCGGAACATGAGAGCATTCGTGGGAGAGTGAAATCGTGACTTGGCGGTCATCATGCAAGAAATAGGGTTGATCTTCTTCTAACTCAACTCAGTAGTGGCGTTCTCGTCTCAACTCGCTACACTGCGCCAGCCGTTCATTTTTCTTTTGAGGCTTGCGCATGAAATTTCGTTTTCTGCTGTGGATGATGGGTTTGTTGATGGGTAAGGCCAGTCGGACCAATCCTGCGTTTCAGCAGCAGTTGGGTGATAAGGAGTTGGTGTTTCAGCTGCAAACCCTGGACGGGAAGGTGGCGCGGCATTTCCGGGTGAAGGATCAGCGCATTACCAGCAAGGCTGGTGTGTATGCCGAACCGGCGTTTGCCATTGCGTTTAAAGATGCCGCCTATGGCTTTGCCACGATGCAGGCGAAGAACAAGCAGTTGGCGTTCATGACGGGGATTCAAGACAAGTCGATTCAGATCAAGGGCAACCCGGCGCTTGTGATCTGGTTCCAGGGGCTGACCAAGTATTTGAAGCCGAAGAAGGCCAAGCCTAAGGCTTGAGGTCATCTGATTCGGCAGGGGTTTGGGTGTCGTACGGTTGTGTCCGGTATGTCTTGTAGATCTGCTGGACTTGCGGGTTATCCAGGCTCTCGTAAGTGATGCCTTCCTTGTCCAGGCCATCCAGGCCCCTGATATCGCTTATGGTTTCAGGCCATTCGTCACGGCTGGAGATGTCGACGATGAATGGTTTCAGGTAGCTATCGAGAGCCCCCTCGCGAGGCTCTCGGATCTCATCGCTGAGTGCCCGCAGATAGTCATCCTTGTTTGTTTTTGACCAGTCAATGGCGAACTTGGCGCGATAGCAGAGCTCCATAAAGACCAGCAAGATGGTACGTCCGTTGCCGTCCAGGAAGGGGTGTGCGAAAGCCAGCTGGCCCATCACCCGGCCAGGGTGGGCTTTGAAGGACTTCTTGTCTGCTGCCAACTCCAGTGCGTAGTCGACAGACATCTTGATGGCGTGCGGGTGTTCGAAGACGGTACTTCGGGGATCGTCGTGTGAGCCTTTGAAGACTGCCAGGTGGGGCACAAGCTCATTTCGGTCTTTTCCTGCCCAGTGATAAAAACCGGAGAACAGGATTTCATGGACTTTGAGCACTGCCCTGTAGTCGATTGACTTCTTCTTCGCCAAATAGGCGAGCGCATCTTCGATGCTCAGTTCGAACGAAAGATGCTCTGATTCTTTTACTTCGGTGGGGTCTTTGAGTTGCAGCGAATTTTGCAGGTATCCAGCAGCTTCGAAGTCGCCGAACGGATCGAAAGTCATGCGCTACGTTTCTGTGAGCGCCTTTCCTGAAGGTAGCGCCCTTGAAGTGCCAAGGTCTCTGATTTGCTCAGGACGCCTTTTTTCTTGAGATTGACGAGCAGTTGCTCGACGCCATCCAATTCAACGACATCGCCCGCCATGCGGGTAATGAGCACGGCCATACGGCTCATACCGTCAGGATCGGCTGTAATTTTGTGATCTTTGGCAAGCTTGCGGACTTGGCTCGCAACGCTGCCGGCAGCTGTCTGGGTCATTGGGAAAGCCCTCTGTTTGCAGTCAAATCATAGCAGGGCGCTTGTTTTTTGTCCGCGTTGGCTCGTGCCAGGGAGACCGAGGTGGATTCATCGCGGGCAAGCCTCGCTCCTACAGAACTAGCTGATCTGTAGGGGGCGAGGCTTGCCCGCGAATGCTTTATCCCTGGCTGAACTGCGAAGCCAGTTCGCGCAGCAGTACTTCAGCTTCGAGAACTTTGCTGACGACGTCTTCGGCCTTGGCGCGGCTCAGGCCGAGGCGCTCTAGCAGGGCGTCGGGGATGTCTTCGTCCGGGCCGGAGCCGATGCCCCGGCTGCGCAGTAGGCGCACGGACAGGCATACCAGGTTCGGGTACTCAGCGTAGTCGCCGTCGTAGCTCGGGTCGTGCTGGAAGCGCAGCGCAGTGGCCAGTTCTTCGGGCATGTCCCAGTAGCGCATCAACCATGACCCGATCTGTTCGCGGCTGATGCCCAGCAGGTGCTGCTCGATATAGCTGTGGCACAGGTGCGGGTTGACCTCCAGATGCCGGCAGATCAGCGAGAAATGCGGTGGGAACACGTGGGCCAACAGCAGGTAGCCAAAGTTGTGCAGCAAGCCCGCCAGGTAGGTCAGGCCGGCTTCCGGGCGCTGGGTACGCGGCATGGCGCGGGTCAGGCCTTCGATGACGGCGGCAGTGTAGATCGACTGCTGCCAGTAGGGGGTGCTGTGTTGCGGGTGGTCTTTGGGCAGGCTCAGGGTTTTGCCCAGGGCCAGGCCCAGCGCCAGGTTGATCACCAGATCGAAGCCCAGCACTCGCACGATGGCATCTTCTACCGAACGAATCTTGCCTGGCGAGGCGTAGTACGGTGATGCGGCCCAGCTCACCACTTGCGCCGCCAGCGCCGGGTCGGTCTCCACCACGCCAGTGATGTCGTCGATGGTGGCGTTGGGGTCGACGCGTAGCTTGATGATTTTCTGTGCGGTTTCGGCCAGCGGTGGAATCTCGATGGTCGCTTCCAGGCGTTGCTGGATGCGCCGCGCGGTGAACGCTTGAACGGCCTGAGTGATTTCCTCACGGTCATCGTCAGGGCGGTCGAGGTTCGGGCGGATGCTGCTCAAGGCTTCGCCAAAGTTGGCGGCACTGGCCTTGTTGAGCATGGATTTGAAGGCTTCGTTGCTGATCTCCAGCAGCACACCAGGTTCGCCAGAATTGACCAGCACCGACGGCTCGCGCAGCAAGCTTTCTTCATACAGGCACGGCGAACTGGTGAGTGTCGGCAAGCCCGGCAACAGGCTCAGGCTGTGTTTGCCGAGCATCTTTTCCAGGCGCTCGGTCGGCACCGCGGCGAGGCGTCGGCCCGTGAGTTCGGTTAGACGGTTGAGGTCGAGCAACTGGCTCTGCGGAAACAGCACCATCAGCGCGCCGACGGCGTCATCAAGCAGCACGGCCTGGACCTTA
This sequence comes from Pseudomonas putida, assembly GCF_050990305.1. GTDB lineage: Bacteria > Pseudomonadota > Gammaproteobacteria > Pseudomonadales > Pseudomonadaceae > Aquipseudomonas > Aquipseudomonas putida_AH. Next base: position 6,465,262 of record NZ_CP158817.1, on the reverse strand, counting down.
CGTGCCGGGTTCAAGCCGTGATGGTCGAGGACTTCTTCATAGGCAATGCCCAGTTTGCCCAACAGCAGCCGTATAACCGACGGAGCGTGCGGGGAGGCGGGTGCGAGGGCAACTTCGGTCATGGTCTGTATCCGTACTAAAACAATTGCGGGAGTATAACCAGCTTGCTCAAACCCATCCTCCTGAAACTGCGACGGTGCTCACACTTGGCCGTATTGCTGCCCGTGACGTAGCCAGCGGTCGAGTAGTGGGCTGACGTGATCCGGCCAGCGCTCCAGCAGAGCCTGGGCGGCGTCACGTACGGCGGGAAGCAGGTCGGCGTCGCGCATCAGGTCGGCGACTTTGAATTGAAGCAGGCCGGTCTGGCGCGTGCCGAGCATTTCGCCCGGGCCGCGCAGTTCGAGGTCTTTTTCGGCGATGACAAAGCCGTCGTTTGTTTCGCGCATGATACCCAGCCGTTGACGACCAATCTGCGAGAGCGGCGGATGGTAGAGCAGCACGCAGTGGCTGACCGCACTGCCCCGGCCGACGCGACCGCGCAGCTGGTGCAGCTGCGCCAGGCCCAGGCGTTCAGGGTTCTCGATGATCATCAGGCTGGCGTTCGGGACATCCACGCCGACCTCGATCACCGTGGTCGCGACCAGCAGCTGCAAGTTACCGGCCTTGAACTCGGCCATCACCGCAGCTTTTTCGGCAGGCTTCATGCGACCGTGGATCAGCCCGACTTTCAGTTCGCCAAGGGCGGCGGTCAGGTCTTCGTAAGTGGTTTCGGCCGCCTGACAGGTCAGCTCTTCGGATTCTTCGATCAGCGTGCATACCCAATAGGCCTGACGCCCTTCGGCACAGGCGCTGCGCACCCTTTCGATGACTTCGACGCGTCGCGTGTCGGTGATCAGCACGGTGTTGACCGGCGTCCGGCCAGGCGGCAGTTCGTCGAGGATCGAGGTGTCGAGGTCGGCGTAGGCGCTCATCGCCAGCGTGCGCGGGATCGGTGTGGCGGTCATGATCAACTGGTGCGGGCACATCCGACCGCCGACGCCTTTCTGTCGTAAGGCCAGTCGTTGTTGCACGCCGAAGCGATGCTGCTCGTCGATGATGACCAGTGCGAGGTTCTTGAATTGCACCTCGTCCTGGAACAGCGCGTGGGTGCCGACCACCATCGGTGTGCCATTGGCGATCTGCTCCAGCGCGGCCACGCGGTTTTTACCCTTGAGCTTGCCAGCCAACCAGGCGACTTCAATCCCCAAAGGTTCCAGCCAGCGTTTGAAGGTGATGAAGTGCTGCTCGGCGAGAATCTCGGTGGGCGCCATCAGCGCCACTTGATAACCGGCTTCCAGCGCCTGAAGCGCGGCGAGGGCGGCGACCACGGTTTTACCCGCGCCGACGTCACCCTGAATCAGCCGCAGCATGGGCTCGCGCTGGCTCAAGTCGTAGGCGATTTCATTGCCGACCCGTTGCTGTGCGCCCGTAGGGTTGAACCCGAGGTTGGCCAGGTATTGGGTCGGCAGAACCGTGGCCTTGGGCATGGCCGGGGCACGCAATGAGCGCATGCTTTCGCGCAGACGTTGTTGGGACAGTTGATGGGTCAGCAGCTCTTCGAATGCCAGCCGGTGCTGCGCCCAGTGGTGCCCGAGGGCCAGCTCATCGACGTCGGCATCGGCGGGCGGGTTGTGCAGATAGCGGATTGCATCGGCCAGCGGCGCCAGTTGGTAATCGCGGGCCAGTTCGTTCGGAAGCCAGTCCGGCAGGCTCGTCGGGCCGAGCAGCGTGAGCGTTTGCATGCACAGCTGGCGCAAGCGCTGTTGGGTCAGGCCTTCGGTGAGCGGATAAACCGGGGTGAGGGTTTCATCCACGGGTGGTGGCTCGTCACCGGTAATGGCGCGGTATTCCGGGTGGTAGATTTCCAGTCCCGATGCGCCGGGCCGTGCTTCGCCATAGCAGCGAATGCGTGTGCCACGCTTGAGGCCTTCCTTCTGGGCATTGCTGAAATGGTAGAAGCGCAGGCTGAGCCCGCCGGTGCCGTCCTGCAGGCGCACCACCAAACTGCGCCGACGACCCATGACCACATCGGCACCGCTTACGGTGCCTTCGATCACGGCATCCTGCCCCGGGCGCAGTGCGCCGATCGGAACCACGCGTGTGCGGTCCTGATAACGCAGCGGTAGGTGAAACAGCACGTCCTGGAGATTTTCCAAGCCGACCTTGGCCAGTTTCTCGGCCATGGCTTCGCCGACACCCTTGAGTGCCGTCACTGACACTTGCGACAACTCGGTCATGACGCTGGCTTAACCTGCCACCACCTGCGCGGACGGCTTGGCCACCGAGCACAGGCGAATGGAGTCGGCGAGGATTTCAATAGCCTTGGGTCGCGGGAAGCTTGCGCGCCAGGCGATCGCCACCGTGCGATAGGGCGTCGGTGCCGACAGCGGCCGGACTTCGATTACGCCAGGTGCATAGTGATGGCTGTCGACCGCCGACAGCGGCAGGATCGAAACCCCGAGGCCGGACGCGACCATGTGGCGGATGGTTTCCAGCGAGCTGGACTCCACGGTGGTGTGCTTGGCGCCGTCGTTGCCCTTGGTCAGGGTCGGGCAGGCTTCCAGCACCTGATCGCGGAAGCAATGGCCTTCGCCCAGCAGCAACAGGCTCTTGTCGTTGAGCAGGTTGGCGTCGATGGATTCTTTTTGAGTCCATGGATGTTGGGCCGGCATCAAGACGTAGAACGGCTCGTCGTAGAGCTGCAGGGTCAGCACGTCGGCTTCGTTGAACGGCAGGGCAATGATGATCGCGTCGAGCTCGCCGTTGCGCAGCTTGTCGCGCAGCACGTGGGTGAAGTTTTCTTCGATGTACAACGGCATCTGCGGGGCGACCCGGTGCAGTTGCGGAATCAGGTGGGGAAACAGATACGGGCCAACCGTGTAGATCGCGCCGACTTTCAGCGGCGCGGTCAGCTGGTTCTTGCCGGCCTGGGCCAATTCGCGAATGCCTTGGGCCTGTTCCAGCACCTTTTGTGCCTGGGCCACGATGCCCTCGCCGACCGGGGTCAGGCGCACGGCGCTTTTGCTGCGCTCGAAAATCAGCACACCGAGTTCGTCTTCAAGCTTTTTCACGCCCACCGACAGGGTTGGCTGGCTGACGTGGCAACGCTCGGCCGCGTGACCGAAGTGCTGCTCTTGGGCGAGGGTAACGATGTAGCGTAATTCAGTGAGAGTCATAGCAAGCGTCCATGAAGTTGCGGGCCAAGCATACCGGCTGCAATCGATAGACGCACGTTATCAGAAGGTATGTATCGAACGACACCGGGCAATACCGGTTTGCCGTTGGTAGATATGCCAAAGGCACCTTTCGGTGCCTTTGGCTTTGTGGATTCTCTGTAGGAGCCGAGCTTGCTCGCGATGAGGCCGTAACATTCACCACTGTCGGTGACTGATGCACCGCTATCGCGAGCAAGCTCGGCTCCTACAGGTCCAGCGTTTCTGTTTAGCGTCGGCGTTTGTCGATCATGTACACAAAGGGTGCAACAATTTCGATGGAGCCGTTGGTGAGCATGTGAGCCGGTGGTTTTGGCAGCGGTTGGGCGCGACGAATCATATCCAGGGTGGCCCGGTCCAGATCCGCAGTGCCCGAGGCGCCTACCAGTTCAAATGACAGAACGTTACCTTCAGCATCCACTACGAAACGCAGGCGGTTCGTGCCTTCCTTCCCCCGTGACTGTGCACTGGCTGGGTATTTTTTGTACTTCTGCAAGTGTGCCAGCAGAGTACCCTCCCAGCTCGCCTTGGCCGCCACTTGAGCAGCCGAAGGACCTGGCGCCGGCGCAGCAGATTTCTCCGTCGGTGCCGGCGTCGGTGGCGCATCGCTCGGTTTAGCCTCGGAAGGCTTTTCCTTTGGTGGCTCCGGTTTTTTCTCAACAGGCTTGGGCGGTTGAGGCTTCGGTTTGGGTTTGACCGGTTTCGGCACCGCAATCTCGGCCTTCGGCGCTTCGGCGAGCTTCGGGATCGGCAGTTCTTCAACCGGAGTCGGTGGCTGCGGTGGGGTGACGACCTTCGGCGGTGCAGGCGGTGGTGGGGCTGGAACCGGGGCCAACTCGACCATCATTGCCTGGGGTGGCAATTCGATAGGCGGACGGGCGGTCCAATTCACGGCCAGCGCGATGGCCAGCGCGTGAACGCCCAGCACCACGGCCAGGCTACCGCTGTAACGCGTCAGCTTATGGCGCGTCGTGATCATTTCTTCACTGCCGACTCGAGTCCGACCAAACCGACCTTCAGGTAACCGGCCGAACGCAGGTTATCCATGACGTTCATCAGGTCGCCGTAATCCACGCCTTTATCGGCCTGGAAAAAGATCGTCGTGTCTTTCTTGCCCTGGGTTTTGGCGTCGAGCGTGGCGCCGAGCGCTTCGGCCTTCACTTCCTCTTCGCCCAGGAACAGGCGTTGGTCAGCCTTGACGCTGAGGAACACCGGCTTCTCCGGCCGCGGCGCCGGTTTGGCGGTGGAGGCGGGCAGATCAACTTTGATATCAACGGTGGCCAGCGGGGCCGCCACCATGAAGATGATCAACAGCACGAGCATCACGTCGATGAACGGCGTGACGTTGATTTCGTGGTTTTCGGACAGATCGTCGTCTGCCCCTTCTTTCAAATGCAGGCCCATGGCCGATTACCCCACTTTCACCATGTGCGGTTGCGAGCTGCGCTCAGGCTGGTGATCGAGGTCGCGGCTGACCAGCAGCAGGACTTGCGCCGACGCGTCGGACACCTGGGCCTTGTAACCGGCGATGGAGCGGGCAAACACGTTGTAGATCACCACTGCAGGAATGGCCGCGACCAGGCCAAGAGCTGTTGCCAGCAGGGCTTCGGCGATGCCGGGGGCCACAACGGCGAGGTTGGTGGTTTGGGTTTTGGCGATGCCGATGAAGCTGTTCATGATGCCCCATACGGTACCGAACAGGCCGACGAATGGCGCGGTGGAACCGATGGTGGCGAGCACGCCGGTGCCACTGCTCATGTTGCGACCGCAGGCCGCTACCAGGCGCTCAAGACGGAAGCTGACGCGTTCCTTGATACCTTCTTTCTCACGACTGTTGACCGACAGGCGCATCTCTTCGAGGGCGTCATGCACGAGCAGGTTAGCCAGCGTGCCTTCCTTCGCGGCGGTGGCACTGGCTTCCTTGAGGGAGGCGGATTTTTTCAGCTGGGCGATTTCACTGCGCAGGCGACGCTTGGCGCCCATCAGCTCAATACCCTTGGCAATCCAGATGGTCCAAGTGATGATCGAAGCAATGGCCAGGCCGATCATCACGATTTTCACGATGATGTCGGCATTCTTGTACATGCCCCATGGCGACAGGTCATGCGCCATGCCCAGCGTGTTGTCGGCTTCGAGGACTTCAGGTGCGTCTTCGCCAGGGGCTTGCTGGGTAGGCGCTACCTGAGCCGGGTCGGTTGCGGCGGGCGCAGCAGCCGGGGCGGCGTGGTCAGCGGCCGCTGGTGCGGTGGCAGGTGCTTGTGCGTCGGCGAAGGCTGCGGTCGGTGCCAGCATGAAGCTGAGCAGCAGGGCGGCCACAGCGCTCCAGGCGCGAGGTCGTTTGGTTGGCGAAGCGGGGATTTGATTGCGTGTCATGCTGGCCGGACCTGAGATAGAAAAACGATAATGCTCTTCCAGGCCTCGTGAGGCCGAGAACAAAAGTGGCGCGCATTATTGCAAGTAATTCTTGTTAACAAAAGTAATAGAGTCTCTTTTTTTCTTGTATTGCTAGCCGCTCGTCCAGTGCCAGCGCTAGTCTGTCGGTTTCCTAGGGGAGTTTTCTGATGTCCGCGCCTTCTGTTTTGATCGCCGGTTGCGGTGATGTCGGCAGCCGCCTGGCTACGCAATTGTTGGCAGCAGGGTGGGAGGTCCATGGTCTGCGTCGGGACGTCTCGCGCCTGCCGGATGGTGTGATTGGCGTGGCCGGCGATTTGTTCGATAAGGACTGTCCGGCGACCTGGCCAGTCGGCGCTGTGGATTATCTGGTGTATTGCGCCGCTGCCACTGATCACGATGAGGCCGGCTACCGCGCCGCTTATGTCCAGGGGTTGCAGCATGTACTGGAGTGGCTGGATGACTATGGACAGGTGCCCAGTCGCCTGCTGTTCGTTTCCAGCAGCAGCGTTTATGGCCAGCAGGATGGTGAGTGGGTCGACGAGTCTTCGCCGGCCGTGGCGTCCGGTTTTTCAGGGCGTGTGTTGCTCGAAGCCGAACAGATTGCCCTCAACAGCGGCATTGCGACCAGCATTGTGCGTTTGACCGGCATTTACGGCCCGAGCCGTGAGCGGCTACTCACCCAGGTGCGCCAGGGTTATCGCGTGGCGGTCGAGCCGCCGTTGTATGCCAATCGCATCCATGCCGACGATGCCGCCGGGTTGATGGCGTGCCTGCTCGAGGCCGATCGACGCGGCGTTGTGCTGGATGATGTGTATATCGGCGTCGATGACGCACCGGCTGCGTTGTCAGATGTGGTGGGCTGGTTGCGCGAATATCTGGGTGTGACCGAATGGGCGGATGAAGCCAGCGTGCGTCGCACCGGAAGCAAGCGTTGCAGCAATGCGCGGGCGAAGGCGTTGGGCTGGGAGCCGAAATACCCGACCTTCCGTGAAGGTTATGCCGCGATCCTCGAAGGGCGCTGAAAAGCAAAAGATCGCAGCCTTCGGCAGCTCCTACAGATGCATGCATGTTTCTGTAGGAGCTGCCGCAGGCTGCGATCTTTTCAGATAGTTACTGCTTTTCCAGCAGCCACTTGCGATCACCTGGTGTGAACTGAGGCATCTCGTCGTTTTGCGCCGTGTTCACCGCTTGGAAGATTTCCAGCGCCTTGCCCTTGCGCGCAAAGATCCATGGGTTTCCCTGGCCATTGAGTTGCAGCCACATGTTGTCGTTGCCGTCACTCATCGAGGCGCAGTCGCCCGCGAGGCACAATGCATAACGATCAGTGCCAGGCAAACCGGTCACTTGGCCGTCGGCCTGGAACTGCACGGTATTGCCTTCGCCGGGGCCATTGATGACTTTCCAGCTACCGCCCATGTAGGCCGAATACAGTGCGCGTTCGAAGCTGGCACCGATCGGTGCGCCATCCGGCACCGGGATCGACGCGCGGTGGAAGACCTGAGCGGGTTCGTTCTCGCTTGCGACCTGGCTCAACTGTTTGCCGTTGCGCTTCAGCTCACTGCCGGAACTGCCATAAAAGTCGACTTTCCAGGCGCCGGATTTTTCACCCGACAGCTTGCCATCGACATTTTCAAAACCATTGGTGTAACGGGCCTGACCGGCTTTGGTATTGACGTCCCATTCCAGGTTCGGGCCATAGGCCTGGAGCGCTTCACGCAGGGGGACGCCCTTGGATGCGGCATCGATCGCCACCTGATTGATCCAGGTGCCGCTGATATCACGGTCGGCAGGGTCGCTGGCACAACCGCCCAAAAGCAGGGCGAGCAGCGAGAGAGCAAGCGCTTTGCGCATGGTGGAATCCTTTCAAGCTTTCTTTACAGCAGAGCAGTCGGCGCAGCCCAAGGCTGCGCCGGACGCATTACTCGATGACCAGGATGGCATCCATTTCAACCTGCGAACCCTTTGGCAGGGCCGCAACGCCGATGGCGGCGCGGGCTGGGTAAGGCTGGTCGAAGTACTTGCCCATGATCTCGTTGACCTTGGCGAAATGGCTCAGGTCGGTGAGGAAGATGTTCAGCTTGACGATGTCCTTGAACGAACCGCCGGCGGCTTCAGCCACGGCTTTGAGGTTTTCGAAAACCTGGACGGTCTGGGCTTCGAAGCCTTCGACCAGTTCCATGGTTTTTGGGTCCAGAGGAATCTGACCCGACATGTAAACGGTGTTGCCAGCCTTGATCGCCTGGGAGTAAGTGCCGATGGCGGCCGGGGCCTTGTCGCTGGTGATAACAGTCTTGGTCATGTATGACTCCTTGTAAGGGATGGATGGCTACGCGCGCATGCGAGTGATGCGAATCACACCGGTCAGGGCGCGCAGTTTCTTGATCACGCGGGCCAGGTGCACGCGGTCGTGCACGCTGACCACCAGTTGGACGACGCTGATGCGACCATCGCGTTCGTCCATGCTGATTTTTTCGATGTTGCCATCGGCTGCGTTGACACTGCTGGCCAGCAGGGCGATCAGGCCGCGTTGGTGTTCCAGCTCGACGCGCAGTTCGACATTGAATTCGCCGGTGACATCCTTGGCCCAAGAGAGCTGGATGCATTTTTCCGGGTTATGGCGGATTTCGCTGATGTTGCGGCAGTTGTCCAGGTGCACAACCATGCCTTTGCCGGCGGAAAGATGGCCGACAATCGGATCGCCAGGGATCGGTGTGCAACATTTGGCGTAGCTGAGCACCAGGCCCTCGGTGCCGCGAATCGCCAATGGGCCTTCCGGGCTCGGCAACTGTTCGCCTTCGCCGAGCAGTCGGCGCGCCACCACATAAGCCATGCGATTGCCCAGACCGATGTCTTCCAGCAAGTCTTCGGTCAGTTCAAGACGATATTCGGTGAGCATGGCCTTGACGCGTTCAGCTGGAATTTTCTCCAGCGCGCTGTCGAAGCCGTTGAGGACTTTGTTCAGCAGGCGTTCGCCCAGGCTGATGGACTCTGACCGGCGTTGCAGTTTCAGCGCGTGGCGAATGTGCGTACGCGCCTTGCCGGTGACCACGAAGTTGAGCCAGGCCGGGTTCGGCCGCGCACCTGGAGCGCTGACGATCTCGACTGTGGAGCCGCTTTGCAGCGGTTCGGACAGCGGCGCGAGGCGGCGATTGATTCGACAGGCAATGCAGCTGTTGCCCACGTCGGTGTGCACCGCGTAAGCAAAGTCGACCGCCGTGGAGCCCTTGGGAAGCTCCATGATCCGGCCTTTGGGCGTGAACACATAGACCTCGTCCGGGAACAGGTCGATCTTCACGCTTTCGATGAATTCCAGCGAGTTGCCGGCGCGTTGCTGCATTTCCAGCACGCCTTTGACCCACTGGCGGGCGCGGGCGTGGGTGCCTTTTGGTTGCTCGTCGCCGCTGGATTTGTACAGCCAATGGGCGGCGATGCCGTTGTTGGCCATCTCTTCCATTTCACGGGTGCGGATCTGGATCTCGATCGGTACACCGTGCATGCCGAACAATGTGGTGTGCAGCGACTGATAGCCGTTGGCCTTGGGGATCGCGATGTAATCCTTGAAGCGCCCCGGCAACGGTTTGTACAAATTATGAACAGCACCCAGCACGCGGTAACAGGTATCGACCTTGTCGACGATGATGCGGAACGCGTAGACGTCCATGATCTCGTTGAAAGCCCGACGCTTGCCGCGCATTTTCTTGTAGATGCCGTAGAGGTGTTTCTGGCGACCGCTCACCTCGCCCTGAATGCCGTCGATGGCCAGGCAGTGGCTGAGGGATTCTTCGATTTTGTTGACGATTTCCTTGCGGTTGCCCCGGGCGCGCTTGACGGCCTGGTAGATCCGCGCGGAACGCATCGGGTGCATGGCCTTGAAGCCGAGGTCTTCGAATTCTATGCGGATAGCGTGCATGCCCAGCCGGTTGGCGATGGGCGCATAGATTTCCAGGGTTTCCTTGGCGATGCGTCGGCGTTTTTCGCCGGACAGCACTTCCAGAGTGCGCATGTTGTGCAGGCGGTCGGCCAGCTTAACCAGGATCACGCGAATGTCGCGCGCCATGGCCATGGCCATTTTCTGGAAGTTTTCAGCCTGGGCTTCGGCCTTGGTCTCGAAGTTCATCTGGGTCAGTTTGCTGACCCCGTCGACCAGTTCGGCCACGGTCTCGCCGAACTGCGCTTGCAGCGCTTCCTTGGCAATCCCGGTGTCTTCGATCACGTCATGCAGCATCGCAGCCATCAGGCTCTGATGGTCCATGTGCATGTCGGCAAGAATATTCGCCACGGCAAGAGGATGCGTGACGTACGCCTCGCCGCTACGGCGGCGTTGGCCGTCGTGGGCTTGTTCGGCGTAGAAATACGCTCGGCGGACCAGGTTGACCTGGTCTTTGCCGAGGTAGGTCGATAAGCGATCGGCGAGGGCGTCTATGCTCGGCATGATGTCTCCTGCCAAAAGCTGTGATCCCGCGCCGTGCTACGTCGACCAGGCATAGGCTTAGACGGCCTCGTTGGACTCGTCCTCGAATGCAGCGAAAAGCGGTTCATCTTCAACGATTTCGGCTTCGGCGATAGCTGCGTAGTCGATCAGGCCTTCAGCGATTTCGCGCAGGGCAACAACGGTAGGCTTGTCGTTTTCCCATGCTACTTTCGGCTCTTTGCCGCCGGTGGCCAGTTGACGGGCACGCTTGGTAGAGAGCATGACCAGCTCAAAGCGGTTATCCACGTGTTCTAGGCAGTCTTCAACGGTTACGCGGGCCATGGTCTTCCTCGTAGCAAATGCGATATGCGCGCTGCCCGGATGGGCAAGCGGACTCAACAGTTTAAAAAATCACCAGCGATTAGGGAAGCGCTGATTTTTTGATCAAGCCCTTCGACGCGCTGTAAGTGCCAATGTAAAGCCCTTGCAGCGGTTTTGGGAAGAGCGAATCAACCCAACAGTTCAGCCAGCAATTTGCCGTGACGCTGCTGCTGGCGCTTCTGAATCAGCTGATTGGCGCGGAAAATCGCCTTCAGATCGTGCAGCGCGTGGGCGAAATCGTCGTTGATGATCAGGTAGTCGTAGTCGACGTAGTGGCTCATTTCGCTGACGGCTTCACGCATCCGGCCGTCAATGATCTCGTCACTGTCCTGGCCGCGATTGGTCAGGCGCTGGTGCAAGGCTTGCAGTGACGGCGGCAAAATGAAGATCGAGCGCGCCTGGGGCATCAGTTTGCGCACTTGCTCGGCGCCTTGCCAGTCGATTTCCAGGATCAGGTCGTGGCCTTCGTCCAGGGTCTGCTGCAGGTGGCTTTGCGAGGTGCCGTAGAGATTGCCGAATACTTCGGCGCGCTCCAGGAAGTCCCCGTGTTCGATCATCTTCACGAACTCGCTGCGGTCGACGAAGTGATAGTTCACGCCATTCACTTCACCGGGACGCATGGCGCGGGTGGTGTGGGAAACCGAGACGCGGATCTCCGGATTGGCGTCGGTCAGGGCCTTGACCAGGCTGCTCTTGCCCGCGCCCGATGGGGCGGAAATGATGTACAGGGTGCCGGTGCTGTGGGTCATGTCGGGTATGCCTTACTCAATATTCTGCACTTGTTCGCGCATCTGTTCGATCAACACCTTTAGGTTGACCGCCGCCTGGGTGCTGCGCGGGTCGAAGGCTTTGGAGCCCAGTGTGTTGGCTTCGCGGTTGAGCTCCTGCATCAGAAAGTCCAGGCGTCGCCCGGCAGCGCCACCGGATTTGAGTACCCGGCGAACTTCGATGATGTGAGTGCTCAGGCGATCCAGTTCTTCGGCGACGTCGCTTTTTTGCGCGAGCATGACCATTTCCTGCTCCAGGCGCTGCGGGTCCATCTCGGCCTTCATGTCGGCAAAGCGGTCGAGCACTTTCTGGCGCTGGGTGGCGAGCATCTGTGGAACCAGTTCGCGCAGGGTCACCACGTCTTCTTCAATCGAGGTCAGGCGATCGTTGATCAACCGCGCCAGCTCCGCGCCTTCGCGCTCGCGGCCGGCCTTGAGCTCTTTCAGGCCCTGATTGAACAGCGCCAGCGCTTCGGCGTTCAAGGCTTGCGGGTCATTGGCATCGCCGACCAGCACGCCAGGCCAGGCCAGCACTTCAAGCGGGTTCAGCGCTGACGGATTTTTGATCAGCCCGGCGATGGTCTCGGCGGCGGCGACCAGTTGTGCCGCGCGGTCCTGGTCTACCTGTAACGCTTTACCGGTGTTTTCCTCGGTGAAGCGCAGGGTGCATTCGAGCTTGCCCCGGGACACGCCCTGGCGCAGCGCTTCGCGGACAGCACCTTCGAGGTCGCGAAACGACTCCGGCAGGCGCAGGTGGGGTTCCAGGTAGCGGCTGTTGACCGAGCGCAGTTCCCAGCTCAGGGTGCCCTGGACGCCGGCTTTCTCGACGCGGGCGAAGGCGGTCATGCTGTGCACCATGGAGGTACCTCGCAATGCAGATCGGCCCGGAACTGAGGTTCCGGCATTCCGATATCAATGAATATAAGCCGACTGGCAGCAAAGGCGCAGGATTGTAGCGCAGTGCGGCTAGTGCGCCCAAACACACGGTGTGACAAAGGGCGGTAGGCCGTCGGCGACGGGCAGTTCAGAGCCTTCGGTCGTCGGAGGAATTTTTTAGAAGTGCCCAGTCGTGGCCGGCGGCTCTATAATGCTCCGCAGTTTTCCGTCCCCGTACAGGTATCCCTTATGAAACGTCCAAGTGGTCGCGCTGCCGATCAGCTCCGCTCGATCCGCATCACCCGCAACTACACCAAACACGCCGAGGGTTCTGTACTGGTCGAGTTCGGTGATACCAAAGTCATCTGCACCGTCAGTGTCGAAAACGGCGTGCCGCGTTTCCTCAAGGGGCAAGGTCAAGGTTGGTTGACCGCCGAGTACGGCATGCTGCCACGCGCCACCGGCGAGCGTAACCAGCGTGAAGCGAGCCGCGGCAAGCAGGGCGGGCGCACGCTGGAGATCCAGCGTCTGATCGGTCGTTCTCTGCGCGCTGCACTGGACATGTCCAAGCTGGGTGACGTTACCCTGTACGTCGATTGTGACGTGATCCAGGCCGATGGCGGGACCCGTACCGCGTCCATCACCGGCGCCATGGTTGCGCTGGTCGATGCCCTGAAAGTGATCAAGAAGCGTGGGGGCCTGAAAGGCGGCGATCCGCTCAAGCAAATGATCGGTGCCGTTTCGGTCGGCATGTACCAGGGTGAACCAGTGCTCGACCTGGACTACTTGGAAGACTCGGCTGCCGAGACTGACCTGAACGTGGTGATGACCAGCACTGGCGGCTTCATTGAAGTCCAGGGCACCGCCGAAGGCGCGCCGTTCCAGCCTGAAGAGCTGAACGCCATGCTGGAACTGGCGAAAAAAGGCATGAACGAAATCTTCGATCTGCAAAAGGCTGCACTGGCTGACTGATTGGATGACCGCAGGCAAGGAGGGCGCCATGAGTGACGAGCAACAACTGCTTCCCACCCCGAGCAGAGAGGTTCGGCAGTGGGCGATGTTTTGTCACTTGTCCGCCTTGCTCGGGATCTGGATTCCGTTCGGTACGCTGATCGGCCCGCTGATTCTGTGGCAAATGAAGCGCGAGATGGATCCGTTCATCGATGCCCAAGGCAAGGAAGCGTTGAATTTTCAGATTACCGTCGCGATCGCTTCGGCAATCAGCCTCCTGCTGATGGTGGTGATCATCGGGTTTTTCCTGTTTGGCCTGATTGCCATTGGCGCGCTGGTGCTGACGATTATCGCTGGGGTGAAAGCCAATGAAGGTTTTCCGTACCGTTATCCTTTCACGTGGCGTTTGATCAAATAGCGTTCAATCAAAACGCTCGTGTTTGAAAAATAGTTTCGAAAATTCAAAAACTAAAAAGCCCGACTTGTCGGGCTTTTTAGCAACTAAATTAATCTTCAGAATATGTAGGATTAATCTGCCTACGACGAATGACATGGAGATATTTTGTATATATGTCGTCATTACATTTTTAGTCACAACTGTGAGGTCTTGGTGCTGCCCATATCCTTGGCAGCAAGACTTTGTGGTTGGTAAAGTCCCCGCACGAAATATTCATTCGAAAATATTTCCATATGTTCAAGCCATCGAAGGTTTTTGAATTTCACTGTAGTCAGCGTTGAGATAATCAGCCGGTTCAAATAGCGGACATAGGGAAAAGTTCGCTTACGAATATATAGTCAAGAATAATCCAAATGATTCAGCTCGATTTTTATGGCACGCTCGTGGCCGCTTCCCTGGTACTACTTCTGGGACGTGGCCTTATTGCTCGTGTTGGTGTTCTACGTAATTTCAATATCCCTGAACCTGTCGCTGGCGGCCTGCTGGTTGCTCTGGCTCTTTTGGTGTTGCGAGCGCTTGATATTGAAGTCCGTTTCGATACTTCGCTGCAAACTCCCTTGATGCTGGCGTTTTTTGCCACTATCGGTTTGAGTGCAGACTTCGCCAGCCTTAAGAAAGGCGGTCGCGTAGTAGGAATATTTCTATTGGCTGTTACAGGGCTTCTGGTGCTGCAGAACGCCATGGGCATCGGGCTGGCAACAATGCTGGGGCTCGATCCGCTGATGGGGTTGTTGACGGGCTCCATTACCCTGGCAGGCGGTCACGGAACTGGCGCTGCATGGGGAACTGTATTCAATGAGAAATACGGTCTGGCTTCCGCCTCTGAACTGGCGATGGCCTCCGCGACCTTCGGTCTGGTGTTGGGTGGATTGATCGGTGGTCCGGTTGCGCGCTTGCTCATTAAGCGTGTGGAGGTTCCCGGTTGCAACATGCAGGAGGCGCCGCGTCTGCCTAAGGGTTTTGAGCAGCCGAACAAAGAGCGCTCAATCACACCTTTTACATTTATCGAAACCCTGGCTTTGATCGCAGTCAGCCTGTTGGTTGGCAATCTTTTGAATGGCCTGCTGCACGGAACGGCGTTTGAGTTGCCGACATTCGTTTGTGTGCTTTTCGTAGGCGTATTGCTGCGCAACGGTCTTTCAGCACTTGGCTTGTATCAGGTATTCGAGCGTGAAGTCTCAGTGCTGGGAAATGTCAGTCTGTCGCTGTTTCTTGCCATCGCGCTGATGTCGCTCAAGCTGTGGGATCTGGCGGCGCTGGCTTTGCCGATTTTCATCATCCTGGCTGTGCAGGCGTTGGTCATGGCGTTTTTCGCGATTTTCGTGACGTTCAGAATGATGGGCTGCAACTACGATGCGGCGGTGTTGGCGGCAGGGCACTGTGGTTTCGGGCTGGGTGCAACGCCAACGGCTGTCGCTAACATGCAAGCGGTGACGCAACGCTATGGGCCTTCGCAGATTGCGTTTCTGGTAGTATCAATGGTGGGCGCGTTCTTTATCGACATTATCAATGTCATCGTCATCAAGTTGTACTTGGCCCTGCCGTTTATTGCTGCAGCCTAAGTCGTGTAACTGGCCCGAACCGGCGCATAAAAAATGCCCGTATCTCGCGATACGGGCATTTTTTATGGCGAAACGACGCTTAGATTGTCAGCGTCCAGTCGTAGTCCACGATCAGCGGCGCGTGTTGCGAGAATCGCGGCTGACGTGGAAGGCGTGCGCTGCGTACGAAGCGGCGCAGGCCCGGAGTCAACAACTGATAGTCGAAGCGCCAGCCGAGGTTGAGCATTTCGGCTTGCTCGTTATCCGGCCACCAGCTGTACTGGTCGCCTTCACGGCTGACTTCGCGCAGCGCGTCGACATAACCCATGTTGCCGACAATCTCGTCCATCCAGGCACGTTCAGGTGCCAGGAAGCCCGGAGATTGCTGGCTGTCGCGCCAGTTCTTGATGTCCAGCTTTTGCTGCGCCACGTACAGCGAGCCACAATAAATGTACTCGCGGCGTTTGCGCCGTTGCTTGTCCAGGTACTTGGCAAAGTCGTCCATGAGCTTGAACTTCTGGTTCAAGTCCTCATCGCCGTTCATACCCGACGGTAGCAGCAACGTTGCAATGCTGACTTTGTCGAAATCGGCTTGCAGGTAGCGCCCGTAGCGGTCGGCCGTCTCGAAACCGAGACCGCTGATGACAGCCTTCGGTTGCAACCGCGAATACAAAGCCACGCCGCCTTGGGCGGGAACTTCGGCATCGCAGGCATAAAGGAAGTATCCATCCAGTTGGAAGGCTGGATCGTCCAGTTCAAAGGCGGAGGCACGGGTGTCCTGCAGGCAGATGACGTCGGCATTCTGTGCCTGCAGCCAACTGAGCAAACCTCGCTCGACTGCAGCCTGAATACCATTGACGTTCACACTGATGATCCGCATAAATGGCCCCAAAAATCGCGTGCGTGTATGATACACGGCGTCAAGCTAATTAGCTAAATCCGTGGTATTTGGGGTTTTTTTCATGCAAGCGTATCAGCGCGATTTCATTCGTTTTGCCATCGATCGCGGCGTTTTGCGCTTCGGTGAGTTCACCCTGAAGTCCGGGCGCACCAGTCCTTACTTCTTCAATGCCGGCCTGTTCAATTCGGGTTCGGCCCTGGCGCAGCTGGGTCGTTTCTACGCTGCAGCCATTGCCGAAAGCGGCATTCCCTTCGATGTTCTGTTCGGTCCGGCCTACAAGGGCATCCCTTTGGCGGCGACCACTGCCGTGGCATTGGCCGAGCACCACAATCGTGACCTGCCATGGTGTTTCAACCGCAAGGAAGCCAAGGCCCACGGCGAAGGCGGCAGTCTGGTTGGCGCGCCGCTGACGGGCGATGTGCTGATCATTGACGACGTGATCACCGCCGGCACCGCTATCCGCGAAGTGATGCAAATCATCGCCTCCCAGGACGGCGCGAAGGCAGCCGGCGTGTTGATCGCCCTGAACCGTCAGGAGCGCGGTAACGGCGAGCTGTCGGCAATCCAGGAAGTGGAGCGCGACTTTGGCATTCCGGTGATCAGCATTGTTTCGCTGAACCAGGTGCTCGAGTTCCTGGCTGACGATCCACAGCTCAAGCAACACTTGCCTGCCGTGGAAGCGTACCGCGCCCAGTTCGGCGTTTGACATAATCCCAATGTAGGAGCTGCCGCAGGCTGCGATCTTTTGACTTTGGCTCTTGAAGCAAGATCAAAAGATCGCAGCCTGCGGCAGCTCCTACAGGGATCGCGGGCAAAAAAAGACCCCGCTCAGCCAGGCTGAGCGGGGTCTTTTTGTATGCGCTATCGCTTAGTGACGCTTGCGATTGCTGATCAAGGTGCCCACACCGGTGTCGGTGAAGATTTCCAGCAAGATTGCATTCGGCACACGACCGTCGATGATCAGCGAGCTGCCGACGCCACCCTGAACCGCTTCCAGGGCGCAGCGGATCTTCGGCAGCATGCCGCCGTAGATAGTGCCGTCGGCGATCAGGTCGTCGACCTGCTGAGTGCTCAGGCCGGTCAGGACCTTGCCCGACTTGTCCATCAGACCGGCGATGTTAGTCAGCAGCATCAGCTTTTCGGCTTTCAGCGCTTCGGCCACCTTACCGGCTACCAGGTCAGCATTGATGTTGTACGACTCGCCGTTTTCGCCAACGCCAATCGGCGCGATCACCGGGATGAAATCGCCTTTGACCAGCAGGTTCAGCAGATCGGTGTTGATCCCAACCACTTCGCCGACGTGACCGATGTCGATGATTTCCGGCTGGGTCATCTCCGGGGTCTGGCGGGTGACGGTGAGTTTCTTCGCACGAATCAGCTCGGCGTCTTTACCGGTCAGGCCGATGGCGCTGCCGCCGTGACGGTTGATCAGGTTGACGATGTCCTTGTTGACCTGGCCGCCGAGGACCATTTCCACCACGTCCATGGTCGCGGCGTCGGTGACGCGCATGCCATCGACGAAGTGGCTCTCGATCGACAGGCGCTTGAGCAGATCACCGATTTGCGGGCCGCCGCCGTGAACCACGACCGGGTTGATGCCGACGGCCTTCATCAGCACGATGTCGCGGGCGAAGCCGGTTTTCAGCTCCTCGCTTTCCATCGCGTTGCCGCCGTATTTGATCACCAGTGTCTTGCCGACATAGCGGCGAATGTAAGGCAGCGCTTCGGACAGGACCTTGGCGGTGTTGGCGGCGGCTTCGCGTTCGAGGGTCATTCAGGGCTCCGGGTGAATCAGAACGGTAGTTGGAGATCAGGTGCAACACGCTTCAACTGGACATGGAAGACGTCCTTGATGCGCGAAAGTTCTGCCTCGTCATCGGCCTCGAAACGCAGTACCAGCACCGGCGTGGTGTTGGAGGCGCGAACCAGGCCCCAGCCTTTGGCATAGTCGACTCGCACGCCGTCAATGGTGGTCAGGTCAGCGCCTGCGCCCCACTGCGCGTCATGCAATCCATCAATGATGCTGAATTTGCTCTCTTCGGTCACATGGATATTGATTTCCGGCGTAGAAATATCGTTCGGGAAGGTAGCGAACAGCTCTTCCGCACTGGATTTTTCCTTGCTGAGGATCTCCAGCAACCGTGCGGCGCTGTAAATGCCGTCGTCGAAACCGAACCAGCGCTCCTTGAAGAAGATGTGCCCGCTCATTTCGCCGGCCAACAGGGCGCCGGATTGTTTCATTTTCTTTTTGATCAACGAATGCCCGGTCTTCCACATGAGCGGACGACCGCCGTATTCCTTGATCAGTGGGATCAGGCGACGGGTGCATTTGACGTCGAAGATGATTTCCGCATCTGGGTTGCGTGCCACGACATCGCGGGCGAACAGCATCAGCAGGCGGTCTGGATAAACGATGCTGCCGGTGTTGGTTACGACGCCGACGCGGTCGCCGTCGCCGTCGAAGGCCAGGCCGATGTCGGCGTTGGTTTCCTTGACCTTGGCGATCAGGTCGACGAGGTTTTCAGGCTTGCCCGGGTCCGGGTGGTGATTCGGGAAGTTGCCGTCGACCTCGCAGAACAGCGGGATGACTTCGCAGTTCAGCGCCTCGATCAGTTGCGGGGCAATCACGCCGGCTGCGCCGTTGCCGCAGTCCACCACGACTTTCAGGCGACGGGCCAGCTTGATGTCCTGGACGATTTCGGTGGTGTAGCGGTCGAGGATCTCGACTTTGGTGATGCTGCCCTTGCCGCTGCTCAGGTTGTTGTTCTTGAGGCGGTCGTGCAGGGCCTGGATCTGTTCGTTGGCCAGGGTGTCGCCGGCAATGACGATCTTGAAGCCGTTGTAATTCGACGGGTTGTGGCTGCCGGTGAGCATCACACCGGATTTGCCGGCCAGTACGTTGGCGGCGTAATACAGGGCGGGGGTTGGCACAAGGCCAACGTCGCTGACGTGGCAGCCGCTGTCGGCCAACCCTTGAATCAATTGCTCCACCAGTTCCGGGCCGGAAAGACGGCCGTCACGGCCGACGGAAATATTCGGTTCGTTCTGGGCCAGCGTCTGGGCACCGATGGCGCGACCGAGCCAGTAAGCCGTTTCAGCATTCAGAAACTCCGGCACGGTGCCACGGATATCGTAGGCGCGGAAAATGCTGTCGGGGAACTTTGGGGCGATGCGGGTTGGGGTGCTCATCTGTGGAAATGCTCCATCTCGAAAGTGGCTGGACCTGCCGGCGAATCTTTCACCCGCAGGCTCAAACTGGAAGGTATGACGGCGTTTTTCACAGAGAGTTCGTGGTGCGAAAAGGCCATGCCAGCAAAGTCGACAGCTTTTGGACCCGTCAATGAGGCTCCCTGTAGGAGCTGCCGAAGGCTGCGATCTTTTGCTTTTAAACGATCAAGATCAAAAGATCGCAGCCTGCGGCAGCTCCTACAGGAGTGTCACATATCAGATCAATGGCTGCCGGAGTGGCCGAAGCCGCCAGTGCCGCGCTGGGTCTCGACGAACTCTTCGACCATCTCGAAATGTGCCTGTACCACCGGTACCAGCACCAGCTGCGCCAGGCGCTCGCCAACGACCATGGTGAAATCGGTCTGGCCGCGGTTCCAGCACGAAACCATCAGTGGGCCCTGGTAGTCGGAATCGATCAGGCCGACCAGGTTACCCAGCACGATCCCGTGCTTATGGCCCAGGCCCGAGCGAGGCAGAATCAGCGCCGCGAGGTTCGGGTCGCCGATATAGACCGACAGACCGGTAGGGATCAGCACGGTTTCACCCGGCTTGATCACGATGTCTTTTTCCAGCATGGCGCGCAGGTCGAGGCCGGCGGAGCCAGGGGTGGCGTACTGCGGCAGCGGGAATTCGGTACCGATGCGAGGGTCGAGGATCTTGGCTTGCAAAGCGTGCATGTAAATTAAACCTGGTTCAGTCGTTCAGCGATGAAAGTGATCAGTTGGCGAGCAATCTTGCTCTTGCTGGTCTGGGCGAAAAGTGTGGCGTGAAGGTCGCGGTCGATCACGCTGCAGGCGTTTTCTTCGCTGTTGAAGCCAATGCTCGGGTTGGCCACGTCGTTGGCGACGATCAAATCGAGATTCTTGTCTTTCAACTTGCGGGCAGCGTAGTCGAGCAGGTGTTCGGTTTCAGCGGCGAAACCGACACTGAACGGGCGGTCGGGGCGGGTGGCAATGCTGGCCAGGATGTCCGGGTTGCGCACCATTTGTAGCAACAAGCCGTCGCCGTTCGTAGGATCTTTCTTGAGTTTCTGTGGTGCAACGACTTCCGGGCGGTAATCCGCGACTGCTGCCGAAGCAATGAACAGGTCGCAGGGGATCGCCGCCTCACAGGCCGCGAGCATGTCGCGGGCGCTGACCACGTCGATGCGGGTGACGCGATCCGGGGTCGGCAGGTGCACCGGGCCGGTGATCAGGGTCACGCGGGCGCCGGCTTCCACTGCGGCTTCGGCCAGGGCAAAGCCCATTTTGCCGGAGCTGTGGTTGGTGATGTAGCGCACCGGGTCGATGTTTTCCTGGGTTGGGCCGGCGGTAATCAGCACGTGTTTACCGGTCAGCGCCTGACGCTGGAAGCAGTCAGCGGCAAGCTGGGCGAGGTCGGTGGCCTCAAGCATGCGACCCAGTCCCACATCGCCACAGGCCTGGCTTCCGGAGGCCGGGCCGAAGACTTTCAGGTCACGACTTTCAAGGGTTCGCAGGTTGGCCTGGGTGGCCGGGTCGCGCCACATGGCCTGGTTCATCGCCGGGGCAACGGCGACTACCGCGTCGGTGGCCAGCACCAGCGTGGTCAGCAGGTCATCGGCAATGCCTTGGGCCAGCCGGGCGATCAGGTCGGCGGTGGCCGGGGCGATCAGCACCAGGTCGGCCCATTTGGCCAGCTCGATGTGACCCATGGCCGCTTCGGCCGCCGGGTCCAGCAGGTCCAGGTGCACAGGGTGCCCGGACAGGGCCTGCATGGTCAGTGGGGTGATGAATTCGGCACCGCCACGGGTCATGACCACGCGCACTTCGGCGCCTTGGTCCATCAGGCGGCGAACCAGATCGGCGCTCTTGTAGGCAGCAATACCGCCGCCGACGCCCAGAACAATGCGTTTCCGATACAGCCGCTGCATAGATCTGCCTTTCATTTCGTTGGTGACAAGCGTGGCGAAACCCCCTCCCCAGGGTGAATTCGCCCGCAAAAAAGATGGGCTACGATATCACAGCGCCCGCTACGGAACAGCGGCGCCCACAGACAAGGAGGTGCTATGAGTATTCGCGATTGGCCGGCGGCGGAGCGGCCGCGGGAGAAGCTTCTTGAACAGGGATCGGCAAGCCTTTCGGATGCCGAATTGCTGGCAATCTTTTTACGAACCGGCGTGTCGGGCAAAAGCGCCGTTGACCTGGCGCGGCATCTGCTGAGTCGGTTTGGCAGTTTGCGGTCGCTATTGGAGGCAGATCTCACGGCGTTCAGCATGCAATTGGGGCTGGGGCCGGCAAAGTTCGCACAATTGCAGGCTGTGCTGGAGATGAGCCGACGGCATCTGGCGGAGCGATTGCGCCAGAAACCGGCGCTGGAAAATCCACACGCGGTGCGTGATTACCTCAAGGCGATGCTGCGCCATGAGCCTCACGAAGTGTTTGGCTGCCTGTTTCTGGATTCAAAACACCAGGTGCTGACCTTTGAGGCGCTGTTTCGCGGCTCCATCGACAACACCAGTGTTCATCCGCGAGAGGTGGTCAAGCGTGCGTTGGCGCACAACGCTGCGGCACTGATCCTGTGCCATAACCATCCGTCGGGCAATTCCAGCCCCAGTCAGGCTGACCGGCAACTGACCAAGCGTTTGCAAAAGGCGCTTGAGTTGATAGACGTGCGGGTGCTTGATCACTTCATCATCGGAGATGGCGATCCGCTTTCGATGGCCGAGTATGGCTGGATGTAGGTCTGGCGGGAGAATGCAAAACCCTGTGGGAGCGGGCTTGCCCGCGATAGCGTCAGTACATTCAGCATTGTTGTTGAATGTGCCGGCCTAATCGCGGGCAAGCCCGCTCCCACAGGGAAGTGTGTCGTCGCGGATTACTTGATGTTGACCTTGGAGTAGTCCTGACGCCCGAACGGGCTCACCGAGTAACCCTCCACGTCCTTGCGTGTCAGGGCGAAAGCCGTCGGGTGGGCCAGGGGTAGCCACAGCGCCTGTTGCTGGATCTGCGTCTGGGCCTGTTCGTAGAGCTTGCTGCGCACACCTTGTTCGCCGGTGGTCTTGCCAGCACTGATCAGCTTGTCCAAGTCCTGGTTGCAGTAGCGGGCGAAGTTGGTGCCGGATTTGACCGCAGCGCAGGAAAATTGCGGCGTGAGGAAGTTGTCCGGGTCGCCGTTGTCACCGGCCCAGCCCATGAACAGCAAGTCGTGCTCGCCTGCCTTGGCACGTCGAATCAGTTCGCCCCATTCGATCACGCGGATTTCGGCCTGGATGCCGATTTCAGCGAGATCAGATTGAAGAAGTTGGGCGCCCAGGCTCGGGTTCGGATTCAGCAGGCTGCCCGACGGGCGGGTCCAGATGGTGGTCTGGAAGCCATCCTTCAGCCCAGCCTTGGCCATCAAAGCCTTGGCTTTCGCCACGTCATGGGGATAACCCGGCAGGTTTTTGGCGTAGCTCCAGGTATTGGGCGGGTAGGGGCCGTTGGCGGGTTCGGCGGTGTCTTCGAACACTGCTTTGACGTAATTAGCCTTGTCGAATGCAAGGTTGATCGCCTGTCGCACTTCAGGCTTGTCCAGTGGTGGATGCTGGCTGTTGATGCCGACGAATGCGGTCATGAACGCTTCCGTCTTTTCCACTTTCAGGGTTGGTTCTTTCAGGGCGGCCTGCACGTCCAGGGGCTTGGGCGACAGGGCGATCTGGCATTCGTTGCGACGCAGCTTTTGCAGGCGTACGTTGGCGTCCGGGGTGATGGCGAAGATCAGCGGGTCTACCGATGGCTTGCCGCCGAAGTAGTCCGGGTTTGCCTTGTAGCGGATCGAGGCGTCTTTCTGAAAGCGCGTGAACACGAACGGGCCGCTGCCGATAGGCTGGCTGTTGAGCTTTTCCGGAGTGCCCGCCTTCAGCAATTTATCGGCGTACTCGGCCGAGTAGATCGAGGCGAAGCCCATGCTCAAAGTCGCGAGGAAGGTCGAGTCGGCGTGATCAAGGGTAAAACGCACGGTCAGTGGGTCGAGGGCGTCGATTTTCTTGATCAGTGCAGGCAACTGCATCGATTGTGCATGCGGGAAGCCGCTTTGGGCGACCTTGTGCCACGGATTGGCCGGATCGAGCATACGGTCGAAGCTGAACTTCACGTCTTCAGCCGTCATTTCCCGCGTCGGGCTGAAATACTCGGTGCGGTGGAATTTCACCTGCGGGTGCAGTTTGAACACATAGACCAGGCCGTCGGGGCTGACTTCCCAGCTGTCGGCGAGGCTGGCGACCACTTTGCCGCTGGCAGTGTCGAAGTCCACCAGGCGGTTCATCAGCACATCGGCCGAGGCGTTGGTGGTGGTCAGTGAGTTGTACTGCACGACATCGAACCCTTCGGGGCTGGCCTCGGTGCAGACGCTCAGGGCGGCCGCCTGGGCCAGTGGGCTCAGTAGAAGAGGGGCGAGCAACAGCGGTAGGGCAGCGAGGCGCATGGTCGGATTCCTTTACAGATCGAAGGCCCATCTGCAAGTGCAGTCTGGAAAAGGCTTACCCTAGTGGGCTCCTTTGCAAATGACTATCCCCTTTTGCATTTTGAGTGGACTATAAGCGCCTGATTTTGCTTTGGTGGGGTGGGAAAACGTCGGGATGGTGACGTCGGGCAGATTCTCGCGACGAGTGGTCGAAATCGGCGACAGCCCTTATCCAAAGCGCTTGAAGCGTGAAAAACCGGGTTTTTCTCCATTCACGGCACACCGAATGTTGTTGCACCCCAGTCTTTCTGGTATAAAGCAGCGCTCTTTTCTAGGGGCCCGGTTCCTTCACTGTAGGTGTAGCCGGTAAGACCTCTAAAGAATCGCGGCGCCTGGCGCCACAATGACTAGAGATTAAGCGGCCAACCCATGCCGGGTTGGGCATGTGGTTTTAGAGGGCTGAGGCATGTCTAGAGTATGTCAAGTTACCGGTAAGGGTCCGGTGACTGGGAACAACATTTCCCACGCAAACAACAAAACCCGTCGTCGTTTCCTGCCGAACCTGCAGCATCACCGCTTCTGGGTTGAAGAAGAGAAACGTTTCGTACGTCTGCGCGTATCTGCCAAAGGCATGCGCATCATCGACAAGCGTGGCATCAGTGTCGTGCTGGCCGAACTTCGTCGCGATGGCAAGGTTTAAGGGAGCTAATCATGCGTGAATTGATTCGTTTGATTTCGAGCGCCGGTACTGGTCACTTCTACACTACCGACAAGAACAAGCGTACTACTCCGGACAAAATCGAGATCAAGAAATATGATCCGGTTGTTCGCAAGCACGTGATCTACAAGGAAGGCAAAATCAAGTAATTGATTTTTCCTGACTTACGAAAAAGGCCCGTATCGCGAGATACGGGCCTTTTTTGTTGCCTATTGGTTTTTGCGTTGCCTATCAGGGCCCCATCGCGGGCAAGCCCGCTCCCACAGGGATTTTGGTCGATCACAAAACCTGTGGGAGCGGGCTTGCTCGCGAAGGCGTCAGTCCGGACGACGAATAAATTCAGGCCTTCTGCTCAAACGCCACATAGATCTTGCGGCAAGGCTCCAGCACTTCCCAAGTGCCCCGGAAGCCCGCCGGGATCACGAAGCGATCACCGACCCGCAGGGTCTTGGCATTGCCATCCAGGTCGCGCAGTACGGAAACACCCTGCACGATCTCGCAGTATTCGTGTTCCGTGAAGTTCACCGTCCATTGACCCACAGCCCCTTCCCACACTCCCGCGTTCAACTGGCCGCAAGGGCTGTTGTAATGGTTGTACACCGCTTGCTCGGGGTCGCCCTTCAGCACTTTGGCCGGGTCTGGGCGATAACGTTCGGCAGCAGTGGTGGCCTGGCTGAAGTCGACGATGTTCTGGATGCTCATTGTTGTATTCCCCCGTCATTGCGGTGCGAGTGGTAGGTGTTCTTAAAGTCTATGTTTATTAAAATGAACATCGCAAGGCCGTTTGCCGGCGTTATGTCAAATATATTGAAACTTCCCCTGCCGCTGGTTTAGGGTGGTGGGTGCCTAAGGCCGATTTTCAGGCTGGCCGGGCAGAATTCCTGACAGCGCCCGCGAAGAATGCGGGCGTCGTATTCAATAAGAGGAGGACACTCGAATGACCACCCTGACTCGTGCCGACTGGGAACAACGGGCTCGCGACCTGAAAATCGAAGGCCGCGCTTACCTCAATGGCGAATACACCGATGCTGTCTC
Organism: Pseudomonas putida; assembly: GCF_050990305.1. GTDB lineage: Bacteria > Pseudomonadota > Gammaproteobacteria > Pseudomonadales > Pseudomonadaceae > Aquipseudomonas > Aquipseudomonas putida_AH. Next base: position 6,439,950 of record NZ_CP158817.1, on the reverse strand, counting down.
CGGCGAGACCTTCGAGTGCATCAGCCCAGTCGATGGCCGTCTGCTCGGCAAAATCGCCAGCTGTGACGCCGCCGATGCCCAGCGCGCCGTGGAAAACGCTCGCGCTACCTTCAACTCCGGCGTGTGGTCGCGCCTGGCGCCGACCAAACGCAAATCCGCCATGATCCGTTTCGCCGGCCTGCTGAAAAAGCACGCCGAGGAGCTGGCACTGCTTGAAACCCTGGACATGGGCAAGCCGATCAGCGATTCCCTGTACATCGACGTTCCTGGCGCGGCGCAAGCGCTGAGCTGGAGCGGCGAAGCCATCGACAAAATCTACGACGAAGTGGCGGCTACCCCGCACGATCAATTGGGTCTGGTGACCCGTGAGCCAGTCGGTGTAGTTGCCGCCATCGTGCCGTGGAACTTCCCGCTGATGATGGCCTGCTGGAAACTGGGCCCGGCGCTGTCCACCGGTAACTCGGTGATCCTCAAGCCTTCGGAAAAATCCCCGCTGACCGCCATCCGCATTGCGGCACTGGCTGTCGAGGCCGGCATTCCGAAAGGCGTGTTGAACGTGTTGCCGGGTTACGGCCACACCGTCGGCAAGGCCCTGGGCCTGCACAACGATGTCGACACCCTGGTGTTCACCGGTTCGACCAAGATCGCCAAGCAACTGATGATCTACGCGGGCGAGTCGAACATGAAGCGCGTGTGGCTGGAAGCCGGCGGCAAGAGCCCGAACATCGTCTTCGCCGATGCGCCGAACCTGCAAGAAGCAGCCGAATCTGCTGCGGGTGCCATCGCCTTCAACCAGGGCGAAGTCTGCACCGCTGGCTCGCGCCTGCTGGTGGAGCGTTCGATCAAGGATAAATTCCTGCCATTGGTGATTGAGGCCCTGAAAACCTGGAAGCCGGGCAACCCGCTGGACCCCGCCACCAATGTTGGTGCACTGGTGGATACCCAGCAGATGAACACCGTGTTGTCCTACATCGAATCCGGTCATGCCGACGGTGCCAAATTGGTGGCCGGTGGCAAGCGTACCCTTCAGGAAACTGGCGGAACCTACGTTGAACCAACCATTTTCGATGGCGTGAGCAACGCGATGAAAATCGCCCAGGAAGAAATCTTCGGCCCGGTACTGTCGGTCATCGAATTCGACACCGCCGAAGAGGCCATCAATATCGCCAACGACACGCCATACGGCCTGGCGGCAGCGGTGTGGACGGCTGACATTTCCAAGGCTCACCTGACCGCCAAGGCACTGCGCGCCGGTAGCGTCTGGGTCAACCAGTACGACGGCGGCGACATGACGGCACCGTTCGGTGGCTTCAAGCAGTCCGGCAACGGTCGCGACAAGTCGCTGCACGCGTTCGACAAGTACACCGAACTGAAGGCGACCTGGATCAAGTTGTAAGCCAGTGAAGGAGCCCGGTGGTAAATCAGGACTCCTGAACAACGCAGATCCCTTGTGGGAGCGGATCTTTGTGGTGAGGGGATTTATCCCCGTTCGGCTGCGCAGCAGTCGCAAAACCGGTATGCGCGGTGTAACTGATACTCCGCTGTTGCAGGTTTTGGGGTCGCTACGCGACCCAACGGGGATAAATCCCCTCGCCACAAAAGCCCGCTCCCACATTTGTTTGTGTTGCCAGTAAAAAACAAATATCCACAGGAGCGTGGAACATGCGTTGGGCGACGTATTTCGCCGTGTTGGCGTCTGTCTTGAGTGTCGGTCTGGCCCTGGGCGTCAGCATGCCGCTGGTGTCGTTTCGCCTGGAAAGCTGGGGGTACGGCTCATTTGCCATCGGTGTGATGGCGGCGATGCCGGCCATTGGTGTACTGCTGGGCGCGAAGATCTCCAGTCACCTGGCGGCGCGTCTTGGCACAGCCAATCTGATGCGTCTGTGCCTGTGGGGTGGGGCGGTGTCCATCGGTTTGCTGGCGCTATTGCCCAGCTACCCGATCTGGCTGGTGCTGCGCTTGATGATCGGTGTGGTGCTGACCCTGGTGTTCATCCTCGGTGAAAGCTGGATCAATCAACTGGTGGTCGAGGAGTGGCGTGGGCGGCTGGTGGCGCTGTATGGCAGCAGCTACGCCTTGAGCCAGCTGGCCGGGCCGATTCTGTTGGGCGTACTGGGCACCGAACATGATTACGGCTTCTGGGTCGGTGTCGGATTATTGGTGGCGGCGCCGTTGCTGTTGTTGGGCCGCAGTGGTGCACCCAGCAGTGAATCTTGCAGTGTGACCTTTGGCGATCTGCTGACCTTCTGTCGCGGTTTGCCGGCGATTGCCTGGGGCGTGTCGCTGTTTGCGGCGTTCGAAGCGATGATCCTGACGTTGTTGCCGGTGTATTGCCTGCGCCAGGGCTTCACCACGGAAATCGCCCTGGCGATGGTCAGTACTGTGGTGGTGGGGGATGCCTTGCTGCAATTGCCGATTGGCGCGCTGGCGGATCGTGTATCGCGGCGTACGCTGTTTACAGGCTGTGCGATGGTCCTGCTGGTGTCGAGCCTGGCGATCCCGTTGCTGATCGATACGCTGCTGATCTGGCCGCTGTGGGTGCTGTTCGGCGCGAGTGCCGGCGGTTTGTTTACCTTGTCCCTGATCCTGATTGGCGAGCGTTATCGCGATGATGCGCTGGTGCGGGCCAATGCGCACATCGCGCAACTATGGGGGATCGGTTGCCTGCTTGGGCCGTTGATCGCCGGTGCGGGCAGCCAGTGGATCAGCGGGCATGCACTGCCGTTGCTGATGGCGGCGGGGGCGTTTGGGTTGGTGATTCTGGTATCGCGCCAGGGGGCGTTTGGCGCGGCACAGCCGGCATAGAATCAAAAGATCGCAGCCTTCGGCAGCTCCTACAGTTGGAATGCAATCTTCTGTAGGAGCTGCCGAAGGCTGCGATCTTTCAAAGCATCCGCTCAAGCCCGATCGTATTGCTGAACCAGGCGTTGAAGCGCCGCCACCAACTGCCCGGCTCCCGGGTCAAGGTATGCATTTTGCCGTCGTCTTCGGTGACCCAGACGATCTGGCCATTGACCAGTTTCACCTGATAGCTCAAGGCTGGCGCCATGCCCTGTAGCGCCAGTTCGCGGGCGCGGGCCGCAAGTTCCGGGCTGTCCACCAGCACGCCGACTTCGGTGTTCCACAGTACCGAGCGCGGGTCGAAGTTGAACGAGCCGATGAAAGACTTCTGCTGGTCGAAAATGATCGCCTTGCTGTGCAGGCTGGAGTCGGAGTCGCCATAGGATCTGCTGTAAAACAGGCGAGGGCCGCTACCGTTCGCTTCGCCGGGTTGGCGGCGCAATTCGAACAACTGCACACCATGCTCCAGCAGCGCCTTGCGATACGGCGCGTAGCCGCCATGAACCGCCGGTACGTCCGTGGCCTCCAGTGCGTTGGTCAGCAGCCGTACCGACACGCCGGCATCGGCACGCCCGGTCAAATACACCAGTCCCGGTTGGCCGGGCACGAAGTAGGCGGAGATCATCACCAGCTCTTTATTGACGCCATCGAGTTCAGGCGCCAATTGGGTGGTGAGCAGTAGCTGCGGGTCCGGCTCACCGTCGGCCAGCACCTTGCTTGGCGCATCCCACAGCGCCTGGTTCCAGGCCCAGATCAGCTCCTGGCGCCAGATATCCAGGCGCGGCTGGGTTTTGAAAGCCATCAGTTGCTGATAGAGCGCATGATTCTGCTTGCGCGATTCCTCCAGGGATTTTTCCAGCCGGGTCCGGGTGTTTTCCAGGTCTTTGGCGGTCGGTTTACGGGAGACAAACGTATCGATCGGTTTGCTCAGGGCGCTGTTCCAGTATTGGTCGAAACTATGCCCGAGCTGCTCTGCGACCGGGCCGACGCCGAGGATGTCGATGTCGGTGAAATTCAGTTTGGGTTCGGCATCGAAATACTCGTCTCCCAGATTGCGTCCGCCGACGATAGCCATGCTGTTGTCGGCCAGCCACAGCTTGTTGTGCATGCGCCGATGCTGCTGCGAGAGATTGAACAGTCGCCCCATGGTCCGCGTTACGCCGGTGCTGCGCCCAAGATGCAGGGGGTTGAACACGCGAATCTGGATCTGTGGATGCGCCGCCAGCGTGGCGATGGTGACGTCTTGGCCATCGCTGGTGGTGTCGTCGAGCAAGATGCGCACGCGCACGCCACGATCGGCGGCCTTGAGCAGTTCTTCCACCAGCATGCGCGTGCTGATGCCGTCATGGACGATGTAGTACTGCAAATCGAGGCTGCTTTGGGCGTTGCGAATCAGCTCGGCGCGGGCGGTGAAGGCCTCGGTGCTATCGGACAACAAGCGAAAGCCTGACTTTCCTTCATGGGGGGCCGCCTGGACCTGGACGGAGCGACCGAATGCCGAAGCACTGGCTGGCAACGCCTGGCTCGGCTCGCGCTGTACGTCAAAATTGGCGCAGCCGCCGAGGAACGAAGCAAGTAACACCAGAGCAAGCAGGGGCTGTCTGACTCTCACGTGGGACCGTTCCGATTGGCGGCGGTTGTTGGCATATGGACGCTGGACTCCGCAGAAAGGTCAGTTGGTCAGCCCGTCGGTCTGCGCCAGCAATTTGATGGCGGCGGCACCGACTTTGCGCACAGCTTCTTCAATCTGTGCCGTTGGTTTGGCAGCGTAGTTCATGCGCAAGCAATTGCGGTACTTGCCCGAGGCGGAAAAGATGCTGCCGACGGCAATCTGTACGCCTTGATCATGCAAGGCACGATTCAGTTTCAGGGTGTCGAAGCCCTCCGGCAGCTCGACCCACAGCATGAAGCTGCCTTGAGGGCGGCTGGCACGGGTGCCGGCAGGGAAGTAGCGGGTGACCCAATCGATCATCATGTCGCGATTGCGCTGGTATTGCGTGCGCATCCGCCGCAAATGCGGTTCGAAATGGCCGCTCTTGATGAATTCCGCGATGGCGATCTGCGGTTGCGGCGCAGTGGAGCCGGTGCTGATGTATTTCATGTGCAGCACCCGTTCCAGGTAGCGACCGGGTGCGACCCAGCCAATGCGCAGGCCTGGGGCGAGGGTCTTGGAAAATGAACTGCACAGCAGGACGCGGCCGTCTTCGTCGAAGGATTTGATCGTGCGTGGGCGCGGATAGGTGTAGGACAGTTCGCCATACACATCGTCTTCGATGATCGCCACGTCGAAACGTTGTGCGAGCAGCAACAGCGAGCGTTTGCGCGACTCTGGCATGATGTAGCCCAGCGGGTTATTGCAGTTGGGGGTCAACTGTATGGCCTTGATTGGCCATTGCTCCAGGGCCAGTTCCAAGGCTTCCAGGCTGATGCCGGTGATGGGGTCGGTGGGAATTTCCAGGGCTTTCATGCCCAGGCCCTTGAGGGTCTGCATGGCACCGTGAAAGCTCGGCGAGTCCACGGCCACGATGTCTCCCGGCTCGCAAATTGAGCGAATGCTGGTGGACAGCGCCTCGTGGCAGCCAGTGGTCACCACCAGATCGCCAGGGCCCAGCTGACAGCCGGAATCGAGCATCAGCCGGGCGATCTGCTCGCGCAGCTCGAGGTGCCCGTGAATGTTGTCGTAATACAGGCCGGGCATGTCCTGCCGGCGGCTGAGCTGCGCCAGGCCGCGCAGCAGTGGCTTGAGGGTCGGGGTGGTGATGTCTGGCATGCCACGGCCTAACTGCACCACATCCTTGCGCGGTACCGCGCGGATCAACTCCAGCACCTGATCCCATTGCGAGATATCCACAGGCCGTTGCGCCGGTCGCCCAACCGCTGGCAGCTCCGGTAGCTCGCGACTGACGGGCACGAAATACCCGGACTTGGGCCTTGGCGTGGCCAGTCCGCTGTCTTCCAACACGCGATATGCCTGCTGCACCGTGCTCAGGCTAACCCCGTGTTCGATGCTCAGGGCCCGCACCGACGGCAATCGGTCGCCGGGGCGATAGAAGCCCTGTTCGATACGCGTGCCCAGCAGTTCGGCGAGGTTGACGTAGAGGGTCATGGCGCAGTCTCGATAATGATTGTTCGGTTGACCAGTACAGATGGGGCGAAAAATCAGGATTCAGAGGCCGGATCGGCAAATCTGTATGGAAATAATACAGATGCTTTGGATCTGTAATGGTTTTCGCCGTCCACGCATCATGGAATCTCTGGCTACCCAAGTAAACAGGAGCAATCAAAATGAACGGCTTGAGCGATGTGCGGCTGACGTTACGCAGTCAGGAACTGGAGATCGGGCATGAAAGCGGTGCGCGCGAGGTGAACCGGCGCAATGTACCGCGCGGCCTGAGTCGCTGGGACCTGTTCTGGCATCGTCTGCACACGCGCAAGGCGTTGCTGTCACTGACACCCGATCAGCTCAAGGATATCGGGCTGACCCGTGAGCAGGCGCGGGAGGAGGGGCTCAAGCCGTTCTGGAGGATCTAAGTATTGTGTCTTTTTGCGGGCCTCATCGCGGGCAAGCCCGCTCCCACAGTGGTTGCTGGTGCTCACAAATATTGTGCTCACCACGAAACCTGTGGGAGCGGGCTTGCCCGCGATGAGGGCCTTAAAACGCAAATAAACGTCAGACCAACTCTTTAAACCGATGCCACAACATCCCCAACGCCAACAGCGGCGACCGCAAATGCCGGCCCCCCGGAAAGGTCATGTGCGGCACCTTGGCAAACAGATCGAACCCGTTGCTCTGCTGCCCACTGATGGCCTCGGCCAGCAGCTTGCCCGCCAGGTGCGTGGCATTCACCCCATGACCGGAATAGGCCTGGGCGAAGTACACATTGGGCTGGTCCTTGAGCCGACCGATCTGCGGCAGGCGGTTGGCGCCGATGCCGATCATGCCGCCCCATTGATAATCGATCCTCACATCACCCAACTGCGGGAAGACCTCCAGCATCTTCGGTCGCATGTAGGCGGCGATGTCTTTTGGGTCGCGCCCCGAGTAATGACAGGCACCGCCGAACAGCAAGCGGCGGTCGGCCGAGAGCCGGTAATAATCCAGCGCTACCCGTTGATCGCAGACCGCCATGTTTTGCGGCAATAGCGAGTGCGCCAGCTCTTCGCTCAGGGGCTCGGTGGCAATGATGTAACTGCCTGCGGGCAGTACTTTGCCGCTGAGTTCCGGATTGAGTTCATTGAGGTAGGCATTACAGCCCAGTACCAGCGTTTTGGCGCGGACCGCGCCCTGGGCGGCATGTACCTTGATCTCTGGACCGTAATCGATGTGGGTGACGGCTGATTGTTCGAACAGTTTGACGCCCAGTTGTTGCGCCGCGGCCGCTTCGCCCAGCGCCAGATTCAGTGGGTGTAAATGCCCGGAACCCATGTCGATCAGACCACCCACATAGCGGTCGGAACCCACCACCGTGCGCATCTCGTTGGACTGTAGCAGGCGGGTTTCGTAGCGATAGCCGAGGCTGCGCAGCTCTTCGGCGTCTTCGGCAAACCCCTTGAGGTCGCGGGGCTTGTTGGCCAGGTCGCAGTAGCCCCAAGTCAGGTCGCAAGGGATCTGAAAACGCTCGACTCGCTGTCGGACGATTTCCACGGCTTCCAGGCCCATGAGTTTCATCTGGCGAACGCCGTCGGCGCCGATGATGTTGGTGAACTGATCAAGGCCATGGCCAACTCCTCGAATCAGCTGCCCGCCGTTGCGCCCGCTGGCGCCCCAGCCGATCTTGCGGGCTTCAAGCAGCACCACGCTGAGGCCGCGCTCGGCCAGCTCCAGCGCCGTGTTCAATCCCGAAAACCCGCCACCGACCACGCACACATCGGCCAGCACTTCACCTTTGAGTACCGGATAATCCGGCTGCGGCAGGCTACTGGCGGCGTAGTAGGAGGCAGCGTGCTGGGCTCCGGCATTCATGGGCGTCATCCTGGATCGTGTGTTTAGAAAACTTGACGGAGCATAAGCCGGACCTTTGCGCACGGGCAACATTGGTCGGTTACCACTGTCTGGATTGCGGCTTTTGCCTCAGACTTACGGGCTATCCCGTTATCGGTCGACACCCCAATGAGCTGCAACAGCCAGAAAATTCGCACACTGCGCGAGCAGATTCCCTCGTTCGAGTGCGTGCCCGGCTGCCATGACTGCTGCGGCCCGGTGACCACCTCGCCGGAGGAAATGTCGCGGCTACCGCGCAAGACCCGAGCCGAGCAGGAAGCGGCGATGGATGAGCTCAATTGCGTACACCTGGGGCCCAATGGCTGCACCGTTTATGACGAACGGCCACTGATCTGCCGATTGTTCGGTACCACCCAGACGCTGCCTTGCCCCAACGGGCGGCGGCCGGTGGAGCTGATTCATCCAAGGGTCGAGAAGCAGATATTCGAGTACATGGCCTCGAACCGGCAGGTTCTCGTTTAAAAATCAGACCGAATTGCCTGCCTTCGCGAGCAGGCTCGCTCCCACAATGGAATCGTGTCGTGCACAGAATTTGTTGCCACTGAAGATCAACTGTGGGAGCGAGCCTGCTCGCGAAGACGGCCGAACAGGCGCCACAAATCTTCAATCCGGAATCGGCAAGTTCAAGCTCTCTTTCACCTCTTCCATCACGATATAGCTCTTGGATTCGCGCACATGGGGCAGTTTGAGCAGGATGTCGCCCAGCAGTTTGCGGTACGACGCCATCTCGGAAATCCGTGCCTTCACCAGGTAGTCGAAATCCCCTGACACCAGGTGGCATTCCAGTACGTGGGGCAATTTCAGCACCGCGCGTCGGAACTCTTCGAAGGTATCGCCGGATTTGTAGTCGAGGCTGATCTCGACGAACACCAGCAGGCTGCCCTTGAGGTGCTGCGGGTTGAGCCGTGCGTTGTAGCCCATGATGATCCCTTCGCGCTCCAGGCGCCGGACCCGCTCGGTGCAGGGCGTGGTCGAGAGCCCGACCTTTTCCCCAAGCTCGGTGAAAGAGATGCGCCCGTCCGCTTGCAGGATCCGCAGGATGTTGCGGTCGATCTTGTCCAGCTCACGTTTGGTTTGAGTGTTGGTACGCATAGGGGATGCGCCTCCGTAAAAAGGTATTTTGCCGAGAATTGTCGCCAAATATAGGCGCTTATATAGTGAAAATCACTGGGAAATCTTTTTTACACTGCGCGCATCTAAAGCTCTGAACTACACACGTCAGCGGTCAGCCGCGATGAGGGATATAAAAATGCGCGTTATGGTCTTGGGTAGCGGCGTCATCGGTACCACCAGTGCTTATTATCTGGCCCGTGCCGGGTTTGAAGTGGTGGTGGTCGACCGGCAGCCAGCCGCTGCCATGGAGACCAGTTTCGCCAACGCCGGGCAAGTGTCGCCAGGTTATGCCTCGCCGTGGGCCGCACCGGGCGTGCCGCTCAAGGCCATGAAGTGGCTGTTGCAGCGCCACGCACCACTGGCGATCAAGGCCACTGGCGACATCGACCAGTACCTGTGGATGGCACAGATGCTGCGCAACTGCACCGCCAGCCGTTATGCGGTGAACAAGGAGCGCATGGTCCGTCTGTCCGAGTACAGCCGTGATTGCCTCGACGAATTGCGCGCCGAAACCGGCATTGCCTACGAAGGCCGCAGCCTCGGCACCACCCAACTGTTCCGCACCCAGGCTCAACTCGACGGCGCCGCGAAAGACATCGCCGTATTGAAAGAGTCCGGTGTACCGTTCGAATTGCTCGACCGCGAAGGCATTGCCCGCGTTGAGCCTGCCTTGGCCAGCGTCACCAATATCCTCGCCGGTGCCCTGCGCCTGCCGAACGACCAGACTGGCGACTGCCAGATGTTCACCACCAAGCTCGCAGAAATGGCTGCGAAACTGGGTGTGCAATTCCGTTTCGGCCAGGACATTCAGCGCCTGGACTTCGCCGGTGATCGCATCAACGGCGTGTGGATCGATGGCAAGCTGGAAACCGCTGACCGCTACGTGCTGGCGCTGGGCAGCTACTCGCCGCAACTGCTCAAGCCGCTGGGCATCAAGGCCCCGGTGTACCCACTCAAGGGTTACTCCCTGACCGTGCCGATCACCAACCCGGCGATGGCCCCGACCTCGACCATTCTCGACGAGACCTACAAGGTCGCGATCACCCGTTTCGACAACCGCATCCGCGTCGGCGGCATGGCGGAGATTGCCGGTTTTGACCTGTCGCTGAACCCACGTCGGCGTGAAACCCTGGAGATGATCGTCAACGACCTTTATCCTCAGGGCGGCAACCTGGCCGAGGCCAGTTTCTGGACCGGCCTGCGTCCGACCACGCCGGACGGCACCCCGATTGTCGGAGCTACACCGTTCAAGAACCTGTTCCTGAACACCGGCCACGGCACACTCGGCTGGACCATGGCCTGTGGCTCGGGTCGTTTGCTGGCTGACCTGATGGCGAAGAAAAAGCCGCAGATCAGCGCCGAAGGCCTCGATATTTCTCGTTATGGCAGCCAGCGCCCGGAGTCGGCCAAGCATGTCAACCCGGCGCCGGCTCACCAGTGAGTTGTCGGCTGTAGCCGTTTTGCCCTAAGCAACAGCGTAAGATCCCTCTCCCGGTGTTACTGGCGGTTTCGCCGCCCGCAGCACCGGTTTTTCTTCCCAACGACCGACCAGAAGTCTGCCGCCATGCGTCCTGCCCGTGCCCTGATCGACCTTCAAGCCCTTCGTCACAACTACCAGATCGCCCGTGAAGTTACGGGTGCCCGTGCCCTCGCGGTGATCAAGGCCGATGCCTATGGTCATGGCGCGGTGCGTTGCGCCCAGGCACTCGAAGCCGAAGCGGATGGTTTTGCCGTGGCCTGCATCGAAGAAGCCCTGGAGCTGCGTGCCGCCGGCATTCGCGCGCCGGTGTTGCTGCTGGAAGGTTTTTTCGAAGCCGATGAGCTGGCGCTGATCGTAGAACATGATTTCTGGTGCGTGGTGCATTCGCTGTGGCAGCTTGAAGCCATCGAGAAAGCGGCATTGAGCAAACCAATTGTGGTCTGGCTCAAGCTCGATTCGGGCATGCACCGCGTCGGTTTGCACCCCAAGGACTATCAAGACGCTTATCAACGCCTGCTGGCCAGCGGCAAAGTGGCGAAGATCGTACTGATGAGTCACTTCGCCCGTGCCGACGAACTGAACTGCCAAGCCAGTGCCGAGCAGGTCGCAGTGTTTGAAGCGGCGCGTCAGGGCTTGTCGGCCGAGGTCAGCCTGCGCAACTCGCCGGCGGTGCTGGGTTGGCCGCAGATTCCGAGTGATTGGGTACGTCCGGGCATCATGCTGTACGGCGCCACGCCGTTCGAAGAAGCCAACGCCGTGGCCTCGCGCCTGCAACCGGTGATGACCCTGGAGTCGAAGGTGATCAGCGTCCGTGAACTGCCCGCCGGCGAGCCGATCGGCTACGGCGCTAAATTCATCACCCAGAAGCCGATGCGCGTGGGCGTGGTGGCCATGGGGTATGCCGATGGCTATCCGCGCCTGGCGCCGACCGGAACGCCGGTGCTGGTTGCAGGGCAGCGCAGCCAGTTGATCGGCCGGGTGTCGATGGACATGTTGTGCATCGATCTGACTGACATTCCACAAGCCGGTTTGGGTTCGACCGTCGAGTTGTGGGGCAAGAACATCCTCGCCAGCGATGTGGCCATCGCGGCGGGCACGATTCCTTATCAGATTTTCTGCAACCTGCGTCGAGTGCCAATGCTCTATTCCGGGAGCTGACGCCGGGCGGTACGAACCAGAAGTCGCCTCACTGAACGGGATTCAGGTCGAGGTGTTGTAAATACTGAACGCTGTCGCCATGATAACGATCAATATTTCAACAACCTTGACTCCTGGAGGCGCAAGCTTTGGACGTCGGTGAACGACTGCAATCGATCCGTAAGCTCAAAGGGCTTTCCCAGCGTGAACTCGCCAAACGCGCGGGCGTGACCAACAGCACCATTTCGATGATCGAAAAGAACAGCGTCAGCCCCTCGATCAGCTCGCTGCGCAAGGTGTTGGGCGGGATTCCCATGTCCATGGTCGAGTTCTTTTCCGAGGAGATCCTGCAGGAAAAGCCGACTCAGATCGTTTACAAGGCCAACGAACTGATCGACATTTCCGACGGCGCCGTGACCATGAAACTGGTCGGCCGGGCTCACCCAAGCCGGGCTATCGCATTCCTCAATGAAATCTATCCGCCAGGCGCCGACACCGGTGACGAAATGCTCACCCACGAGGGTGAGGAGACCGGCATTCTGGTGGAGGGTCGGCTTGAATTGGTGGTCGGGCTTGAAACTTTTGTGCTCGAAGCCGGCGATAGCTACTACTTTGAAAGTACCAAGCCGCATCGTTTCCGTAATCCGTTCGATGCGCCGGCGCGACTAATCAGCGCAGCGACACCGGCGAACTTTTAACAAAAGAGGCGCCCTGCCAGCACGGCCGAGGTACCCGAGCTGTTTTTCCGTTGCGCAACAAAACCCCTTCGACTTTGGGGTTGTTTCAGTGTCGCGGGCTTACCGCTATACTTGCGCCCGCCTGCGAACCGTGGCCGTAGGCGTGACTAGCCACCATTGAGGGTGAACGCGTGAACCTAATTATGAAAATGCTGGCCGTACCAGCAACCGTATTGGCCCTCTGGGCTGCCAGCGCACAAGCTGCGACCAATGACGAAATCGCCAAGCGCCTTGAGCCGGTCGGCCAGGTTTGTGTTCAGGGCAAAGAGTGCAAGGGGATGGAAGTGGCCGCTGCTGCGGGCGGCGGTGGTGGTGCCAAGACCCCTGACGAAGTGATTGCAAAACATTGCAACGCTTGCCACGGTTCCGGCCTGCTGGGTGCACCGAAAATCGGTGATGCCGCGGCCTGGAAAGACCGTGCCGATCACCAGGGCGGCCTCGACGGCATCCTGGCCAAAGCCATTACCGGTATCAATTCGATGCCGCCTAAAGGCACCTGCGCCGACTGCTCCGATGCAGAGCTCAAAGGCGCTATCCAGAAGATGTCCGGCCTGAAATAAGCCTGAGTCTTCTCGCTGAAAAGCCGCTTTCGAGCGGCTTTTTTGTGCCTGCCGTTTTCCCCTGTAGGAGCGAGCACGCTCGCGATGGTCGTCAACGATAACGCGGGTTTTCTGTTCGCCCGCGGTGTCTGGTCATTCTTCGCGAGCATGCTCGCTCCTACAGGGGGGGCGGTGGTGGTCGATTGGTTTCAACAGGCTGTTCATTGCAGCAAAGACCCGGCAAGCTCGGTCCAACCCCAAGTCATGGAATGTAAGGGAGGACCTGATGGTGCAGCTGTGTTCTATCGAGCAAGCGGTCGATGAGGTGCTGGCGCGGTTGCCGGTCCACATTCACATGGGCCTGCCCTTGGGCCTGGGCAAACCCAATCATTTCGTCAACGCACTGTACCGGCGCATCACACAGCTGCCAGAGAGGCGGCTGACGATCTACACCGCGCTGTGCCTGGGCCGTCCTCCATTGGGGGACGGATTGCAAAAAAGCTTCCTGGAACCCTTTATCGAGCGAGTGTTCGGCGATTATCCCGAACTGGATTTTCTCGCTGACCTGCGTCGCGACCAACTGCCGGGCAATATTCATATCCAGCAATTCTTCATGCAGCCCGGCAGTCTGCTCAACAGCGCGGCGGCGCAGCAGGACTACGTCAGCAGCAACTACAGTCATGCAGCCCGTGACATTAATGCTGCCGGGTTGAACCTGGTGGCGCAGTTGGTGGCCAGCCATGCCGAACAGCCTGATCGCTTGAGCCTGAGCTGCAACCCGGACATCACACTCGACCTGTTGCCGATGATCGCCCAGCGCCGGGCCGTCGGGGAGACGATCCTGATGGTTGGCCAAGTCCACAATGACTTGCCCTACATGCCCGGCGACGCAGACGTCGGCATCGACACCTTCGACCTGCTGATCGACGAGAAGGACAGCACCACGCTGTTCTCCACGCCGAACATGCCGGTGGGTTTGCAGGATCATTTCATTGGATTGCATGCCAGTACCCTGGTGCGCGATGGCGGCACCTTGCAGATCGGTATCGGCTCCATGGGCGATGCGCTGACGGCGGCGTTACTGGCGCGCCAGGCCGATAGCGATAACTACAAGTCGCTCCTGGCGCAGGTGAACCTGAGCCCATGGGCGCAGTTGATCGAGCGCGAAGGCGGCCTCGAACCCTTCGCCCGGGGCCTGTACGGTTGCAGCGAAATGTTCGTCAACGGCCTGCTGGTGCTGGCCGATGCCGGGATCGTGCGGCGCAAGGTCTACCCGGATGTGTCGACTCAACAGCGGGCGAATGCCGGCACTCTGGATGAAGCAGCGCAGCCCGATGGCATCTCGGTGCACGGCGGTTTCTTCCTCGGGCCGCGCAGTTTCTATGAGCGGTTGCGCGACTTGCCGCAAAGCAAGCGGCTCGAATTCAACATGACCCGCATCAGCTACATCAACGAGTTATACGGTCAGGAAGAGCTCAAGCGTTTGCAGCGTCTCGATGCGCGATTCATCAACACCGCGTTCACCGTGACCTTGCTCGGTGCCGGCGTGGCGGATCAGCTTGAAGACGGACGGGTGCTCAGTGGTGTCGGTGGGCAATACAACTTCGTGGTGCAGGGGCATGCACTGCAAGGGGCGCGTTCGGTGTTGCTGCTGCGCAGCTGGCGCGAGTCGGGCGGCGAGGTCAGTTCCAACATTGTCTGGGAGTACGGCCACTGCACGATCCCGCGACACCTGCGGGACATCGTGGTCACTGAGTACGGCATCGCCGATCTGCGCGGCAAGACTGATGCGGCGGTGATCGAAGCCCTGCTGAATATCACCGACTCGCGTTTTCAGTCGGGGTTGATCGAGCAGGCGCAGAGGGTCGGCAAGCTGCCCAAGGATTTCTGCCTCGATCCAAGGTTTACCGACAACTTCCCACAGCGTTTGCAGGGGATTCAGGCACGACATGCCCAGCTATTTCCGGAGTATCCGTTGGGGTGTGATTTCACGGCGGTGGAACGGGATCTGTTGCGGGCGCTGAACTGGCTCAAGTGCAAGTTCAAACTGAGCGAGATAGTGGAATTGGGCAAGGCTGCGCTGGATGCGCCGCCGGCTGCGGAATTTCCCGAGCACCTGGAGCGGATGCAGCTGACCAGTCCGCAAGGGTTGAAAGAAGAGCTGTTTCAGCGGTTGCTGCTCACTGGCCTGAAGGCCACTGCGCTGTAACAGTCGACCTAAAACCTGTAGGAGCCGAGCTTGCTCGCGATGGCGGCCGGACAGTCGACATTGATGTTGAATGTGATGGCCTCATCGCGAGCGAGCTCAGCTCCTACAGGGGTCTGTGGTGTGGCGTTATTCGATGAAGGTGACCACACCATCGGCCAACGACTTGACGCGAGCCAGCGATTCAACACGATAACCCTGCGCATCCAGCTCCGCACGACCACCCTGGAACGATTTCTCGATCACGATACCCAGGCCCGCCACGGTGGCGCCGGCTTGTTTGATGATCGAGATCAGGGCCTGGGACGCCTTACCGTTGGCCAGGAAGTCGTCGATGATCAGCACGCGGTCGCTGCTGGTCAGGTGGCGCGGGGAAATGGCCACGGTGCTTTCGGTCTGCTTGGTGAACGAGTACACGGTCGCCGACAGCAGGTTTTCGGTCAGGGTCAGGGATTGGTGCTTGCGGGCGAAGATCACCGGCACGCCCAGGTTCAGGCCAGTCATGATCGCAGGCGCGATGCCCGACGCTTCGATGGTGACGATCTTGGTGATGCCCGAGTCCTTGAACAGCGTGGCGAATTCGTCGCCGATCAGCTTCATCAGGGCCGGGTCGATCTGGTGGTTCAGAAAGGCGTCGACTTTCAGGACCTGGTCGGAAAGCACGATGCCTTCTTCGCGGATTTTTTTGTGCAGGGCTTCCATGAAGCTGTCCTCAATTGGCGCCGTTGGCGCCGAAGGTCTAAATAAAGTGGTCAATTCTAGCGCTTTAACATCGCGCGTATATCCGCCAATGCGTTATTACCGCGAACGGCTTTGACTTCGGTCGGGGTGTCATCGTTGCCTTCCCAGGCCAAGTCGTCCGGTGGCAGTTCATCAAGGAAGCGGCTGGGTGCGCAGTCGATGATCTCGCCGTACTGCTTGCGCTTGGCGGCGAAGGTGAAGGCCAGGGTCTGACGCGCACGGGTGATGCCCACGTAGGCCAGGCGCCGTTCCTCTTCGATGGTGTCGGCTTCGATGCTGGAGCGGTGCGGGAGGATTTCCTCTTCCATGCCCATGATGAACACGTAGGGGAACTCCAGGCCCTTGGAGGCATGCAAGGTCATCATCTGCACGCCTTCGGCACCGTCTTCCTCTTCCTGCTGGCGCTCCAGCATGTCGCGCAAGACCAGTTTGCCGATGGCGTCTTCGACGGTCATTTCGCCGTCTTCGTCTTTTTCCAGGGTGTTCTTCAAGGCTTCGATCAGGAACCAGACGTTGCTCATCCGGTAATCGGCCGCCTTGTCGCTGGAGCTGTTGGTGCGCAGCCAGTTCTCGTAGTCGATGTCCATGACCATGCTGCGCAGGGCCGAGATCGGATCTTCACCGGCGCACTGCTCGCGGACCTTGTCCATGAAGCGCTTGAAACGCGACAAGCGATCGGTGAAGCGCGAGTCCAGATGCTCGCCCAGGCCGATTTCGTCGGTGGCGGCGTACATCGAGATTTTACGTTCGGTGGCGTAGTTGCCCAGCTTTTCCAGCGTGGTCGAGCCGATTTCCCGGCGTGGGACGTTGATCACCCGCAGGAAGGCGTTGTCGTCGTCCGGGTTCACGATCAGGCGGAAGTAGGCCATCAGGTCCTTCACTTCCTGGCGTCCGAAGAAGCTGTTGCCGCCGGACAGGCGATACGGCACCTGGTGGTGCTGCAACTTCAGCTCGATCAGCTTGGCCTGATAGTTACCGCGATAGAGGATCGCGAAATCGCTGTACGGGCGGTCGGTACGCAGGTGCAGGCTGAGGATTTCCATGGCCACGCGCTCGGCTTCGGCGTCTTCGTTGCGGCAGCGGATCACGCGGATCTCGTCGCCGTGGCCCATTTCACTCCACAGCTGCTTTTCGAATTCGTGGGGGTTGTTGGAGATCAGCACGTTGGCGCAACGCAGGATGCGGCTGGTGGAGCGGTAGTTTTGCTCCAGCATCACCACTTTCAAGGACGGATAGTCTTCCTTGAGCAGCATCAGGTTTTCCGGGCGGGCGCCACGCCAGGCGTAGATCGACTGGTCATCGTCGCCCACCACGGTGAACTGGTTGCGTTTGCCGATGAGCATTTTCACCAGCAGGTATTGGCTGGCGTTGGTGTCCTGGTATTCGTCCACCAGCAGGTAGCGCACCTTGTTCTGCCACTTCTCCAGAATGTCGGCGTGTTCTTCGAACAGCTTCACCGGCAGCAGGATCAGGTCGTCGAAGTCCACCGCGTTGAACGCCTTGAGCGTGCGCTGATAGTGGGTGTAGACGATGGCGGCGGTCTGTTCCTTGGGGTTGCGGGCGTTTTCCAGGGCCTGGGCTGGCAGGATCAGGTCGTTTTTCCAGGCACCGATCATGTTCTTGATCTCGTCGACACCGTCGTCGCCCGAGTATTCCTTCTGCATGATGTCGGTCATCAAGGCCTTGACGTCGGTCTCGTCAAAGATCGAGAAGCCCGGCTTGTAGCCCAGGCGCACGTGTTCCTTGCGGATGATGTTCAGGCCCAGGTTGTGGAAGGTGCAGACCGTCAGGCCGCGACCTTCACCGGCGCGCAGCAGGGTCCCGACCCGTTCCTTCATCTCCCGCGCGGCCTTGTTGGTGAAGGTCATGGCGACGATGTACTGGGCGCGGATGCCGCAGCTTTGGATCAGGTGGGCGATCTTGCGCGTGATCACGCTGGTCTTGCCGGAGCCAGCACCGGCGAGCACCAAAAGAGGGCCGCCGACGTAGCTCACGGCTTCTTGCTGCCGGGGATTGAGTCGGGACATAGCTAAATTCAGGGGTCAGTCACGAAATGGGCCGGCATTTTAACAGGCTCAGCGAATTGTGCTGCTCTGTCCGACTTGTGACGCACAACGCGATCTCTAATTGCCGGTTTTGATACTTTCACGCAGGATGCGTAACGGATTTGGGGTTAATGTTCGTAATTCCGGATACAAAGGCTTCGTTTTGATAACTGATGTCATTGGTTATTAGGTATCGCCTCGGCATAATGCCCGTCGCCTACATCTTTGCAGAGTCTAGGGAGCTAGCTTGTCTACGCCTGTCGAACCCTTGCGTTTGCTGCTACTGGCCGAAGAGCCAGCGTGGACAGCGTTGTTGCGCGAGTGTCTGGCTCCGATGGGGAGCTCGGCCGTGCTCATCAGCGCGCCGAGTTGGGAGTCGGTCAGCAGTCTGTTCGATGACAACCGCAACGCGGTGTTGTTGACGATCCCGGCACTTCAGCCGGCGCCGGGCCGTTGCTGCTTGCCGACGGTGTTGCTGCTCGAACATGAGCCGCTGCTCCCGCCCGACGGTGTAAGCGATTGGTTGGTGCGCGACCACCTCGACCCCGGCATGCTGCGTCGCTGCTTGCGCCATGTGCGTGAACGAGGCGTTTTGGAAAACACGCTGCAACGCCTGGCCGAGCAAGACCCGCTGACGGGCATCGCCAATCGCCAGGGTTTCCAGACTTTGCTGACGGCGCGATTGGCGGAAAGCGACGGGCGCGGCCTGGCGCTGGGTCACCTCGATCTCGACAACTTCCGCCACGCCAACGATGCCCTCGGCCACCAGGCTGGCGACCGGCTGATCCTGCAAGTGGTCGCGCGGCTCAAGAGCCAGCTTGAGGCCGGCGATCAACTGGCGCGGCTGGGCAGCGATGAATTCGCCTTGCTGATCGACACCCGTCGCGCACCGCAGCGCGCCGAATGGATGGCCGAACGCATCACCGAAGCCCTGGCCGAACCTTATTGGGTCGATGGCGAAAGCCTGTTGATCGGCTCCAGCCTGGGCATTGCCCACGCCCGGGCCCAAGCAGGTGCTGACCCGCTGATGTGGCACGCGCACATCGCCATGCAGCAGGCCAAGAGCACCCAAGGCTGCACCTTCCACATCTTCAACGAACGTATCAACCGTAATGCCCGCAGCGTTGCCGACCTCGAAACCGAGCTGCGTCGGGCATTACGCCGTGATGAATTGGAGCTGCATTACCAGCCGCGGTTGAATCTCGACGACGGGCAAATCGTCGGCCTTGAAGCACTGGTGCGCTGGCGTCATACCGAGCGCGGCTTGCTGCCACCGAGCGAGTTTGTGCCGCTGGCCGAGCAAAGCGGATTGATCGTACCGCTCGGCTACTGGGTCATTTCCCGGGCCTTGCGCGATATGCAGGCCTTGCGCGAGCGCGGTTTGCCGCCGCTGCACATGGCGATCAACCTGTCGTTCCGCCAGTTTCAGGACAGCCAGTTGCTCTCGACCCTGAGCCGGCTGATTGCCGAGCGTGGTGTCGAGGCGCAATGGCTGGAGTTCGAATTGACTGAAACCGCGGTCATGCGCCGCAGCGATCTGGTCAAGCAGACCATGGATGCCCTGGGGCGTCTGGGCGTGCGTTTCTCCCTCGACGATTTCGGCACCGGGTTTTCATCGTTCGTGCACCTCAACAGCCTGCCGATCACTTTGCTGAAGATAGACAGGAGTTTTGTCGGCGGCATGGAGCAGCGCGAAGAGAACCGCAAGCTGGTCCACGCTATGATCAACCTGGCGCATAACCTCAATCTGGAAGTTGTGGCAGAAGGGGTGGAAACCCCGGAGCAACTGGACCTGTTGCGCGGATTCGATTGCGATCAGGTGCAGGGGTATCTGATCAGCAAGCCGTTGGCACTGGCGGATCTGGTGGAGTATTTGACGTTTGGCTCAAGCCAGCAGCCTGCACTGGAAGTCATGGTTTAACACCCCGTAGGAGCGAGGCTTGCCCGCGAATGCCGTTACGCGGTGTATCAAAAAAACGCGTAACGGCGTTCGCGGGCAAGCCTCGCTCCTACAGCGATCTCATTCGGCCTGGATGGCATCGAACTGCCGTGCCGCCGGCTCTTGCCGAATCATCCGCTTCATCTTCCACTCAAATGCCAGCGTCAAACTCACCGCCGCGCAGGCCAGGCCCAGCGCCAATCCCCACCAGACGCCCGTCGGCCCCCAGTGCAAATGGAACGCCATCCACCACGCCGCTGGCGCGCCGATCAGCCAATAGCAACCCAGACCGACCAGGAACGTGGTCTTGGCGTCCTTGAGTCCGCGAATGCAGCCCATGGCGATGGTTTGCGTGCCGTCGAACAGCTCGAACCAAGCCGCCACTGCGAGCAGGCTGACGGCCAGGTTGATGACATCGCGGAACGCCGGGTCGTTTTGGTCGAGGAACAGCCCGACCAACTGGTTTGGCAGCAGCCAGAACACCATCGCAAAACACAGCATCGCCACCGCACCGAAGGCGATGCCGACCCGTCCGGCCAGCCGCGCATCGAGCAGTTGACCGGCGCCGTAGTGCTGGCCGATGCGCATGGTGATCGCATAGGAAATCCCTGCCGGGACCATAAAAGCCACCGACACGATTTGCAGGGCGATCTGGTGCGCGCCCAATTGCGTGCTGCCCATGGTGCCCATGCACAGCGCGGCGAACGCAAACAGCCCGACCTCCACCGCATAGGTGCCGCCAATCGGCAGGCCCAGGCGCCACAGTTCCTTCAGGTACTGACGGTTTAGCTTCAGCAAACCATGCCGCAACGGGTAGGCGTCATAGGCCGGGTGCCGGCGAATGTGCCATGCCAGCGCCAGCGCCATGAGGTTGGCGACAATCGCAGTGACCAGGCCGATGCCCATCAAGCCCAGCTTTGGCAGGCCGAACATCCCGGTAATCAACGCGTAGTTGAGCAGGAAGTTGGCCACCGTGCCACCCAGGCTGATGACCATTACTGGCGTCGCCCGGCCGATGGCACTGGTGAAGCCACGCAAGGCCATGAACGTCAGGTAGCCGGGCAGAGCGAAGGGCAAAAACACTAGAAACTGCCCGGCGGCCTGAGCGTTGCTTTCGGTCTGGCCGAACAACAGCAGCACTGGCTTGAGATTCCACAGCAGTAACCCGCCCCCCAGTGCCATCAAGCACGCCAGCCACACTCCCGCCTGGGTCAGCCGGGCGGCGCCGAGAATGTCGCCCGCGCCCTGGCGGATCGCCACCAGGGTGCCGACTGCGGCAATCACGCCAATGCAGAAAATCGACACGAACGAGTAACTGGCCGCACCCAGCGAACCACCGGCTAGCGCCTCGGGACTCAGGCGCGCCATCATCAGGGTGTCGGTGAGAACCATCAGCATGTGCGCCAACTGCGAGGCGATCAACGGCCCCGCCAGCCGCAGGATGGCCCAGAGTTCAATACGCGCTGGATGCTGCATGGTCATCACGCTCGATTATCAAGAGAACAGGAAAGCACCGATTCTCGGCGCTCTGCGGGGTTTGCACAAAGGGATAAAAAGGATGGATGGCATGATTCAAACTCATGCTGGAGAGTTTCTGCTAGGGTGACCGAATCCCCGTGTAGGAGCTTTCCCAATGTCACGTCGTCTTCCTCCCTTGTATGCCCTGCGCGCATTCGAAGCGGCGGCGCGGCACAGTTCGTTCACCCGAGCCGCCGAAGAGTTGTCGATCACCCAAAGTGCGGTCAGCCGACATATTCGTACGCTTGAAGAGCATTTTGCCTGCCGCTTGTTTCACCGCAGTGGTCGCCACCTGCAACTGACCGAATCGGCTCGCTTGTTGTTGCCGGGGATTCGCGAAGGCTTCACCGCCCTGGAGCGGGCCTGCAATACCTTGCGCGCCGAGGACGACATTCTGCGGATGAAAGCCCCGTCGACCCTGACCATGCGTTGGTTGCTGGCGCGTCTGAGTCGCTTTCGCCATTTGCAGCCGGGTAACGAGGTGCAACTGACCAGTGCCTGGATGGACGTGGATTCGGTGGATTTCAACGACGAGCCGTTCGACTGCGCGGTGTTGCTGAGCAACGGACATTTTCCGCCGGACTGGGAGGCGAGTTACCTGTTCCCCGAGGAGTTGATTCCGGTGGGCGCGCCGAACCTGCCGGGTGATCAGCCTTGGGATGTCACGCGTCTGGCCAATACCGAATTGCTGCACCCGACGCCGGATCGGCGGGACTGGCGCAATTGGCTGGAGCGCATGGGCCTGGCCGAGCAAGTGTCGCTCAAGGGCGGGCAGGTGTTCGATACATTGGAACTGGGCATGATCGCTGCCGCCCGGGGCTACGGCGTGTCCATGGGCGATCTGTTGATGGTGGCCGAGGATGTGGCGCAAGGACGGTTGAGCTTGCCGTGGCCGACAGCCGTGGCCAGTGGTGAGAAATATTACCTGGTCTGGCCGAAAACCCGCCCCGGCGGTGAGCGCATGCGCCGGCTCAGTGACTTTCTGCAAAGTGAAGTTCGCGCTATGGAATTGCCGGATGTCGTGCACCTGAGCTGAAACGTTGAAGCCATGCTCAGCAGTAACCTGCAAAGCATTGCCTTGGCGAACAGTGAACAGCGGGAAGTGGTGTCCAACCTGGCGGTCACGGCTAAAGAGTTGGAGAAGTTGGCGGCGGATTTGCGGTCCGAGGTTGACCGGTTTCGGTGAGGTGCCTTTGAACTAGTCATCGCGGGCAAGCCAGGCTCACACAGGGTACCGGCGTCGAAACGACGCAAATCCTGTGGGAGCCGGCTGGCGAATGGGCTCACCTCAATTCAGCATCTTTCCCAGGCTAATTGCACTTGGCGTTGCTGGATACTTCCTTGGCTGCCTGTTTCAGCAGGCTACCCAACTCGGCCGCATTGGTGCTGTTGTACACCCGGCCGCCGGTGTTCTCGGCGATACAGCGTGACGGGCCGCCAGCACCGATTTTCACCACGTTGACCCGCAGGCGCGGTTGTTCCCTGGCGATTCGACGGGAAACTGCGCAAACGTCCTTCCTGCAGCCGTCTTCACCGTCGACAAACATCACGATCACCGCATCGTTATTACGCCCGTCGACCTTGCTCGCCGCGTAGGCCAGGCTGTCGGCCAGCGGTGTGCCGTCGTCGGGAACCAGGCTTCGAATCCCGTTGATCAGCCGCGGGCGGTCGCCGAGCTTGAACATGCCCTGGTCCGGTGTTCTTTCGCAGCCGGCGAAGGTGATCAGGCGTGTGTCGATCTTCGGGTCCAGCGCATTGATCATGCCGGCCAGCGAATCCTTGGCGACGTCCATGCGGGTGGGTCTGGCGGTGAGCCGCATGGTGCGGTTCGGGTCCAGGAGCTTGTTGAGGTCACTGCCGAAGAACCAGTCCTCGTCGGATTTCACTGCCTTGATGTTCAAGTTCATCGAACCTGAGGTGTCGAGCACCACCACGAACTGCGGGGTCTCTGACTTTGGCGCATCTTTACGGCAGGCGAAGTTGTCCAGCGTCGGGGCGGGTGGCGGGGCAGCCACTACCGGTTTTGGTGGCGGAACCGGTTTGGGTTCCGGCGCCGGCTTGGGTGGCGGAACCGGTTTTGGTGGCGGAACCGGCTTGGGCTCCGGTGCCGGTTTGGGTGGCGGGGTCGGCTCCGGTACCGGTTCTGGCTTGGGCTCTGGCACTGGAGCAGGTTCCGGTTCCGGCTCCGGTTTCACGACAGGCTCGGGGACAGGCTCAACCGGTTTCTCAACCGGCGCCACCACTGGCGGCACAGGCGCTACAGGCGGAGCCACGACAACCGGCTCACGATGCAGGTACCACCAGAGCCACAGTGCCAGAAGCAGCAACAGCAGAGCGAGCAATGCCGCCGCGATCCACCAGCCACGACGCGATGGCGGCACCACTGGTACCACTGGCGGCACTGGCGGCACGATCGGTTTGGGCGGGCGCTGGTTCCAGCGCACCACCAATGGCTCACCATTGAGGCTGTAGAGTTTGTCCAGCTCAGGCGTGCCGAGCAGGCTGCGCAGGTCATCCGCTACGGTCGGCTGGCCGCGTTGTTGCAGTTCATCCGCCAGCTGTCCGAGGGACGTCTGACGTGCTTCATAGGTTTGCAGTAAACGTCGTTGCGCGTCCTCGTTGAGGTCGGCATAGGGCGTGGGTTGGCCACCCAGTTCGGTCCACCACTCCAGCACGTCGCCGCTGCCCATCCGCGGGATAGCAAACAGACTGGCGACGGTCGGCGGAAAGTGTTTCTGGATGAGTGCGACTTTGGCTTGTAGCGCACTCATTCCCTCCGATGTAGCTTGCGCATCCCTGGTGACCCGCTGCATGACGACGATTCCTGAAAAAAGTGCAGGCATCCATCGGGATGCTGCGGGGTGAAAATTTACTCTTCGTAGCCGAGGCTGAATTGCAGCTGATTGACCTTCTTCTGCAACGCTTGGAGCTCTTGCTGCTTGGCCGCCAACGCCGCTGGCGTTGATTTGACCGTGGGTGCCGCTTGCGAAGCCTTGAGCTGCTTTTCGAGGTCGGCAATCTGCTTCTGCACCGAGGCTTCATTGCCACGCCGGGCCTTGAGCGAGGTCAGCAGTTGCGACAGCGACTGATTCAGCGCCGCCTGGGATTTCTGCTGGCTGGCCAGATCGGCCTTGGTGCTGAGCTGCTGGGCCTGAATGTTCTCGTACACCTGACGGAACATTGCGTTTTGCCGTCGGGACTCGCTCAGGGCCTGTTCCTTCTGCTTGACCTGATCGCTGTAACCGCCGGAGTAGTCACAGTTCATCTTGGTCAGCATGCTGCTGTCGCGATTGGTCGCATCGCATTCGCCAGGAGCGGTCGCGCAACCGCTCAGGGCCAGGATGGCAGTGATGACCATCAATTGTCTTAGCGTCATGTGCTTAGCCCAGAGTGATTGCGGAGCGTTGGCTGTACAGAGCGTCGACTTCCTTCTGCAGGCTGACGACTTTCTGGTTCATTCTCTGAATGTTCATGTCCACCTGCCTGATCTCATCGGTGGCGCCTTGTGCACGCTCGGCGTTTGCCACTTTGCTGTACTCGGTGACTTTGACACGCATGTTGGCAAGGTCTTTACGCAGGCGTGCGATGTCCGAATCGATCCTGGCAATTTGCGCCTGAGCCCTGCTCTTGTCGACTTTCTTATTGGCGATGTCCCTTTTGATCTGGGCAATTTGCGCCTGATCATCCTTGATCACTTGCTGAGCGGTTGCGGTCCGGGCAATCACGTTCTGGGTGTCTTGTTCGACATCGCTGTTCATCTTCGCCAAACGGGTGGTGGTGTCAGCGTATTGGCTGCGACGTTGGTCCAGGTAGTAGTTAGCGCCCATGGCCACGCCACAGGCGGTAATACCGGCGGCGATGACGCACACGGTCTTGTTGTTGCTGTTGGACAGCGCGCAAGCGAGGATGCCGACGCCGGCGCCGACGGCGCAGGCCTGGTATCCGGACTTGCTGAAAAACTCTGCGTCATTGCCCTGGGTCAGACGCGGGTCCGCACCGTCGCCATCGTCGAGCATGGAGCTGCCGGTGTTGGCGCAACCGGTCATTAGCAGGCAGCCGGCGACAACGATAGCGATCTGTAGCTTGAAGCGAGTCCAAAGGCTGCGCGACATGGTGAAACTCCTAGGTAACGGTGTTGGCGCGTTGTTATTGAGTGACCGTTTTGCAACTGGTCAGCCAGGCTTCAGTGTCGATTTTCTGCTTTTGCAGGAACGTCTTCTGATTGGCCCAATGGGTGCGCAAGTAAGGTTTGAGGTCTTGCAGCTGTTTGTTGCGGGTGATGATTTCTTCCATCACCGGCACTTGCGCTTCAAGCAGTGGCTGGCCGTACAAGGTAGCCGATTCCACCAGGCTGCTGGCGTAGTAACGGCTGAGTTTGTGCAGGCGATCCTTTTGCTCTTCGAGCTTGCCTTTACGCATGTCGCAACTGGCATCTTTGTCTGCGCTTTCGCAGTTGAGCTTGTAGTTCTTTTGCAGGAATTCCACGTACTGGCCGTCGTCGAGCATCTTGGTGCACAGGAACGCACCCAGGTTGAGGCTGGCGCGGATCGCCTGATCGCGGGTCTCTTCCTGCTGCTGGTTGCTGGCCCGCAGCTTGTTCTCCAGGGCTTGCAGCTTTTCCTTGAGCGCTTTGTCTTCGACGCCCGAGGCGAGGTTGTTCAGCGATTGCACGGTGCCTTTGTCGGCGGATTCGGTTTCCTTGCTGCCGGTGCCGAGTTTCTTCCAGCTGCTTTCGATGCTGGCGACCCGTTCGCGAGAGGTGAGGGTCGGGGAGACCAGCACCAGTCGCAGGCCGGTGGTCTTGTTTTTCACCGGGCCTTCAGCGTTGTAATACGGCTCTTCCTTGCGCAATGCCGTATGCAGGTCGGCCTGCGCGGTCAGGTAGTTTCCGCCCCGCACGACATAGCCGCCGGCCTGACCGTGCTGGCGGTCGAGTTTGTTCAGGCGAAACGGCTCGAACATCATTTCGTCGACGTTACCCAGCATGTCATGCAGGCCCAGCGGGTTGGGCTTTTGCAGCCCCGTCAATTGTACTTTGCCGTTGGATGATTGCGCTCCGGCAAACCATTCGTAGGCGTTGATGCCTTCTGGCATCGGGTAGTGCGTGTCGCGAAATTCAGCGGCACTGACTTCCAGTCCGCCGCGCGCGGCGAACTCCCATTCGACTTCGGTTGGCAGGCGCAGAAAGCCTTGCGCGCCGTCTTCCTTGGGCAGCTTGCCGGCGGCGTTTTTGCGCAGCCACAGGTTGTACTTGTCGGCGGCTTCGATGGCTTGCACCCAGCTCACTGCCGTTTGCGGCAAGCGCATGTTGGTCGTGGCGGTGGGGCAGGTTGCTTCGGTCAGTGCGGCGTATTGCAGCTGACTCATCTCGTACTTGGCCATCAGGTAGTAGCGGGATTTGTCGTTCTTGGCCCCGGTGAAACTGCCGGCGATAAAGGTCGGACGGGTCTGTTCGACATAGCCGTATTCCGCACCGTCCTGACCGATGTTGATGGGGTAGTCATCCAGGGGACCTGCGACCGGAATGAACACCTTGCGAAACACCATCGAGCCTTCGCAGGGCATCGGCAGCACGACGTCGCCAGCCTCGGGCATGGGGTTGTAATACTTCTCTTCCCAGCCCGCCGCCGAAGCGTCGAGCAAGTAGCCGAGGCTCAGGGGCAACAGCAAGCCGAAACGTTTATAGCTCACGCAGACTCTCCGCAGGTTGGATATTGATGGCTCGCAGGGCGCCGATCATAGCCACCAGTGCCGCGACCAAAAAGGTCAGGAGCAGGGCGGCCAGACCATGCCAAACAGTGATGTGGCAAATGAAGGTGCCAGTGGCCCGGCTGCCGCCGAGCAGGTAGTCGAACAAATGACTGCCCACCGCATAACACCCCAGCCCGCCAACGTAGCCGGCCAGGCTCAGCAATAGCGCTTGCAGGACCACGAACCCGCCGACAGACCCGCGTTTGAAACCCAGCAGACGCAGGACCGCCAGGCTTTTGCGTTTACGGTCGATGTTGGCCAGGAATGCGCCGACCATCGACGCCACGCAGCCGATCAATGCCGCCACGGCGATCACACTGAAGATCAACCCCAGCACATGGTTGATGGCTTTGACGTTGTCGATGTCGGCCAGCCGACTCGACGTTTCGATGTGTTGTTCGTTGAGCCAGTGTTCCAGCGGTGCGACCTGTTCGATGTTGCGTGCATAGACGCGGGCGCGGGCATACAGCGGTTGTAAATTATCTTGAGGCTTGCCGGTGGTCACACCGAACTCACTGACCTGATAACCGTCGCGAAAACGCTCCAGATCCAGCAGCAGCGGCGGGGCGACAAAACCGGCAGCGCGACCGAAGCGGGCACCGTCGAGCACGGCCAGTACCGTCAGCGTCATCTCGCCGCGCTCATTGACACCTTCCAGGCGGCGCAAGGCCCGCAACTGCACGCTGTCGCCGACCTTGGCCTGCAGGCGTTGCGCTGCGCTGGCGCTGAGGATCACTTGATTGCCAACAGGGTTGAGTGACGCCAGGTTCAGTTGTGGGTCGCCGGGCTCAGTGGCAATGATTTCCGCGCCTTCGACAAACCGTTGCATGCCCATCAGCAGATCAGCCTGGGTATTGAGCGAGCGGGTCTGTCCGAGGGCAAAACCGGTCTCGGGACGCTGGCGCAAACGCTCGATCCAGGCTGTGTCGTAGTTGCCGTTGCTGAGCATCTTCACTTCAAGGTTGCGCGGGTCGCGCAGCAGTTCGTCCTGCAACTGGCTGACCACCCCGTGTTTGAGCCCGAACAGCAGCAGCAACGGCGCGATTACCGCCACCAGGGAGGCGGCGATGCACAGCGAGACCTTGCGGTCGTGCCAGAGGTCTTGCAGCGCCAGTGAGCCCAGCAGGCGCAAGCGATCAGTCCATCGGTTCAAACCGAGTCTCCCCCTGATGGCTGATAGCGCCGAGCCGCGGCAAGCCGAAATCCTTCAACAAAGCCCAGTCATGGGACACAACGAGCGCACTCAGGCCCATGTTCGACACCAGGCTCAGCAGCAACTCGAACAAACGCCTGGCACCGTGAGGGTCGAGCGCGGCGGTCGGCTCGTCGGCCAACAGCAGCAGCGGTTCATGGGCAATGGCCCGAACGCAGGCCGCGCGCTGGCGTTCGCCGATCGACAAGGCCTGGGGTTGTTTGTCCAGCAACCCTTGCAGGCGCAACACCTCAACGGCGTGGTCGATGTGTTCGCTTTTTGCGGACATCCCGAGCAAACGGCGCGGCAGGCTGATGTTGTCCCGCACGCTCAGGAACGGCAGCAAGCCGCCGCTCTGCAAAATGAATCCCAAATGCTGTGAGCGCACCGCTGCAAGAGCAGGCTGGTCGTCATTGGCCAGCAATTGGGCGATATCTTGAGCGTGCGTCGGGCCCAGCCGAAAGCGCTCGAGCTCCACCGGCGCGAGCAACAGGCCGATGGCTTCGAGTAACGTGCTTTTGCCACTGCCGCTCTCGCCGGTGATGGCGAGGATTTCCCCGGCGCCGACCTGCAAGTGCGGCAGTCGCACGTGATGGGCCTGTACGCCTTCACCACGGCGCACCAGCAGGTTCTTGATATCGAGCATCGGCGTCTCTTTAAGGCATCATTTCCAGTGGCACGGGGTAGACGTTATCCCGCGCATCACTGTCTTTGGCTAAAGCTACCCAACGGTCTACATCGGCGTTGTAACGCTGGTAATGCCGCAGTTTGGTGTTCAGCGTGCGGATGAATTTTTCTTGTGCCAGACCATCCCAGCTTTTCCAGGTCTCTTCATCCAGGTTCAGTACTTCACTCTGATAGGGCAGGCCTTCGAGGTATTCACCAAGCACACCCATGTCCGCCAGTTTGGCATTGCTGTTCTGTTTGAGCTGATTGGGATCGGCGCCCATGGTCGCCGCCACCGCACGCAGGCGATCGAACATTTCCGTCGGCGAAATCAGGCCTTCGTTGGCGGCATCGAGAATCTTCTTCATTACGTCGCTCAAGTCGCTGAGCTGTGACTTGGTCAGCAGTACCCGCACGTCGGTGGTCGGGATGTTCTGCTTGATCAGGTCGCGGTCGGTGATCCATGCCTTGAACACGGGCGGGGCTTTGCTGTTGGTCTTCTCGCCGAGATAGGCCAATTGCATGGCGTGGCCGATCAGCGCCGCGTCTTCGAGCATCTTTTTATCGCCCGGGTCCTGCTTGGCGTTCGCCGCACTTCCGATCGCTTCCTCTCCCATGTAGGCGGCTTTGACCTGTGTCGTGATCGCCCCGGCCAGTGCGTCGACCTTGCGTCCGAATTCCTGCACATCGCCAGCGTTCACCGGGTAGTACAGCGAGGTGTTGGTGCCCGGGTAGGTCGACAGGTTTTGGTACTGCGCCTCGGCCTTGGCGTGGTCCTTGGCGCCGGCCGGGGTTTTCAGGTGCAGGGTATAAATCGCCACGCCCGGGTTGGCGGCTTCCATACGCACCTGCGCGGCGCTCAAACCGGTTTTCGACAGCTTGTCGTCGCCTTCGATGGCGCCGGCATCGGTAATCAGCACCACATAGCGTGCGCCGAACTGGCTCCAGTCGACCTTGTCGATGCTCTCCATGACGCCGGCAAACGAGTCTTCATCGAAGCTGCTGCTCGATACGGTGGCCTGTTTGAGGTCGGCGATTTTGGCGAAAAAGTCGGCGCTGTCTTTCACCTGCGTCGGGTCGGCGTACATCTTGGTGGTGTATTCCAGCCCCGGTACCGCCTGGGTGTTGGAGCGGAAAGCCACCAGGCCGAACTTGACCTGCTTGCCGAGGTTCTGCGCTTCGATCTTCTGGTAAACCTTGCGGATCGCCTCGCGGGTGCGGTCGATGTAGGGGTCCATCGAGATCGTCGAGTCGATGACAAACACCACGGCCGCGCTGAATTCCTTCAGCTGGTTGGCCTTTTTCCCTTCGGCTTCCTTACCGGCGGCGCTGTTTGCAGCACCACCCTTGGCGTTCTTGTCATCGGCCTTACTGACGGAGGCGACGTTGAGCAGGCGCGTGCGGAAACCGCTTTCGGTCATGACTTCTTCACCACTGAGCACTGGCAGCAGGTAGAACTGCTTTTGCAGGTCGACGAAGTATTCAGGTTCTTCAGCCAATACGCCCGGTGCTTGCTGGCCCTTTTTCAGCGTGGCCCGCAGCGGCGCAACTTTGCTGACCGGGTCCGGTGAGTTAAGAATGCCTTCGACAGTGGTGCGGTCCTTGAAGAACAGCAGCCGGTCGCGGTTGGCTGGGTTGGTGAAGGCCAGCGTCAGCTGCATCTTCCAGTCGGTGGTGCAGTTGGCAGGCAGCCAGCCAATGGTTTTGCCGTAGCTGTCGGGGCCGACTTTCAACCACTCGGCGTTGTTTGCTTGCGCGCGCTCGTACACATAAAAACGGCTGAAGACCGGTTGTGCGTCGCCTTCGGCACCACCCGCCGTCGGGCTGATTTTGCAGCCCGGCGTGGTCAGTACGCGTTGGAACAGGGTCTTTTTACCGTCCTGTATCAACGGTTTGTCAGCGGCCTGGGACAGCGGGCTGATGCACAGCGCCAGCAATGCGGCGCCGCTCAGCAGGAATTGACTCAGGGGTGAGCGCATCACTTCTGCAACTCCTCAAAACGCTGCTTGGCTTCGGCGTTATTCGGGTCCTGGGTGAGGATGGTTTCATACCAGTAGGCGGCGGTGGCGTTGTCCGCAGCCGGGAAGCAATCGCTGGCCTTCAGGTATTTAGGGTCGTATTCACGGGCATAGGCGTTGGCGATCAGTGCGTCACCGGCCTGGGCACGGTTGGCGTACAGGCGCTGGGCGACGCCGCAGTGCTTGCTGGCCTTGGCCTGATTGATGATCTCCAGCAACTTGGCACTGTCCGGCGCCGCTTTGATACAGGTCTGGACAAAGGTCAGCTCGGGCAGGCTGTTCATGCTGTCGAGGGTACAGGCTTGTGCGTCGGCACCGGCAGGTGCAGGTGCAGCGGCAGGTGCAGTGGCAGCGGCTGTGGCAGCCGAGGCTGGCGCGGCGGGGCGTTGGTAGAGCCAGAACCCGGCGCCAGCTGCCAGCAGCAACACCACAATCAATAGTCCGATCAGGCCTTTGTTGCTTTTCTTCACCGGTGCCGGAGGCGGTGTATAGGCAGGCTCGGTGAGTACCGACTCCAATTCCACTTCTGGCTCGATGGTGGACAGCGTCAATTCAGGCAGATCCGGGATTTCCGGGATCTCAGGTGCGGGTTCGCTCGGCGTCGTCAGTTCGGCAGCGCCGTAAGTCGAGCGTGTCTGGCCGCCGGCCGTGGACGGCAGCAAGCCGACGCCTGGGCGAACCACGCCTTTGTCAGCGTGGCCCAGGCTCTGTTCGCGCAGTTCGATCTGGAATTGCGAGTTGGCACTGCCTTCCAACAGCGGGTCGATCACGCTCGGGCCGACCTGCGTTTCCAATGCTTCGCCGTTGGCCGTCAGGTTGAAACGCGAAACCTTGAACCAGAATGGGTTGCTGCTCCACGCCTTTTGGTCCTGAAGGTAAAAACCGTCCTGGTTGCGCTGAATGGAAAACTCCAGCTGTTGCTCGCCACCCTGCCATTTCTTCACAGTGAGGCGGGCCTGGCCAGGCACATTGGGTTCTAACGTGAGCAGGTCGACACGAATTGGCATTGCTTATCTCGCTGCGAAGGCTGTGAGCACTTTGCCCAGCCGTTCGTTCTGTTCAGGGGTGATTTCACGTCCGGCGCCATGGCCGGCATTGTCTTGCGTGATGTAGGCCAGGCCCGAAAGCCAGTCGCCGAGATACAGCTGTGCCTGATTGGACGGTTGCGCCGGCAACACGGGCACTTGCCCCGGGCCAATGTCGGTGTAGAACGAAAATAATGGCGCCTTGGCTCCGGCGCGGCTATTGGGGCGCTCGTTCACCGGCTTCTGGAGGTAGCCGAACCAGGACACGAAATCACGCAGCACACGCTGCACTTCCAATACCTGGCGCTCGACCAATTGATCGCGCCGCGCGCCACTTTGTGCACGCTTGAGGACGGCGCGGCTCAATTGCCCCGGCAAGTCCTGGCGGTAACCGGCGGTAATCAGTTCATCGACCACCGCTTCCACCAAGGACTTTTCCAGCCCCAGCAAGTTGAGCAGGCTTTGCCGGGTGGTCAGTTCACGCAGGTGCGCGATCCAGGCCTTGAAGGCCGCTTTGGCAAAACGGTGCTCGTTACTTTGCAGCTCGGGCGCCGGGGTGCCGGTCTTGCTGCTGACTGGTGCGTCGTGACTCAGGTCGTCACCGAAATCGAAATCGAAACCGGCGTCGTTCCCGTAGAGGCTCTGGCTCGGTGTCGGGGCGACCGGTTCTTCGCTCACGGCCGGCTCGTCATCGGTCGTGTATACGCCGCTGAGGTACAGGTCACGCACCTCTTCGCTTGGCATGTCGAGTTGATCGATCAATTCGCCAAGTACCGCCGGCCGACGGCCCAGGCCTGTCAGAATCATTTGCGCCTTGGCTTTCTTGGCGGCTGCGGCGCCATCGTCGTCAGCGTGATACCAGGTGCTCAGGCCGTGAGTGGTCAGGCCTTCGAGGCACTCGCTCAATTGCTCGCGGATACGCTGCAATTTGAATTCGATATTGGCCACGCCATTGAAACTGCTGCTGAAGTGGCTGATGCCACCGTCATCCTGGCGCAGCATTTCTGTCCAGGCGTTGACCGGGTTCTTGATGTGTTTGCACACCAGCGCGTTGTTGGCGAAGCTGGTGCCCAGCGCGTTGACGCGTTCCTGATAGTTGGCATTGAGGCCGGTTTCCGCACCGGTTTCGTCTTGCCCAATGAAGGCCGCGTCCATGCGCGGTTTGCGCACCAGGTAGGTATTCTGGAAGGGTGTGCCGGCCCAGTCGTTCATCCAGCTCAGGCTGCCGAAACGCTCCAGCATGGTCAGCTTGACCATGCCGTTCCAGCTCTCGTCGTACTGATCAGGTGTCAGGCTCAGGGAGTTGGTAATGCGCAGGTCAAGCATGGTCAGCGCCCAGATCAGGCCGGTATCACGCTTGCTGCGCGCGGCCGAGTCGGCGCCCTGGGTTTTTTCGATCCAGCGGGTCAGCACTGGGCCCACGTCGTTGACGTCGCTTTGCTTGGTCGAGCTTGTGCAGACCACCAGCGCGTTCATTTCCTGGTTGTCGGTGTAGCGTTCGAACAGGTAGGCGACCTTGCCGCGCAGGATCAACTGGGAAACTGAGTTGTCCTTGTGGGTGGATTGCGGGTCGTTGGAATCGGCGATCTCGTGCAGTTTCTGGCGCCCGCGATAACCGGGGAAATCCAGCAGGTCGACCTGGTTGACGATGTCATCCACTGGCGACTCGATCAGGCGGAAAGTCATTTCGGCGGTCAGTGCCGCCAGTTGCGCGACCGCAACCGCTTGACTGTTTTGCAGGCGATCGCCAACCAGTGGTCGAACATCGATCGGCAAGTCCAGTGGGCTGCCGAAGCGTTCGAGGATGTCGACGTTCATGATGCTGTCGCGCTGGCTGTAGGTGTCGTTTTCGAAAGTCACCAAGGCCTTCAACGGTGCGAACACGGTCTCGGGCAGACCCAGCTTGTGCAGTGTGCCAGCCAGTTGCTGGTACACGCGCGTCAACTCGCGTTGCTCACCCCAGAGAATTGAAAACAGCTCGGCTCGTTCCTGGAAACTCAGGCGTGGCGCCAATTGCAGCGCTTTGGGCCAGTACAGGTGCTCAAGTTTTTTCACCGAGTTGCGGAAGTTGTCGCGCAGGTAATCCCACAGCGACACCAGATCGTCAGCATTGACCCCCGGTTGTATCGGGCCGGTCTCGCGACCTTCGAACGGTTTGAGCACGCGCTGGATGCGCTCTTCGTCGATCTCGTAGGAAATCCGTTCAAGGTCGAAATCCTTGAACCAGGCGTTGGCGAGAATCTTCGCCAGCTCGATTTCCTTGAACAGCGACAGTTCTACCGGGAAGTCTTTGTCCTGACTGACCGTCGCCCGTCGGCTGAAGCGCGTTACCAGGCCGGTGGCTTCCTTGCCACCACCCACCGGGTTGATGTGCTTGATGAAGTCCAGGCGATGGTCACCGAATTCGGTTTCCAACTTGCCGTTCTGACCGGCGGCGAGGGCCGAAATCAGGTAGGACTTGCCGGCCTGGGACAAGCCGAAAAAGCCAATGGTCATCGGCGTGCAGGCCACGCGGCCGAGGCTTTGAGCCAGGTTGCGGGCGCGGTGCAGGCGGATGTTCAGGTTGTCGGCTTCGCTGTCCAGGCGCGGCGCATTGCCACGTGTCTGGTCAATCCAGTCCAGCGCCTGACCGGCGCCTTCATAAACAGCGGCCCAACTGGCAGAGAGCTGAGTTTGATCGGGGGTCAGGTCGTTCATTTGCGTTTCACACTTCCACTGTCGAGCCAGTACTTGGTCTCGCTCAGGCCGGCGTCGAGCATGGTGTTGAGCTCCAGCTCGAGGTCGCTGCGCGGGTTGAAGTTGACATTGTTGCAGTTGGATTCAATGTCGCGAACCGAGAGGCGGTCGCTGACCAGATCCTGCTTGCGTGTGTATTTGTCCGCCGGTTTGACCTCAAACCGCACCTTGAGCAGCGGTGCGCTGCCGTTTTCACCGATTGCCCGGGAAAACTTCTCCCGACCTGCTTTGGTGAACCGCAAGGTATACAGCGGTGAAGCGGCCCAGCGGTCAGCGGCCAACTGTCGGAAACCGAGACGCAGATCACCGCGCATTTCCAGCTGTGGCGTGTCGGCTGCGTCGCCAACGCCAATTTCCGGTAGCTTGATTTTGTAGTCTTCGGACTGGATGTCGCGGTACAGCACGTCGGCATCCTTGATCACGTTGTTCAGGTCGATGACGCCGATGTGCTTGACCGTCGAATACGGTTTAAGTGCCGATGCCCGGAAGTAGAAGTTCGGCACGCTGTGGTTGGCGCACAACAGGCAAAGCATGGCGCCGACCGAGGCAGTGCTTTTCGGGTCGTCGATCCGGCCGTTCTTGTGAAACGGATACCAGCCGCCGGTGCGGTAGTTTTGTAGCGCCAGAATACGCCCCGGTGGCAGCGGCAACACCTTGCGGATGAACGCCTGGATGCCCGGCAGGCGCGAAGGGCGGCCGGTCAGCAGCAAGACATCACAGGGGTATTGCGCGGCCACTTCACACAGCGCGCCAAGGACCTTGGTGATGTTGATCTGGTCGTTGAGGAACGCGGCGTGGAGCTTTTGCAGGTCGAAGCTGATCGGCGCGGCATACAGGTCGAAACCGCTCTGGCCGCCGACATCGCGACGCACGGCAGCATTGACGTAGTCGAGCACGGTCTGGCTGATGGCGTTGTCACCGAGCAATTGGCGGTAGCTTTGCGGGATGACTTCTTGCGGGACCTGTGGATCGTAATGCTCGTACGCCTTGAGCAGCGCCAGGCCCAGCGGGGCGAACACCTGGAGGTTCAATTGCTGACGCAGGATCATGTCCTGGGCGCTGACCGATTCATCGCCACACAGTCGTGACATCAGCGAATCCGCGGCTTTTACACCAGCGTTCTGCAAGGCTTTTTCGAAGCTCGGCAGGATGAAGTCCTGAATCACGTCCAGCAGGATGTCGTCGCCGGCCACTTTGAAGCCATCGCGAAAACGCTGCTCGGGCACGATGTGCACGTTGCTGCCGCTGCCGGTATTTCCCGCGCGGTCGAGGCGATAGTCGGTGATCACAAGGTCAGTGGTGCCGCCGCCGATGTCGATGGTTGCGAGGGTGATGCGCTGGCGGTCGGTCTTGTCCGGCCGGGCGATGGTGTCAAAAAACTCTTCCGGGTGACCGGCGAAGTTCTCGTTGACCTCGGTGTACAGATACACCAACTGGCCGCAGGACGCTTCGTCCCATTCCACGCGGATACTCGGGATCGGCGTGCGCGGGCTGACGGTCTGATCCTGATGTGGATCTTCCTCGCCGGCATGCCAGCCGAGGCTTTTCCACACCAGGCCGATGGCTTGCAGCATGCGCTCGTTGAGGATGCTGCGCTCGGCCTGCGGCATGCCCGGCGGCACGGTCAGGGTAATGCTGTTGAGCTGGCGCGGCACGCGGGTGTGACCCTGGCGCGAGCGTTGGGCCGGGCTGTTGATTTGCGACAACGCCTGGGCCAGCACTTCGGCGAGCATGAAAGTCATTAGCGAGCTGCGTGAATAACGCGGCATGAACACCGGCAGGCGATCGTCTTCTTCGAGGCTGTATAACGCTTCGCCGGTTTCGTTGATCAGGTGCGAGAACGGCGAGGCGGTGGCGTACGGCTCGTTATCGGTCTTGATGTACGAACAGTTGAACCGCCAGCCGTGGCCATAGGCGTTTTCGTCCCACAGATAGCGTTTCGGGCTGGACAGGCCAGTGGAGCCTTCGGTGCCGCGACGACGGCTGGCCAGACGACTGGCTTCATTACCGACACGGGCAATCGTCGCCCATTGGAACGCATCGTGACGACCGCTCTTGACCGAGCAGTGGTCCTTGCCGAAGTACGCCTGGGCGAACTCCACGCGGCTTTCGAACGGCAGGTTATAGGTGTGTTCGGGAGTGATCAGGTCGCGCAGTTCCAGCACGTAGTTCTGCTTCAGCCCGGAACCGGCCTGACCGTGATTTTCGATCAGGATGCCGCAGGTGCGCGAGTTGCCGACGTCCAGCACCAAGTCCACCGGAATCGGTTTGACCAAGCCATTGCTGTCGTTGGCAACCACTTTCAGTTCGGGGATTTCAACTTTCGCCCGGGCCTTCGATTGCTGGGCGGTTGAAGGTTTGCTCAACAGGCTGAGCAAATTGAGGTAGTGCGCCAGGTGGTAGTTGTTGCGGATATCGCTGTCCAACTCTGCGCGCGAGCGGTGGGCATTGCCCTCATTGAACACCTCCAGCAACCACTCGTTGACCCACGGCTGCGCCAGAAACCAGCGGGTTTCGCTCGCCTTGATCGCCAGCCTGAAAGACACGCCGGAGCTGATGTCTTCTTCGTTTGGCGCCAGATAGGCAGTGCCATCACGTTTGGGCATCACACGGCTGTCGAACGCCATCGTCAGGCGGTGGGTGTTACCGTCGATGTCGGGATTCGCCAGTCTCACCAAGCGCATGCGCGACCAGTTGGTTGGGCCTTCATCGAAGCGATGTGGCGGCATGAAGCGGAAAAACGGGATTGGCAGCCAGATACCGTCGAGCAAATCGAGGCTGCTTTTCATGTCGACGCTGAACGCAGGTTTGGCTTTTTCGATCTTTTCCGGTTCAGGCTCGTAGAAAAAGAAGTCTTTCTCTTCGTTGTACGTCAGGCGACAGATCAGCCCGCTGATCATCGGTGCGAACTCGCCCGCCGGTTCCTTGCGGGGGTCCAGGCGCAGGGCGAAATCCATGAACTGGATGCCGGTGTCGCTGACCAGCGTGACGGTGTCTTCGAATTGAGTGACTTCAGGCAACATGTCGGGTTATTCCGTTTTATTCGGCCACTTGCCGCATGGACATAGGGAATTGGTCTTTTCCGTAACCGCCGGTGCAGTCCGCGATCGTGGTCGCCCCTTTACGGCAACTGATCTTGGGCATCTCGTAAGTGCTGCCATCGGCGCAAACGGCCTGGCCCTGGCTGTCGATGGCCAAGCTGCCACCCTTCATAGTAGCGCTCACTGGCCCGCTGCATTTCGAACCGTCGGCCTGGTGTACGGTGACTTGGCCCTTACCGTCCTTGAGTTGGTATTCCAGACGCAGTGGTTTGCCGGTCCGGCGGTCCTGTATCCCGGCGCCTGCGTTGTACTGACCGTCGAGGAACTTGGCGGCACCGTCGGCGGCGTCTGGCGGGATGGTCAGGGGAGGGCCGGGTTTTTTTGCGGCGGATTTGTCTGCCTCGGGCGATGTGATATCCGGTGGCGCGGTTTTGTTTTCCGGTGGCGCGGTTGGGGATTCAGCGTCCGGCTCTTTGGCTTTGTCTTTGTCTGCCGAGTCTTTGGCTGTGTCCTTGGCTGTGTCTGCGGCCTGGTCGGCCGGTGCTGCATCGGCCTCGTTGCCTTCGACTGCCGGCGTCTCCTCGTCAGGGGTTCCGGTCACGGCGGTACCGGTGCCGTTGGTGGTGCCTACGACGGTGCCGTTCACGGGGACGCCATTGATCGTCGTGACATTACCGGTCAGTGGCGGCTCTTCCAGCTGTTTTTCCACCGGCACAAGGCCTTTGGGTAGCAAATCTACCGCCACCAGCGGAATCGGGACGCATCCTCGCAGGCCGAGCAACAGCCACAAAAGCAGCAGCAGTAACGGCAACAGCAACCACCACCACCAGCGACGCCACCATGGGCGAGTCGCCGCCACGACGGGCGCCACAACAGGCGCTTCGGCGACGGGAGGCAGCGTGAACGCGGGCGGAACTTGATAGAGGCAGTGCAGGGGATCGCTATTGGCATTACCGGCATGTTCGAAACCCCAAAAGGTCAGCACCGGTTTGCCTTGCACCAGATAGACGAAATTTTCGTCGGGGAAATGAATCACACGCTTGAGCAGTTTGCCAAATACGGCTTTGTCGCCTTGCTGCTGTTCGGCCGGATCAGTGCCCAGGAAACGCTGGCTCAATTCTTCGAGCGCGGTCTTGAGGGCTTCTAGCTGGCGACGGGCAGGGGCGCGTTCTTCTTCGGTCGCGCTGGTCCACGGAATCACATCACCGTCGAGAGGGCTGTACCAATCGATCTGGTTACCGAGTTCATCGCTTTGAGGGATGGCCAGATGATCGACCAAATCGGGATTCTTGCGGCGAATGGCTTCGCGCAATTGCAGGGCTGCCCGGTAGACCGGTTGACCTGTTTCGCCCAGGGCAGTGAATGACCCACTCTTGCCGCTGCGTAATAGTGCCCCGCGCATTCAAACTCCCTACGATCCGTTGCGCAAAAATGACAGACACGTATGTCTGTACTTGCTCCTGCAATTAGCGGGTGACCATAGTGTCACTATGATGTCGCCGTCAATCCGCAGAAGGTTTAAACCTTATGAGACTAACGCAAGCATGCGGAGGTTGCATGAGGTCAAATTTAATTAGTTTGGGAAGGTTGGGGCGTCAGCTTTTTTATGCTTAATGAATCGTTTCATTAGCGCTATAAAAATGCACGAGGAGTAACGTGGTCAGTTTGTGCTCGGCCGATACTGCAGTGCCTCAGCCAGATGATCGCGGGTAATGCCATCAACTTGCTCAAGGTCCGCCAGGGTGCGTGACACTTTAAGCAGTCGATGGGCCGCTCGTAGTGACAAGGTCAATCGCTCACACGCCGTTTCCAGCCAGTTTTCGTCGGTTGTGGATAACTTGCAGTGTTCGCGCAAGCCCGGCAGATCAAGGAAAGCGTTCGCGCAGCCCTGGCGTTTTTGTTGTCGTTCTCGGGCGTTGGCAACCAGCGCTGCGGCGGTAGCGGTGTCATCACCGGGTTTGAGTGCAGGGTTCAATGCCGTGGCTTCTCGAGCGACGGTCAGATGCAGGTCTATTCGGTCCAGCAACGGCCCGGACAGTTTGTTGCGGTAACGCTGGACCATGTCCGGCGTGCAACTGCATTTGCCGCTGGGTTCGCCAAGATATCCACAGGGGCACGGATTCATCGCGGCCACCAATTGGAAGCGGGCCGGGAAGCGGACACGGTCCTTGGCGCGGGAGATGACGATGTGACCGGATTCAAGCGGCTCCCTTAACACCTCCAATACCTTGCGATCGAATTCCGGGAGTTCATCGAGAAATAGAACGCCATGGTGGGCGAGGGTTATTTCACCGGGTTGCGGTTTCGAGCCGCCGCCGACCAGTGCCGGCCCTGAGGCTGAATGATGGGGTTGGCGGAAGGGTCTTTGTGGCCATTGGCTCAAAGGCACGCAGCTGGTAACGGATTGAATGGCGGCGACTTCAAGCGCTTCATTTTCGGCCAGCGGTGGGAGCAAACCGGGTAAACGACTCGCCAACAGCGTCTTCCCCGTCCCTGGCGGACCGCTGAACAAGAGGTTGTGAGCCCCCGCTGCCGCAATCAGCAACGCGCGTTTGGCCGAGAGTTGGCCCTGTACTTCGTTCAAGTCAGGATAGGGTTTTCTGGCATAGAGCAAGCCGTTGGAGGCATAGGGCTCAATCGGTGTATGCCCATTGAAATGCGCAACGGCCTCAAGCAGATGATCCACGGCTATCACTTTTAGTCCCGAGGCCAGGCATGCTTCTTCAGCGTTAGCTCGCGGCACCATCAACCAGCGCCCGGCCTTGCGCGCGGCCAGCGCTGCCGGCAAGACCCCACGAACAGCCCGCACGGCACCCGATAACGCCAACTCCCCAAGGCATTCAACATCATCGAGCGTCAGCGTAGGCACCTGCACGCTGGCAGACAGAATCCCCAGGGCAATTGCCAGATCGAACCGTCCCCCATCCTTGGGTAAATCCGCCGGCGCTAGATTCAATGTGATGCGCCGCGCCGGAAACTGCAGCCCCGAATTGATGATCGCGCTGCGCACCCGATCCTTGCTCTCCTTCACTGCCGCTTCGGGCAGGCCGACCATGGTCAGCGACGGCAAGCCATTGGCCAGGTGGACTTCAACGGTGACAGCAGGCGCATCCACGCCAATCTGGGCGCGGCTGTTGACGATGGAGAGGGACATGGTCGTTCCTTGAATTGTACGGGGCCGCTTCCTGCGGGTTTTTGAAGGGTAGTCAGTAGATGGAGATATCGCGTGGTGGAAGGGAAAGTGATTTTTCGCAGGATGTTGCTAGTCATCATGGGGCAGATTGGCAGAAAGAAACCGCCATTCAGGCGGTTTCTTTGGGGCGACTCAGGCTCTTTTACCGGCTAGCAGGCCTGGAGGTTCAAGTTCTTTGCCGTTTGTCGCCGCAACGTCAAGGAATCGTTGTTGATTGGCCGAAATAGTGCCGCCTAGCCGAAATGCTTCAGCATGATATTGAACGATGAGTAACAGCTTGGCTTTTCGCTTTTTGTGAATCATGGACACCTCCTGTGCCTGGGAGTGAAATCGATACTATTAATCGTCCAGGTAAATGCCAAGTCGATTGGTCCTGTCGAAGCTGAATCCCAGACTCTGGTAGTAGGGGACGACATTTGGATCAGGATCCTGAATCTCTATTTCATTGCACCCCAGCATTCGCGCGTAGGTATCTGTAGCCAGCAGCGCCATTGGAGCGATCAAGCCACGAAGAGGATGAGACCGGTCTGGGTGACCCTGCAAAAGAACGATCTTCATGCAGATAGCACTTTTACGTGGAGTGGCATAACACAGACCGCAAAGCTTCTGTTCGTACCAGATCGCCAAATCCAGCCCCTTGGCATCTTTGCACTTCCAATTCGGCACGTTTTCCCAAGGGTAGAGTGCAGTTTCCAACCATGGGAGGCAGGCGCTAATCGCATCCGGAGTTATTGGATCGAACCTGACCGCCTCGGCATGGACTTTCCGGGCTCGAGATTCACAGTCCTTGACGAAGAGCTTATAGGCGATCTTTCTGGCATCTGATTTGTACGTCTGATCTCGAAGTTCGGTGCCTTTCCCTTTTCTTCTCATTGCTAGCGTCTGTTGAATATCAAGGCGAAAAGCGTAAAGAATCGGGTGTGAACTGATAAATCAGGCTAAAGAGCTACTTTTTGTAGGACCGTGCCGAGATAGTTGACGGACGTAGGTGAAAGCTT
This sequence comes from Pseudomonas putida, assembly GCF_050990305.1. Taxonomy (GTDB): domain Bacteria; phylum Pseudomonadota; class Gammaproteobacteria; order Pseudomonadales; family Pseudomonadaceae; genus Aquipseudomonas; species Aquipseudomonas putida_AH. The sequence goes on along the minus strand of NZ_CP158817.1, from coordinate 6,398,032 downwards.
GCAGATGGTGTTGCCTGATTAAGGTTGCTGCTTATGATCGCGGCTCTATGCAGCCTTGGGAGGTGAAAATGAACCGGAATGGAATGCGCCCGATTCATCCTGGTGAAATCCTCAGTGAAGAGTTTTTGCAGCCATTGGGAATAACAGAAGTGGCGCTGGCTCGCTCGCTGAACGAGCCGCAGGCGCAAATAAGTGATGTTGTAAGGCAGCAACGTGCTGTCAGTGCAGCTTTGGCGAAAAAGCTATCTATCCACCTCAACACCACGCCCGAGTTCTGGCTGAATCTTCAATCGACCTTCGATTTGCGAACAACCAAGATCGAGCGGGGTTGAGCAGCACGAGTTCAATGCGATTGCAGCATCCGCGAAGCTCGCTTCCACCAAGGCGCACTGATCGCACGTCTTGGTTCCTCCCGATCAGGCAACATCTGAGGGACGTCTTGCAGCCGAATCCACGGCTGGTTGTTCCAGTGCAACAAACTCAACGACATGTGCGGCCAATTGAGCAGGCTCAGTTGTGGGCGTTCGGTGGTGGGATGCTGGGCGTCTCGCAGGGTGGGGACGACTACGTGGGTGAGCCATTCGCGCAGGGCTCGGTATTCGGGGCAGTAGTGGTAGACGAGGAGGGCGTAGACGCCGGATTCGCTGATCAGCAGGGTGTTTTCGATTTGGCCGTAGATAAGGGTTTTGGCGGTTTGGTGTTGGTCGGGGTCGAGTTTTCTGAGTTGGCGGTCGTTGAGGTAGAGGCGCAGTAGACGGCCCAGGTCGCGAGCGCTGAACCAGGGTTGGTTTTGCAGGAGTAGGGCGTGAAGAGGGAGTCTGTGGCGGGTGAATACGTGAGGTGTTAGATAGTTTTCGTCCATGATGCAGTTCTCGGGATCAAATGATGAAAACTGCCTCTGATCGTCGCCAAACGAAAAGGGTGGCAGCTATGCGCGGGTTGGCGAACCGGTGCATCCCGAAACCGGCAGACCCGAAGGTCTCCCACGCACAACCGCCATAACTCGAGTTGGGAATAACTCCCTCGTTCGAATGTGGTCGCAGTGTGTCGGGATATTCCAGGTCGCCAAACCCAGGGCTGAGTATTCAGCTGGGGAAGGAGCTTAGAGACCGTATACCTCACGACGCAATCGGACGGCGGATGAGAACTTTGTAGGACGTTGCCGGGATTGTTGCGGGGCTTGGGATCAAAAGATCGCAGCCTGCGGCAGGTCCTACAGGTAAGTCTGAAGGTCGTTCCGACCTTCAATCGCGAGCAGGCTCGCTCCCACAGTGGATTGGGTTTCTACAGTGGGCTCTGCACATTACTCGGTAGGTGGGTTCAGTTTGGCTTCCATTTCGGCGACTTTCGCTTCGAGGCTTTCGAGGCGGGCGCGGGTGCGCGCCAGGACGACCATTTGGCTGTCGAATTCTTCACGGCTCACCAGGTCCAGTTTGCTGAAGGCACTTTGCAGCAGCATCTTGAACTGGCTTTCGATTTCAGCTTTCGGCAGTGGGGTATCACCACTGAAGAGACGGGAGGCTGTGCCGGTCAGGGCGTCGAGGAAGTCTTTGGGCGCGAGCATGGGGGAATGTCCTGGTAACAATGGCGGGCAGTGTATCACGCGGTATCCATAGCCAAATCCGCGGGCAAGGGATGCACGCTTTTCGCGCACACGGACGGACGGCGTCGCACCGTTGTTGTGCGTAACGCGCAGGGTGTTGCTGCGAAGTCGCAGTCATCTGCGGGCAAAGGCTTGAAAACAGTGAAATTTTCAGAGATGGCAAGCTTTCTGCTTAGACCCTCATGACCCATGCACTGATGCAGTCGCCGTGACGAATGCAGTGCGCCAAGCGAAACGCGGGGAGCGTTTGGCAAGGAGCGGTTAGCTGGCGTCGAACGGGCAGGTAAGGCCGACGATGCGTTACAAAGCCAGGCACTGCGCTTAGACTTGAGACGGGTTTGTTTTCCTGGGGCAAGTCCACCAATTCGGGAGAGAGTTTTCATGAAGCTAGTCACTGCCATCATCAAGCCGTTCAAGTTGGACGATGTGCGCGAGTCGTTGTCCGAGATCGGCGTGCAGGGCATTACCGTTACTGAAGTCAAAGGCTTCGGTCGGCAGAAGGGTCACACCGAGCTGTATCGCGGCGCGGAGTACGTGGTCGATTTCCTGCCAAAGGTGAAGATTGATGTCGCCATTGACGACAAAGATCTCGACCGGGTTATCGAGGCGATAACCAAGGCCGCCAACACCGGCAAGATCGGTGACGGCAAGATCTTCGTGGTCAATCTGGAACAGGCGATTCGCATCCGTACCGGCGAAACCGATACCGACGCCATCTAAGCCGCCACAAACCCAACGCCCCAGGAGAAAACAATATGACTCTGCGTAAATTCGCAGGGCTAGGAGCCCTGTTGTCCCTCGTAATGCCCGGCCTGGCCTTGGCGGCAGACGAAGTGGCGGCCCCAGTCCTCAACTCCGGCGACACCGCCTGGATGTTGACCTCCACAGCCCTGGTGCTGTTCATGACCATTCCCGGCCTCGCGCTGTTCTACGGCGGCATGGTTCGGTCGAAAAACATTCTTTCCGTGATGATGCAGTGCTTCGCCATTACCGGTCTGATCAGCGTCCTGTGGGTCATTTATGGCTACAGCATCGCGTTCGACACCACCGGCATGGAGCAGGGCGTCGTCAACTTCAACTCCTTCTTCGGCGGCATGGGCAAGGCATTCCTGGCCGGTGTCACGCCAGCCAGCCTGACCGGCCCGGCGGCGCTGTTTCCTGAAGCGGTGTTCATTACCTTCCAGATGACGTTCGCCATCATCACCCCGGCGCTGATCGTCGGTGCCTTCGCCGAACGTATGAAGTTCTCCGCGATGCTGGTGTTCATGGGCATCTGGTTCACCCTGGTTTACGCGCCGATTGCGCACATGGTTTGGTCCGGCAACGGCGGCCTGATGTGGGACTGGGGCGTGCTGGACTTCGCCGGTGGTACTGTGGTGCACATCAACGCCGGTGTAGCCGGTCTGATCGCCTGCCTGGTATTGGGCAAGCGTAAAGGCTTCCCGACCACCCCGATGGCACCGCACAACCTTGGCTACACCCTGATGGGCGCCGCGATGCTGTGGGTCGGCTGGTTCGGCTTCAACGCCGGCTCCGCAGCTGCCGCCAACGGCACGGCCGGCATGGCGATGCTGGTAACTCAGATCGCCACCGCCGCTGCTGCACTGGGCTGGATGTTCGCCGAGTGGATCACCCACGGTAAACCCAGCGCCCTGGGCATTGCTTCGGGCGTGGTTGCCGGCCTGGTTGCCATCACCCCAGCCGCAGGCACTGTCGGCCCGATGGGTGCCCTGGTGATCGGTCTGTCGGCAGGCGTTGTGTGCTTCTTCTGTGCCACGACCCTGAAACGCAAACTGGGCTATGACGACTCCCTGGACGCCTTCGGTGTACACGGTATCGGCGGTATCCTCGGCGCGATCCTGACCGGTGTCTTCGCCGCACCGTCCCTGGGTGGTTTCGGCACGGTGACCGACATCGCTGCACAAGTCTGGATTCAGTGCAAAGGCGTTGGCTTCACGGTGATTTACACCGCGATCGTCACCTTCATCATCCTCAAGGTGCTGGATGCGGTCATGGGGCTGCGGATCACCGAGGAAGAAGAATCGGTCGGTATCGATCTGGCACTTCACAACGAACGCGGCTACAACTTGTAAGCACGCGCATGAAAAAACTTGCCCGGCTTGCCGGGCATTTTTTTGTCCGCGATTTATTATTGAAAGTGCAGCTGAAAGGTTTTTTTCTTACAGCTTTGTGAACGTTTATGCCGCGTGTTTTTGTGCCGCCGAAGGCTTACAGGATGGAAGGATTATTAGGGCCTTTGCTTTTTCCCAGAGCGCGCTAGAATGCGCCCCGAACGTGCGGAGAACTGTATGTGGCAGCAGACTCTGATAACCCTGCGGGCGAGGCCCCGGGGCTTTCATCTGGTAACGGACGAGTTACTCGCCGGCTTGCCTGAACTCAAGGCGTGCCGGGTCGGTCTGCTGCATTTGTGGCTACAGCATACCTCGGCGTCGTTGACCATCAACGAGAACGCCGATCCGGCGGTACGTCGCGACTTCGAACGATTTTTCAATCGTCTGATCCCACAAGGAACAGACGGCTATGAGCATAACGACGAAGGCCTGGACGACCTCCCGGCGCACTTCAAGGCCAGTGTACTTGGCTGTCAGCTCAGTTTGCCGATCTCGGCAGGCCGACTGGCGTTAGGGACCTGGCAAGGGGTTTACCTGGGCGAGCACCGCGATCATGGCGGTGCCCGCAAAGTCCTCGCCACCGTGCACGGTGAAGGGGCATAACCGCTGGTCACCAGCGGCTGTTGATTTTTTCCGGCAGCCTTCGACAGAGGGCAAAGCTGGGCTATAACTAATCTGCTTTTCGCAAGTCATGAGGTAGAACATGAGCGACGATGATCTGGAAAACGACGACCTCGAAGTAGGCGACGAAGACGATACCGAAGAAGGTCTGGAAGCAGCGGCGGAAGACGTCGCTGAAGACGACGGCGGTGATGCCCCCGTTCCGACCGCCAAAGGCAAGGCCAAGGCTGCGGTATCGGTCGATGAGCTGCCGAGTGTCGAAGCCAAGAATAAAGAACGTGACGCCCTGGCCAAGGCCATGGAAGAGTTCCTGGCTCGTGGTGGCAAGGTGCAGGAAGTGGAGGCCAATGTGGTCGCCGATCCGCCCAAGAAGCCTGACAACAAGTACGGCAGCCGGCCTATCTGAGGTCAGCTACACGCTTGCTGAAAAAGCCCGCCGTCGCTGCGGGCTTTTTCATGTCTGAAACAAACCTTCAGGCTTGACGCACCCTCTTGTAGGAGCCGGCTTGCTGGCGATGGCGACAGGTCAGCCAACATCAATGTTGAATGATAAAACGCTATCGCCAGCAAGCCGGCTCCTACAGGTTCGGTTCTGCGCTGGCGTTCCACAGCGCCAACAACGCCGGCAATTCGGTCAGGCTGCGGATCTCGGCATCCGGCGCGCGCTCGGCCTCCCAGGCTTTGCCCGACGGGTTGAACCAGATTGCACGTAGCCCGGCCTGTTGGGCTCCTGCAATGTCGTCCCCCGGATGATCGCCGATATGCACCGCCGTCTCGGCGGTTGCACCACCGCGCTGCAGGGCTTCGTGGAACAGTCGCGCATCGGGCTTGGCGATGCCGATGTCTTCGGCGCACAAGGCAAACTTGAAATAGTCCGCCAACCCCAACCGCCGTACGTCGGCGTTGCCATTGGTGACCACGCCAAGGGCATAGTGGTTGGCCAGCACTGCCAGGGTCGGTTGCACCTCGGGGAAGATTTCCAGCTGATGGCGGGCATGCAGGAACACTTCGAAACTCTGGTCAGCCAATTCCGAGGCTTGCGCGTGGGTATAACCGGCTTCTTCCAGTGCGTGGAACAACACACGCCGGCGCAGAGCGCTGATGCGGTACTTGAGGCCCGGCTCGATGCCCAGGATGCGTTCACGAATGCTCCACAAATGCTCCACCGGTACGGCACCCAGGTTGGGCGCATGCTCGGTCAGCCATTGGCGCAATACGGCTTCGGCGCTAACGATCACCGGGGCGGTGTCCCACAGCGTGTCGTCGAGGTCGAAGGTGATCAGTTGGATCGTCATGAATCATCGCCCTTAATGCGTTTGGCCCGTGGGTGGGCGCTGTCGTAGACCGTGGCCAGGTGCTGGAAGTCCAGGTGGGTGTAGATCTGCGTGGTCTTGATGTCCGAGTGGCCGAGCAGCTCCTGCACGGCCCGCAGGTCCTGGGAGGACTCCAGCAAATGGCTGGCGAAGGAGTGCCGCAGCATGTGCGGGTGCAGGTTTTGCCCCAGTTCCCGTTCGCCCGCCGCCTTCACGCGTAGCTGTATCGCCCGTGGACCCAGGCGCCGGCCTTGTTGGCTGACAAACACCGCATCATCCGCCGGATTGGCCAGGGCTCGCAGCGCAAGCCAAAGGTCCAGGGCCTCACGAGCCTTTTTGCCCACCGGCAACAGGCGGGTCTTGCTGCCTTTGCCGAGCACCTGGACCATGCCATCAGCCAAATCAATCTGATCCAGATTCAGCCCGGTCAACTCCGACAGGCGCAATCCCGACGAGTAGAACAGTTCCAGAATCGCCTGATCGCGGCGCGCAAGGAAGTCGTCTTCGACGCCGCCTTCCAGCAGTTGCAGTGCGCGGTCGGTGTCGAGGGTTTTCGGCAGGCGGCGTTCGCCCTTGGGCGGCGACAGGCCGTTGGCGGGATCGTGGTCGCAGAGGCCTTCGCGATTCAGGTAATGATAGAGGCCGCGCACCGCTGACAGCAGCCGCGCCAGGCTGCGGGAGGATTGGCCTTGTGCATGGAGGCGGGCGATCAGGCTGCGCAGGCGCTGGATATCCAGTGCCGCCCAGCTGCCGATGTTCTGTTTCACGCACCAGTCCAGCACTTTGTCGAGGTCGCGACGGTAGGCCGACAACGTGTGCGGTGACACCTGCCGCTCACTGCGCAGGTGTTCGCAGTAAGCGTCCAGTTGCCTTTCCATGTTCAGCGTACCGAGCGCAGTGAGCTGTTGATTCGTGGCAACACGCGGCCCATGACTTCGGCGATATAGCTCAGGAACAGCGTGCCCACCGAGCTTTTGTAGTGCTGCGGGTCACGGCTGGCGATGGCCAGGATGCCGTGGATGCCCTGGTGACTGATGGCGACGACGGCGGTAGAGCCGATCTGCTTGCGCTGTTCTTCACCGAACAGGAAGTCCAGCTCATGCTCGCGCAGGGTGCCGCTGACGCTTTTTTCTTCCTGCAGCAAACCGCCAATTGCCACTTGGGCCTCGGCGTGGGTCACCCATCGGCCGACCGGCATCGGATTGTCGCCGAGCAGGATGAGGCTGACGAAGGGCACCTGGAAGTCTTGGCGCAGGCTGTCCTCGACGCACATCACCACATCTTCCAGGGTGTTGGCGTCCATCAGCGCAAGGATCAGGCGACGGGTCTTATCGAAGAGACGGTCGTTGTCGCGGGCCACGTCCATCAAGTGTGAGAGGCGGTGCCGCAACTCGATGTTGCGGTCGCGCAGGATGGTCATCTGCCGCTCGACCAGCGACACGGTATCGCCGCGTCGATGGGGAATGCGCATGGCCGGCAGTAGTTCTTCGTGCTCGACAAAGAAATCCGGATGAGCCTCCAGGTACGCGGCAATCGCCGCCGCCTCCAGGCTTTCGGACGCTGATTCGTCGGGCTTGCGGGCGGGTACCTGTGGCTTATCGGTCATGGCTTTGGCTCACTCAAAGACGCACTTGTCCTTCGTATACGCGTACTGCCGGGCCGGTCATCATGACCGGTTGGCCAGGGCCTGCCCATTCAATGGACAGGCGCCCGCCAGGCAGGTCGATCAATAGCGGCGAATCCATCCACCCCTGGCTGATCGCGGCCACTGCGGCGGCACAGGCGCCGGTTCCGCAGGCCTGGGTTTCCCCGGCGCCGCGCTCCCAGACGCGCAGTTGTGCGCGACCCCGGTCGATAACCTGGAGAAAACCGACATTGACCCGCGCGGGGAAGCGCGGGTGATGTTCGATTTTCGGCCCCAGTTCATGCACCGGTGCATTGTTGATGTCGCTGACCCGCAGCACGGCGTGAGGGTTACCCATGGACACCGCGGCCAGATCGACCGCTGTGCCGTCGACGTCGACTTGATAGCTCAGGGCTTGCTCTGGCGCCTGGAACGGAATGTCGGCCGGCACCAGGCGCGGTGCGCCCATGTTTACGCCGATCTGCCCGTCGTTGCGCACATCCAGCTCGATGATGCCGCTCTTGGTTTCGACGCGGATCTGCCGTTTCGTGGTCAGGCGCTTGTCGAGCACGAAGCGGGCGAAACAGCGCGCACCGTTGCCGCACTGTTCCACTTCCGAGCCATCTGAGTTGAAGATCCGATAGCGGAAATCCACGTCCGGGTTACTCGGCGCCTCGACGATCAGCAACTGGTCGAAACCGATGCCGGTGTGCCGGTCGCCCCACAGCTTGGCGTGCTTGGGCAGAATGTGCGCGTGCTGGCTGACCAGGTCGAGAACCATGAAGTCATTGCCCAAGCCGTGCATCTTGGTAAAACGCAGCAGCATGGTTTTACTCCGGCAGCAGGCTTTCGCCAGCATACAACTCGGCTACCGTTTCACGGCGACGCACTTCAAAAGCCTGATCACCGTCCACCAACACTTCGGCGGCACGGCCGCGGGTGTTGTAGTTGGAGCTCATGACAAACCCGTAGGCACCGGCCGAATGCACGGCCAGCAGATCGCCCTCTTCCAGGGCCAGCTCACGCTCCTTGGCCAGGAAGTCGCCGGTCTCGCAGATCGGGCCGACGATGTCGTAGGTCCGGGCAGGGGTGCTGCGCGGGCGCACGGCCGTGACGTCCATCCAGGCCTGGTACAGCGCCGGGCGGATCAGGTCGTTCATGGCGGCGTCGACGATGGCGAAGTCTTTGTGCTCGGTGTGCTTGAGGTACTCGACCTGGGTCAACAGCACGCCGGCGTTGGCCACGATGAAGCGGCCCGGTTCGAACACCAGTGCCAGGTCGCGACCGTCGAGACGCTCGCGCACGGCTTTGATGTAGTCGCCGGCCAATGGCGGCTCTTCATCGCGATAGCGCACACCCAAACCGCCACCGAGGTCGATGTGGCGCAGGTAGATACCGCAGTCGCCGAGGCGGTCGACCAAGCCCAGCAGGCGATCGAGCGCATCAATGAAGGGTGGCAGGGTGGTCAGTTGCGAACCGATATGGCAATCGACGCCGACCACTTCCAGGTTCGGCAGCTGCGCGGCACGCACGTACACATCTTCGGCGTCGGCGATGGCGATGCCGAACTTGTTCTCTTTGAGACCGGTGGAAATGTACGGATGGGTGCCGGCGTCGACGTCCGGGTTAACACGCAGCGAGATCGGCGCGCGAACGCCCAGCTCGGCGGCTACGACTTGTAGGCGTTCCAGCTCGTCAGTGGATTCGACGTTGAAGCAGTGCACGCCGACTTCGAGGGCGCGACGCATGTCGTCACGGGTCTTGCCGACGCCGGAGAACACGATCTTGTCGGCGCTGCCGCCAGCGGCCAGTACGCGTTCGAGTTCGCCACGGGAAACGATGTCGAAACCGGCGCCCAGACGCGCCAGGACATTCAGTACACCCAGGTTGGAGTTGGCCTTGACCGCGAAGCAAACCAGGTGCGGCATGCCGGCCAGCGCATCGGCGTAAGCCAGGTATTGGGCTTCGATGTGGGCACGGGAATAAACGTAGGTGGGTGTACCAAAGCGATCGGCGATGGCAGACAGGGCAACACCTTCCGCGAACAGTTCACCGTCACGGTAGTTAAAAGCGTCCATGAGGTTCCCTTATTGGTAGACGTCGTGCTTGTGTGCTTTGGACGGTTGCTTTTGCGAGGACTGGGCCTGCTGTGCAGGGTCCTGGTCTTCGTCGGGCAGGTACAGCGGGCCTTTTTGACCGCAGGCCGACACCAGGCAGGCAACCGCGAGGAGCGCAGCAAGGGAAGAGATCAGGCGCTTCATGGCGAAATCCTTGAAAATGCATTAATTGCGCCGGAGTATACCGGCCACCCGACAGCTTGCCTATGCGAGGGGGCTCCCGTCCGGCGGGGCTTGGCCGATGCCGCTAGTCATATGCAATCTATTGTGGGAGCGGGCTTGTGTGGCGAGGGAGCTTGCTCCCGTTCGGCTGCGAAGCAGACGCAAAGCTTTTGGGGCCACTTCGCGACCCAGCGGGAGCAAGCTCCCTCGCCACACAAGCCCGCTCCCACAGGTACAGTGTTGTAAGTTCCTGGGCGTTATCCTTTGCAATCGACGAGGCTCGGCCGTATCTTGCGGCGCTTGAGCCTGATCAGACACTTTTTGAGGTTGCCGTAATGAGTTTGTCCGAAGCGCGTTTCCACGACCTGGTCGATGCCACCCAGCAAACCCTGGAGGACATCTTTGAAGACAGCGACCTGGACATCGATCTGGAGAGCTCGGCCGGTGTGCTGACCGTCAAGTTCGAAAACGGCAGCCAATTGATTTTCAGTCGTCAGGAGCCGCTGCGGCAGTTGTGGCTGGCGGCGGTATCCGGTGGCTTCCACTTCGATTACGACGAAGAGAGCGAGCGCTGGATGTGCGACAAGAGCGAAGAACAACTGGGTGAAATGCTCGAGCGTATCGTTCAGCAACAGGCCGGTGTCGAATTCGACTTCGAAGGCCTGTGAGCTCGTGACCCAGCCAGCGCCTGTCCGCGCGCCCAAGCCGCTCTACAGCAATGTCAGCCCGGCGGTGCCCTCGCCGTGCAGCGGTGTGTGCCGGCTGGACGAACAGAAAGTCTGCCTCGGGTGTTTCCGCCATGTCGAAGACATCCGCGAATGGCGCTCGGCCGATGACGAGCGGCGGCGGGTGATTTGCGAGCAGGCACTGCACCGTAAATCCTGCACCTGACTAAAACCCCTGTAGGAGCTGAGCTTGCTCGCGATGGCGGTGTGTCTGGCAAAAAATCTGCCGACTGATACACCGCCATCGCGAGCAAGCTCAGCTCCTACAGAGGGGCGATGACCGCCGGGTGGCAGCTTGTATATTTTTTGAGCTGTGATAGTGTCCGGATACGCCTCAACCCATCGAGGCTTGTGAAAACCCCGCCTTTTTCTGGCGGGGTTTTGCTTTTTTCGTGCAGAAGAAAGGAGTCTGCCCTGATCATGACCGCACCTTCCATCACCCTTACCCGTCTGGACGTTCAACGTCTGGAGCGTCTGATCGACAGCCTGGATGAAACGCTGCCGGGCGTCATCGCGTTGCAAACCGAACTGGACCGCGCCGATACGCTGGTCAGCCACGATGAAGTGCCCGCCGATGTCGTGACCATGAATTCGCGCGTGCATTGCCGCGAAGAGATCAGCGGCAAGGACTATCACCTGACCCTGGTTTACCCCAAGGATGCCAATGCCGACGAAGGCAAGATTTCCATCCTGGCCCCGGTGGGCAGCGCATTGCTTGGCTTGAAAGTGGGTCAGCATATCGACTGGCCGGCACCGGGTGGCAAGACGCTGAAACTGACTCTGCTTGAAGTCGAATCCCAGCCAGCCAATGGCGGCGACTTCCCGGAGTGACGACCGCTCAGACCTGCTCGAGCGCCTCGTTCAATGCGTGCTCCAGCTCGGCCTTGTAACGCAGATACAAATTGCTTGAGCCCTGACCATCACCGAGCAGGCCCGACAGGTCCAAGTCGGTGATGTAGCAGCGATAGCGTTGGGGCTCACGACGCTGCTCGACGATTTCCCGGGCGACCACTGTGAACAGCTGGTCGCCATGCTCCAGTTCTGAAAACTCCCGCTGATTGCAATACAACGAGACTTGCACCTTGCCCTGTGCGGCTTTGCCGACGATCGCCTGTACGTCATAGAAGGGCTTATTGACTGGCGTCTGCGGTGCCGGGCGAGCCTCGACCCGACGTGCCCGGCCGGTGCCTGAGGGCAGGAGCTGGTAATACAGGGTCTCCAGCCCCCTGGGCTGGGCTGTGTCCATCGGCAGCAAGGCATCGCGTCGATATTGAATCGATTGCAGGAACCGTTGCAGAGGAACCAGCAGGCTCTGTTCGTCATGCCACGGCAAGCGCTGCTGCCACAGGGCGTTGAACTCATCGAGCACATACAGATCAGCCTGGTCTTCGTTGATCCGGTAGTACACCTGGATGCAATCTGGCTGCCCCATGGGCAGCAGCAGCGCGAGGTCGTGGTCTTCCAGTGCCATCGGGTCCAGATGCAACGGGCTGTAGCTGGCCAGTTCTTCGCTCAGGTAATCGACCAGCGCCGGCAATGTTCCCAGGGCGACATGATTGACTTGGCCGGGCACCAGCTCCAGCACGTGGTAATGCTGCTGGACCTGAATCAGGTAGCGATGATTGAGTTTGCTCAGCAGCAGGTTCTGCGCGGTGTCGATGATCCCTTCGACGCGCTGGGCAATGAACTGCGCGCGGTTGTGGCAGAAGCAGCGTACGCGCAGCCGGGGCTGCTGCGGGCTGTCCGGCAGGTTGTTGAGATAATCGCGCAGGCAGTCGAGCAGGGCATGGGGACCGTCGAAGCGATTGACCAGCACTTCGTTCCAGCTGTTGAGCGTGACCTGATCCAGGGTTAGTACCAGGTTCTCCCTGACCCCTGCGTAGCTCAAGGAATCGGTGCGCTCGGTGGTCATCAGGATGTTCAGGTCGCGGTGGTGCTTGAGCGGGTCAATGCCGATGTTCACCAGAATCAGCACTTCGCTGGGCATGCTGGCCCGCAGCAAGGGGTCTTCGGCGACAGTCGGCAGAGGCAGGGGAATGCTCTGTTGCAGGCTGCCGAGCAGGTTGAACAGTTCGAACTCACTCAGGTCGCTGCTGCCCGGGTGCAAGGCCAGGCGGGTGCTGCTGTCGATTACGCCATTACGGTGGCACCAGGTGAGCAATTCGAGCAAATGGCGGCTGCGCTTGATCGGGGCGAAGTGCTCCCACTCCAGGGCGGTCAGGTTGCCGTTGTACAGGCCCCACTGAGATTGTCCCGGTTCCTTTTTGTTGGCTGCATGCACCAGTGTCAAGGTGTCTTCGGCCAAGTCCTGGGCAATGCCTGGGTTGATGAACTCGACCTTGTCTGCCTTGCGCTCGAAGGCTGCGTACAGGCGTCGGCCCAGTATGCTGAGATCACGCTTGTTGATCAGGCTGACAGTCTGTTCGTTACGGGCGAATTGGGTCAGGAATCGGTAACTGTAATTGAGCTCGTTGACCAGCGCCCGGCGCTCGGAGCTGACCTGACGGACCTTCCACTGGCTGCGGCTGTCGAGCAGGGCCAACTGGCGTTGGTCCCAATGCCACTCTTGGGTCAGGCGCTCCAATAGCGTGCGCTGCCAGCTTTGGGTGCGACTGTTGCCGGTGAGTTTGCGATTGACCTTCAGGTACAACGCGCGCCGTACCAGTTCCAGCCGTTCCGGCTCGTTGCGGGCAATGAGGTATTCCTCGATGCGCCGGTAAACCACGACGTACGGATCCAGCTCATCCAGATCGAGCCGGTTGGCGAACACTGCCTGTTTGAAGCGCAGGCTCAGGCACTGGACCCGTGGGTGTTCGCTGGCGTACACCTCGGTCAGCAACAGCTTCAGGACCGATTTGTAAGGGGATTCGATGCCCTTGAACAATTGCCACAATCCGGCACCGATAAATTCGCCAGGCGGAATATAGGCGAGGTTTCCCAAATCGAGGGTTTCGTCGGCGCGAATGAAACGCTTGGATATCAGTGTATGGGTGTATCGGTCGTAGCTCGCTTCTTCATAGACCGGCACCAGCCACCAGATCGGCGTGCGCCCGGCCAGCCAGATGGCAGTGCGGTAAAACTCATCCAGCAGCAAATAGTGCTGGGTGGTGCCGCAATTTTCGGAGCTGAGTTGATTATCGCGCTCGCCCCGCACGAAACGCGCCGGGTCGATCAGGAAAAAGTGCGCCTCGGCGCCCTGGCTGGCAGCCCAGGCTTCGAGCAGTTGGCATTTTTTGCGCAGTTCAGCCAGTTCGTGCTCTCTCAAATCCGAACCATGGCAAACCCACACATCCATATCGCTTTGATCGGCTTGGGCCAGGGTGCCGAGGCTGCCCATCAGGAACAGGCCGTGAATCGGGCGTGGCGGATTGCTGCCGTGGCGGGGCTTATAGGAAAACGAGCGGGTCAGGCGTTGGGCTTCGGCGAGGACGTTGGCGTCTGGTTCGAAATTCGACAATCCAGCCGGCGTGCTGCCTGAAACGTAACCCGGCAACAACGGATGATTGACGTGAAAAAACAGTGGCAGGAGGTTAAGCACGCCTTGCTGACGAGGCGACAACCCTTCCATGGCGCGCGCCATCCGGCCTTCATTGAGCTTTAGAAAACGTGTGCGCAGTTGGCTGAGAACCTTGCGGTCGATTCCCTCGTCCAGATCGGGGCGGATTTCATGGGTGCGGATCATGTCAGCTCAAACCGGCTCGCAGGCTCGGACACAGGGGCTCTCGGGTGAGGGGAGTTTAGCGCCTCGCCCCCGGGACATTTAAGCTGATTTTATTTTTTTGGCGCCAGATTTCTATCGTGTGGCGACAACAAACCACAATCTGCGCCCGCGGAAATCCTCAGGCAGGATTTCCGTGAGCGATGCAGGGGGAACTTAGGCTGTTTCTTCGGCTTTCAGAATGGTGAGTACGGTTTGCACATTCTGTGCGGCATCACGACCCAGACTGGTGAGATAGCCGCCATCTGGCTGGTCGATCAGGTCCTTTTCAAATAAGCGTTTGGCTGCGGCGATGGCTTGCGGGGCAGCGGTCTGATGAATTTTCAAACCTTCCTGGGAACTGTCCAGGTTGAAGAGTGCGAGGATTTCCAGTTCGGCAACCAGCTCAGGGGTAAGCGACATAAGGACTCCAGACTTTCTAGGAATTAGAAAACAGCGCCCCTAAGGTGAACCCGCTGGTGCGGCATGTCCAGTGCTCGCAGTAGCCTTTTTTCACAACGGATGCACTCCATGGGATCCGGTAACTGTAGGAGCGAGGCTTGCCCGCGAAGAACGATAATGCGGTTTTCATATGGACCGGGTGACAGCTTCGCGGGCAAGCCTCGCTCCTACGGGACGTAAGGTTATTTCTTTTCCGGCGGCAGTTCGGGCAATGCACGCAACGCCGCTTCATACCACTCGGTATCGAACGCGCGGTCTTCTTCGAGGATCGCGTCGATTTCCACCGCGAGTACGTGGGCCATCAGGTTGAGAATCTCCTCGCGCTCGTAACCCACCAGTGTCAGCTTGTTAAAGGTTGCCTTGGCCGCTGGCGGGTTTTCGCTTTCGATCTGGTTTTCGATGGCTTCGATCAGCGTGTTCTCGGCGAACTCTTCTTCGTCGATGTCGTCTTGGCTGGTGCCGGGGGTTGGCTCGCTCATGGCAGGCTCCTCAAGGAAAGGTGGCCAGTTTACCCGCATTCAGGGCTGTGATGCTGCTGGCAAGAAAGCCTTGGGCGTTCTATAAACAGGCACTGCCCACCCCGCACGGCCTGGAGGCTTTGTGATGATTCAGCTTTATGGTTTCTCCGTCAGCAATTACTACAACATGGTCAAGTTGGCGCTGTTGGAAAAAGGATTGCCCTTCGAAGAAGTGCCGTTCTACGGCGGCCAGACCCCTGAGGCGTTGGCCATCAGTCCTCGCGGGAAGGTCCCGGTGTTGAAAACAGCGAAGGGATTCATCAATGAAACCATGGTGATCCTCGACTACATCGAACAGACCCAGAAAGGCACGCCGCTGCTACCCAATGATGCGTTCGAGCGTTCACAGGTGCTGGCGCTGGCCAAGGAAATCGAGCTGTACATCGAGCTGCCGGCACGCGCCTGCTACCCCGAAGCATTTTTCGGCGCGACAGTGCCGGATGCCATTAAGGAAAAGACCAAGGCCGAGTTGCTGCTGGGCATCGCGTCCCTGAGTCGTCACGGCAAGTTCAGCCCCTATGTGGCGGGCGACAGTTTGAGCGTGGCGGACCTGTATTTCCTGTACAGCGTGCCGCTGGCTTATGGCGTGGCGAAGAAATTGTTTGGAATCGATCTGTTGGCTGAGCTGCCGGGAGCCAGGTCGCTGCTGGAGCGCCTGGAGCAGAACCCGAACGTCCAGCGGATCGCGGCGGACAAGGAAGCGGCGATGCCGGCGTTCATGGCGATGATCGCGAGCAAGAAATAGATTCGTAGTGTTCTGAAATCAGTATTCGCGGGCAAGCCTCGCTCCTACAGGATTCGAGTGATCTGTAGGAGCGAGGCTTGCCCGCGAAGCTTTTAGCGGTTGGCGAGCAAGGCCTGGCCACGCACGACAGCAGCTTTCACCTGCGCCGGCGCCGTACCGCCGATGTGGTTACGGGCGTTGACCGAGCCTTCCAGGGTCAGCACGGCGAAGACGTCCTGGTCGATCTGATCGCTGAACTTACGCAGTTCTTCGAGGCTCATTTCCGCCAGATCCTTGCCGCTTTCCACGCCGTATTTCACGGCATGGCCAACGATTTCGTGGCAGTCACGGAACGGCAGGCCGCGACGTACCAGGTAGTCGGCCAGGTCGGTGGCGGTGGAGAAGCCGCGCAGGGCCGCTTCGCGCATCATGGCGTGCTTGGGTTTGATCGCCGGGATCATGTCGGCAAAGGCCCGCAGTGAGTCGCGCAAGGTGTCGGCAGCGTCGAACAGCGGTTCCTTGTCTTCCTGGTTGTCCTTGTTGTAGGCCAGAGGCTGGCCCTTCATCAGGGTCAGCAGGCCCATCAGGGCGCCGAATACACGGCCGGACTTGCCACGCACCAGCTCCGGCACGTCCGGGTTTTTCTTTTGCGGCATGATCGAACTGCCGGTGCAGAAACGGTCCGGCAGATCGATGAACTGGAACTGCGCGCTGGTCCACAGCACCAGCTCTTCGGAGAAGCGCGACAGGTGCATCATCGCGATGCTGGCGGCCGAGCAGAATTCGATGGCGAAGTCACGATCGGACACGTTGTCCAGGGAATTGCCGCCAACGGCGTCAAAACCCAGCAGTTGAGCCGTGTACTCACGGTCGATCGGGTAGGTGGTGCCCGCCAGTGCAGCGCTGCCCAATGGCATGCGGTTGGTGCGCTTGCGGCAGTCGACCAAGCGCTCGTAATCGCGGCTGAGCATTTCGAACCACGCCAGCATGTGGTGCCCGAAGGTCACTGGTTGCGCGGTTTGCAGGTGGGTGAAGCCCGGCATGATGCTGCCCGCTTCGCGCTCGGCCTGCTCCAGCAGACCTTTTTGCAGGCGGGTGATTTCACCCAGGATCAGGTCGATCTCGTCGCGCAGCCACAGGCGAATGTCGGTGGCGACCTGGTCGTTGCGGCTGCGGCCGGTGTGCAGCTTTTTACCGGTCACGCCGATACGGTCGGTCAGGCGTGCCTCGATGTTCATGTGTACGTCTTCCAGGTCGACGCGCCAGTCGAACTGGCCGGCCTCGATTTCACCCTGGATGGTCTTCAGGCCATCGATGATGCTGTCGCGCTCGGCATCCGTCAGCACGCCGACCTTGGCCAGCATGGTGGCGTGGGCGATCGAGCCCATGATGTCGTGGCGATACAGGCGCTGGTCGAAGGTGACGGAGGCGGTGAAGCGGGCGACGAAGGCGTCGACGGGTTCACTGAAGCGGCCGCCCCAGGACTGATTGGTCTTGTCAGTGCTCATGAATTCGCTCGTATCGGCTGGTAAAAAATGGCGTTGAATGCTGCGGCGGATAATAACAGGGTTGCCAAGGCTGTCGTTGACACTGGTCGACTGGTTTTTACTGCGCCCTCTCTGGACCTGTAGGAGCGAGCCTGCTCGCGATGAACCTGCAGGCGACGGGTGTATCCAGCAAGCCCACGTTATCGTTAACGCCCATCGCGAGCGGGTTCGCTCCTACCGTTTCCCGGGTTTGGTGCAACGATATTTTTCATTTGGGCGCTATCGCCCCGGCAACCGTCTACAGTTGGACAGTAGGATCAGCGCACTTCTCGGTGCAGAAGCTGACTATAAGGAGAAGGGGTGTTCATATTGCGTATCAGCAAACCCTGTGGCGATGTGTCGCCAACGCGAGCCCGGGCCGCCAATTGCCCGACGGATAAAAATTTTACCGTCGGACGAGCGGCACTTTTTAGCGCTCGGGCTAGTCTTAGCGTGGATCGCGGTGACGGACGTCACTTCACCTGTCTACGCTATCCTTGTGCGAGACTCACGCAGGAATCCAGCGCAATATGAATGTCCTGATCGTTGATGACGACCCCCTAGCCCGCGAGCGCCTGAGCCGAATGGTTGGCGAACTCGAGGGATACAGTGTCCTGGAGCCCAGCGCCACGAATGGCGATGAAGCGCTGGCACTGATCGACAGCCACAAGCCGGATATCGTGTTGCTCGATATCCGTATGCCAGGCCTCGATGGTCTGCAAGTGGCCGCGCGATTGTGCGAGCGTGAAACCCCGCCCGCCGTGGTGTTTTGCACAGGACCCGATGAATTTGCCGTGGAAGCCTTACAGGCCAGCGCCGTAGGCTATGTGGTGAAGCCGGTGAGAACTGAACATTTACACGACGCATTAAAAAAAGCCGAACGCCCCAATCGTATGCAACTCTCGGCCCTGACCCGCCCGGCCGCAGAAAGTGGCAGTGGCCCTCGCAGCCATATCAGCGCACGCACTCGTAAAGGGATCGAGCTGATTCCGTTGGATCAGGTGGTCTATTTTATCGCCGATCACAAATACGTGACCTTACGCCACGAAACTGGCGAAGTGCTGCTTGATGAGCCTCTGAAGGCCCTTGAAGACGAATTTGGCGACCGTTTCGTGCGCATCCACCGCAATGCACTGGTCGCTCGCGAGCGTATCGAACGCTTGCAACGAACGCCCCTGGGGCACTTTCAGTTGTTCCTCAAAGGTCTCAATGGCGACGCATTGATCGTCAGTCGGCGTCATGTGGCCGGTGTGCGGAAAATGATGCAGCAGCTTTGATTCGCAGGTCGCAGGCGAGTTTCTCACCCGATTGCCGGACATCCGGGGCCAGGGAGGCCGAGTAGTTTCTGATACAAGTCAAAGTGGATTTGGCTGAGCTGTTATTATCTGCCGTATCTATTCAGTACGGATTGATCCATGTCCTCTCGCCAGATCCGCATCGCCACCCGCAAAAGTGCTCTTGCCCTGTGGCAGGCCGAATACGTCAAAGCCCGTCTGGAGGAGGCCCATCCCGGTCTGCTCGTGACGTTGGTCCCGATGGTCAGTCGCGGCGACAAGCTGCTCGACTCGCCGCTGTCGAAAATCGGTGGCAAGGGATTGTTCGTCAAGGAGCTGGAAACCGCGCTGCTGGAAAACGAAGCCGATATCGCCGTGCACTCGATGAAAGACGTGCCGATGGACTTCCCTGAGGGGCTCGGGCTGTTCTGTATTTGCGAGCGTGAAGATCCACGTGATGCATTTGTCTCCAATACCTACGCCAGTCTCGATGAATTGCCGACAGGCAGCATCGTCGGCACGTCGAGCCTGCGTCGCCAGGCCCAACTATTGACCCGTCGCCCGGACCTGGAAATCCGCTTCTTGCGCGGTAACGTCAATACGCGCCTGGCCAAACTCGATGCCGGTGAATACGACGCCATCATTCTGGCGTCCGCCGGGTTGATCCGCCTGGGCTTTGAAGATCGCATCACGTCGGCCATCAGTATCGACGACAGCCTGCCAGCCGGTGGGCAAGGCGCGGTGGGGATCGAGTGCCGCAGTGCCGACAGCGAAATTCACGCGCTGCTGGCTCCGCTGCATCACCAGGATACCGCCACGCGCGTGACCGCCGAACGCGCCCTCAACAAGCATCTGAATGGTGGCTGCCAAGTACCGATCGCCTGCTACGCCGTGCTCGAAGGCGAGCAGATCTGGTTGCGTGGTTTGGTGGGTGATCCGAGCGGCGGCCTGTTGCTCAGTGCCCAGGCGCGTGCACCGCGTGGCGACGCCGAAGCCTTGGGTGTGCGAGTGGCCGAAGACCTATTGAGCCAGGGCGCTGCCGATATTCTGAAGGCGGTCTATGGCGAGGCAGGGCACGAGTGACGGGCTGGCGCCTGTTGCTGACGCGTCCGGCGGATGAGTCCGCGGCACTGAGTAGCCTCTTGGCCGAACAGGGGGTTTTCAGCAGCAGCCTGCCGCTTTTAGACATCGTGCCGATTCCTGCCTCTGACACAATGTGCGA
The DNA here is from genome assembly GCF_050990305.1 of Pseudomonas putida. Taxonomy (GTDB): domain Bacteria; phylum Pseudomonadota; class Gammaproteobacteria; order Pseudomonadales; family Pseudomonadaceae; genus Aquipseudomonas; species Aquipseudomonas putida_AH. The sequence continues at coordinate 6,378,312 of NZ_CP158817.1, read as the reverse complement.
TGTATTTCGGACACTGGATCGCTACTGTGCGGTGATCGTAGTGAGCAAGCCTGCAGCGCGGATCGGCGTCGAACTGCTCGAACGGTTTTGCTCGCAAACACCGCGCATGAAGTGGTTCAGCGTTGGCGCGGCGACGGCAGGCATTCTTGAAGATCATGGCCTGGACGTGAACTTCCCGGAGGAAGGCGATGACAGCGAGGCCTTGCTCGAACTTGCGAATTTGCGTGAGGCTATCGCCCGGCCGGACCCGCGTGTACTGATCCTGCGCGGGGAGGGTGGGCGCGAACTGCTGGCCGAGCGCTTGCGTGAGCGAGGTGCTAGTGTCGAGTATCTGGAGCTGTACCGCCGCGAGCTGCCGCAATATCCGTCGGCAGTGCTGCCCGAACGGATCGAATCTGAACGCCTGAATGCGCTGGTGGTCAGCAGTGGACAGGGTTTTGAGCACCTGCATCAATTGGCTGGCGATGCCTGGCCGCAATTGGCGCGGTTGCCGTTGTTTGTACCAAGCCCCAGGGTCGCCGACATGGCACGTGCCGCCGGCGCCCTGACAGTTGTGGATTGTCGTGGCGCCAGTGCCACGGCCTTGCTGACGGCGTTACGGGAGCATCCCGTACCCGTTCTCTAATGCAAAGGATGGATACGTGAGCGAAACAGCCTTGCCTAAAGATGGCGTCCGCCCCGTGCTTGATGCGCCGGTCGATGCACCTGTAGACGAAATGCAGTCGTCCCCTGCTGCAACGCCGCGCCGAGGCAATGGGTTGGCAATCGTCGCGCTGCTGCTGGGCGCTGCCGGTGTCGCAGTGGGCGGTTGGGGCGTTTGGCAGGTGCGTCACCTGCAAGCGACCAACCAACAGCAGTTGAGTCAGGTGCAGGCGTTGAGCGATGAGGCGCAGAGCCTGAAACTCAATGAGCAGCGCCTGAGCGCGCGCCTGGAACAACTGCCCGGTGCCGATGTGCTGGAAGAACGCAGTCGCCTGGTAATTCAGCTGCAGGGCGACCAGCAGCGACTCAATCAGCGTCTGGAAACCGTCCTGGGTGCCAGCCGCAAGGACTGGCGACTGGCCGAGGCCGAACACTTGTTGCGTCTGGCCAGCTTGCGCTTGTCGGCGTTGCAGGACATCAGCAGCGCCCAAGCGCTGGTACAGGGCGCCGATGAAATTCTTCGTGAACAAAATGATCCCGGCGCTTTCGCCGCTCGCGAGCAAGTGGCCAAAACCCTAGTGGCGTTACGCAGTACCGAGCAGCCGGACCGCACGGGTCTGTTCCTGCGCCTGGGCGCGCTGCGCGAGCAGGTGGTCGGCCTCACCGAGCTGGCACCCGAGTACAAGGACCGTGGCGAATCCCTGCTGGGCCTGACCGCCGACGGAGACGGCGCCAGTCGTTGGGCGCAATGGTGGGATCAGATTTCGCGCTACATTCGTATCGATTTCAACGCCGATAAAAATGTCCGTCCGTTGCTCGCCGGACAAAGCCTGAGCCAGGTGCGCCTGGCGCTGAGCCTGGCACTGGAGCAGGCGCAATGGGCCGCACTCAATGGCCAGGCAGCGGTTTACAGCCAGGCGCTGGACGAAGCGCGTGACGTGCTCAAGGGCAACTTCAACCCGGACAACCCGCAGAGCAAAGTGATGCTTGAACAGGTGGCCGAACTGAGCAAGCAACCTGTCACCGTGGTTACTCCTGACCTGACCGGTACCCTGAGCGCGGTTCAGGGGTATCTGGAGCGGCGTAATATCAGCGCCGAAGACTCGGTCAAACCGCTGGCCAAACCTGCCGCGAACGCCGCGCAGGAGACCACGCCATGAAGCGCTTGTATGTGATCGTGTTTCTGGCCATCGCCGCGGCGGCGGCGCTGGGGTTGGCGATTGCCGAGCATTCCGGTTACGTGCTGATTGCTTATAAAAGTTTTCGCTTCGAATCGAGTCTGTGGGCGACGCTGGCTTTGGTTGCAGTGCTCTGGCTGGTCATCTGGGGCATCAAGGCGCTCATCGAACTGGTGACGACGTCTGGTGGCGTGGTCAACCCCTGGTCGCGGCGCAATCGCAGTCGTCGAGTTCAGGTCGCGATCGAACACGGCCAACTGGATTTGGCCGAGGGCCGCTGGGCCAGTGCACAGCGTCACTTGCATCGTGCGGCCGAAGCCGAGCGCCAGCCATTGCTGTATTACCTCGGCGCTGCCCGTGCCGCGAATGAGCAAGGGCATTATGACGAGAGCGACAGCCTGCTGGAGCGGGCGCTGGAGCGTCAGCCCCAGGCCGAACTGGCCATTGCCCTGAACCACGCACAGCTGCAGACCGATCGAGGCGATACCGACGGCGCTCTGGCGACCCTTGAGGCGATGCGCGAGCGACACCCTCATAACGCGCAGACTCTCCGTCAGCTGCAACGCCTGCATCAACAGCGGGGCGACTGGTCAGCAGTGATTCGCCTGTTGCCGGAATTGCGCAAGGACAAAGTCCTGCCACCGGCTGAACTGGCCGAACTCGAGCGCCGTGCCTGGGGCAAGAACCTGTCCCTGGCAGCGCATCAGGAAGAAGATGGAACCGTCGGCTTGCAATCGCTGAGCCGGGCTTGGCAGCAGTTGACGTCGGCTCAGCGTCAGGAGCCGCAACTGGTGCTGGCCTATGCCGAGCAATTGCGGCAGCTGGGCGCGCAGGTCGAGGCGGAAGAGGTCTTGCGCACCGCGCTCAAACGCAACTATGACAGCCACCTGGCCCGACTCTATGGACTGGTTCGCGGCAGTGATCCGGCGCGTCAGTTGCAAGTCGCGGAGGGGTGGCTCAAGGATCATCCCGCCGATCCAAGCCTGTTGTTGACCTTGGGACGACTGTGTCTGCAAAGCAGCCTGTGGGGCAAGGCCCGGGATTATCTGGAAAGCAGTTTGCGTGTGCAGCGTAACCCGGAAGCCTGTGCTGAGCTGGCGCGGCTGTTGGCGCAAATGGGCGACACCGAGCGTAGCAACCAACTGTTCCAGGAAGGTTTGGGCTTGCTCGATGAGCGCTTGCTGGCAGCGCCGTTGCCGATGCCGGTTCGCGCTTGATGAATGAATGACGGGGGTGCTCGATTGAGCGCCTCCATCGCCGAACGTGTCGAAATTTTACCTACGCCGTGTGTCTTCAGAGGAGTCCTACAGAGGGCTGCACCTAATCCTCTAGCTGCTGTCGGGAATTCCCTACACTCCTGCTGAAGTGTCCCTACCAACCTGTCTTGATACGCCGGAATACTTTCCTCTACCGTAGCCGTCGGTCCTAACTGTTACGGAAATGCCATGTCTTTGGCCTGCACACGCTCGTTGTTTTTCACGGTTTTTGTTGCGGGTGCCCTGGTCTTGGGCGCGTCCTACTATCTGGAATACTCCGTCGGCCTCAAACCATGCGGCTTGTGCCTCTTGCAGCGGGTTTGCCTGGCGCTGCTGACAAGTGTCTGCCTCGCGGCTGCCATGCACGGGCCAGGTCGTCTGGGTTCTTTTTTGTACTGGTTGCTTACACTGCTCTATAGCCTGGCCGGGACAGCCACGGCATCGCGACAAGTGTTGCTGCAAAATGATCCGATGCATCAGCTATCGGCCTGCGCTTCAAGTCTCACTGAACTGTTCGCCAGCGCGCCCTGGATCAGTGTTGTGCAACAGATGTTCAATGGCACGCTCGATTGCATGCCGATTTCCTGGACGTTGTTCGGTCTGAGCATCCCCGAGTGGAGCTTGCTGTTCTTTGCCGCGATATCGGTTCTGGGTGTTTATCAGCTGTTGCGCCTGGTCTGGATCGGTAGGCAACGACCGCTCAGCGGCGAGTCGTCGCACTTGACCCCGATCAGTGATTAAACACTTGTATGAACTTTATCGCCTGCGTACCTTGAAGCCTCAGTCGCGCGGGCATAATCTGGCCCGCACGTGTCATTGGAATTATGTTGCTCGATGACGCTCTGCCTGGCCGCCCATCAAGAGGCAAACAGGCATAGAGCAGCTGACCCACAAGGGAAGAGAGATCACCATGCTCGAAAGTTGTCAGAATGCTCAGGAACGCTGGGGTGGAGTGCACCTGCTGATTGACCGCTGGTTGCAGGAGCGCAAAGAGCTGATCGATGCATACGATGGCCTCGGCGCCGAGCCAGAGGCATTGTCTGCGAACCGCAAACCCTTGCAGGAGTTTTGCGGCGTGCTGGTCGATTACGTGTCTGCCGGCCACTTCGAGATCTATGAACAGCTGACGGGGGAGGCCAAGGCTTTCAACGACAAGCGTGGTCTGGAACTCGCCGAAACCCTCTACCCACGCATTGACGTCATCACCGAGAAACTCCTCGCGTTCAACGACCTCTGCGATGAAGGCAAATGCGTCGCCGAGAAGTTCAAGGAGCTGGGTGGGTTGTTGCACGAGCGCTTCGAACTGGAGGACTGCCTGATCGAAGTCCTGCACACGGCGCACAAGGAAGAAGATCCGGTTCAGGCCTGATCGTTCTTCTAGCAAGACTCAAAAAAACGGTGCGCCAAGGCGCACCGTTTTTCATTTGCGCGATCAGCTGGCGGCGCCGCGCAATTCAACCTCAAATACCAGTGGCGTGAACGGCTCGATCAGGTCACCGGCACCGTCGGCGCCATAGGCTTGTGCCGATGGAATCACCAGCCGCCATTTCGCGCCGACTGGCATGTTCTGCAAGGCGCTGCGCCAACCGCTGATCACGCTATCAAGACTGAACCACTGTGGTTGGCTGTTCTGGTCGAACACCGTGCCGTCGGGAAGGCGTCCGATGTACAGCACCTGTACCTTGCCATTCGGCCCGGCTGTGGCGCCATTCCCCGATGCCAACTCCGTCAGAAGCACCCCATCCGCCAGTTCACGAACACCGGGTTTGGCTTTTTCCTCGGCGAGAAAACGCTGCTCGTTTTCCAGAGCGCGTTCGCTTTGCGGTGCAGGTGTTTGCATGGCAACCCGGGCTTCGTGTTCCGTCAGAATCTGTTCGATCTGCTCGTCTTTCAACGCCAGCGGTTTGCCTTGATAGGCTTGTTGCAATCCTTCGACCAGCGCTTTGAGTTGCAGATCGGGAACCTCCTGGCGCAAGCGTTCACCCAGACTTGCGCCTAAGCTGTAAGCGAGATCGTGGGCGTCATTTTCCGAAGTTTTTTCGGCGGCTTGGGCCACGGAAAAAATCACGCACAGCGATAAAAAAAAGTAGCGCGACATGGTCACTCTCCGACCTGAGATGCGGGCGATTATGCCAGTGCGAAAGCACTCAACGGTGAACTGCTTTTGTTCAAGTGCAGAAGATTTTCCATCTGTTGCAACGCAACGCTCTGGATACTGTCAAGATGCCCTAGCGGCGGTAGCAGCAGAGGTCTAGTATGAGCCGCACCCACGTCAGCCAGGAGGTAAACCATGTCGGCCACCAAGAAGCCTGTAAATACCCCGTTGCATCTACTCCAACAACTCTCGAGCAGCTTGCTCGAGCATCTGGAAACCGCTTGTTCCGAAGCGCTGGCTGATGCTGAAAAATTGCTCGCCAAGCTGGAAAAGCAGCGCGGAAAAGCGCAAGAAAAATTGCACAAGTCCCGCACCAAATTGCAGGATGCAGCAGCAGCCGGAAAGGCCAAGGCACAAGCCAAAGCCAAGGACGCAGTGAAGGAACTCGAAGACCTGCTCGACGCCCTCAAGGCGCGTCAGTCGGACACCCGTGGATACATTCTGCAACTCAAGCGCGACGCTCAAGAAAGCCTGAAACTGGCTCAGGGCGTCGGTCGTGTTCAAGAGGCTGTCGGCAAGGCATTGTCCCTGCGTGCGGCCAAACCTGCTGCGGCCCCTGCGAAGAAAGCCGCTGCCAAACCGGCTGCTGCAAAAGCACCGGCCAAGCCTGCCGCTAAACCGGTTGCCAAAGCACCGGTGAAGGCCGCAGCAAAACCTGCCGCTAAACCTGCGGTGAAAAAACCGGTCGCTGCTAGTGCAGCAAAACCTGCTGCCAAACCGGCTGCGGCAAAACCTGCTGCCAAGCCTGCGACTGCTAGAACGGCTGCCGCAAAACCAGCTGCCAGAACCGCTGCCGCGAAACCGGCCGTGGCAAAAACCGCAGCTGCCAAACCAGCTGTTAAGCCAGCAGCAAAACCCGCTGCAAGAACGGCCGCTGCAAAACCTGCTGCCAAGCCGGCCGCTAAACCGGTTGCGGCTAAAACCGCTGCCAAGCCAGCTGCAAAACCAGCCGCAAAACCGGCTGCAAGAACGGCTGCCGCTAAACCTGCGACCGCCAAGCCAGCTGCCGCAAAACCTGCCGCAGCGAAACCAGCCGCCAAGCCTGCCGCTGCCAAGCCAGCTGCGAAACCCGCCGCTGCAAAACCAGCCGCCAAGCCCGCAGTGAAAAAGCCTGTCGCCGCTGCCAAGCCGACCCCGGCACCTGCTGCCAAGCCAGCAACTCCAGCGCCAGCGCCAACCACTTCGGCCGCTCCAGCGCCGGCCGCAACGACCTCGACGACCACCACGGCGCCAGCGCCAGTTGTACCGTCGAACTCTGCTACCACCCCAACCAGCGCTTCCTAAGTGCCGGATACCGCGACGCGCAGCTGATGCAGCGCGTCGCGGTCCGGGTGGGGGGCACACGCCGCTACATCTTCGAGCCAGACAGCTAAATCGGTGGCTTCATCCTGAGGCCAGTCCTGCGTCAATTGCTCCAGTCGCAATAACAGATGCCGTTCGGCTTCCAGTTCCAGCGCCTTCACTTGTTCACGCAACGTATGCAGCCCGACATCTTGAGTGGCCGCGGTTTTCCATTGCATACGCAAAGCCCGCAACGGGCGCACGACGCCAGCGTCCCAGGGCTCGACCGTGCTGCGAAGTTGCTGCAAGCGCTGTTCATTGCAGGCGACTCCCCGCTCAGCCAACCACGCTGCGCACAGCAGCAGGCACACATTGACGCCTGTCGACTGCAAATGCAGGCATGCACGCTCAACGCCTGGACGAGCGTAAAGGGACAGGGAAAAGCTCCACAGGTCAGAGGACATAGTGCTACTCGCGCCAGTTGCGAGCGAAGCTGGTAGACTCCGCCGCCATTATGATTCGACTTCAGAACCTGACTTTACAGCGTGGCCCGCAACGTCTGCTAGAAGACGCCGAGCTGACCCTGCACGCCGGCCAGAAAGCCGGCCTCATCGGTGCCAATGGCGCCGGCAAATCGAGCCTGTTCGCCTTGCTTCGCGGTGAACTGCACCCGGACTCGGGTGACTGCTTCCTGCCGGCCGACTGGCGTATCGCCCATATGCGCCAGGAGGTCGACACGCTCGAACGCCTGGCGGTCGACTACGTGCTCGATGGCGACCTGCGCCTGCGCCAGGTGCAACGCGAACTGGCGGCGGCCGAAGAGGCCCATGACGGCGCCGCACTGGCTCGCCTGCACTCGGAGCTCGACAGCGCCGACGGTTATACCGCCGATGCCCGCGCTCGCAAGCTGCTGGCCGGCCTTGGGTTCACCAACGAGCAGATGGATCGGCAAGTCGGAGACTTCTCCGGTGGCTGGCGGATGCGTCTGAACCTGGCGCAGGCATTGATGTGCCCCTCGGACCTGTTGCTGCTCGACGAACCGACCAACCACTTGGATCTCGATGCCATCATCTGGCTCGAAGAGTGGCTCAAGAGCTATCCCGGCACTTTGATGCTGATTTCCCACGATCGCGACTTCCTCGATGCCGTGGTCGATCATGTGGCTCACGTCGACCAGCGCAAGATCACCTTGTACCGCGGTGGCTACAGCGCCTTCGAGCGTGCCCGCGCCGAACGTCTGGCCCAGCAACAGCAGGCTTACGAGAAGCAACAGGCGCAACGTGCGCATATGGAAAGCTACATCGCCCGCTTCAAGGCCCAGGCCACCAAGGCCCGTCAGGCCCAGAGCCGGATCAAGGCGCTGGAGCGGATGGAAGAGCTGACGGCCGCCCATGTCGATTCGCCGTTCGACTTCGTTTTCCGCGAGTCGCAGAAAATATCCAGCCCGCTGATCGACCTGTCCGATGCCCGGCTGGGTTATGGCGAAAAAACCGTGCTGGAGAAGGTCAAGCTGCAACTGACACCTGGCGCGCGGATCGGCTTGCTCGGCCCCAACGGTGCCGGTAAGTCGACCCTGATCAAAAACCTCGCCGGTGAGCTTGAGCCGCTGGCCGGCCGCTTGACCCGTGGCGAGAACACGGTCGTTGGCTACTTCGCCCAGCATCAGCTCGATTCCCTGGATGCCAAGGCCAGCCCGTTGCTGCATCTGCAGCGTCTGGCCCCGACCGAGCGCGAGCAGACCCTGCGCGATTTCCTCGGCGGCTTCGACTTCCGCGGTGCGCGGATCGACGAGCCGGTGCTGAATTTCTCCGGTGGCGAGAAAGCGCGTCTGGCCCTGGCGTTGATCGCCTGGGACCGACCGAACCTGTTGCTGCTCGACGAACCGACCAACCACTTGGACCTGGAGATGCGCCTGGCACTGACCATGGCTCTGCAGGAGTTCAGTGGTGCGGTACTGGTGGTCTCTCACGACCGTCACCTGCTCAAAAGCACCACGGATAACTTTTTCCTGGTGGCCGATGGCAAGGTCGAAGAGTTCGACGGCGACCTGGAAGACTACACCCGTTGGCTGGTGGATTACCGTCAGCGCAATGCGCCGGTCAGCAGCACTCCGGTTAATCCGGACAAGACCGACAAGAAAGCCCAGCGTCAGGCTGCGGCCGCCTTGCGTCAGCAACTGGCACCGCACAAGCGCGAGGCCGACAAGCTCGAAATCGAACTGGGCAAGCTCCACGAGAAGCTGGCAAAAATCGATGCCAGCCTCGGTGATAGCGATATCTACGAACCGGCGCGCAAGAACGAGTTGCGTGATCTGCTGGCCGAGCAGGCCAAGCTGAAGGTGCGTGAGGCGGAGCTGGAAGAGGCCTGGATGGAGGCCCTGGAACTGCTGGAAAGCATGCAGGCGGAGCTGGAGGCGTTGTCCTGATGGACGCCTTCAGGCTGCCGCTGCCGGCAGTGTGGGTCGAGCCAATCTGGCTCGGTGTACAGATCCTGCTGATTTTGCTGGCCGGCTACGTCGCCCAGCGTTTTGTCGCCAAGGGTCTGACTCGCCTCGGTGAGCGCTATCCGTTTCCGCCTCAATTGCTGATGCCCCTGCGCGGTGGACTGCGCTGGCTGATCATGGGCAGTGCACTGATTTTCGTACTGGAACGCCTCGGGGTTTCTGCCACGGTGCTCTGGACAGCATTGTCCGGTTTTGTCGCGGTCGCGGCGGTGGCGTTTTTCGCGATGTGGAGCGTGCTCTCCAATCTGCTCTGCGCCATCCTGATCTTCACCGTCGGCCCGTTCCGTCTCGGTGATGTAGTCGAATTGGTGGACACCACCGACAAGCCCGGCGTCAAAGGTCGGGTGGTGGCGATCAATCTGCTGTACACCACGTTGATTGAGGCCGAAGAGCTCGGTACCGGCAGCGCCATGGTGCAGGTGCCCAATAGCTTGTTCTTCCAGCGTTCGGTGCGGCGTTGGCGGGGCTCGGATGTATTCCCTTCCAGCGGGTTTGAGAAGTAAGAAAAGATCGCAGCCTTCGGCAGCTCCTACATTGGAATGTGATTTCCTGTAGGAGCTGCCGAAGGCTGAGATCTTTTGCTGTTGGCGTTCATCGGTTCAATTAACATCCTGCAAAAAATCGGTGGTCATCGGCCCAAAGCCGCATTAGCTTAGATGTCTGTCACGAGTCTGAGTCGAGGTGTGCGATGGAGCTTCAAACATGGCTGGCGTTTTTTGCCGCCTGTTGGGTGATCAGTCTGTCTCCGGGCGCTGGCGCGATTGCGTCGATGTCCAGCGGGCTGCAATACGGTTTCTGGCGTGGATACTGGAACGCCTTGGGCCTGCAATTGGGCCTTGCCGTGCAAATTGCCATCGTCGGCGCCGGTGTGGGTGCCATCCTCACGGCATCGGCTACCGCCTTCTATGCGATCAAGTGGTTCGGTGTTGCGTACCTGGTCTACCTCGCGATCAAGCAATGGCGTGCACTGCCCAGCGACATGAGTGACGAGGCGGCTATCCGCCCGATCGGCAAGCCGCTGGTCCTGGTGTTCCGTGGTTTTCTGGTGAACATCAGCAACCCGAAGGCTCTGGTGTTCATGCTCGCGGTATTGCCACAGTTCATCGACCCGCATGCGCCGCTGCTGATCCAGTACGTGATCATCGGTGTGACCATGATCTGCGTCGATCTGATCGTCATGGCTGGATACACCGGTCTGGCCTCCAAGGTGCTGCGCCTGTTGCGTACGCCTAAACAGCAAAAACGCATGAACCGTACGTTTGCCGGGCTGTTCATCGGTGCGGCGGCGTTCATGGCGACGCTGCGAAAAGCGGCGATGTAAACGCCGGCGGCACAAAAAAAGGCGACCTTTTCAGGTCGCCTTTTTTGTTTCCCAAAGGCCGCGAGCCCTTTGTCACGGCATTCAAAGCTTGAGTGAAAATCACTGAGAGGGAACAATATGTTACTTCGTATTTCCAAATGAGATTCATTCATGATTGCCCCCTCCCGTTTTCTGGCCTGGCTGGTCGCGCCGGTGTTTGCCCTATGCAGTCTCAAGCTGCTGGCCGACACCGTGGAAGGCGCACCGCAAGCCCTGCATCTACTCGACTACATCGGTGCGGACTACCCGCAAGCGGTGCGGGCAGGCAAGGTCGTCAACGAGTCCGAATACCGCGAGCAACTGGAGTTCGTCCAGGCGCTGCAAGGCCTGGTAAGTGCCATGCCGGCCAAGCCGGAAAAAGTCGGGTTGGAGCAGGGCATCACCACGCTTCGCGGGGCAATCACTGATCGCCAGGACGGTGCGGATGTCGCCCGTCAGGCGCGGCAGCTGGGGGCGAAACTGGCTGTGGCCTATGAAGTGAGCCAGGCGCCGATCATTACCCCGGACCCGACCCGTGGCGCGCCGCTTTACACACAGCACTGTTCGGTGTGCCATGGCGATACCGGCGCCGGTGACGGCCCGGCGGGCGTGGGGCTGACGCCGCCACCGGCCAATCTGCGCGACAACGCGCGAATGGATCACCTGAGTCTGTATGCGATCTACAGCACCCTGGGGCTGGGTGTTGAAGGGACTGACATGCCGGCTTTCGCCGATCAACTGGATGACCGTCAGCGCTGGGACCTGGCCACCTATATCGCCAGCTTCAGCGCCGATCCCGCGACTGCCGCCGGCGACAAGGTCTACAACATCGCCGATCTGGCCCGCCAGACCCCGGCCGAGGTGCAGGCCGCCGATGGTCCGCAGGCCCTCGCGATCTTCCGCGCACAGCGGGCACAACCGCCACAGGTCAAGCGTGGCCCGGCGCAGTTGCTCGACTACACCGCTGCGACGCTGGACAAGAGTGTCGCCGCCTACCGTGCCGGTGACCACGATCAAGCCTACGACCTGTCGGTAGCGGCCTATTTGGAAGGCTTTGAACTGGTCGAAAGTTCTCTCGATAACGTCGACACCAACGTGCGCAAGGACACTGAAAAGTCGCTGATGGCCTATCGGCAGTCGTTGCAAGATGGCCTGCCGATTGATCAGGTCGAGCAGCGTCTGGACGCGGCCAAGGCCAAGCTCAAGACCTCTGCTGGTTTGCTGGGCAGCGATGGCTTGAGCTGGTCCCTGAGCTTCATTTCCGGTCTGTTGATTCTGCTGCGCGAAGGCTTGGAAGCGATCTTGGTGCTGGCGGCAATCCTGGCGTTCCTGCGCAACACCGGCCAGCAATCGGCGGTGCGCAGCGTCAACGTCGGCTGGGGCCTGGCACTGTTGGCCGGCTTGGGGACCTGGGCGCTGGCGGCGTATGTGATTGATGTCAGCGGTTCGCAGCGCGAGTTGTTGGAAGGCGCGACGGCGCTGTTCGCCAGCGTCATGGTGCTGTGGCTGGGCGTGTGGATGCACGATCGTCGTCATGCCGCCGCCTGGCAGGACTACATCAAAAGCAGCCTGGTGGGCGGCGGCGGACGTTTCGGGTTTGCGATCCTGGCGTTCTTCTCGGTGTATCGCGAGCTGTTCGAGGTGATCCTGTTCTACGAGACCCTGTGGTTGCAGGCGGGTCCTGCTGGCCACAACGCGGTGCTGGCTGGTGGGGCGACGGCGCTGGTGCTGCTGGTGGGTCTGGCGTGGGTGATTCTGCGCGGCTCGGCAAAATTGCCGTTGGCGTTGTTCTTCAGTATCAACGCTGGTCTGCTCTGCGCGTTGTCGGTGGTGTTCGCCGGGCATGGCGTTAAGGCACTGCAAGAAGCGGGGATCTTCGGTACGCGGCCGGTGCCGTTCTTTGAATTCGATTGGCTGGGGATTCATGCCGATGCGTATTCGTTGAGTGCGCAGGCGGTGGCGATCATTGCGATCGTCGTGCTGTATGGCCGTAGTCGGTTGGCTGAAAAACAGCGGGTTGCGGCTTAACAGCATTCGCTTCGCTCACATTCGCGGGCAAGCCTCGCTCCTACGGGTTTTGTGGTGACACACCATGGTGTGTGCGACGCTTAACCGTAGGAGCGAGGCTTGCCCGCGAAGCTTTTCAACAGAGGAAAATTTGATGCGCGTATGGATCGATGCCGACGCCTGCCCCCGGGCAGCGAAGGATCTGGTGGTGAAGTTCGCCCTCAAGCGCCAGTTCGAGGTAGTGCTGGTGGCCGGCCAGCCGCAAATCAAGCCAGCACTGGCTCTGGTCAAACTGATTGTGGTGCCAAGCGGCCCGGACGCGGCGGACGACTATCTCGTCGAACACGCAGTACCCGGCGAGCTGGTGATCTGCAGTGATGTGCCATTGGCGGATCGACTGGTGAAAAAGGGCGTAGCGGCGCTGGACCCGCGAGGCAAGGAATTCGATGCGCAGAACATGGGCGATCGGCTGGCGGTGCGTAATTTGTTTGCCGACTTGCGTGAGCAGGGGCAGGTCAGTGGCGGGCCGGCACCGTTTGGCGAGCGTGAGAAGCAGGCGTTTGCCAATGCGTTGGATCGGATTCTTACAAGGCTGAGTCGCAAACCCTAAAAAGATCGCAGCCTGCGGCAGCTCCTACACCGATCCATGTAGGAGCTGCCGCAGGCTGCGATCTTTTGATTTACGCGTCGTTTTCGTGGGTCAGTTCGAGCACGCGGTCGACCAGTTTGTTGATGCCTGACGCGGCCTCGCTGATCGATTGAGCCAGCATGTACGCCGGGGTGCTGACCAGTTTGCGCGCCTTGTCTTCGACGATGTCGCTCACTGCGCAATCCTGGTGGGTGGCGCCCATCTTGTTCAACGCCGCGGCGGTGCCGGCGTCGTTGCCGATGGTGCAGGTCACGCCCGGACCATAGATCTTGGCCGCCAGAGCCGGCGAAATGCAGATCAGGCCGACCGGCTTGCCGGATTCGGCAAAGGCTTCGGTCAAGGCCAAGACCTCCGGTTGCACGGTGCAGGCAGTGCCTTCGATGGCGAAGTTGGAAAGGTTCTTGGCCGATCCAAAACCGCCGGGGATGATCAGCGCATCGAAATCCTCGGCATCCGCCTCGCGAATATCCTTGATCTCGCCGCGGGCAATGCGCGCCGACTCCACCAGCACATTGCGCGATTCGGGCATTTCTTCGCCCGTCAGGTGATTGATCACGTGCAACTGCGCAATATTCGGTGCGAAACACTGCACCTGCGCGCCACGCTGGTCCAGGCGCAGCAGGGTAATCACGCTTTCGTAGATCTCGGCGCCGTCATACACACCACAACCGGAAAGGATCACTGCAACTTTTTTGCTCATGGGCGTTTCTCCAGATTCATGGCGTTAAATGTCCACTAATTTGTCACTCGTTGCCATAGGGTTAATTCGCGGCTACACATAGCATCTGTCCTCAGGATTCCGATCAGGGCGCGTCATGGACTTCATTCTGTATGCGGTGCCGTTTTTCTTTGTGTTGATAGCCGTCGAATTGCTGGCCGACCGTTGGCGCGGGGTCAGCAATTATCGGGTAGCGGACGCGATCAACAGCATCAGCACCGGCGTGCTGTCGACCACCACGGGTCTTTTGACCAAGGGCGTGGGGCTGGTGACCTATGCATTCGCGCTCAAGCATCTGGCACTGCTCGAACTCTCGGCCGACAGCGTATGGGTGTGGGTGTTCGCCTTCATCTTCTATGACTTCTGCTATTACTGGCTGCACCGCATGGGCCACGAACGCAATATTCTCTGGGCCGCGCATTCGGTGCATCACCAAAGCGAGGACTACAACCTCTCCACGGCGTTGCGCCAGACCAGCACCGGGTTTCTGTTGAGCTGGATCTTCTACCTGCCCATGGCCGTGGCTGGTGTGCCGCTGGTGGTGTTTGTCAGCGTTGCCGCGCTGAACCTGCTGTATCAGTTCTGGGTGCACACCCGGCACATCCCCAAGCTCGGCTGGTTCGAGTGGTTCTTCGTTACGCCGTCCAATCATCGAGCTCACCATGCGCAGAACGCTCTCTACATGGATCGCAACTACGGCGGCGTGTTCATTGTTTGGGACCGTCTGTTCGGCTCGTTTCAGGAAGAAGACGACAACGAGCCGGTGATTTTCGGCGTGACCACACCGCTGGCGAGCTGGAACCCGATCTGGGCCAATGTGCAGTTCTACGCGCAGTTGTGGGCGGATGCGCGGCGGACCGAAAGCATCTGGGACAAGCTGCGGATCTGGTTCATGCGCACCGGCTGGCGGCCAGCAGACGTGGCGGCAAAATACCCGATGAACAAGCCGGACCTGAGCCAATTCCGCAAGTTCGAGGTGCCGCTGGACGCACGTCAGTTGTGGTATGTGGCGTTGCAGTTCTGCGTCTACATCGCGCTGGGCAGCTATTTGATGAATCTGGAGCCGCAGCTGTCGGCCCCCGCGCTGGTACTCGGCTGGGGCACGGTGGCGTTGGGATTGTTCGTGCTAGGCGTGGCCCTGGAGAATCGCCCGTGGGCGTTGAAGCTGGAACTGTTGCGGCTGGCATCGAACGTGCCGCTGGTCTGGCTGGCGCCGGTGGTGGGGCTGTGGCCGGCCAGCGCGGTGGGCTGGGTCGGCCTGCTCAGCTACAGCTTGCTCAGTGGTATCGGTCTCTACTGCTGCAGAAACCGTTTCACTCGGCTGGTGTCTTAGGATCACTGGCCTGCCGGGCTTTCTGCTCGTCGGCATAAACCTGTTTGGCCAGGCGCGCATTCTTGAAGCGTCGGCGTAGCCACAGGCCCAGGCCGAGGACGAGCAGGGCGCCGAGCACCCACAGCTCATACTTCTTGATGCTGCCGAGCATGCCTTCGAGCACCGCGCCGAAGTGATAGGCCGCCGCCGCCAGTGCGGTGGCCCAGATCGCCGCGCCAATCCCGTTGAGCAATAGGTAACGGCCCGGCGGGTAGCCCGACAGGCCGATCGCCACCGGCATCACCGTGCGCAGGCCGTAGACAAAGCGGAAACTCAGAACCCAGATGTCCGGGTGCTTGCGGATATGTTCCAGCGCCCGGTCACCCATCAACTGCCAGCGGGGTTTGCGAGCCAGCAGCTTGCGCCCGTGTTTGCGCCCCAGGAAGTACCACAGCTGATCGCCGGCATAGCTGCCGAAGAACGCCACGACCACTACCAGGTTGAGGTCCATGTATCCACGGAACGCGAGGAAGCCTGCGAGTACCAGGATGGTTTCGCCTTCGAAAAACGTGCCGAGGAACAGGGCAAAGTAGCCGAAGTCATGCAGAAATTGTTGGAGCATTGTCTGGGTGCTGGCGAAATGAACGCGCAGCCTAACCCTTCGTACACATTCAGGAAAGTGTCCAAATGTGTCTCGACGTGAACAATTCCTACAAGGACAATGGAATGCGGCTACATGTCGCGGGATGCACACAACTGTCATCTGTTCGTCATAATGGCCGCTTATAACTGTCACGCTCGCCCGTACGCGCGGGCTCAGGAGTCTGCCGTGAGCTTTACCCCCGCCAACCGTTTGTTCCCTGCAACCCGCCTGCGCCGCAACCGCCGTGACGATTTCTCGCGTCGACTGGTCCGTGAAAACGTGCTGACCGTCGATGACCTGATTTTGCCGGTGTTCGTGCTGGACGGTGAAAACCGTCGCGAAGCGGTGGCGTCGATGCCGGGCGTCGAACGCCTGACCATCGATCTGTTGCTGGAAGAAGCGGCCAAGTGGGTCGAATTGGGGATTCCGGCGCTGGCGCTGTTCCCGGTGACGCCTATGGGCCTCAAGTCGCTGGATGCTGCCGAAGCCTGGAACCCTGAAGGCATTGCCCAGCGCGCCACCCGCGCCCTGCGCGCGCAGTTCCCTGAGTTGGGTGTGATCACTGACGTCGCGCTCGACCCGTTCACCACCCACGGTCAGGACGGCATTCTCGACGAAGAAGGCTATGTGCAGAATGACATCACCGTCGACGCACTGGTCAAGCAAGCCTTGTCCCATGCCGAAGCCGGTGCCCAGGTCGTGGCGCCTTCGGACATGATGGACGGTCGCATCCAGGCGATCCGCGAAGCCCTCGAAGTGGCCGGGCACGTCAATGTGCGGATCATGGCCTACTCGGCGAAGTACGCCAGCGCCTATTACGGTCCGTTCCGCGATGCGGTCGGCTCGGCGCTGAACCTGGGCAAGGCCAACAAGGCCTCCTATCAAATGGACCCGGCCAACAGCAACGAAGCCCTGCACGAAGTGGCGGCGGACTTGTCAGAAGGTGCAGACATGGTCATGGTCAAGCCAGGCATGCCGTATCTGGACATCCTTTGCCGGGTCAAAGAAGCATTCAAAGTGCCGACTTTTGTTTATCAAGTCAGCGGCGAGTACGCGATGCACATGGCGGCGATCCAGAATGGCTGGTTGAGCGAAGGGGTTATTCTCGAATCCCTGACCGCTTTTAAACGCGCAGGCGCTGATGGCATCCTGACGTACTTTGCCGTTCGCGCAGCTCAATTGTTACGAGAGCAAAAATAGCCCTCCCAGGAACATTCGATGAATACCGAAGTACTCACTGAAGTTGCCGTAAAAGAAGCTCAGCCGATTGTGGAGCAAATCGACGAGACCCCGCCGGAGCTCGAACCGGCTCCGCCTGCGGTGGTCACCGAGGCCGCTGCGGCGGCACCGGCGGCGATTGCCATCCCCGGCTTGGATGACAGCAGCCTGTACATTCATCGCGAGCTGTCTCAACTGCAATTCAACATCCGCGTGCTGGAACAGGCGCTGGACGAGTCCTACCCATTGCTGGAGCGACTGAAGTTTCTGTTGATCTTCTCCAGCAACCTGGACGAGTTCTTCGAAATTCGCGTTGCCGGCCTGAAGAAGCAGATTACCTTCGCCCGTGAACAGGCCGGCGCCGACGGCCTGCAGCCGCATCAGGCCCTGGCGCGCATCAGCGAGCTGGTACATGGTCATGTCGACCGCCAGTACGCGATCCTCAATGACATTCTGTTGCCGGAGCTGGAAAAGCATCAGGTGCGCTTCATCCGTCGCCGGCACTGGACGGCCAAGCTGAAAACCTGGGTCCGCCGCTACTTCCGCGACGAAATCGCCCCGATCATCACCCCGATCGGCCTCGACCCGACGCACCCGTTCCCGTTGCTGGTGAACAAGAGCCTGAACTTCATCGTCGAGCTCGAGGGCATCGACGCCTTCGGTCGCGACTCCGGTCTGGCGATCATCCCGGCACCGCGCCTGTTGCCTCGTATCATCAAAGTGCCGGAAGAAGTCGGCGGCGCTGGCGATAACTACGTGTTCCTGTCGTCGATGATCCACGCCCACGCCGATGACCTGTTCCAGGGCATGAAGGTCAAGGGCTGCTATCAGTTCCGCCTGACCCGTAACGCCGACCTGGCACTGGACTCCGAAGACGTCGAAGACTTGGCTCGCGCCCTGCGCGGCGAGTTGTTCTCCCGGCGCTATGGCGACGCGGTACGTCTGGAAGTGGCCGATACGTGCCCGAAACACCTGTCGGATTACCTGCTCAAGCAATTCAACCTGGGCGAGACCGAGCTGTATCAGGTCAATGGTCCGGTGAACCTGACGCGTCTGTTCAGCATCACCGGCCTCGACAGCCAGCGCGATCTGCAATACATGCCGTTCACCCCGCAGATCCCGAAGCTGCTGCAAAACAGCGAAAACATTTTCAGCGTGATCAGCAAGCAGGACATCCTGTTGCTGCACCCGTTTGAATCGTTCACCCCAGTGGTCGACTTGCTGCGTCAGGCCGCGAAAGACCCACATGTTCTGGCAGTGCGCCAGACCCTGTACCGCTCCGGGGCCAACTCGGAAATCGTCGATGCGTTGGTGGATGCCGCGCGTAACGGCAAGGAAGTGACCGCCGTCATCGAGCTGCGAGCGCGGTTCGACGAGGAGTCCAACCTGCAACTGGCCAGCCGCCTGCAAGCGGCCGGTGCGGTAGTGATCTACGGCGTGGTCGGCTTCAAGACTCACGCCAAGATGATGCTGATCCTGCGTCGCGAGGCCGGCGAGATCGTGCGTTATGCGCACCTGGGGACTGGTAACTACCACGCTGGCAACGCCCGCCTGTACACCGACTACAGCCTGCTGACCTCCGACGATGCGTTGTGCGAAGACGTCGGCAAACTGTTCAGTCAGTTGATCGGCATGGGCAAGACGCTGCGCATGAAGAAGCTGCTGCATGCGCCGTTCACCCTGAAAAAGGGCATGCTCGACATGATTGCCCGCGAGACGCAGTTCGCCCTCGATGGCAAACCGGCGCACATCATTGCCAAGTTCAACTCGCTGACCGATCCGAAGATCATCCGCGCGCTGTACAAGGCCAGCCAGTCAGGCGTGCGCATCGACCTGGTGGTGCGTGGCATGTGCTGCCTGCGGCCGGGGATTGCCGGGGTTTCCCACAACATTCACGTGCGCTCGATCATCGGTCGCTTCCTGGAACACACCCGGGTCTTCTACTTCCTCAACGGCGGTGATGAACAGATGTTCCTGTCCAGCGCCGACTGGATGGAGCGCAACCTCGACAAGCGTGTCGAGACTTGCTTCCCGGTGGAAGGCAAGAAGCTGATCATGCGGGTCAAGAAAGAGCTGGAGCTGTATCTCACCGATAACACCCACAGCTGGAGCCTGCAGTCGGACGGTCGCTACATCCGTAACACGCCGACCGGCAACCAGAACCCGCGCAGCGCCCAGGCGACCTTGCTGGAGCGGTTGGGCAGTCCGATTCTTACCGTGCGTTAAAGCACCGGGCAATAAAAATGGCGATCCCTCGGATCGCCATTTTTGTTTTCGCCAGACTGAAAATCATGCCCCTGTAGGAGCTGCCGCAGGCTGCGATCTTTTGATCTTGCCCTTACAAGCCAATCAAAAGATCGCAGCCTGCGGCAGCTCCTACAGTGCTTATAGCCGGCCACAAATTCCGCAAACAGTCCTAGAACCCTTGTAGGAGCTGTCGAGTGCAACGAGGCTGCGATCTTTTGATTTTTAAAAGCAAGATCAAAAGATCGCAGCTTGCGGCAGCTCTTACAGGCTTCAGCGTACGCTCAGGACGATATCGACACGGGTGAGCCATTCCGCTTCGTTGGCGAAGTCGGCCTGGGTCAGTTGGTTGTCGTCCAGCCATTTTTCCGGGAACACCACCTCCAGGCAGTTGCCATTGGCGTTCAGTTCGACCTGAGGCATGGCTTGAGTGCCGCGAATGTGGTGGAACAGGATGGCGAAGCGCAGCAGCACGCACAGACGAATCAGCTTGATGCCGTCCTCGTCGAATTCGGCGAACTTGTCCTTGGGAATGTTGCGGCGGTGGCCGCGCACCAACAGCGCGAGCATCAGTTGGTCTTCGCGGGAGAAGCCGGCGAGGTCCGAGTGCTCGATCAGGTAGGCGCCGTGCTTGTGGTACTGATAGTGGGCGATGTCCAGCCCCACTTCATGGACCTTGGCCGCCCAGCCCAGCCGTTCGCGCCAGAGGCCGTCTTCATCTTCCAGGTCCCAATCCTTGGCCACTTGATCAAAGGCATGCAGGGCTTTGCGTTCCACCCGGGCGGCTTGTTCCAGGTCGACGTGGTAGCGCTCCATCAGCGAGGTGAGGGTGCGTTCGCGTACGTCTTCATGGTGATGGCGGCCCAGCAGGTCGTAAAGCACGCCTTCGCGTAGCGCGCCTTCGCAATGGTCCATGCGTTTGAGTTCGAGGGCGTCGAAGATGGCTTCGAGAATCGCCAGGCCGGCGGGGAAGATCGCCCGACGGTCGGGCTTGATGCCTTCGAAGTCGATTTTCTCGATGTCGCCGAGCTTGATTAGCTTGCGCTTGAGCCAGGCCAAACCTTCGGAATTCACCTCGCCGGTGCCGTGGCCGCCGGCCTTCAGCGCCAGGCCGATGGCGCGGATGGTGCCCGAGGAGCCGATGGCTTCGTCCCAGGTCAGGCGGTGCAGGGCGTGTTCGATGCTCATGATCTCCAGTCGCGCTGCGGTATATGCCTGGGCATAGCGGGCCGGGGTGATCTTGCCGTCTTTGAAATAGCGTTGGGTATAACTGACGCAGCCCATTTGCAGGCTTTCGCGCAGCAGCGGTTCAAAGCGCTGGCCGATGATGAATTCGGTACTGCCGCCGCCGATGTCGGCGACCAGGCGCTTGCCGGGGGTATCGGCAAGGGTGTGGGACACGCCGAGGTAAATCAGACGGGCTTCTTCGCGGCCGGAGATGACTTCTACGTCATGGCCGAGGATTTCTTCGGCGCGGTGAATGAAATCGGCACGGTTGCGGGCTTCACGCAGGGCGTTGGTGCCTACGATCCGCACGGCGCCCAATGGCATACCGTTGATCAGTTGGGCGAAACGTTTCAGGCAATCGAGCCCGCGCTGCATGGATTCTTCGCTCAGGCGACGCTCTTCATCGATGCCAGCGGCCAGCTGAACCTTTTCCCCGAGACGCTCGAGAATACGGATTTCGCCGTTCTGGGCCTTGGCCACGACCATGTGAAAGCTGTTGGAGCCCAGGTCGATTGCGGCGATCAGGGACAGATTCTTGGCTTGGGATTGCGGCATGGTCAGGGGGTCTCGGTCGATAACCTCGACATCGTGCCACGATCACAGGCTGCCGCCAACGCGTAGGAGCTGCCGAAGGCTGCGATCTTTTATCGCGGGGCGGATTTGTAGTGTTGGCATTGGCCCCTTCGCGGGCAAGCCTCGCTCCTACGGAACCGTGTTACACCTGTAGGAGCGAGGCTTGCCCGCGAAGGGGGCTTCAGGCCTTCGCCTCCACGGAGCCAATGAAATTAGCCAGCTCCGCCGTTCGGGGATTGGCAAACAACGCTTTGGGGTCGCCCACCTCATGCACCAACCCCTGATGCATGAACACCAACTTATCCCCAACCTCCCGGGCGAAACGCATTTCATGGGTGACCATGATCAGCGTCATGCCTTCTTTGGCCAGTTGCCGCACCACACTCAGCACCTCGTTGACCAACTCAGGGTCCAGGGCCGAGGTGATTTCATCGCACAGCAACACCTTGGGTGACATCGCCAACGCCCGGGCAATTGCCACGCGTTGCTGCTGGCCGCCGGACAGCCGATCCGGGAAGGCATCGAATTTCTCCCCCAGCCCGACCCGCTCCAACATTTGTCGTGCCCGTTCGGCAGCCTGGGCTTTTGGGACTTTTTGCACCACTTGCGGTGCGAGCATGACGTTCTCGCCCACGGTCAGGTGCGGAAACAGATTGAACTGCTGGAACACCATGCCGACTTTCTGCCGCAGGCTGCGCAGATCGGCGCGGGCGGCGTCGAGGTATTCGCCATCGACCTCGATGACGCCATCGTTGATCGATTCCAGACCGTTAAGCGTGCGCAACAAGGTGGATTTGCCCGAGCCGCTGCGTCCGATGATCGCCACCACCTGGCCTTCCTCGACGCTCAGGTCGATGCCTTTGAGCACATGATGGTCGCCGTAGTACTTATGCAGGGCGGAAATTCTAAGCAGAGGCATGCAGTTTCCTTTCGAGGTAGCGCGCACTGAGGGACAAGGGGTAGCAGAGCAGGAAGTAACCAAGCGCCACGAGGCCGTAGACCATGAAGGGTTCAAAGGTGGCGTTGGCGAGCATGCCGCCGGTCTTGGTCAGCTCTGTAAAGCCGATGATCGAGGTCACGGCGGTGCCTTTGACCACTTGTACCGAGAAGCCCACGGTCGGAGCCACGGCGATGCGCAATGCCTGCGGCAGGATTACGTAACGCAATTGCTCCAGCGGGTTGAGTGCCAGGCTCGCCGAGGCTTCCCACTGGCCGTTGGGGATCGACTCCACGCAACCGCGCCAGATCTCCGCCAAATAAGCACTCGTGAACAGGGTTAACGCGATCGCCGCCGCCATCCATGGTGAAATTTCGATACCCGCCAGCGCCACGCCAAAGAACACCAGGAACAGCTGCATCAATAGCGGCGTGCCCTGGAACAACTCGATGTACGTACGCGCGAAGTGGCGCGGCAGGTTGTTGTTCGAGATACGCATGACCATGATCAGCAAGCCGATCAGTGCGCCGCCAATGAAAGCCACTAGCGACAGCGCCAGCGTCCATTGCAAGCCCATGAGCAGGTTGCGCACGATGTCCCAGAAGGTGAAATCGCTCATCGGCTGCTCCTCGCAATCAAACGGTGACCGATCCAGTTCAGCAATTGGCGGATCAGCAGCGCCATGCACAGGTAAAGCAACGTGGTCAGGGCGTAGGTTTCAAAGGCGCGGAAATTGCGTGATTGAATGAAATTGGCCGCGAAGCTCAATTCTTCAGTGGCAATCTGCGAGCACACCGCCGAGCCCAGCATGACGATGATGATCTGGCTGCTCAGGGCCGGCCAGACTTTGCTCAGTGCGGGCAGCAGCACCACGTGGCGAAAGGCTTCGAAGCGGGTCATTGCCAAGGCTGCGGCAGCTTCCAGTTGGCCACGGGGGATCGCCTGGATGCCGGCTCGGATGATTTCGGTGGAATAGGCGCCGAGGTTGATCACCATCGCCAGCACGGCTGCCTGCCATTCGGAGATCTGCACACCCAGGGATGGCAGGCCGAAGAAGATGAAAAACAGCTGCACCAGAAACGGCGTATTGCGGATCAATTCGACGTAAACCGCGAAAATGCCCGCGAACGGACGGATGTTCCACGCCCGCACCAGCGCTCCAAGGATACCCAGACCCACCCCCAGCACAGCGCCGATGGCTGTCAGCTCAAGGGTGAACAACGCACCACGCATCAACAAATCGGTGTTGTTTACCACCGGCAAAAAATCGAACTGATAAGCCATAGCGAGTCTCCTGCGCGCCGAGTCAGAGGTCGGCCGGCAGTGGTTCTTTCAGCCAGGTCAGGGCGTTCTTCTCCAGCGCGCCATCGCTTTTGGCGCTGACGAGGATCTGGTTGACCTTGTCCAGTAGCGCCGGCTCGTTCTTGTTGATGCCTACGTACACCGGCGAATCCTTGAGCTTCACTTTCAGAGCCGGTACGCGTTTCGGGCTTTTCTCGCTGATTGCGACCATCACCACGTTGCCGCTGGCAATCAGGTCGACCTGGCCCGCCAGATAGGCGGCGATGGTCGAGTTGTTGTCTTCGAAGCGCTTGATGGTCACGCCTTCAGGGGCAACCTTGGTCAGCTCGATGTCTTCGATGGCGCCACGGGTGACGCTGATGGTTTTGCCCTTGAGGTCGTCCAGGCCTTTGATGTCAGCGTCTGGTGGGCCGAACACGGCAAGGTAGAACGGCGCGTAAGCCCGGGAGAAATCGATGACTTTTTCCCGTTCCGGGTTCTTGCCGAGGCTGGAGATCACCAGGTCGACCTTGCCGGTGGTGAGGAAGGGGATGCGGTTGGTGCTGTTGACCGGTGTCAGTTCAAGCTTGACCTTGAGCTGGTCGGCCAACAGTTTCGCGGTGTCAATATCCAGGCCACGGGGTTTCATATCCGGGCCGACCGAGCCGAAAGGTGGGAAGTCTTGGGGCACGGCGACCTTGAGAACGCCGCGCTTGACCACATCCTCCAAACCGTCGGCGTGGGCGGGTGCCTGGCTCAGCATCAGGCTGGCAAACAGGGCTTTGATGAGGAGGCTGTAACGCTGGGTCATTGGGCAAAGCTCCGAACTGGCTGAAATGTCTTCTGCCATGCACTGAGCACGGGGTATGCCAACAATGATCAGCGTGACCTCAGGCACGCTTTTACGAGGCGAGGGCTTCTGCGGATCGTCTTTTTCGCACTTTCGTGGCGCATGTCTGGAGTTCGCCGACCTTACTTGGGGCTGGTGGCTTCGCCTTGGGAATACGCAAATACCGTTCATCCGAGCTTGGCGTTGCTTACTCGCTCCTGCCCTTGATCAAGCCTGAGCCATACCCATATTCATGGGCCACCATAGCGAGACTCAATCAACTGCGGCTTCCTGAACACGGGAAGGGCAGCTATGATGGGCCACGTTTTTTTGCTTACAACCCTGGAGAATTCCATGAGCAGCGATCTTATCAAACACGTTAGCGACGCTAGCTTCGAGGCCGACGTACTCAAGGCTGAAGGCGCTGTACTGGTCGACTACTGGGCTGAGTGGTGCGGCCCTTGCAAAATGATCGCTCCTGTTCTGGACGAAATTGCCGAGACCTACAAAGGCAAGCTGACCGTTGCCAAACTGAACATCGACGAAAACCAGGAAACCCCTGCAAAGCACGGCGTGCGTGGTATCCCGACCCTGATGCTGTTCAAGAACGGCAACGTTGAAGCGACCAAGGTCGGCGCCCTGTCGAAGTCGCAATTGGCGGCTTTCCTCGACGCCAACATCTAAGTGTCGTTGTAGCGTTTCAAGAAAGGCCCCGCAATTTGCGGGGCCTTTTTCGTTGTCCGGGGCTAGACGCTCCGAAATTCAGGTGTTACATTCGGCCCCGCGCTGGTTTCTCCAGTGCCCCCTGCTAGCCGTCGCCGACGCTCTCCTTTTCGAATAAGTACGCGATCCTGTCGCCTTCTCCGCGGCGCGGCCTCATTAAGCCAAAAGCTTAATTTCCCCCCTCCATAAATGATTACGTCATTCCTATATGAATCTGACTGAACTCAAGCAAAAGCCGATTACCGAACTGCTCGAATTGGCCGAACAGATGGGCATAGAAAATATGGCCCGTTCGCGCAAGCAGGACGTGATTTTCTCCCTGCTCAAGAAGCACGCTAAAAGCGGTGAGGAAATCTCCGGTGATGGCGTGCTGGAGATTCTCCAGGACGGCTTCGGCTTCCTGCGCTCCGCTGACGCTTCCTATCTCGCCGGTCCTGATGACATCTATGTCTCCCCGAGCCAGATCCGTCGCTTCAACTTGCGCACCGGTGACACCATCGTTGGCAAGATCCGCCCTCCAAAGGAAGGCGAGCGTTATTTCGCGCTGCTCAAGGTCGACACGATCAACTTCGACCGTCCGGAAAACGCGAAAAACAAGATTCTCTTCGAGAACCTGACCCCGCTGTTCCCGAACGTGCGCATGAAGATGGAAGCCGGTAACGGTTCCACCGAAGACTTGACCGGTCGCGTCATCGACCTGTGCGCCCCTATCGGTAAAGGCCAGCGCGGTCTGATCGTTGCCCCGCCGAAAGCGGGCAAGACGATCATGCTGCAGAACATCGCGGCGAACATCGCGCGCAACAACCCTGAAGTTCATCTGATCGTGCTGCTGATCGACGAACGTCCGGAAGAAGTGACCGAAATGCAGCGCACCGTGCGCGGCGAAGTGGTTGCCTCGACGTTCGACGAGCCGCCAACCCGCCACGTGCAGGTTGCCGAAATGGTGATCGAGAAGGCCAAACGCCTGGTCGAACACAAGAAGGACGTGGTGATCCTGCTCGACTCCATCACCCGTCTGGCTCGTGCCTACAACACCGTTATCCCGAGCTCCGGCAAGGTACTGACCGGTGGTGTCGATGCCCACGCCCTGGAGAAACCGAAGCGTTTCTTCGGTGCTGCGCGCAACATCGAAGAAGGCGGCTCGCTGACCATCATCGCCACCGCGCTGGTTGAAACCGGCTCGAAGATGGACGAAGTGATCTACGAGGAATTCAAAGGCACCGGCAACATGGAGCTGCCTCTGGATCGTCGTATCGCCGAGAAGCGTGTGTTCCCGGCCATCAACATCAACCGTTCGGGTACCCGTCGCGAAGAGCTGCTGACCGCCGACGACGAGCTGCAGCGCATGTGGATTCTGCGCAAGCTGCTGCACCCGATGGATGAAGTGGCTGCCATCGAGTTCCTGGTCGACAAGCTGAAAACGACCAAGACCAACGATGAGTTCTTCCTGTCGATGAAGCGCAAGTAAGTCGATAGACCAGCAAAAAGCCGGGGAAACCCGGCTTTTTGCTATCTGAATTTTGATCAACAGGCAGTTCGCTGTTCTGAACCGCGGGGTTCGGCGCTAAACTGCCTGCCCCCGAACGCCACGGCCAACACGAGGCTCACGCATGCAGTATCGCGACTTGCGCGACTTTATCAGCGGGCTGGAAAAGCGCGGTGAACTCAAGCGCATCCAGGTTCCGGTGTCCCCAGTGCTCGAAATGACAGAGGTCTGCGACCGCACCTTGCGCGCCAAGGGTCCGGCCCTGCTTTTCGAGAAACCGACCGGTTTCGACATTCCCGTCCTGGGCAACCTGTTCGGCACCCCCGAGCGCGTTGCGCTGGGCATGGGCGCCGAAGCGGTCAGCGAACTGCGCGAGATCGGCAAGTTGCTGGCGTTCCTCAAGGAGCCTGAGCCGCCGAAGGGCCTGAAAGACGCGTGGTCAAAGCTGCCGATCTTCCGCAAGATCATCTCGATGGCACCCAAGGTCGTCAAAGACGCGATCTGCCAGGAAGTGGTCATCGAAGGCGACGACGTCGACCTGGCGAAGTTGCCCGTGCAAACCTGCTGGCCGGGCGATGTCGCGCCATTGATCACCTGGGGCCTGACCGTTACCAAGGGGCCGAACAAGGACCGGCAGAACCTCGGCATCTACCGTCAACAGGTGATCGGTCGCAATAAAGTCATCATGCGCTGGCTCAGCCATCGTGGCGGTGCGCTGGATTACCGCGAGTGGTGCGAGAAGCATCCAGGCCAACCGTTCCCGGTCTCCGTAGCGCTGGGTGCCGATCCCGCGACCATTCTTGGTGCCGTGACCCCGGTGCCGGACAGCCTCTCCGAATACGCCTTCGCCGGCCTGTTGCGTGGCAACCGTACCGAACTGGTGAAATGCCGCGGCAACGACCTGCAAGTGCCCGCCACTGCCGAAATCATTCTGGAGGGCGTGATCCATCCAGGCGAGATGGCTGATGAAGGGCCGTACGGCGACCACACCGGTTACTACAACGAAGTCGATAGCTTCCCGGTGTTCACCGTCGAGCGCATTACCCATCGCATCAAGCCGATTTATCACAGCACCTACACCGGTCGTCCACCGGATGAACCGGCGATCCTCGGCGTGGCGCTCAACGAAGTATTCGTGCCGATCCTGCAGAAGCAGTTTCCGGAAATCACTGACTTCTACCTGCCGCCTGAAGGCTGCTCGTACCGCATGGCCGTCGTGACCATGAAGAAGTCGTACCCGGGGCATGCCAAGCGGGTAATGCTCGGTGTCTGGTCGTTTTTGCGACAGTTCATGTACACCAAGTTCGTTATCGTCACCGATGACGATATCAACGCACGGGACTGGAACGACGTGATCTGGGCCATCACCACGCGCATGGACCCCAAGCGCGACACGGTGATGATCGAAAACACGCCGATCGATTACCTCGACTTCGCTTCGCCAGTGTCTGGCCTGGGCTCGAAGATGGGGCTCGACGCCACTCACAAATGGCCTGGCGAAACCACGCGCGAGTGGGGCCGGGTGATCGTCAAGGACGACGCCGTGACCCAGCGGATCGATGCCATCTGGAATCAGTTAGGAATAGATTGATGCGTGTAACTTTGCAGCCCTCCGGAGCAGTGCTGGAGATTCAGCCCGGCGAGCGGATTCTCGATGGCGCACGTCGCCTGGGCTATGAATGCCCGCAAAGCTGTCGCAATGGCAATTGCCATGTGTGCGCCGCGCTGCTGGTGGAAGGACGGGTCGAGCAGGCCGGCCTCGTGCGTGACCATGGCGAGTTCTACACTTGCATAGCAGAGCCGCTGGAAGACTGCATCGTGCTGTGGGATGGCGTGCTCGCGCTGGGAGAATTGCCGGTGCGCACCCTGTCGTGTCAGGTCACCAGTTGCACCGAGGTCGGTGGCGATACCTGGCGCGTACGCCTGCGCGCGCCGGCCGGAAAGCCGCCGCGCTATCACGCCGGTCAGTACCTGATGATTCATCGGGATAACGGCGACAAGGCGTCCTTTTCCCTGGCCTCGGCACCTTCGGCCGGACGCGATCTGGAAATCCATGTGCTGGCGCGTGAGGCCAGTGCACTGAATTTGATCAAGCAATTGCAGCGCGACTCGATGGTGCGGATCGATATGCCATTTGGCGATACGCACCTGGCCGAGTTGCCGGACGGTCCGCTGGTGTTGATCGCGGCCGGTACTGGCATGGGCCAGGTTCATGGCTTGATCGAACATTGCCGTGCCGAAGGCTTCAAGCATCCGGTGCATCTGTACTGGGGCGTACGCCGTCCCGAAGACTTCTATGAAGTCGAGCATTGGGATGAGTGGCTGAAACAGCCCAATCTGTTCCTGCATAAAGTCGTCAGCGATCAGTGCGGCTGGCAAGGGCGCTGCGGCATGTTGCACGAAGCGGTGTGCGAAGACTTCCCCGATCTCAAGGCCTTGCACGTGTACGCCAGCGGCTCGCCAGCGATGGTCTACGGCACGCTGGATGCGCTGGTCGAAGCGGGAATGGACGCCCACCAGATGCGCGCCGACGTATTCGCCTACGCCCCCCGATCCTGATGCACCCCTACGCACTCATCCTGTAGGAGCGAGTATGCTCGCGATGGACTCAAGCACGCCGCGGGCACCCTGACTGCCCGCGTAATCGTTAACGACCATCGCGAGCCTGCTCGCTCCTACAGGTATATATCCCTCTATATAGCCCATCGGTATTTATAAAAAATCGTAAATCTCGGTAAGTTATATATCGTTCAAGTAATTAATTAAGAACCGCGCCAAGGCACTTAAATTACTTGAAATCCATGTGCCTTATTGTTTCCGCGGTGCGTTCTATTTAGTAACTGTTTTACTCGCGAGGAGCTGAACGCTATTCGCCATGAGCGCCATCGAATCTTCATTTTTGAACCTGCCTTACCCTCCGCGGCTCGATCTGGGACCGCAACTCACCCATGAACAATTGCTCAGCTCGATGCAATCGACCATGGCGCGCCACAAAGGCGGGCCTGTGTGGTTGTTTGCGTACGGGTCGCTAATCTGGCGTCCTGAGTGCACCGCCGTTGAACGTGTTCGCGGGCGGGTGCATGGCTATCACCGCGGTTTGTACCTGTGGTCCCACGAGCATCGCGGCACCCCGGAAATGCCCGGGCTGGTGTTCGGCCTGGATCGTGGCGGCTCTTGCAGTGGCTTCGCCTACCGTTTGCCCGAAGAGCAGCTGGACGCTTCGCTGTATGCGCTGTGGAAGCGTGAGATGCCGTTTCCGTCTTATCGCCCGCACTGGCTCAACTGCCGGCTTGAAGACGGCAATCAGGTTCAGGCATTGGGATTCGTTTTGGAGCGGCATCTGCCCAGCTACGCGGGCAACCTGCCGGATCACGTGTTGAGCCACGTGTTCGAAAATGCTTGCGGGCGCTACGGCACCACTCGCGACTATGTCGAGCAGACCGCCCAGGCCCTGCGCAGCCACGCCATGCCAGACCGGAATCTGGAGGCGCGGCTTAAGCGTTGTCAGTTAAAGGCTGATCAAGCGAGCGCTTCACGGCTCTGACTGGCGACTTGCTTGTGCCACAGGGTTGGCGCAAGGAAGGCCATCGCCAGCAGGCAGGCGCCGATCAGCAAGACGAAGCCGCCGTCCCAGCCGAAATGGTCCACGGTGTAGCCCATCGCTGCACTGGCCGCGACCGAACCACCCAAGTAACCGAACAGGCCGGTGAAGCCCGCAGCCGTGCCAGCGGCTTTCTTCGGCGCCAGTTCCAGTGCCTGCAAGCCAATCAGCATCACCGGACCGTAGATCAGGAAGCCGATGGAGATCAACGCGATCATGTCGACGGTCGGATTGCCGGCCGGATTTAGCCAGTACACCAGCGTCGCCACGGTCACCAGTGCCATGAACACCATGCCGGTCAGGCCGCGATTGCCACGGAAGATCTTGTCCGACATCCAGCCGCACAGCAGCGTCCCCGGAATGCCGGCCCACTCGTAGAAGAAGTACGCCCAGGACGTCTTGTCCACGGTGAAGCCCTTGGCTTCCTTCAGATAGGTCGGTGCCCAGTCCAGCACGCCATAGCGCAGCAGGTAGACAAAGACGTTGGCCAGGGCGATGTACCAGAGCATTTTGTTGCGCAGCACGTACTTGACGAAGATTTCCTTGGCGCTGAATTCCTTCTCGTGGCTGGCGTCGTAACCTTCCGGGTAGTCATTCTTGTACTTCTCGATCGGCGGCAGGCCGACTGATTGCGGGGTGTCACGCATCACGATGAAGGCAAACACTGCGACCGCCATGGCCACTGCCGCCGGTACGTAGAACGCCGCATGCCAGTCGTTGAACAGGCCCATGCCGAGCAGAAACAGCGGGCCAATCAGACCGCCGCCGACGTTGTGCGCCACGTTCCACAGCGACACCACGCCACCACGTTCTTTCTGCGACCACCAGTGGACCATGGTCCGCCCACTCGGCGGCCACCCCATGCCTTGGGCCCAGCCATTGATGAACAGCAGGACGAACATGATGGTCACGCTGGACGTCGCCCAATGCGCAAAACCGAAAATGAACATCACCGCCGCCGAAACCATCAGGCCGAACGGCAGGAAGAAGCGCGGGTTGGAGCGGTCGGAGACGATGCCCATCAGAAACTTGGACAAGCCGTAGGCAATGGCAATCGCCGACAGCGCCACGCCCAACTCGCCACGGGTGTAACCCTCTTCGATCAGGTAAGGCATGGCCAGGGAGAAGTTTTTGCGCAGCAGGTAGTAACCGGCGTAGCCGATGAAGATACCGGCGAATATCTGCCAGCGCAGGCGTCGGTAGGTGCTGTCTATTTTTTCTTCAGGCATCGGAGCCTGATGTGCGGCAGGACGAAAGAAAGCAAACATTCAAGAGCTCCAGATTTCTTGTTTTGACTGCGGATACGAATGTTACAGTTTCGTTACCGAAAATAGCACCGGTTCTCATCGGCAAAAAAGCGCAAATGTTGGAAAGCGAGCATTCCTTTATGAACATGTCGCTCAGACGTAAATGAAGGGCGGCGTAGGAAGCTTCACCTGCTGACGCTTTAATGCGCCTGGTCTGTACGGAATAGGGCAGGTCTTTGGGAAATGTCCTTCGTTGTTACCGGAAGCCATGAGCTTCAGCAAAAAGCCATCGATCCTTAACCTTGGTCAGCTGTCAGGACTGGCATTTCAGGTACGAAGGGGAGAGGGTATGCGGTGGTTTGTGTGTGTGGTGCTGCTGTTGGTGTTGTCTGTTGAGAGCAGAGCGCAGGAGGTGTTCCTGATACCGGAACATAACCCCAAGCCAATTTATCCCCCGGAGTTGCAGCGGGCCGGGATTATCGGAGATGTCCGGGTCGGGTTTACGGTCCGTGCCGATGGCTCTGTCAGCAAAGTGAACATCTTGAAAAGCGATCATCCTGATCTGGCTGTGGCGACCAGGGTTGCCGTAGCGCAGTGGCGGTTCAAGCCGTGGACGATTGAGGGTGACAAACCTGCCGAGCAGGAAGTGATTGCGCCGATGATCTTTGGATTCGATTCAACGCAGCCGATTCATCTCAATAAATGGCTCAAGAATTTGAAGTGCCGTGATCTCAACGAGATCACGGTTAAAACCCCGGAACATGCCTGGGCTGATACGGCGGCGTTTTACTACACCCGTGCTTATCTATCGAATGCCTTTTCAACGGCAACGCTTACAAACGAGCGGCGCTTGGCGCTCATCGCCAAGATGAACAGGAAGGTACCGATCATTGTCAGGGAGTGCCTGAACAGTCCGGTTTCCAGATTTGTGAGGTTTTTGCCGGAAGATATTCGCAAGTTGCTTTAGTTTTGATCGGGTCTGGACAGCGTTGAATGAAGTCCAGACCCTCAAATTGGCTCAGCGAACCTGAACCACCACCTTCCCGACGGCCTTGCGCTGGCCAAGATCATTGATCGCCTGCGCCGCATTGCTCAACGGATACACCTGCGATACCAGCGGCTTCAACTTGCCTTCGGCAAACCAGCCAAACAACTGCTGGAAGTTCGCCGCGTTGTCCTGTGGCTGGCGCTGGGCAAACGAGCCCCAGAACACGCCGACCACGGCGGCACCCTTGAGCAGGGCAAGGTTCACCGGGAGTTCGGGAATGCGTCCGCTGGCAAAGCCGACCACCAGCAAGCGACCGTTCCAGGCGATGGCGCGGACGGCCTGGTCGAACAGGTCGCCGCCGACCGGATCGTAGATGACGTCAGCACCCTGGCCATCGGTCAGGCGCTTGATTTCGTCCTTGAGGCTGGTTTCGCTGTAGTTGATCAGCTCGTCAGCGCCGGCGGCCTTGGCCACGGCGAGTTTTTCTGCGCTGCTGGCGGCGGCGATCACCCGGGCGCCCATGGCTTTGCCGATTTCCACTGCGGCGAGGCCGACACCACCGGAAGCGCCGAGCACCAGCAGGGTTTCACCCGGTTGCAGGTTGCCGCGCTGCTTGAGGGCATGCATCGAGGTGCCGTAGGTCATGCTGAAGGCCGCGGCGGTGTTGAAGTCCATGGAGGCGGGGATGGGCAGCACGTTGTAGCCAGGCACTGCGATCTGTTCAGCGAAACTGCCCCAGCCGGTCAGGGCCATGACTCGGTCGCCGACCTTCAG
This sequence comes from Pseudomonas putida, assembly GCF_050990305.1. Classification (GTDB taxonomy): domain Bacteria; phylum Pseudomonadota; class Gammaproteobacteria; order Pseudomonadales; family Pseudomonadaceae; genus Aquipseudomonas; species Aquipseudomonas putida_AH. The sequence goes on along the minus strand of NZ_CP158817.1, from coordinate 6,345,501 downwards.
GTGGCTGACCTTTTCACCCACCGCACTGACCACGCCAGCCGCTTCGCCGCCTGGGGAGAACGGGAAGGGCGGTTTGAACTGGTACTTGCCCTCGATGATCAGCGTGTCCGGGAAGTTCACCCCGGCGGCGTGCACGTCCAGCAGGATTTCATTCTTCTTCGCGACAGGACTGGCGACGTCTTCCAGCACCAGCGATTCGGCAGGGCCGAAGGCTTTGCACAGCACGGCTTTCATCAGGGCTATTCCTTTTGGAGTGATGGCCGATAAGTGTAGGTGTGTGAGTTAACGGGTCAACGAGCATGCCCGGCCCTGATAGTCCGCCATAAGCTTGTGCTTGAGCGGCGGGTCGTTATGCTAGGCCGCAAACCGGATGAGGAAGCAATTGTGAAAGCGTGGATCATGTTGATGCTGGCCCTGTCCCTGCCTGTGGCAGCGGTGGCCGAAGAAGCGGCGGAAAATGCAGCGCCGAAGGTCAATTACATCACCCTGAGCCCGCCATTTGTGGGTAACTACGGGCTGGACGGTACGCCCAAGCTCAAAGTCTACAAGGCTGACGTGGCGTTGCGAGTCACCGGTGACGAGGCGGCCAAAGCGGTCAAGGCCAACGAGCCGCTGATCCGTAATCAGCTGGTGGCGCTGTTTGCCCAGCAGACCACCGAGACGATGAACAACGTCGAGGCCAAGGAAAAGTTGCGTCAGGAAGCGCTCAAGCAAACCCAGCAGATCATGAATGACGAAACCGGCAAGCCGGTGGTTGAGGACCTGTTATTCAACAACCTCATTATCCAGTAGTGCTGGATTCTGTAGGAGCCGGCTTGCTGGCGATAGCGCCCTCGAATTCGCCATCGCCAGCAAGCCGGCTCCTACAATGTTGATGTCCATTCAGCGCAGCGCAATCACCGCCGCCCACTGCTCAGCCGTCACTGGCATCACTGAAAGCCGCGAACCCTTTTGCACCAATGGCATCTCCGCCAGCGCCGTCTGCTGTTTCAGGTAGTCCAGCTTCAACACTCGTGAAAACGTCTCGACATGCGCCACATCGATCGCGCTCCAGGCGTTTTTCTCAGGCGTTGCCTTTGGATCGTAATAATGACTTTCCGGCTCCAGCGCCGTCGGGTCCGGATACGCGGCTTCGACAATTTTGCCGATCCCGGCAATGCCCGGTTCGGGGCAGCTGGAGTGATAGAAGAAGAACTCGTCCCCCACCGCCATGGCCCGCAGAAAGTTACGCGCCTGATAGTTGCGAACCCCGTCCCAGCGAGCTTTTCCGAGCTTCTCCAGGCCTTTGATCGAGAGCTCGTCGGGCTCGGATTTCATCAGCCAATAGGCCATGGTTTGGCTCCTTGCGAGGTGTGTGGACAGGTTGTCCGGCAATTTTATGACAAACCGACAGTCGGTTGACGCCACCATTTGCGTGACGGTTCACGTTGTCGCAAAATGCCGGCCTTTAAAGCTTGACGCTGCTGCACGGCCTACAAAACGGAAACCGCTGCTGTCATCGTATTGATATGCCTTTGGGGGGCAGTCGATGAAACGCAAACCGGATTTACTATGGATTTTGGTTATTTTGTTTGGCCTTGGTGTCGTTACTACCGGCTATGCCCAAAGCCTGTGGGCCAACAAGATCGATGCGCCGGTTGAGATCTCTCCGTTGCAGCAACAGTCGACTGCTTTCAAACGCTGATCTTTTCTTTCTGACGCCGCTGACGTGCAGTGGCGTCTAGCCCGCGTAGTACCAGGCCTTGTCCGTCACCGTTCCTTGCAACGGCACATCCCAGCTCGCCTGAGCCAGTCGCTCTACCTTCTGACATTCATGGGCCAGACCCAACAGCGTTGGCTTGCGCCAGTCGTTTCGGCGCGTCAGGTAAGCCAGGCTTCGATCATAGAAGCCACCGCCCATGCCCAGTCGCCCGCCAACATCGTCAAACCCTACCAACGGTAACAAGACCAGATCCAGCGCCCAGACTTTACGTTGCCGGGCGAGGTTGTGCCTTGGCTCCAGAATACGGAATCGATTGGGCCTGAGTTTTTCGCCGGGGCGGATACGCTGGAACACCATTTTGGTTCGCGGCCAGGCGCTGAGCACCGGTAGATAGGTGGCCTTGCCCCGGCGTTGGGCGGCACGCAGCAGCAGGCGCGGGTCGATTTCACCGTCGGTGGGCAGATAAAGAGAAATGTGTTTGGCGCGTCGGAACAGCGGTTGCTGGGCCAGCTGCTTATACAACCCGCAAGCCGCTTGGCGCTGCTGGCTGGGTGTCAGTGCGCGGCGGGCCTTGCGCAGCATGCGTCGAAGTTGCGGGCGGGGAAGCAGCGCAGGTTCGTTCATGTATTCGGGCCGGCAGTACGGAAAGGTAAATCGTATCTTCTGTAGAAAAGCGAATCCATAAAAAAGCCGATGCCGGTATAAAAACCGGCATCGGCTAGGAATCAGGCTCCCCGAATGTGCCGCTATCGACTTAGCCCTTGAACCCGAGAGTTCAAGGTGGAAGACGCAGTAGGCTTTAAGGCTTTCCGTCTAGCGGACATGCACACCAGCCCAACGTGCAACTTCCAGGGCATAGCAAATCGGCTCAGGGACGTCGTCAACTGGCAAACACCCCAGGGAGTGATGGGAGTATACCCCATGCGCCGCAGCGAATCAGCCTTTGGTGACGTCCGGATCGGTGGCAAGGACCAGATCGACGCGATCGAGCAGGTCGCGCACCTGTTCACGGGTCGAGCCGCTGGCCTGGATGTCCGGGCGTTGTTCCTTGTGGAGCAGGTCGTGAGTGATGTTCAACGCGGCCATGACGGCGATGCGGTCGGCGCCGATGACTTTGCCGCTGCTGCGGATCTCGCGCATCTTGCCGTCCAGGTAACGGGCGGCACTCACCAGATTGCTGCGCTCTTCCTGTGGGCAAATGATCGAATATTCTTTGTCGAGGATCTGCACGGTGACGCTATTGCTTGAACTCATGAGTCTTGCTCCAGGGCCTTGAGGCGCGAAATCATCGATTCGACCTTACGCCGGGCGATTTCGTTTTTTTCAATGAGGTGAGCGCGTTCCTCGCGCCAGGTCTTTTCCTGAGCTAGTAAGAGTGCATTTTGACTCTTAAGTTGCTCGACTCGGGTAATCAGCAGCTCGAGTCTGGCCATCAGCGCTTGCAGGTCGGTGTCTTCCATTGTGTCCACTGTTTCGTCTGATGGGTGGTAGCTGGCAGTCCATTGTAGGAGCGAGCATGCTCGCGATGAACCCAAGAAGTGCCGCGGAGTGTCAGGAACCCAGCGTTATCGTTGGCGACCATCGCGAGCATGCTCGCTCCTACAGGGGTAGTCGATGTAGGATACAAGGCCTTCATTCTAGACATAGCGCCGTCTGGCGCCTAGCTACCCATGCCCATTCAGAATTCTCCGTACCAAGCCTTCGCCACCCTGCTGACTTCCAGCGGTCATCCTGTCTCGCCTGCCGAACTGCACGGCCTGTTGCTCGGCCGCAGCTGCGCCGGTGCCGGTTTCGATGCCGAGGGCTGGCTGATCGATGCCGCCGAACTGCTTGAAAGCGAGCCGCAGGACAACGTTCGCGCCGCTCTGATCGGCCTGCAAGAGATGGTCAAGGGCGAGCTCACCGGCGACGACGTGACCGTCGTCCTGCTGCTGCCGAGCGACGATGCCCCGCTGGCCGAACGCGCCGCGGCACTGGGCCAGTGGTGCCAGGGCTTCCTCAGCGGTTTCGGTTTGAACTGCCGCGACAGCAGCATGTTGAGTGCCGAGGCAACCGAAGTGTTGCAGGACCTGGCTGCCATTTCCCAGGTGCAAGACGCCCTGGAAGAGTCCGAAGATGGCGAAACCGACTACATGGAAGTCATGGAGTACCTGCGCGTCGCGCCGTTGTTGCTGTTCTCCGAAACCCGGAAAGCCGACGAGCCGGCGGCTGCCAAACCGTCGTTGCACTGATCAAAGCCAGGGAACGCCATCTGCCCATGATTCATATCCCGAAATCGGAATACAGCCGTCGCCGAAAGGCCCTGATGGCGCAGATGGAACCCAACAGCATTGCCATCCTGCCCGCCGCCGCGGTGGCCATTCGCAACCGCGATGTCGAACACGTCTATCGCCAGGACAGTGACTTTCAGTACCTCAGTGGTTTCCCAGAGCCGCAGGCTGTGCTGGTCCTGATGCCGGGGCGCGCGCATGGCGAATACATCCTATTCTGCCGCGAACGCAACGCCGAGCGTGAGTTGTGGGACGGTCTGCGCGCAGGGCAGGAGGGCGCGATCCGCGACTATGGCGCCGATGATGCCTTCCCGATCACGGACATCGACGACATCCTGCCCGGCCTGATCGAAGGCCGTGACCGGGTGTATTCGGCCATGGGCAGCAACCCGGAATTCGACCGGCACTTGATGGAGTGGATCAACGTGATCCGTTCCAAGGCCAATCTCGGTGCCCAGCCACCGAACGAATACGTTGCCCTGGATCATCTGCTGCATGACATGCGCCTGTATAAATCTGCGGCAGAAGTGAAAGTGATGCGCGAGGCTGCACGGATTTCCGCCCAGGCCCACGTGCGTGCGATGCAGGCCAGCCGCGCCGGTTTGTATGAGTACAGCCTGGAAGCCGAACTTGATTACGAGTTCCGCAAGGGCGGGGCCAAGATGCCGGCCTATGGCTCGATCGTCGCCGCTGGGCGCAACAGTTGCATCCTGCATTACCAGCAGAATGACGCCGTGCTCAAGGACGGTGATCTGGTATTGATCGATGCCGGTTGCGAGATTGATTGCTATGCCAGCGACATCACCCGCACCTGGCCGGTCAATGGCAAATATTCTGCGGAGCAGAAGGCGATCTACGAACTGGTACTGGCTGCCCAGGAAGCCGCGTTTGCCGAAATCGCCCCGAACAAGCACTGGAACCAGGCCCACGAAGCCACGGTTCGGGTGATCACCACCGGTCTGGTCGAGTTGGGTTTGCTGCAGGGCGACGTCAAGGAACTGATCGCCAGCGAAGCCTATAAGGCGTTCTACATGCACCGCGCCGGGCATTGGCTGGGCATGGATGTGCATGACGTGGGCGAGTACCGGGTCGGCGGTGAATGGCGCGTACTGGAAGTCGGCATGGCGCTGACTGTCGAACCGGGGATCTACATCGCCCCGGACAACCAGAAAGTGGCCAAGAAATGGCGCGGCATTGGCGTGCGCATTGAGGACGATGTTGTGGTCACCAAAAACGGCTGTGAGATTCTGACCGGCGGCGTCCCCAAAACGGTCGCCGAGATCGAGGCTTTGATGGCGCAAGCACGGACACAAGCGGCATGAATCGAGTCAATCTGGCGATTATCGGGGGAGGGCTGGTGGGTGCCAGCCTGGCAATGGCATTGCAGGCAGGGGCCAAGGCCCGTGGCTGGAAGATCGTGCTGATCGAACCCTTTGCGCCCGGCGACACCTACCAGCCCAGCTACGATGCGCGTTCCACGGCATTGTCCTTTGGTGCTCGACAGATTTATCAGCGTCTGGGTGTCTGGCAGGCCATCTCCCGTCGTGCCGAACCGATCAAGCAGATTCACGTCTCCGACCGTGGGCGCTTTTCCACGGCGCGACTGTCGGCGATGGAAGAGGGTGTCCCGGCGTTGGGCTACGTGGTGGAAAACGCCTGGCTCGGCCAATGCCTATGGCAAGGTCTGGACCAGGACGTGGTCAGTTGGCGTTGCCCGGCGGAAGTGACTCGCCTGGAGCCGCTCACCGACGGCTATCGCTTGATGCTCAATGATGAAACCACGCTCGAGTGCGACCTCGCGGTGCTGGCTGATGGCGGCCGCTCCGGTCTGCGCGAGCAGTTGGGCATCGGTATCAGAAAGCGTCCGTATAACCAGAGCGCGCTGATCGCCAACATCACCCCGAGCGAAGCGCACAACGGCATGGCATTCGAGCGTTTCACCGACGACGGCCCGATGGCGTTGCTGCCACTGCCGGACAATCGCTGCGCCCTGGTCTGGACCCGTCTGGGCATGGACGCGCAACGCTTGGCGACTCTTGATGAACACAGTTTCCTCAACGAATTGCAGAGCGTATTCGGCTATCGCCTCGGCACACTGAAGCAGGTCGGTGCCCGGCATCTGTACCCGCTGTCGCTGGTGGAGGCCGAAGAGCAAGTGCGTCCGCACTTGGCGATACTGGGCAACGCCGCCCACAGCCTGCACCCGATTGCCGGTCAGGGCTTCAACCTGTCCCTGCGCGATGCCCAGGCGTTGGCCGATGCGTTGCTCGCCAGCGAACGGGCATTGGGGGACTTCGCGACTCTGCAGGCCTATCGCGAAGGGCAGCGCCTGGACCAGAACCTCACTGTCGGCTTCTCCGATCAGGTCACGCGCTTGTTCGGCAGCAAACAGCCACTGGTTTCGCTGGGGCGCAATCTCGGCTTGCTCGGCCTGGATCTGCTGCCGCCGGCCAAGCGCTGGTTCGCTCGACAAGCCATGGGCCTGGGTACACGCCCCGATGTATAAGTGGCTGACCAACACCTTTGGCAAGGCACGGTTGATGCGCTGGTTCATGAACCTCTACCCGCCATATTTTGGCGCCGGGGTTCGGGTGCAACACATCAGCGATGATTTTCGCGATGTCCGGGTGACCATGGGCCTGGGTTGGTACAACCGCAATTACGTCGGTACACAGTTCGGCGGCAGCCTGTACTCGATGGTCGACCCGTTCTTCATGCTGATGCTGATGGAAAACCTGGGGCGCCACTACATCGTCTGGGACCGGGCCGCCGACATTGATTTCATTGCGCCCGGCAAAGGCCCGGTGTTCGCCCGATTCAACATCGATGACACCCTGCTCGACGAAATCCGTCGGCAGACGGCTGGTGGCGACAAATACCTGCCGCAATTGCAGGTCGATATTCACGACGCCGCCGGCCACCTGGTGGCGCGCGTCGGAAAAACCCTTTACGTGCGGCTCAAGCCGCAATCGAGACAGGCTTAAAGCATGGACATGCGCGCAGATCTGCTGATTGTCGGGGCCGGAATGGTCGGCAGCGCCTTGGCGTTGGCGTTACAGGGCAGTGGGCTGGAAGTCCTGCTGCTGGACGGCAGCCCGATGAGCGTCAAACCCTTTGATGCCCAGGCCTCGTTCGAGCCGCGGGTCAGTGCCTTGTCGATTGCCAGCCAGCGCATTCTGGAGCGCCTGGGTGTCTGGGACGGCATCGCCGGCCGACGCAGCAGTCCGTACAGCGACATGCAGGTCTGGGATGGCAGCGGCACCGGGCAAATCCACTTTTCGGCGGCCAGCGTGCATGCCGATGTGTTGGGTCACATCGTTGAAAACCGCGTGGTGCAGGATGCCTTGCTCGACCGTTTACACGACTGTGATCTCGGTCTGCTGGCCAACGCCCGTCTGGAGCAAATGCGTCGCTCCGGCGACGACTGGCTGCTGACCCTGGCCGATGGCCGGACCTTGCGCGCGCCGCTGGTGATCGCGGCCGATGGTGCCAACTCGGCGGTTCGGCGCCTGACCGGCGTCGCGACGCGGGAGTGGGATTACCTGCACCACGCGATCGTCACCAGCGTGCGCTGCTCGAAACCTCATCAAATGACGGCCTGGCAGCGCTTTACCGATAACGGCCCCTTGGCGTTCCTGCCGCTGGAGCGCGATGGCCAGCAGGACTGGTGCTCAATCGTCTGGTCGACCACCCCGAGTGAAGCCGAGCGTGTGATGGCGCTGGATGACGAAGGCTTCTGTCGTGAACTGGAGCGTGCCTTTGAAGGTCGACTCGGCAGTGTGCTCAGTGCCGACCCGCGTCTGTGCGTGCCGCTGCGCCAGCGTCACGCCAAGCGGTACGTGGCAGAAGGCTTGGCGCTGATCGGCGATGCGGCCCACACCATTCACCCGTTGGCCGGGCAGGGTGTGAACCTCGGTTTCCTCGATGCTGCGGTACTGGCCGAGGTGTTGCTGCAGGCTGCCGCACGAGGCGAGCGACTGGCGGAAGTGAAGGTGCTCAGCCGCTACGAGCGCCGCCGCATGCCCCACAACCTGGCACTGATGGCGGCCATGGAAGGTTTCGAGCGCTTGTTCCAGGCCGACCCATTGCCGGTGCGCTGGTTGCGCAATGCCGGGTTGAAAATGGTCGACCAGATGCCCGAGGCCAAGGCGTTGTTTGTGCGCGAGGCGCTGGGGCTGACTGGGGATTTGCCGGCGCTGGCCAAGGCCTGACGGCCTCTGTTGATGCGGATGGCCTCTTCGCGGGCAAGCCTCGCTCCTACGGGATTTGTATGTGCCGTGAGAATGACGTATGACCTGTAGGAGCGAGGCTCGCCCGCGAAGGCGTCGGCACAACCACCACACATTTCAACCATGCAACATCTGGTAACTCCTCCGCGAACTGTTTGATTGAGAAGCTAAATGTGAGTCCTTATCATTTGGCCTCATTTTTTCAATCGAGGGATCGCTCCCATGTTGGCACCGAAGCGTCTACTGACCGCACTGGCCCTGACCCTTATCGGCAGCACTACTGCCCAGGCCGCCGACGAGGTGGTGGTCTACTCCTCGCGCATCGATGAGCTGATCAAACCGGTCTTCGATGCCTACACCGCCAAGACCGGCGTGCAGGTGAAGTTCATCACCGACAAGGAAGCGCCGCTGATGCAGCGGATCAAGGCCGAGGGCGAGAATGCCGTTGCCGACCTGCTGCTGACGGTCGATGCCGGTAACCTTTGGCAAGCCGAGCAGATGGGCATTCTCCAGCCCTTCACCTCGAAAACCATCGACACCAACATCCCCCTGCAATACCGCGCCGCCTCTCACGCCTGGACCGGCCTGAGCCTGCGGGCGCGGACCATCGCCTATTCCACCGATCGCGTGAAACCGGGCGAACTGACCACCTACGAAGCGCTGGCCGACAAAAACTGGGAAGGCCGCCTGTGCCTGCGCACGGCGAAGAAGGTCTACAACCAGTCCCTGACCGCCACCATGATCGAAACCCATGGCGCCGAGAAAACCGAGAAGATCCTCAAGGGCTGGGTCAACAACCTGTCCACCGACGTATTCTCCGACGACGTTGCGGTGCTGGAAGCCATCAATGCCGGTCAGTGCGACGTCGGTATCGTCAACACCTACTACTATGGTCGCCTGCACAAGCAGAAACCCGACCTGCCGGTGAAACTGTTCTGGCCAAACCAGGCGGACCGTGGCGTACACGTCAATCTGTCGGGCATCGGCCTGACCAAGCACGCCCCGCACCCGGAAGCCGCCAAGGCCCTGGTAGAGTGGATGACCACCCCTGAAGCGCAGAAGATTTTCGCTGACGTGAACCAGGAATTCCCGGCCAATCCGACGGTGAAACCCTCCGCGGAAGTCGCCGCCTGGGGCGAGTTCATCCCCGATACCTTGCCTGTTGAAGTCGCTGGTAAACGCCAGGCCGAGGCGATTCGCATGATGGACCGGGCTGGCTGGAACTGACACAGGTAGTTAAAGAGCAAAAGATCGCAGCCTTCGGCAGCTCCTACAAGGTGATTACAGGCCCTATGTAGGAGCTGCCGCAGGCTGCGATCTTTTTGCATTTTCCCTACACTCCGATATTTCACGGGAGCTTTTCCTTGGCCCACCCCGCCCAACGCCGCTGGTATCCCCTGGTCTTCGCCATCGCTGCGCTGGTCCTGCTGCCCCTGAGTGTCTTGCTGCTGTCCTGGCAATCCATTGATCTACAGATCTGGTCCCACTTGTGGGACACACAGATGCCGCGTCTGCTGGGCAACACCCTGACCCTGGTGTTCGGCGTCGGTGTCGGTGTAACGGTCCTCGGTGTGAGCCTGGCCTGGCTCACCAGCCTCTGTGAGTTCCCCGGCAGGCGCTGGCTGGACTGGGCGTTGATGCTGCCGTTTGCCATTCCCGCCTACGTGCTGGCCTTTGTCTTCGTGGGGCTGTTGGATTTCGCCGGTCCCGTGCAAACCCTGCTGCGCGAGTGGTTTGGCACGGGCCTGCGACTGCCGCGCGTGCGTTCCACGGGCGGGGTGATCCTGGTTCTGGTGCTGGTGTTCTACCCCTATGTATACCTGCTGGCACGCACCGCCTTCCTGGCGCAGGGCAAAGGCCTGATGGAAGCGGCTCGAGTGCTGGGACAATCGCCGTGGCAGGCGTTCTGGCGGGTGGCCATGCCCATGGCGCGTCCCGCCATCGGAGCCGGTGTCGCGTTGGCGTTGATGGAAACCCTGGCGGATTTTGGCGCGGTGTCCGTGTTCAACTTCGACACCTTCACCACCGCGATCTACAAGACCTGGTACGGGTTTTTCAGCCTCTCCAGCGCCGCACAGCTGGCCAGTCTGTTGCTGTTGGTGGTGATGGTGGTGCTGTACGGCGAGCGGCGTGCGCGTGGCGCCAATCGGGCGAGTAACGAACGGCCACGGGTCAAGGCGTTGTATCACCTGCATGGCTTCAAGGCATTGTTGGCCATGGTTTGGTGCGGTCTGGTGTTCGCCTGCGCCTTTGTCATTCCGATGCTGCAATTGCTGGTGTGGTTCTGGCAGCGTGGGCGCTTCGATCTGGATGAGCGTTACGCCGGCCTGATTCTTCACACCTTGTACCTGGGCGCCATGGCCGCGTTGATCACCGTCAGTGTTGCCCTGATTTTGGCGTTTGCCCGACGCCTGGCGCCAACCCAAGGCATTCGCGCCGGGGTCAGCCTGGCCAATCTTGGCTATGCCTTGCCCGGTTCGGTGCTGGCGGTCTCGATCATGCTGGCCTTCAGTTACCTGGACCGCGAGCTGGTGATTCCGCTCTCCGCTTGGCTCGGTGGCGCCGGTAAACCGTTGCTGTTGGGCAGTCTGTCGGCGTTGCTGCTGGCCTATCTGGTGCGCTTCATCGCCGTGGCTTACGGGCCGCTCGAAAGCAGTCTGGCGCGTATACGGCCATCTTTGCCCGAAGCGGCACGTAGCCTCGGCGTCAGCGGGCCGCGACTGTTTTTCAAAGTGTATCTACCGTTATTGCTGCCCGGTTCGTTGAGCGCAGCGCTGCTGGTGTTTGTCGATGTGCTCAAGGAAATGCCCGCGACCCTGCTGATGCGCCCGTTTGGCTGGGATACGCTGGCGGTGCGTATCTTCGAAATGACCAGCGAAGGTGAGTGGGCGAGGGCGTCGTTGCCGGCCCTGACCCTGGTTTTGGTCGGGCTGTTACCGGTCATCGGATTGATCCGACGTTCGGCACATCGAAACAGCTAGGTGTCAGTCCTACACCTTGCGGCTACAATGCGCGGCATTCGGTGCGGTCCGTCTGACAGACAAGGTAGTAGAAGTCGGCTCGAAGCCTTTTGTTTAAAGGTTTTTACTCGATAGAGCACTCGCCCGCACCTTCGCCACGCCCGGAAGGAGAAACCCATGGGACAGCGTACGCCTCTGTATGACCTTCATCTCGCTCTCGGCGCGAAGATGGTCGATTTTGGCGGTTGGGATATGCCTTTGCATTATGGCTCGCAGGTCGAGGAGCACCACGCGGTGCGCCGCGATTGCGGTGTTTTTGATGTATCCCACATGACCGTGATCGATGTCGACGGCCCCCAGGCCAAGGCCTGGCTTCAGCATTTGCTGGCCAATGACGTCGAACGCCTGCACAGCGCCGGCCGTGCCTTGTACAGCACCATGCTTAACGAGCGCGGCGGCATCGTCGACGACATGATCGTTTACCGCCTGGACGAGGGTTATCGTCTGGTGGTCAACGCCTCCACCCGCGATCAGGATCTGGCGTGGATGCAGGCCCATCTCGACGGATTCAAATTACGACTCATCGAGCGTTCCGAGCTGGCGATGCTGGCCATTCAAGGCCCCCACGCCCGGCAAAAGGTGGCCGAACTGGTGAACCAGTCCCGGGGCAATCTGATCCAGCTACTCAAGCCTTTCGAAGGCCAGCCTGACGGCGACTGGTTCATTGCGCGTACCGGCTACACCGGTGAAGACGGTCTGGAAATCATCCTGCCGGCCGCTCAGGCACCCGGTTTTTTCAACGACCTGGTGGGCGCAGGCATTTCTCCGATCGGTCTTGGCGCGCGGGACACCTTGCGGGTCGAAGCCGGCATGAACCTGTATGGCCAGGACATCAATCTAGATGTTTCACCGCTGGCCTCCAACATGGCCTGGAGCATTGCCTGGGAACCGGCCACTCGCCAGTTCATCGGGCGCACGGCGCTCGAGGCCGAACAGGCCGCTGGCGTACAGCACAAATTGGTCGGTTTGGTCCTTGAGGAGCGCGGGGTTTTACGCGCTCATCAAGTGGTCCGTATCGCCGATGTTGGCGAAGGGGAGATCACCAGTGGTAGTTTCTCTCCTACGCTTAGCAAATCGATTGCACTGGCGCGCGTGCCAACGGCCACTGCCGACCGTGCGGAAGTGGAAATCCGTGGCAAGTGGTACCCGGTCCGAGTGGTCAAACCGACCTTCGTACGCCATGGCAAAACCTTGATCTAACCTTTTCTGGCGGCAATGACCGCTGACAATTTCCTGAGGACACAGAACATGAGCGATATCCCTGCCGACCTGCGTTTTGCCGAAAGTCACGAATGGGCACGCCTGGAAGCCGATGGCACCGTCACCGTGGGCATCAGCGATCACGCGCAGGAAGCGCTGGGTGATGTGGTATTCGTCGAGTTGACCGAAGTTGGCAACGTATTTGCTGCTCAAGATCAGGCGGGTGTCGTTGAATCGGTGAAGGCCGCTTCTGACATCTACTCCCCGATTGCCGGTGAAGTGATTGCGATCAACGAAGCGCTGAGTGGTGAGCCTGAGTTGCTCAACTCCGACCCTTACGGTGCGTGGATCTTCAAGCTCAAGCCAAGCAACCCGGCCGAGCTTGAAAAACTGCTGGATGCCGCCGGTTACAAGGCCGCCATCGGCGAATAACCGCTCGTCCCGTGTAGGCGCTGCCGAAGGCTGCGATCTTTTGATCTTATGAACGAAGATCAAAAGATCGTCCGAACGCGGCCCGAGCCTTCGGCAGCTCCTACACAGGTCTATTTACGGCTTTAGTACAGCCTTCACAGCCGCTACCGAACGCTCGACATCCGCCTTGCTCATCGCCGTGAACATCGGCAGTGAAACGATCAGGCGGCCGACCCGCTCGGCGACCGGGAACATGCCTTCCTTGAATCCGCGCTCGCGGTAAAGGCTCAGCAGGTGAATTGGCGGGTAGTGATAGCCGATCCCGACACCCAATGCCTGCATCTGCTCCATGAAAGTCGCCCGCGCCGGTTTGCCATCCTTACGCTCCGGCAGTACCAGCTGGAACAAGTGCCAGTTGCTCTGGGTGAAATCCGCTGGAGGCAGTTGCGCTCCGTACTGCGTTTCGAAGTCCTCGCCAAAGCAGGCGAAATAGTGACGGGCCAGGTCACGGCGATGAGCGGTGATCGCTTCGATATGAGCAAATTGCCCCAGGCCAATGGCGGCGGCGACATCGGTCATGTTGAACTTGCCACCCAGCACATCGACGTCCAGGCCATCGAAGCCGCTGCGGGTAACGCCCTGCAGCCGGTATTTTTCCGCTAGCCGTACTTCTTCGGGTGTATTGAGCACCAGGCAACCGCCCTCGGAGGAGGTGACGTTTTTGTTCGCCTGGAAACTGAAGGACACGAAATCACCGGTCGAGCCAATGCGCTGGCCGTTCCAGCTGGAGCCCAATGCCTGGGCCGCATCTTCGACGATCCGCAGGTCGTGCTTTTTCGCCAGGGCGTACAACCGCGTCATGTCCACGGGCAACCCGGCGAGATACACCGGGATGATGGCCTTGGTACGGGGGGTAATCGCCGCTTCCAGTTGATCCAGATCGATATTGCGGGTCACCGGGTCGATGTCGGCAAACACCGGAGTGGCGCCGACCTCCAGGATGACGTTGGCGGTGGCCACCCAGGAAATCGGCGTGGTGATCACTTCATCACCTGGCCCGATCCCGGCAATTCGCAAGGCGATTTCCATGGTGCAGGTGCCGGAATTGAAGGTGCGCACCGGGCGCCCGCCGAAATACTCCGAGAGTTGCGCTTCGAAGGCCTGGACCTTCGGGCCGCTGGTGATCCAGCCCGAGCGCAATACGTCGCCGACGGCGGCAATCGTGGTTTCATCGATGGTGGGTTTGGAAAACGGTAGGAATGGCAGTTGGCTCATGGATACAAATCACCCGATCAGCGGACATTGGATTAGCGCCGGACATGATGATCCGGATTGGTCGACAGCGCCACGTCATCCATGAGGATATCGACTGCTATGCTGGTTTGACCGTGTTACATCGACGCTGAGCGCCAGCCAAGAGAGAGCCCGTCATGTCCCAGTTGCCGTCCCTGAGCCAGTTACACGACCCCAATGCCTTTCTTCGCCGTCACCTCGGGCCGGATGCTGCCGAGCAGCAGGCCATGCTCGACAGCCTTGGCCTCGGCAGCCGGGTCGAGCTGATCGAACAGACGGTACCGCCGGGTATTCGCCTCAATCGCGCGCTGGACCTGCCGCCGGCGCTCGATGAAGAAGCCGCGCTAGCCAAGCTGCGAGGCTACGCCGAACAGAACCAGGTCTGGACCAGCCTGATCGGCATGGGCTATCACGGCACCCTCACGCCAGCCGTCATTCTGCGCAACGTGCTGGAAAACCCCGGCTGGTACACCGCTTACACGCCATATCAACCGGAAATCGCCCAGGGTCGGCTCGAAGCGCTGTTGAATTTCCAGCAATTGACCATCGACCTCACAGGGCTGGAACTGGCCAATGCCTCGTTGCTGGACGAAGCCACGGCGGCGGCAGAGGCCATGGCCCTGGCCAAGCGGGTCGCCAAGTCGAAAAGCAATCTGTTCTTTGTCGATGAAAACTGCCATCCGCAAACCATTTCCGTGGTGCAGACCCGCGCCGAAGGCTTCGGCTTCGAGCTGATCATCGACGCGGTGGATAACTTGAAGCAGCACCAGGTGTTTGGCGCACTGCTGCAATATCCCGACACCCACGGCGAAATTCGCGATCTGAAGCCGTTGATCGATCACTTGCATGCCCAGCAAGCGCTGGCCTGTGTGGCGACCGACCTGTTGAGTTTGCTGTTGCTGACACCGCCGGGTGAACTCGGTGCAGACGTGGTGTTCGGCTCCTCCCAGCGTTTCGGCGTACCCATGGGTTACGGCGGACCGCATGCCGCGTTTTTTGCCAGCCGCGACGAGTACAAGCGGGCGATTCCCGGGCGGATCATCGGCGTGTCGAAAGATGCCCGTGGCAACGTCGCCCTGCGCATGGCCCTGCAAACCCGCGAGCAACATATTCGTCGGGAAAAGGCCAACTCGAACATCTGTACCGCACAAGTGCTGCTGGCCAACATTGCCAGTTTCTACGCGGTCTACCACGGTCCGGAAGGGCTCAAGCGCATTGCCCAAAAGGTGCACCGACTGACCTGCATCCTCGCCGCTGGCCTTGAGCGCAAGGGCATCACGCGGCTCAACCAGCACTTCTTCGACACCCTGACCCTGGACGTCGGCGGCACCCAGACCGCGATCATCGAAAGCGCCCGCGCCGCGCAGATCAACTTGCGTATTCTCGGGCGTGGGCAATTGGGTCTGAGTCTTGATGAAGCCTGCGACGAAACTACTGTGGCCCGGCTGTTCGATGTGTTCCTCGGTGCCGACCATGGGCTCAAGGTCGAGGAGCTGGACGCTGAAAATCTGACTGGGGGTATTCCTGCTGCGTTGGCGCGAACCTCGCCTTATTTGCGCCATCCGGTGTTCAGCGCCCATCACAGCGAAACCGAGATGTTGCGCTACCTCAAGCAGCTGGAAAACAAGGATCTGGCGCTCAATCAGTCAATGATTCCGCTGGGCTCCTGCACCATGAAGCTCAACGCTACCAGCGAGATGATCCCGATTACCTGGCCGCAATTTGCCAACTTGCATCCATTCGCGCCGAAAGAGCAGGCCGTCGGCTATTCATTGATGATTGAAGAACTGGAGCGTTGGCTTTGCGCGATCACCGGGTTCGATGCGATCTGCATGCAGCCCAACTCCGGCGCCCAGGGCGAATACGCGGGGCTGCTGGCGATTCGCAAATACCATGAGAGCCGCCAGCAGGGAGGGCGGGATATCTGTCTGATTCCATCTTCCGCCCACGGCACCAACCCGGCCTCGGCGCAAATGGCCGGGATGCGTGTGGTGATTGTCGAGTGCGACGAAGCGGGCAACGTCGACCTGGAAGACCTGAAAGAAAAAGCCGAGCAGGCTGGCGATAAGCTCGCCTGCTTGATGGCGACCTATCCGTCGACCCACGGCGTGTACGAGGAAGGCATCAGCGAAATCTGCGAAGTGATCCACAGCCACGGCGGCCAGGTGTACATGGACGGCGCCAATCTCAATGCCCAAGTCGGGCTGGCACGCCCCGCGGACATTGGCGCCGATGTCTCGCACATGAACTTGCACAAAACCTTCTGCATTCCCCATGGCGGTGGCGGGCCGGGCATGGGGCCGATTGGCGTGCGCGCACACCTGGCGCCATTCGTGGCCAATCACCCGGTGGTGTCGATCGAGGGGCCGCTGGCGCAGAACGGTGCTGTCAGCGCCGCGCCGTGGGGCAGTGCGAGTATCCTGCCGATCAGTTGGATGTACATCGCCATGATGGGTCCGCAACTGGCGGACGCCAGCGAGGTGGCGATCCTTGCGGCGAATTACCTGGCGCGTCACCTGTCCGGAGCCTTCCCGGTGCTCTACACCGGACGCAACGAGCGAGTGGCCCACGAATGCATTCTTGATTTGCGTCCACTCAAGACATTGACCGGCATCACAGAGGAAGACGTTGCCAAGCGCCTGATGGACTATGGCTTCCATGCGCCGACCATGTCGTTTCCCGTGCCGGGTACCTTGATGGTCGAGCCGACCGAGAGTGAGTCGAAGGCGGAACTGGACCGCTTCATCGGCGCGATGCTGAGCATCCGCGCGGAGATCACTGAGGTGCAAAACGGCAACTGGCCGGCGGAAGACAATCCGCTCAAACGTGCGCCGCATACCTTGGCGGACATCACCGGGATTTGGGAGCGGCCTTATAGCATCGAACAAGGTGTGACGCCGGATGCTCACACCAAGGCCCACAAGTACTGGCCGGCGGTGAACCGGGTGGACAATGTTTACGGGGACAGGAACCTGTTCTGTGCCTGCGTGCCGCTGGATGAATACCGATAGGCGAAAAATCAAAAGATCGCAGCCTTCGGCAGCTCCTACAATTGAAACGCGAACCCCTGTAGGAGCTGCCGAAGGCTGCGATCTTTTCCACAGACAAAAAAATGCCGCTCCTGTGAGCGGCATTTTCGTTCGGCAAGGGCGCTTATTCCGAAGCCACGGCATTCTTCGCCAAAATCGCGTTCGCCAACTCCATGTCCGTGGCCTGCAGGCCTGGATTGTCGGCGCGGACTTTCTGCATCGCCGCTTCCAGATAAGGGCCGCGAATGCCGCCGTCACTGGCGACGAAGCTGCCGGCATCGTCCTGGGCCGCGACGATCAGCTTGTTATCCTTGAACGTCAAGTAAGTCGAACCGGTGGTAACACCGGAGGAAATGACGTTACGCCAAAAGCTATCAGCCATCGCCGAGCCGACAGGCAAGGACATCAGGGCGAGGGTGGCGACAGCAAGTTTGAAACGCATGATGGGTGACTCCACTGTTTAATCTACGCCCTTGGATTGCCTCCCCCTGACCGAGTTCCATGAGGCCGTGTCTACTTCTGCTCGCTCTGCGGCGTCACGCGCAGCACCTCTTCGACCGTGGTCAAACCAGCCGCCACCTTCTGCGCCCCCGACAATCTCAGGCTGCGCATGCCCTCCTTGAATGCCTGACGCCGCACCGCCAGCAAGTCGGTGTCGGGATTGATCAGCGCCTTGAGACCATCGCTCAATTGCATGATCTCGTACACCCCCGCGCGACCGTGATAGCCGGTGTCGCGGCACTCCAGGCAGCCGATGGCCCGTTGTGCATTGGCGGGCGGGGGCGCCTGCCAGGGTCGAGTCAGGGTTTGCCAGTCTTCTTCGCCCAGGGTTTGCGGGGCCTTGCAGTGCGGGCAGAGGGTTCGTACCAGCCGCTGGGCCATGACCCCGAGTACGGTGGCCTTGATCAGGTAATGCGGCACGCCCAGTTCCAGCAGGCGGCTGATGGCGCTCGGCGCATCGTTGGTGTGCAGCGTCGACAGCACCAGGTGACCGGTCAGGGCGGCTTGGATCGCCATCTCGGCGGTTTCCAAATCGCGAATCTCACCGATCATGATGATATCCGGGTCTTGCCGCATCAAGGCGCGTACCCCGGAGGCAAAAGTCAGGTCGATGTTGTGCTGGACCTGCATCTGGTTGAACGCCGGTTCGACCATCTCGATCGGGTCTTCGATGGTGCAGAGGTTGACCTCCGGCGTCGCCAGCTTCTTGAGCGTGGTGTACAGCGTGGTGGTCTTGCCGGAGCCTGTCGGTCCGGTAACCAGAATGATGCCGTTGGGCTGGCGGGTCATGTCCTGCCAGCGACGCAGGTCGTCGGCGGAAAACCCGAGCTGATCGAAGTCCTTTAGCAGCACCTCCGGGTCGAAAATCCGCATGACCATTTTTTCGCCGAAAGCGGTTGGCAAGGTCGACAGCCGCAACTCGACTTCACCGCCGTCCGGGGTCTTGGTCTTGACCCGGCCGTCCTGGGGTTTGCGCTTCTCCGCGACGTTCATCCGCCCCAGGCTTTTCAGGCGGCTGACGATGGCCATGGTCACCTGCGGCGGGAATTGATAGACATTGTGCAACACGCCGTCGATGCGAAAACGCACGGTGCCTTGTTCGCGCCGGGGCTCGATGTGGATATCGCTGGCGCGCTGTTGAAAGGCGTACTGGAACAGCCAGTCGACGATGTTGACGATGTGCGCGTCGTTGGCATCCGGCTCCTGATCGCTGGCGCCGAGATTGAGCAGCTGTTCGAAGTTGCCCAGGGTGTTGATCTGCTGATCGCCGTTGTTGGCCCCGGTGACCGATTTGGCCAGGCGAAAAAACTCCACGCACAAGCGCTGGATGTCCACGGGATTGGCCACCACGCGCTTGATCGGCAGCTTCAGCACATGGGTCAGGTCGGCTTCCCAGCCATTGACGTAGGGCTGGGCGCTCGCCACCGTCACGGCGTCACGGTCGATGGCTACCGCGAGAATCTTGTGGCGCTGGGCGAAGGCGTAGGACATCAGCGGTGTCACGGCCGCGACGTTGATTTTCAGCGGGTCGATACGCAGGTAAGGCTGGCCGGCCTGCTGCGACAGCCACAGGGTCAGGTTTTCCAGATCCAGGTGTTTGCCGGGGCGGCTGAGGTCGTCCAGCTGTTGGCTGGCGATGAATTCCAGCGGGTGCATCTGGCCATGGGCGGCGTTGCGGCGACGAGCATTGAGTGCGTGTTCGGCCGAGTCCTGGCTGATAAAACCCTGGGCGACCAGCTCGCGCAGCACATCGTTGAGATCCAGCCAGCGGTCCTGAATGGCGAGTTGAACGGACATGCGGGTTCCTTATGGGCAACAGTGCGCAAAGGATAGACGTGGCGCCACAGACCGTTGGGCCACTACCCGACGAAGCCGTATCGGTGTTTTTCAGCCTGTTGCCTGAGCGCCTTCTGCCCAAGCCAGGTCAGCGCTTTGCAGGTCCACTGAGCAGACGCTGATCAGGTTACGCAATTTTTCTGCAATCACCTGGGCGCGATGCCAGCTCAAGCCGTCGATGACCACTTCAATCGCCAGCAGATCTTCCTGGCGCTGCACGCGTACCTGCTCGGGGGTGAGAAATTGCATGGCGAACAGGTTGAGTGCCCGGCAGAGCAAATCGGGCTCGGCTTCGGCGAGCAATTGGTACCGGACGCGGCAATGGCTGTTGTTGACGTTCCAGGCATCGGCGCGGGTGTTTACGGCTTGCAGGTGCGGCATGGTCGCTCTCCAAAATCACTGGAGAAAGTTTTACATTCGGTGCGCGGTATTTCTTATCTATGATGGTTCGAATGGCGACTATTTCGAATCATTTAATTCATCGAGTCATTGATTACAGGTTTTTTTATGCAAAGCGAGCTGGACGGCTACGACCGCAAGATTCTGGCATTGCTGCAGGAAGATGCCTCGCTCTCCAGTGCGCAGATCGCCGAGCAAGTGGGGCTTTCGCAATCACCGTGCTGGCGGCGTATTCAGCGGATGAAGGAGGAGGGGATCATTCGCGCTCAGGTGACCTTGCTCGACCGCAAGAAAATCGGCCTGAACACGCAGATTTTCGCCCAGGTCAAACTCAATGCCCACGGGCGTTCGAACTTCACGGAATTCACCGAGGCGATCCGTGGATTTCCCGAAGTGCTGGAGTGTTACGTGCTGATGGGGGCGGTGGATTTCATGCTGCGGATCGTGGCGGCGGACATCGAGGCGTATGAGCGTTTCTTCTTTGAGAAACTGTCGATGGTGCCGGGGATTCAGGAGGTGAACTCGATCGTGGCGTTGTCGGAGATCAAGTCGACCACCAGTTTGCCGGTTTAGGCAATTGTAGTGATTGTGCGGACGTCATCGCGGGCAAGCCTTGCTCCTACAGGTTTGAGTCGTCCGCCGGAATTGGGGACGACACCGACACTGTAGGAGCAAAGCTTGCTCGCGATTGCGGTATTACAGGCGCAGCAACATCTTCCAGGCACGATTCTGATAAACCGCAATCGCCTGCTGCTTGCGCGCATCGAGCAATTCGTCAGTGATCGTTGGTTCGTTGGCCAACTGCGCCAGTTTGTTCAGCTCGCCATACAGGCGATCCATTTCCGGGATGTCCAGCACGTTGCGCGCGTGGTGCAGCCAGGCCTGGATGCGTTCGATACGCGGCAGTTGCTCGGCCAGGTCTTCCGGTTGCTGCTGGTAGCGTTGCAATTGCAGCGAGTTGGCTTCTTCGCCCAGCAGGCGCGGCAACCAGCTGCCCAGTTGCGCGGCGCCCTGGCGATTGCCACGGGTGTTGCGGTCGGCGGTCCAGGTGCGGGCCAGCAGCCAGCGCGAAGTGGTCAACGAGAACAGGCCCCAGCGCGGGTCTTCGAGTTCTTCGAGGAACTGCTCAGGCGCGGCCTTGCGCACGTCTTCATCTTCAGCGCCTACCTGTACCAGTGGACGCCAGTCTTCCAGCAAGGCATCAAGCGCGATGCGCAGGTCATGGGTCGATTGACGTGGCGCGGCCTGGCCCAGGCTGCTGACCAGTGCACGCAATTCGGCCAGGCTTTCCACCCAGTCTTGCAGCAGGCGCCAGTGGCCATTGAAGCGATACTGCTCGGCCAGGCGCTGACTGCTGCCCAGCAAATGCCAGCACAGCGCGGCGAAGGCGTCGTCCAGTGGGGTTTCGGCGGTGAGTTGCGGCGCCGGCAGGCTCAACGAATAGCTGTGGGCGTCATACAGGCGATAGCCGCGTTCGGCCTTGCTGATATCGCACGGCATCAGGGGCAGGGTTTCAGCCAGTTCGGCGGCCAGCTCCAGCAGCGCGGCAGGTTCACCTTCGCGCAGTTCCAGTTCCAGCTCGCAGATTTCTTCCTTCTGCTTGCCAACCACCACGTGGCCCAGGTCCAGAGCGGCTTCGATAACCACTTTGGTCTTGCCACGGCCCCAGGCGATTTCGGCGCGTTCGCGAACGAAGTCGGTGGTGAAGATCGGCTTCAGGGTTTTCTTGTCCAGGTCGGCCAGTGCTTCGGGCCAGCATTCGCCGTCGAGTTTCTTCACGTCGAGCTTGGCTTTGGGCAGGTGCCAGTCGTACTCGTTGCGCTCGGACAAACCGGCGACGCTCTGGCCACGGGTCTTGAGGGTCTGAATCACTTCTTCGCCATCCTTGCGCAGGCGCAGGGCGACTTTGGCGTGGGCCAGGTCGCGCTCGGGGGTGTCGAAGTACTGGTTCATCAACTCACGGCGTTCCCAGCCACTTTTGTTGCGTTTTTTCAGTAAAGGGTGCTCGCGCAGGGCGGCGAGGGTTTCGCGGCTGACGCGGAGTTTGATTTCGGTTTCTTTCTGCATGGCCGGAAAATCCAGGATCGGGAGCGCAGCCGGGGGAATGTGTGGCTGCCAAGGTCGTGCAGTGTACAGCACTGCGCCGCGACGGTTTATTCCTGTCGCAAGATGGCTCTATGATGAACTTCAATCCGGGAGTGGGAGCCAGCGATGCCTTTGCCGTCCATGAAAGATCAGTTCGCTGCACTGATCGCTGCACCGTCCGTCAGTTGCACCCAGGCGAGCCTCGATCAGACCAACCGTCCGGTGATCGACCTGTTGGCCGCGTGGCTCGGCGACCTGGGTTTTGCCTGTGACATCCAGCAGGTCAGCCCCGGTAAGTTCAACTTGCTGGCCAGTTTCGGCAGTGGCCCCGGTGGCCTGGTGTTGGCCGGGCACAGCGACACCGTGCCGTTCGACGGTGCGCTGTGGCAGACCGATCCTTTGAAGCTTACCGAAGTCGATGGCCGCTGGATTGGCTTGGGCGTTTGCGACATGAAGAGCTTTTTCGCCCTCGCCATCGAAGCGGTCAAACCACTGCTCGATCAACCCTTCAAACAACCGCTGCTGATCCTCGCCACTTGCGACGAAGAAAGCTCGATGTCCGGTGCCCGGGCGTTGGCTGAAGCGGGACGGCCGCTGGGGCGGGCGGCGGTGATCGGCGAGCCGACCGGGCTCAAACCGATTCGCATGCACAAAGGCATCATGATGGAGCGCATCGACATCCTGGGGCAGAGCGGTCACTCCTCGGACCCGCGACTGGGTCACAGCGCTCTGGAAGCCATGCACGATGCCATCGGTGAGCTGCGCGGTCTGCGATTGCTGTGGCAGCGTGAATTTCGCAATCCGCAATTCAGTGTGCCGACCCCGACGATGAACTTTGGCTGCATTCATGGCGGCGACAACCCCAACCGCATTTGCGGCCAGTGTTCGCTGGAATTCGACCTGCGACCCCTGCCGGGCATGGACCCCAAGGTCCTTCGAGCGGAGATCCTGCAGAAGCTCAAGCCGATTGCCGAGCGGCATCAGGTCAAGATCGATTACGCGCCGCTGTTCCCCGCCGTGCCGCCGTTCGAACAGGCTGAAGACGCAGAGCTGGTACGAATCGCCGAAAAGCTCACCGGCCACAGCGCCGAAGCGGTGGCATTCGGCACCGAAGCGCCTTATCTTCAGCGTCTTGGCTGTGAAACAGTGGTGTTAGGCCCCGGCGATATCGCCTGCGCCCACCAACCGGGGGAATTCCTCGAAATGTCACGTTTGCAGCCTACGGTGCATCTACTACGACAGTTGATTGAACATTACTGCCTGACACCGGCCTCCGCCGGTTGAACGCACCCCTTGTAGGAGCTGCCGAAGGCTGCGATCTTTTGATCTTGCTTCAAAAAACCAGGATCAAAAGATCGCAGCCTTCGGCAGCTCCTACAGGGGGACGAAGTTAAATTGCCGGTAACCCAACCCGTATTCATGAGGAGAGCGCGCGTGTCGCCAAGCCTGTTCCGACGATAACCATCAGCCCGCTGTGCGTTTTCTGTTTTGCCCTTTTTTCGGCTGCTATTTATTACAGGCCCAGGTTCATGCCCGAATACGTCAATTGGCTTCGCCACGCTTCGCCTTATATCAACGCCCACCGCGATTGCACCTTCGTCGTCATGCTGCCCGGCGACGGCGTTGAACACCCCAACTTCGGCAATATCGTCCACGACCTGGTGCTGCTGCACAGCCTGGGTGTGCGGCTGGTGCTGGTCCACGGTTCGCGCCCGCAAATCGAAGCGCGCCTGGCCGCCCGTGGCCTGATCCCGCATTACCATCACGGCATGCGCATCACCGATGCCGCGACCCTTGAATGTGTGATTGATGCCGTGGGTCAACTGCGCATTGCCATCGAAGCGCGGCTGTCGATGGACATGGCCTCGTCGCCGATGCAGGGTTCGCGTCTGCGGGTGGCCAGCGGCAATCTGGTCACCGCGCGGCCGATTGGCGTGCTTGAAGGTGTCGACTATCACCACACCGGCGAAGTGCGCCGGGTCGACCGCAAGGGCATCAATCGCCTGCTGGACGAGCGCTCCATCGTCTTGCTGTCGCCGTTGGGTTACTCGCCGACCGGTGAAATCTTCAACCTCGCCTGCGAAGACGTCGCCACCCGCGCGGCCATCGACCTGGGTGCGGACAAGCTGCTGCTGTTCGGCGCTGAAGAAGGCTTGATCGATGAGCACGGGCGACTGGTCCGTGAGTTGCGTCCGCAACAGGTGCCGGCGCATTTGCAGCGTCTGGGCAGCAACTATCAAGCGGAGCTGCTGGATGCCGCGGCCGAGGCTTGCCGTGGCGGCGTGGCTCGCAGCCACATCGTCAGCTACGCCGAAGACGGTGCGCTGCTGACCGAACTCTTCACCCGTGACGGTGGCGGTACGCTGGTCGCTCAAGAGCAATTCGAGGTGGTGCGCGAAGCGGCCATTGAAGACGTCGGTGGCTTACTGGACCTGATCAGCCCGTTGGAGGAACAGGGGATTCTGGTGCGCCGTTCCCGCGAGGTACTGGAGCGCGAGATCGAGCAGTTCAGTGTGGTCGAGCGTGAAGGGATGATCATCGCCTGTGCGGCGTTGTATCAGATTGCCGATTCGGATGCCGGTGAACTGGCGTGCCTGGCGGTGAACCCGGAGTACCGTCATGGCGGTCGGGGCGATGAACTGCTGGAGCGCATTGAAACCCGTGCTCGGGCCCAGGGCTTGAAAACCTTGTTCGTCCTCACCACCCGCACGGCTCACTGGTTCCGTGAACGCGGCTTTGCGCCCAGCAGTGTCGAGCGCCTGCCGTCGGCGCGGGCGTCGCTGTACAACTATCAGCGTAATTCCAAAATCTTCGAAAAAACCCTTTGATCACTCGATCCTTGTAGGAGCCGGCTTGCTGGCGATGGCGTCGTAACAATCGATATTGATGCCGCTTGACGCGCCGCTATCGCCAGCAAGCCGGTTCCTACAGGTCAAAATGTTACTCGGTGACGAACTTCGCGCTGACATACGGCGAATAATCCGGCAGCACCGTTTCTACTTTCCCTTGTTCCTTCAAAAATTTCGCCGTCTCGCCAATCGCCTTGGCCGTGCCGCCATCCAGCAGCGCGCGGGTCTGTTGTGCCTTGGCGTCGGGGAATGCGGAGCCGGCCAGTAACTCAGGGACATCGGCGGCGTTGGCACCGGTCAGTTTGGCGATTTTTTGCACCGGTAAGGAGTCCGCCGTCCAGCTGTCCTTATGCGCCGCATAGTCGGCGAACGAGTCCAGGGTGACCTTGGCGAACTTGGCCACCACCTCCGGGTGTTTCTCGGCGTAGTCCTTGCGCGCCACCCAGACTTCGAAGGTCGGCGCACCCCATTGGCCGACCTGCGCCGCATCGGTCAAGGTCTTGCCGGTCTTGCGAATTTCCCCCAGCGCGGGCGACCAGACGAACGCGCCATCAATGTCCCCACGTTTCCACGCCGCCGCAATCTCAGCCGGTTGCAGGTTCACCACTTTGACTTTCGAGGTGTCCAGGCCCCAGTGCTTCAGCGCACCGAGCAGGCTGTAGTGAGACGTGGAAACGAACGGCGTGGCGATGGTCTTGCCGATCAGATCTTGCGGTTTCTCGATGCCACTGCCGTTGCGCACCACCAGTGCTTCGGCGGCATTGATCTGGGCGGAGACGATGAACGCGACGATCGGAAGATTGCGTGAAGCGGCGGCGGCCAGTGGGCTGGAGCCTAGATTGCCGATCTGCACATCACCCGAGGCAATGGCGGTGACCACTTCCGGGCCGCTGTTGAAGCGACGCCAATCGATTTTCTCGCCGATGGTTTTTTCGTAAAGACCATCGGCCTGAGGGACTTTGCTCGGGTCGATGCCGGTCTGGTAGCCAACCGTGAGATTCGCCGCATGGGCGGACAAAGAAATTGCGAGCGATACACAAACTGTAACAATTGACTTGGATAGTGCGCGTCTGGTCGTCATGGCGTTGGCCTTTTCGAAAGGTTTTGTTACGGAATTGCTTCCAAACCTAATCGATCTAAAAAACGACTAATAAATACCATTTAGAAATTAGCTTATGAGCCAGCCGCTCTAGCCTGTGGGAAGGCAAACAGTGAGCGAAATTCCTAAACGGTATGAGAAAAGAATCCATCCTTACTTTTCAGATTTATGAAGAAATCATGACCGGCAGGGACCAAAAAACCGCAGATTAGACTATGGTCGTAGACACATATAGTTACGATTGACTAGTGAGTCACGCTCTGGCGCTAATCGCACATCTTAGGACTCCGGGCAACTGATCCGGGGCCAGGACTACAAGAATTAGAGACGAGAGGAGTTAAACAATGAACAAGTCGACCTTGGCTGTGGCCGTGGCCGTAGGCGTTATGGCGCAGCAGGCAGGCGCCGCGGGTTTCATCGACGACAGCAAGGCGTCTATCAGTTCACGCACCATGTATTACGATTCGGATAAGCGTGAAGGCCCCGGTACCGCAGCCAACCGGCAGCGTGAGACCGCTGAAGGCCTGAAGCTCGATTACCTGTCCGGCTTCACTCAGGGTACTGTCGGCTTCGGTATCGACGCCCAAGCGCTGGTAGGCATCCACCTGGATGGTGGCAAGGGCCATCACCCGGTCGGGAACAGCAACTCGTTCTTCCCTAGCGATGGCAATGAGGCCGCCGACGAGTGGAGTCGTGCAGCTGCCAACGTCAAGGCTCGTTTCTCGAAGACTGAAGCCCACATTGGTGGCGCATTGGCGCCAACCCTGCCAATCCTGATCTCGAACGACAGCCGTCTGCTGCCACAAACCTTCGACGGTGGCACCATCACCTCGAAGGAAATCGACAATGTGACCTTCAACTTGGGTCAGCTGGAACATGCGGCAGGTCGCGCATCCTCCAACAGAACTGGCATGGCCGTAAACGGCGGTACTCAAGACAGCAACCAGTTCCGTTACGCCGGTGCTGACTGGAAGGTCACCAAGGACCTGTTGCTGCAGTACTACTTTGCGAACCTGGAAGACTACTACAAGCAGAACTTCTTCGGCCTGGTGCACGTCTACCCGATCGACAGCAACCAGTCCTTCAAGACCGACCTGCGTTACTTCGACAGCACCTCCGACGGCAAGAACGGCGATCCGGGCTTCCGCTTCAATAACAACAACGGCTTTGCCAAGACCCCGGGCGAGGTCGATAACAAGACCTGGAGCGCCACGTTCACCTACACCCTGGGCGGCAGTGCATTCCTGCTCGGACATCAGCGTGTTAACGATGACGGCGGCTTCGTTTTCCTGAACCAGGGCAGCCTTATCGATAGCAAGGGTCGCCAGGAAGGTGCCGGCGGCGCCAGCTTCTACTCCTTCACCGATGCCACCGTGGGTAGCTTTATCCGTGCCGGTGAAAACACCACGTACGGTCAGTACTCCTATGACTTCGCCTCATTGGGTGTGCCAGGCTTGAAAGCTTCGGCAGCTTACTTGTACGGTCGGGACATCAAGGCCACCAACGGCGTGGGTGATGACCTGAACGAGCGCGAGACCGACCTGCGTGTGGACTACGTGATTCAAACCGGCCTGCTCAAAGGGTTCGGCACCACGCTGCGTCACGGTATGTATCGTGGCAACACCAGTACTCTCGATGAAGACCAAACCCGTCTGATCTTCAACTACACCTACAGCTTCATGTAAGTCGTAGTCGTCAAAAAAGCCTCGTCTTCGCACGAGGCTTTTTTTCGGGTCAGGTTTTATATTCTAAAAAATTTGCTCATGATTATTTTTTATTCTTTTTAGATTTTAGCGTAACCGCCTAAAGTAGCCCCACCTGACTAACAGGCCCCGCATTACCGCGTTCCACATTCACCCTCCGATAACCCCAGCTTAAGGAATCGGTTTTTACGCCGATACCCCATGCCTGCCCGGAGGACTTGTGCCTATCTATATTCCATAGCGATATAAATAAGACAAATCTGATTCTTTTCGGATTTATGTACAGGTATCCTGCGCGGCCCAAATAATGGTGGTCAGACCCGCGTCGTAGAGCGGCGCGGCTGGCACTCATCACGCAAGTCAAGGATCCGGGGCATCAGACCCTGGACCGCATTAAAAGAATTAGAAAACGATAGGAGCGAAACAATGAACAAGTCCACCTTGTCCCTGGCTGTGGCCGTAGGGATTATGGCGCAGCAGGCAAGCGCCGCCGGTTTCATCGAAGACAGCAAGGCCACTTTGGGGCTGCGTAACTTCTACATCAACCAGGACTACCGTGACGGTAGTGCCAAGCCGAACAAAAACGAAGAATGGGGCCAAGGCTTCGACCTGCGTTTCACTTCCGGTTATACCCAAGGCACAGTGGGCTTCGGTATTGATGCGATCGGCCTGTTGGGCGTGAAACTGGATTCGGGTGGCGGCACCAACGGTGCCACGGCGACTTCCTACGGCGGCACTGTTTTCCCAAGCAAGTCCAACGGCGAAGCGGTGGATAACTTCTCCAGCCTGGGTCTGACGGCCAAAGCCAAGATCTCCCAGACCGAACTGAAGCTGGGCACCCTGCAGCCAAAACTGCCGGTGATCGTGACCAACGATGGTCGTCTGTTGCCGCAAACATGGGAAGGCGGTCAGATCACTTCGGGTGATATCAAGGACCTGACACTGACTGGCGGTCAGATCGAACACGTAAAAGGCCGTAACTCCAGCAACAATGAGCAGCTGTCGATCAACGGTGCCTCCCCACGCACGATCAACAGCAACAAGTTCATCTACGCCGGTGGTGATTACAAACTCACCAAGGACCTCACTGCCCAGTACTACTACGGCAACCTGGAAGAATTCTACAAGCAACACTTCCTGGGTCTGGTGCACAACTGGGCAATTGGCCCTGGCGTGTTGAAGTCGGACTTCCGTTATTTCAACAGCACCGACGACGGTGCAAACGGTCACGACCCGCTTTACTTCAGCACCGGCAACTACAGCGGTGTAAAAAACGGTAAAGGCAAAGTCGACAACAACCTGTACAGCGGCCTGTTCCTGTACACCGTTGAAGGTCACACCTTCGGTGGTGGTTACCAGGTCAGTAACGGCAACAGCGACTTCCCGTGGCTGAACCAGGGTGATGGTTCGTCGGCCTACATCATCACTGACTCGCAAATTCAGAAGTTCGCCCGTGCCGGCGAGAAAACCTGGCAAGCACGCTACTCGTTCGATTTCGCCAAGGTTGGCGTACCGGGCCTGACAGCGGCTGCGGTTTACCTGCACGGCGATGATATCGACACCGTCAACGCTGCCGGTCGTCAAGCCGCCAACGGCGCTTCCGAATGGGAACGCGACCTGACCCTGGGCTACGTCGTCCAGTCGGGCGCACTGAAAAACCTCGGCCTGATGTGGAAAAACGCCATGTGGCGCACCGACCTGCCGAACACCCGCTCCCAGGACGAAAACCGCCTGGTCGTCAGCTACTCGATCCCGCTGCTGTAACAACAGCGTGTAGGGGCCTTGTAGGAGCTGTCGAGCGCAGCGAGGCTGCGATCTTTTGATCTTGTTTTTTAAAATCAAAAGATCGCAGCCTTCGGCAGCTCCTACAGACAGCCTCAGTGACTGACGCAAAAAAGCCCCGCCCGGCATCACGCCGGGCGGGGCTTTTGCGCTTTCAAAGCGGAGTCACCCCCGTAATCCCGCCTTGAAATCCCCCTTTTTTACAGCAACTCAAGGCCTTCTCGAACCTCGTTGGCGATGTTCGGCGTGATGGCTGACCACGTCCAGTGAACAGATGTTTAATATTTCTTTTAGATCTAAATAAATCGATATTTATTCTTTTAAGTAGATAAAAAACACAGGCACAGTTGAGCTCAACCAGCACTCACCAGGAGCCGCACCATGAGCATCAGACTGGGCGACATTGCCCCCGATTTCGAACAGGATTCCAGCGCCGGTACCATTCGTTTCCACCAGTGGCTGGGCGATAGCTGGGGCGTGCTGTTTTCCCATCCCGCTGACTTCACACCGGTGTGCACCACCGAGCTGGGCTTGACCGCCAAACTGAAAGACGAATTCGCCAAGCGCGGGGTCAAGGCCATCGCGCTGTCCGTCGACCCGGTGGACTCGCACCACCGATGGATCGAGGACATCAACGAAACCCAGAACACGGTCGTTAACTTCCCGATCCTCGACGATGCCGACCGCAAGGTCTCGGACCTCTACGACCTGATCCATCCCAACGCCAACGACACCCTGACGGTGCGTTCGCTGTTCGTGATCGATCCGAACAAAAAGGTCCGGCTGACCATCACCTACCCGGCCAGTACCGGCCGCAACTTCAATGAAATCCTGCGGGTGATCGATTCGCTGCAACTCACCGACAACCACAAGGTCGCCACCCCGGCTAACTGGCAAGACGGTGATGACGTGGTGATCGTGCCGTCGCTCAAGGATGAAGAGGAAATCAAACAGCGCTTTCCCAAGGGCTATCGCGCCGTCAGGCCCTATCTACGCCTGACCCCACAGCCCAACCGCTGATATCACCCTTCGTAGGAGCCGGCTTGCTGGCGATGGCGGCGTAACAATCGATATTGATGTCGCCTGGCACACCGCGATCGCCAGCAAGCCGGCTCCTACCCGATCTCAATGCAGGGGAATTTCAGGCCGTTTCGACGGCCTTTTTTTATGGCCTGGAAAATGTCTTTCATATATCTCCATATCGAATAACCAAATGAATAAATATGATTTATGGATATATAAATCCCCTGTTAAGGTCACTCCATCGAAGCGAGATCGCAAACCGCGAATCGCCAACACCGTTCAAGGAATCGTCTGAATGTTGGTTGTCTCACTCGGTGGCAGTCCCAGCCAACGCTCCCGTTCCGGGGTGCTGCTGGAGCGCTCCAAAGGTTGGTTGCAAGGGCAGGGCGTGGAGGTGGTGAGTTACCAGGTACGGGACTTCCCGGCCGAAGACTTGCTGCATGCGCGCTTCGACAGCCCGAAGGTGATCGACCTGCTGCAACAGATTGAAAACGCCGATGGCTTGCTGATCGCCACGCCGGTGTACAAGGCCTCTTTTTCCGGTGCGCTGAAAACCGTGCTGGACCTGCTGCCCGAACGCGCCCTGAGCCACAAGGTGGTGCTGCCGATGGCGACGGGAGGCAGCATCGCTCACATGCTGGCGGTGGATTACGCGCTCAAACCGGTCCTGTCGGCGCTCAAGGCGCAGGAACTGCTGCAGGGGATTTTTGCGGTCGACAGCCAGATCGCTTACGGCGAAGGCAGCGCTCAGGCGCAACTGGCGCCGGAGCTTGAGCAACGACTGACTGAATCGCTGGAGCTGTTTTTCAGCGCCATGGCGCGACGGCCCAAACCGCTCGATCCGAACCTGTTGAATGACCGTTTGTTGAGTGCTCGCTGGAGCATTTAAGCGCTACCCGAAACAAGTCCTATCCGAAATTTGAAGTACTGGCCTTACTCGCCCGCCAACGGGCAAGCAGGTGCAGCCACAACCCAACTGCAAAAAGGAGAGCGCCATGCGCCCTGTCATTTTGCGTCGTGGTCTGGTCGCTCTGTTTGCTGCGGCTGTTACCTTCGGCGCCATTACTCAAGCTCAGGCCGAGACTCTGCGAATCGGCTATCAGAAATACGGCACCCTGGTGCTGCTCAAAGCCAAAAGCACCCTGGAAAAACGCCTCGCCGCCCAAGGCGTGGACGTGCAATGGACTGAGTTCCCCGGCGGCCCGCAGCTGCTCGAAGGCTTGAACGTCGGCTCCATCGACTTCGGCGTGACCGGCGAAACACCACCGGTATTTGCTCAAGCCGCGGGCGCCGATCTGCTCTACGTTGCTTACGAACCGCCAGCACCCCACAGCGAAGCGATCCTGGTGCCGAAAGACTCGCCGATCAAATCGGTGGCCGAACTCAAGGGCAAGAAAGTCGCCCTGAACAAAGGCTCCAACGTGCACTACCTGCTGGTGCGCGCACTGCAAGACGCCGGGCTCAAGTACACCGATATCCAGACCGTCTTCCTGCCTCCGGCCGATGCCCGCGCCGCGTTCGAGCGTGGCAGCGTCGACGCTTGGGTCATCTGGGACCCGTACCAGGCTGCCGCTGAACAGCAACTGCAAGCGCGCACCCTGCGCGATGGCCAGGGCATCGTCGACAACCATCAGTTCTACCTGGCGACCAAGCCTTACGCACAAAAGAACCCAGAGGTGATCAAGACCCTGGTGGAAGAAGTGCGCGCGGTCGGTGAATGGTCCAAGGCCAATCCGCAAGACGTGACCCAACAGGTCTCGCCACTGCTCGGCCTGCCGGCGGACATCACCCTGACCTCGGTGAAACGCCAAGGCTACGGCGCGCTGTTCCTTACGCCTGAGGTGGTCGCCGCGCAGCAAAAAATCGCTGACAGCTTCTACCAGCTCAAGCTGATTCCCAAGCCGCTGAGCATCAAAGACGTGATCTGGACGCCACCGGCGGCCGTTGCCAAAGCTCAATAACCAAGAGCTCAAAAACCAAAGCCACATCAATAGATTCCCCAAGGAGACCACTCCATGAGCCTCAATATCTTCTGGTTCCTGCCTACCCACGGCGACGGCCATTACCTTGGCACCGCCGAAGGCGCCCGTGCCGTCGACCACGGCTACCTGCAGCAAGTCGCGCAAGCGGCGGATCGCCTGGGTTTTGGCGGGGTGTTGATCCCGACCGGTCGCTCCTGCGAAGACTCGTGGCTGGTGGCAGCGTCGCTGATTCCGGTGACCCAGCGTTTGAAATTCCTTGTCGCCCTGCGCCCCGGGATCATTTCCCCGACGGTGGCGGCGCGTCAGGCTGCCACCCTGGATCGTTTGTCCGGTGGGCGGGCGCTGTTCAACCTGGTGACGGGAGGCGATCCGGAAGAGTTGGAGGGCGACGGTCTGTTCCTGAGCCACGAAGAGCGTTATCAGGCTTCGGTCGAGTTCACCCGCATCTGGCGTCGAGTGCTGGAAGGCGAGACCGTCGATTACGACGGTCAGCACATCAGCGTGAAAGGCGCCAAGCTGCTCTACCCGCCGATCCAGCAACCACGTCCACCGCTGTACTTCGGCGGCTCGTCGGAAGCGGCGCAGGACCTGGCGGCCGAGCAGGTGGAAATGGTCCTGACCTGGGGCGAGCCACCGGCCGCCGTCGCCGAGAAGATCGAGCAGGTGCGCGCCAAAGCCGCCAAGCTGGGGCGCACCGTGCGCTTCGGTATTCGTCTGCATGTGATCGTGCGCGAAACCAACGCCGAAGCCTGGCAAGCGGCGGATCGCCTGATCTCGCACCTGGACGACGACACCATCGCTCGGGCCCAGGCTTCCCTGGCGCGTTTCGATTCAGTGGGTCAGCAACGCATGGCAGCGCTGCACGGTGGCAGTCGCGACAATCTGGAAGTCAGCCCCAACTTGTGGGCCGGTGTCGGCCTGGTGCGCGGCGGTGCCGGCACGGCGCTGGTGGGCGATGGTCCGACCGTGGCCGCCCGCGTGAAGGAATACGCGGACCTGGGCATCGACACCTTCATCTTCTCCGGTTATCCACACCTGGAAGAGTCGTATCGGGTTGCCGAACTGTTGTTCCCGCACCTGGATATCGAGCGTCCGGAGCTGCCGAAAAGCGCCGGTTACGTCAGCCCGTTCGGCGAGATGGTGGCCAACGATATTCTTCCCAAAGCCGCGTCCCAGAGCTGAGGCGCCGCCATGAAGAAAATCATCCACAGCCTCGCGCCCTGGGCGTTGCCGGTGTTGCTGTTGGCGGTGTGGCAGTTGTCGGTGTCGGCGGGCTGGTTGTCGACGCGGATTCTGCCGGCGCCCATCGCCGTGATCGAAGCCGGCGTGAGCCTGGTACGCAGCGGCGAAATCTGGACGCACCTGGCCATCAGTGGCTGGCGCGCCGCGCTGGGCTTCGCCATCGGCGGCAGTATCGGTCTGACCCTGGGCTTCATCACCGGCCTGTCGAAATGGGGCGAGCGCCTGCTCGACAGCTCGGTGCAGATGATCCGTAACGTGCCGCACCTGGCGCTGATTCCTCTGGTGATCTTGTGGTTCGGCATCGACGAGTCGGCGAAGATTTTCCTGGTGGCGCTGGGCACCTTGTTCCCGATCTACCTCAACACCTATCA
The DNA here is from genome assembly GCF_050990305.1 of Pseudomonas putida. Lineage (GTDB taxonomy): Bacteria > Pseudomonadota > Gammaproteobacteria > Pseudomonadales > Pseudomonadaceae > Aquipseudomonas > Aquipseudomonas putida_AH. The sequence goes on along the minus strand of NZ_CP158817.1, from coordinate 6,311,475 downwards.
CGGCATCCGCAACGTCGACCCGGCGCTGGTGGAAATGTCCCGCAGCTACGGTTTGTCCGGTTTCAGCCTGTTCCGCCAAGTGATTCTGCCGGGCGCGCTGCCTTCGATTCTGGTCGGCGTGCGCTTCGCCCTGGGTTTTATGTGGTTGACCCTGATCGTCGCCGAAACCATTTCCGCGAGTTCCGGCATCGGCTACTTGGCGATGAACGCCCGTGAGTTCCTGCAGACCGACGTGGTGGTGCTGGCGATTCTGATGTACGCGGTGCTCGGCAAACTGGCCGACCTTGCGGCCCGTGGACTTGAACGTGTTTGGCTGCGGTGGCATCCGGCTTATCAAGTGGCCAAGGGAGGTGCCGCATGACGGCTCAACAACCTCCACGCCTGCTACGCGGGATTCCGCTGGCGGTGCGCAAGCTGCAAAAAACCTTTGGCGCGCGGCAGGTGCTGCGTGAGATCGACCTGCACATTCCGGCGGGTCAGTTCGTCGCGGTGGTCGGTCGCAGTGGCTGCGGCAAAAGCACCTTGCTGCGCTTGCTGGCCGGGCTCGACCAGCCCACGGGCGGTCAGTTGCTGGCCGGTTCCGCGGCACTGAGCGAGGCACGGGAAGACACGCGACTGATGTTTCAGGAGGCGCGTTTGCTGCCATGGAAAAAGATCATCGACAACGTGGGCCTGGGGCTCAAGGGCGACTGGCGGCCACAGGCACTTCAAGCCCTGGAAGCCGTCGGCCTGGCGGATCGCGCCAACGAGTGGCCGGCAGCGCTGTCCGGTGGGCAGAAGCAACGCGTGGCGCTGGCTCGCGCATTGATCCATCAACCGCGCCTGCTGTTGCTCGACGAACCTTTGGGCGCGCTGGATGCGCTGACCCGCATCGAAATGCAGCAACTGATCGAACGGCTCTGGCAGCAGCACGGCTTTACGGTGTTGCTGGTGACCCACGACGTCAGTGAAGCGGTGGCGATTGCCGATCGGGTGATCCTGATCGAAGACGGTGAAGTCGGCCTCGACCTGCACGTGGAACTGCCGCGCCCTCGGGTTCGTGGCTCCCATCGGCTGGCGGCGCTGGAAACCGAAGTCCTCAACCGCGTGCTATCGCTTCCCGGCCAACCGCCGGAACCGGAACCCGTTTCACCCTTGCCTACGCAGTTGCGTTGGGCGCAATAACTCCAGCCTTATCCAACGACAGGAATCAACATCATGACTATCAAAGCCATCAACGTACGCAACCAGTTCAAAGGCTCCATCAAGGAAATCGTCCTGGGCGACGTACTGTCGGAAATCGACGTGCAAACCGCTTCCGGCATCGTCACCTCGGTGATCACGACTCGCTCGGTGAAAGAGCTGGAACTGGCGGTGGGCAGCGAAGTGATCGCCTTCGTGAAATCCACCGAGGTGTCGATCGCCAAGTTGTAAGGTCGTGCGTAAACGACAACCCCGAAGGGTTTGAGCCCTTCGGGGTTTTTTTATGAAGATCAAAAGATCGCAGCCTTCGGCAGCTCCTACAAAGGAGTGCGCGCTTCTGTAGGAGCTGCCGAAGGCTGCGATCTTTTAAAGTGCGCTGCGCTTTGGCAGGTAAGGCGGCAAATAAAGCCCCAGATACGCATCAAACACCCGCATCCCTTCCTCGGCCATGCGCGGGGTGATCTGCCCATGTTGCTGCACCGAGCGCGCATACACCCGATCTCCCAGCTCCATGGCCAGGGCAAACACATCGACGTCGTCCGGCAACTTGGGCAGTTCGAAGTGGTGATCGAACAGTTTGTGCATCAAGTCGCCCAGTTCAATGTCGTGCTGGCGGTCGGCCTGGGTGACTTCGGTCAGGCCATGTTGTGCGAGGATCAGTTGGCGGGCGGCGGCGTCTTCGCCATAGATCGCCAGCATGCGCTGTTCCACCAGGCGCGAGAGGTCGCGCCAGCTGTTGAGTGCTTCATGGTCGATGGGCGCTTGCAAGCAGGCACGGAAGGCGGCGTGGACGTCGGCGGTCAAGGCTTCAAGCAGGGCCGGTACGCTGGCGAAAAAATGGTAGACGGAGGAGGGTGGGATGTCCGCGCGTTCGGCGACACTGTAGATCGACAGACTGGCCACGCCCTCGGTCGCCAGCAGCGTACGCGCCGCATCGAGTATCGAGTCGATCCGGGCCTGGCTGGCTGCGCGGGGTTTGCGGGGGCTGGCGGTGCGCGTCATGGGAGTCTCCTGCGGGGCAGGGGGCATTGTACGAGCAGGGTTCGATGTTGTCTGCCAAGACGCCATCGCTGGCAAGCCAGCTCCCACAGGTTTCGTGTCGTGCTCGGTTCTCTCGTCCACCATAGATCCCTGTGGGAGCTGGCTTGCCAGCGAACCGCCGCAGGCGGCCATAAAAAAACGCCGCAGGCTGTGAGGCCGGCGGCGTTCTTTTTACTGCAACCGCTTAAACGGTATGCAGATACCAGTTGTACTCGAGGTCGGAGATGGAGTGTTCGAACTCCTCCAACTCGCTCTCTTTGCACGCGACGAAGATATCGATGTATTTCGGATCGATGTACTTGGCCATGACTTCGCTGTCGTCCAGCTCACGCAATGCATCGCGCAGGTTGTTCGGCAGGCTTTGCTCGTTCTGCTCGTAGCTGTTGCCTTCCACCGGAGCGCCCGGTTCGATCTTGTTGACCAAGCCATGGTGCACACCAGCCAGGACCGAAGCCATCAGCAGGTACGGGTTGGCATCGGCGCCGGCCACACGGTGTTCCAGACGTACTGCGTCGGCGGAGCCGGTCGGTACGCGCAGGGCTACGGTGCGGTTGTCCAGGCCCCAGCTCGGCGAGTTCGGCACGTAGAACTGTGCACCGAAACGACGGTAGGAGTTAACGTTCGGGCAGAGGAAAGCCATCTGTGCCGGTAGGGTCTCGAGCACACCGCCGATCGCGTGACGCAGCGCGGCGTTCTGCTCGGGATCCTCGCTGGCAAAAATATTCTTGCCGTCTTTGTCGAGCACCGAGATGTGGACGTGCAGACCGTTACCCGCCTGGCCTGGGTAAGGCTTGGCCATGAAGGTGGTGTCCATTTCATGGTCGTAGGCGATGTTCTTGATCAGACGCTTGAGCAGAACCGCATAGTCGCAGGCCTTGATCGGATCGGCCACGTGGTGCAGGTTCACTTCGAACTGCGCCGGGGCGCTTTCCTTGACGATGGCGTCGGCCGGGATGCCTTGCTCTTTGGCGCCTTCCAGAATGTCCTGGAGGCAGTCGACGTATTCGTCGAGATCGTCGATCAGGTAGACCTGAGTCGAGTGCGGGCGTTTACCGGATATCGGCGAGCGCGGCGGTTGCGGACGACCGTTCACGTTCTCCTGGTCGATCAGGTAGAACTCCAGTTCGAACGCGGCGCAGATGGTCAGGCCCAGCTCGTCGAACTTGGTCACGACTTGTCGCAGAACTTCGCGCGGGTCGGCGAAGAAAGGATCACCTTCGAGTTCGTGCATGGTCATCAGCAGTTGCGCGGTTGGGCGCTTCTGCCATGGCTCGTTGCACAGGGTATCGGGGATTGGATAGCAGATTCGGTCAGCATCACCGATGTCCAGGCCCAGGCCGGTGCTTTCCACCGTCGAACCATTGATATCCAGAGCAAATAGAGAGGCCGGCAGGTTGATGCCTTTCTCGTAAACCTTGTGGAGGCTGGTGCGTTCGATGCGCTTGCCGCGCACCACACCATTCATATCCGCAATCAGAAGGTCAACGTACAGAACCTCAGGATGTTCCTTAAGGAACGCGTTCGCTTCGTTAAGCTGAACGGCACGCGGGGGTACCGACATGATGCAACACCTTTGTTGTTAAAAATATCAATCATTGATCTTTTCAGGTTTCAGTCAACCCGAACGGCCTGCCGAAGTCAAGCGAGGCCTTTTGTGCCCTAAAAAAGCGCCGTGAAGGCTTTTATGGGGCAGTTTGGGGCGTTTTTATGTCCTTGGAGGACGCAGCACCCGCGGGCTTGAGCAGGCCGTGTTGTATTTTTTACGGGGGTGTTGTGTAAAAAAATGAACAAGGCTAAGCTCGAATCAAACCCATAACAGCAATAATACCGGGGTGCTTCATGTCTCGCCTGCCGATAATCGGCGTCACCGTCTGCTCTAGGCAGGACGGCCTGCATGCTTGTCACATCAGTGGCGACATTGACGCCAGCGCCGCAGCTCCAAAGGCTTCCGGCCTGTCGGTGACCCATGCTTTCCTGGCAGATCGCGCCTCCCCGTCCGTTATTCTGGACGGCATCGATGGCACACCCATTACGGTTACTCCATTCAATATAGAACCGATTCACAATAGTGGCTCAGCCATCGTGCAGAGTACCGCTCGCGATTCTGCACGCCCGGCGTTTAACAAGGTGTCCGCAAAGCTCGATAGTCTGTCGTAGACATGCATTACAACGCGACGCCGATGCGTCAAACACCGCCTGAGGCGCAAGCGTCAGGAAACTCAAAGCCTAGAGGCATTTATGAGTAACAACCTCGACCAGCTCACCGATTGGCTGAAAAGCCACAAGATCACAGAAGTCGAATGCATGATCGCCGACTTGACCGGGATTACCCGGGGCAAGATTTCGCCGACCAACAAATTCATCGCTGAAAAAGGCATGCGTCTGCCAGAAAGCGTGCTGTTGCAGACTGTGACCGGCGATTACGTCGAAGACGACATCTATTACGAACTGCTCGACCCGGCCGATATCGACATGATCTGCCGTCCCGACCAGAGCGCGGTGTACCTGGTGCCGTGGGCCATCGAGCCGACCGCCATCGTCATCCACGATTCCTACGACAAGCAGGGCAACCCGATCGAGTTGTCGCCGCGCAACGTCCTCAAGAAAGTCCTGAAACTCTATGCCGACAAGGGCTGGCAGCCGATCGTGGCGCCGGAAATGGAGTTCTACCTGACCAAGCGCAGTGACGACCCTGACTATCCGCTGCAACCACCGATCGGCCGCTCTGGCCGCCCGGAAATCGGTCGTCAGTCGTTCTCCATCGAAGCGGCGAACGAATTCGATCCGTTGTTCGAAGACGTCTACGACTGGTGCGAATTGCAGGAGCTGGACCTCGACACGCTGATCCACGAGGACGGCACCGCACAGATGGAAATCAACTTCCGTCACGGCGACGCCCTGTCCCTGGCCGACCAGATCCTGGTGTTCAAGCGCACCATGCGCGAAGCCGCGCTCAAGCACGACGTGGCCGCGACCTTCATGGCCAAGCCGATGACCGGCGAGCCCGGCAGTGCCATGCACTTGCACCAGAGCATCATCGACATCGAGACCGGCAAGAACATCTTCTCCAATGAAGACGGGACCATGAGCCAGCTGTTTTTGCAGCACATCGGTGGCCTGCAGAAACTGATTCCCGAGTTGTTGCCGCTGTTCGCCCCGAACGTGAACTCGTTTCGTCGCTTCCTGCCGGACACCTCGGCGCCAGTGAACGTGGAGTGGGGCGAAGAAAACCGCACCGTGGGCCTGCGGGTTCCGGATGCCGGCCCGCAAAACCGCCGGGTGGAAAACCGCCTGCCGGGCGCCGATGCCAACCCGTACCTGGCGATTGCCGCGAGTCTGCTGTGCGGTTACATCGGCATGGTCGAAGGCCTGAACCCGAGTGCACCGGTCGTGGGTCGAGGCTATGAACGCCGCAACCTGCGCCTGCCGCTGACCATCGAAGATGCGCTGGATCGCATGGAAAACAGCGCAACCATCGAGAAGTACCTGGGCAAAAATTTCATCACTGGCTACGTCGCGGTCAAGCGAGCCGAGCATGAAAACTTCAAGCGCGTCATCAGTTCGTGGGAACGGGAGTTCCTGCTATTCGCCGTCTGATGCGCCGGGCGCCGTCGATATTGTGCGGCGCTTTCACCTGATTTCCGAGGAGGTTCGTAATGACCAGCAACAACCCACAAACCCGTGAATGGCAAACCCTGAGCAACGATCACCACCTGGCCCCGTTCAGCGACTTCAAACAGCTGAAAGAGAAAGGCCCGCGGATCATCACCAACGCCAAGGGCGTTTACCTGTGGGACAGCGAGGGCAACCAGATCCTCGACGGCATGGCCGGTCTGTGGTGTGTAGCGATTGGCTACGGTCGTGATGAACTGGCTGATGCTGCCAGCAAGCAAATGCGTGAACTGCCGTACTACAACCTGTTCTTCCAGACCGCTCACCCACCGGTGCTGGAACTGGCCAAGGCCATCGCCGACATCGCACCGGCGGGCATGAACCATGTGTTCTTCACCGGTTCCGGTTCCGAAGGCAACGACACCATGCTGCGTATGGTTCGCCACTACTGGGCGATCAAGGGCCAGCCGAACAAGAAAGTCATCATCAGCCGCAAGAACGGCTATCACGGTTCGACCGTGGCCGGCGCGAGCCTGGGTGGCATGACCTACATGCACGAACAGGGCGACTTGCCGATCCCGGGCATCGTCCACATTGCCCAGCCGTACTGGTTCGCCGAAGGCGGCGACATGACCCCGGAAGAGTTCGGTATCTGGGCTGCCAATCAGTTGGAAGAGAAGATTCTGGAAGTCGGTGTCGAAAACGTCGGCGCCTTTATTGCCGAGCCGATCCAGGGCGCCGGCGGCGTGATCATTCCGCCAGACACCTACTGGCCGCGCATCAAGGAAATCCTTGCCAAGTACGACATCCTGTTCGTGGCTGACGAAGTGATTTGCGGTTTCGGTCGTACCGGTGAGTGGTTCGGTACTGATTTCTACGACCTCAAGCCCGACATGATGACCATCGCCAAAGGCCTGACCTCCGGTTACATCCCGATGGGTGGCCTGATCGTGCGTGACGAGGTGGTGGCCGTGCTGAACGAGGGCGGCGACTTCAACCACGGTTTCACCTATTCCGGTCACCCGGTGGCGGCGGCTGTGGGCCTGGAAAACATCCGTATCCTGCGCGACGAGAAAATTGTCGAGCGCGTGAAGTCGGAAACGGCACCGTATTTGCAGAAACGTCTGCGCGAGCTGAACGATCACCCATTGGTGGGCGAAGTGCGTGGTGTGGGTCTGTTGGGGGCCATCGAACTGGTTCAGGACAAGGCCACGCGCAAGCGCTATGAAGGCAAGGGCGTGGGCATGATCTGCCGGCAGTTCTGCTTCGATAACGGGCTGATCATGCGCGCTGTGGGGGACACCATGATCATTGCTCCACCGCTGGTGATCAGCAAAGAGGAAATCGATGAGCTGGTGGCCAAGGCGCGCAAGTGCCTGGACCTGACCCTCAGTGCATTGAAGGGCTAAGTGCTAGGCTCTGAGCGGGAGACATGAAACTTTCGCTCAGCGTCGCCATAAAGGGCGGCCTTTCCTTGAAAGACCGCCTCGGATCTTGCCAGACTAGCCGCGGTTCCAGTTGACCGGGCTCGGCCGCTGAACAATGTGGTTCAAAAAAGAAAAATTTGGAGCATTACGCATGAAGGCATTAGGTAAAAAGCTTGCTGGCAAGACCCTCCTCGCCATGTCCCTGATGGGCATTATGGCGGGTGCGGTTCAGGCGGATGACAAGGTGCTGCACGTTTACAACTGGTCCGACTACATCGCTCCGGACACCATCAAGAAGTTTGAAGACGAGTCCGGCATCAAAGTGGTCTACGACGTCTTCGACAGTAACGAAACCCTGGAAGCCAAGTTGCTGGCAGGCAAGTCCGGCTACGACATCGTCGTGCCGTCGAACAACTTCCTGGCCAAGCAGATCAAGGCCGGCGTTTACCAGAAGTTGGACAAGTCCAAGCTGCCTAACTGGAAAAACCTGAACACTGACCTGCTCAAGGCCGTATCGGTCAGCGACCCGGGCAACGAACACGCTTTCCCTTACATGTGGGGCTCGATCGGCATCGGCTACAACGCCGAGAAGGTCAAGGCTGCACTGGGCGCCGATGCTCCAGTCGATTCCTGGGACCTGATCTTCAAGCCTGAAAACGCTGCCAAGCTGAAATCCTGCGGCATCAGCCTGCTGGACTCGCCAACCGAGATGATTCCGGTGGCATTGCACTACCTGGGCCTGCCGACCGACACCCAGAAGCAGGAAGACATCAAGAAAGCCCAGGACCTGATCATGAAGGTCCGTCCTTCGATCGCTTACTTCCACTCGTCCAAGTACATCTCCGACCTTGCCAACGGCAACATCTGCGTGGCCGTGGGTTACTCGGGTGACGTGTACCAGGCCAAGTCCCGCGCGGCTGAAGCCGGTGACAAGGTGAAAGTCAGCTACAACATTCCGAAAGAAGGTGCCGGCAGCTTCTACGACATGGTCGCCATCCCTAAAGATGCCGAAAACGTCGAAGGCGCCTACAAGTTCATGACCTTCCTGCAGAAACCGGAAATCATGGCTGAAATCACCAACGCCGTGCGTTTCCCGAACGGTAACGCTGCGGCAACGCCACTGGTGGACAAAGACATCACCAGCGACCCAGGCGTTTATCCACCAGCTGATGTACTGGCCAAGCTGTACGCAATTGCCGACTTGCCGGCTGCGACCCAGCGGATCATGACTCGCACCTGGACCACCATTAAGTCTGGTAAGTAATAAGTAAAACCCTGTAGGAGCGAGCCTGCTCGCGATGAACCTGAGAACACCGCTGTGTGTCAGGCACCCAGCGTTATCGTTGGCGACCATCGCGAGCATGCTCGCTCCTACAAGGGGCTTTATAAAGTTTGCTGGAATGGTTTTTCGAGGGTAAGTTGCGCGCCGGTTTTGTTGCCATGCAGCCACGGCTGTCATGTAACACGGGGCAACTTGGGCCCAACTAATTTTAGAGGACCTCCACTTGCCTATTTCTTCTTTGTTGCGCAATGCCATGCTGTTCGGCGCCGGACTGACGCTTGCCGCCAGTGTCCAGGCCGCCGGCACCGTGCATATTTATAACTGGTCCGATTATATCGGCGAGACCACCCTGGCCGACTTCCAGAAAGAGACCGGGATCAAGCCTGTCTACGACGTGTTCGATTCCAACGAAACCCTGGAAGGCAAGCTGCTGGCCGGGCGTACCGGCTACGACGTGGTCGTGCCGTCCAACCACTTCCTGGGCAAGCAGATCAAGGCTGGCGCTTTCCAGAAGCTCGACAAGTCGCTGCTGACGAACTACTCCAACCTCGACCCGGTGCTGCTCAAGCGTCTGGAGCAGAACGACCCGGGTAACCTCTATGCCGTGCCGTACCTGTGGGGCACCAATGGCATCGGTTACAACGTCGACAAAATCAAGGCGGTACTGGGTGTCGACAAGATCGATTCCTGGGGCGTGCTGTTCGAGCCGGAAAACATCAAGAAGCTGCACAGTTGTGGCGTGGCGTTCCTGGATTCGGCGGATGAAATGATGCCGACCGTGCTCAACTACATGGGCCTCAATGCCAACAGCACCAACCCTGACGATTACAAAAAGGCCACTGAAAAACTGCTCTCGGTGCGCCCATACGTGACCTACTTCCACTCCTCCAAATACATCGCGGACCTGGCCAACGGCGACATCTGCGTGGCGATCGGTTTCTCCGGCGACATCTTCCAGGCCAAACACCGTGCCGAAGAAGCCAAGAAAGGCGTGAACATCGCCTACTCGATTCCGAAAGAGGGTGGTGCGCTCTGGTTCGACATGCTGGCGATTCCCAAGGACTCGAAGAACGTCAAAGAGGCCCACGCCTTCATCAACTATTTGCTGAAGCCTGAGGTGATTGCCCAGGTCAGTGATTACGTCGGCTACGCCAACCCCAACCCCGGGTCGGACAAACTGATGGAACAGTCCATACGCACCGACGAAGCGGTTTATCCACCGCAAGCAGTGCTCGACAAGACCTACGTGTCGGTCGAGTTGCCGCCAAACATTCAACGCTTGATGACCCGCAGCTGGACCACGGTCAAGACGGGCAAATAGCTTCAAGGCTCAAACTATCCAAGGTTGGCTCACCTTGAGCGAACTGCACTCTTTTTTTTGGGAGTTTCGTAAATGGCAGTTGCCTCCGGCGCCTATAAGAAAGCCCTCGAGGGCGACCAGTCACCTAAGCAGGTGCTGGTCAAAATCGACCGGGTCACGAAGAAGTTCGACGAGACGATTGCCGTGGACGATGTGTCCCTGGAAATCAAGAAAGGCGAAATTTTCGCCTTGCTCGGCGGTTCGGGATCGGGCAAATCCACCTTGCTGCGCATGCTCGCCGGCTTCGAACGACCGACCGAAGGGCGGATCTTCCTCGATGGCGTAGACATCACTGACATGCCGCCCTACGAGCGGCCGATCAACATGATGTTCCAGTCCTATGCCCTGTTCCCGCACATGACCGTGGCGCAGAACATCGCCTTCGGCCTCAAGCAAGACAAGCTGCCGGCCGCTGAAATCGATGCGCGTGTCGCGGACATGCTCAAGCTGGTGCAGATGACCCAGTACGCCAAGCGCAAGCCGCATCAGTTGTCCGGCGGCCAGCGTCAGCGTGTGGCCCTGGCCCGTTCCCTGGCCAAGCGTCCGAAGCTGCTGCTGCTCGACGAGCCGATGGGCGCACTGGACAAGAAGCTGCGTTCGCAGATGCAACTGGAACTGGTGGAGATCATCGAGCGCGTAGGCGTGACCTGCGTCATGGTGACCCACGACCAGGAAGAGGCCATGACCATGGCCGAGCGCATCGCGATCATGCACCTGGGCTGGATCGCCCAGATCGGCAGCCCGATCGACATCTACGAAACCCCGACCAGCCGCCTGGTCTGTGAATTCATCGGCAACGTCAACATCTTCGACGGTGAAGTGATCGACGATGCCGAAGGTCACGCGACCATCACCTGCAAAGACCTGGATCGCCAGATCTATGTCGGCCACGGCATCAGCACCTCGGTGCAGGACAAGTCCGTGACCTACGCGATCCGCCCGGAAAAACTGCTCGTCACCCCGACCCAGCCAACGTGCGAATACAACTGGTCCAGCGGCAAAGTGCACGACATTGCCTACCTGGGTGGGCACTCGGTGTTCTACGTCGAGCTGCCGAGCGGCAAGATCGTTCAGTCCTTCGTCGCCAACGCCGAGCGACGTGGCGCGCGTCCGACCTGGGGTGACCAGGTCTACGTGTACTGGGAAGACGACAGCGGCGTGGTACTTCGCTCATGAACATGCGCAAACTCAAACGCCGCTTTAATCGAATAATTCCCGGTGGCCGCCAACTGGTCATCGGGGTTCCTTTCGTCTGGCTGTTCCTGTTCTTCATGTTGCCGTTCTTCATCGTCTTGAAGATCAGCTTCGCCGAAGCCGACGTGGCCATCCCGCCGTACACCGAGATCTACACGTTCGCCGAGCAGAAGCTGCAGATACTGTTGAACCTGGGCAACTACTCGATGCTCAGCGACGACGAGCTGTACATCGCCGCGTACTTCGGTTCGTTGAAGATGGCGTTTTTCAGCACCATCCTCTGCTTGCTGATCGGCTACCCGATGGCCTACGCCATCGCCAGCGCCCGCAAAGAGCTGCAAACGGTGTTGGTGCTGCTGATCATGATGCCGACCTGGACCGCGATCCTGATCCGCGTCTACGCGTGGATGGGCATTCTCAGCAACAACGGCCTGCTCAACGGCTTCCTGCTGAACATGGGCTGGATCAACGAGCCGCTGCAGATCCTCAACACCAACCTCGCCGTGTACATCGGCGTGGTGTACTCGTACCTGCCGTTCATGATCCTGCCGTTGTACGCCAACCTGGTAAAACACGACCACAGCCTGCTGGAAGCCGCGTCTGACCTGGGTTCGAGCACGTTCAACAGCTTCTGGAAGATCACTATTCCGCTGTCCAAGAACGGCATCATTGCCGGCTGCATGCTGGTGTTCATCCCGGTGGTGGGTGAGTTCGTGATCCCAGAACTGCTTGGCGGTCCGGAAACCCTGATGATCGGTAAAGTGCTCTGGCAAGAGTTCTTCAACAACCGTGACTGGCCGGTGGCGTCCGCCCTGGCGGTGGTGATGCTGGCAATCCTGATCGTGCCGATCATCCTGTTCAACCGCAGTCAGGCCAAGGAAATGGAGGGTAAAGAATGAAGCGCTTCCGTTTCTCCAGCCTGATGCTGGTATTGGGTCTGCTGTTCATCTACCTGCCGATGTTGATTCTGGTGATCTACTCGTTCAACGCCTCGAAACTGGTGACGGTGTGGGGCGGCTGGTCGATCAAGTGGTACGTCGGCCTGATGGACAACACGCAGCTGATGGGCTCGGTGGTGCGCTCGCTGGAAATCGCCTGCTACACGGCGATTGCCGCAGTCGCACTGGGAACCCTGGCCGCGTTCGTCCTGACGCGCATCACACGCTTCAAGGGTCGTACGCTGTTCGGTGGCCTGGTCACCGCTCCACTGGTAATGCCGGAAGTGATCACCGGTCTGTCGCTGTTGCTGCTGTTCGTGGCCATGGCGCAGATGATCGGCTGGCCGCAGGAGCGCGGCATCGTGACGATCTGGATCGCCCACACCACGTTCTGCGCCGCGTATGTGGCGGTGGTGGTGTCGGCGCGCTTGCGCGAGCTGGACCTGTCCATCGAAGAAGCGGCCATGGACCTCGGTGCCAAGCCGTGGAAGGTGTTCTTCCTGATCACCATCCCGATGATCGCGCCATCGCTGGGGGCTGGCGGCATGATGTCCTTCGCCCTGTCCCTGGATGACCTGGTGTTGGCCAGCTTCGTGTCGGGTCCGGGTTCCACGACCTTGCCGATGGAAGTGTTCTCGGCGGTGCGCCTGGGCGTGAAGCCGGAGATCAACGCCGTGGCCAGCCTGATTCTGCTGGCGGTATCGCTGATGACTTTCCTGGTCTGGTTCTTCAGCCGCCGCGCCGAAGAAGCGCGCAAGCGTGCGGTCCAGCAAGCCATCGAAGAAGGCGCCGCCGACTCCTGGAAACAACCGGACGTGCGCCGCGCGCAGGCGCCGGAAGCGGCTTGAGCCTGAAATTGGGTTGTCCACATTTGTTGGTCAACCCAAATCCGCTGTAGGAGCCGGCTTGCTGGCGATGGTGTGTCAGTCGACATCAAGGCTGCTGGCCCACCATCGCCAGCAAGCCGGCTCCTACAGGTCTCTATTCAGCCCACGGTGAATGGCGGATGACTTCGACGAAGTTCATCGGCTTGAACCCCGCTTCCTGATCCATCAGCACATCGGTCTTCACGTTACCGAACGTGGTCTGCGGACGATGACGCAAGCCGTCGGCAAAGGCGCAGATGATGCACTCCTTGAACCCTTCACCCCGTGGATGCGCATGCACCACCGCTTCGCGCTGCACGGTGGAAAACGCCGCGTAGTCCATGCCCAGCACGTCCATTTCGACGCCGGCGGTCACCAGTGCCACGGTCGGCCGCAAGTGCTGTGGCACACCTGGCGTGGTGTGCAGGGCAATCGACAACCAGACCTGTTCGATATCGTCATCGCTCAACCCGTAAGGCTTGAGGAATGCCGCCGCCGCGTTGGCACCATCGACTTCGAAGCGCTCGTTGTCGCTGCGGTGACCTTGCACCAGGCCCAGGTCGTGGAACATCGCACCGACGTACAACAGCTCAGGGTTGTAGGCCAGCTGCTTGCGCTCACCGCTCAACGCGCCGAACAGAAACACCCGGCGTGAGTGGTGGTAGAGCAGATCGGATTCGATGTCGCGGATGTATTCGGTGGTTGCTTTGGCCAGTGCGCTGTCGGGGATCTTGATGCCGGCGATGGTGGTGCTCATGGGAGTGTCCTCGGGGTGAACGCCGTGGCGGCGCTGAGGAGTCCAGTCTGTTCGGGCCCCACAAACCGGACAATCGACTCATGGCTGCGATCCCGGCCAATGAGCCTGCAAATCGCGCCAACCTCGCTTGTTGGGTGGGGATTGGCTAAGTTGGCTGCCTGGGAGCTGCTTTTTGTGGCGAGGGGATTTATCCCCGTTGGGCTGCGCAGCGGCCCCAAAAATCTTGGGAGCGCTTCGCACTCCAGCGGGGATAAATCCCCTCGCCACAGATAAGCGTGATCCATAAAGGGCATTTCGAACCATGCACAAAACCGTCGCCATCGTAGTGTTCCCAGGCGTCCAGTCGCTGGACGTCACCGGCCCCATGGATGTGTTTTCCGAGGCCAATCGTTTCCTCGCGCCCCAGGATCACTATCGGTTGGAGGTGATTGGCGTGGAGCGCGGGATGATGGCGTGTTCCAACGGTCTGGCCCTCAATGCCCATCGGCACTTCAGCGAAGCGTTGCAGGCTTACGACTTGCTGTTGGTCGCGGGCGGCCCGCAGTTGCCGTTCATGGATTTCGGCGCTGCATTCGATGCCTGGCTGCGTGATGCCTGCGCGCGGGCGGCGCGTTTTGGCTCGATCTGCAATGGCGCCTTCATGCTCGCCCGTGCAGGGCTGCTAGAAGGGCGAACGGTGACGACCCACTGGAATGACGCCGCTGCATTGGCGACCTTGTGTCCGTCGACCCAGGTGGAAGCTGACCGCCTGTACGCGCAGGATGACGAGCTGTACACCTCGGCGGGGGTCACCTCGGGGATTGATCTGTCGTTGTATCTGCTGGGTCGCGATCACGGCCCTGACGTGGCATTGAGCGTGGCCAAGCGCCTGGTGGTGTTCACCCAGCGCTCGGGTGGCCAGTCTCAGTTCAGTCCGTTCCTTACGCCCCACGCCGAACCGACCTCTGCGGTGGCGATGGTCCAGCACTATGTGTTGGCCAATTTGACCGGCGACCTGACCATCGCCGACCTGGCCAGTGCCGCCAACATGAGTGCGCGCAACTTTTCCCGAGTGTTTGCAAGGGAAGCGAAAATCACCCCGGCCGAATTTGTAGAGCGGGCGAGGGTAGATGCGGCGCGGGTGATGCTGGAAAGCACCCGCGCGCCGCTCAAGACGGTGGCGTATCAGTGCGGCTTCCGCGATGCCCAGCACATGCGCAGCGTATTTAATCGGAGGCTTGGGGTGACGCCGCAGCAGTTCAGGTTGAATTTTTCGGCGATGGTTTGATCCAGATTTTGCATTGTTTTTGCGGGCCTCATCGCGGGCAAGCCTCGCTCCTACAGGAGTACCCACTACCCGTAGGAGCGAGGTTTGCCCGCGAAAGCGTCCACCCAGACAACAGAGATCTACTGCCCAGTCCGCGCCGGCAACAACTTCAACGTACTGCGTGTATTGGCCGTCACCTCTTCATCATTCAGATGCGCCTGGAAATAAACCCCTTCGATGTACGCTTCGGCCTGATCGTCATAGTGACGGTCGAACAGCACGCCACTCTGGCCAACCGGGTTGACGGTCAGGCTATGCGTGGGGTCAGCGAAGTCGATCAGGCGTCGGGTCGACGGACCGTAAGTGACAGGCCACGGTGCCGGGCCGATCTTGGCCGACAGGTTGTTCGGCACTTCGTGACTGCCGGGTGCGGCAAACGGGCCGACGTTGAAGAGGTGGTCCAGTGGTTTCTGCTGTCCCAACGGATGACCATGGGTGAGGGTGTGTGCCTTGCCCCATTGCCATTGTGCGAAATCGGCACCGAGGGTGGTCTTGAGATGGGCGATGCTGGCCTGCCACGCCACCTTGACCGTATCAGCGCGGGTTTCCTTGCCCAAGGTATTGCGGTTGTCCCACCACGGTGAATCCGGGTTTGCCGCCAGGCGCGGCAGTGCAGCATCGATCACTCGGGTCGAGAGCAGCGTTTCAAAGAAGTCGTTGCCCAGTTCATCGTGCATGGCTGCATCGGCCAGGTTGAACAGGAACTGGTTGAACACCGTGGCACTGGTGGAGTCGAGTGGGTAATCGCCTTGCCATTGGGCCAGTTGCTCCACCAGCTTGAGCTCGGCGGGATCGCTCACCACCGCACGCAACACCGGCAGCAGCGGCGCCAACAAGCGGGGACCATAGGCCGTGGTGGTGCCCAGTTGCAGCTTTTGGCTCGACTCCAGATCCCACTTGACGCTTTTGTCGCCGAGCTGACGGTTGAGCTGCTGGCCACGATCGGCCAGGTTGTAATAGCCGGGAATCTCCATGCCCGTTGGTGATACAGGTTGGAAGTTGGCCGAGACGATGTAACCCCGCGCCGGGTTCTCTTCCTGCGGGTTGGCGCTGAACGGGTAGAAACCATCCTTGTCGGCGTCGCTGGTGCTGCCATCGAGGATGAACCACGGACGCACGCCGGCAGGGCGCTTGGGCAACTGCGCGGCGGCCCACCAACCGATGTCGCCCTTGGCATTGGCCCAGACAATGTTCAGCCCTGGCGCTTGAATCTTCGCGACAGCGCTACGAGCCTTGGCCAGAGTGTCGGCACGGTTGAGCTGGTAGAAGCCTTCAATAATCGGGTTCTGGCTTTCAAGAAAACTCCACCACATGGCGATCGGCGTTTTGCCGACGCTATTGGCCAGTGCATCGTTGACGATCGGGCCATGGGGCGACTGGCGCAATACCAACGTGACGGGCGCCTGGCCCTTGACCGCGATCTGCTGCTCGCTGCTCACCATGTCCACCCATTTGCCGCGATACCAGACCTGATTGGGGTTGTCCGGGTTGACCTTCTCGGCAATCAGGTCGAGGTCGTCGTTCTGGAACATGGTGATGCTCCAGCCGAAGTCACGATTCATGCCCAGCGAGGCGAACGGCATCAAGGCCTGATAGTGGCCGTAGAGTTCGAAGCCCGGCGCCGAGAGTTGCGCCTCGTACCATACCGACGGTGCAGAAAAACGGATGTGCGGGTCACCGGCCAGCAACGGCTTGCCGCTCTTGGTGCGGCTGCCTGCCACGACCCACGCGTTACTGCCTTCGAACTGTGGCAAACCGTTGTCGGCCAGGGCCTGTTCACTCAGGCGGGCAAGGGCATTGAGGTCTTTCCAGTCAGCGTTGGCGAGGGCGGGCGCGGTCCCGGTGGGAGGGTTCGCCAATACACCCTTGGGCTGCCAGTCGAGATCGAACACGTTCAGGTAATCAGCGCCCAGTTGATCGCGCACGTAGGTCAGCAGCGGTTCAGTGCGAAACGCTGCGGCAAAGCTGTAGGCCATGTAGCCGGCGATGCTGATGGTGTCCTGGGCGGTGAACGGACGCTTTTGAATGCCCAGCACGTCGAACTCCACGGGTTTTGCGTGGCTGTCCTGATACTGGTTGATGCCATCCAGATAGGCTTGCAGGGCGATGAAGGTCGGCGATTGCTGGTCCAGGTTCGCCAGGTAGGTTTCGGCGCGTTCGCGAATACGCAGGCTGCGCATCAGCTTGTCGGTATCGAGCAGTTTCGGGCCGAGCACTTCGGCCAGTTCGCCTCGGGCCAGGCGACGCAGGACTTCCATCTGGAACAGTCGATCCTGGGCATGAACGTAGCCGAGGGCGCGGTACAGGTCGGGTTCGTTTTCGGCGCGGATGTGCGGGATGCCGCGCTCGTCGTAGCGCACGGTGACCGAGCCTTGCAGGTGTTGCAGTTCCACCATGCCCTGGCGTGTCGGCTGTTTGCTGTAAACGTACCAGCCGCCTACAGCAGCGAGTGTGACGATCAACGAGCCGACAGCGATCAGGCTTCGTTTCATGGTGACTCCTTGTTGTTATTGGTGGCAGCAGTTCCCTGGCGCCACTGTTTAACACGGCAGGCCAATTTGGCCCATCAGCCGTAGGAGGGATTCGTATTTAAACGTGTCGACTACTTCGTTGGATCGACTGGCCAAGGGCAGTAACACCCCACGGCGAGCGTATGCGTGGCGCTCACCGCACGGCCTTCGTTCAGCGCTTGCAGGATGGGCTCGATAAAGCTGTTGCTGGAATTGCAGGTCAAACCTTCGCTGTAGGGACCAAAGTACGCCAGCTTGCCGCTGCGGTCCCAAATCGCCACGGCGGGGCTGGCGGGGACCTGTTCGGAACCGGGCAGGACCGTGAGGGGTTTCAGGTGGCTCAAGGTGTCCGGCAGCTGGCCGTGGCTGCCAGGTTTTTGTACGGAATAGAACTCGACACCCTGCTTCCCGTAGCGCTCGACCAGCTCGCCCAGGTGTTGTTGATTGCCGACGTTGCACGGGCAGGCCGGGTCCCAAAAGTGCACGAGGCGAATGGCACCGGGACCGGCGAGGGTATCGGGCAGGTGCAGCGGATCGCCGGAGAACACCGCCGTGTGCTCGCTGAACGCGCGCAGATAACGCCCCTGGAACCAGTCGTAAGCCGCCCACAGCACGCCGGCGCACAGCAGGACGAGCAGGCTGACAAGCAGGGTGGCGCGCAAGGGCGATCGCATGGGTTCAATCCTCGAAGGTCGGCTAGCTTGCCATGCTTGCCTCGACAGATGAATATCGCAGGTCCATAAAGTCCGTTTAGCGCTCTGGAATCGCCCATGCCTGCCACCTTCGATCCTGATCAACTGCGTGCCAGCCTGCGGCCATTGGCCGAGGGCCAGCCGTTGTCAGCGCAGGCGCAGGCTTATCAGCGGTTTTACGGTCTGGATTTTTCCGCGCGTAATGTAACCAGTGGTCTGGGACGTTTTCAGGTCGACGGTTATGAATTGGTCAGCCAGGTCTGGCGACCGGAGCGGGCGAAGGCGACGCTGTTTGTTCTCCACGGCTTCTACGATCACACCGGGCTCTACCGGCACGTGATCGAGTGGGCGCTGGAGCAAGGTTTTGCGGTGATAGCCTGCGATTTGCCGGGGCATGGACTGTCCAGCGGCGAACGGGCGAGCATCAAGGATTTCTCTGAATACCAGGACACGCTGCAAGGGTTGTTTGCCGAGGCGCAGTCGCTTGATCTGCCACAACCGTGGCATCTATGTGGACAGAGCACTGGCGGGGCCATCGTGATCGATCATGTGCTCAATGCCGGGGCCAGCAGTCCGGCCCAGGGCCAGGTGATTCTGCTGGCGCCTTTGGTGCGGCCGCGCGCATGGGGCTGGTCGCAACTGAGCTTTTACCTGCTCAGGCCTTTCGTCAAAGCCATCGACCGGCGTTTCAGCGAGAACTCCAATGACCCGGACTTCCTGCCGTTTCTGCAAGCCGATCCGTTGCAGCCATTGCGACTGCCGACGGCGTGGGTGGGGGCATTGGCACGTTGGATCAAACGGGTCGAAGCCGCACCAGCCAGCTCCCGGCGACCATTGATTGTGCAGGGGCAGGCGGACATGACCGTAGATTGGCAGCACAACCTGGAGGTGCTTCGTGCGAAGTTCGACCGACCTCAGGTGTTGATGCTGCCTGAGGCGCGGCATCATTTGGCGAATGAGGCGCCGGTGTTGCGGGGGGAGTTTTTCGGGTTTTTGAGCAAGCGGATCAAGGGCCGGAATCTTTAGCCGCAGGTCCGGCCTCTTCGCGGGCAAGCCTCGCTCCTACGGGGATTGCGTTGTTCCTGTAGGAGCGAGGCTTGCCCGCGATGGCGATCTAACAGGCGCTGGAAATCACTGGGTAAGGCTGGATGTACTCTGCCCCACCGCCAACCCCGCCTTAATCGCCGCCAGCGCCGCCTGGTAATAAGCCTTGCCCTCGGCCGATTCGGCAAAGGTGGCGAACTCTTCCAGCTCTTCATCCGACAGGTCGCGATAGACATACAGCAGAGTGTTGTTCAGGTCGCTGCCAATCTGGTCCATCAAACGCTGGCGCTGCCCGTTCAACATGCCCTGCGCCTGGCCCGCGCCGAGCAGGCCGGGGATCATCGAGCTCAGGCTGTCGGCAGCAACGCCGGCAATCGCCAGGCTGACTTCGGCGCCGGCTTCGCGTGCGGGAAGCGCCTGGGCCAGGTGGCCGATGATCAACAGACGGCTGTCACTGGCCTGCATCTTCGGCAAGCCCTTGGCATTTTTAGCCAATTGATCACGGCGAGTCGCCAGTAACTCGGCGGCGATGATTTTCTTGCCCAGCGGAGACTGAAAGAACGCGAGTGCAGGCTTCGGGTCAGCGAGATTCTTGCGCAGTTGAGCTTCGGCGCGTTGGTCGACGGCCTTGGCGTCAAAGCGCTGGTTGCTGTTGTTGACCAGGGCCTGGAAGACCGCCGGTGGCAGACTGCTTTCGTAGCGTTTTTGCGCGGCCGAAAGGGCGTCGTTGAAGTGCGCGCGTTGCTCCGGCCAGCCGGCGACCTTGTACAACTGGTCGTGGCCGTCTGCCCAGGCGGGCAAAACGCAGAACATCAGCAGGGAGAAAAGCAAACGGCGCATAGGGACTCCTGTCAGCAGGCGACTATTCTCCGTGTGGCATACGGACTTGTCGAGAATTCGTATCAACCCGCCGCGTGGCTCTGTCGGAATTTCAGGCGCAGGAATACTATGCGCGCCATGCAAATACCTTCTGATCATCCCCTGCTGTTACGAATCGTTGACGACCTGGCTGCCAACGGCTGGTCGCAGCAGAATATTTTCCTGCCTGCGGATTTGACCCGGGCACTGGCGGCCGAGTGCCGTAAACGTGCCGCCGAGGGTGAACTGGCTCCGGCCGCGGTAGGGCGTGGGCCGTCCTCGGAGATTCGCGAGGGGATTCGCGGCGATCATATCCAGTGGATCGAGCCCGGCCAGGCTGAGGCGTGCGACAGCTATTTGCAGTTGATGGACAGTCTGCGCGAGGCGATCAACCGCCACTTGTTCCTGGGCCTGGAAGATTTCGAGACCCATTTCGCGATGTACCCGCCCGGTGCGTTCTACCTCAAGCACCTGGACCGGTTTCGCGACAACGACCGGCGCACGGTGTCGGCGGTGGTGTACCTCAATGACGCTTGGCTGCCGGAGCACGGCGGTCAGTTGCGCATGTACCTGGACGAAGACAGGCAATACGATGTGGTGCCAACCGGTGGATGTCTGGTGGTGTTCCTGTCGGGTGATGTTCCCCACGAAGTCCTGCCCGCGACCCGCGAACGCCTGTCATTGACCGGATGGTTCCGGCGTCGGGGCAACGAGCCGTTCTGACCATGCATAAAATTCTGGTAAGCCGCTGTCTGCTGGGGCACCGCGTCCGTTACGACGGAGGTGCCAGCGGGCCGTTCGATCAGCTTCAGGTGTGGCTCGACGAAGATCGGGTCGTGCCCTTGTGCCCGGAAGTCGCCGGAGGTTTGCCGACACCTCGGGCTGCGGCGGAGATACCAGGCGGGCAGGGCGCTGAAGTGTTGGAGGGGAGCGCGTCGGTGATGACGACCGAAGGCGAGGACGTCAGTGCGCAGTTTCTGTCGGGGGCGTATCAGGCGTTGGAATTGGTGAAGAAGCACGGCATCCGCATTGCCGTGCTCAAGGCCAACAGCCCTTCCTGCGGTAACTTGCTGACCTATGACGGAACGTTCAGCGGGGTGAAGGTCCGTGGCGAAGGGGTGACGGCGGCGTTGCTCAAGCGTAATGGTGTGCAGGTCTTCAGCGAGTTGGAGCTGGCGGAAGCGGCGCAGGCCTTGGCAAGGCTCGACTAAAAAACACCACAAAAACCTGTGGGAGCGGGCTTGCCCGCGATGGCGACTAAACATTCAGCACAGATGTTTGAGCTGATGGCCTCATCGCGGGCAAGCCCGCTCCCACAGGGTTACCCGAGATATCAGGGCTTTGTCATCCCACCCGACTGCGCCCCAAACCACTTCTTCTCCAGCGCTTCCATCCGCCCGTCTGTCTTGATCCGCTGCAGCGCGTTTTCCAGGCTGGCATGAAACGCCGGGTTGCCCTTCTGAAACGGAATCGCCAGATTCACGGGCGAACTGGCTTTCGGTTTTTCTTCTGTCAGCGACTGCACCAGCAGGATTGAATGCTGTTGCTCGTCCTTTTGCGCGATCAATTGCGCATCGGCTCGAACATAAGGCTCGCTGAAATCGAAACGATCCTTGAGCGCCGGGGTCTCTGTGAGGTGATTGATGGCGATGTCGTATTTGCCGCTTTCAACACCGCTCAACAAATCATTGGAATCAGTGACGACAAAGTCGGCTCGTACTTCCAGTTCGTTGGCCAGCATTTGGCCTAGTTCGACTTCGAAGCCTTCAAGTTTGTCGTCTTTCTTGAAGTTAAAAGGCGGTGTATTAGCCTCAAGAGCAATGCGCAGTTCGCCACGGTCGTTGATGTCGTCAATCAGTTCGGCATGAGCCAAAGGGCTCAGAAGGGGTAGCAGGCAAATCAGGCCAGGCAGAAAGCGCATGGTCACTCCTTTGAATACATTATCGCGGCCTGCTGTCCAGGCTCGCTTTGCTATGGTTATCGAGTGCCTTCGACAACGATTGACCATGAAGTTGTGATGGTCACGCGGATTTTACGGAAAAACTGGAGAAGAGAATGAAAAGCTTTATGTCACGTGCAGTTTTTGCTGGCCTGATGATGAGTGTTTCGGTATTGGCCAGTGCGGCTACGCCAGCTCCGAAAGGCGCTGAAGTGTCCATCGTTACGCCTGCGGACGGAGCCACTGTTCCAAAAACCTTCGTCGTCAAATTCGCTGTTGAAAACATTGCGTTGGCGCCGGCGGGCGACACCACCAAGAATACCGGCCATCACCATCTGCTGATCGATGTCGACAAAATGCCGGAGGCGGGCCAGCCGATTCCGGCGGACGCCCATCACGTGCACTTCGGCAAGGCGCAGACCCAGGCTGAAGTGACGCTCACTCCAGGCAAGCACACGTTGCAGCTGGAATTGGGGGACTCAGGCCACATACCTTTCGATCCACCGATCGTCTCGAAGAAAATCACGGTTAACGTCGCGGAGTAATGCGGCGGCCTTAATGAAAAAGGGAGCCCGAAGGCTCCCTTTTTTTTCGCTCAAGTCGCGATCAGAACAACACGCGGCTACGGATGGTGCCGTTGACGTGTTGCAGCTTCTCTTGCGCCAGCTCCGAGTATTCGGCGTCTACGTCGATAACCACGTAGCCGACTTTCTCGTTGGTCTGCAGGAACTGACCGGAAATGTTGATGCCGTTTTCGGCGAAGACCTTGTTGATCTCGCTCATCACACCCGGGATGTTCTCGTGGATGTGCAGCAGGCGGTGCTTGCCAGGGTGAGCCGGCAGGGCCACTTCCGGGAAGTTCACGGACGATACCGAAGTACCGTTGTCGCTGTACTTGACCAGCTTCTCGGCCACTTCCAGACCGATGTTGGCCTGCGCCTCGGCGGTGGAACCACCGATGTGCGGGGTCAGGATCACGTTGTCCAGGCCACGCAGTGGGCTTTCGAACTCTTCGTCGTTGGAGCGAGGCTCCACCGGGAATACGTCGATGGCGGCGCCGATCAGGTGCTTGTCCTTGATGGCGGCGGCCAGGTGATCCAGCTCGACCACGGTGCCGCGTGCGGCGTTGATCAGGATGCCGCCTTTCTTGATGGCACGGATTTCCTTCTCACCGATCATCCACTGGGTAGCAGCGGTTTCCGGAACGTGCAGGGTCACGATGTCGGACATGCCCAGCAGTTCGTGCAGGTTGCCGACCTGGGTGGCGTTACCCAGTGGCAGCTTGGTCACGGTGTCGTAGAAGTAAACCTGCATGCCCAGGCCTTCGGCCAGTACCGACAGTTGAGTACCGATCGAGCCGTAACCGACGATGCCCAGCTTCTTGCCGCGGATTTCGAAGGAGTTGGCCGCGCTCTTGATCCAGCCGCCACGGTGGCAGGAAGCGTTCTTCTCAGGGATGCCGCGCAGCAACAGGATCGCTTCGGCCAGCACCAGCTCGGCAACGGAACGGGTGTTGGAGTACGGGGCGTTGAACACGGCGATACCGCGCTCGCGTGCTGCGTCCAGATCGACCTGGTTGGTGCCGATGCAGAAACAGCCAACAGCAACGAGCTTCTTCGCGTGATCGAAGATCTCTTCGGTCAGTTGAGTGCGGGAGCGAATGCCGATGAAGTGCGCATCAGCGATCTTTTCCTTGAGCTGGGCTTCCGGCAGAGAACCTGTGAGGTACTCGATGCTGGTGTAGCCCGCCGCCTTGAGGACGTCGACAGCTGATTGGTGGACGCCTTCGAGAAGAAGGAACTTGATCTTGCTCTTATCGAGAGAAGTCTTGCTCATCTGCGTAAACCTGTATCCCGGAGAAAAATGGCAGGAAATGGTCAACAGATGCTGACCCGGACGGCAACAAAACCGTCGCCGCAGTACAGCCGTTGGGCACTATGCTGCGGGGTCGGTATGCTAGCATATGCGCCCCGCTAAACACTCATTCCTGCGACGTGAAGCGTTCTCAGGATGACCATGAATTGTTCGAGAGTTCTGTCGATGACCAATCCTGCCCTGATTGATGAGCTGAAGACCCTGGTTGAGCCTGGCAAGGTGCTGACCGATGCCGACTCCCTGAATGCTTACGGTAAGGATTGGACCAAGCATTTCGCCCCGGCCCCGACCGCCATTGTGTTCCCCAAGACCACCGAGCAGGTCCAGGCCATCGTCCTGTGGGCCAATAAACACAAGGTGGCGCTGGTGCCGTCCGGTGGTCGTACCGGTCTTTCCGCGGCCGCCGTGGCCGCCAATGGCGAAGTAGTCGTGTCCTTCGACTACATGAACCAGATCCTCGATGTGAACCTGACCGACCGTACTGCCGTTTGTCAGCCAGGCGTGGTCACCGAGCATTTGCAGAACGTGGCCGAGGAAAAGGGCCTGTACTACCCGGTGGACTTCGCTTCGGCAGGTTCGAGCCAGATTGGCGGCAACATCGGCACCAATGCCGGCGGAATCAAGGTGATTCGCTACGGCATGACCCGTAACTGGGTCGCCGGCATGAAAGTGGTCACCGGCAAAGGTGACGTGCTGGAACTGAACCGCGACCTGATCAAGAACGCCACCGGCTACGACATGCGCCAGCTGTTCATCGGTGCTGAAGGCACCCTGGGTTTCGTGGTCGAAGCGACCATGCGCCTGGACCGCGCACCGAAAAACCTGACGGCGATGGTACTCGGCACCACCGATTTCGACGCGATCATGCCGGTATTGCACGCATTCCAGAGCAAACTCGACCTGACGGCCTTCGAATTCTTCTCCGACAAAGCCCTGGCCAAGGTCATGGCCCGTGGTGACGTGCCGGCGCCGTTCGAAACGGATTGCCCTTTCTACGCGCTGCTGGAATTCGAAGCGACCACCGAAGAAGTGGCTAACCACGCGCTGGAAACCTTCGAGCACTGCGTGGAGCAGGGCTGGGTGCTGGACGGCGTGATGAGCCAGAGCGAAACCCAGTTGCAGAACCTGTGGAAGCTGCGCGAATACATTTCCGAAACCATTTCCCACTGGACGCCGTACAAAAACGACATTTCGGTGACCGTGTCGAAAGTACCGGCGTTCCTCAAGGAAATTGACGCGATCGTCGGCGAACATTACCCGGACTTTGAAATTGTCTGGTTCGGCCACATCGGCGACGGCAACCTGCACCTGAACATCCTCAAGCCGGATAACCTGAGCAAGGACGAGTTCTTCGCCAAGTGCGCCACCGTCAACAAGTGGGTGTTCGAAACCGTCGAGAAGTACAACGGTTCGATCTCCGCCGAACACGGAGTGGGCATGACCAAGCGCGATTACTTGACCTACAGCCGTTCCCCGGTTGAGATCGAGTACATGAAAGCGGTCAAGGCGGTGTTCGACCCGAATGGCATCATGAATCCGGGCAAGATTTTCGCTGTTTGACTTTCGAATCTAAGCGCTACGAACCAGGAGTCGGTCAATGAGCTATCAGCACCAGTATGTCGACGGCACGCGTATTCACTTCCCGCTGGGGAAAGTGGTGTGCATCGGCCGTAACTACGCCGAACACGCCAAGGAACTGGACAATCCTGTACCTACCGAGCCGCTGCTGTTCATCAAGCCGGGCAGTTGCGTCGTACCGCTGGAAGGTGGTTTCAGCATTCCGACCGAACGTGGCTCGGTGCATTACGAAGCGGAAATCGCGGTGTTGATCGGCAAGCCATTGTCGACCAAGCCAAGCCGTGAAGAAGTGCTTGATGCCATCTCCGGTTTCGCGCCGGCACTGGACCTGACCCTGCGTGACAAGCAGGCCGAGTTGAAAGCCAAGGGCCTGCCCTGGGAGATTGCCAAGTCCTTCGATGGCGCGGCAGTGATTGCTCCGTTCGTGTCCGGCAGCACCTTTGCCGACCTGACCGACATCGGCATTCGCCTGACCATCAATGGCGAAGTTCGCCAGGACGGCAACAGTAGCGTGATGCTCAACCCGATCGTGCCGATGATCCAGCACATGGCCGGCTGCTTCTCGCTGCAGGCCGGTGATGTGATTCTGACCGGTACGCCGGTGGGCGTTGGGCCTCTGAATGTCGGGGATGAGATCGTCCTGGAGTTGCCGGGCGCCAGCAGCTTCACCAGCAGCGTTCGCTGACCGAAACACCGCAAAATCTGCAGGAGCATGGCTTGCCCGCGATGGCGGTGTGCCTGACACACCGAGTCATCGTTCATCGCAAGCAAGCTTTGCTCCTACGGGTCACGGGTTGCCCGCAGAGGGCTTTCCTGCTGTTTGCCGTTTTTTTCACATCCCCTCCGGATAATTCCGGATTTTCAATTGTGCTATTACCCCTAGCCTGAATTCCTGGACGAATAACCCCATGGCCACCCAACCGTTACCTTCGCTCAAACCCGCCCGCCGCTCGCGCTTCGCCCTGCGTTGGTATGTCTGGCTTTTACTGGTAGCAGTGGTTGTCTATGGCGTGGCCTTCGCCATGCACTGGGATGATCGTGGCGTGCTGTGGGTGAAGGAACACTTTGAAAGCACCGCCGAAAAGCAGGAGAGCGTCTGGTTGCCGGACTATCACGCGGTGATCGACGCCAAACCGCTGCCAGGCATGGAAAAGGATGAGGCTTCGGACCTGGCCTACGATCCCCAGAGCAAAACCCTGTTTTCGGTGATGGGCAAAAATCCGTTTCTGGTGGAGTTGACCTTGCAGGGTGATGTGCTGCGCAAGATGCCGCTGGTGGGCTGGAGCAACCCCGAAGGTGTCACTGTGTTGGGCAACGGTCTGCTGGCGATCGTCGATGAGCGCGACCACCTGATCAGCATCGTCAAGGTCGATGCCGATACCCGCGAGCTGAACATCGCCAATTTCCCCAAATACGATCTCGGCCCTTCGAAGGACCAGAACAAGGCGTTCGAAGCCGTTACCTGGGATTCGAGCAACCAACAGCTGTTGCTGGGTGAGGAACGCCCACCGGCACTGTTTGCCTGGAAGGGTGACGGCAAAGTCCTCAGCGGTGACAAGATCAAGCTTGCCAGTCATGCGCTGGACGTTCGCAACCTGTCAGCCCTCGCCATCGACCCGCGTACCGGGCACATGCTGGTGCTGTCCGCCGACTCGCACCTGCTGCTGGAATTGGACAAGAAGGGCGAGCAGGTCAGCTTCATGACTCTGCTGCACGGCTTCAACGGTCTGGAAAACACCATTCCACGCGCCGAAGGCGTGACCATGGACGAGGCCGGTACGATTTACATCGTGAGCGAGCCAAACCTGTTCTACCGCTTCGAAAAACAGAAGTAATCTCCGCAATCCTTGTAGGAGCTGCCGCAGGCTGCGATCTTTTGACCTTGTTTTTATAAAGATCAAAAGATCGCAGCCTGCGGCAGCTCCTACAGGATTCTCCGGGGCTTATGGCCATTTAAGCTTTAATTCAGACAGGCGTGATATCTCATCCGCCTGTTCTGATTCCGAGCCTGCTGCCAATGCGCCGATTTGCCCGCCCCAAGCCCCTGATCATCATCTTGTCGACGATCGCGCTGATCGTGCTGGTCGCCATCGGCCAATACCTGAGGCTGTTCGAGCGTGCCTGGTTTAACGTGTACACGCTTTGGCAGCCGATGAATGCTCAATCCATTGGTCTGGACCAGTATCGGGTGGTATTGGAGGGGCAGGTCATTGACGGGCTGGAGAGTGATGCTTCAGCGCTGACCTTCGACCCGGTGCGCAAAAGTCTGTTTACCGTCACCAACAAGAATTCCGAACTGATCGAACTGTCCCTCGATGGCAAAATTCTGCGGCGCATTAAGCTGGTCGGTTTTGGCGATTCAGAAGCTGTGGAATTCATCAGCACCGATACTTACGTAATTACCGATGAGCGCGAACAGCGGCTGATCAAGGTTCATCTGGAACCGGGTACCACCTTTCTCGATTCCGCCGATGCGGAACAGATAGCCCTGGGGGTGCACCTGCCTGGCAACAAAGGTTTCGAGGGGCTGGCTTACGATTCGGTGGGCAAGCGTCTGTTTGTCGCCAAGGAGCGCGACCCGATGCTGATTTACGAAATACACGGATTTCCGCACTTGAATCCGGAGAAATCCTACTCAGTGCACGTCATTAACAACCCCAAGCGTGACGCAGGAATGTTCGTGCGCGACCTGTCGAGCCTGCTGTACGACGAGCGCAGCGGTCATTTGCTGGCGCTGTCGGATGAATCGCGGCTGATTTTGGAGCTGGATGTGGACGGGCGGCCGCTGAGCACGATGGCCTTGCGCAAGGGAAGCCAAGGGCTGCAAAAAACCGTGCCGCAAGCGGAGGGGATCACCATGGACGGCGACAGTACGATTTACCTGGTGAGCGAGCCGAATCTGTTTTACGTCTTCAAGAAGCCAGCGCAGCCCTGACCGACATTGCCGATCACTGTAGGAGCAGAGCTTGCTCGCGTTAGCGGTACGCCTGGCACACCGCGTTATCGTTCATCGCGAGCAAGCATTGCTCCTACGGGTCAGGCTTTAAGGGTTTTCACGCCTTCAGGGGTCCCCAGCAACAGCAAGTCCGCAGGACGTGCCGCAAACAAGCCATTGGTGACCACGCCCACGATCGCGTTGATCTGCGTCTCCAGCTCCACCGGGTTGGTGATCTGCAGGTTGAACACATCAAGAATGATGTTGCCGTTATCGGTCACGACGCCTTCACGGTAGACCGGGTCGCCGCCCAGCTTCACCAGTTGGCGAGCCACATGGCTGCGGGCCATCGGGATCACTTCCACCGGCAACGGGAAGTTGCCGAGGACGGGCACCAATTTGCTGGCGTCGGCGATGCAGATGAAGGTCTGGGCCACGGCAGCGACAATCTTTTCACGGGTCAGGGCCGCGCCACCGCCCTTGATCAGGTTCAGGTGCTCGTCGCTTTCATCGGCGCCGTCAACGTAGAACTCCAGATTGCTCACAGTGTTCAGTTCATACACCGGAATCCCGTGGCCTTTCAGGCGTGCGGCGGTGGCTTCGGAGCTGGCGACCGCGCCATCGAATGCACCCTTGTGCTTGGCCAGGGCATCGATGAAGCAGTTGGCGGTGGAGCCGGTGCCGACCCCGACGATGCTCTTGTCGTCGAGTTTCGGAAGGATGAAATCGACGGCGGCCTGAGCCACTGCCTGTTTGAGTTGATCCTGGGTCATGCGGGCTCCGGAAGCGGGCAATGTGAACGGAAAGGCCGGCATTATAGGCTTCGGGGATGGGAAGGTCATTGCCCGATTGGCGGGTCAAATGCGCACACCGTGCGAGTCCGATAATTGTAGGAGCGATGCTTGCTCGCGATGATCGTGAACGATAATGCGAAAAACCAGGCACCCAGCGGCGCTCTTGGGTTTTTCGCGAGCAAGCTTCGCTCCTACAGGTAAAGAATCTTTTCGGTGGTTTTAAAGCCACCGGTTTAGTGTGGTCGTGCGGACAAAAGCCGGGTTAGACTCCGTGGTCCTGCCCAACCTGCTCAGTGATGCTTTCCGATGCTTGAACAGTACGTCAAAAAGATCCTCACCTCGCGCGTTTATGACGTCGCCGTAGAAACCCCGTTGCAGACTGCCCGCCAGCTTTCCGAGCGGCTGGGCAATGAGATCTGGCTCAAGCGTGAAGACTTGCAGCCGGTGTTCTCGTTCAAGATTCGCGGCGCGTACAACAAACTCACGCAACTGAGCGACGAAGAGCGCGCCCGTGGCGTGGTCACCGCTTCGGCGGGCAACCATGCCCAAGGCCTGGCCCTGGCGGCGAAAGTATTGGGCGTCAAAGCAACCATCGTCATGCCCAAGACCACTCCCGAGATCAAGGTCGAAGGTGTGCGCTCGCGCGGCGGTAAAGTAGTGCTGCACGGCGATTCGTTTCCGGAAGCCCTGGCCTACTCGCTGAAACTGGTCGACGAAAAAGGCTACGTCTACATTCACCCCTATGACGATCCCCACACCATTGCCGGGCAGGGCACGGTGGCCATGGAGATTCTGCGTCAGCATCCGGGGCGTCTGGATGCGATTTTCGTCCCGGTGGGTGGCGGCGGGCTGATCGCCGGTATCGCGGCGTACGTCAAATACCTGCGCCCGGACATCAAGATCATCGGTGTCGAGCCGGACGACTCCAACTGCCTGCAAGCCGCCATGGCGGCGGGGGAGCGCGTGGTACTGCCGACCGTGGGTATCTTCGCCGACGGAGTGGCGGTGGCGCAGATTGGCCAGCATACGTTCGATATCTGCAAAGACCATGTCGATGAAGTGATCACCGTGAGCACCGACGAGATCTGTGCAGCCATCAAGGATATCTACGACGATACCCGCTCGATCACCGAACCTGCTGGCGCATTGGGCGTGGCGGGGATCAAGAAATACGTTGAGCAACGCGGTGTCACCGGCCACACCTTCGTCGCCATCGACTCCGGTGCCAACGTCAACTTCGACCGCTTGCGCCATGTGGCCGAGCGCGCAGAACTGGGCGAGGGTCGCGAAGCCATCATCGCCGTGACCATCCCCGAGAAGCCGGGCAGCTTCAAAGCGTTTTGCGAAGCTATTGGCAAGCGCCAAATCACCGAATTCAACTACCGCTACAACACCGGCAGTGAAGCGCACATCTTCGTCGGCGTGCAGACGCACCCGGACACCGACCCGCGCAGTGCATTGATTGCCAGCCTCGGCGAGCAAGGTTTCCCGGTGGTCGACCTGACCGACAACGAGTTGGCCAAGCTGCATATCCGCCACATGGTCGGCGGGCGCGCGGCGCATGTGGTCGATGAAGTGATCCTGCGCTTCGAGTTCCCGGAGCGTCCTGGGGCCTTGTTCAACTTTCTCAACAAGCTCGGCGGGCGCTGGAATATCTCGATGTTCCACTACCGCAACCATGGCGCGGCGGATGGTCGTGTGGTCGCGGGCCTGCAAGTGCCGCACGATGAGCGTCATCTGGTGCCAGCGGCGCTGGAAGAAATTGGCTACCCGTACTGGGATGAAAGCGACAACCCGGCCTATCAGCTGTTTCTTGGCTGAACGGCTACGCTGATGGGCAAGGCATAAGGAAATCGAACCATGGAAACGTTAACGGCCCTGAAAACGGCTCACATGGTGGCGACGGCTGTGTTGCTGCTTTGCGCGATAGGTCTGGGAATCTGGGTCTGGTGGACTCGGCGTAAGGGGGATGCAACTGCAGCCAGTCGTACCCTGCAAGGGCCGCGTGTGTTCGTCTGGCTGTTGATGGGCCTGGCACTGCTGAGCATGCCGTTCACCGGGTGGTGGATGGTGCATCTGGTGGGCTGGCCGCTGGGGCAAACCTGGCTGCTGGGGTCGAGCGTGCTTTACACCGTGGCCGCGCTGGCGTGGTTCTGGTTGCTGGTGCGGCTGAACAAGCTGCGCAAGGCGCCGGGTGGAATGGGCAAGTTTACCTTTGCCTTGGCGCTGTTCAGTTTTGTCTGTTTCATCGCCATTGCCGGGTTAATGGGCGCCAAGCCGGTTTAACCGTGTCGTATTCTTCGCGGGCAAGCCTCGCTCCTACAGGATCGATATGAATCCGTAGGAGCGAGGCTTGCCCGCGAAGGCGATTTCAGCCGCGCAGGCTAATTACTGGCCAGCCACGCTTCTGGGCTTCAGCCCGCAGATTCGGATCCGGATCAACCGCCACCGGATTCGCCACCTGCTCCAGCAACGGCAAGTCATTCATCGAGTCGCTGTAGAAGTAACTGTCCTCCAGGTTGTGCCCGGTCTCTTCCAGCCAGCGGTTCAGACGCGTCACCTTGCCTTCGCGGAAGCACGGCACGTCGGTACTACGCCCGGTATAACGGCCATCCTGCATTTCGCATTCGGTGGCGATCAGGGTGTCGACACCCAGGCGCTCGGCAATGGGGCCTGTGACGAAGCGGTTGGTGGCGGTGATGATCACCAACTTGTCGCCAGCGTCGCGGTGCTTGGCCAGCAGTTCAAAAGCCTTGGGCAACATGAGCTGATCAATGCAGTCGCGCATGAAATCGTTGTGCCACTGGTCTAGTGTGGCCATCTCGGTACGACCAAGCACTTCCAGGCAGAAGTTCAGGTAGGCATCGTTATCCAGTTTGCCCGCCAGGTAGTCCTGATAGAACTCGTCGTTGCGCGCCTTATAGGCAACGGCGTCGAGCAAGCCGCGCTCACACAGGTAATCGCCCCAGGCGTGATCGCTGTCGCCGCCCAGAAGCGTGTTGTCCAAGTCGAATAAAGCCAAGCGCATTGCAGTTACTCGCTGAAAAGTCTGTCGAAAGGCGTCCAGAATACGGACTTTTCACAAGAGTGCACATAAGGTAGACCGGCGCGTTGCTGCCTTCACAACCTTTGTGGAACAATGCGGCGACATGCGTTTGCGAGGTTGTTGCCGTGATCGACCCCGATGGTTTCCGTCCTAATGTCGGGATCATTCTTACGAATGATGCCGGCCAGGTGCTATGGGCTCGCCGTATCAATCAAGATGCCTGGCAGTTTCCTCAAGGTGGGATCAACCCTCAGGAGACGCCGGAAGACGCCTTGTACCGCGAGCTGAACGAAGAAGTGGGGCTGGAGCGCGAAGATGTTGAAATACTCGCCTGCACCCGGGGCTGGTTGCGCTATCGTTTGCCGCAACGTCTGGTCAGGACGCACAGCCAACCGCTGTGCATCGGCCAGAAGCAGAAGTGGTTTCTCCTGCGCCTGATCTCCAACGAGCAGCGGGTGCGGATGGATTTGACCGGTAAACCGGAGTTCGATGGCTGGCGCTGGGTCAGCTATTGGTATCCGTTGGGCCAGGTGGTGACATTCAAGCGCGAGGTGTATCGACGCGCTCTCAAAGAGCTTGCCCCGCGCCTTTTAGCGCGCGACTGACGACGGAGTTCGACCCCGAGCCATGCTCAATACGCTGCGCAAGATCGTCCAGGAAGTTAACTCCGCCAAGGATCTCAAGGCGGCGTTGGGGATTATTGTGTTGCGCGTCAAAGAGGCCATGGGCAGCCAGGTCTGCTCGGTCTACCTGCTTGACCCCGAAACCAACCGTTTCGTGCTGATGGCCACCGAGGGCTTGAACAAGCGCTCGATCGGCAAAGTCAGCATGGCGCCCAATGAAGGTCTGGTCGGCCTGGTCGGCACGCGTGAAGAACCCCTGAACCTCGAAAATGCCGCGGATCACCCGCGTTATCGCTACTTCGCCGAGACCGGTGAAGAGCGCTATGCCTCGTTCCTCGGGGCGCCGATCATCCACCACCGCCGCGTCGTCGGCGTGTTGGTCATTCAACAGAAAGAACGTCGTCAGTTCGATGAAGGTGAAGAAGCCTTCCTCGTGACGATGAGCGCACAGCTTGCCGGCGTTATCGCCCATGCCGAGGCCACCGGATCGATTCGCGGCCTGGGCCGTCAGGGCAAGGGTATCCAGGAAGCCAAGTTCGTCGGCGTGCCGGGTTCGCCAGGTGCGGCGGTCGGCACCGCGGTGGTCATGCTGCCACCGGCCGATCTGGACGTGGTGCCCGACAAGACCATCACTGACATCGATGCCGAGCTGGGGTTGTTCAAGACCGCCATCGAAGGCGTGCGCGCCGACATGCGTGCCTTGTCCGCCAAGCTCGCCACCCAGTTGCGCCCGGAAGAGCGCGCCTTGTTCGACGTCTACCTGATGATGCTCGACGATGCGGCGCTGGGCAACGAAGTGACCACCGTGATCAAGACCGGGCAATGGGCCCAGGGTGCCTTGCGTCAGGTGGTGACCGATCACGTCAACCGTTTCGAATTGATGGACGATGAATACCTGCGTGAGCGGGCGTCGGACGTCAAGGACCTCGGTCGCCGGTTGCTCGCCTACTTGCAGGAGGAGCGCCAGCAGAATCTCGTCTACCCGGAAAAAACCATCCTGGTCAGCGAAGAGCTGACGCCGGCCATGCTCGGCGAGGTGCCGGAAGGCACGTTGGTCGGTCTGGTGTCGGTACTCGGCTCCGGTAACTCCCACGTGGCGATCCTGGCGCGAGCCATGGGCATTCCGACGGTCATGGGCCTGGTCGACCTGCCATACGCCAAGGTCGACGGCATCGAACTGATCGTCGACGGCAACCGTGGCGAGGTCTACACCAACCCTGGTGAAGTGTTGCGCAAGCAATTCGCCGAAGTGGTGGAAGAAGAGAAACAACTGGCCCTGGGCCTGGATTCCCTGCGCGACCTGCCCTGCGTGACCACCGACGGCCACCGCATGCCGTTGTGGGTCAACACCGGTTTGCTGGCGGATGTGGCCCGTGCACAGAAGCGCGGCGCCGAAGGTGTCGGCCTGTACCGCACCGAAGTGCCGTTCATGATCAACCAGCGTTTCCCGAGCGAAAAGGAACAGCTGGCGATCTACCGCGAGCAGCTCGCCGCGTTCCACCCGCAACCGGTCACCATGCGTACGCTGGATATCGGTGGCGACAAGGCGCTCTCGTACTTCCCGATCAAGGAAGACAACCCGTTCCTCGGCTGGCGCGGCATTCGCGTGACCCTCGACCACCCGGAAATCTTCCTGGTGCAGACCCGGGCCATGCTCAAGGCCAGCGAAGGCCTGAACAATCTGCGCATCCTGCTGCCGATGATCTCCGGCACCCATGAACTGGAAGAAGCCCTGCACTTGATCCACCGTGCCTGGGGCGAGGTGCGCGACGAAGGCTGTGACGTACCGATGCCGCCTGTGGGCGTGATGATCGAGATTCCGGCGGCGGTCTACCAGACCAAGGAACTGGCGCGGCAGGTGGACTTCCTGTCGGTCGGTTCCAACGACCTGACCCAGTACCTGCTGGCCGTGGACCGCAACAACCCGCGGGTGGCCGACCTTTACGACTACCTGCACCCGGCGGTGCTGCAAGCCCTGCAAACCGTAGTGCGCGACGCCCATGCCGAAGGCAAGCCCGTCAGTATCTGCGGCGAGATGGCGGGTGATCCGGCGGCGGCGGTGCTGTTGATGGCGATGGGGTTCGATAGCTTGTCGATGAACGCCACCAACTTGCCGAAGGTGAAATGGATGCTGCGCCAGATCAATCTGAGCAAGTCCAAAGAGTTGTTGGCCGAGCTGATGACCATCGACAACCCGCAGGTGATTCACAGCTCGCTGCAATTGGCGCTGAAGAACCTTGGGTTGGCGCGGATGGTCAGCCCGGCTGCGGTCAAAACCGTCTGAATTTGCGGCGCTCCCTTCGCGGGCAAGCCTCGCTCCTACAGGATCGATGTGAATCTGTAGGAGCGAGGCTTGCCCGCGAAGGCGTCCGTCAGTCACTACAACTCTAAAACCTGATTTCCACTTCCCCGAGATGCCCGCCATACGGCCCGAAACTTCTCTCGACCATATGCCGCGTGCCATCCGCCTGCACAATCAACGCCGTACTCGCCCGGGTTCCATAGCTCTGGCTGGCGATGAAGACACTCGACAGCAATGTCTCGGTCGCCAACCCGACCCCGGTGTCCGGCAGGTCGGCAAACGGTGCTTGTTGCGCATCGCTCAGCAAGGCCAGTAGCGCCTGGGGTTGCGGATCGTCCATTACCTCGCTCAACGCGGCCTTGGCCTTGAGCAGTTTCGGCCACGGTGTATCCAGCCCGGCATTCGACAATCCATACACGCCCGGTGGCAGCATCACCGCTTCCGATTCCCTGGCATTGAAATGCCAGAGCTCATGATGATTACCGATCAGCAGGTTAAATCCGCCATACTCCGGCGAACGTGCGACAACATCGGTTAAATAGTCATCAATCGGCAATTCTCCGGTAAGAAAACGCGCCACCAGTTCACCCCGGGACTTGCGCCCCGGTGGCCGATAAGGATCGCGGATGTTGGTCAACGCGGCGAATCGTCCGTTGGTACCGACCCCGAGCCAGGTACCGCCGGCCTCCAGATCGCGACCGGCGTATACCTGCGGTGCTTCGGGCCATGGCGCCAGCGGGAGGCTGGGGCGGGCATAGAACTCGTCACGGTTGGCCGCCACGATCAGCGGTTGGGTGTGACCCGGTCGCCAGGCGAAAACAATCAGGCACATAAGGTGATCCTTGTGTGTTTTTTGCCCACTCTACGCAGACATCGTGCGGGTATCCATCGCCATTGAGTGGAGCCCGAGGCCACGCTTCCGTTACCATGCCGCTCCGGTTTTGGGGTTGGGTGGGGACACAGCATGGAATTTCTGCTCTATCTGGCGCTCGGCGCCTGTGCCGGTGTGCTGGCCGGGTTGTTCGGCGTGGGTGGCGGAATCATCATCGTCCCCGTGCTGGTGTTCAGTTTCAAGGCGCAAGGTTTCGATCCATCGATCCTGACCCACCTTGCCATCGGCACCTCGCTGGCGACGATTATCTTCACGTCGGTCAACGCGGTACGCGAGCACCATCGCCGTGGCGCCGTGCGCTGGCCGATCTTTGTGTGGATGACCGTCGGTATCCTGATCG
This sequence comes from Pseudomonas putida, assembly GCF_050990305.1. Classification (GTDB taxonomy): domain Bacteria; phylum Pseudomonadota; class Gammaproteobacteria; order Pseudomonadales; family Pseudomonadaceae; genus Aquipseudomonas; species Aquipseudomonas putida_AH. The sequence goes on along the minus strand of NZ_CP158817.1, from coordinate 6,275,082 downwards.
GTGCCGGTTTCGGCGCGCTGACGGCTGAAGCGATCTCCGGACCCAACCTGCAAAAAATCATCGGTGTGTTTGCCCTGGTGATCGCCGCACAGCTGGCGTTGGACCTCAAGCCCAAGGCCAGCCGAACGGTACCGGGCAAAGCCGGTCTGACCGTGGCAGGCAGCGTGATTGGCTGGGCCTCGGCGATTTTCGGAATTGGCGGCGGCTCGCTGACCGTGCCGTTTTTGACCTGGCGCAGTGTGCCGATGCAGCAAGCGGTGGCCACTTCATCGGCCTGCGGCCTGCCGATCGCTTTGGCAAGTGCATTAAGTTTCATGATTCTGGGCTGGCACGATCCATTGTTGCCGGCCCATAGTCTGGGTTTTGTTTATTTGCCGGCACTGTTGGGCATTGCCCTGACCAGCATGGTTTTCGCCCGCTTCGGTGCGCGGCTGGCGCACAACCTGTCGCCAAAGTTGCTGAAAAGACTGTTTGCCGCTTTGCTGTTCTGCGTTGGTCTGAACTTTCTAGTCTGAAGCATCTGCTCTGACGCGCAGCGCAATACTGGCTTAATCCTGAGGTGACAGCGTCGCCCGGGAATTTAGAGATTTGAACGTTAATAAGGAGTCGCAATGCTGCCTTACCCGCAGATCGACCCGGTGGCCCTGGCCATCGGTCCGCTGAAAATCCACTGGTACGGTTTGATGTACCTGATCGGCATCGGCGGCGCCTGGTTGCTGGCGTCGCGCCGGTTGAACCGTTTCGACCCGACCTGGACCAAGGAGAAACTCTCCGACATGGTGTTCTGGATGTCGATGGGGGTGATCGTCGGCGGACGCCTGGGTTATGTGCTGTTTTACGATCTGCATGCCTACCTGGCCAACCCGACGCTGATTTTCGAAGTGTGGAAGGGCGGCATGTCGTTCCACGGCGGCTTTATCGGTGTGATGTTGGCGGCGCTGTGGTTCGGTAAAAAGAACAACAAGTCGTTCTTCCAACTGATGGACTTCGTCGCACCGATGGTACCGATCGGCCTGGGGGCCGGACGCATCGGCAACTTCATCAACGCCGAGTTGTGGGGCAAGCCGACCGACGTGCCATGGGCGATGATCTTCCCGCCGTTCAGCGACCCGGCGCAGTTGCCGCGTCACCCGTCGCAGCTGTATCAGTTTGCGCTTGAAGGCGTGGCGTTGTTCCTGATCCTGTGGCTGTTCTCGCGCAAGCCACGGCCGACCATGGCAGTGTCCGGCATGTTCGCGCTGTTCTATGGCATCTTCCGTTTCATCGTCGAATTCGTCCGCGTGCCGGATGCACAACTGGGCTATCTGGCCTGGAACTGGCTGACCATGGGGCAGGTGCTGTGCGTGCCGATGATCCTCGGTGGTCTGTTGCTGATCTGGCTGGCGTATCGCCGCGCCCCGGCGTCTCCAGCGCCAGCCGTATAAATTCGAACCCCGCAGCGACGGCTGCGGGTTCAAGGACACAGGTAACTCATGAAGCAATATCTCGAACTGGTCGCCCATGTCATCAAGAATGGCACCAAACAAGCCAACCGCACTGGCGTGAACACCATCAGCTTTCCCGGCGCGATGCTGCGTTATGACCTGCAGGAAGGTTTTCCGGCGATCACCACGCGCAAGATGGCGTTCAAATCGGCCATCGGCGAGATGTGCGGTTTTCTGCGTGGCGTGAACAATGCCGCCGAATTTCGCGCATTGGGCTGCAAGGTCTGGGATCAGAACGCCAACGAAAACGCCCAGTGGCTGGCCAACCCGTTCCGTCAGGGCGAAGACGACCTCGGCGAAATCTACGGCGTGCAATGGCGCAAATGGCCGGCGTACAAGCAGATCCCGCTCAGCAACCCGGCCGCCATCGAACAGACCTTGAGCCAAGGCTATCGCCAGATCGCCGAAGGCGAGGAAGACGGCCAGGCCTATGTCGTGCTCTACAAAGCCATCGATCAGGTTCGCCAATGTGTCGATACCATCATCAAGGACCCGGGCAGCCGCCGCATCCTGTTCCACGGTTGGAACTGCGCCCAGCTTGATGAAATGGCCCTGCCGCCGTGCCACTTGCTGTACCAGTTCCACCCGAATGTCGAGACCAAGGAGATTTCCCTGACGCTCTACATTCGCTCCAATGACCTGGGTCTGGGCACGCCGTTCAACCTCACCGAGGGTGCCGCGTTGCTGAGCCTGATCGGACGCCTGACCGGCTACACGCCGCGCTGGTTCACCTATTTCATCGGTGACGCCCATGTCTACGAAAACCACCTGGACATGCTCAACGAACAGCTCAAGCGCGAGCCGTTCCCGATGCCGAAGCTGAAGATCTCCGACCGTGTGCCGGAGTTTTCCAAGACCGGTGTGTATCAGCCGGAGTGGCTGGAGCTGGTCGAACCGAGCGATTTTTCGCTGGAAGGCTACGAACACCATGCGCCGATGACGGCGCCGATGGCGGTCTGAGCGCCAGTCATAATTTCTGTAGGAGCCGAGCTTGCTCGCGATGGCGGCGACACATTCAACATTGATGTGTCTGACAAACCGCTATCGCGAGCAAGCTCAGCTCCTACAGGGTTTTGTGGTGTTTTTAGTGGCCGTGACTGCGGCCTACATGGGAATGCTCAACTTCCGTCGCAACAACCCCGCCACTGACTTCCAATCGCTGCAAGATCCCGCACTGATCGATACCCGGCCCTTCGCCACAACGTTGGCGCAGGTCGAGCAGTTGCGCCTGTAAAGCCAGCAATCCATCGATCCGCGCCTTGACGTGGTGAATGTGCTCGTCGATCAGCGCGTTGACGCTTTCGCACTGGTCCTGCGGACTGTCGCGAAAAGCCAGCAGGCTGCGGATCTCTTCGAGGGTCATGTCGAGGGTGCGGCAGTTGCGGATGAAGGTCAGGCGTTCGGCGTGGGCCTGGGTATAGACACGGTAATTACCGTCGCTGCGGGCCGGTTCCGGCAGCAGGCTTTCGCGCTCGTAGTAACGGATGGTTTCCACCGCGCAATCCGTCAGTTTCGCCAGTTCTCCGATCTTCATGACAGCGATCTCCAAAAATGGGTGCTTGACCCTATAGTGGCTACAGGGTCTTTACTTGGCAACAGGCACTCTTATGGACTCAACCAATGAGCGATTCCCTGCATATTCACAAACCCGGCGATGGACATGACCACAGTCACAAGCTGCAGCCTGTGCACAAACATTCCCACGGCGGTGATTCCTGCTGTTCCTCGAAGGCGGCATCCCCTGCGTTGATCCGGTTGAGCGAAGCGCCAAGTGCCGATGCACGACGCAGCCATTTCCGGATCGAAGCCATGGATTGCCCGACTGAACAAACACTGATTTCGAACAAGCTAGGAAAACTGACCGGCGTACAGCAGCTGGAGTTCAATTTGATCAATCGGGTGTTGGGCGTTACCCATAACTTGGCCAGTACCGCGCCGATCATCGACGCCATCAAGTCCCTCGGCATGCAAGCCGAGCCCTTGGAACAGGGCGCCGAAGCGCCATCACCCACACCCGAGAAAAAGCCCTGGTGGCCATTGGCGTTGTCCGGGGTCGGGGCCTTGCTGGCCGAAGTGATCCATTTCACCAGCGCCGCGCCGAACTGGGTGGTGGCGGTCATTGCTCTGATTTCGATCCTCAGCGGCGGTCTTGGCACCTATAAAAAGGGCTGGATCGCTCTGAAGAACCTCAATCTGAACATCAACGCGCTGATGAGCATCGCGGTGACGGGTGCGATTCTTATCGGGCAGTGGCCGGAAGCGGCGATGGTGATGTTCCTCTTTACCGTGGCGGAGTTGATCGAAGCCAAATCCCTGGATCGCGCACGCAATGCCATCAGCGGCCTGATGCAGATGGCTCCCGAGCAAGCGACGGTGTTGCAGGCCGACGGCAGTTGGCTCGCGCAGGACGTGAAAAGCATCGAGCCTGGGGCTCGGGTGCGGGTGCGCCCCGGCGAGCGCATTGGTCTGGACGGCGAGGTGCTGGCGGGCAACTCGACCATCGACCAGGCACCGATTACCGGCGAAAGCCTGCCGGTGGAGAAAACTGTCGGCAACAAGGTGTTCGCCGGCACCATCAATCAGGCTGGATCCCTGGAATATGCCGTGACAGCGGCGGCGAACAACTCGACCCTGGCGCGGATCATCCACGCGGTCGAGCAGGCGCAGGGTGCGCGGGCGCCGACCCAGCGGTTTGTTGATCAATTTTCGAAAATCTACACGCCTGCCGTATTCATCCTCGCACTGGCCGTGGCGGTGATTGCGCCGCTTTTCATGGGCCAATCGTGGTTCGACTGGATCTACCGCGCCTTGGTGCTCCTGGTCGTTGCCTGTCCCTGCGCCCTGGTGATCTCGACCCCGGTGACCATCGTCAGCGGCCTCGCGGCAGCCGCGCGCAAGGGCATTCTGGTGAAGGGCGGTGTTTATCTGGAGGGGGGCTACAAGCTCGACTACCTGGCCTTGGACAAGACTGGCACGCTCACCCATGGCAAACCGGTGCAAACCGATTACCTGTCGCTCGACCCAACGGCCGACGCCACGGCCCCGGCGATTGCGGCGGCGCTGGCCGGTCGTTCGGATCACCCGGTTTCGCGCGCCATTGCCAACGCAGCTGTGGATAAACAACAGGCGTCGCTGGCTGTGGATAACTTTGAAGCCCTGGGCGGGCGGGGCGTGCGCGGCGAGATCGATGGTCAGCTCTACCACTTGGGCAACCATCGACTGGTAGAGGACCTGGGTCTGTGCTCGCCTGCGCTGGAAGAGAAACTGTTTGCCCTGGAGAAACAGGGCAAGTCCGTCGTGCTGTTGCTCGATCAATCCGGTCCGTTGGCACTGTTTGCGGTCGCCGATACGGTGAAGGATTCCAGCCGCGAAGCGATCCAGCAGCTGCACGAACTGGGTATCAAAACCCTGATGCTGACCGGTGACAACGTGCACACCGCCCAGGCGATTGCCGCACAGGTTGGCATCGATCAGGCCCAGGGCGACCTGTTGCCGACCGACAAGCTGCAAGCCATCGAAGCCCTTTATGCACAAGGTCACCGCGTCGGCATGGTCGGCGACGGCATCAACGATGCGCCGGCACTGGCGCGTTCGGAGATTGGTTTCGCCATGGCCGCCGCAGGCACTGATACCGCCATCGAAACCGCCGATGTCGCCTTGATGGACGACGATTTGCGTAAAATCCCGGCCTTTATCCGCCTGTCACGGCAGACGTCCAGTGTCCTCAAACAGAACATCGCCCTGGCTTTGATCATCAAGGCGATCTTTCTTGGGGTAACCTTCGCCGGGCTCGCTACCATGTGGATGGCGGTGTTTGCCGACATGGGCGTGAGCCTGTTGGTGGTGTTCAACGGTTTGCGTCTGCTGCGCAAATAAATGAAGAGGGATGGTTGTGCTGAGTGCCGAGCTGAAGGCGTTTTACATGGTTGCCCGCCTGGGCAGCATTACCTTGGCAGCGAAAAAACTCGGCCTGAGCCAGCCCACGGTGACGACCCAGATTCGCAATCTGGAAAGCCAGTACTCGGTGGAACTGTTCTACCGTGGCGGGCGTCGCCTGAGTGTCAGCGATGAGGGCGCGCGTCTGCTGCCGATGGTCAAGACGCTGATGCAACAGGAAGCCGACATCGAGTTTTTCCTGCGCAACAGCGGGCAGGTCCAGGGCACGCTGCGCATCGCCGCCACGGCGCCGTATTACATCCTCGACCTGGTGAAAACCTTTCGCGAGCGTCTGCCTCAGGTGGAAGTGTCGGTGGAGATCGGCAATTCCCAGCAGGTGCTCGAAGCGCTGGAGGAATACCGGGTCGATGTCGCGGCGTCTTCGCAGTTGCTGGAAGATGCGCGATTGATTCGGCGGGTGCTCGGCAGCGATCCGCTGGTGCTGGCAGTACATCGCAGTCATCCGTTAGCCATCCACGACCACGTGCCGCTCAGCGCACTGGCAGGACATACGTTGTTGATGCGCGAGCCGGGCTCGACCACACGGCGCATGACCGAAGAGTTGCTGGCCGGCGCCGGGGTGAGCCTGGGACCATTGTTGGAGATCGGCAGTCGCGAATCCATCCGCGAGGCGGTGTTGCGCAACATCGGCATCAGCCTCATCGCCCGTCAGGAAGTGCCCCATGACCCGCAACTGCGGGTGCTGACCATCGAGAATGCGCCGTTGTTGCCGGAATATCTGTATTGCCTCAAGGAACGCAAAAACGCACGGTTGCCAGCGGCGTTTCTCGGAGTGGCGCAGGAAATGTCTCCGGCCTAGAAGATCAAAAGATCGCAGCCTTCGGCAGCTCCTACAGGATGTACGCGTGCCCCTGTAGGAGCTGCCGAAGGCTGCGATCTTTTTGGGGCCAACCCAAATCCGCGAATACCACTATCGGCCGTTTTTGCCTTACTGCCATATGACGGACGCATTACAACTCTAGGATGGCCTGCATCTGTTAGATGAGGTCCGTCCATGAACAACTCGATCGCCACTGCCCTGACCAATCCCGGCGCGCCCATGAACGTACGCGGCGTGCACAAGCGTTTCGGTGCCTTCACCGCGCTGGATAACGTGTCCCTCGACGTGGCGGCCGGTGAGCTGGTGTGCCTGCTCGGGCCTTCCGGGTGCGGCAAGACCACTTTGCTGCGCTGCATCGCCGGTCTGGAAAAGCAGGACAGCGGTGAGTTGTACCTGGGCGATCGCGACGTTTCCCACCTCGCGCCTCAAGCTCGGGACTACGGCATTCTGTTCCAGTCCTACGCGTTGTTTCCCAATCTCACTGTCGAAGCCAACATCGCCTACGGCCTCGCTAACGCCAGCCGCGACGAAGTGCGCCAGCGTGTCGCGCAGATGCTCGAACTGGTTGGCTTGAGTGGAAGCGAGAAAAAGTACCCAGGCCAATTGTCTGGCGGTCAGCAACAACGGGTCGCACTGGCTCGGGCCTTGGCGCCGTCACCGTCGCTGCTGTTGCTGGACGAACCGATGTCGGCCCTCGACGCCCGCGTCCGCGAGCACCTGTGCACCGAGCTGCGCCAGCTGCAACGGGAGCTGGGCATCACCACCCTGATGGTCACCCACAACCAGGACGAGGCCATGCTGATGGCCGACCGTATCGCTGTGATGAACAACGGCAAGGTCGAGCAATACGCCACCCCGCAGGAAATCTACAACCGCCCGGCGACGCCCTTCGTGGCGGAGTTCGTCGGACAAGGCAACTGGTTGCCGTTCGACAGCAGCAGTGACAACCACGCGCGTGTCGGCGGGATGAACATGCGCCTGGCTGACGGCAGCGCCAAGTCGACCTCGGGCCGTCTGTTCTGCCGTCCGGAAGCGATCAACGTCAATCCGCTGGTGCACGAGGAAAACCTGTTCCCGGCCAAGGTCCGAGAAATCACCTTCCTCGGCAATCGCTGCCGCATGAGTTTTGAACTCGACCATCTGCCGGGCCACGCCTTGCTGGCGGAACTGGCGCCGGAAGCCATGCCGCGTCTCGGCGCACAGCAGATCATGGTCGCCTTGCCACCGCGCAGCCTGCAGGTATTCGCCTGATGAGCGCGAACATCGCGCTGCCGCTACCGCGCAAGCAGGTGCGGGCAGTCTCTCGTGCCGAGATTGGCGACCGGCTTTTCGTGGTCGGCGGCACGGTTTTGTTGCTGGTGCTGCTCGGCGTCGCCGTGCTGATGCCGCTGCTCGCCATCTTCTGGCGCGGCTTCAGCTCCGAAGCCGGGCAGGGAGGTGGTTGGGTCGCAGCGAAGGAACTGGTGACCAGTGCGAACTTTCACTGGTTGCTGGGCAATAGTCTTAAGGTGTCCCTCAGTGTCGCAGCCATCGTCGTACCGCTGGCCTACCTGTTTGCCTATGCCCTGCAACGCACTTTGATTCCGGGCAAAGGCATCTGGCGCGGCATATCGCTGCTGCCACTGATGGCGCCGTCGATGCTGCCCGGTATTGCGCTGGTTTATCTGTTCGGCAATCAGGGCATGTTGCGCGGATTGCTCTCGGACAATATCTACGGTTTTTGGGGCATTGTGCTGGGTGAGGTGATCTACACCTTCCCACACGCCTTGATGATTCTGCTGTCGGCCCTGTCCCTGGCCGATGCGCGATTGTTCGATGCCGCGTCCAGCATGGGCGCAAGTCCGGCAAAAGCTTTCCGCAGCATCACCTGGCCGGCCACCCGTCAGGCGGTGTTCGCCGCGTTTTGCCTGGTGTTCACCTTGACCATCACCGACTTCGGTGTGCCCGTGGTGGTCGGTGGCGACTATCAAGTGCTGGCGCTGGAAGCGTACAAGGCCGTGGTCGGCCAGCAGCAGTTCGGTCGCGGTGCCTTGATCGGCATGGTGTTGCTGCTTCCGGCGCTGTTCAGCTTCGGGGTCGATGCCTGGTTGCGTCGGCGTCATGGCGACTCCATGAGCGGTCGGGCGCAGGTCTTCAAACCGGAGCCGTCGAAGCTGCGTGACGGTTACTACCTGGCCATCGTGTTGCTGATCTGCGCGGCGTTGCTGCTGGTGTTCGGCATGGCGGTGTTCTCGTCGCTGGTGAAGTTCTGGCCCTATAACCTGTCGCTGTCGCTCAACCATTACCAGTTCAACGACACAGCCGGTGGTGGATGGCTGGCCTACGGCAACAGCGTGAAGATGGCCTTGTACACGGCACTGATCGGTAGTGCGCTGATTTTCACCGGCGCCTACCTGATGGAAAAAACCAGGGGCCAGCGCGGCTTGAACCTGACCCTGCGCATGCTCAGTTTCGTACCGATGGCAGTGCCGGGGTTGGTGCTCGGCCTGGGTTACGTCTTCTTCTTCAACCTCACCGGCAACCCGCTGCACGTGCTCTACGGGACCATGACGTTGCTGGTGGTCTGCACCATTGCTCACTATTTGACCACCGCGCAGATGACTGCGACCACGGCACTGCGCCAACTCGATGCCGAGTTCGAAGCCGCCGCGCTGTCGCTCAAGGCACCGCTGTACCGGCACTACCTGCGGGTCACCGTGCCGATCTGCCTGCCAGCGTTGCTGGACATCGTGCGCTACCTGTTCGTTTCGGCCATGACCACCGTCTCGGCGGCGATCTTCCTCTACAGCCCCGACACCATCCTCGCGGCAGTGGCGGTGCTGAACATGGACGACGCCGGCAATGTCGGCGGCGCGGCGGCGATGTCGACCCTGATTCTGATTACCTCGGCGGGCGTGTCCCTGCTGCTGGCCTGGGCTTCGCGCGGTTTGCTGCGTCGCTCCCAGGCCTGGCGACAGACCGCGCCCGGTCATTGATTCGCAGCTCTTAGAAAACCAAAGCCCCTCAACTCAAAAACAGGAAAAGATCATGTTCAAGCCTATGGCCCTGGCCGCTGCTGTCCTCACCGCTTTCAGCCTGAACGCATACGCTGCGAAAACCGAGTTGACGGTGTACACCGCCCTCGAAGCCGAACAGCTGAAGTCCTATAAAGAAGCCTTCGAAAAGGCCAACCCGGACGTCGAGATCAAGTGGGTGCGCGACTCCACCGGCATCATCACGGCCAAGTTGCTGGCGGAAAAAGAGCGCCCGCAGGCTGACGCGGTGTGGGGCCTGGCGGCTTCAAGCCTGGCGATACTCGATCAGCAAGGCATGCTGCAAAGCTACGCTCCGAAGGACCTGGGCAAGATCGGCGGCAACTACCGCGACGCCGCCAACCCGCCAGCCTGGGTTGGCATGGATGTGTGGGCTGCGACCATCTGCTACAACACCGTCGAAGCCGAGAAGCAAGGCCTGACCAAGCCGGTGAGCTGGCAGGACCTGACCAAGCCTGAATACAAAGGCAAGATCGTCATGCCGAACCCGGCCTCGTCCGGTACCGGTTTCCTCGATGTCAGCGCCTGGTTGCAAACGTTCGGCGAGAAGCAGGGCTGGCAGTACATGGACGACCTGCACCAGAACATCGGCCAGTACGTTCACTCCGGCTCCAAGCCGTGCAAGTTGGCTGCCGCCGGCGAGTTCCCGATTGGTATTTCTTTTGAATACCCGGCTGTTCAGTTGAAACGTCAGGGCGCTCCGCTGGACATCATCCTGCCGAAGGAAGGCCTGGGCTGGGAGATCGAAGCCACCGCCGTGATCAAAGGTACCGCGCACGAAGACGCGGCGAAGAAACTCGCCGACTTCTCGGCCAGTCCGCAGGCGATGGAGCTGTATAAAGAGAACTTCGCGGTGCTGGCTCAACCGGGCATCGCCAAGCCGCAGACCGAATTGCCAGCCGACTATGAGCAGCGTTTGATCAAGAACGACTTCGCCTGGGCCTCGAAGAATCGCGACGAGATCCTGACCGAGTGGCGCAAGCGCTATGACGGCAAGTCCGAGAAAGTGGCGGCCAAGTAAGGTTTTCGTCGTCTGAATGGGCCCCATCGCGGGCAAGCCTTGCTCCTACAGGTTACGTGTTGATCGCAGAATTTACGTACGACACATAACTTGTAGGAGCAAGGCTTGCCCGCGATGACGGTCTACCCTTCAACGCAAATCCCACGTCATCGAGAGACTTCTGATGAACCCCAACGAACGAACCGTCGCCAAGGTCTTCGCCCTGTACGAGCGCTTCGGCGCCGCCGATTACATTGGCGAGCCGGTATCGCAGATCGAGCATATGTCCCAGGCCGCGCAGTGTGCGATGGCCGAAGGCTTCGATGATGAGGTTGTGCTCGCCGCGTTCTTCCACGACATCGGGCACATCTGCGCTGAGGACGCTGAGAACATGGGCGGCTTTGGCGTGGTCAGCCACGAGCGACTGGGCGCCGATTACCTGCGCAGCGCAGGTTTCAGCGAGCGTATGGCGCGGTTGGTGGAGTACCACGTTCAAGCCAAGCGTTACTTGACGCTCAGGGAGCCGGGGTACTACGAGCGCTTGAGCGAAGCCAGTCGCCGGACCCTGGAGTATCAAGGCGGGGTGATGACCGACGCCGAAGCGGATGCCTTCGAGCAGGATCCGTTGTGCGAAGTGAGTTTGCGCATGCGCCAGTGGGATGAATTGGCCAAGGAGATGCATGTGCCGGTGATTGACCTTGGCATCTTGAAGGAAAAAGCAGTGCGACTATTGGCTGCATAATTCTGCTAAATCGAGGTGCGTCCTTCGCGAGCAGGCTCGCTCCCACAGGGGAATGCGATCAAAACTGTGGGAGCGAGCCTGCTCGCGAAGGGGCCGGTCGGGTCATTAAAGCTGCTGCGCCAGTGCTTCGATTTGTTCCTGCCGCTCCGCCTGATTCAACTTTGCATGCGGATTGAGCGACGACCACTGCGGATGCGCCCGCGCCTTGCCCAGGGCTTCCGGCAGTTTGCCTTCGCGCCAGGATTTTTCTTGGGGCGTATCCACCTGAATGCTGTCCATCGCCGCATGCCCTCGGGCCTCCAGCGCTTGCAGCAATTGCCGCTGCCGTAGCGCAAGCAGGCGCAGCACATTGTCATCCACCGTCAGCTCACGCTGGCCCTTGATCTTGCCCAGCAACCGGCTGCCGTAACTGCGCGCGGTTTGCAGGGCGCCACCGGCAATGGCGCCGGCCAGTGCGGCGGCGCCGAGGGTAATGCCACCCACCAGCAAGTCGACCCCGGCCCCGGCTGCCGCCCCTGCCGCGATCCCTCCACCGACCCGTACGCCCAATTGCTTGAGGGTTTCCGGGTTGAACAGGTCATCGCCCCAGCGACCGTCAAGCAGCGGCAAGTCGCTGGCCGCCGCGTCCTGTGGGCGAAAAGCATAGAGCTTGAGCAATGATTCGACGCAGCGCTGTTCCCGTTGGCGAACGGCTTTGCGCAGTTCGCTGATGGCTTGCTGTTCCTGCTCGGCATCGCTGACCACACTGCGGCGGCAGGCCGCGCAATCGATCAATAATTCGGCGATCAGCCGCGCTGCACTTTGCTGTCGCGCCTGACGTTGCGCCTGCTGATCGGCAATCAACCTTTCTAGTTGTGGGCGTGCATGCTCCAGCAACAGTGCGAGGCTTTCATAGAGTCGACGCTCGCCATCCTCCGGCGGTGCGACGCTGTCAAAGCGCACCAGCGCATGCAAGCCCAAACGAGCCAGTGCTTCACGCCAGGCTGGCTCGCGGTGGTTGTCGCTGCTGACAAAATTCAGCACCGGCAGCAACGGTTTGCCGCAGCCGGCCAGCACTTCCAGTTCGTCTCGGTACTTGGCCAGTACGGGTTCGCGGGCATCGATTACATAGAGGCCGGCATCGCAGGTCAGCAGCTGGCGCAGCACCTTGGCTTCCTGTTCGAAACGTTGCCGCGCTTCGCTGCCCTCAAGGAATCTCGACAGCCGCGCCGGGCCGTCGAGACGTTCGCCGGGACGCTCCAGGCGTTCGAGGTAATCGAGAAGGGCGATGGCGTCTTCAAGGCCAGGGGTATCGAACAGGTCCAGTAAAGGCTCGCCGTCCACGGATAATCGAGCGCCCTCAACATGCCGCGTGGTACTGGGGCGGTGGGAGACTTCGCCAAATCCCACGTCGCGGGTCAGGGTGCGCAACAACGAGGTTTTGCCGACGTTGGTATGGCCGACCACGGCGAGCTTCAGCGGTTTAATCATGGCCTGTCTCCAGCCAATTCAACGGCGCGCAATCGGCGAAGGGTAGCTCCAGCTGTTGCAGCGCCACATGCCAATCGCCGAGGCGGTCGGCGTCCAGCGCTTCGCCCGTCGGTGCCTGTAACAGCCACACGCGGGTGGCGCTGGCATTGCGGGCCAGCTCGGCGATCAGCGCCAGGCTGCCACGATCCGGCGAGCGTCGCGGATCGCAGGCGATGGCCAGGCGAGCCGGGGGAAAACGGCTCAACTGTTCGAGCAGTTTGTGCCGCGATTCGCGACTGTCGAGGATACCGGCGTTGCTGACGTTTTTCGGCAGTTGTGGTGGCCATGGGCGTTGATCGTCCAGTTCGATGGCGACCAGCAACGCCCCATCTGACTGCGCTTCGCTGACCCCGCTTTCGACCCGATGCAGTTGCTCGGGCGCCGCATCGCTGATGCCCAGGCGTTCGCTGGTGGGCATCAGGCGCTCGCGCAGTTGCGCGTAGCCGGGCAGGTTCAGGTCCAGGTGCAAGGCTGCTTTGCCCGATTTCCAGCGCCACAGGCAAAACAGCGCCAGCAGCAGGCGCGGCAAGACGCCATAGACCAGCAACACGCCCACCAACCACGCGGCCCACGCCTGACGGGCGCTCTCGATGTTCAGCGCGGCATCGCCGCTGGCACGGATCATCTCCACGGTCGGCACGCTAAAGCCGAGCAGGGCGGGCAGGGCACCGAGGGCTTGAGTCACAGTGATAAAGGTATCGGCGCCGAGGATGGTGGTTTCCCAGACAAAGCCGTAACGCCGGGTCGCCATCAGCGTCAGCAGAATGACCAACGCACTGAGCATTGCCAGCAGCCACATGCTATTGACCAGCACGCCGATGGCCCAGCGATTGAGTTTTTGTCGTTGCAATAACAAGAGCAGGGCGGGCGCCAGTTGCGCGGCCTTGGCGTCGCGGGCGAGTTTTTCGCTGAGCCACAGCCACAGGCGTCCGAGGCTGGCGCCGTGTTCGCCGGCAAACACCAGGCCCAACGCCCAGCTCAACAGCAGAATCAGGTTGAGCCCGAGCAGACTGCCCAAGGCCCAGAACACGTTCACCGGCGTCTGGCCGTCACCCAGCGCGGCAAACGCCAGGCCGGCGCCGCTGACCACGGCCAGCACCGTCAACACGATCAGCGCCAGCCGCGCCCCTTGCAGCCAGTGCTTGAGCGCGTCGCTCAAGCCATCCCGTTCGGCCAGCCACAGGGCACGGCGTTGAATGCGTGTCGGCAAGTCGCCACCCGCGCTGCGGGCCAGGCGGTTGGCTTCCAGATCTTCCAAGGGGCCTGCGTGCTCTTCGCGCAGGCGGATGGTTTCTGTCAGCCAGAGGTTATTCAGTTCAGTCACGCGGCATCCCGTCGCTCAATTGAGCTGTGAGCATAACCGCTGTGGCGCTTATCGGCGAAAGCAAGGCTCTGGTATCCTCGCCGGCATGACTAAAACACTCCCCTTAAGCCTGATCGCAGCCCTCGGTGAAAACCGTGTGATCGGCGTCGACAACAGCATGCCCTGGCACCTGCCGGGGGACTTCAAATACTTCAAGGCCACCACCCTGGGCAAGCCGATCATCATGGGTCGCAAGACCTGGGATTCCCTCGGTCGTCCGCTGCCCGGCCGATTGAACATCGTGGTCAGCCGTCAGGCGGATCTGGTGCTGGAAGGCGCCGAGGTCTACCCGTCGCTGGAAGCCGCCGTGGTTCGCGCCGAAGAATGGGCGAAGGAACAGGGTGTCGATGAGCTGATGCTGATTGGCGGGGCGCAGTTGTATGCGCAAGGGTTGGCGCAGGCTGATCGGTTGTATTTGACGCGTGTGGCGTTGAACCCGGAAGGGGATGCGTGGTTTCCGGAGTTTGATCAGCAGCAGTGGAAACTGGTGTCCAATGTTCCGAATCCGGCGGAAGGCGACAAACCAGCGTACAGCTTCGAAGTCTGGGAAAAGGCCTAAGAGCATCGCGGGCAAGCCTTGCTCCTACAGGTCAATGCGTGCTCGCGATTGACGAAACTCTGTAGGAGCGAGGCTTGCCCGCGAAGAGGCCAGATCAGGCGCTGAAGAATTTAAGCATGCGCCAACGCCGCATGTTCATCCGCATCCAGCACGTCTTTATCCGTCTGCTGCATCACCTGGCTGGTAATCGCCCCGGCCGTGATCGACCCACTCACGTTCAACGCCGTACGCCCCATATCGATCAACGGCTCGACCGAAATCAGCAACGCCACCAGTGACACCGGCAAACCCATCGCTGGCAGCACGATCAGCGCGGCAAAGGTCGCCCCGCCACCCACCCCGGCCACACCGGCCGAGCTCAGCGTCACAATCGCCACCAGCGTCGCGATCCACAGCGGGTCCAGCGGATTGATGCCCACAGTCGGCGCTACCATCACCGCGAGCATCGCCGGGTACAGACCGGCGCAACCGTTCTGGCCAATGGTCGCACCGAACGAAGCGGCGAAGCTGGCCACGGACTGTGGAATGCCCAGGCGGTTGGTTTGCGCTTCGATGCTCAACGGAATGGTCGCGGCGCTGGAGCGGCTGGTGAAGGCGAACGTCAGCACTGGCCAGATCTTGCGGAAGAAACGCAGCGGGTTGATCCCTGCAACGGACACCAGCAGGCCATGGACGACGAACATCAGACCCAGGCCGATGTAGGACACCACCACGAAACTGCCGAGTTTGATGATGTCCTGCAGGTTGGAGCCAGCGACAACCTTGGTCATCAGCGCCAGTACACCGTAAGGGGTCAGTTTCATGACCAGGCGCACCAGGCGCGTCACCCAGGCTTGCAGGGTGTCGATGGCATTGATCACTTTCTGACCTTTTTCCACGTCATCCTTGAGCAGTTGTAGCGCGGCGACCCCCAGGAAGGCGGCGAAGATCACCACGCTGATGATCGACGTCGGCTTGGCCCGCGCCAGATCGGCGAATGGGTTTTGCGGGATGAATGACAGCAATAGCTGCGGCACATTCAGGTCGGCGACCTTGCCCGCGTAATCGGACTGGATGATTTGCTGACGGGCCAGTTCCTGGGTACCGGCGACGAGGCCTTCAGCCGTCAGGCCGAACAGATTGGTCAGGCCGATGCCGATAAGCGCAGCAATCGCGGTGGTGAACAGCAGCATGCCGATGGTCAGGAAGCTGATCTTGCCCAGCGACGAAGCATTGTGCAGGCGGGCCACGGCGCTGAGGATCGAGGCGAATACCAGTGGAATCACGATCATTTGCAGCAGTTGCACGTAACCGTTGCCCACCAGATCGAACCAGCCGATCGAAGTTTTCAGTACCGGATTGCCGGTGCCGTACACCGTGTGCAGCGCGACACCGAATACCACGCCCAATACCAGTGCGAGCAGGACTTTTTTGGCCAGGCTAAACGTAGTGTGGCGGGTTTGTGCCAGGCCCAGCAGCAGGGCGAGGAACACCAGCAGGTTGAGAATCAGCGGCAGATTCATTGGAACTCCCATTAGACATGTGCCAACTGCCTTCCGGGGCAGCTGCGAACCGACAAGCCTAACAGCTTGATTTACAATGAATTAATACCGAAAACGTCTGGTCACCGTCGTTTTCGGAATAAGTGCGTGTCGCTTTCAGGATGCTACTGGCGCGAAAGGCACGCTGGTGGTCGCTGACAGACGAGGACTGTCACACTGATTTGTTAGCTTCGATCTCTTTAAATCAGGGAGATTTGTCGATGAAGTTCGCACCGAAATTACTGGCTGCCGCACTCTGCCTGGGCCTCGCTGGCCAGGTACTGGCAACGGATTTGAAACACTGGCCGGCCGATCAGGCCAAGGCGCTGGACGCGATGATCGCCGCCAACGCCAACAAGGGTAACTACGCGGTGTTCGACATGGACAACACCAGTTACCGCTACGACCTCGAAGAGTCGTTGCTGCCGTTCATGGAGAACAAGGGCCTGATCACTCGCGACAAGCTCGACCCCTCCCTGAAGCTGATGCCGTTCAAGGACACCGCCGACCACAAGGAAAGCTTGTTCAGCTACTACTATCGCCTCTGCGAAGTCGACGACATGGTCTGCTACCCATGGGTCGCCCAAGTGTTCTCGGGCTTTACGCTCAAGGAGCTCAAGGGTTACGTCGATGAAATGATGGCCTCCGGCAAACCGGTGCCGGCGACTTACTACGAAGGCGACGAGGTCAAGAAACTCGACGTCAATCCGCCGAAACTCTTCACCGGCCAGCAAGAGCTCTACAACAAACTGATGGAGAACGGCATCGAGGTCTACGTGATGACCGCCGCCTCGGAAGAGCTGGTGCGCATGGTCGCGTCCGATCCGAAGTACGGCTACAACGTCAAACCGCAGAACGTGATCGGCGTGTCCCTGCTGCTCAAGGATCAAAAGTCTGGCGAGCTGACCACCGCGCGCAAGCAGATCACTGCCGGCAAATATGACGAGAAGGCCAACCTCGGCCTTGAACTGACCCCGTACCTGTGGACCCCGGCAACCTGGATGGCCGGCAAGCAGGCAGCGATCCTGACCTACATCGATGAATGGAAAAAACCGGTGCTGGTCGGCGGCGACACCCCGAGCAGCGACGGCTACATGCTGTTCCACAGCGTCGACGTGGCCAAGGGCGGCATCCACCTGTGGGTCAACCGCAAGGACAAGTACATGACCCAGATCAACGGCATGATGGCCAAGCACGCCGCGGCCCAGGCCAAGGAAGGATTGGCAGTGACGGCGGACAAGAACTGGGTGATCGTCAAGCCTGAAGAGATCCAGTAACCCAACGCCGACCTGCCGTTGGAGCCGGCTTGCTGGCGATAGCGGACTTGTGACACACCGCTATCGCCAGCAAGCCGGCTCCTACAGGGATTTGCATACAACGCAGATGGAGCGAATGGCAAAAAAATACCCCGCAAACGCGGGGTATTTTTTGTGCGACGGTTAAGGCTTACAGCCCGTCCAGCATCGCCTTGTTACGCACCGCACCCTTGTCGGCACTGGTGGCCAGCAGGGCGTAGGCTTTCAGGGCGGTGGTCACTTTACGTGGACGCACTTCCACAGGCTTCCAGCCTTTCTTGTCCTGCTCGACCCGGCGCGCAGCCAGTTCTTCGTCGCTGATCAACAGGTTGATCGAGCGGTTCGGAATGTCGATCAGCACTTTGTCGCCGTCCTGTACCAGACCAATCGCGCCACCGGCAGCCGCTTCTGGCGAAGCGTGGCCGATGGACAGGCCCGAGGTGCCGCCGGAGAAACGGCCGTCGGTGAGCAGGGCGCAGGCTTTGCCCAGGCCTTTGGATTTCAGGTAGGAAGTCGGGTAGAGCATTTCCTGCATGCCCGGGCCGCCTTTCGGACCTTCGTAGCGAATGATGACGATGTCGCCTTCCTTCACTTCGTCGGCGAGGATGCCACGCACGGCGCTGTCCTGGCTTTCGAAGATCTTGGCGTTGCCTTCGAACACGTGGATCGACTCGTCGACGCCGGCAGTTTTCACCACGCAACCGTCCAGGGCGATGTTGCCATACAGCACGGCCAGGCCGCCTTCTTTCGAGTAGGCGTGCTCGACGCTGCGGATGCAGCCGTTTTCACGGTCGTCGTCCAGGGTTTCCCAACGGGTCGACTGGCTGAAGGCGGTTTGCGTCGGGATGCCGGCCGGGCCAGCCTTGAAGAAGTGATGCACCGCTTCGTCGTTGGTCTGGGTGATGTCCCACTTGGCGATGGCTTCTTCCATGCTGCGGCTGTGCACGGTCGGCAGCTGGGTGTGCAGCAGGCCGCCACGGGCCAGCGAGCCGAGGATGCTGAAGATCCCGCCGGCACGGTGCACGTCTTCCATGTGGTACTTCTGGATGTTCGGCGCGACTTTGCACAGTTGCGGCACGTTGCGCGAAAGACGGTCGATGTCGCGCAGGTCGAAATCGATCTCGGCTTCCTGGGCGGCGGCCAGCAGGTGCAGGATGGTGTTGGTGGAACCGCCCATGGCGATGTCCAGGGTCATGGCGTTTTCGAACGCCTGGAAGTTGGCGATGTTGCGCGGCAGTACCGACTGGTCGTTCTCGCCGTAGTAACGCTTGCACAGCTCGACGATGGTGCGGCCTGCCTGCAGGAACAGCTGCTCGCGGTCGCTGTGGGTGGCCAGGGTCGAGCCGTTGCCCGGCAGGGCCAGGCCCAGGGCTTCGACCAGGCAGTTCATCGAGTTGGCGGTGAACATGCCGGAGCACGAACCGCAAGTCGGGCAGGCGCTGCGCTCGTACTCGGCAACCTTCTCGTCAGAAGCGCTGGAGTCGGCGGCGATCACCATGGCGTCGACCAGGTCGAGACCGTGGCTAGCCAGTTTGGTCTTGCCGGCTTCCATCGGGCCGCCGGACACGAAGATCACCGGAATATTCAGGCGCAAGGACGCCATCAGCATGCCAGGGGTGATCTTGTCGCAGTTGGAGATGCAGACAATGGCGTCGGCACAGTGGGCGTTGACCATGTACTCCACGGAGTCGGCGATGATCTCGCGGCTCGGCAGCGAATAGAGCATGCCGTCGTGGCCCATGGCGATGCCATCATCGACCGCAATGGTGTTGAATTCTTTTGCCACGCCGCCAGCGCGTTCAATCTCGCGGGCGACCAGTTGGCCCAGGTCTTTGAGGTGCACGTGGCCCGGTACGAACTGGGTGAAGGAGTTGGCAATGGCGATGATCGGCTTTTTAAAGTCGTCATCTTTCATCCCCGTGGCGCGCCACAGGGCGCGGGCGCCGGCCATGTTGCGGCCGTGGGTGGATGTTTTCGAGCGGTAATCAGGCATGAAGCACTCCGGGCGGCTAATCAGGTATCAAAAGGGAAGTGAGCTTCTATTGACGTCTGGAGTACTCGGAAATGGCCGTGTGTCCAAAGGTTGCCGATAACTTTGCGGGATCGCCGCGCGCTTCAGCTTGAGCTCATAAACCCGCCGGGGATGACTGGCGATGAATGTTCGCGATTCTACACGGCTGGCGGCTGGAGGGAATGCCTGCGCGCGTGCACAAGACGCACGGACCGCCTTCTGTAGGAGCGAGCATGCTCGCGATGAACTCAAGGACGCCGCGGGGTGTCAGGCAATCAGCGTTATCGTTGACGACTATCGCGAGCGAGCTCGCTTCTACAAGGGCGGCGGTTGACCTGCGCGTTCAGACCTAGAGCGGTGGTGCTTAACAGCAGGAATGCCAATGCCAAGGTCGAATGAAGATCACTTGCGCTCAAGTTGATGAGGGCACTGATCAGACCGCCAAAGATAAACACCAGCGTATTGCCCGCCGAGGCGCTAATGCCTGCGTTATTGGGGAACACATCCATTGCTTTGGATGTGGCGATAGGACGGGCGATGGTCGTGCCGGCGGTACATATAATCATCGGGACTAATACTGTCAGGGCTGAAAGCCCCAGCGATATTGAGAGTAAAAGCATCAGCAGCCCTGAGAGGAAAATCAGGTTTAGGCCGACAACGATTTGCGTGTTGGGCGCTATCCGATTGGCAAGCACCTGGGCGGCGATCCCGCCGATTATGTAAGCCGCACCGTAGATTAACAAAGTCAGGGAGAACTCATAGGTCGACATTTGCAAGTGATCCATGAAGATCAGCGGTGAGACTACGATGAAGGAAAAATGGCAGGTGAAAGCGATGGCCGCGATGAGCCAATAGCCCATGAAACTCAAGTCAGCACACACACGTCGGTACGAATGAATGATGTTCTGGCGTGAGGCCCCGGCGGGACGCTGATCCTCCAGAAAGAAATACGCCTTGAGAAATACGGTCACAGCCAATGCAATGAACAGGTAAAAACTACCCGGCCAATCCAGCGCCTGCTGCAGCACGCTTCCCATAAATGGCGAAACGGAAATGAAAATTCCGCTGGCCGTGACCATCAGAATTCGCAGTCGATCTCGCTCTGGGCCTCCGAACAAATCCTGAACCAGCGCCTGTGACAGCACGAAGCAGCCGCAACCAACTGCCTGGACTACCCGGAACATCAAAAACCAGGTGTATTCGGTCGACAGGACACATCCTGTTGAGCCAATGATTGAGACCGCCATTCCAGCAAGGAGTAGACCCTTGCGCCCAATTGCATCCGAAAGTGGCCCGATCAGCAGTTGAGATACGGAGATACCTATAGCAAACATGCTGATTGAAAATGCAATGTCGGCAGGTGAGGTTTGGAAGTGATTGGCCAAGGCCGGGACTGATGGTAGCAAGACATCGAGAGGGAAGACTCCGAGCAGCACCATCGTCATTAAGAGAACGACCGCTGACCGACGTTTTTTTGCAGATATGGCATATTTTTCATTGCTCATCGAAAAGTCCTGCCTTGGAGAAAATTTGCCGATTGGCAGGCAGATCGAAGAGTCCGGCTTTTTTCAATGCTTGCAGAGTCGCACCTGCACCTGACCGTACGCGGAGAAGATGAGCGTTATCACTCGTCATATCGGTCAGTATTTCCGCGACAGTTGCTTCTTCCAGGCATGCACTGCGAAGGCTTTCGCCAAGCCAGCGTTCATCAATTTCAAAGAAAATATGCAGTATTTCCAAGAGCAACTTGGCGACAAAAGTACTCTGTTCGCAGCTCAGGTGCACCCATAGATAATGGAACACCTCGCTAAAGTAACGACTGTGCAGCGCCTCATCCGCGAGATGGTCTCTGAGCATTTCTTGAACGCTGCACACTAACGTTTGGCGGCATACGTCCAGCAGTTCCTTGGCGATAATCGTCTCCGACACAAAGCCAACAAGAAACCATGCCAGTGTTTTGTGCCTGTCCGGTGTGCCGTCGATCAGGGCGTTCAGTCTTATTATTCGCTGGGGCATTACTGGCCGATCAGTCATGCCATAAAAGTCAGCAATTTGCTCGGCGAGATTATTGGAGAATAGGGCGTGATAACCTTCATCGGTATAGAGCTGCAGCGCGGCCGTTTTCATTCGTTTAGGAATGGAGATACCGAGGTCGCTGTGGACAATGGTTTCGACTGATCGATTGACAATGCGGTGTTCAAGCAGTGTTGTGTAATCAAGAAAATGCACCAAATGATTTGCGGATAGGCGATGAACGACAGCTCTACCTGCTGTTTTTATCGACGAGTGATTCAGGTAAGGGAGGAATGCCGGGGGAAACCAATATCGAGTTTCTAGTTGTTTTTCTATGTCCGTTGCTAATAGATAGCAGTGCTCGCTAGTTCGTACCGACGCCCGGGCGTTCCATTCGCCTAGGGTGAAGCGCTGGGGCCACAAAGCGGAGTCGGAGGACGGGTCTATAAGTGGTGAAGTCATTACTCTTACTCCCTGCCGCTTAGCAATAATGTCATTTCCTCGCACATCACTTGCCCATTGCTCTTACCGCAACCAACAAAGAACAATGGTTGCTCTGGGCTGTCCGCAAGCCTCAACAGCGTCTCGACTTGATCGTCCGTCAATGCACCGGTCAACCAAGTGTTCAATCCCAGCGAAGTAGCTACCAATTGAAAGGTCTGGGAGATGTGACCTGCTTCGACATAGGCCATTCGGTAGGCTCGCGAATGCTCATATTTCCACCATAGTTTGTCGAATCGACTGGTGATAAATAGTCCGACTGGCAGGTTATTAATGAAATGTTGCCCGCATAGTAGGTGCCCCAAAGGCTCAAAAGGTAAGGAATTGATGAAACTCAGCGCGTGCTCTGTGGGGTGATAGGCGTAGAGACCGGGTTTCAAACCGGCAACGTTTTGAACCTGAAGAAAACCTTCACAAGCATTTAGTCCGCCGCCGGATGGGCTACTTCGCCGAGCTTGGAGGCCTTCGGCAACACTTTCGTCGATGTCATTCGTGCGTTCATGCAAATAACCGAGTGACAGGTAAAGCAGCGTACTGATCGCTTCTAGGGAAATGTCTTCTCCGGTAAAGGTGCGGCAGGTTTTTCGGTTGATTAGGACATTTGTCAGGGAGACTTCCGGCAGGCAGGAAGGCTTTGGAAGGACAATCAGTTCACGAGCCACAAATTCCGAGAATCTGTCTTGAGGGGTGGGGGTGTTGAGTACCGCTGTACAATGGTCGAGATATTGTCTTGTCCATTCATGAATATCTTGGGGGACGTGATCGAAGGGGATGTTTTTAGTGCCTATATGGAATATTTTTGAGAGGTCATCCCAGCCCCATTCAATATTTTCGACTGTGGTATTAGTAAGAATTCCTGAACTTAGAAGATGAGTGTCGATGGTGTTTGTTGCGCTAAAGATTTTTGGATTCTCAATTAGCTCGGATAGTCGGGTTGAGTATTCAAGGTTTAGTTCAAACTGTTTGTGGTTTTTATAGTCCCAAACTATCTGGTGGGGTGGGCGCGGAATTATGAATAGGTGAGGGTTGATTTGCATTTTGGTAGTTCTCTGAAAGGGATCTCAGAGAACGCTGGGTAGCCGGCACTCCCCAGCGCCTCATTTACTTAACGGGCTTTTGAGGAAACCAAAAAAGCCAGATTGGCGATGGTGGAAGCTTCCAGAGTAATTGTTTTCATGGTTGGAACTCCTTTTTTGTTTTTAAGTAGTGTCACCTCGTGGTGACAACTTGATCATAGGTATTAATTTATTTTTTTCAATGAAATGTTATGTAAGGATTTTCTGGCAATTATGTCGGAGCAATCCTACGTTTAGGTGTGTTTCTAAATTAGGTCCGAAAAATTGCCCAGGAATGTAAAGATGGCGTCTGGCTAGAACTGATATGTTTGGAGAACTGAGGGGAGTTAAAAAGCAGAAGGGAGCCGATTGGCTCCCTTTTTAAGCGGGACAAATCAGCTATTCGGCAACAACCGGCAAGTAATGCTCTTGATGTAGCGCGTTTCAGGGATGGCAGGATGCACCGGATGATCCGGACCCTGGCCACCACGCTCCAGCATCTGGATGTTGCGGTCCAGGTGGCGGGCGCTGGTCAGCAGGATGTTTTGCAGGTCGTCTTCCGGCAGGTGCATCGAGCAGGAGGCGCTGACGAGGATGCCGTCCTTGGTCAGCAGGCGCATGGCTTGCTCGTTCAGGCGGCGGTAGGCGCCTTCGCCGTTTTTCATGTCTTTCTTGCGTTTGATGAACGCCGGCGGGTCGGCCACGATCACGTCGAAGCGTTCTTCGCTGGCTTTGAGTTCCTTCAGGGCTTCGAAGACGTCGCCTTCGATGCAGGTCATCTTGTCGGCGAAGCCGTTCAGGGCGGCGTTGCGTTCGACGCCGTCGAGGGCGAAGCCCGATGCGTCGACGCAGAACACTTCGCTGGCGCCGAAGGCGGCCGCTTGCACGCCCCAGCCGCCGATGTAGCTGTACAGGTCCAGCACGCGCTTGCCCTTGGCGTAAGGTGCCAGGCGTGCGCGGTTCATACGGTGGTCGTAGAACCAGCCGGTTTTCTGGCCCTGGATCACCGGGGCTTCGAATTTCACGCCGTTCTCTTCCAGCGCCACCCACTCCGGCACCAGGCCGAACACGGTTTCGACGTAGCGGGTGAGGCCTTCGGCGTCACGGGCGGCGGAGTCGTTCTTGAACAGAATGCCGCTTGGCTTGAGGACCTGGGTCAGCGCCGCGATCACGTCGTCCTTGTGGGCTTCCATGGTGGCCGAGGCGATCTGCACCACCAGGATGTCGCCGAAACGGTCGACCACCAGGCCCGGCAGCAGGTCGGAGTCGCCGTAGACCAGGCGGTAGAACGGCTTGTCGAACAGGCGATCGCGGATCGACAGGGCCACGTTCAGGCGATGCACCAGCAGCGACTTGTCCAGTGGCAGCTTGATGTCGCGCGACAGGACGCGGGCGCAGATCAGGTTGTTCGGGCTCATGGCGACGATGCCCAATGGCTTGCCGCCGGCGGCTTCGAGGATCGCCTGGTCGCCGGCCTTGAAACCGTGCAGAGGGGTGGCGGCTACATCGATTTCGTTGCTGTAGACCCACAAATGACCGTTGCGCAGACGACGGTCGGCGTTGGCTTTGAGGCGCAGGCTAGGCAGGGACATGACGTCGCTCCGGAAAAAAGAGCGGGAGTATAGCGCGTTGCAGGGCAGGCAGGTTCGGCGGTAGACATGTGGTGAGGAGGAAGATGACCGAGATTTGGTATGTCGGATCCAATGTTTAGAAGCTAGAATCTGCGCCTGGCCCAGAGTGTGTACTTATGTCCCAAGAGCTGACTCCCGAACAGATCCATCAATCCCTACAAGGCATCAGTGTGCCGGCCCAGCCGCAGATCATGGTGGATCTGCAGATGGAGCAGTACATGCCCGACCCGGATCTGGATGTGATCGCGAAGCTGATTTCCCAGGATCCTGGGCTCTCCGGTTCCCTGCTGAAAATCGTTAACTCGCCGTACTACGGCTTGACCAACAAGATCGCCTCGATCAAGCGCGCGGTGAATCTGCTGGGCAGTCGCTCGATCATCAACCTGATCAATGCACAATCGATCAAGGGCGAAATGAATGACGAGACCATCGTCACCTTGAACCGTTTCTGGGACACCGCCCAAGACGTGGCGATGACCTGTCTGACCCTGGCCAAGCGTATCGGCGCCCAGGCCGGCGACGAAGCCTATGCCCTGGGTCTGTTCCACGACTGTGGCGTGCCGCTGATGCTCCAGCGTTTCCCCGACTACATGTCGGTGCTGGAACAGGCCTACGCCAATGCCGGTCCCGAATGTCGGGTGGTGGACACTGAAAACCAGACCTTCAATACCAACCACGCCGTGGTCGGTTATTACACGGCCAAGTCCTGGCGCCTGCCGGACCATGTCTCGGCCGCGATCGCCAATCACCACAATGCCCTGGCGATCTTCAGCGATGAGTCGTCGCGCAACAGTTCACTTAAGAACCTGCTGGCAATCCTGAAGATGGCCGAACACATTTGTGCGTCCTACCGTGTACTGGGCAACCAGACTGAAGACCATGAGTGGAACAGCATCGGACATCTGGTGCTCGATTACGTCGGCCTCTCGGACTACGACTTCGAAACCCTCAAGCAGACGATCCGCGACCTCGGCACTCATCGCTAAGTAGCGTACCTTCTACTGTTTCGAAAGCCTGATTCGAGAGCCGTCATGCCTGAGCTGCCAGAAGTCGAAACCACCCGTCGTGGCATTGCCCCGTACCTGGAGGGCCAACGCGTCAGTCGGGTGATCGTGCGCGATCGTCGTCTGCGCTGGCCGATTCCGGAGGATCTGGATGTGCGTTTGTCCGGTCAGCGCATCGTGCTGGTGGAGCGGCGCGCCAAGTACCTGCTGATCAACGCCGAAGTCGGCACCCTGATCAGTCATTTGGGCATGTCGGGGAATTTGCGGCTGGTGGAGGTTGGCTTGCCGGCAGCCAAGCATGAGCACGTGGACATCGAACTGGAGTCGGGCCTGGCCCTGCGCTACACCGACCCACGGCGGTTTGGCGCGATGCTCTGGAGCCTCGACCCGCTCAATCACGAACTGTTGATCCGCCTGGGGCCGGAGCCGCTCACTGACCTGTTCGACGGCGAGCGTCTGTTTCAGCTGTCCCGCGGGCGTTCAATGGCGATCAAACCGTTCATCATGGACAACGCGGTGGTGGTGGGCGTCGGCAACATCTATGCGACCGAAGCGCTATTCGCCGCCGGCATCGACCCCCGTCGCGAAGCCAAGGGCATTTCCCGTGCGCGCTATCTGAAGCTGGCGATTGAAATCAAACGCATCCTGGCCGCCGCCATCGAACGTGGTGGCACTACGCTGCGGGACTTTATCGGGGGCGATGGCCAGCCGGGTTACTTCCAGCAGGAACTGTTCGTGTACGGCCGGGGTGCCGAGCACTGCAAGGTTTGCGGCACCCAGTTGCGGGAAGTGAAGCTTGGGCAGCGCGCCAGCGTCTTCTGCCCACGCTGCCAGACTTGAATGGCTGACTTGTAGGAGCCGGCTTGCTGGCGAAGGCGGCGTGTCAGGCGACATTGATGTTGCGTGTGCCGGCCTCTTCGCCGCCAGTGACGGCAGCGGCGATCCGCTTTACACCATCCATAGTC
Organism: Pseudomonas putida; assembly: GCF_050990305.1. Classification (GTDB taxonomy): domain Bacteria; phylum Pseudomonadota; class Gammaproteobacteria; order Pseudomonadales; family Pseudomonadaceae; genus Aquipseudomonas; species Aquipseudomonas putida_AH. The sequence continues at coordinate 6,248,621 of NZ_CP158817.1, read as the reverse complement.
CACCGGCATACGCCATGATTGGCGACCTGCTGATCGCCCGGTCGTTGCTGGTGGTGGCGACGGTGATCGATGCGGGGCAGGCATTGGTCGTGGACCCGGCGAAAGCGGCGTTCGTGCGTTGCCTAGGGGTTTGAGCAGGCGGAGTAGGCCGTCCAAAAGCTTCGCGGGCAAGCCTCGCTCCTACAGGTAATAATCTTGTAGGAGCGAGGCTTGCCCGCGAAAACGCCCTTACAGACGCAAGATGTATTAAGCCTTTCCGGTAATCTTCCGGTACTTCTCCATCAACTCGTCTTGAGTCTCCGGATGGGCTTCGTCCAGCGGAATGCAATCGACCGGGCAGACTTGCTGACACTGCGGTTCGTCGTAGTGGCCAACACACTGGGTGCACAGGTTCGGGTCGATCACGTAGATCTCTTCGCCTTGGGAAATGGCGGCGTTCGGGCACTCAGGTTCGCAGACGTCGCAGTTGATGCAATCGTCGGTGATGATCAGGGACATGCTAACTCCAGCCGGGGCGGCGGGCCCGGCGCAATAAATCAATGCGCGTAATTGTGCCGCATTGGCGCCCGGACTGCACGTAGCTATGACGTACTGTAGGAGCCGGCTTGCTGGCGAAGCGGTGTTTAAAGTGCACCGCGTTGGGATCGCCAGCAAGCCGGCTCCTACAGTCTGTGGGTTACTTCTTGAAGCGCTCGGTCAGGGCGTCTGCCACCACAGGGTGTACGAACTTGGTGATATCGCCGCCCAGGGCTGCGATTTCACGGACCAGCGTCGAGGAAATGAACGAATAACGCTCGGACGGCGTTAGAAACAAGCTTTCCACATCCGGAGCCAGTTGCCGGTTCATGTTCGCCAGCTGGAATTCGTATTCGAAGTCCGACACTGCGCGCAATCCCCGCAGGAACACGTTGGCATTCTGCTCTTTGGCGAAATGCGCCAGCAGGGTCGAAAAACCGACGACTTCAACGTTCGGCAAATGCTTGGTGACCTCACGGGCCAGTTCAACACGCTGTTCCAGAGGGAACAACGGGTTTTTCTTCGGGCTTGCGGCGACAGCAATGATCACGTGATCGAACAGGCGCGAGGCGCGTTCGACCAGATCGCCATGGCCCTTGGTAATAGGGTCGAAGGTACCTGGGTACAACACTCGGTTCATCGCGGCGTCCTGGCGGGAGTGCGTTGGGGAGTCGGATGGTATCGCAGCCTTACCGGTCGGGAAAGTCGACTGTTGGGTAAGAAAGCACTATAGACGATGGGAATGTTCGTCGTTTTCATGGGTTTTTCAGGCGTTCGGCCAGGGAAGTCGCCAGTTGCGCGGTCAGTCCATAGACCGACAATTGCGGGTTGGCGCCAATGCTGGTGGGGAACAGTGAGCCGTCATGAATCGACAGATTGCCCAGTTGATGATGCCGGCCGAGGCTGTCGGTCACCGCATTTTTCGGGTCTTCGCCCATCGCACACCCCCCCATCACATGGGCGCTGCCCAGCCGTGTGCGGTACAACTCAAGGCGGAGTCCGTCGATCAGGCTGCGCGCTTCGCCCAGGGTTTTCACATAGCGCGCATCAGCGTGCATCGGCATTACGGCCCTGGCGCCACCGGCAAACTGGATCTCGGCCATGCTGTGGAAGGCCCGGCGCAAACCGTCCCGGACATAAGAGGAAACCTGGTAATCGAGTACCGGCGAGCCGTCGCCGCGCAGCTCGACGTTGCCACCGGTGCTGTCCGGATGAAATCCGTCGCGCAGCAACGCGAGCATGGCGTGGGTGTGCGGCAGGTTGGCCATGTGTTGCGCATTTTCCTGGCCGAACCCGCCAAGCAACGTGGTAGCCAGCGCCGGGTGCAGCGGTGGCACCTCCAGTTTGTAGCCGATCTTGCCCGTGGTGCCGTCCTGCCATTGGAAATGGTCGGAGTAGATCGACTGCGGCGCGCCATAGAACGGGTTGATCACCTCGTCGAACTGCCCGGCGGACATGTTCACCAGATGCAGAAAGGTCCGTTTGCCCAGCCGCTTGTGTGGGTCCGGTGCGTCGGAACGCAGCAGCAGCGCCGGGCTGTTGATCCCGCCACCGGCCAGCACGTAATGCCGCGCCTTCACCGTGATGCGTCGGCCCGTGGGCTCGACGCAGCGCGCATCCATCGCCACGCATTGCAGTCCGATGACCTTGTCGCCGGCGATCTGCAGTTTTTCGGCGCGGGCCAGATAAAGCAGTTCGCCGCCCTTTTCCAAGGTGGCGGGAATGGTGGTGACCATCATCGATTGCTTGGCGTTGGTCGGGCAGCCCATGCCGCAGTAGCCGAGGTTCCAGCAACCGCGCACGTTGCGCGGGATGACGTGCCAGCTGTAGCCGAGCTGTTCGCAACCCTTGCGGATTACGTCGTTGTTGGCGTTGGGCGGCACCATCCACGGTGCGACGCCCAGGCGTTGCTCCATTTTTTCGAACCACGGCGCCATGTCCGTCGGGCTGTGGCCCTTGACGTTGTGCTCCTTGGCCCAGTGTTCCAGGGTCGGCTCGGGCGTGCGGAAACTGGACGTCCAGTTGATCAGCGTGGTGCCGCCCACGGCCCGGCCCTGAAGGATGGTGATGGCGCCGTCCTTGCTCATGCGGCCGATACCTTCCTGATAGAGGCTGCTGTAGGCCTGGTCTTCGAGCAGTTTGAAATCGCTGCTGGTCTTGAGCGGGCCTTCCTCGATCAGCAGTACCTTGTAACCGGCGGCGCTGAGGATTTCCGCCGTGGTCCCGCCGCCGGCACCACTGCCGATGATCGCCACATCCGCTTCGAGGGTCAGGTCCTGGGTCAATTGCGAGCCGTCATGGGTTTTCCAGCCACGGGCCATGCCTTCGCGGAACGGGTCGGGTACGGGCATCTTCAGGTTCTCTTATTGTTTTTGGATTTTGTGGTGAGGCAACCGACGCCTTCGCGGGCAAGCCCGCTCCCACAGGATTTGAGTCGTTCACAAAAGATTGGGCCAGCCCGAAACCTGTAGGAGCGAGCTTGCTCGCGATTGGGGCGACTCGGTTTCAAACGGTCGGAGGCCCGGGATACCCGCAATGCGCCCACGACTCCTTGCGCCCGTACCAGGCCATCATCACCAGTTGCACCAATGAGCTGTGGCCCATACGCAGCAGGCTCAACGAACTGTTTTCCCAGCGCTCGAGAAAATGCCGGATATCGTCAGCGCTGGCGTTCTCCCAGCTGCCCCAAATACCGGTCAGCGGCCCCCGTGTCACGGCCATGCCCAGCACATCGAATAACTGACGAGTCAGCTTAAGCATTTCCGGCGACAGGTGATCGAGGTTGTAGTCCAGGCTTTTCAAAGTGCCTTCGACGGCGCTGGATAGCCGTTCGACGGCCACGGCACCGTCGAGCATCACCGGGACCAGTGCTCGCAGAAACAGCAGGTCACCGCTTCGCAGCGCAGCGAAGCCATTGGCGGCTATGTTCGACGAACAGCCACTGAGGCTGGCGCCCAACCCGGCGGTGGCGAGAAAGGCGCTGGCACCGAGGCTGAATTTGAGCAGTCCGCGCCGTGACAGCGCGGGAGTATCGGACAGGCTTGGGCTCATTATTGTTATTACCCGATGGCGTTGAGCGTTAGCGGATGAACAGCTTCTGGATCAGTTTCTGGATGGATTTACCGTACGGCGGGTAGATCAGTTTCGCCGCGTTGAAACGCTGTTTGATCAGCACACCCTTGGCCTTGCTGAAGGTCAGGAAACCCTCGTGACCGTGGTAATGGCCCATGCCCGAAGCACCGATGCCACCGAACGGCATGTCGTCCTGGGCGACATGCAGCAGCGTGTCATTCAGGCACACACCGCCGGAATGGGTTTCATGCAACACACGGTGTTGCTCGCGCTTGTCATAGCCGAAGTAATACAGCGCCAGTGGCCGAGGGCGCTGGTTGATGTAGGCAAATGCCTGATCCAGATCCTTGTACGGCACGATCGGCAGCAGCGGGCCGAAGATTTCGTCCTGCATCACCGTCATCTCATCGCTGACATTGAGCAGAAGGCTATGCCCCATGCGACGTCCTTGACCCTGTTCGAACAGCGGGATCAGCCGCGCGCCTTTACCGGTGGCGTCGCTGATGTAGCCGTTGAGTCGTGCCAGTTGGCGGTCATTGATGATCGCGGTGTAGTCCGGGTTGTCAGCCAGCGTCGGATAAAACCCGCGAACCGTTTGGCGATAAACCTCGACGAACGAGTCGACGCGGTCTTCCGGCACGAGGACATAGTCCGGGGCTACGCAGGTTTGGCCCGCGTTGAGGGTCTTACCGAAAGCGATGCGTTCGGCGGCATCCTTGAGCGGCACGTCACGGGACACGATGGCTGGGGACTTGCCGCCCAGTTCCAGCGTGACTGGCGTCAGGTTTTCCGCCGCCGCGCGCATCACGTGTTTGCCTATGCTGGTGGCGCCGGTGAACAACAAATGATCGAAACGCAGCTTCGAAAAAGCCACACCAATGTCGGCCTCGCCCAGCACCACGCAAACCAAATCTTCGGGAAAGATTCGCCCCAGCAATTCCTTGAGCAGCAAACCGGTGGCGGGGGTCGATTCGCTGAGTTTGAGCATCACCCGGTTGCCTGCCGACAACGCACCGACCAAGGGGCCCATGGCCAGATACAGCGGATAATTCCAGGGCACGATCACACCGACCACGCCCAGTGGCTGGTAGACCACTTTGGCCGAGGCCGGCTGAAAGGCGGCGCCCACCTTGCGCCGCGACGGACGCATCCAGCCCTTGAGGTGGCGGCTGGCGTAATGAATGCCGTGCAGGCTGGGCATCAGTTCGGCGAGTAAGGTTTCATCGGCGCTGCGGTGGCTGAAATCCTGGCTGATCGCATCGATCAGGGGCTGGCGTTCTTTGTTCAGCAAGTCGCGTAATGCCTTGAGCCATTGCTGGCGCTGGGCCGCCGGTGGCATGGGGTTGGCGGCGTACGCAGCGCGCTGTGCATCAAACAGGGTTTGAAGTTCTTCCAGAGGCTGCTGCAGATCTTGAAGGTAGGAAATTTCAGCAGTCATGGTCGGCTCCGGATTTATTGTAATTAGGCAATTTTTAGAGTCTGTGCTCTAGAATGTCAAATGACATCCTGGTGCAGCTTTGTTTTATCCCTTCCGGATAGGTCGTAAGATGCCCCTCAACGCACTCTGAATCTAAGCTCAAGCCATGGCCCCACGGATAAAAACCAGCGAGCGCATCGTGCAAAACAGCCTGGAGCTGTTTAACCAGCAGGGCGAGCGCAGCATCAGCACCAACCACATTGCTGCCCACATGGAAATTTCCCCGGGCAACCTGTACTACCACTTCCCTAACAAGCAGGCGATTATCGCCGTGCTGTTCAGCGAGTACGAATGCCTGGTGGACAGCTTCCTGCGCCCACCCCAGGGGCGGGCGGCAACGGTGGAGGACAAGCGCTACTACCTCAAGGAACTGCTGTCAGCCATGTGGCGCTACCGGTTTCTGCATCGCGACCTTGAGCACTTGCTCGACAGCGATCCGGACCTGGCCGGGCGCTACCGACGTTTTTCCCAGCGTTGCCTGATCCAGGGCACTCACATTTACGAAGGCTTCGTCGAGGCCGGCATCCTCAAGATGGATCGGGTGCAGATAGAGTCCCTGACCCTCAACGCCTGGATCATCCTCACCTCTTGGGTGCGTTTTCTGTGCACCACCCGGGAAAACTCCAGCCACCTCAGCGAACAGGCGATCAAGCGCGGGGTTTATCAGGTGTTGGTGCTGGAGGCCGGGTTCGTCACGGACCAGGCACGCGATGCGGTCAATGCGTTGTTCGAAGAGTTTTACGTGCCACTGGCCCAGGCACTCGAAGAAGTGGCGAGCTAGCCGACGTGGATAGAAAAGTGCAGTAGGATCGACCCCGGTTTAATCACAGGAGCCCGTTATGCCCATTGCGCAACTGATCAGCCCGCAAGCGTTGGACCTGAAAAAGGAGCAGCCGGGGCTGGTGATTCTGGATTGTCGTTTTGCCCTCGAAGACCCCGATTACGGTCAGCGCAGCTACGCCGAGGGCCACATCGCCGGGTCGGGTTTTGCCGATCTTGAGCGTGACTTGAGTGGCAAGGTGGTCAAGGGCGTGACCGGGCGTCATCCGTTACCCGAGCCTGCCGAGTTGATCGAGCGTCTGCAGGCCTGGGGCATCAGCAACGACAGTGAAGTGGTTTTGTATGACGATGGTCCGGGCGCCTTCGCGGCGCGGGCCTGGTGGCTGCTGGCTTGGTTGGGCAAGCGCGATGGCGTGTTCATCCTCGATGGCGGGCTTAAGGCCTGGCACGCGGCGGGTTTGCCCTTGAGTCTCGATGCACCGCATAGAGAGCGGGGTAACTTTTCCGGGGCGCCGGACAATGGATTGCTCCTCAGCGCCGAAAAACTGCAAAAGCGTCTTGGTCAACCTGAGCTGACCTTGCTGGATGCCCGCGCCTTGCCGCGCTTCAAGGGCGAAGTGGAGCCGATTGATCCGATTGCCGGACACATTCCCGGCGCGCAATGCGCGGCGTTCACCGACAACCTGGGCAGTGACGGTAGATTCTTGCCGGCCGATCAGCTCAAGCAGCGGTTTGCCGCGAAACTGGGCAACCGCTCGCCGGACGATCTGGTGGCGTACTGCGGTTCCGGCGTGACGGCTTGCCATAACCTGTTTGCCTTGTGTCTGGCGGGTTATCCGTTGGGTTCGCTGTATGCGGGGTCGTGGAGTGAGTGGATCAATGATCCGGCTCGCGGTATCGCCACGGGGGAATAAAGATCAAAAGATCGCAGCCTGCGGCAGCTCCTACATGGGAATGCAAAACCCTGTAGGAGCTGCCGCAGGCTGCGATCTTTTCGCTTCTAAAGCCGGGCACTGCGATACGCCCCCGGCCCAACGCCATACACCTGCTTGAACTGCCGGCTCAGATGGCTCTGGTCGGCAAATCCCAACTGCGTGGCCACCTCCAGCGGCAAGCATCCGCCCTGCAACAACGCCCGCGCCCGGGCGATGCGCTGTTGCATCAGCCAGGTGTGCGGCGGCACGCCGGTGGCGCGGCGGAACACCCGGGCGAAATGGAACGGCGACAGGTTCACCGCCGCCGCCAGTTCTTCAAGCGAAGGCGGCGCCGCCAGTTGTGCGTGCAGCAGTTCCTTGGCGAGCGTCACCGCCCGGTGTTCCTTGCCCGGTTTGCCGGCATCGGCAACGGCCGCATGACGCTGCAGCAGCGACAGCATCAGTTCGCGCCAAGCGGTCTGTTGTTGCAGCGCGGTGGCAGGGCTTTCCAGCAAGCGATGCAATTGGCAGAAACCGTTCACCAGGTCGGGATCGCGGTACAACGTGGCGCCGAACGCCGGCAGGTGGTGGGTTGGCAGTTCGAGTTCGGCCAGCAATGAAAGGATCTGCCCGCTGTCTGGATAGAACGCCCGATACAGCCAGCCATCCTCCGTGCCCTTGTGCCCGGTGTGCAATTCGTCGGGATTGATCAGCACCAGTGTGCCGCTGCCAGCCAGGTGTTCGGCGCCGCGATAGCGGTAACGCTGGGCGCCAGCCATGATCATGCCAATGACGTAGCCGTCATGTACGTGGGGGGCGAAGCGATGGTCGATGTAGCGTGCCGACAACAGTTCGACACCGGCCAACGGTGCCGTTTGCCAGAAGTGGATCGACTCGCCCTGATCAATGCTCATGGTTTGGTCGAGCCCCACGAAGCCTGGCCCATGGAGGTCAGCCACTGGGGAATGCGCCGTTCCAGGTAGTAACCCGGTTGCCTGACCGATCCGTCGACAAATCCCACGTGTCCACCCCTGGCTTGCAACTCGAACTGCGTGCAGGAGGAAAGCTCGTCAGCCAGCGGCAGGCTATGGGGAAACACGAAGGGGTCGTCAGCGGCCTGGATGATCAGGGTCGGCGTGCGAATGTCTCCAAGGAAATAGCGGCTCGAAGCGCGGCGGTAGTAATCCTCGGCATCGGTGAAACCGTTCAGTGGTGCGGTGACCCGGCCATCGAAATCCCAAAAAGTACGCATGTTTTCCAGTGAGCCCAGCGCCGCCAGTGTGGCCAGGCCTTCCTCACGTCCGTCATGCTGGAATTGGCGTTGCTTGTTTTTGATGTAGGCCAGCATCTCGCGCATGAAGTGCGCCTGATAGACCTTTGAAAAGCCCTGGCCAATCCGGTCGGCGCACTGGTCCAGGCGAAACGGCACCGACACCGCCACCGCACCGTGTACGCCGCTATCGCTGCCGGTTTCGCCCAAATGCTTGAGCAGCACATTACCGCCCAGGGAATAGCCGACTGCATACAGTGGCGCCAGCGGGCGCTTGGCCCGCAGGTGCCTGATGGTTTCGGCCAGGTCTTCGCTGGCGCCGGAGTGGTAACTGCGCGGCAACAGATTCGGCTCGCCCGAACAGCCACGCCAGTTCAGCGCGACACTGGCCCAACCCCGATCACCCAGGGCTTTTTGCATCCCAGCCACGTAAGGGGAGTTCGATGAACCGGTCAGGCCGTGCAGCACCAGCACCAACGGTGCATTGACGCTGTGGGGGCCGTGCCAGTCCAGATCAAGGAAATCGCCGTCCTCCAGCCACAAACGCTCACGCTCGCGCTGGATGTGGGTGGTCTTGCGCCAGAGCGGTCCCCACAAGGTTTGCAAGTGTGGGTTGCCGAGGCCGAAGGCAGGGATGAAGCGTTCTGACGGAGGGTGCACGATTGTTCTCGGAGCAGTGGTGCGCGCCTGTGGGGCGCGCGCCTTGTTCAGGCCGGTCGATCAGCCGGCGATCTCTGCCATACGTTGCCACAAGGAATAATAGACCCGCCCGGATTTTTGTTCCCGGTGCAGGCGCCAGTTGCCCGGCAGGCCAAGGGTCGAGGGTGCGGTTTCGCTCTCGGTGTAGACCCAGGCATCTTCTGCCAGCCATTGGCGCTCTTCGAGCAGCTTGCACACGGCGGGCAGCAGGTTCTGGTTGAACGGCGGATCGAGGAACACCAGGTCGTAAGCCGTTGCCGCCTGGGTTTCCAGATAGCGCAGGGCGTCGGCGGTCTGGACCTGGCCGGTGGTGCAACGCAGTGTGCCCAGGTGTTCCTTGAGGCTGGACACGGCCAGGCTGCTGGCATCCAGCGCCTGACCCATGGCCGCGCCACGGGACAAGGCTTCAAGAAACAACGCGCCGCTACCCGTGAACGGGTCGAGCACTTTGGCGCCGGGAACGTAGGGCGCAAGCCAGTTGAACAGGGTTTCACGCACCCGATCCGGCGTCGGGCGCAGGCCCGGGGCATCGGGGAAGCTCAGTTTGCGGCTACGCCATTCGCCGCCGATGATGCGCAGCTGGTTCACGCCGTTGTGCACGGGCTTTTTCGATTTCGATTGAGTGGCCATTAATGCTCCGGAACCCCGAGCGGTTGCTCGGCAGGTTTATCAGTAGGGGCCGGTAACGGCTTTTGCGGCACGGTCGGGCCAGCGCTGACGATGACCATTTTGTCCGTGCTCAGGTGTTTGTTCATGGCGGCTTTGACTTGCTCAACGGTCAGATTCTGGGACTGTTGCATGAAATCTTCCAGATGACTCAATGGCAGATTGTAGAAGCCAATCGCACCCAATTGACCGACGATATCGGCGTTGCTGGCCGTGGACAGCGGGAAGCTGCCGGCCAATTCACGCTTGGCGTCGTCGAGTTCCTTTTCGGTCGGACCGGTCTTGAGGTAGTCGGCGAGGACGTCCTGCACCAGTTTCAGGGTGCCCTCGCTCATTTCGGCGCGGGTCTGCAGATTGATCATGAACGGGCCGCGCGCCTGCATCGGGCTGAAGCCCGAGTACACGCCATACGCCAGGCCACGCTTCTCGCGCACTTCACTCATCAAGCGTGTGCCGAACCCGCCACCGCCAAGGATCTGGTTTCCCATGGACAGTGCCGCGTAATCCGGGTCGTCACGGTCGATGCCCAGTTGCGCGAGCATCACGTTGGTCTGCTTGGATGGAAACTCGATATGGCCGACGCTGGCCTTGGGCTCGCTCGGTTGCGCAATTTTCGGCAGGGCCGGGCCTTTGGGCAGGGCGCCGGAGACTTGCGCGGCAATGGCTTCGGCTTCGACGCGAGACAAATCGCCAACCAGCGCGATCACGACGTTGCCGGCCGCATAGGCTTTCTCGTGGAACGTGCGCAGTTGTGCCAGCGTGATCGCCGGAATGGTTTTTGCCGTGCCATCGCTGGCATGCGCGTACGGATGATCGCCATACAGGCGGTTCATCAATTCAAGGCTGGCCAGTTTGCCGGGGTTTTGCTTTTGGTATTCGAAGCCGGCGAGCATCTGGTTCTTGATGCGGGTAAGCGAGTCGGCGGGGAAGGTGGGTTTGCCAACGACTTCAGCGAACAGCTTCAACGCCGGTTCGCGTTTGTCCACGGCGCTGAGGCTGCGCAGGGAGGCAATGGCCATGTCCTTGTAGGCACCGTTGCCGAAATCGGCACCCAGGCCTTCGAAACCCTGGGCGATAGCGCTGACGTCCTTGCCGGCCACGCCTTCGTTGAGCATGGCGTTGGTCAGCAATGCCAGGCCAGGCGCGTTGCCGTCCTGGCTGCTGCCGGCGGCAAAGATCAGGCGCATGTCGAACATCGGCAGCTCACGGGCTTCGACGAACAATACTTTGGCGCCTTCGGCGGTATTCCAGGTTTGCACGTCGAGCTTGCGGTGGCTCGGCGCCTTGCCGTTGAGTTCGGACAGCGATTGCAGCTTGTGGCTGGCCTTGGCCTTGTCCAGGGCTTCGCTGGCATTGGATTCACCGGTCTTGGTGAAATAGAACGCAGCCGATCCGATCAGGGCGACAGCGATCAGGCCGAACACGGCCAAGCGCGGTTTTTTATGTTCACTCATGAGTCGTCTCCTCCGGCAGTACATGGGCGACGCTGAGACGTTCGCGGGTGAAATACAGCTTGGCGGCTTTCTGGATATCTTCCGGTGTCACGCTTTCCAGTTCGGCAAGCTCGGTGTCCATCAGCTTCCAGGACAGGCCAACCGTCTCCAGTTGGCCAATGGCGGTGGCCTGGCTGGTGATCGAGTCGCGCTCATATACCAGCCCGGCGATGACCTGCGCGCGCACCCGCTCCAGTTCTTCAGCCGACGGGGCGGTGGTTTTCAACTGTTCCAGCAGTTTCCACAAACCGGCCTCGGCCTGTTCAATGGTTTTCTTTTTTTGGCTGTTGGGCGTTGCCGACAGGGTGAACAGGCTGTCGCCACGGGTGTAGGCGTCATAACTCGATGAGCCGCCGGACACCAGTTCTTCGCCGCGCTCCAGTTGCGTCGGGATGCGTGCGCTGTAGCCGCCGTCGAGCAGGGCCGCGATCAGGCGCAAGGCGTTGACCGAGCGTTTGTCTTCGGCGGTGGCGATGCTTGGCACGTTGAACGCCAGCATCAGGCTAGGCAGTTGGGTCTTCACGTGCAGGGTGATCTTGCGCTCGCCGGGTTCGGCCAGTTCCAGCGGAACCTTCGCCGATGGCACGTCGCGTTTGGCGATGGGGCCGAAGTAGCGCTGGGCCAGGGTTTTGACTTCATCCGGAGTCACGTCGCCGACCACCACCAGGGTGGCGTTGTTCGGCACGTACCAAGACTCGTACCAGTGGCGCAGTTCTTCGACTTTCATGCGGTCCAGGTCCGCCATCCAGCCGATGGTCGGCGTGTGATAGCCGCTGGCGGGGTAGGCCATGGCCTTGAAGCGCTCGTAGGCCTTGGACATCGGCTTGTCGTCGGTGCGCAGGCGCCGTTCTTCTTTAATGACTTCGATTTCCCGGGCGAACTCGTCGGGCGGCAGCCGCAGGCTGGCCATGCGGTCGGCTTCCAGTTCGAAGGCGACGCCCAGGCGGTCGCGGGCCAGCACTTGGTAATAGGCGGTGAAGTCATCGCTGGTGAAGGCGTTCTCTTCGGCGCCGAGGTCGCGCAGGATCAGCGACGCTTCGCCGGGGCCGACTTTCTCGCTGCCCTTGAACATCATGTGCTCCAGGGCGTGGGACAAGCCGGTCTGACCCGGCGTCTCGTAGCTGGAGCCAACCTTGTACCAGACCTGGGAGACCACCACAGGCGCACGATGGTCTTCGCGCACAACGACCTTCAAGCCGTTGTCGAGGGTGAACTCGTGGGTGGGTTGTGGATCGGCCGCCAGGGCCGAGAGAGGCAGACAAACTGTGCTGAGCAGCAGGCCTGCGGCGCGGCGGGCTAGAGCATTCATTCGTTTTTAAACCTGTTGGGCTGCCCGCTTGGTCTTAGCGTCTGCGGGCGAGGAGGTGCTAGGATACTGATCCGTTTTAGCGGCGGCCACGCCTATCAGGCCTTTATGCTTGATCAGGTTGAAAGGGTTTTCGACGAAAGGTGGGTTTTTATCAACCAAGCTTCGCGTTTTCGCCGATTTTGCTGCTTTAGTCCTATGAGAAATCGATTCTTTGAGGCGCCGATGAGCCCCTCGACAAAATGTTGCGCGTGAACAAGCTGTGTTAAACGCAGTCTGTTCTGCATCGAATATTTATTTGCCGGGGCGCCCGTTGGCGCGTCGCTACCGTGAGATAGCCGTCCTCCATGTTTGGTTCCAACGACGACAAAAAGACCCCAGCTGCGGCTGGCGAAAAGAAAAGCCTGTTCGGATGGCTGCGCAAAAAGCCGCAGGAACCCGTCGTCGAACAGCCACAGCCACAGCCTGAGCCAACCCCCGCGCCGGTCATCGAAGCCGAACCTGCGCCGGTGGTCTTGCCAAATGCCGAGCCGGTGTTGCAGCCGACTGCCGAGCCTATCAACAACGTCGCGGCCGAGCTGCCGCTGGCCCCGGTCGCCGAGCCTTGGCTGACCTTGCCGGTGGCGGAAGAGCCGGTGGCGTTGGTCGAAGATGAGCAGGCGCCGCATGTCACACCGCCGATTCCTGCGCCGACTGCCTTTACGCCTGCGCCCGTTCAGGTGCCTAGGGTTGAGCCGATGGTCGCACCGGTAGTGGTGGCTGAGCCTGCACCGGTTGTTCCAGAGCCGGTGATTGCTGTGCCAGTTGCTCCGGTCGTTCAAACACCAGCACCAGCACCGGCACCGGTTGTAGCTGCCCCCATCGTTCCCGTTGAAGCGCCGATCGAAAAACCGGTCGAGCCTCCGCGTGCCGAAGAAACCAAGGCCGGTTTCTTCGCCCGTCTCAAGCAAGGCTTGTCCAAAACCAGCGCCAGCATCGGCGAGGGCATGGCCAGCCTGTTCTTGGGCAAGAAGGCCATCGATGACGAGCTACTGGATGATCTCGAAACCCGACTGCTGACTGCCGACGTCGGCGTCGAAGCGACTTCGGTGATCATCCAGCGCCTGACCCAGAAGGTTGCGCGCAAGGAGCTGGCCGATTCCGATGCGCTGTACAAGTCCTTGCAGGGCGAATTGGCGGCGATGCTCAAACCTGTCGAGCAACCGCTGAAAATTGCCTCGCAGAACAAGCCATTCGTGATTCTGGTGGTCGGCGTCAACGGCGCCGGCAAGACCACCACCATCGGCAAGCTGGCGAAGAAGCTGCAACTGGAAGGCAAGAAAGTCATGCTCGCCGCCGGCGACACCTTCCGTGCCGCCGCGGTCGAGCAATTGCAGGTCTGGGGCGAGCGCAACAAGATCCCGGTCATTGCCCAGCACACCGGTGCCGATTCGGCTTCGGTGATCTTCGACGCCGTGCAGGCCGCCAAGGCCCGTAACATCGATGTGCTGATCGCCGACACCGCTGGCCGACTGCACACCAAAGACAACCTGATGGAAGAGCTGAAAAAGGTTCGCCGGGTGATCGGCAAGCTCGACGCCGATGCACCGCACGAAGTGCTGCTGGTGCTTGACGCCGGCACTGGCCAGAACGCCATCAACCAGGCCAAGCAATTCAACCAGACCGTCGAATTGACCGGCCTGGCACTGACCAAGCTCGATGGCACCGCCAAGGGTGGGGTGATTTTCGCCCTGGCCAAGCAGTTTGGCTTGCCTATCCGCTATATCGGCGTCGGTGAAGGCATCGATGATTTGCGTACTTTTGAAGCTGAACCCTTTGTCCAGGCACTCTTTGCCGAGCGGGAGCGTTCATGATTCGTTTCGAACAGGTCGGTAAACGCTATCCGAACGGACACGTCGGCTTGCATGAGCTGAGCTTTCGAGTCCGTCGGGGCGAGTTCTTGTTTGTGACCGGCCACTCCGGTGCCGGTAAAAGCACCTTGTTGCGCCTATTGCTGGCCATGGAGCGCCCGACCAGCGGCAAGCTGCTGTTGGCTGGGCAGGACCTGAGCACCATCAGTAATGCGCAGATTCCGTTCCTGCGCCGACAGATTGGCGTGGTGTTCCAGAACCACCAGTTGCTGTTCGATCGCACCGTCTTCAACAACGTCGCACTGCCATTGCAGATCCTTGGCTTGTCCAAGGCCGAAGTCGCCAAGCGCGTGGATTCGGCTCTGGAGCGCGTGGCGTTGTCGGATAAAACCGATTTGTATCCCGGCGATCTATCCACCGGCCAGCAACAGCGCGTCGGCATCGCCCGCGCCATCGTTCACCGTCCGGCCTTGCTGTTGGCGGACGAACCGACCGGTAACCTCGACCCGCGTCTGGCGGCGGAAATCATGGGTGTGTTCGAAGACATCAATCGTCTGGGCACCAGCGTATTGATCGCCAGTCACGACCTGGCCCTGATTGCCCGCATGCGTCACCGCATGCTGACCTTGCAACGCGGCCGATTGATTGGCGACGGGGAGGCTGGCGTATGAGTGCGACACGCAGTCCAAAGGTTTCCGAGCGCGTGGCCCCGAAAGCCGCCGATCCGCAACCGACCAAGAAAAAACGCGACGACGATGACGGTCCGGACTTCGCCACGCTGTTCCGCGCCTGGGTCGAAAGTCATCGCGCCAGCCTGCTGGACAGTCTGCGTCGGCTGGGTAAACAACCTATCGGCAGCTTTTTCACCTGCATGGTGATGGCGGTGGCACTGAGTTTGCCCATGGGGCTGTCACTTTTGCTAAGTAACGTCGAGCGCCTCGGCGGTTCCTGGCAGCGTGCGGCGCAGATCTCTCTGTACCTGCAACTCGAAGCCAGCCCGACAGAAGGCGAAGCGCTGCGTGAGCAGATCAAAGGCATGCCCGGTGTGGCGGATGCCGAGTACGTTGGCCGCGATCAGGCATTGGAAGAGTTTCAGCAGCAGTCCGGCCTGGGCGAGGCACTCAAGGAACTCCCGGAAAACCCACTGCCTGGTGTAGTGCTGGTTACGCCGAAGGAAGTCGACAAGCCGGCGTTGGAAGCATTAAGACAAAAACTTTCCGAATTGCCCAAGGTACAACAAGCGCAGCTTGATCTAGTCTGGGTCGAGCGTCTGGCAGCGATCCTGAAACTGGGTGAGCGTTTTGTCTTCGGTCTGACTGTGCTTCTGGTTTCTGCATTACTTTTGGTGATAGGCAATACCATTCGTCTTCATATTGAAAACCGCCGCACAGAGATAGAAGTGATTAAACTGGTCGGCGGCACTGACAGCTATGTGCGCAGGCCCTTCCTTTATATGGGTGCGCTTTATGGCTTTGGTGCGGGGATTCTTTCCTGGGGCGTATTGGCATTCGGCCTGAACTGGCTGAATGACGCGGTGGTGGGGTTGGCTGGTTTGTACGGCAGCGATTTCGCATTGGCCGGCGTGCCAGTAGCCGATGGTCTATCTCTCTTGCTTGGCGCGGTGCTGTTAGGGTATATCGGTGCATGGATTGCAGTCGCTCGCCACCTGCGGGAGCTTGCGCCAAAGTAATATCATTTTGCTCGTATTGACCTTTCAGTCTTTGTGGGAACTTGTTTAGCGGTTTCCGGTCAATTTTCGCAGTGCGTAACTGCACGAGTTTGTAAGTCGGAGGTTTTTTCGTATGACCAATTCTTTGCAGCCTGCATATGCTCTGGTCCCGGGTGCGAACCTGGAGGCCTATGTGCACACGGTGAACAGCATTCCATTGCTGACACCGGAGCAGGAGCGTGAACTGGCCGAGAGTCTCTATTATGAGCAGGATCTTGAGGCGGCTCGGCAGATGGTGCTCGCCCACCTGCGTTTTGTCGTACATATCGCCCGTAGCTATTCCGGCTACGGTCTGGCTCAGTCTGACCTGATCCAGGAAGGTAACGTCGGTCTGATGAAGGCTGTAAAACGCTTCAACCCGGAAATGGGTGTGCGCCTGGTTTCCTTTGCCGTGCACTGGATCAAGGCGGAAATCCACGAATTCATCCTGCGCAACTGGCGGATCGTGAAAGTCGCGACCACCAAGGCCCAGCGCAAGCTGTTCTTCAACCTGCGCAGCCAGAAAAAACGTCTGGCCTGGCTGAACAACGAGGAAGTCCACCGCGTGGCGGAAAGCCTTGGCGTGGAGCCGCGGGAAGTGCGCGAGATGGAAAGTCGCCTGACCGGCCATGACATGGCCTTCGATCCGGCTGCCGAAGCCGACGACGACAGCGCTTTCCAATCGCCGGCCAACTATCTGGAAGACCACCGGTACGATCCGGCCCGTCAACTGGAAGATGCCGACTGGAGCGATAACTCCAACCACAACCTGCACGAAGCGCTGGAAGTGCTGGACGACCGTAGCCGTGACATTCTCTACCAACGTTGGTTGGCAGAAGAAAAAGCCACGCTGCACGACCTGGCGCAAAAGTACAACGTGTCGGCCGAGCGTATTCGTCAGCTTGAAAAGAGCGCGATGAACAAGCTCAAGTTGTCGATCGCCGCGTAATTTGCGATACGGCCATAAAAAACGCCCCGATCATTGATCGGGGCGTTTTTGTTTAAAGATCAAAAGATCGCAGCCTTCGGCAGCTCCTACAGGGTGTACCTCATTCCATTGTAGGAGCTGCCGAAGGCTGCGATCTTTTGCTGTCAGGTATCACTGCGCCCAAGGCGCCCGACGCGAATCGTTGAGCTCCACCAGATAGCTATCGCCGCCCAGCTGGCTCATCTGCCGTCGTATCCACCCAGCGCGCCGCGCTACGTAAGAGGTCGGATGACTGGCGCTCCATACTCGAGGGTTAGGCAATACAGCCGCCAGCAAGCTCGATTGCTGACGGCTGAGACCTTTGGCACTTGTGCCGAAGTGATGTCGTGCTGCCGCTTCCGCACCAAACACCCCGTCATCCCACTCGGCGCTGTTGAGATAAACCTCAAGAATCCGCTGCTTGGGCCAGAACACTTCGATCAGTGCGGTAAACCAGGCTTCCAGACCTTTACGCAGCCAGCTGCGGCCGGACCACAGGAACAGGTTTTTCGAGACTTGCTGGCTTAAGGTGCTGGCGCCGCGAACCGAGCCACCGAGCTCGTTGTGAGCCAATGCAGCGCGGATCGCGCCGATATCAAAGCCCCAGTGCTCAGGAAATTTCTGGTCCTCGCCGGCGATCACCGCGACTTTCAGGTCGTCGGAGATTTCTTCCCAGGGCTTCCAGGTGCGTTGCAGGTCGATGGGCTCGCCGTCGATCCAGGATTCAATCTTGCGCTCGACCATCAATGCCGTGCCCGGTGGCGGCACCACGCGAAAAATCAGCACCAGCAACACGCTGCCGCCCATGAACCAGAGCGCGGCCTTGGTAAAACGACGGAAATAGATACGCAGCATAGAGATGGCTTGGCCGAACCCGTTGAGCGGGCCATTATACAGACCCTGTTGATCGAGTCTGACTGGAGTTCTTCATGCTGCGTGGCTTTCTGATGCTGGCCGCTTTTTTCGGCTTCACCGGTGTCGGCCTTGGGGCCTTTGCTGCCCACGGTCTGAAAAACCGTCTGACGCCCGAGTATCTGGCGATTTTTCATACTGGTGTCACCTACCAATTGGTGCACACCCTGGCGCTGTTGGGCGTCGCGTTGCTGGCCACGCAGATCCCCGGTCGTTTGGTCACTTGGGCCGGCGCATCCTTTGCCATCGGCATCCTGCTGTTCTCCGGCAGCCTGTACGTGCTGACGCTAACCGGTATCAGCAAGCTCGGCATCGTCACCCCATTTGGCGGCCTGGCCTTCCTCGCGGGCTGGCTGTGCCTGGGTCTCGCCGCCTGGCGTTTGCCGCTGACCGCTTGACGCTTATTGCTGACCTTTAGGTCACGATCGGGCTAGAATGCCAGCCCTTTAAAATGATGGCGGCATTGCGCATGCGCATTCAGTTGAACGGCGAATCCTTTGAACTGCCCGACGGTGAAACCGTTGCGGCCCTGCTGACCCGTCTGGACCTGACCGGACGCCGGGTAGCGGTCGAACTCAATCTGGATATCGTCCCGCGCAGCCAGCATGCAGACACCACGCTCAATGACGGCGATAACGTCGAAGTGGTGCACGCCATCGGCGGCGGCTAGCCGTCTGGCCTGCATGGGCCGAGAATTCTGCAAGACCCTCACTCCTACAGAGGATTTCCCATGAGCATCGTTCGTAGCGACAAGCCTTTCGTTCTGGCCGGTCGTACTTACCAGTCGCGTTTGCTGGTCGGTACCGGTAAATACCGTGACATGGAAGAAACCCGTCTGGCCATCGAAGCCTCGGGTGCCGAGATCGTCACGTTTGCCGTGCGCCGTACCAACCTCGGTCAGATCGAGGGCGAGCCGAACCTGCTCGAAGTGCTGTCGCCGGATCGCTACACCTTCCTGCCGAACACCGCCGGCTGCTACGACGCTGTCGAGGCCGTGCGCACTTGTCGCCTGGCCCGTGAGCTGCTCGACGGCCACAACCTGGTGAAACTGGAAGTGCTGGCGGACCAGAAAACCCTGTTCCCCAACGTGATCGAAACCCTCAAGGCCGCCGAAGTGCTGGTCAAGGAAGGCTTCGACGTGATGGTCTACACCAGCGATGACCCGATCATTGCCCGGCAACTGGCGGAAATCGGCTGCATCGCGGTCATGCCGCTGGCCGGTCTGATCGGTTCGGGCCTGGGGATCTGCAACCCGTACAACCTGCAGATCATCCTTGAAGAAGCAAAAATCCCGGTGCTGGTGGATGCCGGTGTCGGCACCGCTTCCGACGCCACCATCTCCATGGAGCTGGGCTGTGACGCGGTGCTGATGAACTCGGCCATCGCCCATGCCCAGCAGCCGATCATGATGGCCGAAGCCATGAAGCACGCCATCGTTGCCGGTCGCCTGGCTTACCTCGCCGGCCGCATGCCGAAAAAACTCTATGCCAGCGCCTCCTCGCCGCTGGATGGTCTGATCAAGTAAGAGCCATTGATGACTGAATCAAACGACACGCCTATCCAGACGGAAGAAGGCGACGAGCGCCAACACCGCCGCATCAAGAGTTTCGTGATGCGCGCCGGGCGCATGACCGAAGGCCAGCAACGTGGCCTGGAGCAGGGCGCGCCGCTGTACGTGCTGCCCCTGGCTGACGCGCCGGTGGATTATGACCAGGTGTTCGGCCGCTCGGCGCCGCGCTCGCTGGAAATCGGTTTCGGCATGGGCCATTCGCTGCTGGAAATGGCCGCCGCTGCGCCGGAGCAGGATTTCATCGGTGTCGAAGTACACCGTCCGGGTGTCGGCGCGTTGCTCAATGGCGTGTTGACCCAGGGTCTGACCAACCTGCGGGTCTACGATTGCGATGCGATCGAAGTGCTCAACCGCTGCGTTGCCGACAACAGCCTCGATCGCCTGATGCTGTTTTTCCCGGACCCATGGCACAAAAGCCGCCACCACAAGCGTCGTATCGTTCAGGCGTCGTTCGCTGAGCTGGTGCGCAGCAAGTTGAAAGTCGGCGGCATCCTGCACATGGCCACCGACTGGGAGCCGTACGCCGAATACATGCTGGAAGTGATGAATGTCGCGCCGGGTTATCGCAACCTGGCCGAAGACGGCAAGTGCGTACCTCGCCCGGCCGAACGCCCGATCACCAAGTTCGAACGCCGTGGCGAACGTCTTGGACATGGGGTGTGGGATCTGAAGTTCGAAAAACTGGCATAACCAGAGTCTGTAGGAGCCGGCTTGCTGGCGATTGGGGTGACGCGGTCTATCAAACAGTCCGCGTCGTTCGAATCGCCAGCAAGCCGGCTCCTACGGTTTTTACGATCAGCGGCGGTCGGCGACGACACCAATGAGCACCAACACCACCAACAACACCGGCGCCAGGCTGTAGTTGTTGAACTGGCTCAACCCCCGAACAACCCAAGGCGTGGCGTAGATCAGCGCGGCGCCGCTGCCGATCATGCACAGCAGG
Source organism: Pseudomonas putida (assembly GCF_050990305.1). Classification (GTDB taxonomy): domain Bacteria; phylum Pseudomonadota; class Gammaproteobacteria; order Pseudomonadales; family Pseudomonadaceae; genus Aquipseudomonas; species Aquipseudomonas putida_AH. The sequence continues at coordinate 6,228,478 of NZ_CP158817.1, read as the reverse complement.
GCCATCAGCGGGACGCGCAAGGCGCCGGCGATGCTGCCCAGGCGTTGCTCGACCCAGCCTTTGAAATCCGCACCGAACAGCACCAGCAGGCAACCCACCAATGCCAGGGCGATTTCCGAGAGATTGCTGCGGCTCCAGCGAGACACGGTGGCGAGCAGGTCGAGTACCAAATCCATTCGATTTCCTTATGTCAGAAATTTCTGCAGCAAGTCATTGAGGAAGAGTTGTCCGCGCTCGGTGGCTGCCAGACGTGACGGTTCGACCTGCAACAGGCCGCTTTGTTCTGCTTCACGGCGGGCTTCGTCCAGGCTTTCCAGGGGAAGGCCGGTGCGTTCCGGATACAGTCGCGCCTCGACACCGGCGGTCAGGCGTAGCGCGTTCATCAGGAACTCAAAAGGCATTTCTTCATTGGTCAGCGCTTTCTCGCCGGCCTGAAAGCGTTTTGCCGGGTTCAGGTAATCCTTCGGCAGGCGGGTCTTCCAGGTGCGGATGATGCGCCCGTCCGGATGACTGAGCTTGCCGTGGGCGCCGGCACCGATACCGATGAAGTCGCCAAAGCTCCAATAATTGAGGTTATGCCGCGCCGGACGGCCGGGTTGGGCATAGGCCGAGACTTCGTATTGCACGTAGCCGTGTTCGGCCAGCAGCGCCTGGCCAGCCTCCTGAATGTCCCACAGCGTGTCGTCTTCCGGCAGCGTCGGCGGCTGGTTCCAGAACACGGTGTTCGGCTCCAGGGTCAACTGATACCAGGACAAATGGGTCGGTTTCAGGGCGATGGCTGTGCGCAGATCGCTCAGGGCGTCATCCAGGGACTGATCGGGCAAGCCGTGCATCAGGTCCAGGTTGAAGTTATCAAACCCGGCCTGGAGGGCCATGCCGGCTGCTCGCACGGCTTCGTCGCCGTTATGAATCCGTCCCAGTGCCTTGAGCTTTTCCTGCTGAAAGCTCTGGATGCCGATCGACAGGCGATTGATGCCCAGTGCCCGATAGGCCACGAATTTCTCTTGTTCGAACGTCCCCGGATTGGCTTCCAGAGTGATTTCGATGTCGTGGGCAAACGGGATGCGTTGTTCGACGCCTTTAAGCAAGCGGCCCAATGCTTGGGCGCTGAACAGGCTTGGCGTGCCTCCACCGAAGAAGATCGAGCTCAGCTCGCGGCCATAGACGGCGTGCAGATCCTCATCGAGGTCAGCCAGCAGCGCGTCGACATACTCTTCTTCCGGAAGCACGGGGCTGGCGGTGTGGGAGTTGAAGTCGCAATAAGGGCATTTGCGTACGCACCACGGGATGTGGATGTACAGCGCCAGGGGCGGCAGCACAGGCAGGGCCGCCCGAGGCGATTGGGCGTCGCCGCCGAAGATCAGTGGCGACGCGGATGATTCACGGGTCATTTCAAGCCCAGACGCTGGCGCAGCAGATCCATTGCACGGGCGCGGTGACTGATCTGGTTCTTGTCGCCCGGGCTCAACTCGGCACTGGAACAGTCGCGTTCCGGTACCCAGAACAGCGGGTCATAGCCAAAACCGTGTTCGCCGCTGGCCTGGGTCAGGATGCGGCCGTGCCACAGACCTTCGCATAGAATCGGCAGCGGATCATCTGCATGGCGCACCAGCGCCAGCACGCAGACGAACTGCGCGCCGCGCTCGGCTTCGGGAACGTCCTTCAAGGCGTCGAGCAGTTTGGCGTTGTTCGCCGCATCACCCTTGCCGTCGGCGTAGCGCGCTGAGTAGATACCCGGCGCGCCGCCGAGGAAGTCCACCGCCAGTCCCGAATCGTCGGCCAGTGCCGGCAGGCCGGAAATGCGCGCGGCATTGCGGGCCTTGAGGATGGCGTTCTCGACGAACGACAGACCGGTTTCTTCGGGCTCCACGCTGCTGAACTCGCCGATCGAGCGCAGTTGCACCGACTCGCCGAGCATGGCCTGGAGTTCCTTGAGTTTGCCGGCGTTATGGCTGGCGAGTACGAGTTGCGTCAAATTGATCATTCGCCGGGAAAGAGCTCTTGGTTGAAGTTGATAGTGTTGATTTTGTCACCGGTCTGCACCTTGATCTCGAAGGTGCGGGTTTCCTGCTGAGGTACCGGGTATTGGGCGATGTAGTAGATCGCACCTTGCTCGGTGATCTGTTTGAAGGTCAGGTTCACGCTTTGGCTGGTCAGGTCTTTGACCGTGCCGCTGACCTGAGCCATCTGCGGTTTGCCATCTTTGAGCACCGAGATATTGATCACGCCCTGGTTCTTGCTGCGGGTGAGCTCCGCGGCCTTGGCGATGTCCGGTGTCAGGAACGTGGAGTTGAACGTGTTGTAGTGCACCGTCGTGTCACCAAAGACTTCCTTGCGTTCACCTTTGATTGCATCTGCGGCCAAGGCCGAGACGCTCAGGCAGGCGGTGAGTAGAACTAGCGCTAGACGACCCATGATCATTCTCCTCGAAATTAGGTGTTCAGACCGCGACCTTGTGGTCTGCAAGCCCCGGGCTGCTGACACGGTAAATGCCGATCTCACCTAACAGATTAGGCCATAGCTTACTGGCCCACCCGTGCCGATGCTGTTGATCCACGGCCAGCCGATCAATGACCTTCGCTTCACGTTCGCGGCACAAGGCTTCAAAGTCGGCGAAGGTGCAGAAGTGGATGTTCGGCGTGTTGTACCAGGTGTACGGCAGAAACTCGGAAACCGGCATCCGGCCCTTGCTCGCCAGGTACCAGCGGCAGCGCCAGTGACCGAAATTAGGGAAGGTGATGATGCACTGACGGCCGACCCGCAGCATTTCGTCGAGGATCTTGTCCGGATAGTGCACCGCTTGCAGCGCCTGGGTCATGACCACGATATCGAAGCTGTTGCTGGCGAAGTTGCCCAGGCCCTTGTCCAGGTCCTGCTCGATGACGTTGATGCCCTTGGCCACGCACTGGGCGATGTTGTCCGCATCGTTTTCCAGGCCATAACCGGTGACCTGCTTGTTATCGCGCAGCCAAGTCAGCAATTCGCCGTCGCCGCAACCGAGGTCGAGCACGCGGCTGCCAGCGGGGATCCATTCCTGGATGATTTCCAGATCAGCTCTCATGGCTATCTCACAACGTAATGCGGTTCATGTAATTGCCGAACGCCTGCAAGTAGCGCGGGATCGGAATCAGGAAGGCGTCGTGGCCTTGCGGCGCATCGATTTCCAGGTAGCAGACGTCCTTGCGCGCCGCCATCAGCGCGTCCACCAGTTCCCGTGAACGGGCCGGGGAGAAGCGCCAGTCGGTGGTGAACGACATCACGCAGAACTTGGCGGTGGCGTTGGCGAAGGTTTTTGCCAGGTCATCGTCGAAAGCGGCCGCTGGGTCGAAATAGTCCAGGGCCTTGGTCATCAGCAGGTAGGTATTGGCGTCGAAACGCCCGGAGAACTCTTCACCCTGATAACGCAGGTAGCTTTCGACCTGGAATTCGACACTGTGGAAGTCGTAATTGAGCTTCTCGCTTTTCAGGCCTCGGCCGAATTTCTCACCCATGGAATCGTCGGACAGGTAAGTGATATGCCCGACCATCCGCGCCAGCATCAGGCCGCGCTTGGGGATCACGCCCTGTTCCTGGAACGAGCCGCCGTGAAACTCCGGATCGGTGAGGATCGCCTGGCGTGCCACTTCGTTGAAGGCGATGTTCTGTGCCGAAAGCTTGGGCGCCGAGGCAATGGCCAGGCAGTGGCGGATGCGGTCAGGGTACGTGATGCTCCATTGCATCGCCTGCATGCCACCAAGGCTGCCGCCAATCACAGCGGCAAATTGCGCGATGCCGAGTTGATCGGCCAGACGCGCCTGGCTGTGCACCCAGTCTTCCACGGTCAGCACCGGGAAATCGGCACCGAACGGCTTGCTGGTTTCCGGATTGATGCTGCTTGGGCCGGTGGAGCCGTTGCAGCCGCCGAGGTTGTTCAGGCTGACCACGAAAAATTTATTGGTATCGATCGGCTTGCCGGGGCCAATGCAGCTGTCCCACCAACCGGGCTTGCGGTCATCGGGGCTGTGGTAGCCGGCCGCGTGGTGATGGCCGGACAGGGCATGGCAAATCAGCACGGCATTACTCGCCGTGGCGTTCAGCGTGCCGTAGGTTTCGTAAATCAGGTCATAGGCCGGGAGCGAGCGACCGCAGGCCAAGGCCAGGGGTTCGCTGAAGTGCGCCACTTGCGGCGTCACCAGACCAACAGAATCGGGGGGAAAGGCAGCTGGCATCGACCCTGCTCTCGTTGAAATGAGGCGTAAGTCTAAAGACCGCTGGGGTTAGCGGCAAGCAAAGGCCGGGCCTGATTTTATCCCGCTCGATCGAGGCGCACCCATCGCGGGCAAGCCTCGCTCCTACGGGGATCACATAACCCTGTAGGAGCGAGGCTTGCCCGCGAAGAACGATGACGCGGTGTAGCGGATCAGATCAGCCCGAACAGCTCACGCGGCATCAGTGCGTAGTAAGCCAGGCGCGGAATCAGCCAGCTTTGCAGCAGCTGAAGCGCAATAAAGGCGAAGATCGGCGAGATGTCGAGGCCGCCCAGGTTCGGAATGATCCGGCGGAACGGCGCCAGGACCGGCTCGGTGATCTGCTGGACCAGTTCGGCGCCCGGGTTATGACTGCCCGGTGCGACCCAAGACAGGATCACGCTGATGATCATCGCCCAGAACAGGATCTTCAAAAACAGTGCAAAGATGCCGATCAGTGCCCATGGCGCCAGGAACAGCACGTTAACCTCATAGCCGCTGAGCAACAGGATCACCGCAAACAGCGCCATCTGCACCAGCAGCGCCAGGACCAGCGACGACATGTCCAGGCCGAACATGCTCGGGATGACCCGGCGCAGTGGCTTGAGCAGCGGCTGAGTGGCCTTTACGGCGAACTGGCACAGCGGGTTGTAGAAGTTCGCCCGCACCAGTTGCAGGATGAAGCGCAACAGCACGATCAGCAGATACAGGCTGCCCAGGGTTTGAATCACAAAAATGGCAGCGTCATTGAGTCCGAGCATTATTGATTCCTTTTTAAGTGCTGATTAGCGGCCAAGTTGCTCAGCCATTTCGGCCGAGCGGTGTGCGGCGGCGCCCAGTGCTTTTTCGACCAGAGCTTCGAAGCCATCGGCCTGGAACGACTTGATGGCCGCTTCCGTGGTGCCCGCCGGCGAGGTGACACGACGACGCAGTTCAGCGGCATCGACGTCGCTGGCCACGGCCATGTGCGCGGCACCCAGTGCGGTCTGTACGGTCAGTTGCGCGGCAACGTCCGCTGGCAGGCCGAGCTTCACGCCGGCGGCGGTCATGGCTTCGATCAGCAGGAAGAAGTAGGCAGGGCCGGAGCCGGAGACGGCGGTGACCGCGTCCAGTTGTTGCTCTTTGTCCAGCCACAACGCAATACCGACTGCCGACAGTAGTTCCTGGGCTTGCTGACGCTGTTCGGCGCTGACCTGGGCGGTGGCGAACAAACCGCTCACGCCCTGGCGCAGCAGCGCCGGGGTGTTGGGCATGCAACGCACGATCGGTTGATTGCCGAGCCAATTGTTCATGCTGGCGCAGGTAATACCGGCAGCAATCGACACCACCAGTTGGCCGGGCTTGAGGCTCGGGCGGATGGCTTCGCAGACGGTTTTCATCGCCTGGGGCTTGACCGCCAACACCACGACATCGGCGCCTTCAATGGCCTGGGCATTGTCGGCAAACACTTCGATTCCGTGTTCGGCGCTCACACGGGCGCGGGTTTCTTCACCCGGATCGCTGGCGCGAATCTGCGCGGCGTCCAGTCCCTTGGCCCGCAAGCCGCCGATCAAACTGGCGGCCATGTTGCCGGCACCGATAAAGGCAATACGCGTCTTGCTCATGTCAGGTCCTTATAAAGAAAGTGTTCAAGGCTGGCTGTAGTCGCGGGCACCAAACAGCGCGGTACCGATCCGCACCCAAGTGGCGCCTTGAGCGATGGCCGACTCAAGGTCGTGGCTCATGCCCATGGAAAGTGTGTCGAGTGGCAGGTTCAGACTGCTTTGCAGGCTTTGTACGGCAGCGAAAGCCGCATCCTGAGCCGCGCGATCGTCGGTTGGCTCGGGAATGGCCATCAAGCCGCGCAATTTCAGGCGTGGCAGGGTGCTGATGGCATTGGCCAGTGCCGGCAGATCGGCCGGGGTGCAGCCGGACTTGCTGGCTTCACCGCTGACGTTGACCTGGATACAGATGTTCAGTGGCGGTAGATCGGCAGGGCGTTGTTCGGACAGGCGTTGTGCGATTTTCAGACGATCCACGGAATGCACCCAGTCGAAATGCTCGGCGATAGCGCGAGTCTTGTTCGATTGAATGGGGCCGATGAAGTGCCAGATCAAGGGCAGGTCGGCCAATTCGAGCTGCTTGCCCAAGGCCTCTTGCAGATAGTTTTCGCCAAAGTCGCGCAGGCCGGCGGCATAGGCTTCGCGCAGGTCCTGCGAGGGTTTGGTCTTGCTCACGGCCAGCAGCTGGACGCTGTGTTCGTCACGGTTGGCGGCGAGGGCAGCGGCCCGGATGCGCGAACTAACCAGTTCAATGTTGTCTGCTATGGTGGACATTCAAGAGGCGCCAGCGGGTCTGAGGTTGGCCGCATTCTACTGGAATTGAGGAGTGCTATGGATATCACTGAGCTACTGGCGTTCAGCGCCAAACAGGGAGCTTCCGACCTGCACTTGTCCGCGGGCCTGCCGCCGATGATCCGTGTCGACGGCGATGTGCGGCGCATCAACCTGCCGCCCCTGGATCACGAGGAGGTGCAGGCGCTGATCTACGACATCATGAACGATACCCAGCGGGTGGACTTCGAAAAGCATCTGGAAACCGACTTCTCTTTCGATGTGCCTGGCGTTGCGCGGTTTCGGGTCAACGCATTCAACCAGAATCGTGGTGCTGGCGCGGTGTTTCGCACCATCCCGTCCAGGGTGCTGAGCATGGATGAACTGGGCATGGGCGAGGTGTTCCGCAAGATGACCGACGCCCCCCGTGGGCTGGTGCTGGTGACCGGGCCGACCGGTTCCGGCAAATCCACCACGCTGGCGGCGATGATCGACTACCTGAACAACCATCGCCATCACCATATCCTCACCATCGAAGACCCCATCGAGTTCGTCCACGAGTCGCGTAAATGCCTGATCAACCAGCGTGAAGTCCATCGCGATACCCGCAGCTTCGCTACAGCTTTGCGTTCAGCCCTGCGCGAGGACCCGGACGTGATTCTGGTGGGGGAAATGCGTGACCTGGAGACTATTCGCCTGGCGCTAACCGCTGCAGAAACGGGTCACCTGGTGTTTGGCACGTTGCACACGACATCGGCGGCGAAAACCATCGACCGCATCGTCGATGTGTTTCCCGGGGACGAAAAATCCATGGTGCGCTCGATGCTCTCCGAATCGCTACTGGCGGTGGTGTCCCAGACGCTGGTCAAGAAAATCGGCGGCGGGCGCATTGCCGCCCACGAGATCATGCTCGGCACATCGGCCATCCGTAACCTGATCCGTGAGGACAAGGTGGCGCAGATGTATTCATCGATTCAGGCGGGCGGATCGCTGGGTATGCAGACGCTGGATATGGGCTTGAAGAATTTGGTGACCCGGGGATTGGTCAGTCGCGATCAGGCGCGGGAGAAGGCGCGGTCGCCGGATAACTTTTGAAGAATTCAGAAGCGCCATCGCGGGCAAGCCCTGCTCCTACAGGGATCGTGTAAATCCTGTAGGAGCAAGGCTTGCCCGCGATGAGGTCATCATGTGCGAAGAAGGTGACGGGCGTTGCGATCAGCGCTGAACAACCCGCATCGCGTTCTGTTCTTTTGGCAGAACCCGCTTGGCAACCACGTAGTTCTTTTCCCAATACGGTTTCTTCAGCGTATCGATGGTCACCGACTTGCCACGGCGAGGTGCGTGGATGAAGCGGTCATTGCCCAGGTAGATGGCAACGTGGTTGACTCGACGGCTCTTGATGTTGAAGAAGATCAGGTCGCCGGGCTTGAGGTCGGCGCGATCGACTTTCTCGCCATGACCGCTGGCCATGGCATTGGACGTGCGTGGCAGGTCGAAGGTGGCGTCGTTGAACGCGTATTTCACCAGACCGCTGCAGTCGAAGCCCTTGCTCGGGCTGCTGCCGCCCCAACGGTACGGCGTACCGAGGACGTTGACGGCGCGGCTCAGCACATTGCTGCTTTCCTTGTTCGCCATTGGCGGAACCAGGCTGCTGTTGCTGCTCAGCTCACGAGCGTTTTTAAGCGATTTCTTGCTTTTGTTCGACGGAGCAGAAGCATGGGATTTTGGGGTGTAACCATTAACGTTCGGAAGACGTTGCTCACGATTGGTGGCGTGGGCGGCCAAGGGCAATAATAGGCAAATGGTTAGCCATGTCTTTAAAAATGGACGCATTAGGCAAGGCTCGTATGGGTTAGCGCGAAACTTTATAACAGCTTTTTTTGGCATTCCGAGGCCGTTGGTCGATTCCAACGAGGTCTAAGGGAACTCAATCACGCGGCAAATTGACCCAATTGTCGGACAGAACTCAGGCGCTACAAGGGTTTGACGGGACACAAGGCAGCAGTTGCCATCCGTCGGGCACTCATAAAAAAGTCACAAAGATTTAAAGAATATTTATCTATCGTGTGAATCGAGGTCATCCATGAACACCTATCAACCGCCCGTCCCGCATCAAGACACCCACAGCAAAGTGATCGGTTACTTGCTGTGGATTTTCGGTTTTACCGGCGCCCACCGCTTTTATTACGGCAAGCCGGTCACCGGGACGATTTGGTTCTTCACCTTCGGTTTGCTGGGGATCGGCTGGTTGATCGACCTGTTCCTGATCCCATCCATGGACCGTGAAGCGGACCTGCGGTTCACTGCCGGGCCGATCGAATTCAACGTGGCGTGGATCCTGCTGACGTTCCTGGGTGTTTTCGGCGTGCACCGGATGTATCAGGGGAAGTGGATCAGTGGCTTGATCTACCTGCTGACGGGTGGGTTGTTCTTCGTGGGGGTGCTGTATGACTTCTGGACGTTGAATGACCAGGTTTCGCTGCGTAACGCCCAGCGGCGCTAAATGCATCGCCAGCAAGCCGGCTCCTACGGATGGTATACACCCCGTAGGAGCCGGCTTGCTGGCGACCCACTCAACGCGATTTTACGCCTGGTGGCTGATACGCCCATCCACCAAGGTATAACGCACCACGCCCGGCAGGCTGTGGCCAATGAACGGGCAGTTCTCGCCCTTGGACAACCAGGTCTCACCGGCCACGGTCGAGGCCGCCGGGTCGAGCAGCACGATATCCGCCGCGCCCCCTACCGCCAGTTTGCCCGCCGGCAGGCGCAATGCCTCGGCAGGGCCAGTGCTGAGGCGCGCCAACAGGGTCGGCAGGTCCAGCAAGCCGTCTTCCACCAATGTCATTGCCAGCGGCAGCAGCAGCTCGACGCTACTGATACCCAGTTCGGTAGCACCGAACGGCGCCAGCTTGGCGTCCCGCTCGTGGGGTTGGTGATGGCTGGAAATGGCCGAGACCACACCGGACTTCACCGCTTCACGCAGGCCATCGCGGTCGGCGCGGGTGCGCAGCGGCGGCTGGACGTGATACAGGCTGCTGAAGTCGATCAGCGCTTCGTCGGTCAGGATCAGTTGGTACAAGGCGACATCCGCCGTGACCTTCAAGCCACGGGCCTGGGCCTGGGCGATCAGGGCCACGCCGCGAGCGCTGGTGAGTTGGCTGAAGTGCGCGCGCACGCCAGTTTGCTCAACCAGCAGCAGATCCCGGGCCAGGGCCACGGTTTCAGCAGTTTCCGGGATACCCGGCAAGCCGAGGAAGCTCGCGGTCGGGCCTTCATGGGCCAGTCCGCCTTCAGCGAGGTCGTGATCCTGAGAGTTGAAAATCACCGTCAGGTCGAAGGTGGCTGCGTATTCCAGTGCCCGGCACAGGGTGCGGGTGTTGCGGAAACTCTCCAGGCCGTTGCCGAAGGCCACGCAACCGGCATCGCGCAGGGCGACCAGTTCGGCCAGCTGTTCGCCGTCCAGGCCTTTGCTCAGCGCGCCGATCGGGTACACCTTGGTGTTGCCGGCCTCACGAGCGCGGTCCAGGATCAGTTCGGCCACCGCCGAGGTGTCCAGCACCGGCTTGGTTTTCGGTGGGCAGCACAGGCTGGTCACGCCACCGGCAGCAGCGGCGCGGGTTTCGCTGGTAATCGAACCTTTGCGGCTGTAGCCCGGTTCGCGCAGGGCGACGTTGAGGTCCACTAGGCCAGGGGCGGCCACCAGGCCTTTGGCATCAATGGTGTCGACGGCGACAAAACCGGCGGGCGCGGCGCCCATGGCGACGATCTTGCAGGCTTCAATATGGATATCGGTGACTTGATCCAGGCCGCTGGCCGGATCGATGACGCGGGCGCCGAGAATGCTGAGCTTCACTGAACGTTCTCCTGCTCGAATTGGCGTTGCGCTGTCTGACCGCTCATGGCCATGGACAAAACGGCCATGCGAATCGCGATGCCGTAGGTCACCTGATTGAGAATCACCGAATGCGGACCGTCGGCCACCGCCGACTCGATCTCCACGCCACGGTTGATCGGTCCGGGGTGCATGACGATGGCATCGGGTTTGGCACCGGCCAGACGTGCGGTGGTCAGGCCGAACAGGCGGTAGAACTCGCCTTCGCTGGGCAGCAGGCCGCCGGCCATACGCTCACGCTGCAGGCGCAGCATGATCACCACGTCGACATCTTTCAGGCCTTCGGTCATGTCGGTGTAGACCTTCACGCCGTATTGCTCGATGCCGATCGGCAACAGGGTTTTCGGCGCGATCACGCGGATGTCCGGGCAACCGAGGGTTTTCAGGGCCAGCATGTTCGAGCGCGCCACCCGCGAGTGCAGAATGTCGCCGACGATAGCCACCGAAAGGTTTTCGAAGCCGCCCTTGTGCCGACGGATGGTGAGCATGTCGAGCATGCCCTGGGTCGGGTGGGCGTGACGGCCGTCACCGCCGTTGATGATCGCCACTTGCGGGCACACATGCTCGGCGATGAAATGTGCGGCACCGGAATCACCGTGGCGCACGACGAACATGTCGGCGGCCATGGCTTCCAGGTTGCGCAGGGTATCGAGCAGGGTTTCCCCCTTGCTCGCCGACGATGTCGACACGTTCAGTGTGATCACGTCCGCCGACAGGCGCTGGGCTGCCAGTTCGAAGGTGGTGCGGGTACGGGTGGAGTTCTCGAAGAACACGTTGCATACGGTCTTGCCGCGCAGCAACGGGACCTTCTTCACCGCGCGGGCGCCGACTTCCAGGAAGGAGTCGGCGGTGTCGAGGATTTCCGTCAGCAACTCGCGGCGCAAACCGTCGAGCGAGAGGAAGTGGCGCAGCTGGCCCTGATCATTGAGCTGCAGCGGGCGCTTGGTTTCTATAGGCGTCATCGCGAGGGGGACTCTCAATAGGGCGAATTAAAGGGCGAGGTCTTGCACTTCGAGCGCAAGCTCGGGGCCGGACAGCTTCACCCGTTCGTGGGCTGCCAGCGACAGAGTCGCGCCCAGCACGTTCGGGCGGATTGGCAGCTCGCCGGCGTCCAGATCCAGCAGGCACACCAGGGTCACGCTGGCCGGGCGGCCATAGTCGAAGAGTTCGTTCATGGCGGCGCGGATGGTCCGGCCGCTCATCAGCACGTCATCGATCAGCACCAAGTGCTGGCCTTCGATCTCGAACGGCAGGGCCGAAGGGCGCACTTGGGGGTGCAGGCCGTTCTGGCTGAAGTCGTCGCGGTAGAAGGATACGTCCAGCGTGCCCAAAGGGGCATCGCTGCCCAGTTCCTTGAGCAAGGCTTGAGCGACCCAAACGCCGCCGGTACGGATACCGATGTAACGCGGTTCGCTGATGCCACGGTGTTCCAGGTGTGCCTTGAGACGGATCGCCATCTGGCTGATCAGTTCGGCGGGATTGGGCAGACTCATGGTTGCTCCTTACTTGGGCCCGAGCGAGCGTGTGCTTGAGGTGGCTCGGGTTGTCGCTAAAAGAGCCGCTAGGCGGCTCTTCTGGGTTAAGTGCATCAGGATTCGAACAGCGCGCCGTTTTCATCGAGCCAGCCTTGCAGCAGCAGGGCGGCGGCGATGGCATCGACCGGGTTGTCGCGGTAGCTGCCTTTTTGTCCGCCACGGGCCATGCGTTCGCCCTTGGCTTCGAAGGTGGTCAGGCGTTCATCATGGGTATAGAAGGGCAGATTGAAGCGGCCATTGAGACGGCGGGCGAATTTCTCCGCACGGGCGCACATGTCGCTCGGCGTGCCATCCATGTTCAGCGGCAAGCCGACCACCACGGCGTCGGGTTTCCACTCCTTGATCAGTGCATCGACCTTATCCCAGTCGGGAATGCCGTTTTGCGCTTTCAAGGTGCACAGCTCGCGGGCCTGGCCGGTAACGACCTGGCCGACTGCAACGCCGATCGATTTGGTGCCGTAGTCAAAACCCAGAATCAGCCGCAGGGCCATCAGGCGTGCCCCGCCTGACTGGTGAGCAGGCTTAAGTTGATGCCCAGGTGTTTGGCGGCCGCTTCCAGGCGCAGTTCGCTGCTGGTGTTGAACAGGATGTCGGCGTTGTACGGGCAGGTCAGCCAGGCGTTCTGGGCCAGCTCGGCTTCCAGTTGGCCGGCTTCCCAACCGGCGTAACCCAGGGCGATCAGGCTTTTCTCCGGACCGAGGCCATCGGCGATGGCAAACAGCACGTCCTGGGAGGTCGACAAGGACAAGTCGCCTTCCAGATCAACGGTCGCCTGGAAGGTCTTGCCTGACGGATGCAGGACAAAGCCGCGATCGGTCTGGACCGGCCCACCGATGAAGATCGGTACATGCTGGCAGAGGGCAGGCGGCTCGATATCGGGGCGCAATTGCTCGAGGATCTCGGCCAGGTTCAGGTCTTGCGGGCGGTTAATCACCAGCCCCATGGCACCATTGGCCGTGTGCTCGACGATGTAGGTCAAGGTGTGCGCAAAGTTCGGGTCGACCATGTGTGGCATGGCGATCAGGAAGTGATGCTTGAGGTAACTGGGGCTGACGTTTTTCATGACCGCTAGTGTGGCGTTCGAGGGGCGAACTGACAAGCTGGGGATGCCGCAATTTGCCATGCAACGCCGATCAAATGTGGGAGCTAGTCTTTGTGGCGAGGGGATTTATCCCCGTTGGGTCGCGAAGCGGCCCCAAGCCAGTGTCGCGGTTGTGTCTGACTCACCGCATGCGATGGTTTACGACTGCTTCGCAGCCGAACGGGGATAAATCCCCTCGCCACACAAGCCCGCTCCCACAGGATCAATTGCTGGAAAGGCGATCCCCGCGGGCAAACTTCCAGGTGCGGATGATCTCCAGCCGGTCGATGTCCGACAGGTCGCCGGTAAATGGCGCAAACGGTGCCGCCAGACGCACGATGCGTTGGGCCGCCTGGTCCAGCAATGGCTGCCCGGACGACTCCAGTACCAGCACTTCATACAGCGAACCGTCGCGGTTAATCGAGACCATCAGGCGCAGGTTTCCGTAGATCTGCTTGCGTCGGGCTTCGTCGGGGTAATTGAGGTTGCCGATGCGCTCGACCTTCTTGCGCCATTCGTCTTTATACCAGGCACCCTTGTCGCGCATGGTCGAGGCAGCGCTCAGGCGGTGGATGCGCGGGCGCTTGGCGTACAACTGTTGTTCGTTGGCCAGTTCCGCTTCCAGGCTGGCGATGTCGCTGGACAGCTGTTCGCTGTCGAAAGTCGGTGCGGCCACCGCTGGCTTGGTGACAGGCTTGGGTTCTTCGGTCTTGGTGGCGGCTTTTTTCGGTTTCGGCGCGACGGTGGTCACGGCAGCCTTGGGCGCCGTTTCCTGCACTTCAGGCTTGGCGGCGGGCGGTGGCGTGACTTTCTGCACCTTGTTGTCCTGGAATGGCACGACCTCAGTGGTCTTGGGGATGGCCTTTTTATCCAGGGTGCCGCTGCCTTGCTGATTCTCCTGGGCGAGGAAGTCGGCTTTTTCCGGCTTCTTTTCGCTTTTGAAGGTGGCGAGGGTGATTTCCAGGGTTTTGCTGATCTGCTTGGGTTCGACCATCGTGAAGCCGACACCCAGTAGCAGCGCCAGATGCACCAATGCTGCCAGAAACAGAGTAAAACCGAGGCGATCGGCCGGGCGCACGCCACGTTGGGCGAGTTCTGCAGGCAGATCGGATGGGAGGGTCATGGCAAAAAAACCAACATCGCGTTTTTCACAGGCCGGGCATGATAACGCAATGTTGGTTTTAAGCTTCAAGCTTCAACGGGTAAGCGACAAACTGTTTGTCACGCCTTTCTGGCTTGCAACTTCTTGTCGATCGCGTCCATGAGCATGCCGCCAATGTCGGTGCCGAAGGCGTTGTCGATCTCGCGGATGCAGGTCGGGCTGGTGACGTTGATTTCGGTCAGGTGCTCGCCAATCACGTCCAGACCCACGAACAACAGGCCTTTTTCACGCAGGGTCGGGCCGACTTGCGCGGCGATCCAACGGTCTTTGTCGGTCAGCGGACGCGCTTCGCCACGGCCACCGGCGGCGAGGTTGCCACGGGTTTCGCCTGCGGCCGGAATGCGCGCCAGGCAGTAATCCACAGGCTCGCCGTCGATCATCAGGATGCGCTTGTCGCCATCCTTGATCGCGGGCAGGTAGGCCTGGCCCATGATCTGCTGGGCGCCAAGGGCAGTCAGGGTTTCCAGGATGACCGACAGGTTTGGATCACCGGCACGGTGACGGAAAATCGAGGTGCCGCCCATACCGTCCAACGGCTTGAGGATCACATCGCCGTGCTTGGCGGCAAATTCACGCAGCACGTCGGCGCGGCGGCTGACCACTGTCGGTGGCGTGCACTGCGGGAACAGCGTGGCGAACAGTTTTTCGTTGCAGTCGCGCAGGCTCTGCGGCTTGTTGACCACCAGCACGCCAGCGCTTTCGGCTTGTTCGAGCAAATAGGTGGAATACACAAATTCCATGTCGAACGGTGGATCCTTGCGCATCAGGATCACATCCAGATCGCTGAGCAGCGTGTCTTGCTCGGCGTCCAGTTCGAACCATTTTTCCGGGTTGGCGAACACTTTCAGCGGACGCATCCGCGCCCGGGCCTGGCCTTCGGCCTGGTAGAGGTCACGCTGTTCCATATAGAACAGTTCCCAGCCACGCTTCTGCGCGGCCAGCAGCATGGCCAGCGAGCTATCCTTTTTATAGGAGATGCTGGCGATAGGGTCCATGACAATCCCGACGCGAACGCTCATGGGGTCTTTCCTCGAAATTTGGGGGGGCTTTGTTGACCCCCTGGAGGAGCGAGCACGCTCGCGATGGACTTAAGGACGCCGCGGTTTTTCTACCTGCCTGCGTCATCGTTGAAGACCATCGCGAGCCTGCTCGTTCCTACAGAGAACCAGGCAATAAAAGTGGCGTCAGAGTGGCGCTGAGTGTGTTCCCGGTCAAGGAAAAACCAACGCCATGGCCGGTCGATAGATTGGAGTTGGAGACTGTGCTAAAAAGACTGCCAAATCGTGCTGGCCCTTGAACATCAAGGGTTTCGAGCCTTTCGGTTACCGCAAATGGACAATTTGATTCGCAAAGGCGACGGCAGAGCATTTATGGAACAGCATTCCAGCGCCTTGAAGGTCATGGTGATCGACGATTCGAAGACGATTCGCCGCACCGCCGAAACGCTGCTCAAGAACGTGGGTTGTGAGGTCATTACGGCCATCGACGGTTTCGATGCCCTGGCCAAGATTGCCGACAATCATCCCGGCATCATCTTCGTCGACATCATGATGCCGCGTCTGGATGGCTACCAGACCTGCGCTTTAATCAAGAACAACAGTGCCTTCAAGTCCACGCCAGTGATTATGCTGTCGTCCAAGGACGGGCTGTTCGACAAGGCCAAGGGGCGCATTGTCGGTTCCGACCAGTTTTTGACCAAGCCTTTCAGCAAGGAAGAACTGCTGAACGCGATCCAGGCCCATGTTCCGGGCTTCGCCGCCGTTTTGCCGCAGTAAGACACTTAAAGTGACGCTCGGCCAACGGGCCTGGCGTCGACAAGAATGGGGAAGACCATGGCACGTATTCTGATCGTCGATGATTCGCCGACTGAAATGTACAAACTGACTGGCATGCTGGAAAAGCACGGTCATGAAGTGTTGAAAGCCGAAAACGGTGCCGACGGCGTGGCGCTGGCCCGCCTGGAAAAACCCGATGCGGTGCTGATGGACATCGTCATGCCGGGCCTCAACGGATTCCAGGCGACCCGTCAGTTGACCAAAGACCCGGAAACCGGGCACATCCCGGTGATCATCATCACCACCAAAGATCAAGAAACCGACAAGGTCTGGGGCACGCGCCAGGGGGCCAGGGACTACCTGACCAAACCGGTCGACGAAGAGACCCTGCTCAAGACCCTGAACAACGTCCTCAACGGTTGATCGTGCGGTCATGACCGAGTCGCTGACGGCCTTCGAACTGCTGTTGCAGATCGACCAACGCTGCCGCCTGCTGGCGGCGGACTTGCCGTCCCAACCGATCCGCCAGGACAACTGGAGCGGCATTGGCTTTCGCCTGGGCGAACACTGGTATGTCGCGCCGATGAGCGAAGTCAGTGAAGTGCTGCACGAGCCGCGCTTTACCCAGGTTCCGGGGGTGAAAGCCTGGGTCAAGGGTGTGGCCAACCTGCGTGGGCGTTTGTTGCCGATCATGGACTTGGGGGCTTTCTTTGCGGGTAAAGAGCCTGGGCATGAGCTTTCGGCACCGCGCAAGCAGCGGCGGGTGTTGGTTGTCGAGCATCAGGAAGTGTTTGCCGGGCTGATGGTCGATGAGGTCTTCGGCCTCCAGCATTTCGCCCAGGACAGCCAGCAACCAGCCGGCATGCTGGAGGGGCCGATGGCGCCGTTCATTCAAGGCCGGTTCGAGCGCGAGCAAAGCTGGCAGGTGTTCAGTCCGTTTGCACTGGCGCAGTCGCAGGGTTTTATGAACATCGCTATATAACCCGTAGGAGCGAGGCTTGCCCGCGAAGAACGATAACGCGGTCTTGCAGGCATACCGCGTTATCGTTCTTCGCGGGCAAGCCTCGCTCCTACAGATGGAATTCGGTGAAATGGGCAGTACAGGCGAAGACCGATGACAAAAGCAAAAACAGGCAAGCCAATGGAAGGGTCGCGCAGTCGTTCGCAGATCATCGCGCTGTTCATTGCGCTGATCATCTTCATCATGCTGTTGTTCGCCAACTTCGCGTACCTCAACACCCAGGCCACGTACGATAAGCAGTACATCGGCCACGCCGGTGAACTGCGCGTCTTGTCCCAGCGCATTGCCAAAAACGCCACCGAGGCCGCCGCCGGCAAGGCTGCAGCGTTCAAATTGCTCAGTGATGCGCGCAACGACTTTGCCCAGCGCTGGAGTTATCTGAAAAAAGGTGACCCTGCCACCGGCCTGCCGCCGGCACCGTCCGATGTACGCCCAGAAATGCGCGCCGTGCAGCTCGATTGGGAGCGTTTGTTGAAGAACACGGATGCGATTCTCTCCAGCGAGCAGACCGTGTTGTCGCTGCACCAGGTCGCCGCGACCCTGGCCGAAACCGTGCCGCAATTGCAGGTCGAATACGAAAAAGTGGTTGAAATCCTTCTGCAACGCGGTGCTCCGGCTGCCCAGGTGGTCATGGCTCAGCGGCAATCGCTGCTGGCCGAGCGCATTCTCGGCGCGGTGAACACGGTGTTGTCCGGCGATGAAAGTTCGCAACAGGCGGCCGATGCCTTTGGCCGAGACGCGGCGCGCTTCGGGCAGGTACTCAACGGCATGCTCCAAGGCAATGTGGCATTGCGGGTCAGCCAGGTCGAAGACCGCGATGCGCGGGCCCGGTTGATGGAAATTTCCGAGTTGTTCGAGTTTGTCTCCGGGTCCGTCGATGAAATTCTCGAAACCTCGCCGGAGCTGTTCAAGGTCAGGGAGTCGGCCACCAACATTTTCAGCCTGTCGCAAACCTTGCTCGAGGAAGCCTCGCACCTGGCCAGCGGTTTCGAAAACCTCGTCGGCGGACGCAAGACCGACACCATCGGCGGCTATGTACTGGGCCTGGCGGCACTGGCGTCGATCATCCTCATCGGACTGGTGATGGTGCGCGAAACCAATCGCCAGTTGCGCGAAACCGCCGAGAAGAACGAACGCAACCAGAACGCGATCATGCGCTTGCTTGATGAAATCGAAGATTTGGCCGACGGCGACCTGACCGTGACCGCCTCGGTGACCGAAGACTTCACCGGCACCATCGCCGACTCGATCAACTATTCCGTGGACCAGCTACGCGACCTCGTGGCCACCATCAACCTGACCGCCGGACAAGTCGCCGCCGCCGTGCAGGAAACCCAGGCCACCGCCATGCACCTGGCGCAGGCCTCGGAACATCAGGCGCAGCAGATTTCCGAAGCCTCCACGGCGATCAACGACATGGCCGAATCCATCGACCAGGTGTCGGCCAACGCCGCCGAGTCCTCCGCAGTGGCCGAGCGCTCGGTGGAAATCGCCAACAAGGGCAACGAAGTGGTGCACAACACCATCCACGGCATGGACAACATTCGCGAACAGATTCAGGACACCGCCAAGCGGATCAAGCGCCTTGGTGAGTCCTCCCAGGAAATCGGCGACATTGTCAGCTTGATCGATGATATTGCCGACCAAACCAATATCCTTGCCCTCAACGCGGCGATCCAGGCCTCCATGGCCGGTGATGCCGGGCGCGGTTTCGCGGTGGTGGCCGACGAGGTTCAACGGCTGGCAGAACGATCTTCGGCCGCCACGCGGCAGATCGAGACGCTGGTGCGGGCGATCCAGACCGACACCAACGAAGCGGTGATTTCCATGGAGCAGACCACCACCGAAGTGGTACGCGGCGCGCGTCTGGCGCAGGATGCCGGTGTGGCCCTGGAAGAAATCGAAGGCGTTTCCAAAACCCTCGCGGCGCTGATCCAGAGCATTTCCAACGCCGCACAGCAACAGACGTCGTCTGCCGGCCAGATTTCCCTGACGATGAACGTGATCCAGCAGATCACCACGCAGACCTCGTCCGGTTCCACCGCCACTGCCGAGAGCATCGGCAACCTGGCGAAAATGGCCAGCCAGCTGCGGCGCTCGGTGTCCGGTTTCACCTTGCCGACCACCAAGGCCCAGACGACGGACAACGCTTGAACCGCCCGCGGGCGTATGCAATTTGACTGATGCAACGTGACTGAAGCGAAAACTGGAGTGGTTATGGGTGATCGGCACGACTATGTGGCCCTCGAATGGGTCAAAGGCGAGATTGCCGAAACGCTGAAGCAGGCTCATCACGCGATCGAAACCCAGCTTGATGATCCGCAGGCGACGCACGCCCTGAGTGAATGCCTGGCGTACATCCATCAGGTTCACGGCAGTCTGCAGATGGTCGAGTTCTACGGCGCGGCCTTGCTGGCCGAAGAAATGGAGCAACTGGTCGGCGCCTTGCTGGACAATCGCGTCAGCCATCGGGATGAAGCGTTGCACCTGATGCTGCAAGCCCTGGGGCAATTGCCGATCTACCTTGACCGGGTACAGGGCGCCCGTCGCGACTTGCCGCTGGTGGTGCTGCCGCTGATCAACGACCTGCGCAGCGCCCGTGGCGAAAGCCTGTTGTCGGAAACCAGTCTGTTCAGTCCGCAATTGCCTGACCTGCCGCCACTGGATGCCGAATCCCTGGCGCTGCTCGCACCGGCGGATCTGCCGAATGTGCTGCGCAAGTGGCGGCAGATGTTGCAGATGGCCTTGGTCGGCTTGCTGCGCGAGCAGGATGACGACACTCATCTCGGCTATTTGGCCAAAGTTTTTTCCCGGCTCGAAAGCCTGTGCGGCAACGCACCCCTGAGTCCCTTGTGGCAAATCGCTTCGGCGCTGGTCGAAGGCATGCGTGGCGGGGCGATTGCCAACAGTCCGGC
This sequence comes from Pseudomonas putida, assembly GCF_050990305.1. Classification (GTDB taxonomy): domain Bacteria; phylum Pseudomonadota; class Gammaproteobacteria; order Pseudomonadales; family Pseudomonadaceae; genus Aquipseudomonas; species Aquipseudomonas putida_AH. The sequence continues at coordinate 6,208,556 of NZ_CP158817.1, read as the reverse complement.
TTTGCGTAGCCTGTTCAAGGACGCCGACAAAGAACTCAAGCGCCTGCTCGAACAGGGCATCGGCGCCATCAATCAACCGGCGCCGCCGGAGTTGCTCAAGAGCTTGCTGTTCTACATAGCCAAGGCCGAACACCCCACCGGGCAGATGCTGACCATGAAAGATCGCTACGGACTGGACGACGCGCTGCCTGACAGTGCGATGGTCGATGAAGAACGCGCCCGGCTCGCCGGCCCTGACCGCGACGCCATGCGTTCGGTGCTGGCGGCGCTGTGCGAAGAGCTGGTGCGGGTCAAGGAGCGCCTGGACTTGTTCGTGCGCAGCGACCGGCAACACGTGTCGGACCTCGAAAGCCTGCTCGCGCCTCTGCGGCAAATCGCCGATACCCTGGCGGTACTGGGGTTTGGCCAGCCACGCAAAGTCATCATCGACCAATTGGCGGTAGTGCTCAGTCTCGCTCAGGGCCATCGTGCGCCCGATGACGCGATTCTCATGGACGTCGCCGGCGCCTTGCTTTACGTCGAAGCGACCCTGTCCGGGATGGTGGGCACCGTCGAGCCCGAGAGCCGGGAAGAGGGTAGTCTGCCGACCACTGACCTGACGCAGATCCATCAGATCGTGATCAAGGAAGCGCGCATCTGCCTGCAACAGGCCAAGGACATGATCGTCGACTACATCGACGCCGACTGGGACCGCCAGCACTTGCAGCCGCTTCCGGCCTTGCTGACCCAGGTGCGCGGTGCGCTGGCGATGATTCCGCTGAGCCGCGCCGCGAGTCTGGTCGAAACCTGCAATCACTTCATCCGCGAACACTTGATGCTCGATCCGGGACAGCCCGGCTGGCAGGAGCTGGACAGCCTGGCCGACGTCATCGCCAGCCTTGAGTATTACCTTGAGCGCCTCAACGATGATCCGGACGCGCCGGGCGAGCAGTTGCTCGACATTGCGCAAAAGAGCCTGGCCTCGCTCGGCTTCTTCCCTAACAAACAGCCCAGTGAACAACAGGTGCCGGTGCTTGAGGATGTGCTGAGCCCCAGTGAAGCGCAGTTGCTGCAAATACGGCAGGAGCAGGATGCACAGGCGGTCGCTCAGACCCTGGCCGACGTGCTGGCCAGTCCCGTGTCCGCGCTCAATCCACCGGCCCAGACCACACCGGGAAGCCTGTTGCCGCCGCCCGCCGGTGAAGAACCGGTGGACGATGAACTGCGCGAAGTGTTCCTTGAAGAAGCCGACGAGGTGCTGGAAATCCTCCGCGAATACTTGCCGCGCTGGTCGATCAATCCCGACAACCGCTCCGCGTTGAGTGAGCTGCGCCGCGCCTTCCATACCCTCAAGGGCAGTGGCCGGATGGTCCGCGCGCTGGTCCTGGGCGAATTAGCCTGGGCGGTGGAAAACCTGCTCAATCGCGTCCTTGAAAACAGCGTCGAACCGGGCGCCACGGTGCAGCAACTGATCGGCGATGTTCTGCAGTTGCTGCCCGAACTGGTGGCCGAATATGCCGCCAACGCCCAGCGCCAGCGTCACGATGTCGATCTGCTGGCCGCCCGTGCCCATGCCCTGGCCAAGGGGGATGAGCCGTTATCCGACGAGGACACTCGGGACGTCGCGGCACTCGATCCTCTGTTGCTGGAGATCTTCCGCAAAGAAGCGCAAACCCATCTGGACAGCCTCAACCGCTTCCTCGAACAGGCCGCCGAACACGTGCCGTTGCAAGCCAGTGACGAATTGCTGCGCGCCTTGCACACCCTCAAGGGCAGCGCTTCGATGGCCGGGGTTTTGCCGATCGTCGAGCTGGCCACTCCGCTGGATCAATTGGCCCGGGAATACAAAGCGCACCAGATCGCCCTGGACCTGGACGAGGTCGAATTGCTGCTGGAAGCCGAGGGTTTGTTCCGTCTTGGCTTGCGTCAGCTCAGGACCGATCCGCTAGGCGAAATCCCTGGCGCCCGCTCACGGGTCGAACGGGCCCAGGCGTTGCTGGCCGAGCGGCTGCAAAGCCTTTTGAATGCGCCGAGCAGCGGCGTGCGGATCAAGCGTGATCCGCAATTGATCAACAACTTCCTGGCCCAGGGCATGGACATCCTGCTGGACGCCGAAAGCCTGTTGCAGCGCTGGCAGCAACACCCCGGTGAACGTCAGGAACTCAGTGCGCTGCTGGACGAATTGACCACCCTCGGCGAAGGCGCGCACCTGGCCGATTTGCAACCGGTGGACGAACTTTGCGAAGCCTTGCTTGATCTTTACGGTGCCGTGGAAGAAAGCAGCCTGGCCGTCAGCGAGGGGTTTTTCCACGAAGCGCAAAGTGCCCATGAAGCGCTGATCAACATGCTCGACGAACTGGCCGCGGGCCAGGAAGTCAGCCCGCGCCCGGACCGGGTTCGCGCCTTGCGTGGCCTGCTCGATCAAGGCCTCGACCCGTCGGCCATGGGGCTGATTCGCAGCGACGGCAGCCGCAGTCTGAGCATCCGTGAACTCGGTGATGCCACCGCGGAACTCGAAAACACCCTTCCTCCCGCGGCAACTGAAAACACTCTCTCCCCTGTAGGAGCGAGCCTGCTCGCGATGGACGTCAACGATGACGCGCCGTCCCTGAATAAACGCGGTGCCGGTGAGTCCATCGCGAGCATGCTCGCTCCTACAGAAGAGCGGGATCGTGAGCTCGATGACGAGATCGTTTCGATCTTCCTCGAAGAGGCGATGGACATCCTCGACAGCGCCGATCAGGCCTTGCAACGGTGGCTGGGCGAGCCGCAAAACGCGGCACCGCTATCGTCCCTGCAACGGGACTTGCACACCCTCAGGGGCGGTGCGCGGATGGCCGAAGTCCAGCCGGTGGGTGACTTGGCCCATGAACTGGAAAGCCTGTACGAAGGCTTGGTGGACCGCCGTTACAGCCACAGTGAACCGCTGGCGCAATTACTCCGGCACAGCCATGACCGTTTGGCGCAGTTGCTTGAGCAGTTGCAAAACCACCGTCCCTTGGGCGACCCGAGTGAGCTGATCGAAGCGGTTCGGGCATTCCGCCAGGGGCATGCGGGGCACACCGAAGCGACCAAGCCGCCGACCGGCAACGACTCGTCCCATCATGACAACGAACTGCTGGATATTTTCCTCGAGGAAGGCTTCGACATCATCGAGAGCTCTGGTGCGGCGCTGGTGCGTTGGCAGGCCGAGCCTTCGAGTCGTCAAGAAGTGGAAACCCTGCTGCGCGACCTGCACACCCTCAAGGGCGGTGCGCGCATGGTGGAAATTACCCCTATCGGCGACCTGGCCCATGAACTGGAATTTCTCTACGAAGGCTTGTCCACCGGCCTGCTGAAACCCACCGGTGCGCTGTTTGAATTGCTGCAACGCAGCCATGACCGGCTGGCGCAGATGCTCGACGCGGCCCGCGCCGGGGAGCCACTACCGCCAGCTGACCGGTTGCTCGATGCGATCAGGAATTTCAGCCATCCCTCAGTCCCTGAAATACCGACAGCGGTTGTGCCGTCCGTCACGGTTAAAACCGAAACGCCGTTGCAGCCGGCGGATCTCGGTGCGGACATGGTCAAGGTCTCGGCGGAACTGCTCGACGACCTGGTCAACCTGGCCGGCGAAACGTCGATCTTCCGTGGGCGAATCGAACAGCAGGTCAGCGATGCCCAGATTGCCCTGAACGAGATGGAGACCACCATCGAGCGCATGCGCGACCAATTGCGCCGCCTCGATACCGAAACCCAGGGCCGGATTCTCAGCCGTCAACAAGTCGATGGCGAGCGCTTGGGTTACGAGGAATTCGATCCGCTGGAAATGGACCGCCATTCGCAGTTGCAGCAACTGTCGCGGGCCTTGTTCGAATCCGCCTCCGACCTGCTCGACCTCAAGGAAACCCTGGACCGACGCAACCAAGACGCGGAAAACCTGTTGCAGCAACAGGGCCGCATCAACACCGAATTGCAGGAAGGCCTGATGCGCACCCGCATGGTGCCGTTCGAACGGATGCTGCCGCGCCTCAAGCGTATCGTTCGCCAGGTGTCCGAGGAGTTGGGTAAAGACGTGGAGTTCATTGTTGGCAACGCCGAAGGCGAGATGGATCGCAACGTGCTCGAACGCATGGCAGCACCGTTGGAACACATGCTGCGCAACGCCGTCGATCATGGCCTTGAATCTGCCGAGGCGCGGGTCGCGGCGGGTAAACCGGCTCAGGGGCGGATCACCCTTGACCTGTTGCGCGAAGGTGGCGACATCATTTTCGACATCCGCGACGACGGTGCCGGTGTACCGCTGGATGCCGTGCGGCGCAAGGCAATCAAGCGTGGCTTGCTCGATCCGAGTAACGAAATCAGCGACCGCGACGTGTTGCAGTTCATCCTGCAGCCGGGGTTTTCCACTGCCGAGAAAATCACCCAGATCTCGGGGCGCGGCGTCGGCATGGACGTGGTGCACGAAGAAGTGCGGCAACTGGGTGGCACCATGAGCATCGACTCGGTGCGGGGGCAGGGCGTGCACTTCCGCATCCGCCTGCCGTTCACCGTGTCGGTCAACCGGGCGCTGATGGTGCAATGCGGGGAGGATCAGTACGCGATCCCGCTGAACACCATCGACGGCATCGTTCGTGTGTTGCCCAACGAGCTGGAAGGACATTTCCGCCTCGATCCGCCAGCCTATGAATACGCCGGGCAGCGTTATGAGCTGTGCTACCTGGGCGAGCTTCTGAAAACCAGTCCCCGACCCAAACTGTTGGGCCAGAGCCTGCCGCTGCCGGTGTTGCTGGTGCAATGCGCCGAGCGCCATATCGCCGTGCAAGTCGACGCCATGGCCGGCACCCGTGAGATCGTGGTCAAGAGCCTCGGTCCGCAGTTTGCGGCGGTGCAGGGCGTGTCCGGCGCGACGATTCTAGGAGATGGCCGGGTGGTGCTGATTCTCGATTTGCTGGCGTCAATCCGCGGCCAGGCCTATGTGCCGCAGCGTACGCCGAATCACGACAGCGACTTTGAGCCGCAGAAACCGTTGCTGGTGATGGTGGTCGACGACTCGGTCACGGTGCGCAAGGTCACCAGCCGTTTGCTCGAGCGTCACGGCATGAACGTGCTGACGGCCAAGGACGGCGTCGATGCCATGCTGCTGCTCGAAGAGCACCTGCCGGACATCCTGTTGCTGGACATCGAAATGCCGCGCATGGACGGCTTCGAAGTGGCGACCCGAGTGCGCAACGATGAACGTTTACAGCACCTGCCCATCATCATGATCACCTCCCGCACTGGCCAGAAACACCGCGACCGGGCCATGGCCATCGGCGTCAACGACTACCTCGGCAAGCCGTATCAGGAATCGGTCCTGCTCGAAAGCATTGCCCTATGGAGCAAAGTCCATGCTTGAGCGGACCCTCAACCCGCGCAGCATCAACCTCACCGGGTTGCTGTTGCCCCTGGCCGACCGCAACCTGATCCTGCCCAACGTCGCCGTCGCCGAGCTGATCGATTACCAGCCGGCGGCGTTCGATCTCGATACGCCGCCGTGGTATCTGGGGCGAGTCACCTGGCGCAACCGGCAGATTCCCTTGCTCAGTTTCGAGTCGGCGTGCGGCAATAAAATCGTCATTGGCGAGCGTGCGCGCATCGTCATCCTCAATGCACTGGGCGGTCGGCCGGAGCTGAAATTCATTGCGATGCTGGTCCAGGGCATTCCGCGCTCGTACAAGCTCGACAGCCAGTTGAGCTATGTGGACGTGCCGTTGTGTTCGCTGGAAAAGGCGGCGGTGCAGGTAGCGGATCAGGTGGCGAAGGTGCCGGACTTGCTGGCCCTTGAAGAGTTGTTGGTGAATGCCGCGCTAGTCTGACGGGCCCCATCGCGGGCAAGCCTTGCTCCTACAGGTATCGGTCGTTAGCGAATGCCCTGTACGACGCTGAACCTGTAGGAGCGAGGCTTGCCCGCGAAGGCGGCCTTCAATTCAATGCAGACCTGACGGCTAAGCCTTGGATTGTTGAACATTCCCAAAAAGGGACCTATCGTTCCCTTTTTGGGACTTATTGGTCACTGCCGTGAATAAACTGTCACTGAGCGAAGCGTTGTTCACCGCCACCCAGCAAAAAGTGCTGGGTCTGTTGTTTGGTAAACCCGACCAAAGCTTTTACGCCAACGAGATCGCCCGTTGGGCGCAAGTAGGCAAGGGCAGCCTCATGCGCGAACTGGATCGCCTGCAACGGGCGGGAGTTCTGACCATGACCCGATTGGGTAATCAGACCCACTATCAGGCCAATCCCGACTGCCCGATCTATGCCGAGTTACTGGGCATCACCCGCAAGACCTTCGGTATCGCCGAACCCTTGATCGACGCACTGCAACCCTTCGCCGAACAGCTGATTTGGGCCTTTGTTTACGGGTCGATTGCCAAGGACCAAGCGAACGCATCCAGTGACATTGACCTCATGCTGATCGGTTCCGGCCTGCACTACAGTGAAGTGATGGAGCGGCTCCTGCCTCTGGAAGAGCACCTGGGCCGCGCCATCAATCCGACCCTCTACACCCCTGAAGACTGGGCCGCAAAACTGGCGGCCGAGAACAGTTTCGTCATGCGGGTAGTGCAGCAGGACAAGATCAACCTGATGGGTGAGAACCCTTTGGAGTCCAAGGATGGGCAGCAACGAGAACCTGGAGAACCTGTTACGTAGTGGTGGATTGAAGGCCGAGCCACCGGACCGCAAGGAATGCGAGGGCTTGATGCGTTCGGCAACGGATCGCCTGAAGGATGCGCAAACCCCGTCACTTTCCTTCGCCAGTCGATTCGATCTGGCTTACAACGCGGCCCATGGTATTGCGCTGACCGCTTTGCGGTTGAGCGGTTACCGATCCGACAAGCGCTACCTGGTGTTCCAGTGTCTGGTTCATACCGCTGATATCGGTAAAGTTCAGGTTCGGTTGTTCGCCCTCTGCCACGAGCGGCGAAACCTGGCGGAGTACGAAGGGTATATGGATGAAGATGAGGCGTTGTTGGCGCAGTTGCTGGAAAGCGCTGTGCAGCTTCAGATTCAAGTTCAGAAAATGATGGCCGAGCTTTGATATTCCATACCTCAAAGTATCGGAGTTTTTACTGGCCCCATCGATGGCAAGCCAGCTCCCACAGTAACCGTGGCTGCCACAAATTTGGTGTACGACACAAACCCTGTGGGAGCTGGCTTGCCAGCGATAGCGTTAGTTCAAGCAATCATTAACCTGAGCGTAACAATCCATCACTGCGCTTGATTGATGCCCCCACCCAACCCTCCTACTGTGGCCCCCACGACAGCGAACCCGTGGAGTGGTCATGACAACAACAATATCCCCCGACTCGCGATGGACGCGGCGGCGCAGCGAGAAGCAGCGGCGTCTTGAGTTGGTCAAGGGCCTTGCCGATGGTGTGGTGTTGCCCACCGACAAGATCGTGGCGGCACTGGAGGCATTGATCCTGCCCGGCGACCGTGTGGTGCTCGAAGGCAACAACCAGAAGCAGGCGGATTTCCTTTCCCGCTCGCTGGTGAAGGCCGATCCAACCAAGCTGCACGACCTGCACATGATCATGCCCAGCGTCGGTCGCGCTGAACACCTGGACCTGTTCGAACGCGGTATCGCCCGCAAGCTCGATTTCTCTTTTGCCGGCACCCAAAGCCTGCGCATCAGCCAGTTACTCGAAGACGGCCTGCTGGAAATCGGTGCCATCCACACCTACATCGAACTCTATGCACGGCTGGTGGTGGACCTGATCCCCAACGTCGTGCTCTCGGCCGGCTTCATGGCCGACCGCGCCGGCAACATCTACACCGGGCCCAGCACCGAAGACACCCCGGCATTGATCGAGCCGGCAGCCTTCAGCGACGGCATCGTCATCGTCCAGGTCAACCAGTTGGTGGACGATGTCAGCGACCTGCCTCGGGTTGATATCCCGGCGTCCTGGGTCGATTTCGTGGTGGTGGCTGACAAGCCGTTCTATATCGAGCCGTTGTTCACCCGCGATCCCCGGCACATCAAGCCGGTGCACGTGCTGATGGCGATGATGGCGATTCGCGGGATCTACGAAAAACACAACGTCCAGTCCCTGAACCATGGCATCGGTTTCAACACCGCCGCCATCGAACTGATCCTGCCCACCTACGGCGAATCCCTGGGCCTGAAAGGCAAGATCTGCCGCAACTGGACCCTCAATCCACACCCAACCCTGATCCCGGCGATTGAAAGCGGTTGGGTCGAAAGCGTGCACTGCTTCGGCACCGAGCTGGGGATGGAAAACTACATCGCCGCCCGTCCCGATGTGTTCTTCACCGGGCGCGACGGCTCCCTGCGTTCGAACCGGATGTTCAGCCAGCTGGCCGGGCAATACGCGGTAGACCTGTTCATCGGCGCTACCTTGCAAGTCGATGGCGATGGCCATTCCTCCACCGTGACCCGCGGGCGCCTGGCCGGTTTCGGTGGGGCGCCGAACATGGGCCATGACCCGCGTGGTCGTCGTCATGGCACACCGGCCTGGCTCGACATGCGCCACACCGACGTCGCCGAACCGATGCTCGAGCGCGGCAAAAAGCTTGTGGTGCAGATGGTTGAGACCTTCCAGGAAGGCGGCAAACCGACCTTCGTTGAAACCCTCGATGCCATCGACGTGGCGAAGAAAAGCGGCATGCCGTTGGCGCCGATCATGGTCTACGGCGACGACGTCACCCACCTGTTGACCGAAGAAGGCATCGCCTACTTGTACAAGGCGCGGTCGCTGGAAGAGCGCCAGGCGATGATCGCCGCTGTCGCGGGGGTGACCGCCATCGGCCTGCGCCACAACCCGAAAGACACCGCGCGCATGCGCCGCGAAGGCCTGATCGCCTTGCCTGAAGACTTAGGGATTCGCCGCACCGATGCCACCCGCGAACTGCTCGCCGCGAAAAGCGTGGCTGATCTGGTGGAGTGGTCCGGTGGCCTCTACAACCCGCCCGCTAAATTCAGGAGCTGGTAATGCACGCATTCAACCTGCAACCGAAAACCCTGAGCCTGGCCGAACGCCTGGCGGACCTGGCGGTGGACGCGCTGATCGACGAAGCGGACCTGTCGCCGAAACCGGCGCTGGTCGATCGTCGCGGCAGTGGCGCCCACACCGATCTGCACTTGGGTCTGATGCACGCCTCGGCGCTGGCCCTGTGGCCGGCATTCAAGGAAATGGCCGAAGCGGCGATTGAAATTGGCGAGATCGGTCTGCCGCTGCGCGAAGCCATCGGCCTGATCGGTCGAGAGGGCGAGCAAGCGATGCTCGCCACCACCGACGGCGTGAACACCCACCGAGGTGCAATCTGGGCCTTGGGCCTGTTGGTGACGGCGGTTGCCCTTGAGCCCCAATCCTGCGCCGCCGGTTCCATCGCTTTGCGCGCCGCACGCCTGGCCTTACTCGATGATCGCCATGCGCCGCGCCCGCTTAGTCATGGTGCGCAAGTGGCTCAGCGTTACGGTGCGCGTGGTGCCCGTGAGGAAGCGCAACTCGGTTTCCCAGCCGTCACCCAACGCGCGCTGCCACAACTGCAGCGCAGCCGCGTCGCCGGCCATGGCGAACAGAACGCCCGGCTCGATGCGCTGCTGGCAATCATGACCGACCTGGCCGACACCTGCGTGCTGTACCGCGCCGGGGAGGAGGGCCTGAACGCCATGCAACTCGGCGCCCAAGCGGTGCTCGACGCGGGCGGCAGTGCCAGCCTCGCAGGCCGTCGTCGGCTGCATGAGCTGGACCAACAACTGATCGCATTGAATGCCTCGCCCGGTGGTGCTGCCGACCTGCTCGCCGCCTGCCTGTTCATCGACCGTATCGGGTCGGGCGCCCTTATCCACAGCCTTTCATAAAGGGAAGCTTTTTGATGGAAACCTTATCCTTTGAATTCCCCGCCGGGCAGCCACCACGGGGACGCACGCTGGTGGGCTGTGTCGGCTCAGGCGATCTGGAAGTGCTGATCCAGCCGGGTCAGCCCGGCAAGCTGACCATCACTGTGCAGACCTCGGTCAACGGCAGCGAACAACGCTGGCAGCACCTTTTTGCGCGGATGTTCGACGGCCAGACGCCCTCGGCGATGGACATCGATATCCACGATTTCGGCGCCACCCCCGGCGTAGTACGCCTGCGTCTGGAACAGGGTTTCGAGGAGATCGGCCATGACTGACAGCGCAGCGCTCCTCAACAAACACAGCTTCGTCGAACTCGGTGCCCGGCAGCGGGCGAAAGCCTTGCTGGATACCGGCACCTTTCGTGAACTGATCGACCCCTTCCAGCGCGTGATGTCGCCGTGGCTGGTTCGCCAGGGCGTGGTGCCGCAAGCCGATGACGGCGTGGTGATTGCCAAGGGCAGCCTCGACGGATTGCCTGTGGTGATCGCCGCGATTGAAGGCGCGTTCCAGGGTGGCAGCCTCGGTGAAGTCGGTGGGGCGAAAATTGCCGGCGCGCTGGAACTGGCCGCCGAAGATAACCGCAAGGGCATCCCGACCCGCGCCGTGTTGCTGCTGGAAACCGGTGGCGTGCGTTTGCAGGAAGCCAACCTCGGCCTGGCGGCGATTGCCGATATCCACGCGGCAATTGTCGATCTGCGCCAGTACCAACCGGTGGTGGGTGTGATTGCTGGCAGTGTCGGCTGCTTTGGCGGTATGTCGATTGCTGCCGGGTTGTGCAGCTATTTGGTGGTCACTCAAGAGGCGCGCCTCGGCCTGAACGGGCCGCAGGTAATTGAGCAGGAAGCCGGGCTCGACGAATACGACTCCCGCGACCGGCCCTTCATCTGGAGCCTGACCGGTGGCGAGCAACGTTTCGCTACGGGGCTGGTGGATCGCTACGTCGAAGATGACGCGGCGCAGATCCGTCAGCAGGTCCGCGAATTGCTCAATCAAGGTTTGCCGACGCAGCAACGCAGCACTCAGGCCGATCTGTACTTGCAACGGCTGGCGCAACTGGACGCCGAACCGCAAATCGAACCGGCCACGGTTCGCGACCTGTATCAAGGAGCGCGCTCATGAGTTCGTATTCCCTTCGGGGCCTGCACTGGTTCAACGCGCTGGCTGCCGATGCCAAACGGGTGGGTGGTTTGCCGGCTTCGTTGAAAGTGGCCGATGGATTCCTGGGCGATCAGGCGGTGCGCTTTATCGCCGTGGTGGCCGATCCGGATAACCGCTTCGCCCGCGCTCGCAATGGCGAGGTCGGCCTGCTTGAAGGCTGGGGCCTGGCCAAGGCGGTGGATGAAGTCATCGTGGCCGATCAAGGTAAATCACAAAAGCGTGCACTGATCGCCATCGTCGACGTACCGAGCCAGGCCTATGGCCGTCGCGAAGAAGCGCTCGGTATTCATCAGGCGCTGGCGGCAGCGGCAGACAGCTATGCCCGTGCGCGTCTGGCCGGGCATGCGGTAATCAGTTTGTTGGTGGGCAAGGCCATGTCCGGGGCGTTTCTCGCTCATGGCTATCAGGCCAACCGCTTGATCGCCCTGCGTGATCCGGGGGTGATGGTGCATGCCATGGGCAAGGCATCGGCGGCGCGGGTGACGTTACGCAGTGTCGAAGAGCTGGAAACCCTCGCCGCCAGCGTGCCGCCGATGGCCTATGACATCGACAGCTATGCCAGCCTTGGCTTGCTCTGGGAAACCCTGTCGGTGGAACAGATCGAAACGCCGACCGCCGCCGATCTGGGGCGTGTGACGCAATGCCTGGCTCAGGCGATTGGCGATGTCGCCGAGAAAGGTCGTGACTTGAGCAGTCGTCTGGGCGCCAGTAACCGTGCGGCGTCGAGCCATGTCCGCCAACTGTTGAGAGAGCAGTGGTGAGCATGCTCATGGCCCACGACCTGCTCTGGGGCATGACCCCGGAGCAGTTGCCAGCGGATGCACCGGCGTGGGCGGTCGAATCGATCTGCGCCGGGCAACCGGTGGTGGTGCGTCGTGCGGTTTCGGTAGCGGGGCAGGTGGCGGTCGGCGTACGTGGACGTTTGCGTGAGCAGCGTTTTGCAGCGTCGATGGCGATCTCGTCCGTTTCCCGTCGGGTGTGCCCGGAGCAGCTCTGCCATGTTGATATCGACCGGGATTTGCCGGCGGTTCGGGCGCTCACGCAACTGCGCCCGATGCTCGATGATTGCGGTTGGACATGGGGTGTCAGCGGCAGTGCCGGGTTTGAGTTGGCCAGTGGATTTGAAGCGCTCCACGAAGGCAGCGATCTGGATTTGATCTTGCGTGCGCCACAGCCAATCAACCGTGCTCAGGCACAGGTGCTGGTGGCACGGCTCGATGCGGCGGTGTGCGTGGTGGACATGCAAGTGCAAACTCCGTTCGGCGCCGTGGCCTTGCGCGAGTGGGCGGGTTCTTCGAATCGCGTTTTGCTGAAGAACGCCCGTGAAGCCTGCTTGGTACTCGATCCATGGAACCCGCAGGAGCAAGCAGCGTGAGCAGCTTGTTGGTGTTTCCGGGCCAGGGCGCGCAGCAGCCGGGCATGCTCGAGCGTGTCTCTCGGGAAATCCTGAGCGAGGCCAGTGACGTGCTCGGTGAGGATGTCTCGCGGCTGGATTCTGCCCAGGCATTGCAATCGACCAGAGCGGTGCAGCTTTGTCTATTGATCGCCGGTGTGGCGGCTGCGCGGCAGCTGACGATGCCTTCGGATTACGTCGCCGGGTTGTCCATCGGTGCGTACCCGGCGGCAGTGGTAGCCGGCGCCCTGGGTTTCAGCGATGCACTGCAACTGGTCAGTCTGCGTGGCGAGCTGATGCAGCAGGCTTATCCACAGGGCTTTGGCATGACCGCGATCATCGGTCTGGACCTGGCGACCGTGGAAGGTTTGTTGGCGCAGGTGCACAGCGCCGATACACCGGTTTACCTGGCCAACATCAATGCCGATAACCAGGTGGTGATTGCCGGCAGCGACGGCGCGATGCAAGCGGTGGCCTTGTTGGCGAAAGAGCAGGGTGCGGGTTTGGCCAAGCGTCTGGCAGTCAGCGTTCCATCGCACTGTCCGCTGCTGGAGTCTCCCGCGAAAACCCTGGCCGAAGCGTTCGCCAGCGTTAAGCTGCACACCCCGAAAATCGGCTACCTGAGTGGCAGTCGCGCACGGCCGATCATCAACACCGAAGCCTTGCGCGATGACCTGGCTTTCAACATGTGCCGCGTGGTGGATTGGCGCGGCACCGTACAAAGTGCTTATGAGCGTGGCGTACGTCTACAGATCGAACTGCCGCCCGGTGCGGTGCTGACCGGGCTGGCGCGCCGGGTGTTCGAGCAAGGTACCGTAATGGCTTTCGACGGTGCCCGGCTCGATACCCTGCAGGCCCTGTTGCGTGAGGAGGGAAGCCGCCACTCCTAGACCTGCGACCTGAGGCTTCGAACAACAAAAACAACATTCGACGATGCACTTTGAGGACGACAACAATGATTATTTACGGTGTGGCGCTGCTGGCGATTTGTACGTTGGCGGGAGTGATCATGGGCGACATGCTGGGCGTGTTGCTGGGCGTGAAATCCAACGTCGGCGGGGTCGGGATCGCGATGATCCTGTTGATCTGCGCGCGGCTGTGGATGCAAAAACGCGGCGGCATGACCAAGGATTGCGAGTTGGGCGTCGGCTTCTGGGGCGCCATGTACATCCCGGTGGTGGTGGCGATGGCGGCGCAACAGAACGTGGTCACGGCACTGCACGGCGGCCCGGTGGCGGTGCTGGCGGCGATCGGTTCAGTGGTGGTGTGCGGCTGCACCATTGCCTTGATCAGCCGGACCCACAAAGGCGAACCCTTGCCCGATGAACCGGCGGAAATTTCTCCCGCTGGCACACCGGTAGGAGGTCGCTGATATGTGGGCTCTCATCGAGAATGGTTTGGAACATAACGGCCTGGTCACGGCGTTCGCCTTCGTCGGCGTGATCATGTGGGTGTCAGTGGTGCTGTCGAAGCGTCTGACCTTCGGACGGATTCACGGCTCGGCCATTGCCATCGTCATCGGCCTGGTCCTGGCCTGGGTCGGCGGCACCCTGACTGGCGGGCAAAAAGGCCTGGCAGACCTGACGCTGTTCTCCGGCATCGGTCTGATGGGTGGCGCCATGCTGCGGGACTTCGCCATCGTCGCCACGGCGTTCGAAGTACAGGCGACCGAAGCGAAGAAGGCCGGGTTGATCGGCGTGATCGCGCTGCTGCTGGGCACGGTGCTGCCGTTCATTGTCGGCGCGTGCATGGCCTGGGCGTTTGGTTATCGCGATGCGATCAGCATGACCACCATCGGCGCGGGCGCGGTGACTTATATCGTGGGCCCGGTCACCGGTGCGGCGATTGGCGCGAGCTCGGATGTGATGGCGCTGTCGATTGCCACCGGGCTGATCAAGGCGATTCTGGTGATGGTCGGCACGCCGGTAGCGGCGCGCTGGATGGGTCTGGATAACCCGCGTTCGGCGATGGTGTTTGGTGGGCTGGCCGGGACTGTCAGTGGTGTGACGGCAGGGTTGGCGGCGACGGATCGGCGGCTGGTGCCTTACGGCGCGTTGACCGCGACCTTCCATACCGGGCTTGGCTGCCTGTTGGGGCCTTCGGTGTTGTACTTCATTGTTCGCGGGATTGTTGGTTAAGCCGATGGATTGATGTCGACTGTGCAGACGCCTTCGCGGGCAAGCCTCGCTCCTACGGTGTTATGTGTTGTGCCCAAATTCCGGGTATCCGCAAATTCTGTAGGAGCGAGGCTTGCCCGCGAAGGAAGCAACTTGGTTTCAAACCTGACGATTGGCATGCATCCGACACTCTGCAAACAGCACCGAGGCGTAGTGCCCATGTCACAAGTCATTAGTTTCCCTGAATGTTTTTTGCCCATAGGTTGGGAGCAGTTCCAGTCTGTTCATAGGTTACCTTTTGCCCGTTTTTCAGCGGTCCGCCAGATTGAACGTCGGCGTTTGTAAACCCACTTGAATCAACGACTGCTACTCCATCTGCCTTAATTGATCCGCCGTATCCACCGTCAGGGTATTGCAATACACCTGTTACAGTTCCTGAGATTCTGGCCATTTTAGTATCCCCTTCGTTCTTTATTGAAGTCAGTTGGTGATAGCAATTGATTGGTCAAACTTTGCAATAGTCAAAAGCGGCTAAAAAAGAGTGTCAAGATTTCCGCAAGATGAAACCTGTCATAAATGACAGTTCTTTATATCAACTCGCAATGCTTCATATTATGGAGTTCGAGTCTTGGGCGACCTGCTTGTGATTGGCGCTCTGGATGGATCTGGATAACCTGCGTTCGGCGATGGTGTTGGCGGACTGGCCGGGACGGTCAGCGGGGTGACCGCGGGGTTGGCGGCGACGGATCGGCGGCTGGTGCCTTACGGCGCGTTGACCGCGACCTTCCATACCGGGCTTGGCTGCCTGTTGGGGCCGTCGGTGCTGTACTTCATTGTTCGCGGGATTGTTGGTTAAGCCGATGGATCATCGTTGAATGTTCGGACGACATCGCCAGCAACGCCAGCAAATTCGGGTCCCTCTCCTTGGCCTTCAGAAACACCACGCCAATGTGCTGCTGCAACCGATACTTTTCTTGCAATGGGATCAGCTTCACCCTGTTCTCGTACACCGCCGCAATCCTCCCCGGCAGCAACGCATAACCCACCCCCGAGCTGACCATGCTCAGCAGGGTGAAGATGTCGTTGACCTGCATCGCCACCTTTGGCTCGAAGCCCGCCTGGTTGAATACCCGATTGCCGTCCTGATGGGTGGCGAAGCCCTGGGTCAGGGTGATGAAGGTTTCGTCGCGCACTTCCGCCAGATCCACTTCACTGCGTTGAGCAAACTTCGAATCGGCTGGCGTGGCCAGGAATATATCGTCGGAGAACAGCGGAATGTGCTCCAGGTCCGGGTCGTTGATGCTGTCGTCCAGAGACACCAGGATCGCGTCGACTTCCATGTTCTTGAGCTTGTACAGCAGGTCGAAGTTCGAGCCCAGGATCAGGTCGATGTTGAGTTCGCTACGACGGATTTTCAGGCCCATGATCAGTTGCGGCACGGTCTTCACCGTCAGCGAATACAGCGAGCCCAGCTTGAAGCGCTCAGCGGAGAATCCGGCGGCCTCGCGGGTCAGGCGCACGCTTTCGACCACGTCCTGAATCAGCTTCTGTGCTCGCTCTTCCAGCACATAAGCGCTTTCCAGCGGCGTCAGGTTGCGGCCTTCGTGCTTGAATAGCGGACAGCGCAGGGCGCTTTCCAGGGAGTGGATCGCCCGATGCACGCTGACGTTGCTGGTCTGCAGCTCGGCGGCCGCCCGGGCCAGGTTGCCGGTGCGCATAAAGGCCAGGAACACCTCGAGCTTTTTCAGGGTCAATTCTTCATCGATCAGCATGGGGCGGACTCTTTTTGGAATGACTCGATTGTGCCCGTTAAACACGGACCTTTGTAGGAGCTGAGCTTGCTCGCGATGGCGGTGTGTCTGCCAATATTGAGTTGTCTGACACACCGCCATCGCGAGCAAGCTCAGCTCCTACAGGGGGAGCGTTGAACATGAAACATTGCGCTTTTAGGCTTGAGGTCTGAGCCTTGCGATTTCGAGGGGTAGGCAACCGATGTATCACGGGGAAAAACTGAACGCCTGGACGCATCTGGTCGGGGCGGTGGCTGCGTTTGTTGGCGGGGTGTGGCTGATCGTGATGGCCAGCCTGGATGGCAGTCCGTGGAAAATTGTCAGCATGGCGATCTATGCCTTTACCTTGCTGGTGTTGTACAGCGCATCGACCGTGTACCACAGCGTGCGCGGACGCAAGAAAGCGATCATGCAGAAAATCGATCACTTCTCGATCTACCTGTTGATCGCCGGCAGTTACACGCCGTTTTGTCTGGTGACCCTGCGCGGGCCATGGGGCTGGACGTTGTTCGGGATCGTCTGGGGGCTGGCGCTGGTCGGCATCCTGCAAGAGATCAAACCGCGCTCGGAAGCGCGGGTTCTGTCGATCGTGATTTATGCGGTGATGGGCTGGATCGTGCTGGTGGCAGTCAAGCCGTTGCTCGCGGCACTGGGCGGTGCCGGTTTTACCTGGTTGGCGTTGGGTGGCGTGTTGTACACCGTGGGCATCATCTTTTTTGCCCTCGACGACCGTTTGCGTCATGCCCACGGGATCTGGCATTTGTTCGTGATTGCCGGGAGTTTGTTTCACTTTGTGGCGATCTGGTTTTATGTCCTTTAATCGCGAACGCCATACCACCACACCACCACACCACCACACCACCACAACACCACAACACAACACAACCCGTAGGAGCGAGGCTTGCCCGCGAAGCTTTTGGCGACCTTGAGGGCCCCTTCGCGGGCAAGTCGGGTCGCCGCATCGCTCGCTCCTACGGGTTGGCGGATGGGATCAGGCGATCCAGTTGTTCCTGAGCCCTGCGGCTGAAGATCTGTAGCAGGTCGTTCAGCGTGTGTGGCGGTGGTTCGGCGGCGCGTGTCACCGCGTACAGTGTGATGGGCAGCGGCGGTGCCAACGGGCGGATCGTCGTTGCGGCCGGGGAGGCGCCGAGTGCGGTGAACGGATCGATCACCGCCAACCCCGCACCCGATTCCACCATCGCCCGGGCCAGTGAATAAGTCTGCACGGCGATGCGCACCCGGGGTGGCGGCTCGACCGCTTCGAGGTAGCTGTCCAGTCGCGCGGCCAAGGGGTCGGCGCTGGACAAGCCAATCAGGGGGGCGCCGGCCAGGGCCATCAACGGCAGCGGTTGACCGGCATCCGCGTCCGGCCAGAAACCTTTCGGCGCCAGCGCCACCAACACGCCAGACGCCAAGGCCTGAGCCTTCAGCCCCGGATGATCCGGCCGTTGCAGGGTCAGGGCGACATCCACTTCGCGCATCAGCAGGTTCTGCACCAGTTCACGGCTATGGGCGCTGGACAGTTCGCAGGCGATATCCGGGTAACGTGCGGTCCATTCGTGAATGGCCGGCGGCAGCAATGACAGGGCCAGCGCCGGGGTGGCGCCGATGCGCAGGCTATGGCCCGGCTGGCGACGCAGGCTCTGGGCCAGGCGTCGCACGCCTTGCAGGCTCTCGCTGACCTTGTCCACTTCGCGTTCAAGCTCCAGGGCTTCCGGGGTCGCCTGCAACTTGCCGCGCACCCGCAGGAACAAAGGAAACCCCAACTGCTGCTCGGCATGCTGCAACACCTTGGTCACTGCCGGTTGCGAGACGTGCAGCAATTGTGCGGCCGCGCTGATCGAACCGGTCTGGCGGATGGCCTGGAAAATTTCGATGTGACGAAGACGCATGGCAAGTCCATAACCTTTGTTTATGGGTCAGGCATCTTTATTCATTGTTCGCCGCCTGTCACCTGGCTCTAACCTCGGCCCTGTCTTCACAACGGCTTTAAGGACGGACATGGCTCAGCGTGTGTGCATCATCGGCGGCGGCGTGATTGGCCTGGCAACGGCCTATGCGCTGGTGCGCGACGGTTTCGAGGTGACGGTGATCGAAGCCCGGGATTCGCTGGGCAGCGAAACCAGTTTCGCCAATGGTGGCCAGTTGTCCTATCGCTACGTCGCGCCGCTGGCCGACGCGGGTGTGCCGCTGCAAGCCATTGGCTGGATGCTGCGCGGCGATTCGCCCTTGAAGCTGCGTCCGCGTCTGGACCCGGTGCAGTGGCGCTGGATGGCGTCATTCCTGGCCGCGTGTCGAAGCTCGGTCAACCGTGAAAACGCGGCGCATCTGCTGCGTCTTGCGCTGTTCAGCCAAAGCACGCTCAAGAGCTGGCGCGAGGATGATGGGTTGGCCGGATTCCAGTGGCGACGTAACGGCAAGCTGGTGACGTTCCGCAACCCTGCAAGCTTTGCGCATGCGCGTAAAAAACTCGCCGATCCACAGCAGCAGGTGCTGTCGGCTGCCGAGTGTGCGGACCTGGAACCGGCATTGGCCGATGCCCCCTTTGTCGGTGCGATCTATACCCCCGACGAAGAAGTCGGCGATTGCCATGGCTTCTGTCAGCGCCTGGCCACGCGGCTCAAGGCATCCGGTCGTTGCGAGTTCCGTCTGGGACAAGCGGTGACCGGGATTCGCCACGCCAATGGCAGCGTCAACGCTGTCGAACTGGGCGGGGAAGTGCTGGCGGTCGATCAATTGGTCATCGCCGCCGGCCACCGCAGCCCGCTGTTGGCGTTGCCTGGCCTGCATCTGCCGCTGTACCCGCTGAAGGGTTACAGCCTGACCGTACCCATCGGGAGCGAACACCGGGCGCCGGATGTGAGCATCACCGATTATGACCGCAAGATCGTTTACGCCCGCATCGGCGAACAGCTGCGAGTGGCGGCGATGGTCGACATTGTCGGTTTCGACCCGGCTATCGATCCCCAGCGCCTGGCCCTGATCAAGCGCCAGGCCCGCGACACCTTCCCCGATGCCGGCGACTACGAGGCGGCGGTGGAGTGGGCCGGTATGCGTCCCGCGACACCCAGCGGCGTGCCGTTATTGGGTGCCACGGCTTATCGCAACCTGTGGCTTAACCTCGGACATGGTGCGCTCGGATTTACCTTGGCTTGCGGCAGTGGCCGCTTGCTCAGCGAGTTGATCGGCCAGCGCCAACCTTCCATTGACTTGCACGGGTTCAACCACCGGGCCGCTTGAATCCATTTTGAAGAGGACATTGCAATGACCATTACCCGACTGCACAACAACCCGCGCCTGTCTGGCGCCGTGACCTTTGGCGACCTGGTGTTTCTCTCCGGCCAGGTGCCCGGCGATGCCCCGGATGCCAGCGGCCAGACCCGCGAAGTGCTGGCGAAGATCGATGCGTTGCTGGCCGAGGCCGGCAGCGACAAGGATCACCTGCTCAGCGCAACCATTTACCTGAAGAACATCACCGAGGATTTTGCCGCGATGAACGAGGTCTGGTCGGCCTGGCTATCGCCGGGGCAGGCGCCAAGCCGCACGACAGTACAGGCCGAACTGGCCCGTCCTCAGGTGCTCGTGGAAATCACCGTCATCGCTGCACGTATCTGAAACAACCCAACACCCACAACGGAGAATAACAATGCAAAAAATCACGTTGCTCGGCTGCACCCTGGGGCTGTTGCTCGGCAGTCAGGTCCAGGCCAGCGAAGCACCCTTGACCGGCACCTTGGGCAAGATCGCCAATACCAAGAGCATCACGCTGGGTTATCGCGATGCGTCGGTACCGTTCTCTTACGTGGGCGATCACAGCGGCAAACCGATGGGGTACTCGGTGGATCTGGCGGGCAAGATTGTCGAGCGCATCCAGCAGCAACTGGCGCTGCCGGATCTCAAGGTGAAGTACAACCTGGTAACGTCGCAAACCCGCATTCCGCTGGTACAGAACGGCACTGTGGATCTGGAGTGCGGCTCCACGGGCGTGACCGCCGAGCGCCAGAAGCAAGTGGCGTTCTCCTACGGCTTCATATACGTCAAAGGCCAGCTGCTGACCGCCAAGGACAGCGGTATCAATAGTTTCGCCGACCTGCGCGGCAAGAACGTAGTGACCACCGCGGGCACCACCAATGAGCGCTTCCTCAAAAGCTATAACGTCGATAACAAGATCGACATGTTCGTGATCAGCGCCAAGGACCACGGCGAAGCCTTCCAGATGCTGCAATCGGGTCGGGCTGCTGCGTTTTACATGGACGACGCGTTGCTCTACGGCGAGCGGGCCAAGGCCCATGACCCGCACAAGTGGGTAGTGGTCGGGCAGGAGCAGTCGCGGGAAATCTACAGCTGCATGGTGCGCAAGGATGATCCGCAGTTCCTGGCACTGGTCAACAGCACCTTGGGCGATCTGTACAGCTCAGGGGAAATCAACGGTATTTACCAGCGCTGGTTCGAACAACCAATCCCGCCGAAAGGCTTGAACCTTGAGTTCCCGATGACCAGTGAGCTGAAGGCGATCATTGCCAAGCCAGTGAGTGATCCCGTGCAGTAAGGTCAAGATCAAAAGATCGCAGCCTGCGGCAGCTCCTACGAGGTGTATGCCATTCCTATGTAGGAGCTGCCGAAGGCTGCGATCTTTTAAGGTCTAGAAATCACCCCAAAGCTGCTGGGCCACCGCCAGTGCCACAACCGGCGCCGTCTCGGTGCGCAGCACCCGCGGCCCAAGGCGTGCGGCATGAAAACCGCCAGCCTTGGCCTGATCGACCTCCGCATCCGACAAACCACCCTCCGGGCCGATCAGGAACGCCAGGGTCGTAGGCTTGGCATGACTGACCAGCGGCTCGGCCACCGGGTGCAGCACCAGTTTCAATTCGGCCTGGGTGTGTTTCAGCCAATCGGCCAACAGCACCGGCGGATGAATCACCGGCACCCGTGAGCGACCGCATTGTTCGCAGGCGCTGATCGCCACCTGGCGCCAGTGCAGCAGGCGTTTGTCGGCGCGTTCGTCTTTGAGCCGGACTTCGCAACGTTCGCTGAAAATCGGGGTGATTTCGGTGACACCCAGTTCGGTGGCTTTCTGAATCGCCCAGTCCATGCGCTCGCCACGGGACAGGCCCTGGCCGAGGTGAATGTGCAGTGGTGATTCCACTTGGCCGGCGAACTGCTCGTTGATCTCTACCACCACGCGCTTTTTGCCAACTTCCACCAGCGTGCCGCGAAACTCATGGCCGGAGCCGTCAAACAGCTGCAACGCATCGCCCTCGGCCATGCGCAGCACGCGACCGATGTAATGGGCCTGGGCTTCGGGCAATTCGTGCTCGCCGGTGCTCAAGGGGGCGTCGATGAAGAAGCGGGACAGTCTCATGTTGGGTCTCTACTGAATTCGATCGGAGTTGCTTTTGTGGCGAGGGGATTTATCCCCGTTGGGTCGCGTAGCGGCCCTGCCTTTCACAAAAAGGAAGGGGACTGCTGCGCAGTCCAGCGGGGATAAATCCCCTCGCCACAGGGGGGCAGTGACCGTTAGCCCGGATCACGGAAACCTGGGTGAAAGTCTTTCGGCACCGCCACGCTGATGCTGTCCCGAGTGGCAATGTCGATGCCCTCACTGGCCACTTCGGCCAGGAAGTCGATCTGCTCCGGGGTGATCACGTACGGCGGCAGGAAGTAAACCACGCTACCCAGCGGTCTGAGCAAGGCGCCGCGTTCCAGCGCGTGCTGGAACACTTTCAAACCACGGCGCTCCTGCCATGGGTACGCTTCCTTGGTGGCCTTGTCCTTGACCATCTCGATCGCCAGCACCATGCCGGTCTGGCGAATTTCGGAAACGTTCGAATGGTCGGCCAAGTGCGCGGTGGAGGAGGCCATGCGTGCAGCCAGGGCCTTGTTGTTCTCGATGACGTTGTCTTCTTCAAAGATGTCCAGCGTCGCCAATGCCGCCGCGCACGCCAGCGGATTGCCGGTGTAGCTGTGGGAGTGCAGGAAGGCGCGCAGGGTCGGGTAGTCGTCGTAGAAGGCGCTGTAGACCTCGTCGGTGGTCATGCACGCCGCCAGCGGCAGGTAGCCGCCGGTCAGGGCCTTGGATAGGCAGAGGAAGTCCGGACGGATGCCGGCCTGTTCGCAGGCGAACATCGTCCCGGTACGGCCGAAACCGACGGCGATTTCGTCGTGGATCAGGTGCACGCCATAGCGGTCGCAGGCCTCGCGCAGCAGCTTGAGGTACACCGGGTGGTACATGCGCATGCCGCCGGCGCCCTGGATCAGTGGCTCGACGATCACCGCCGCGACCGTGTCGTGGTGTTCGGCCAGGGTCTGTTCCATCGCCGCGAACATGTTGCGCGAGTGTTCTTCCCAGCTCATGCCCTCGGGGCGCAGGTAGCAATCCGGGCTCGGCACCTTGAGGGTGTCCATCAGCAAGGCTTTATAGGTCTCGGTGAACAGCGGCACATCGCCCACCGACATCGCCGCCATGGTTTCGCCGTGATAGCTGTTGGTCAGGGTGACGAAGCGCTTCTTGTTCGGCTGGCCGCGGTTGAGCCAATAGTGAAAGCTCATTTTCAGCGCGACTTCGATGCAGGACGAGCCGTTATCGGCGTAGAAACACCGGGTCAGGCCCTCGGGCGTCATCTTGACCAGGCGCTCGGACAGTTCGATCACCGGTTGATGGCTGAAACCGGCGAGGATCACGTGCTCCAGTTGATCGACCTGATCCTTGATGCGCTGGTTAATCCGCGGATTGGCGTGGCCGAACACGTTGACCCACCAGGAACTGACCGCGTCGAGGTAGCGCTTGCCTTCGAAGTCTTCCAGCCAGACGCCTTCACCGCGCTTGATCGGGATCAGCGGCAGTTGCTCGTGATCTTTCATCTGGGTGCAGGGATGCCACAACACCGCGAGATCGCGTTCCATCCACTGTTTATTCAGGCCCATTTCCACTCTCCTCGAGGCGGTCCGTGACATGCGCGGACATACAATCGCGCAAGCCTATGCAATGCGTCGCATTGGGACAACCCATTGTGTCGATTGAGCTACTTTGAATGGGGCGATAGACGCTGCTGGCGGGCGTCTTAAGGCTGACGTATCCTTCGCGGTTCTTGAGCCGCCTGGCTCGCCAAACCGCTATTTTTTCGTGTATTTCCGGAGTTCGCTGAATGTCTGTCGGATGGCTGCGCGCCTGTGCGCTGGTGATGTTGGGGCTTTTCAGCGTGTCTGCGCTGGCCAAGGATAAAACCGCGATCGTGGTCGGTGGTGGGGTCTCGGGCCTCACGGCTGCTTATGAGCTGCAAAACAAGGGCTGGCAGGTCACGCTGCTGGAAGCCAAGCCGACCCTGGGCGGTCGTTCCGGCATGGCCACCAGCGAGTGGATCGGCAACGACAAGGCCCAACCGGTCCTGAACAAGTATGTATCGACCTTCAAGCTGAGCACTACGCCAGCCCCTGAGTTTGTACGGACCCCCGGTTATCTGATCGACGGCGTGTATTACAGCGCTGCCGACCTGGCGACCAAGGACCCGGCGACTGCCGAAGCGCTCAAGCGCTACGAAAAGACCCTGGACGATCTGGCGCGTTCGATCGAAGACCCGCAGAACCCGGCTGCCAACAATACGCTGTACTCGCTGGACCAGATCAACGTGTCCAACTGGCTTGACCGCCTGAACCTGCCGGCCACGGCCCGTCAATTGGTGAACCAGCAGATTCGTACCCGTTATGACGAGCCTTCGCGCCTGTCGCTGCTGTACTTCGCTCAGCAAAATCGCGTTTACCGTGGCGTCTCCGACCGTGATCTGCGCGCTTCGCGTCTGGTCGGTGGCAGCCCGGTGCTGGCTCAGGCCTTCGTCAAACAGCTGAAAACCATCAAGACCAGTTCCCCGGTCTCGTCCGTCATTCAGGACAAGGACGGCGTCACGGTCAAGGCTGGCAGCACCGATTACAAGGCTGACTATGTGGTACTGGCCGTACCGCTGCGTGCCCTGAACAAAATCCAGATGACCCCGGCGCTGGACGCCCAGCACCAGGCTGCGATCAAAGGCACCAACTACGGTTGGCGCGACCAGATCATGCTGAAGTTCAAGACGCCGGTATGGGAGCCCAAGGCTCGGATGTCCGGTGAAATCTACAGCAACACCGGCCTGGGCATGTTGTGGGTCGAGCCAGCCCTGAAGGGCGGTGCCAATGTGGTGATCAACCTGTCCGGCGACAACGCCCGGGTGATGCAGGCCTTCGGCGACAAGCAGATGGCCGACCAGGTACTGATCCGTCTGCACGCGTTTTATCCAGAGGCACGCGGCTCGTTCACCGGTTATGAAATCCGTCGCTACAGCACCGACCCTTCGATGGGCGGTGCTTACCTGGCCTTCGGTCCCGGCCAGATCAGCAAATACTGGCGCCTGTGGGAGCGTCCGGTTCAGCGTGTAGCCTTTGCCGGCGAACACACTGACACCTTGTACCCGGGCACCCTGGAAGGCGCATTGCGTACGGGTCAGCGTGCGGCCGGTCAGGTTGAAGACCTGGCAGCCGGCAAATCGTTTGAACCGGCGAAGGCCGCGCCAGTGGCTGCCGCAGCGGCAGCCGGTGCGGTGGCGGCGAAGAAGGGCAACTTCTTCACCAACCTGTTTGGCGGCTCGGATGACGAGAAGAAGCCAGAGCCGGTGAAGGCGCCAGAACCGGTTGCTCCAGCGCCTGCCCCGGCTCCTGCGCCGGCAGCAGCACCTGCTGCGGTAGAAGCACCGAAGCCTGCTACCCCAGCGAAGGCTGAGCCTGCGAAAAAGGCACCGGCCAAAGCGGCTGCAAAACCGGCCACCAAGACCGAGGCCAAAAAAGCCCCTGCCAAGGCCCCGGTGAAAAAAGCCGAACCGGCGAAGAAGCCAGCGGCCAAACCGGCAGCGACTACTGAGACCAAGGCTCAGTAACGTCCAGGTGTAAAAGAAAGCGCGGCCCTAGGGCCGCGTTTTTTTATTCGGTTGCCTGTGCTCATCTCTGCAAAAGCAGTCATGGTTTCAAGTCCTACAGGCTTCCACGAAATACGAGACATTTCTCACAAAATTGTCAGATTGAGATGATCGATAGAACGGAGTCAGAAGTATATGTTCTTCAAAAAATTGGAGAAACATATGAAGTTGCTTTTGATGTTTTTGATTTTTGTTTCACTTTCTGGTTGTGTAATCGGTGATTGTAGGGATCCTCTTAAGTTGAACATGCTTCCTAAGCGAGATGCTGAGCTAGCGCACAAATGCAGAATGGATCCTTATAAACCAGAGTGTTCAGTCAATTAGTTGTTATGGTTTATTAATGGTTGATTGTAATCTGGGGTTTAAGCTCGATTGGCTAATTACCACTCAAAATTAAAGAACGGTATGCCTTGGATTTCAAAAAAACGCCTTTGCTTGGGGGAACGACCTGGAACAAATCCAAAACGAGCCCAGCATGGATTTCCCGTGCGCTGATCGTAAATGACCAGATTCCCGTCATCCTGAATAACCATACAAGCGTTGTACCAGAGTGATTTATCAGTGCTATGAGTGCTTTCAGCAATCCACGTTCTCCTTCTGGATGGATCATAAAGAAAGCCACTATTGCTGATAACAAACATCAGAGGTTCACGCATTTTTTTCGGATGCAAAGTTCTACTATAAGGTTGATTGCCGTCTGCAACCCAGGCGATAGCACCATTGTCCGTGATGACCAAGTTTCCATCGGCTTGCAATATCAATCGAAATCGCCCGTTCTGTGACATTAGATACTGTTCTGCCGACATTCTTTGGTTGGGAGGCAGCACGGATGAGCCGTTTGTTTGAAAAGGGGTGGATGTAATAGCCATGTTTTCACCTTGATTGATGAGCTGATGAATACTCATGTAATCAAAGTTTAATTTTTAAATGACGATATATTTTTATTGCTCAGCTTAATAGTGTTCATCTCAAATCGACGTCAGGCAGAAAAGGACGCCGCAGCTACTCAGAGCCCTGGATCGGTGAAGGTGGAGCCTGTCAGGGGAGAGAGCATCACCAACGCCCAGGCACAAAAAAAGCGCCTCAAAGGTCGCGTTTTTGCGTCTTGAAGAAAAACCATCGCCCAGGCTCGAATAAATTTTGGGGTGGAGGTGTTCTTGGGTTGGGCTACATTTTTAGACGTCTTTGGTCTTTTAATCTCGCCTTAACACGCTCATTTCAGACTGTTTATCGTATTTCTCGATATTTCAAAGCAAAATTTTCCGCTTTAATTCGATAGATAACTCTTTAGTCTTGGTTCGCAGTTCTCACAGGATTTGGGCAATGCAGCTACGTAACTCTACTTCCCGCTATGGTTTGGTCAGCATGGTCATGCACTGGGGTGTGGCACTGGCGGTGTTCGGTCTGTTCGCGTTGGGGTTGTGGATGGTCGGTCTCGACTACTACAGCACCTGGCGCAAAGAGGCACCCGATCTGCACAAGAGCATTGGCCTGGTGTTGCTGGGTGTGATGGTGCTGCGGGTGTTGTGGCGTTTTATCAGCCCACCGCCACCGACCTTGTCCAGCTATAGCCGCATGACGCGCCTGGGCGCCAAGTTTGGCCATGGCTTCCTGTATCTCAGTCTGTTCGCTGTGATGATTGCCGGTTACCTGATTTCCACCGCAGAAGGTGTCGGGATTCCGGTGTTTGGACTGTTTGAAGTGCCTGCGCTGGTGTCCGGACTACCGGACCAGGCAGATACCGCTGGCGTGATTCATCTCTGGCTGGCATGGGTGGTGGTCATTTTTTCCGTCCTCCATGCGTTGGCAGCATTGAAGCACCACTTTATCGATCGTGATGTGACCCTCAAGCGAATGCTGGGTCGCAAAGCCTGAAGTTCAACCTCGACTCCAAAGGAAAACAAAGCATGTTGAAAAAGACTCTGGCCGCTCTGGCAATCGGTTCCGCGCTGTTGTCCGCCGGTAACGTAATGGCCGCTGATTACGTGGTCGACAAGGAAGGCCAGCACGCCTTCGTTGATTTCAAGATCAGCCACCTGGGCTACAGCTACATCACCGGTACGTTCAAGGACATCGACGGCAAGTTCAGCTTTGACGCTGCCAAGCCTGAAGCCAGCAAGATCGAGTTCAATGTGAACACCGCCAGCGTGTTCACCAACAACGCCGAACGTGACAAGCACATTTCCAGCAAAGACTTCCTGAACGGCACCAAAGCGACGTTCGTGTCCACCAGCGTCAAGCCAACCGGTAAAAACGCGGCAGGCAAAGACACCGCCGACGTGGCCGGTGACCTGACCATCCTGGGCGTGACCAAGCCAATCGTGGTCAAGGCCACTTTCCTGGGTGAAGGCAAGGATCCATGGGGCGGCTACCGCGCCGGTTTCGAAGGTACCTTTGACCTGAAGCGTTCCGACTTCGGCAAGCAGAAGGACCTGGGCCCATCGTCCGATGCAGTTGAAATGTACGTCTCGTTTGAAGGTGTCAAAGCGAAATAACATTCGCGCCTGACAAAAAACGCCCGCTGCTCTTACGAGCGCGGGCGTTTTTTATTGGCATACACATCACCCTGTAGGAGCAAAGCTTGCTCGCGATGGGTACACCTCGGTTTCTATTGTGCCCCTGAAGACGCCATCGCGGGCAAGCCTTGCTCCTACAGGTCAAAGGTGAGGCATAAAAATGCCCCGGGTCTTTCGAGCCGGGGCATTTTTTATTACTGCGACAAATCAGCGATTGCGGGTCAGCAACGCTGGTTTTTCGCCCCGTGGGCGGCTAGGCAGTTGATCCAATTGCTCAGGTGTCGGGAAGCGATCCGCTTTCGACTCCTTGTGCATGATCTTCGGCCCGCTGCGTGGGTTCTGTACGGCCGGTTCGGCACGGGACTGGTCGTCACGGGCCGGGCGGCGATTGCGCGAATCTTCGCGGCGGGCCTGGCCGTCACGCGGGGCACCGTTGCGTGGACCACTGCGTTTGCCCGGTGGTGTACCGGTGCTGGCGCCATCGCTGTTACGCGGGCCGTTCTGGCGACCCTGTGGTTTGCCACCCCGTGGCGCGCCCGAGCCTGCGCCCTGGGCAGGTGCACCTGGACGGCGGCCACGGCCTGGAGCCGGGGCTTGCTTGGGCACGTAGTCGACGCGGTTACCGAAGTTATCGATATCGTCGTCCAGGAACTCGTCTGGAGCACGATCAGCTGCGGCGCGTGGCGGCTGGCTTGGGCGTTGTTCACGGCTGCCTTCACGAGGTTTTTGCTGACGGGCAGGGCGCTCACCGCGCTCGGTTTTCTCGCCAGAGCCAGGTTTTTCCTTGCCCTTGTCCTTGCCCTTGTCTTTACGACCGCCGCCACCACCGTTCGGGCCGTCGCCGCGCGGGCCACGGGCATTGCGCGGGTTGCGCATGTCCGGACGTTCGCGGGCTTCCGGTTTTTCAGCTTCCACGGCGCTGGCATCGAAGCCCATCAGGTCGCCATCGGCGATCTTCTGCTTGGTCATGCGTTCGATGCTTTTCAGCAGTTTTTCTTCGTCCGGGGCCACCAGCGAGATCGCCTCGCCCGAGCGACCGGCACGGCCGGTACGACCGATACGGTGCACGTAGTCTTCGTCAACGTTCGGCAGTTCGAAGTTGACCACATGAGGCAACTGGTCGATGTCCAGGCCGCGCGCGGCAATATCGGTGGCAACCAGGATGCGCACGGTACCGGCCTTGAAGTCGGCCAGGGCTTTGGTGCGGGCGTTCTGGCTCTTGTTGCCGTGGATCGCAACAGCGCTCAGGCCATGCTTGTCCAGGTACTCGGCCAGGCGATTGGCGCCGTGCTTGGTGCGGGTGAACACCAGCACCTGTTCCCAGGCGCCTGCGGTGATCAGGTGCGCCAACAGCGCACGCTTGTGGCTGGCAGGCAGGCGGAACACACGCTGTTCGATACGCTCGACCGTGGTGTTCGGCGGCGTGACTTCGATTCGTTCCGGGTTGTGCAGCAGCTTGCCGGCGAGGTCGGTGATGTCCTTGGAGAACGTGGCCGAGAACAGCAGGTTCTGCCGTTTGGCCGGCAGACGGGCCAGGACTTTCTTCACGTCATGGACGAAGCCCATGTCGAGCATGCGGTCGGCTTCGTCCAGCACGAGGATTTCCACGTGGGACAGGTCGACGCTGCCTTGTCCGGCGAGGTCGAGCAAGCGGCCAGGGCAGGCCACCAGCACGTCTACACCACGGGACATGGCCTGAACCTGAGGATTCATGCCCACGCCGCCGAAGATGCAGGCGCTGACGAATTTCAGGTCACGGGCATAGACCTTGAAGCTCTCGTGCACTTGCGCGGCGAGTTCGCGAGTGGGGGTCAGGACCAGAACGCGCGGCTGGCGCGGGCCGTGACGCTGGGATTTGTCCGGGTGACCGTTGGGGAACAACCGCTCCAGGATTGGAAGGGCGAAACCGCCGGTTTTACCAGTACCTGTCTGTGCCGCGACCATCAGGTCGCGACCTTGCAACACGGCGGGAATGGCCCGCTGTTGCACCGGAGTAGGCTCGGTATAGCCCGCATCTTCAATGGCGCGGACCAAAGCCTCGGAGAGACCGAGGGAAGCAAAGGACATGAGTAATCCTGTTTTAGTTAGGGCTTGGCCCAATGGGAGTCTTGCCTGGCGCGAATGGCGTTTAAGAGGACGCTATCCCGTCCGGTCCTGCTGGGTTTCGAAAGCTCGTCTGGAGCGCTCGCGCGGGCTGAAAAGCTGCGCTGTAGCGGGGTCGAGATGCCTAGAACGATTCCGAGCGTCCGGGCGTGAGCCTGGCGGGAAGGCCGGAGTATAACAGAGCAATCACTGTGCGCCGCTTTCCTGCTGCTCAACGGTTTTTGTATGGCTGATGGAGACACTCGTGGCATTCGTTGAGTTTGTCGGGGCGGCGCCGTAACGGGCGCTCAGCTCCGCGTAGGCCGGTTCGCGCTTGAAACGTTTGAGTTCGGCACCGAAGCGCTGCACCAGCAAGTCCATGCCGGCATTGCGGCGTACCGCAAGAAACTGGCTCTGCTGGCTGATAACGGTTGGGTTTTCGGTAATTTTGTCGCGGATGTTCAGCTCGTCGAGCAAATGCTGGCCCACCCGGCGGTCGGTAATCAGCAGGTCGATTCGTCCACGCACCAGTTTGCCGAAGTTGGCTTCATGACTGGGTGCCGGCTCACGGGTGAACAGTGCCGACTCCCTGAAATCCGGGCTGTACAGATAACCCGGTGAGGTGCCTATGGTGAGGCCGCGCAATTCGTCGAGGCTACGAAAGGGGTGCGGCCGCTCGTTGGCGTAGAACATCACGAACTGGACTTCAGACAGCGGTTCGCTGGGGTAGAGCAGGGTCGCATCGCGCTCATCGCTGTGGAAAATGTCCAGCGCGCCATCGGCCTGACCCGTTTCGAGCATCGACAGGCAACGTTTCCATGGCAGGAACTGCCACTCCACCTCGATGCCCAGGCGTTTGAAGACAATCGCCGTGGTTTCGTAGTCCAACCCAAGGGATTTACCGTTCTCTTCGTAGACGTAAGGCGCCCAGGGTTCCGTGACAATGCGCAACTTCTCGCCTCGAGCTGCAAAGCTCAGGCAAGTGAAGACAAACACGGCGATTAACTGTGTGATCAAAGGCATGGGCTTGAGATTACGACGAGAAACGGGAAAGAGCCAGAAACTGGCTGCAGATGCTCTAACTCCGTGGATTGCTGCACATTAATAGTGCGTTGAAAGCAAAAAGATCGCAGCCTACGGCAGCTCCTACAGAAGTTACACATTCCAATGTAGGAGCTGCCGAAGGCTGCGATCTTTTGATCTTGCTTGTAACAATGACTAGCGCGGCAACTTCAGGTTGTTCCACACCGCCAGGCTCGCTTCAGCCTGATTGAGTGTGTAGAAGTGCAGCCCTGGTGCGCCGCCCTGCAGCAGGCGTTCGCACATCTCGGTGATGACTTGCTCGCCAAAGCGCTGAATGCTTTGGGTGTCGTCGCCGTACGCTTCCAGTTGCTTGCGGATCCAGCGCGGGATTTCCGCACCGCAGGCATCGGAGAAGCGAGCCAGTTTGCTGTAGTTGGTGATCGGCATGATGCCTGGCACGATCGGGATGTTCACGCCCAGTGCTCGTACACGCTCGACAAAGTAGAAGTAGCTGTCGGCGTTGAAGAAGTACTGGGTGATCGCACTGTCGGCACCGGCGTTGGCCTTGCGCACGAAATTGGCGATATCGTCTTCGAAATTGCGCGCTTGCGGGTGCATTTCCGGGTAAGCGGCGACTTCGATGTGGAAATGATTGCCGGTCTCTTCACGAATGAATTCAACCAGATCATTGGCGTGGCGCATTTCGCCGCTGGCCATGCCCATGCCCGATGGCAGGTCACCGCGCAGAGCAACGATACGGTTGATGCCGGCGGCCTTGTACTGGCTCAGCAGGCCGCGCAAGTCGTCCTTGCTGTCGCCCACGCAAGACAGATGCGGTGCGGCAGGGATTTTGACTTCGCTTTCGAGTTGCAACACGGTGTTGAGGGTGCGATCACGGGTCGAACCGCCAGCGCCGTAGGTGCAGGAGAAGAAATCTGGATTGTACGTAGCCAACTGACGAGCAGTGGCGATCAGCTTTTCATGCCCAGCGTCGGTCTTCGTAGGGAAGAACTCGAAGCTGTAGCGACGATCTTGGGACATGGTCATATCCTTGGAAACGCGTAAGCCTGTGGGGCCGGTTTGTTCGCAATCGCCAGCAAGCCGGCTCCTACAGGGAGGTGTCGTACACGCAATCGCGCACGACCGATCCGTTGTAGGAGCCGACTTGCTGGCGATACAGGCGACACGGAGTTGCATAACCCCAGTATCGCCTGTGAGCGAATCAGTAGCGGTAAGCGTGCGGCTTGAACGGACCTTCGACGGTCACGCCGATGTAGTCGGCCTGGGTCTTGGTCAGTTTTGTCACAACGCCGCCGAAACCGCGGACCATTTCCAGGGCCACTTCTTCGTCGAGCTTCTTCGGCAGTACTTCAACGGTCAGGCGCTCGGCTTTCTGGGCTGGCGACAGGTCGGCGTACTTCTGGCCGAACAGGAAGATCTGCGCCAGTACCTGGTTGGCGAACGAACCGTCCATGATGCGGCTTGGGTGGCCAGTGGCGTTGCCCAGGTTAACCAGACGGCCTTCGGCCAGCAGGATCAGGTAGTCGTCGTTCTGTGGGTCGAAGCTGCCAGCACCGGTACGGTGGATCTTGTGAACCTGCGGCTTCACTTCTTCCCATGCCCAGTTCTTGCGCATGAAAGCGGTGTCGATTTCGTTATCGAAGTGGCCGATGTTGCAGACAACAGCGCGCTTCTTCAGGGCCTTGAGCATGTTCGCGTCGCAAACATTGACGTTACCGGTGGTGGTCACGATCAGGTCGATCTTGCCCAGCAGCGCCTTGTCGATGCTGGCTTCGGTGCCGTCGTTGATCCCGTCGATGAATGGCGAAACCAGTTCGAAGCCATCCATGCAGGCTTGCATGGCGCAGATCGGGTCGACTTCGGAGACCTTGACGATCATGCCTTCCTGACGCAGGGACTGAGCCGAGCCCTTGCCCACATCACCGTAACCGATAACCAGCGCTTGTTTGCCGGACAGCAGGTGGTCGGTACCGCGCTTGATCGCATCGTTCAGGCTGTGACGGCAGCCGTACTTGTTGTCGTTCTTGCTCTTGGTTACCGAGTCGTTGACGTTGATGGCCGGGATCTTCAGTTCGCCCTTGGCCAGCATGTCCAGCAGGCGGTGAACGCCGGTGGTGGTTTCTTCGGTCACGCCGTGTACGCGATCCAGTACCTGTGGGTACTTCTTGTGCAGCAGCTCGGTCAGGTCGCCGCCGTCGTCGAGGATCATGTTGGCATCCCAAGGCGCGCCATCTTTCAGGATGGTTTGCTCCAGGCACCACTCGTACTCTTGCTCGGTTTCACCTTTCCAGGCGAAAACCGGGATACCGGCAGCAGCGATGGAAGCGGCAGCCTGGTCCTGAGTCGAGAAAATGTTGCAGGACGACCAGCGCACTTCGGCACCCAGGGCAACCAGGGTTTCGATCAGCACGGCAGTCTGAATGGTCATGTGGATGCAGCCGAGGATCTTCGCGCCCTTGAGCGGTTGCTCTTCGGAGTACTTGCGGCGCAGACCCATCAGGGCCGGCATTTCGGATTCGGCGATGATGGTTTCGCGACGGCCCCAGGCAGCCAGGGACATGTCGGCGACTTTGTAATCGTTAAAATCTGCAGGCGTGATAACAGCGCTCATGAAGAGCCTCCATTCGTAAAGTATGCGAATGGGCGCCGTTGTGCGTTTAGTGTCGGGCCGTTCAAGGCCTGGCAACGCCCCATCCGAGCCTGACAGGTCTAGCCTGCTGCAGCGCCCCTCGGACAGGTGGCGGGAAAACGGTAGCAAGTGCAGGTTACCGTTTTGAAACGGGGGCGATTATAGCCGTCTATGCTCATCTTCCAAAGGGTTTCTGTCGGTCAGTGTGCGAACGGTAATGGTGGCCATAGAAGATGCCGAATAGAGCTCTGGCCCGGGGTCTGCCAAGATACCGTTCATCATTCGGCAAGACGCTCAGGAGTGAACATGAATTTCCACACCCGCAAATGGGTCAAGCCCGAAGACCTCAACCCCAACGGCACGCTGTTCGGCGGCAGTCTTCTGCGCTGGATCGACGAAGAAGCGGCGATCTATGCCATCGTCCAGTTGGGCAACCAACGCGTTGTCACCAAGTACATTTCCGAAATCAACTTCGTCAGCGCTTCGCGCCAGGGCGACATCATCGAGCTGGGCATTACCGCCACGGAATTCGGTCGCACCTCGATCACCCTGACGTGTGAAGTGCGCAACAAGATCACCCGTAAAAGCATCCTGACGGTGGAGAAGATGGTCTTCGTCAACCTGGGCGAAGACGGCTTACCCGCAGCGCACGGCCGGACCGAGATCAAGTACGTCAAAGACCAGTTCAAGGATGACGAAACCGTCGCATGATGCAGGATCCGTAGGAGCGAGGCTTGCCCGCGAAGGGTTCACCTCGGTTTCAATGGTGATAAAGGCGACGCCTTCGCGGGCAAGCCTCGCTCCTACAGGAGTTGTTTCGTTTATGAGATAGGTGAACAGTGCCGAATCGTACGTGTCGTAGCTAAATGACACCCTACGGTTGGCTGACACCATGACTATGTCAACAGAAGGCAAGACCCCCGACCTCTCGCCCAAGGAAAAGCACGAAGTCGAGAAGAGCCAGCCGCCCCGAGCGGCGGTTTTGCATGAAATCATCCGCACCCAAGGTGACCAGGAACTGGAGCGCAGCATCGCCGCGCTGTGGTGGTCGGCATTGGCCGCCGGGTTGACCATGGGCCTGTCCTTGATGGGCATGGGCCTGCTCAATTCCCGTTTGCCGGAGGGTGAAGGTTTCAAGGTGATTGCCAGTTTTGGCTACTGCGCCGGGTTTCTCGCGGTAATCCTCGCCCGCCAGCAACTGTTCACTGAAAACACCCTGACGGCTGTGCTGCCGATCATGAGCAAGCCGACGCTGGGCAATTTCGGTCGATTGCTCCGTTTGTGGTCGGTGGTGTTGTTCGGAAATCTGTGCGGCACCTTGCTGGTGGCCTATGTGATGCTGGAGCTGCCGATTTTCGACAGCAAGACCGATGTAGCCTTCCTCGACATCGGGCGCAAGGTCATGGAAAACCCTCCCAGCCAGATGCTCGCCAAAGGCATTATTTCCGGCTGGATGATTGCCACCATGGTCTGGATGATCCCGTCCATGGAGAGCGCCAAGATGTGGATCATCATCCTCATCACCTATTTCATGGCACTGGGGGATTTCACTCACATCGTGGTCGGTTCGCTGGAGGTTTCGTACCTGGTGTTTGCCGGTGAATTGCCGTGGAAGGACTTCTGGCTGGTGTTCGCCGGGCCCACGCTGGTGGGGAACATCATCGGAGGCAGCTTTATCTTCGCGTTGATCAGTCACGCGCAAATTCGCAGTGAGAGCGGGCCGCCAAAAAAAGCAGCGGATCAGGGCCAGGAGCCCGATCCGCGAAAGATCAAACAGTAATCAGCTCGGCACGTTCACCGCAGCCGTAGCGCGACGCTGCAGGTAGATGAAGAACAGCGCGGTCAGCACCGTCAACCCGCTGACCAGTGCGCCTGTCCATGGCAAATCCGCCAGGTCGGCGCCGCTGGCCACCACCAGTCCGCCAATCCAGGCGCCAGCCGCGTTGCCGAGATTGAACGCGCTCTGGTTCAGGGTCGAGCCCAGGTTGGGAGCTTCATGGGTTTGGTCGATGATCAGCAGTTGCAGGATCGGACACAGGGCGAACGCAAAAATCCCCCACAGCACCAAGGTCACCGCCGCCGGTATCACCGAGTGACTGGTCTGGCTGAAGGCGGCCAATACCAGCACCACGGCCAACGCCATGCCGACCAGTGAAGGCAGCAAGCGACTGTCTGCCAGGCGGCCACCGAGCATGCTGCCGGCCGTCAAACCCACGCCGAACAACAGCAGCATGATGGTCACGCCATGGGGGCTGACGCCGGTGATGTCTTGCAGGATCGGTGCGATGTAAGTGAAAACGCTGAACAGGCTGGTCGAGGCCAGCACGCTCATGCCCAGCGCCAGCAGCACGTTGGCCTTGCCCAACACTTTGAATTCGCTGGCGAGGTTGGCTTTGTCCATCGCAATGTTTTTCGGCAGCCAGACCCACTGGGCAATGGCGGCGATCACACCGATCACCGACACCACCCAGAAGGTCGAGCGCCAGCCGGCGTATTGTCCCAGCGCGGTGCCCAATGGCACTCCCAAAACGTTGGCCAGGGTCAGGCCGGTGAACATCATCGCAATCGCCTGGGCCCGTTTGTTCGGGGCCACCAGCCCGGCGGCCACCACCGAGCCGATGCCGAAAAATGCACCGTGGCACAGTGCGGTAATCACGCGAGCGGCCATCAGCGTGGCGTAGTTCGGTGCCAAGGCGCAGAGCATGTTGCCGAGGATGAACATCAGGGTCATGCCCAGCAACGTGGCTTTGCGCGGCATGTTGGCGGTGCCGACCGCGAGGATCGGTGCCCCGAATACCACGCCCAATGCATAGCCGGTGATCAACAACCCCGCATGGGGAATGCTCACCGCGAGGTCGCGGGCAACATCGGGCAGCAGGCCCATGATGACGAATTCAGTGGTGCCGATGCCGAACGCGGCAACAGCGAGGGCAAGCAAGGCGAGTGGCATGCGCAAGGTCTCTGTCGGTAGTCTTGACGCTGTGATCAGGCATACGCATGCCGAAGGCCATTCTTGATGAGAGCGGCCAAGGGCAGATTTTATTGGAATTAGTCTGTGCGCAACTGAGTGCGGCGTGGTCGGTTGCAGTATAAACAGCTGCTGACACATCGCGAATCAATTCTCCACTTCTGTAGGAGCCGGCTTGCTGGCGATGGCGATTTTTGAGGGCGCCATCGCCAGCAAGCCGGCTCCTACAGGTGGTGCGGGTAACAATAAGGAGTGTGCCGTGCTTGCAACAGCACTGGTGTTGGTGGCGGCGCTGTTGCATGCGGCGTGGAATACCCTGATCAAATTCAGCGCCGAACGGTTGCTGGTGGTGGCCTGCATGGACAGCGTGGCGATGTTGTTTGTCGCTGTGATGCTGCCGGTCGTGGCGCTGCCGCCGTTGGATATCTGGCCGTGGATTCTGGCCTCGGCGGCCTTCGAGTTGCTCTATCGCTACCTGTTGATCCAGGCCTATCGGGTCGGCGACCTCGGACTGGTCTACCCACTGATGCGCGGCTTATCGCCGCTGGTGGTGCTGGCGCTGACATTGATCTTCGCCGGGGAGGCGCTGACCCATCAGCAGATCTTCGGGATCTTGCTGATTCCGCTGGGCATGTTGTGCCTGCTGTGGCAGGGCGGCGGCGGAGCGCGCCTGCCTTGGTCGATGTTGCCGGTGGTGGCGCTGATCGGCCTGTGCATCGGTTGCTACACCTTCATCGACGGCCAGGCACTGCGACGCTGGTCGCATCCACTGGACTACCTGGTCTGGGTGACGCTGCTCAGCGCCTGGCCTTTCCCCTTGCTCGCCTGGGTGCGCAAGCGGCCGGCGTTCAAGTTGTTCTGGCGCGAGCAGTGGCGATTGGGACTGGCGGTCGGGTTCTGCGTGTTGTTCAGCTACGCTCTGGTGCTCTGGGCCATGCAGCTGGGGTCGATTGCCGAAGCGGCGGCTTTGCGCGAGATCAGCGTGATCCTGGTGGTGCTGTTCGGCATGCGCTATTTGAAAGAACCTTTCGGTGGGCCAAGGCTCTTAGCCTGTGGGTTGGTATTGATCGGCATGCTGGTGATGAAATTCTGACTGCTCTGAAAACCTGAAGAAGGGACTGCGTTATGACGGTTGCTCTGTGGTGCATTTTGATCGCGATTTTCCTGCCCTATGTCTGTACGGGCATTGCCAAGGCCAGTGGCGGGTATCGTCTGCAAGACAACCATGACCCCCGGGATTTTCTAGAGTCACTCAATGGTTTGGCCAGGCGTGCCCATGCGGCGCAATTGAACAGTTTCGAAGTGACGCCAGCATTCGCGGCGGCGGTGATCGTCGCGCATCTGGTCGGCAATGCGGAGTTGGTGACGATCAATGTGCTGTCGGTTTTGTTCATTACCAGTCGGCTGCTGTACATCATTTGCTACCTGGCGGACTGGGCGATTTTGCGGTCGCTGGTGTGGTTTGTGGGGATGGGGTTGATTGCGGCGTTTTTCGTGGTGTCGGTCTAAGGCCGCTGGAGGCCTGTAGGAGCCGGCTTTCTGGCGATAGCGGCGTATCAATCGACATCAGCGTTTACTGACACGCCTGTATCGCCAGCAAGCCGGCTCCTACGGGATTCATTTAACCGTATCGGCCACCTGCGGCACTTGCGGCAACGCCGCGCCTTTGGGCCACAACATCCAGATCTGCCCTTGCTGCTTCATATCCCCGGCCAGTTGCCCGGCCGCTTCGCCTGTACCCCAGAACAGATCCGCCCGCACTTCGCCGGCGATGGCGCCGCCGGTGTCCTGCGCCGCCACCGGTCGTACCAGCGCTGTGCCGTCCGGTTTGGTTGTGGATAACCACAACAGGCTGCCCAGCGGAATGACCTTGCGATCCACCGCTGCGCTATAACCTGCTGTCAACGGTACGTTCAACGAGCCGCGAGGCCCTTCGTTGCTGTCCGGGTTACGAGTAAAAAACACATAGCTTGGGTTGCTGCCCAACAGTTCCGGAATACGCGATGGGTTGGCCTTGGCCCAGGCGCTGATTGCGCCCATGGTCACGTCTTCCTTCTTCAACTCGCCTTGCTCTACCAACCAGCGTCCGATGGGGCGGTACGGGTGACCATTCTGGTCGGCGTAGGCGATGCGCAGTTGACGCCCGTTGTCGAGTTGAATGCGACCTGAACCCTGGATTTGCAGGAATTGCAGGTTCATCGGATCGGTCAGCCAGGCCACCACCGGTGCCTTGACCCCTTTGGTTTCAATGGTTGCCGCATCGTCGTAAGGCTTGAGCACGCGACCTTCCAGTCGACCGCGCAAGCGTTTGCCCTTGAGCTCCGGGTAAATGCTGTCGAGGGAGACGATGATCATGTCTTCGGGCACGCCGTACACCGGGATGTTGGCGCTGGCGGTCTGGGTCAGGCTGCCGGGGTAGACCGGTTCGTAGTAACCGGTGATCAGGCCGTTGGGGTTGTCGTTGGCGGCGCGCAGGCCGTAGACATCGAGGTTCTGCTTGAGGAAGCCGCGAATGTCGCCGGCGGTTTGCGGCACATTGGTCGCTGCCGCGCAGGTGCCGCCCCAGACCGGGTCGGCCTTGAGTCGCGTGCAGGCGCTGCGCCATGATCCGAAACCGGCGACGAGGTCGCTGTCACTGACCGTCGGCAGTGCTTCCCATGTGGCACTGGAATAGGTGGCCAAGGCATGGGTTTTCGGTTGTTGTTTGTCGCCACCGGTGCAGCCTGCAAGCAGGGCCACCATGGGCAAGGTCCAGGCCAGGCTGCGACGCCATGCCTTGATACGGCTGTTCATGGAGTAATTCCTTTGCCGGTTGCCTGAGTGCTCCATGCCCTCAGGCAACCCTTATTGATAATAGGGCTATTGGTGTTTGCCGAAGAGGCGAGGATACTGGCCGCCGTTTCCCGTGACCTGAAGCCACCATGACTCTTAAAAGACTTACTGTTGTATTGCTGGCCTGTCTGACGTTGTCCGCGTGTGGCGGTGTCGACCCCAACTCGCCGCTCGGTCAGCGCAAAGCCATTTTCAAGCAAATGCTCAAGACCGGTGAAGACCTGGGTGGCATGTTGCGTGGCCGTATTCCGTTCGATGGCCCGAAATTCGCCGACGGTGCGGTAAAACTCGACACGTTGTCTCGCGAGCCGTGGAAGCATTTCCCGCAGGTGCGTGAAGAAGACCACACCAGTGCCAAAAGCGATGTATGGGAACAACAGGCACGCTTTCAGGCAATGGCCCGCGATCTTGAAAGCGCCACCGGTGAATTGGTGATCGCCAGTCAGGTTCAACCCTACAAGGCCAGCAACCTGGGCCCGGCGGTGCAGAAGGTCGAAGATGCTTGCAGCGCGTGTCATAAACAGTTTCGGGATCATTGATTAGCGAACTGCTTTAAATGTGGCGAGGGGATTTATCCCCGTTGGACTGCGTAGCAGTCCCATTTTTCAGGGCCGCTTCGCAGCCCAACGGGGATAAATCCCCTCGCCACAAAAAGCGATCCGCCCGCCTTATTTATCCAGCTCGTCGACCGCTTCCTGCAATTGCTTGCGGGACTCGGCGAGTTTGTCTTTGCGCTTATTGATCTTCTCCGGGTCGCCTTTCTTCATGGCTTTGTCGAGATCGGCCTGACGCTGGCTGACTTCGTGCTTGGCTTCGAGCACTTTGTTTTCGCGCTCTTTTTTCAGTGAGGCGTCGGTGCAATTGGCGGTGACTTCGCTCAGGGCTTTTTCCAGGCCTGCTTGTTGGTCGGCATTGCCGTGGGACTTGGCCAGTTCGATCTGGTTGATGATGTCTTGTTTCTTGGCGGCGCATCCGGTCAGCTCCGGCGCCTCTTCGGCGGCCATCAGCGGGGCGGCCATTGCGCTGCAAAGTGCCAGCAGGGCGAGCGGTAAAAGACGTTTCATATAAACTCCATGTCAAAGGCAATCGTGTCGATGCGGCGATGGCTTGTTTGAGCCCATCGGTACTAACGGGTTCCCGGGCTGCCGGGATTGGTGGCGCTAAAAGCCGTCAATCCCGGCAGCTTGTAATGTTTCTCTCAGGGCCAGAACCTGTGGGTCGCGAAAAAATGCGCTCAATTGCGCTGCCCGTCCCGGTCCGATCCCGGCTTCGGCCTGCCACTGCTCGGTGTCGCGTTGTGCCAGTAGCGGCCATGAGTTGGCGAGGCGTGCCTGGCCTGTCGGCGGCATGCCCAGCGCTTTGAGCCAATGAGCGAATGGGCGTTGCCGGGCAGTATCGAAGCTGGAAGCAAGGCGCGTTGCACTGCGTTCGCCGAAACCGTCAATGTTA
Organism: Pseudomonas putida; assembly: GCF_050990305.1. GTDB lineage: Bacteria > Pseudomonadota > Gammaproteobacteria > Pseudomonadales > Pseudomonadaceae > Aquipseudomonas > Aquipseudomonas putida_AH. The sequence continues at coordinate 6,167,774 of NZ_CP158817.1, read as the reverse complement.
GCAAGCTCTTGGGCATCGAGGGTCAACCATTCCAACAGACTGCCGAGGCGATCTGCTTCAAGCAGTTTTTCCCAAGTACCGGGGCCGACACCTGGCAAGGCCAGGCCTTGTTTGCCACTGAGCCAGGCCAGGCGCGCGAGAAACTGACTTTCGCATCCCGATGTCGGCTGCCAGCAGCTCAGCGGATGAAAATCCTCTGCCTGGGGCACATTCAGGCTCAGGCGTTCAGTGCTGCGCAATACGACACTGTCCAACCTGGGAATGGTCAGGCCCGCCAGGCTGATGGCGACCTGATCGCCCGGCCGTATGTCCAGTGCTTGCCAGCGCTGCAGGGAGCTTACGCTGACACGCTTGATCTGCCGGTCATCGAGCGTGACTGGCACCAGTTCCAGTACCGGGGTGATCCGCCCGGTTCGGCCGATCTTGAAGTGAACCTTGCGCACCTCCGCCAGCGCCTGGGCGAAAGGGTACTTCCAGGCAGTGCTCCAATAGGGCGGCTTGGCTTGCCAGCGTTCGGCGCTGGGGCGTTGACCTTGTCGCAGGACGATGCCGTCGCTGGCGAATGGCAGGGGCGAGCGATACCAGTGATCACGCCAGCGCTGCGCATCGGTCAAGGTGCTGATCGGTTGGCTGTACGGGGCTGTGTCTGGAAAGCCCAGCTTATCCAGCACCGCGGCGCGCTCTGGCAGGGACGCCGGACCTTGGGGCCAATCCCAGACAAATAGGCCGATCCCGGTTGCCTGTTCCTCGCTCAAAGTCTTGCGATTCATCAAACCTGCGACCGTGGTGCGGGCATTAAGGCTGCCGGCCTGGGCCTGTACATGCTCCGGCAGGCGCCAGTAGAGCTCGCCTTGCACCAGCAGGTCCAACGGTTGCGACAGTTGTTGGGGGATGGCCGCAATCTGTCGTGCCGAAGCGGTCCAGTCCTGGCCATGCGAACCGTCACCCCGGCTGATCGCCTGGGTCAGCAAGCCATTGCGATAAATCAACGTCACGGCAACGCCATCGACCTTGGGTTGGGCCCAGACGTCCTTGCGATCACGTAGCCAGCGTTCGACGGCTGGCTCATCGTCCAACTTATCCAGACCGGTGTGGGCAATGGGGTGGGCGATTTTGCCGCGTGCAGTACCTAACGGATTGGTTGTGGCGTACAGGTTGAAGCATTGGCGCCATTGGGCGAAGCGTGCGCGGGATTGGTCATAGAGTTCGTCGGCGACCAGTGGCTTTCCTTCGCGGTGATAGCTGTCGTCCCAGCGATCGATTTGTTTTTGCACAGTGGCGACTTCGTTGAGGGCGCGTTCTGGAGGCCAGTCGGGGCATTGGGTGGCGTTGGCGTTGAGGCAGAAAAGGGTCAGCAGGCAGGTGAAAAACAGGCGCAGGGTGAGGGGCATCGCGAGCTTCCTTGCTCATTGGTGGAGAGCTTGAAGGCTAGGTCAGTGTGGAATGGGCATTTCGCGGGTGTTTTGCCAAATATTTTTGTTGCCTGGGCTGACCTCATCGCGAGCAGGCTCGCTCCCACAGGAAAATGCATTCCATTGTGGGAGCGAGCCTGCTCGCGAAGGGGACGACGCGGTGCAAAGCCAAAAGCAAAAAAAGCCCCGCACGGAAAACCGTGCGGGGCTTTTGGTGCAGCCGGGAAGGGCTTACAGGCCGGCAGCGGAACGCAGGGCGTCGGCGCGGTCGGTTTTTTCCCAGGTGAACGTGGTGAAGGTGTCGTCGCCCACGGTCTTGGTGCCCGGGATGCGGCCGAAGTGGCCGTATGCCGCGGTTTCCTGGTACATCGGGTGCAGCAGGTCGAGCATCTTGGTGATCGCGTATGGACGCAGGTCGAACACTTCGCGGACCAGTTTGATGATCTTGTCATCGCTGATCTTGCCGGTGCCGAAGGTGTTCAGCGAGATCGAAGTCGGTTGGGCGACGCCGATGGCGTAGGACACCTGGATCTCGCAGCGCTCGGCCAGGCCAGCCGCGACGATGTTCTTGGCCACGTAACGACCGGCGTAGGCCGCCGAACGGTCAACCTTCGATGGATCCTTGCCGGAGAACGCGCCACCGCCGTGACGGGCCATGCCGCCGTAGGTGTCGACGATGATCTTGCGACCGGTCAGGCCGCAGTCGCCCACTGGGCCGCCGATGATGAACTGGCCAGTCGGGTTGATGTGGAACTGGGTGTCTTTGGACAGCAGCTCGGCAGGCAGCACGTGCTTGACGATCAGCTCCATCACGCCTTCGCGCAGGTCGTTGTACGAGACGTCCGGGTTGTGCTGGGTCGACAGAACCACGGCGTCGATGCCGACAACCTTGCCGCCTTCATAACGGCAAGTCACTTGCGACTTGGCGTCCGGACGCAGCCAAGGCAGCAGGCCGGATTTGCGGGCCTCGGCTTGCCTTTGCACAAGCTGGTGCGAGAAGGTGATCGGCGCTGGCATCAACACGTCGGTTTCGTTGCTGGCGTAGCCGAACATCAGGCCCTGGTCGCCGGCACCCTGATCTTCAGGCTTGGCGCGGTCGACACCCTGGTTGATGTCAGGGGACTGCTTGCCGATGATGTTCATCACGCCGCAGGTCGCACCGTCGAAACCCACGTCGGAGCTGGTGTAGCCGATGTCGGTGATCACGTCACGAACGATCTGCTCCAGGTCAACCCAGGCCGAAGTGGTGACTTCGCCGGCAATGATCGCTACGCCCGTTTTCACCAGAGTCTCGCACGCCACACGGGCGAACTTGTCTTCAGCGATGATGGCGTCCAGCACCGCATCAGAAATCTGGTCGGCGATTTTGTCCGGATGCCCTTCAGACACGGACTCGGAGGTGAAAAGGGAGTATTCGCTCATCTCGATGTTTTCCTGAAATTACCGATGGTGAGTGTCGCCAGCCGGTCGCTGAAAATGGCGGACCTGAATCTGGAAACCATTACGTAAGCCTACATAGAGGCTTTCCCCGGGAACGAGTCCCGCAGCGGTGGCCCAACGGGCCAGATCGTCCTGTTCAAACCCCAGCCAGAGATCACCGCAGGCCTCCTTGGCCCAACTCTGGTTGTGGCTGCATAACTCTGTCACCAACAGGCTACCGCCTGGTTGCAGCAAATTGGCCATGTGCTTGAGTGCATCGGCCGGCGCGGCGAAATGGTGCAAGACCATGTTCAATACAACGCAATCGGCCTTGAGGCTCACGCCGTTCAAGGCATCGGCCAATTGCAGGCTGACATTGCCCAACGCCTGGCGTTCGCACACCTGGCGCGCCAGTTCGAGCATCGCCTGGCTGTTGTCCAGCGCCGTAACTTGGGTGAAGCGGCGCGCCAATTCCGGTAGAAAGGCACCGTCCCCGGGGCCGACTTCAATGGCGGTCGCACCTTCGCCGAAACTCAGCTTCTCGAGCAGGGCCACCACGCTGTCGCCGTATTGCGGCAGACCGGCGATCAGGTCTTGCTGGGCACGAAACTTCTCCGCGACCCGTGAGAAAAAATCCTGACTGGCTGCGGCCCTTTGCCCGTGGACCTGGGCGATGCGCGACTGCACGTCGGCAGGCAAGGTCAGGTCATCCACTTCCTCGAGCAGGGCTGCGTGCAGCTTGCCGCCCAGCAGGTCGGTATGGGGCAGGGCACGACGGTAAAAAATCGCATTGCCTTCGCGACGGGTTGCCACCAGGTCGGCCTGGGCCAGGACCTTGAGGTGGTGACTCATGCCCGACTGGCCGATGCCGAAAATCTGCGCCAGCTCCAGCACGCCAAACGAATCGTTGGCCAACGCGCGCAGGACATTCAGGCGCAGCGGATCGCCGCCGGCCTTGCAGAGGGCCGCCAGCTCATCGCAGTCGTCATGGCGAATGGAAGGCACGCGTAGGTTCATAAGGCCGGCAGTCTAGTCACGCACCGGTGGCATCGCAAGAGCAATATCAAAAAGTTTTGATATTGCTCGATAGATGGCACTTCTTAACGTTAGCTTCAGTCAACAAACGAATGGCGGAAAGGTTTCATCAGCCCAAACCGTCGTTATCCATTGGAAAAACGCCTCCAGATGACTATCTGTCATTGCCCCGAGGCGTCCGGGTGAGGGAAAATGCTCGCCTTTTTTCCGTTTCGTTTATTCACTCTCGTTTCAGAATTCCCAGGAGATCAGCGATGCCTAGCCGTCGTGAGCGTGCCAACGCCATTCGTGCCCTCAGCATGGATGCCGTGCAAAAAGCCAACAGCGGCCATCCAGGTGCCCCTATGGGTATGGCGGATATCGCCGAAGTGCTGTGGCGCGACTACCTCAAGCACAACCCAAGCAATCCATCGTTCGCCGACCGTGACCGCTTCGTGCTGTCCAACGGTCACGGTTCGATGCTGATCTATTCGCTGCTGCACCTGACCGGCTACGACGTCACCATCGACGACCTGAAGAGCTTCCGCCAGTTGCACAGCCGCACCCCGGGTCACCCGGAGTTCGGTTACACCCCAGGCGTCGAGACCACCACCGGTCCACTGGGTCAGGGCCTGGCCAATGCCGTGGGTTTTGCCCTGGCTGAAAAGGTCATGGCGGCGCAGTTCAACCGTCCTGGCCACAACATCGTCGACCACCACACCTATGTGTTCCTGGGTGATGGCTGCATGATGGAAGGCATTTCCCACGAAGTCGCGTCCCTGGCCGGCACCCTGGGCCTGGGTAAACTGATCGCCTTCTACGATGACAACGGCATCTCCATTGATGGCGAAGTCGAAGGCTGGTTCACCGACGACACGCCCAAGCGTTTCGAATCCTACAACTGGCAAGTGATCCGCAATGTCGACGGTCACGACCCGGAAGAAATCAAGACCGCGATCGAGACGGCCCGCAAAAGCGAGCAGCCAACCCTGATCTGCTGCAAGACCACCATCGGTTTCGGCTCGCCGAACAAGCAAGGCAAGGAAGACTGCCACGGCGCCCCACTGGGTGACGCGGAAATCGCCCTGACCCGTGAAGCCTTGAAGTGGAACCACGGTCCATTCGAAGTCCCGGCTGACATCTACGCCGAGTGGGATGCCAAAGAAGCCGGTCGCGCCGTTGAAGCCGAGTGGGACCAGCGTTTCGCCGCCTACTCCGCAGCGTTCCCGACCGAAGCCAACGAGCTGATCCGTCGTCTGAGCGGTGAACTGCCGGCTGACTTCAGCGAAAAGGCCGATGCCTACATCGCCGAAGTGGCTGCCAAGGGTGAAACCATCGCCAGCCGTAAAGCCAGCCAGAATGCCCTGAACGCGTTCGGCCCACTGTTGCCAGAGTTCCTCGGTGGTTCGGCCGACCTGGCCGGTTCCAACCTGACCCTGTGGAAAGGCTGCAAAGGCGTCACCGCTGAAGATGCCAGCGGCAACTACATGTACTACGGCGTGCGCGAGTTCGGCATGACCGCCATCATGAACGGCGTCGCCCTGCACGGCGGCCTGGTGCCTTACGGCGCGACCTTCCTGATGTTCATGGAATACGCTCGCAATGCCGTGCGCATGTCGGCCTTGATGAAGCAGCGCGTGATCCACGTCTACACCCACGACTCCATCGGTCTGGGCGAAGACGGCCCGACTCACCAGCCAATCGAGCAACTGGCCAGCCTACGCTGCACGCCGAACCTCGACACCTGGCGTCCAGCCGATGCCGTTGAATCGGCGGTGTGCTGGAAGTACGCGCTGGAGCGCAAGGACGGTCCGTCGGCCCTGATCTTCTCGCGTCAGAACCTGCAGCATCAAACCCGCAATGCCCTGCAGATCGGTGATATCAGCCGTGGCGGCTACGTGCTGAAGGACTGCGCGGGCGAGCCTGAGCTGATCCTGGTCGCCACAGGTTCCGAAGTCGGCTTGGCCGTTCAGGCCTTCGACAAATTGAGCGAGCAGGGCCGCAAGGTGCGTGTGGTTTCCATGCCTTGCACCAGCGTGTTCGATGCCCAGGACGCCGGCTACAAGCAATCGGTTCTGCCGTTGCAGGTCAGCGCCCGTATCGCCATCGAAGCTTCCCACGCCGACTACTGGTACAAGTACGTCGGCCTGGAAGGTCGCGTGATCGGCATGACCACCTATGGCGAGTCGGCGCCTGCGTCGGCCTTGTTCGAAGAGTTCGGCTTCACCTTGGAAAACATCCTGGGTCAGGCTGAAGAGCTGCTGGAAGACTGATCCAGAAGTTGTGTTCTCTGTGCTGACGTCTTCGCGGGCAAGCCTCGCTCCTACAGGTCCAGGTGATCTGTAGGAGCGAGGCTTGCCCGCGAAGGCGGTCGGTCAGGCGATACTGCAATGACAGATTCACCACGGTAATCGAGAACCCCCATGCCTCAACCGCGTCCCTACAAAGTTGCACTCAACGGCTACGGCCGGATTGGTCGTTGCGTCTTGCGTGCGTTGTTCGAACGAGGCGAGAAGGCAGGGTTTGAAATTGTCGCGATCAACGATCTGGCCGACATGGCCAGCATCGAATACCTGACACGCTTCGACTCCACCCACGGGCGTTTTCCTGGTGAGGTGAAGGTCGACGGCGATTGTCTGCATATTAATGGCGACTGCGTGAAGGTCCTGCGCAGTGCCACTCCCGATGGCATCGATTGGGCGTCTCTGGGCGTCGATCTGGTGCTGGAATGCTCCGGTGCTTATCACACCCGTGAAGACGGCCAGCGTTTCCTCGACGCCGGCGCGCCACGGGTACTGTTTTCCCAGCCGATGGCCAGCGAGTCGGATGTCGACGCCACCATCGTCTATGGCGTGAACCAGGAGTGCCTGACCGGCGATGAGTTGCTGGTGTCCAACGCCTCCTGCACCACCAACTGCGGCGTGCCGCTGTTACGTTTGCTTGATCAGGCCATTGGCCTGGAATACGTATCGATCACCACGATTCACTCGGCGATGAACGATCAGCCGGTGATCGATGCCTATCACCACGAAGACCTGCGCCGCACCCGTTCGGCGTTCCAGTCGGTGATCCCGGTGTCCACCGGTCTGGCGCGCGGTATCGAACGCCTGTTGCCGGAACTTGCCGGACGAATTCAGGCCAAAGCCGTACGCGTGCCGACAGTGAACGTGTCTTGCCTCGATATCACGATGCAGACGGTCAGTGATACTGACGCCGCCGAGGTCAACCGAATCCTGCGCGAGGCCGCCACCAGCGGCCCGCTCAAAGGTCTGCTGGCCTACACCGAGTTGCCACACGCAAGCTGCGATTTTAACCACGACCCACATTCGGCGATCGTCGATGCCAGTCAGACCCGCGTTTCCGGCCCACGGCTGGTGAACATCCTGGCCTGGTTCGACAACGAATGGGGTTTTGCCAACCGAATGCTGGATGTTGCAGAGCACTATCTGCAAACAGCGATTTCAAAAAAACCTGCTCTCTAAGAACAGCTATTCAGGAAGTGCGACCCATGACCGTGTTGAAGATGTCCGACCTCGATCTGCAAGGTAAGCGCGTATTGATCCGCGAAGACCTCAACGTCCCAGTCAAGGACGGTGTTGTCACCAGCGACGCGCGAATCCTGGCTTCGCTGCCGACCATCAAGCTGGCCCTGGAAAAAGGCGCGGCAGTGATGGTTTGCTCGCACCTTGGCCGTCCGACCGAAGGTGAATTCTCTGCCGAGAACAGCCTCAAGCCCGTCGCCGACTACCTGAGCAAGGCTCTGGGCCGCGAAGTGCCGCTGGTGGCTGATTACCTGGGCGGTGTTGACGTCAAGGCCGGCGAGATCATGCTGTTCGAAAACGTGCGCTTCAACAAAGGCGAGAAAAAGAACGCCGATGAACTGGCCCAGCAATACGCGGCCCTGTGCGACGTATTCGTGATGGACGCTTTCGGCACGGCACACCGCGCCGAGGGTTCGACGCATGGTGTAGCCAAGTTCGCCAAAGTCGCCGCTGCAGGTCCTCTGCTGGCCGCCGAGCTGGACGCATTGGGCAAGGCCCTGGGTGCCCCGGCCAAGCCAATGGCCGCCATCGTTGCCGGTTCCAAGGTCTCGACCAAACTCGACGTACTGAACAGCCTGAGCCAGATCTGCGACCAGTTGATCGTCGGCGGCGGCATTGCCAACACCTTCCTGGCCGCAGCCGGTCATCCGGTCGGCAAGTCGCTGTACGAGCCGGACCTGCTGGACACCGCCCGCGCCATCGCCGCCAAGGTCAGCGTGCCGCTGCCGGTGGATGTGGTGGTTGCCAAGGAGTTTGCCGAAAGCGCGGCGGCGACTGTGAAGTTGATCGCTGACGTCGCTGCTGACGACATGATCCTGGATATCGGCCCGCAGACCGCGGCGAACTTCGCCGAACTGCTGAAGTCGTCGAAAACCATCCTGTGGAACGGCCCGGTAGGCGTGTTCGAATTCGACCAGTTCGGTAACGGCACCAAAGTTCTGGCCCAGGCCATTGCGGACAGCGCGGCGTTCTCCATCGCTGGCGGTGGCGACACCCTGGCGGCCATCGACAAGTATGGCGTTGCTGAGCAGATCTCCTACATTTCTACCGGTGGCGGCGCATTCCTCGAATTCGTCGAGGGCAAGGTGCTGCCAGCCGTTGAAGTCCTGGAAAGCCGGGCCAAGGCCTAAGGCCGCCCGTTTGGCCAGGCAAGGGAGTGTTCACATGGTCAAGACGTTAGCGCTGTTGCTCGTCGCGGGTTCGCTGGCGGCTTGCGGGAGTAACCCGCAGGCCACGCCAGAGCCTGGGCCGACCGCGCCGCACAATGGCTGCTACCAGGCTGACTGGCAGGCGGAGACCAATCCGGTGCTCAACAAGCGCGCAGGTCCCGAAGGCTTGGACAAATACGAGACACAGACACCCGTCAAGGAACATGGCTGTCCTTGACGGGTCTGACTCTTTACTCAGGACCGGTGGCGTGCGCTGCCGGTCGAGGGACACGGATGAAAGGATTGATCGCCGTTTCGGCGCTGGCACTGCTGGCCGGGTGCGCCAATATGAACCCGTTCCAGTCGTCCGCCCCGGCAGATAACTGGACCACTTGGACCTGCGACAGCCAGGCCAAGGTGGTTTGGCGCTACACCGATGACAGCCACAAGGAAGTCGACGTACGCCTCGGCGGTGCCGATCAGGTTCACCGCCTGAAGCAGGAACCGGGCGCGTCGGGCGCGCTGTACAGCGACAACATGCTGGCGTTTCACATAAAAGGTGAGGAAGGCCTGGTTTACTGGGTCGCCACCAATGATTTGATTGGCCGTGGGTGTAAAGCCCACTGATGCCAAACCTGTAGGAGCGAAGCTTGCTCGCGAATGCGTCATCACATTCAACCGATGTGTTGTGAGACAAACCGCTTTCGCGAGCAAGCTTCGCTCCTACGGGTAATTGCAGACCGTTAGAGATTTTGTAACACCGAATTCGCAGCCCGGGCTCAACCCCCGATCTGCAATAACTTGAATAGCCGCCGCCGCTACGGCAGGCTGGCACGATTAACGACCCTCAACCGGGAGAGACACACACAATGGCACTTATCAGCATGCGCCAGATGCTGGACCACGCAGCCGAGTTCGGCTACGGCGTTCCAGCCTTCAACGTCAACAACCTTGAGCAGATGCGCGCCATCATGGAAGCCGCTGACAAGACTGACTCCCCGGTGATCGTCCAGGCTTCGGCCGGTGCTCGCAAATACGCTGGCGCACCGTTCCTGCGTCACCTGATCCTGGCGGCCATCGAAGAATTCCCGCACATCCCGGTGTGCATGCACCAGGACCACGGCACCAGCCCTGACGTCTGCCAGCGCTCCATCCAACTGGGCTTCAGTTCGGTGATGATGGACGGCTCCCTGGGCGAAGACGGCAAGACCCCGACTGACTACGACTACAACGTCCGTGTGACCCAGCAAACCGTGGCCATGGCTCACGCCTGCGGCGTATCGGTAGAAGGCGAGCTGGGCTGCCTGGGTTCGCTGGAAACCGGCATGGCCGGTGAAGAAGACGGTATCGGCGCCGAAGGCGTTCTGGATCACAGCCAGATGCTGACCGACCCAGAAGAAGCCGCTGACTTCGTCAAGCGCACCCAGGTCGATGCCCTGGCCATCGCCATCGGCACCAGCCACGGCGCCTACAAGTTCACCAAGCCACCTACCGGCGACGTGCTGGCGATCGACCGCATCAAGGAAATCCACAAGCGCATCCCGAACACCCACCTGGTGATGCACGGTTCGTCTTCGGTTCCACAAGAGTGGCTGGCGATCATCAACCAGTACGGCGGCGACATCAAAGAAACCTACGGCGTACCGGTTGAAGAGATCGTCGAAGGCATCAAGCACGGCGTGCGCAAGGTCAACATTGACACCGACCTGCGCCTGGCATCCACCGGTGCGATGCGTCGCCTGATGGCCACCAACCCGAGCGAATTCGACCCACGTAAATTCTTCGGCGCCACCGTGACTGCCATGCGCGACGTGTGCATCGCACGTTACGAAGCCTTCGGTACTGCCGGCAACGCTTCGAAGATCAAGCCGATCTCGCTGGAAGGCATGTATCAGCGTTATCTGAAGGGTGAGTTGAACGCGAAGGTCAACTAAGCCTCAGCGTTTGAGCCACACGAAAAACCCGCAGAAATGCGGGTTTTTTTTGTGGCTTGAGATCAAAAGATCGCAGCCTTCGGCAGCTCCTACATTGGAATGCATTCTCCCTGTAGGAGCTGCCGAAGGCTGCGATCTTTTTCGCTATTTATTGTGATCAATATCCAGCTTGCTGAACGTCACTCTCCCGCCTTCGCTGGTGTACCCGGTGTTGTCCTGCACATACACCCCGGCCTTGAAATACAGCGGTTTGTCGCGCCAGGTCGCACTGATGTTGGTATCCCATTGATAGCCTGCCGCACTGACGCCCAATGCGCCGCCGGGGCTCAGGTGAATGAGGTAGGAAAACTCCCGGTCCAGTTTCACGCCGGTGGCAATAGTGATCACGCGGCCTTCCTTGTCGTCGGGATGCATGCGCACCTTGGCGACAATGTTGCCGGTCTCGGTCTTGGTTTTGTACTGGTATTCAACCTTTACCAGGGGCTTCTGGCTGTTGTAGGCGTGGATCTGGCCAATGACGATCTTGCCCGAACTCGGCACCTGATTGACCGCCAGGGTGGCGCGCAGGGTGTTGTCGGCGTCGGGGTAGTACCAGTTTTTCAAGGTGCCGTTGCTGTAGGTTTCCCGCAGCTCGGTGCGAGGGTAGATGGCGTTTTCGGTTTTGGAGCCGGTCACCGGAGACCAGAAAATCACTGAGCCGGTGTCGGAACTGAAGTATTGATCCTTGAAGCCATTGACCAATTTGGAGGTTTCAACGGTGTACGGCGGGTTGCCGACTGGAACGCTGAGGTTCCAGGATGCGAGGTCGATCATGGGAGAAGCTTCCAGGGGTTTTGCAGTACAGACGTACCAGAAGCTCTGGCGCGCGTCTTAGAGGGCGGCCTTTATAAGCGCATAGGGCCTTTTTGTTAATGCTGGCCTTAAAAAGTGGGTGACGTCAAAATCCTGTTAAAAGGCCATCTTTCCCGGTTTTAGCGGCCTTCAGACGTTACCGTTAGTCGGCAAATGAACCCATTGGTTAAATGATGGCGCACTGACACCTACAGCTTTAGTAGATCCCGGACTAGAGTGATGGCACAGTATCTGTCCGGTTTTCACAAGAAACCGGCCTGACGTCACGAACAAAGAGAAGCAGCATGGAATGCGCGCACCAACCGCCAGATGAAGGCCGTTCAACGTTATTAATCGTCGACGATTACCCCGAAAACCTGATCAGCATGCGCGCGTTGTTGCAGCGCCAGGACTGGCAGGTCATGACCGCGGCTTCGGGTTTCGAAGCCCTCGGCCTGTTACTTGAGCACGATGTCGACCTGGTACTGCTGGATGTGCAGATGCCGGGCATGGACGGTTTTGAAGTGGCCCGCCTGATGCGCGGCAGCCAGCGAACCCGACTGACACCGATCATCTTCCTGACCGCCAACGAACAGTCCCAGGACGCGGTGATCAAGGGCTACGCCAGTGGCGCCGTGGATTATCTGTTCAAACCCTTTGACCCGCAGATTCTCAAGCCCAAGGTCCAGGCGCTGCTGGAACATCAGCGCAGTCGTCGGGCCTTGCAGCGCTTGAGCCATGATCTGGAAGTTGCCCGCGCCTTTAATGCATCGGTGCTGGAGAACGCCGCCGAGGGCATTCTGGTGGTGGATGAGGGAGGGCTGATCCGCTTCGCCAACCCGGCGATGTCACGCTTGCTCAATGCCACCGTACAAGAACTGCAAGGTCGGGCGTTCCTGGATTTTCTGCAAAAACCGCATATCCCGAACTGGGTCGACTCCGATCTGCTGGCCGGTTACAGGCGCGGTGAAACCCTGCGTTTACATGATGCGTTGTTGCGTACAGCCCCCGGCCAGCAAGTGCCGGTTGCACTGTCCTGCGCGCCATTGCCCAAGGAACAACAGGCGATGGTGGTGACCATGCTGGATATGTCGGTGGTGCGACACCTGCATCAGCAGCTCGAGTTCCAGGCGGTGACCGACCCGCTGACCGGGCTGCTCAATCGTCGGGGCTTTTACCAGACCGTGGAAAACCTGCTGTTGCGCGGCGAGCGTTCCGACAGCGCCTGGGTCTTGATGTACCTGGACCTCGACGGTTTCAAGCGGGTCAATGATTCCCTCGGGCATGATGCCGGTGATCGCGTATTGCGCTGGGTCTCCGAGCAGTTGAAAGCCTGCCTTCGCCCCTTCGACATTCTGGCGCGCATGGGCGGCGACGAATTCACAGCATTACTGGATCTGGAATTCCCCGAGCAAGCGGCCAAAATCGCGGAAAAACTCATTGAGCGAGTGTCGATCTGTCAGCAGATCGATGGCCTGGAAATCACCTTGGGTGCGAGCATTGGCATCGCCACGTTTCCGGACTGTGGGGCCAATCTGGACGGTCTACTTCGAGCCTCCGATATCGCCATGTACGAGGCCAAGCGTGCCGGTCGTCAGCAATATCGCTTTTACGATCACGAAATGAATGGCCGGGCGCGTTCACGTTTGATGCTGGAAGAGAGCGTGCGCACCGCCATCGAGAACCGAGACTTCAACTTGGTGTATCAGCCGCAGGTGGCGATTGCCGACGGGCAGATTCGTGGGTTCGAGGCATTGTTGCGCTGGCAGCACCCGAGTGTCGGAGACGTGCCTCCGGGGCTGTTCTTGCCGTTGCTGGAAGAAGCCCGGCTGATCAGTCGCCTGGGCAGCTGGATTTACCAGCGCGGCGCCGGGCAGCGCAAAGCCTGGTCGACGTTGTTTGCCGAAGACCTGGTGCTGGGCGTCAGTCTGAGCAGTACGCAATTTGCCATGCCCAATCTGGTCGCCGAGTTGCGTCAGGTGCTGGAACGTCATGGCTTGCAGCCCCGGCATCTGGAAGTGGAAGTGACGGAAGACGCCTTGACCCACCATCCGGACGAAGCCCGCAAACAGCTGCGCTTGCTGCGCAATCTGGGAGTCAGGGTGGCGCTGGATGACTTTGGTTCCGGACCCTGTTCGCTGGCTCATTTGCGTGATCTGGAGTTGGACACCCTCAAACTCGACCGTCATTTGGTCGCCCGGTTGCCGGAGTCGTCGCGAGATGCAGCGCTGGTGCGCAATGTGATCGAGCTGTGCAAACAGTACGAGATTTTGGTAATCGCCGAAGGGGTGGAAACCGTGGCGCAATACCAGTGGTTACAAGCCAATGGCTGCGAGTATGTGCAAGGTTTTCTGGTAGGGCGGCCGATGATGGCCGAAGACACCGGGCACTACGTGCAGCCCTTCGACTGGAGCGCGCTGACCCGCTGAATTCGCTACACTGGCGACCTTTTCGTCATATGTGTTGTTTGTTGCGATGACTGCGTTGAAATACCTCCAGGCCTATCCCGCTTCGTTGCAGGACCAAGTGCGCCAGCTGATCGCCGACGGTCGGCTGGGTGATTACTTGAACCAGCGATACCCGCAAAAGCACGAGGTGCAGAGCGATAAAGCGTTGTACGCCTATGCCCTGGATCTCAAGCAGGAATTCCTGCGTAACGCTGCGACCATCGACAAGGTGCTGTTCGATAACCGACTGGACTTGACCCACCGCGCCCTGGGCCTGCACACCACGATCTCGCGGGTGCAGGGCGGCAAACTCAAGGCGAAGAAAGAGATCCGCGTCGCTTCGCTGTTCAAGGAAGCGCCCGCCGAGTTTCTGAAAATGATCGTGGTTCACGAGCTGGCTCATTTCAAGGAATCGGATCACAACAAGGCGTTCTACAAGCTGTGCGAACACATGCTGCCGGGGTATCACCAGGTGGAGTTCGATGTGCGGGTGTACCTGACCTGGCGGGATATGCAATGAAACGTCAAAAGATCGCAGCCTTCGGCAGGGCGCTTTTGTAGGAGCTGTCGCAGGCTGCGATCTTTTTTAGGGAGCGTTAGATGGACGTAAGCAAGACCAAAAGCAGCTTCTATCGGCGCCTGTACGTGGCTTACCTGATCGACAGCGGCCTGGCCAGCAGTGTCCCGGCATTGACCGAGACCACCGGCATGCCGCGACGCACCGCCCAGGACACCATCGCGGCGTTGGCGGATCTGGATATCGTTTGCGAGTTCGAACAGGAAGAAGGCGCGCGCAACCATGCCGGTCGCTATCGGATTCGTGACTGGGGGGCGATTGATCGGGGGTGGATCGAGCGTAATCTTCGGCAGATCAAGGCGGTATTGGAATACCCCTGAGATGTGCAGTGCCTGGACTGGCGTCTTCGCGAGCAGGCTCGCTCCCACAATTGATCGCATTTCCACTGTGGGAGCGAGCCTGCTCGCGAAGGGGCCCTCAAGAACGACGCATGCCTATGTGTGGAATGCCATCCTCGACATATTCCTCACCCGCCACTTCAAACCCGTACCGCCCGTAATACCCCTGCAAATGTGACTGGGCCGAGAGATAGATCGGCATGTCGGGCCAGCGTTTTTCAGTCTGCTTCAAGGCCTGGGCCATCAGCTCATGCCCCAGCCCGGTGCCTCGCGCCTGGGGCGCAATGATCACTCGTCCGATCACCACATCGCCACCCTGTAGCTCAGGGTCGAGCAAGCGCAGGTACGCCACCAGTGTGTCCCCGTCCCAGGCCATCAAATGGCAGGTATCGCCTTCCAGATCCTGGCCATCGATGTCCTGATAAACGCATTTCTGCTCGACGACGAACACGTCCGAGCGCAGCTGCAAAAGGGCATACAGCTGTTTTATGCCCAGATCGCTGTGGTGTTTGCAGATCCATTCGATTGTCATGTGCTGATTCCTTGAAAACGTCCCTGTGATGGTAAGCGCCGCAGCGCTGGATGTCTTTATGGCAAAGAAATCTGTGATAAAGACCAAAATGCCATCATTCATTTCTCGCGCCGTTGTCTTCTTTGTGTAATCTGGAATCCAGCGATCCGTAGTGGCTTCAATGAGCTAATGTTTAGTGCCTGGGCGTGCCGGTAAGGGGCTTGGAGTTTTGGCTGAAAACACGTCGGGCAGCCCGCCCGCTAAGGATTTTCTAGCATGCCGCGATTGCATCGAGCCTTTGCTTTGATTGGATTGCTGTTGCTGTTTCAAAACGCGGCGGCGGAAAAGCTGCGCCTGGTGGCGGATGCCTGGCCGCCCTTTACCGACGCAACACTGGTCAATGGCGGGTTGGCCACGGACATTGTCAGCACGGCGCTGGCGCGGGCCGGCTATGCCAGTGAGTTCGAACAGGTGCCTTGGGCGCGGGCCTTGCTGGGCGTGGGCGAGGGGCGATACGACGTGCTGGTCAACGCCTGGTACTCCGATGAACGCACCACGCTCGGGAAGTTTTCCGACGAGTACCTGGTCAACCGTGTGCGCTTTATCAAGCGCAAGGACGCACCCATCGAATTCAATAATCTGCAGCAACTGCACACCTATCCGGTGGCGGTGGTCCGCGGCTATGCCTATTCACCGGCGTTCGATGACGATGCATCACTGCAGAAGGTTCCGGTACACAGCTTCGCCATGGCCGTGCGCATGGTCGTTGCCGACAGGGTCAAGCTGACCCTGGAAGACGAATACGTTGCCCGCTATTACCTGGCCCGTGAATCCCCCAAAGTGCGCAATGCCGTGGAGTTCCTGCCCAAACCGCTGAGCGAGAACAGTTTGCATATCCTGGTCAGCCTGAAGAATCCCGGACATGAACAGATTGTCGCCGGATTCGACCGGGAGATTGCCAGGATGAAGGCGGATGGGAGTTATGCACGGCTGCTCAAGCAGCATGGGATGTGAGGCGGCAGATCCAGAAAATGTTCTGCTGCTGTTGGCCTCTTCGCGGGCGAGCCTCGCTCCTACGGGTTTCGTGTCGTTCGCGAAACCATGCACAACAATAAAACCTGTAGGAGCGAGGCTTGCCAGCGATGAGGCCGAACAGGCGCTACACCTCTTCGCTCGTGTCCTTGATCAAATGCGCCGCCAATGTCCGCAACGGCCCCAACTGCCGGCAGATCAATGCCAGCTGCGTCTGCACCAACCGCTGGCCTTCATCGATCTCGTCGGGCATTTGTTCAAGTTCGTTGGCCAGCGCTTCTTCTTCGTCGCTTTGAATGGCAATGGCCGATTTGCTCGCCAGTCCCAGGGCGATTTCGTCGATGCTGGCGGCGAGTTTCACCCCAGCCCCCTCGATCAATTGCTCACGCACATCCGCGGGCAACTCTATTTCCCTGTGTGCACCCAGGCCTGACAAATAACTGAGCAGCGTGTGCGACAGGACCAAAAAGCGGAAGCCCACGTCCGCTTCCTTACGGAAATGTCCCGGCTCCATCAGCATGTTGGCCAGGGTGGTCGACAGCGCCGCATCGGCGTTGTGCGCGTTGCGTCGGGCCAAGCGATAGGTCAGGTCGTCGCTCTTGCCGGCTGCGTACTGCTGCATGATCTGGCGCAAGTAAATGCTGTTGCAGGTCAGGGTATTGGCCAGCACTTTGTTCAAGCGTCGGCCCTGCCAGTCCGGCAGGAACAGGAATACGGCCAGACCCGCGATCAGGCTGCCGAGCAGGGTATCGAACAGCCGTGGCACAAACAGACCGTAACCGTCGCCCACCTGATTGAAGCAGAACAGCACCATCAAGGTGATCGCCGCGGTTGCCAGGGTGTAGCGGCTGGTGCGGTTGATGAAGAACACCACGCCGGCAGCGATGGCGAAGCACGACTGGATCAGCGGATTGGGGAACAGATCGAACAGCGCCCAGGCCAGGGTCAGGCCGATGGCGGTGCCGATGATCCGCTGGCCGAGCTTGCGCCGAGTGGCACCATAGTTCGGCTGGCAGACAAACAGCGTCGTGAGGATGATCCAGTAGCCCTGGGACGGGTGAATCAAATGCACCATCGCGTAGCCAATGCTCAAGGCCAGGGGCAAGCGCAGGGCATGACGGAACAGCAGCGAGGTTGGCGTCAACTGCGTGCGCAGGCGCGCCCAGACGTCTTTTAAATTTCGTGGCGAACGGTCGAGCAGGCTGCTGTCGGTGGCGTCGGCCAGGGCATCGGGGTTGCTGGCGTCGCTGAGCAAGTGATCAAGGGTGCCAAGGTTCGCCGCCAATGCGCGCAATGAGCGCAGCAAGCCGCGCCAGGCCGGATTGCTCTGGATGCGCAGGTGTTCGAGGGAAGCGTGCAGGTCGTTCAAGGCTTCGGCGAAGCTGGCGTCATAGGTGAAGGGCTGGCGCATCTGGATCGATTCGGCCAGTGCCCGGCAGGCCTTGCCTTGCTGGCGCAACAGGCGCTGGCAACGGAACAGCACGTCGCTGTGAAAGAACGCCTCGGCCAGGGCGTTGTAAGGGTAGTGTGAGGAACTGGCGCGTTCGTGGATGTCCTGGGCGAGGAAGTACAGCTTCAGGTAGCGGCTGACTTTCGACCCCGGGCGACCATTGCCCACCCGGTGCAGGATGATTTCCTTGGCGGCGTTCAGGGCCGCGACCACGCGACCGTTCTGTCTGGCCAGTTCCAGTCGCCGCGCTTCCACGTCCATCTGCCGGATCGGTTCGAACAGCGACGACTTGAGCTTCAGGTAATAACCCAACTCCCGGAACAACCGCGCCAGGCTTTGCTGCACCGGCTGGTTGGAAAACAGCGCCTGCCACAACACCGAGAGCAAGCCGTACCAGGCCGCACCGGCCACCAGCAGCACCGGTTCGTGCCAGAAATCGGTGACCGCGCCGCCGCGTTGGTCCACGCCGATCATGGTGTACACCGACAGAATCAGCGTCGCCGAGGCAATCGCACCATAGCGTTCGCCCAAGGCGCCGAGCATGGTCAGGCAGAAGGCTGCCAGGGCGAAGGCAATGATGAAGACGATGGGGTAGGGGAACAGCAGTTCGACCGACAGCGCGGCGACCATGAAGCAGACAAGTGTCACCGCCAACGCATTGAGGCGGCCTTGCCAGCTGTCGTCGGTCTCGGCCAGGGCGCTGGCGATAATTCCCAGGAACAACGGGATCAGCAGCCCCATTTCATCCTGATACCAACACAACGCCATGGTGCCGGTCAGGGCAATGAACACCCGCACGCTGTAGCTGAATTTATCCAGCGCCCAAAGGCGACGCAAAGACTGACTAAACGAGGTCGATGACATGAAGTGCGAAGGCCTTCCGAGGCGATGCCGCTAAATTGAGCCAGTAATGACGCCGACGCAATGGCGGCGATCACATCTGACAGCAAAATCTGTTCCTTCCCTGCACTTGTAGGAGCCGGCTTGCTGGCGATGAACGATCACACGGTCTGCCTGAAAGACCATGGTGTCTGCATCGCCAGCAAGCCGGCTCCCACAGGTGGTGTGTGTATCAGACGTACTGCGCCGCCGCGTAACCCGAAGCCCAGGCCCACTGGAAGTTGAAGCCGCCCAGGTGCCCTGTGACGTCCAGCACTTCGCCAATGAAATAAAGGCCGGGGCTTTTCAGCGATTCCATGGTTTTGGACGAGACTTCGTTGGTGTTCACGCCACCCAGGGTAACCTCGGCGGTGCGGTAGCCTTCGGTGCCGGCCGGCACGACTTTCCAGCTCGCCAGTTTTTCGGCGATATCGGCAATTTCCGCGTGGGTGTACTGCTTCATCGGTTTTGACACGAACCAGTTGTCCGCCAGCAGGTTGGCCATCTTCTTGGTGAAGATCTCGCCAAGCAGGGTCTTCAGTTCGCTGTTGGGGCGTTCGGCCTGTTGCTGTTGCAGCCAGGTCGGCACGTCGTGGTCCGGCATCAGGTTGATCTCGACGGTATCGCCGGATTCCCAGAATGAAGAAATCTGCAAGATCGCCGGCCCGCTCAGGCCTCGGTGGGTGAACAGGATGTTCTCGCGGAAACTCTGGTCGTGGCAGCTCACCAGGCAATCCACCGAGGTACCCGACAGCTCGGTGCACAACGCCTTGAGCTGATCGGTGATGGTGAATGGCACAAGGCCCGCGCGGGTTGGCAGCAGTTCGTGGCCGAACTGTTTGGCCACTTGGTAACCGAATCCGGTGGCGCCCAGGGTCGGAATCGACAAACCGCCGGTGGCGATCACCAGGGATTCGCAGGTGATCTGCCCCAGGGTGGTGTCCAGCAAATAACCTTCTTCGAGCTTCTCGATGGTCTGGATCGAGGTGTCCAGGTGCGGGCTCACGCCGACCTGATCGCACTCCTCGAGCAGCATTTCGAGGATGTCGCTGGATTTGTTATCGCAGAACAACTGGCCGAGTTTTTTCTCGTGGTAAGGCACGCCGTGTTTGGCCACCATGCCGATGAAATCCCACTGGGTATAGCGCGCCAAGGCAGATTTGCAGAAATGCGCATTCTGCGAGAGGAAATTGCCCGGCTCTGTGTACATGTTGGTGAAATTGCAGCGGCCACCGCCCGACATCAGGATTTTCTTGCCAGCCTTGTTGGCATGGTCGAGCAATAGCACCTTGCGCCCGCGCCCGGCGGCGGTCAGTGCACACATCAACCCTGCGGCGCCAGCGCCAATGATCACGACTTCGGTAGAGCGCAAAACGGTGTCCTCAAAAAATGTTCAACCGACGCAAAATCTGTAGGAGCCGGCTTGCTGGCGATGAACGATGACGCGGTCCATGAGTAGCACCGCGTCGTTTGCATCGCCAGCAAGCCGGCTCCTACGGTGTATCAGAGGATACGCACGCGCAACGAACGGCCCTTGATCTTGCCGTCGTTCAGGCGCTGCAAGGCCTGTTTGGCGACGCCGCGTTCCACCGCCACGTAGGCCTGGAAGTCGAAGATCGCGATCTTGCCGACCTGGGCACCGGGGATGCCGGCTTCGCCGGTCAGTGCGCCAAGAATGTCGCCCGGACGAACCTTGTCCTTGCGGCCAGCCGCGATGCACAGGGTGCTCATCTGCGGCAGCAGCGGACCACCGCCCAGGGACTTGAGGTTATCGACCTGATCCCAGGTCAGCGGGGTCTTTTGCAACTCTTCGATGGCTTGCGCGCGTTGCGCTTCGGACGGCGCGACCAGGCTGATCGCCAGACCTTTCTCACCGGCGCGACCGGTACGGCCGACGCGGTGGATGTGGATTTCCGAATCCCGGGCCAGCTCGACGTTGATCACCATGTCCAGGGAATCGATGTCCAGGCCGCGCGCGGCGACATCGGTGGCGACCAGCACGGAGGTGCTACGGTTGGCGAACATCGCCAGCACCTGATCGCGGTCACGCTGTTCCAGGTCGCCGTGCAGGCCGACGGCGGAAATGCCCTTGGCAGTCAGGTGGTCGACGGTTTCCTGGACCTGCTGCTTGGTGAAGCAGAACGCCACACAGGAGGCCGGGCGGAAGTGGCCGAGGACCTTGGTCACGGCGCTCATACGCTCTTCCGGGGAAATCTCGTAGAAACGCTGCTCGATCTGCGAGTCGTCGTGGAACGCCTCAGCCTTGACCTGCTGCGGGTTGCGCATAAACTTCGCGGCCAGTTGCTTGATGCCCACCGGGTAAGTGGCGGAGAACAGCAGGGTCTGGCGACGCTCCGGGGCCTGCATGATGATTTCTTCGATGGAGTCGTAGAAACCCATGTCCAACATGCGGTCGGCTTCGTCGAGGATCAGCGTGTTCAGGCCATGCAGGACCAGCGAGCCCTTGCGCAGGTGCTGCTGGATACGGCCCGGCGTGCCGACGATGATGTGCGCGCCGTGTTCCAGCGAAGCGATCTGTGGACCGAGGGACACGCCGCCGCACAGGGTCAGGACCTTGATGTTGTCCTCGGCACGGGCCAGGCGGCGGATTTCCTTGGCCACCTGGTCGGCCAGCTCGCGGGTCGGGCACAGGATCAGCGCCTGGCAGCCGAAGTAGCGCGGGTTGATCGGGTTCAACAGGCCGATGCCGAAGGCGGCGGTCTTGCCGCTGCCGGTCTTGGCCTGGGCGATCAGGTCCATCCCCTTGAGGATCACCGGCAAGCTCTGCGCCTGAATCGGCGTCATCTGGGTATAACCGAGAGAATCGAGGTTAGCCAGCATGGCGGCGGACAGCGGCAGAGTATTAAATTCGGTGGCGATGGTGGTCACGGGACTGGCCTGCAAAACAAAATGTCGCGCAGTGTACCAGCCTCTGGCCATTAACCTCGAAAGTTCTGGACGAACGCAAAACCTGTGGCGAGGGAGCTTGCTCCCGCTGGGCTGTTGTAGGAGCAAAGCTTGCTCGCGATGGCCACGACACGGTTAGCCAGGAAACTCGCGTTATCGTTCATCGCGAGCAAGCTTTGCTCCTACAGGGTGCTCGGTTCAATGTTCGATGTGTTGTTCCGGGCTTCTGACGCGCCGTCCGTCTTCCTTTGAAAGCTGGGAAAAGATGGTCGCGGCGAGCATCGCCATGATCCCGACGGTCACAAAGGTCAGTTGGAACGCCCCCAAAACCGTGTCCACGCCGTCATTGCCAATTTCGGCGGTAAAGCCGCCCAGCAACGCACCAGCACAGGCCACGCCAAGGCTCAATGACAATTGCGCCACCACCGACAGCAAGCTGTTGCCACTGCTGGCGCTGGCGTCGTCGAGGTCGATCAGGGTCACGGTGTTCATCGCGGTGAACTGCAGGGAGTTGATCGCACCGAGCACCGCCAACAGGCACAGCAGTAGCCAATAGGGCGTCTGTTCGCTGACCAGGCCCATGGCCGCCAGCATGATGCCCAGCGCCAGGGTGTTGCCGGTCAACACGATGCGGTAGCCCAGACGCTCGATCAGCGGTCGCGCCACCCACTTGGCGATCATCGCCGCAGCCGCCAGCGGCAGCATGCTCATCCCGGCTTGTGACGGCGAATAACCCAGGGCCACCTGTAGTAGCAACGGCACAAGGAATGGCAGGGCGCCGCTGCCGAGCCGGGCGAACAGGTTGCCAAGAATGCCCACGGCGAAGGTCCGGGTCTTGAACAGCGACGGGGCGAACAACGGGTTGTCGATGTGCCCCGCGCGCAACCAGTAAGCCGCCAGGCAGGCCATGCCGCCGAACAGCAACAGCATCACCCGCAGGTGCGGCAGGTGCAGCTCGCCCAAGCCTTCCATGGCGATGGTGATCAAAATCATCGCCGCACCGAACAGCACGAAGCCCAGCCCGTCGAACTTGGTACGTTCCGAGCCGCGCAGGTCGGGAATGAATTTCCATACGGCGTAGCAACCGACGACCCCCACCGGCAGATTGATCAGAAAGATCCAGTGCCAGGTCAGGTACTGCACCATCCAGCCGCCCATGGTCGGGCCGATCAAAGGGCCGAGCAATCCGGGAATGGTGATGAAGCCCATGATCCGCACCAGCTCAGAGCGGGGATAGGCGCGCAGCACCACCAGTCGCCCCACCGGCAGCATCAACGCCCCACCCAGACCCTGAACGACCCGGGCGCCGATCAGCAGGGTCAGGCTGTTGGACATGGCGCAGAGCAGTGAGCCGAAGCTGAATAGCAGGATGGCGCTGAAGAAGATTTTCTTGGTGCCAAAGCGATCAGCGATCCAGCCCGAGGCCGGAATCAGCAAGGCCACCGTGAGCATGTAGGCAATGATCACGCCCTGCATGCGCAGCGGATCTTCCGCCAGGTCCGCGGCCATGGCCGGCAAGGCGGTGTTGAGGATGGTCCCGTCGAGGGACTGCATGAAGAATGCGATGGCGACGACCCACGGCACCCAGCGGGCGGTGACAGCGTCGAGAGGCGGGCGATTGGGCATGGGACCTCTTGTCAGTGTGAATCAGGGCGTCCGTGGTGGCTTCATCGCGGGCAAGCCTCGCTCCTACAGAAATCACGCCAAATCCGTAGGAGCGAGGCTTGCCCGCGAAGCTTTTACAAGGTCAAGGTCAACCGGTTGATCAGTGCCCCCGGCAAAAGCGCCGAAGCCGTCGCCCGCTGACTATAGGTGCTGGCTGACAACAGCAACTCACGCTCCTGGGTCAGTGCTTCCAGCTGCGAACCGAGCAGGCTGAAGGCGCTGTCATCGAAGCGCATGGTGCTGACCGGTGCCTGGATCTCGCCGTTCTCGACCCAGAACGTCGCAAACCGGGTCATGCCGGTCAGGCGTGCTGCCGGTTGATCGGAGAAGTTCAGGTACCACAGGTTGCTGATGTACAGGCCGGTGCCCAGTTGCTTGAGGACGTCTGCTTCCGGCAGTGCGCCAGCTTGCAGGTTCAGGGCGCCGGGCGATTCTCCGCCGCTGGCGCCGTTGGCGGTCAAACCGTATTCGGCGGCGCTGCGTGAGCCGACCAGTTGCTCAGCGGCCTTGCCCTCGACAATCAACTTGAGATCGCTGCGCGGATAACCTTCATCGGAAAACGCCGGGCTCAGCGACCCTGTGACCTGTTCATCCAGCGAGACCAGCGGGCTGAACGATTGATCGCCGCCATAAAGCTTTTGCAGCGGGCTGTTTTTGCTGGCAATCGCTTGCGCCGAGAAACCGCCCCAGCACAGCATGCCCATGATTTCTTCCAATGCCGCCGGCGCCAGGTAGGCACGGTACTGACCCGGTGCCAGGGTGCGCAAAGGCCGCCCCAGGAGTTCAAGCTGCTCGCGGGCCTGCTGGAAGCGCTTGGCAAAACCCTCGCTGCTCCAGTCGTGACCGGCGTAGCTGGCCTTAACGGCCTGGCCGTTTTCGTGGAACAGGCTGAAGTCGAAATTGAAGCTATTGGCCTGATGCCAGCCGAAGGCGCCGGCGGAGCTGGCGAAGCCCCGGCTGATCGGGCCGGCTGCGTAGAACCCGACCAGATCGAGGCCTTCGGCGGCGCGGGTGATTTCGGCGACCACTTGCTCGGTGTCCGGCAGTGGATGTTCCTGCACGTTCTGGCTTTGCCAGCCGTTGTAATTGAGCAGCAGGTAGGGATCCTGCGGCAGCAGCGGCAGGGTTTCGCGCAATTGTTGCAGGCCTTCGGCCAGGCGCTGTTGGTCCTCCTGCGGGTCGCCGGACAGAGTGATGTCGAGATCGGCGTGGCGGCCATCATTGATCAGTTTCAGGCCGATGCTCGCTTGTTGCACCTGCCCGGCCTGGCGCACCTTGGCGTGGTTCAAGCGCACGAACGCCGACGACTCGGCGGCGTAGCTGAGGGTGAACTGTTCCGGGTCGCGCAAGGCCTCACGCAAGGCGGTGACCAAGGCCTTGAACGACTCGGCCTGACTTTTCGAGCTGCTCATCAGGCGTCTCCCCCAAATACTTCTACGTTGCTGAACACACAGGCTGGCGACGCATGGCCAACGCGGATCACCTGGTTCGGTTCGCCCTTGCCGCAGTTCGGGGTGCCGAGCACCTTGAAGGTGTTGGCATCGCCCACCGCGCTGAGGCTTTTCCAGAACTGCGCGGAAATCGCCCGATAATTCGGGTTCTTCACCACGCCCTTGAGTTCACCGTTTTCGATCAACTGGCCCCATTCGCAACCGAACTGGAATTTGTTGCGCGCGTCATCGATAGACCAGGAGCGGTTGGTGCTCATGAGGATGCCGTGTTCGATGTTGCCGATCAGTTGTTCCAGCGGCTGATCGCCCGGCTCGATATTCAGGTTGGCCATGCGATCGATTGGCGGACGGTTCCAGCCGCAGGCACGGCTGTTGGCGACGCCATCCAGGCCCGCGCGAAATTGCGACAGCGCACCGCCCAGTGGCCGAAGCAACAGGCCTTCGCGAATGAGGAATTGTTTGCTGGCGGCGGTGCCGTCGTCGTCATGGCCGTAGCTGGCAAGCTGCTCGGGAATGTCCGGATCGAAGGTCACGTTGAGCAGCTTCGAGCCGTATTGCAGGTGACCGAAATCTTCGGCTTTAACGAAGCTGGTGCCGGCGTAATTGCGCTCATCGCCCAGGATGCGATCCAGCTCCAGCGGGTGGCCGATGGACTCGTGGATCTGCAGCATCATCTGGTCGGGCATCAGCAGCAGGTCGCGGGGACCTTGCGGCGTGTTCGGCGCCAGCAGCAATTGCAGGGCCTGATCGGCGACAGCCGGGCCGGCACCGACCAGGCCGCAACGGCTGATGACATCGGCGCCACCCTGCTGGCCGAAGTTCTCGCGGCCCAGGCTGCGGGTCTGGCTGTCGTTGCCGTCGTAAGCAGTGACGTCCAGGCCCGGGTAGACGAAGCGCTGAGCCTGGCGCAGTTCGGCGCCCGCGTTGTTGAGGTAGATCTGCTCGACGTTTGTGATGCCGATGCTTACCTGCCAGTTCACCAGGCGTTCGTCCTTGGGCACGGCGGCGGACTCGGCGCCGAGCAACTGGTAGCAATCGCTCAGGGACGGAAACGGTTGGTCGAGATTGGGCGAAAAGTAATCGGCGCGGTCGCTGGAGACGGTCTGGTCACGCAGGTCCAGCAGTGCGTAGGGCTTGAGCCGACGTGCCTGCTGTTCGGCGCGCTCGAGGGCAGCTTGCAGGCCCTGTTGCGACAGGTCGTTGGTGGCGGCATAGGCTTCGACGCCGTTGACCCGTACAGTCAACATCGCGCCTTCGTCACGGCGCAGGCTTGGCGGCTCGGCGACGTTCTTGCGCACTGACAGATACTGGCCGGACTCGCGGACATAGCGTACAGAAAAGAATTCAGCGCCCGTGCGCAAGGCAGCAAAGCGCTGCTTGAGCTGGGGGTGGAAATCGAACATTCGGGGGACCTCCTTGGTGTGGAGCATCGAGGCTGCGGGGGAGGGTGAAACGATTGCGTGGCGCTAGAGTAGGCCTGCGAGGGGGGAGGATCAAGTTTGGAGCGGTAGAGGTGTGTTGTTTGTAAGGGCCTCATCGCGAGCAGGCTCGCTCCCACATTTGATTTCCGGTGTTCACAAAGTCTGTGTCCACTGAAGATCCCTTGTGGGAGCGAGCCTGCTCGCGAATAGCCGTAACGCGGTGTAAAGCCTTACGCGGTCTGCGGCACTTCCCGCACAGCCTTGCCCTTGACCGGCGCATCGCCAGCCACATAGTAGGCGGCCTTGCTGCGCGGCAGCGGCTGGCGACCACGGATCTTGTCGGCGATTTTCTCGGCCATCATGATCGTTGGCGCGTTCAGGTTGCCGGTGGTGATGATCGGCATGATCGAGGCATCGACCACGCGCAGGCCTTGCATGCCATGCACTCGACCCTGGCCATCGACCACGGCCATGTCATCGGTGCCCATCTTGCACGAGCAGGATGGGTGGAACGCGGTTTCGGCGTGTTCGCGGATGAACTTGTCCAGTTGTTCATCGGTTTGCACGTCGATGCCCGGGCTGATCTCGCGGCCACGGAAGGCGTCCAGTGCCGGTTGCTGCATGATTTCCCGGGTCAGGCGGATGCCGTCGCGGAATTCCTGCCAGTCCTGCTCGGTGGCCATGTAGTTGAACAAGATGCTCGGGTGCTGGCGCGGGTCCTTGGATTTGACCTGGATGCGACCACGACTCGGCGAGCGCATGGAGCCCATGTGCGCCTGGAAGCCGTGCTCTTGCACACCGTTGCTGCCGTTGTAGTTAATCGCCACCGGCAGGAAGTGGTACTGGATGTTCGGCCATTCGAATTCCGGACGGGTGCGGATAAAGCCGCCGGCTTCGAACTGGTTGCTGGCGCCGATGCCGGTGCCGTTGAACAGCCATTCGGCACCGATGGCTGGCTGGTTGTGCCAGAGCAACGACGGGTACAGCGAGACCGGCTGGGTGCAAGCGTATTGCAGGTACAACTCCAGGTGGTCCTGCAGGTTTTCACCGACGCCCGGCAGGTCGTGGACCACCGGAATGTCGAGGCTTTGCAGCAGTTTTGCCGGGCCGACACCGGAACGTTGGAGGATCTGCGGGGAAGCGATGGCGCCGGAGCAGACCAGTACTTCTTTGCGCGCCTTCACTTCAACGCGTTCTTCAGCGGCGCCGACCAGGTAACGCACGCCGACTGCACGCTTGCCTTCGAACAGGATCTTGTCGGTCAGGGCGTGGGTGACGATGGTCAGGGTCGAGCGCTTCTTGGCGACGTCCAGATAACCGCGAGCGGTGGAGGCACGACGACCTTTCGGCGTCACGGTGCGGTCCATCGGGCCGAAGCCTTCCTGTTGGTAGCCGTTCAAATCTTCGGTGCGCGGGTAACCGGCCTGCACGCCGGCTTCGACCATGGCGTGGAACAGTGGGTTGTTGCCGGCCTTGGGCGTGGTCACGCTGACCGGGCCTTCACCGCCGTGGTAGTCGTTCGGGCCGATGTCACGGGTTTCGGCCTTGCGGAAATACGGCAGGCAGTCGAGGTAGGTCCAGTCTTCCAGCCCCGGCAGTTTTGCCCAACCGTCGTAGTCCATGGCGTTGCCACGGATGTAGCACATGCCGTTGATCAGTGAGGAACCGCCCAGGCCCTTGCCGCGACCGCATTCCATGCGACGACCGTCCATGTACGGCTCCGGATCGGTCTCGTAGGCCCAGTTGTAGCGACGGCCTTGCAGCGGGAACGCCAGGGCGGCCGGCATCTGCGTGCGGAAGTCCATGCGGTAGTCCGGGCCGCCGGCTTCGAGCAGCAGAACGGTGACGCCGGCGTCTTCGGTCAGACGGGTCGCCAGGGTGTTACCGGCCGAGCCGGCACCGATGATGATGTAATCGAATTCTTGGGACATTGAATGCACCCTCTTTGAAGTTGGTCAGGTGAGGCGAGTGCTGCGCACTCGATCGCCAGCAAGCCGGCTCCTACAGGGAGGGGGTGCACCATGGATTTACGCACGATGCGACTTTGTAGGAGCCGGCTTGCTGGCGATAGCGGTCTCTCAGGCGAAAAAAATGCTGCCTTAGAACACCGAGACGTAATCGCCCAGCTCGACCTGTACCGATTTGATGCGGGTGAAGTTGTTCAGCGAGCTGATGCCGTTCTCACGACCCACACCCGACTGCTTGTAGCCACCGACCGGCATCTTGGCGTCGGACTCGCCCCAGGCGTTGATCCAGCAGATACCGGCTTCGAGTTGATGA
The DNA here is from genome assembly GCF_050990305.1 of Pseudomonas putida. Taxonomy (GTDB): domain Bacteria; phylum Pseudomonadota; class Gammaproteobacteria; order Pseudomonadales; family Pseudomonadaceae; genus Aquipseudomonas; species Aquipseudomonas putida_AH. The sequence continues at coordinate 6,139,516 of NZ_CP158817.1, read as the reverse complement.
ATGATGCGGTGGGCGCGGTTCAGGTCTTTGGTGACCACACCGGCGGCCAGGCCGAAGTTGGTGTCGTTGGCGCGGCGGATCACTTCTTCTTCGGTTTCGTAGCTGAGGATCGCCATGACCGGGCCGAAGATTTCTTCACGCACGATGGTCATGTCGTCGGTGCAATCGGTGAACACGGTCGGTGCAACGTACGCGCCCTTGGCGAATGCGCCGTCGGTCAGACGCTCGCCGCCGCACAGCACGCGGGCACCTTCTTCTTTGCCTTTGGCGATGTAGCCCAGCACGCTTTCCATGTGGGCGAAGCTGACCAGCGGGCCGAAGTTGGTGTTCTCGTCTTCCGGGTTGCCGATGCGGATGCGAGCAACGCGCTCGGCGATCTTGGCTTCCAGCGCGGCCTTCATGTGCGCCGGTACGAACACGCGAGTGCCGTTGGTGCAGACCTGACCGGAGCTGTAGAAGTTGGCCATCATCGCGGTGTCGGCGGCGCGGTCGAGGTCGGCGTCGTCGCAGATGATCAGCGGGGATTTGCCGCCCAGTTCCATGGTCACGTCTTTGAGCGAAGAGCTCGACGCGCTGGCCATGACTTTCTTACCGGTGTCGGTGCCGCCGGTGAACGAGACTTTCTCGATGCGCGGGTGCTCGGTCAGCCAGGTGCCGACTTCGCGGCCGCTGCCGGTCAGGACGTTGAACACGCCGTTTGGCACGCCGGCTTCGGTGTAGATCTCGGCCAGTTTCAGGGTGGTCAGCGAGGTGACTTCGCTCGGCTTGAAGATCATCGCGTTACCGGCCGCCAGGGCTGGCGCAGATTTCCACAGGGCGATCTGGATCGGGTAGTTCCACGCGCCGATACCGGCCACGACGCCCAGCGGCTCGCGACGGGTGTAGACGAACGAAGTGGTGCGCAGCGGGATCTGCTCGCCTTCAATAGCGGGCACCAGGCCGGCGTAGTATTCCAGCACGTCGGCGCCGGTGACGATGTCGACGTAACGGGTTTCGGAGTAGGCCTTGCCGGTGTCCAGGGTTTCCAGAGCAGCCAGTTCGTCGTTGCGCTCACGCAGGATTTCCACGGCACGACGCAGGATGCGCGAACGCTCCATGGCGGTCATGGCTGCCCAGATTTTCTGGCCTTTTTCGGCGCTGACCACGGCGCGTTCGACGTCTTCCTTCGTGGCACGTTGTACTTTTGCGAGGACTTCACCGTTAGCCGGGTTGATGGCTTCGAAGGTGGCGTCGCTGCCAGCGTCGGTGTATGCGCCATCGATGTAGAGTTTTTGCAGTTCGAAACGGGCCATAGTGTCCTCGCAAGTGCATTGGTGATTGGCTCGGTTCAGGGGTTGAGCGTTCTGTGTGCTCTAACTCACCTGCTTGGCCAGTTGTAGATCCATGTATTCGTAAGCGATCCGCTGTGCCTGCTCGGTGTCGAAAGCGTCTCCCGACAGCGCACCGCGCAACCACAAACCGTCAATGAGGGCTGCCAGGCCACGGGCTGCACTGCGCGCATCTTCGAGCGGCAATACGCGGCGGAACTGGCAGCACAGGTTGGAATACAGACGGTGATCGTTGATCCGCTGCAACCTGTGCAAAGACGGGTGATGCATGCTGGTGGCCCAGAAGGCCAGCCAGGTTTTCATTGCCGGGCCATTGACCTGGCTGGCGTCGAAGTTGCCTTCGATGATCACCTGCAGATGCGCCCTTGGGCCGTCATCTTTCAGCGCCTGTCGGCGCGCGGTGACGTTCTCGCTCAGGACCGTCATCAGGTGCCCCATGGTGGCGGCGATCAGGCCGTTCTTGTCCTGAAAGTAATGACTGATGATGCCATTCGAGACACCGGCCAAACGGGCGATCAGCGCAATGCTGGCGTCCCCCATTCCGACCTGATCGACCGCCTGCAAAGTGGCTTCGATCAATTGCTGGCGACGGATGGGTTGCATACCGACCTTGGGCATCTTGCACATCTCCTTAGGCCTTGCGGCAGACGTCAAACGGCTACCGGCTTGTGGGCCAGTCTATTTTGTTTTGATTGAACGTTCAATCAACAAAGAATAAGATCTGCGACAAATCGTCGCTGCTTACCGAATTTTCCTACGTGTAAATGGCGGCAAACCGACATCCGAAACGGCTCGAAACCTGTACGCCACGGCGTCCCAAGGTTTCGAGCTTTTTTCGGGCTGTCTTTATATCACCCACCGGTCGGCCGCCCACTAACCGATTGGTCGGGTACCCATTGCCTTGCGTTCTTCTCTCGCACTGCCCGGAGCATCTGTGCCATGAGTTCTGCCTCGCTAATAAAGACCCCACCGCAAAAGGTGACGGTCAACGGTTGGGTGTTCTACACCACGACCGCGTTGATTTTGTTGTTGACCGCCATTCTGATCATCGCCCCGCAAGAGGCCGGCAGAATGCTGGGAACGGCTCAGGCCTGGTTGTCCCGCAGCTTCGGCTGGTACTACATGGTGGTGATCGCCGCCTACCTGATTTTCGTCGTCGGCCTGGCGTTTTCGTCCTACGGCAAACTGAAACTGGGCAGCAAGGATGACACCCCGGACTTCAGCTACGGCGCCTGGGCGGGAATGCTGTTCTCCTCGGGTATCGGCATTTCGCTGCTGTACTTTGGTGCTTCCGAGCCGCTGGATCACTACTTCAATCCACCGGAAGGCGTATCGGCCAGCAACCTGGCAGCACGTCAGGCGGTTCAGCTGACCTTCCTGCACTGGGGCCTGCATGGCTGGGCGATCTATGCGCTGGTGGGTTTGGCCGTGGCGTACTTTGCCTACCGTCATAACCAGCCACTGGCGCTGCGCTCGGCGCTGTACCCGTTGGCGGGTGAGCGTTGGGTCAAGGGCGCGGCCGGTCATGCGGTGGACGGCTTCGGCATGTTCGTGACCCTGCTGGGGTTGGTGACCAACCTGGGGATCGGTTCGCTGCAAGTGTCGTCGGGCCTGGAAAACCTGTTCGGCATGGAACACAGCAACACTAACTTGCTGATCGTGATCATCGTGATGAGCACCGTGGCGACCATCGCCGCCGTGTCGGGTGTGGAAAACGGCATCCGTCGACTGTCCAACCTCAACATCGTGTTGTTCAGCGGGTTGCTGATTTTCGTGCTGCTGTTCGGCCCGACCCTGCACCTGCTCAACGGTTTCGTGCAGAACATCGGCGACTACCTCAACGGCGTGGTGCTCAAGACCTTCGATCTCTACGTATACGAAGGCGACAGCGAGAAGTCCGACCGCTGGCTGGGCCTGTGGACTCTGTTCTACTGGGCCTGGTGGATTTCCTGGGCGCCATTTGTGGGCATGTTCGTCGCGCGTATTTCCCGTGGTCGCACGGTGCGTGAAATGGTCGCCGGCGTGCTGCTGATTCCCCTGGGTTTTACCCTGGCGTGGCTGTCGATCTTCGGTAACTCGGCGCTGGACCTGGTGATGAACCACGGGGCGGTGGAACTCGGTAAGACGGCGCTGGAACAGCCGTCCATGGCGATCTACCAGTTGCTTGAGCATTACCCGGCGTCGAAGGTGGTGATCGGCGTGTCGATTTTCGTGGGCTTTGTGTTGTTCCTGACGCCGGCGGATTCCGGCGCAGTGATGATGGCCAACCTGTCGTGCAAGGGCGGCAACGTCGACGAAGACGCGCCGCACTGGCTGCGGATCTTCTGGTCGGTGGTGATCACTCTGGTGACCATCGGTCTGCTATTCGCCGGCAACTTCGAAGCCATGCAAACCATGGTGGTGCTGGCCGGCCTGCCGTTCTCGGTGGTGCTGGTGTTCTTCATGTTCGGCTTGCACAAGGCCATGCGCCAGGACGTGCAGATCGAGCAGGAACAGGCGGAGCTGGCAGCGCGTAGTCGTCGTGGTTTCACTGAGCTACTGACCGAGCTGGACCTGCAACCGGAACAATCGCCAGTGCGTAGCCACAAAGCGACGGCCAGCATTACGAATTGATTCGACTAACCGATGCCTTTGTAGGAGCCGGCTTGACACACCGCTATCGCCAGCAAGCCGGCTCCTACAGGCGTAGGGTTGCTTCCAATAATCTGGACAAACAAAAACGCCGCGATCTCTGGTGGCGGCCAGCGTTACGAATTGATGAGACTCACCGATGCCCTTGTAGGAGCCGGCTTGCTGGCGATAGCGGTGTCGCTGACACACCGCTATCGCCAGCAAGCCGGCTCCTACAGGCGTAAGGGTCGCTTCCAATCATCTGGACAAACAGAAACGCCGCGATCTCTGGTGGCGGCCAGCGTTACGAATTGATGAGACTCACCGATGCCTTTGTAGGAGCCGGCTTGCTGGCGATAGCGGTGTAACTGACACACCGCTATCGCCAGCCAGCCGGCTCCTACAGGCGTAGGGTCGCTTCCAATCATCTGGACAAACAGAAACGCCGCGATCTCTGGTGGCGGCCAGCGTTGCGAATTGAGGGATTCCCCGATGCCCTTGTAGGAGCCGGCTTGCTGGCGATAGCGGTGTAACTGACACACAGCTATCGCCAGCAAGCCGGCTCCTACAGGCGTAAGGGTCGCTTCCAATCATCTGGACAAACAGAAACGCTGCGATCTCTGGTGGCGGTCAGCGTTACGAATTGATGAGACTCACCGATGCCTTTGTAGGAGCCGGCTTGCTGGCGATAGCGGTGTAACTGACACACAGCTATCGCCAGCAAGCCGGCTCCTACAAGCGTAAGGGTCGCTTCCAAAAAACTGGACAAACAAAAACGCCGCGATCCTCTCGCGGCGTTTTTGTGTCTGTTGCCTTACCCCAGATTCTTGCCGAGCAGCGCGTGGTACAGCTCGCTGTCGCCCAGAATCCCCACCACACGGTTGTTGTCCTGCAGTACCAGTTTGTTGCCGGTCTGGTAGCGAATCTGCAGCGCGTCGCGCATACCGATGTTCGAGTCCACCAGGGTTGGCTTGCGACCCAGGCCTTCAACGGCCTGGCCCGGTACCCAGTTCTGCAGGTCCAGGGTCGAGCCGTTCTGGCGTGCGCCCTTGATGGTGTTGCCTTCGGCCAGGTCGAGCCACGAATCTCCGCCCGGATCCAGGCACACCGAACCATTGATGCGCTTGCAGTTGTCCAGGGTGCGCATCAGGCTGCGACCGCACAGCACGTTCAGCGGGTTGGTGTGGGCCACGAAGGTCCGCACGTAGTCGTCCGCCGGGTTGAGAACGATGTCTTCAGGCTTGCTGTACTGGATGATCCGGCCGTCTTTCATGATCGCGATACGGCTGCCGAGCTTCAGAGCTTCATCAAGGTCGTGGCTCACGAACACGATGGTCTTGCTCAGCTTGCGTTGCAGCTCCAGCAGTTCGTCTTGCAGACCCTGGCGGATCAGCGGATCGAGTGCCGAGAACGGTTCGTCCATCAACAGGATGTCGGCGTCCATCGCCAACGCACGGGCCAGGCCCACACGTTGTTGCATACCGCCGGAAAGCTCATCGGGTTTCTTGTTGCGCCATTGGGTCAGGCCCACCAGTTCGAGCTTGTCGTCGACCAGTTTCTTGCGTTCCTTCTCCGGCCGGCCCTGCATTTCCAGGCCAAAACTGATGTTTTCGCGCACGGTCAGCCAAGGCATCAGGGCGAACTTCTGGAACACCATCGCAATGCGCTTGGTGCGCATCATTTTCAGTTCCGCAGCAGTGCAGGAGGCAATGTTGATCTGCTTGCCTTCGTGCTCCACGAACAGCTTGCCACGGCTGACAGTGTTGAGGCCGTTGATGCAGCGCAGCAGGCTGGACTTGCCGGAACCTGACAGGCCCATCAGCACGCAGATTTCACCTTTTTCGATATCCAGACTGGCCTTTTCGACGCCAACGATCTGCCCGGTCTTTTTCAGAATCTCGCTGCGGGTCAAACCTTGATCCAGCAGCTTGAGTGCTTCGCGTGGATCTTTGGTGAAGATTACGTCGACGTCTTCGAAGCGAATAATGCTCATGCGTCACCCCCTACTTTGGCGTCGGGTTGTTTGCAGATACGGTCGAGCATGATCGCCAGCAGTACGATCGCCAGGCCCGCTTCGAAGCCCAGGGCGATATCAGCAGTGTTCAGTGCGTTGACCACCGGTTTGCCCAGTCCGTCGGCACCCACCAGTGCCGCGATCACCACCATCGACAGCGACAGCATGATGCACTGGGTGATGCCGGCCGCGATGCTCGGCATGGCGTGGGGCAGTTCGATCCTTGTGAGCAGTTGGCGACGCGAGCAGCCGAAGGCTTTGCCGGCGTCCATCAATTCAGCGGGCACATCGCGGATGCCCAGGTAGGTCAGGCGGATCGGCGCGGCAATGGCGAACACCACTGTGGAGATCAGGCCTGGCACCACACCCAGCCCGAAGAGGGTCAGGGTAGGAATGAGGTAAACGAAGGTCGGTACGGTCTGCATCAGATCGAGTACCGGACGCATTAAAGTGTAGAACATCGGCTTGTGCGCCGCGACGATGCCTAGCGGCACGCCGATGACCACGCAGACCAGGGTCGCGAACATCACCTGGGCGAGGGTCTCCATGGTTTCCTGCCAGTACCCCAGGTTGAGGATCAGCAGAAAGGAGGCGATCACGAAGGCGGTCAGCCCCCATTTACGCTGGATGAAGTGGGCCAGGAGGGCGATGAGGCCGATCAGTGCCAGCGGGTTGAACCAGGTCAGCGCAAACGTCACGCCGTGAATCATCGTTTCCAGCGTCACGGCAATGGCATCGAAGGTGCTGGCGCCGTGTTGCGTCAACCATTCAACAAAGCTCGCGATGTGCTGGCCTAAAGGTATTTTCTGATCAATCAGCATGGTAGTGAACGTCCGCATGCAAGGAAATAAACAGCCCGGACGGCCTAGGCCGTCCGGCATAAACGATGCTCTTTAATTCAAGGCTTATTCAGCTTGGCTTTCACGGCCTCCAGGCCAGGTTTACCGTCAATGGTGGTCACGCCAGCGAGCCAGGTATCGAGCACCTGTGGATTCTTTTTCAGCCAGGCCTTGGCGGCCGCGTCAGGCTTCATCTTGTCGTCCAGGATGTTGCCCATGAGTTCGCTTTCCATGTCGACAGTGAACTCCAGGTTTTTCAACAGCTGGCCCACGTTGCTGCATTCCTCGGCGTAGCCCTTGCGGGTGTTGGTCGCCACGGTGGCGGCGCCGAAATCCGGGCCAAAGAAATCGTCACCACCGGTCAGGTATTGGATCTTGAAGCGCTTGTTCATCGGGTGTGGCGCCCAGCCGAGGAAGACCACGGCGGTGTCGCGTTTCTGGGCGCGGTCGACCTGGGACAGCATGCCCGCTTCGCTGGACTCGACCACCTTGAAGCCGGCGTCCTTAAGGCCGAAGGCGTTCTTGTCGATCATGGACTGGATCAAGCGGTTGCCGTCGTTGCCCGGCTCGATCCCGTAGATCTTGCCGTCAAGTTCTTTCTTGAATTTGGCGATGTCGGCGAAGTCATGCAGGCCCTTGTCGTACAGGGCTTGAGGCACGGCGAGGGTGTACTTGGCGCCCTTGAGGTTGGTGCGCACGATGTCCACGGTACCGGCATCGCGATACGCCTTGATGTCGTTTTCCATGGTCGGCATCCAGTTGCCGAGGAACACGTCCATGTTCTTGCCGTCAGCCAGGGACTTGTAGGTCACGGGCACGGAAATCATGGTGGTCTTGGTCTTGTAGCCGAGGGCATCGAGCACGACGCTGGTGGTCGCGGTTGTCGCGGTGATGTCGGTCCAGCCGACATCGGAGAAGTTCACGGTACTGCATTGTGCCGGTTCGGCGGCTTGAGCCAGAACCGGCAGGCTAAGCATGGCGGCCAACAACAACGACGGGGAACCTTTCATGAATGGACTCCTTGGTGTTTTTTTTTGGCAGTGTTCCGACTTGGACTACCGCACTTATAGGTTGCGGTTGGGTGGCGTTCTTGTGACGGCTCTACCGCAGCGCCTTTGCAATCGAGTCGAATAAGATCATGTACCAGTGAAAATCAGACGCCTACAGGGCGCGTCGTAACCAGTACAGGGAGGGTCGCTTCCAGTGTCAGTGACGTCGTTTACAGATTTTTTCAGCCCCTTTTTCCCCTCTGCATCGCAAAAAAATGCCGAAAACATGGCGTAAAACGCCCACGGCGTTAGTGGACAAGAGTGCGTCGGTATGAGACGTCGAGCGACATGACAAAAGCCTGATGATGCGGCCATCTCGGCGGATTGCAGCTTGAGCGTAGCAGCTCCGCCACCGGGTGCTTTTGCGCCTGGAGTTGGCTCATTCAGGAGTTCGGCAGTAATGGCTATCAGTGTTTTCGACTTGTTCAAAATCGGCATCGGCCCTTCCAGTTCGCACACCGTTGGGCCTATGCGGGCGGCGGCGCTGTTCGTGCAGGATTTGCGTGAACGCGGGCTGCTTGAGCAAGTGCGGCGCGTCGAAGTTCAGCTCTATGGTTCCCTGTCTGCCACCGGCATCGGCCACGGCAGCGACAACGCGGTGATCATGGGCCTGATGGGTGAGTGGCCGGATGCGATCGATCCGTCGCAAATCGGCATCCGTATCGCCACCCTGCGCGAAACTGACACTCTGTTGCTCGACGGTCGCCTGTCGGTACCTTTCATCTGGGCAAGGGACATGCGCCTGATCGATGAAAACCTGCCGTTCCACCCCAATGCCATGACCCTGGTCGCCGAAGGCGATGACGGCGAGTTGCATCGCGACACCTACTATTCGGTCGGCGGTGGTTTTGTCGTCGATGAGGCCCAGGCCTCCAGCGGCGTCGTTGACTTGGATCGCACGGTTTTGCCCTACGATTTTTCCAGCGCTGCCGAACTGCTCGAACTGTGCAAAAAACACAACCTGCGCGTGGCGCAATTGATGATGGCCAACGAAAAGGTCTGGCGCAGCGAAGAAGAAATCCGCAGCGGCCTGATGAAGCTCTGGCGCGCCATGCAAGATTGCGTCGAGCACGGCCTCAAGCACGAAGGCATCTTGCCCGGCGGGTTGAACGTGCGACGCCGCGCGGCCAAGTTGCATCGCAGCTTGCAGGAACTGAACAAGCCCAATGTGATCGGCTCGACCTTGAGCGCGATGGAGTGGGTCAACCTTTATGCGCTGGCGGTCAACGAAGAAAATGCCGCTGGCGGGCGCATGGTCACCGCACCGACCAATGGCGCGGCGGGGATCATTCCGGCGGTGTTGCACTACTTTATGAAATTCAGCGAGGACGTCACCGACGCCAACGTTGTCGACTACTTCCTTGGCGCGGCGGCCGTCGGGATCCTGTGCAAGAAGAACGCCTCGATTTCCGGTGCCGAAGTCGGTTGCCAGGGCGAAGTCGGTTCGGCTTGCGCCATGGCCGCAGCAGGGCTGGCGGAGATCCTCGGTGCCACGCCGGAGCAACTGTGCAACGCGGCGGAGATCGGCCTGGAGCACAACCTCGGCCTGACCTGCGACCCGGTGGGCGGCCTGGTTCAGGTGCCGTGCATCGAGCGCAACGCGATTGCTGCGGTGAAAGCGATCAACGCGGCGCAGATGGCGCTGCGCGGCGATGGCCAGCACTTCATCTCGCTGGATCGGGTGATCCGCACCATGCGTGATACCGGTGCCGATATGCATGACAAATATAAGGAGACATCGCGGGGTGGCTTGGCCGTAAGCGCGGTTGAGTGTTGAGACGCCACATTCCTCTGTAGGAGCCGGCTTGCTGGCGAACCAGACGCCGCGGTGTGCCAGTGCACCCCTGTGCCTGAATCGCCAGCAAGCCGGCTCCTACAGAAAGGGTCAGACCAGTCAAAACTGCGCGTAAAGTGAGCGCCCGTAACAAATCGCGCCACCTTTTGGCGCGTCGCAAACAGGTAAAACACTGACGTAAGGTCAGGGCTGCGCAACGCCCCTGACCACTGGTCGCCCTGTGCCTGCGGTGACACTCTTTTGTGGCTGTTCGCAGCCCTGTTCCCACAAGTGCTACCGATTTGCTCACACGCGTCGGGGCAGGGCACTTGCCGCCATTGATGGCACTTATAACCCCCACTCTCCGCGCGTCATATATAGACACATTCCGACGTCGTTTTTAGGAGTTATTGAACGCACATTCAAATTTAGGCATGGCAATTGCTCTGTCATTACAAAGCCCGTCTCCCATGCGAGAACGATGGCAATAACAAGAGCCTCCGCCTGAGGCCATCACCTGCTTGTGTGAGGAGACACCGCGATGACGTCGTTCAACTCCGGGGCCCAACCCCAGAACCGTGCGCCTCAATCCATCGGCTTTCTGCTGCTGGACAATTTCACGCTGATTTCCCTGGCTTCCGCAGTTGAACCACTGCGTATGGCCAACCAGTTGTCCGGTCGCGAGTTGTATCGCTGGACCACCCTCACAGTCGACGGCGGTCAAGTCTGGGCCAGTGACGGCCTGCAAATCACCCCCGACGCCTCGATGCACAAGGCACCTCCAATGGATACCGTGATCGTCTGCGGCGGCATCGGTATCCAGCGCACTGTTACCCGCGAACACGTGTCATGGCTGCAAAGCCAGGCGCGTCAGTCCCGTCGCCTCGGCGCGGTCTGCACCGGCAGTTGGGCTCTGGCCTGCGCCGGCTTGCTGGACGGTTTCGATTGCAGCGTGCACTGGGAATGTTTGGCGGCGATGCAGGAAGCCTTCCCGCGCGTGGCCATGAGCACCCGCCTGTTTACCCTCGACCGTAACCGTTTCACCAGTTCCGGCGGCACCGCGCCACTGGACATGATGCTGCACCTGATCAGCCGCGATCACGGTCGCGAACTGTCCGCCGCGATCTCGGAAATGTTCGTCTACGAGCGCATCCGCAACGAACAGGATCACCAGCGCGTGCCGCTCAAGCACATGCTCGGCACCAACCAGCCGAAGTTGCAGGAAATCGTCGCGCTGATGGAGGCCAACCTCGAAGAGCCGATCGACCTCGACGAACTGGCGGTGTATGTCTCGGTGTCCCGTCGACAGCTGGAGCGGTTGTTCCAGAAATACCTGCACTGCTCGCCGTCGCGTTACTACCTGAAACTGCGCCTGATCCGTGCGCGGCAACTGCTCAAGCAAACGCCGATGTCGATCATCGAAGTGGCGTCGGTGTGTGGCTTCGTGTCCACGCCGCACTTCTCCAAGTGCTACCGCGAATACTTCGGTATTCCACCGCGTGACGAGCGCGTAGGTTCCAACACCACGCAGCAAGTGGCGATGATGCCGCTGCCGCAAGCCCTGGTGCTGTCGCCGCTGTCCGGGCCGTTGTCGGCGTTGAGCCAGGCGCGTAATGAGTCGACGTTTGCCAGCGTACGCCTATAAGTCGAGTTGTCTTCATCGCGAGCAGGCTCGCTCCCACAGTTGACCGAGTTCCCACAGAGGAATGCGGTCGAATGTGGGAGCGAGCCTGCTCGCGAATGGATTTATCGGGTGACGTGGCTCTGCTGGTACTGCGCCAACGCCGGCAGCAATTGCTTGTCGATGGCCTGGCGCACCGCCGGCAAGATCGTCGCGCTGCTGGTGTACATCTGCTTGACCATGGTGCGCAGCACGATCGCCCGCTCGTTGTTCAAGCCTCGCACCGCACACTCGCAAGCCTGCTCGGCCGTGGCGCCATTGGGTACTTGAAAGCCCAATGCCTTGAGCTGGCCCAACAGGTCTTCCTGATCAATCAAATCGGCGTACATCATCACGCAAATCCTTCTTCGGGAACGGAGGTCGTGGCTCGATTCTGGTGGGGGTGCCGGGCTGCGGCAAGGGTGATTTGTCGCAATGGCCACATTGGCTATGAAAGCGTCGTTTTCGGGCTATTTCGCTGCGAGGGGAGTCGGCACACTGGACTCAGCTCGCTTCACGAAGGTTTGGTCACCCTAGCGCGGCAGCTCCTCAACAGTACCTATTGCCCCGATCCTGTCACGGCTGGATCGGGGCTTTTTTTGTCTGGTCAAAAGCAAAAGATCGCAGCCTGCGGCAGCTCCTACAGTTGTACATCATTCCCCTGTAGGAGCTGCCGCAGGCTGCGATCTTTTAACGATTTAGCGTTGCAGCACAAGGATGCGCGACAGCAGCTCATCCCGGTCGATGTAGCAGCCCTGGAAATGCCGCGCACCGGTCGCCGGATCAAAGGCATTACGTGCATGCAGGGTACGGCGGTTGTCGAAGCACCAGAGCTCGCCTGGGTTAAGCCTTTGCATCACGCGAAAGCGGTCTTCGCGGGTCATGGCGATGAAGCGTCGATAGGCGCGATAGAGTTTGGGCATTTGCTCCACCGACGCATCGAACGGGCCGCGCAGGAAGTTCGCCATGCGGATTTCCGAGACTTGCCCCAAGGCATCCAGGGCAATGATCGGAGCGAGGCAACGGTAGTCGCTGTGACGGTCCTTGTTGCGAAATTCCACGGGAATCTCGCACAGGCTTTTGAATGATTCCGGGTCCTCGCGACGCAGGGCGTCGGCGATGGCAAAACCGTCGACAAAAATACTCTCGCCGCCCTCGGCGTCGTTGACCAGGCAATGCAGGAATTGCAGCCCCGGTTGCAACTCCCGGGTCGGCAAATCGCTGTGCAGCGGCAAGTTGAAAGCGGTGTAGGCGTTGCTGTCGGCGTCGGCCTTGGATTGCACGTTGAACAACACGCCGAAGTTGCTCTCGCGGATGAAGGAAATCCGTTGGGCAATCAGCTTCAGCGAGCCGGGTTCGGTGGGCACGCCGCGGACCTGGGTCAGGCCGGTATCGCGCACGGCCAGCAGCCATTGCAGCAGGGCATCGTTGTCGCTCATCAAGGCTTGGTATTCGAATACCGGCAACTGCAAATCACGGTGCCAAAGCTTGGCCTTGGGTTTGCCGGCCTGGCGCTCGGCGCGGGACTCGTCGTCGTAGGCGTGGGCGCGCAGCCAGCCCGGGTCGAAGCGGCTTTGGTGGCCATCCTGCCACTGCACGCTCAGGCAGCCCTGACCATCGACGCTGCATTCGCTGGGCATCAGATTTTCCGAAACGTCGACGATTTCCAGCACCTGCTCACGGGTCACCGTATAGACGCATTGCGGGCACGGACAGTTGTCTCGCAACCATTGATGATGAAAGGGGCTGACTCGGTCATCGGCCCACTTCACCAGAACACGATCCGCCATCGCCTGCACGCCTGTCAGCGCGCTGATCAACGGATAAGTACGGAAGTCGGCAAAAGCGGCGGCGGTGTTCATGGGATCTCCTTTTTTATTTTTTTGGGGGCAATGCGATCACTCGGCCAATGTACTTGGGTGCAGGCAGGTCCGTCTGTTCGGCGACGATGGCTTGCAACTTGCCCAGGGTCACTTCGCTGAACGGTGTGGCGTTTGGCCCGGCGAGGTCGACATGCAACAGCATTTGTTCGTTGCCCGCCAGTTCCTTGTCGTCACCCGCCAGATGCAGGCTGTGGTAGAGGTGCAGGCGCTTGCTGTCGTGGCCGATGATCTGGGTGCGCACTTCTACGTCGGCGTCGAGTTTCACTTCGTGCAGGTAGTTCAGGTGCAGTTCCAGGGTGAACAGCGAGTTGCCGCTGGCTTCGCGGTTATTGCTGTCCATGCCCAGACGATCCATCAGGGCGTCGGTGGCGTAGCTGAAGATCAGCAGGTAGAACGCGTCGCGCAGGTGGCCGTTGTAGTCGACCCAGTCGGGGATGATTCGGGTTTGGTAGGTGGTCAGTGCGGGCATGTCATGGCATCCGAAAATGTTTGCGTCCTGTAGGAGCCGGCTCGCTGGCGATGCGGCCGTTACATCCGGCTCTGCGGCGCAGCGATCATTACCATCGCCAGCAAGCCGGCTCCTACGGGTAGGGTGATTTACTCGCTGAACGCCATCCCATGCTTCTCTTTGGTGGCCTTCACCGCATCCAGCACCGCCATCAGGCAGTCATCACGATAGCGCTCCAGCGCCGAAATGCTGTGTTTACCCAGTTGATCGCTGGTGCCGTCCACCACATCGTCGATCAGTTTGTCGGTCAATTCAGGCGCCGGCAGGTAGGTCCACGGCAACTGCAACGCAGGGCCGAACTGGGCCATGAAGTGACGCATGCCGGCATCGCCACCGGCCAGGGTGTAGGTCAGGAAGGTGCCCATGAACGACCAGCGCAGGCCAGCGCCGAAACGGATGGCGTCATCGATTTCACCGGTGGTCGCCACACCGTCGTTGACCAAGTGCAGCGCCTCGCGCCAGAGCGCTTCGAGCAGGCGGTCGGCGATGAAGCCCGGCACTTCCTTGCGCACATGCAGCGGGCGCATACCGAGGGATTCATAGACCTTCATCGCCGCTTGCACGGCTTCGGGCGCGGTGTTCTTGCCGCCGACCACTTCCACCAAGGGCAGCAGGTAGACCGGGTTGAATGGGTGACCGACCACGCAGCGTTCCGGGTGGGTGGCGCTCTCGTAAAACTCGCTCGGCAACAGGCCGGAAGTGCTGGAGCCGATCAGAGCGTTGGGCTTGGCGGCGGCGCTGATTTTGCTATGCAGCTCCAGTTTCAGCTCAAGGCGTTCCGGGGCGCTTTCCTGGATGAAATCGGCATCGCGTACGCATTCTTCGATGGTGGCGACAAAACGCAGTCGATCCTGCGAGGCACCGGGCGCCAGGCCTTTTTTCTCCAGTGCGCCCCATGCGTTGGCGACGCGTTTGCGCAGGGCGGCTTCAGCGCCGGGCGCCGGGTCCCAGGCCACCACGTCAAGGCCGTGGGCGAGGGCGCGTGCAACCCAGCCGCTGCCGATGACACCGCTGCCCAGAGCGGCGAAGGTTTTGATCTCGGTGATAAAGCTCATGGCGACTTCCTAATGAGTTCGGTGATCCCTGTAGGAGCCGGCTTGCTGGCGAAAGCGGTTTCAGCAGCGGGAACATTGCGGCGGATGTTCGGGCCTCTTCGCCAGCAAGCCGGCTCCTACAGGGTGAGGTTTAAGTAGGGCTTAACCGCGCTGTTTCAGGCCCATCTTCTTGCGGCCTTCGGCCGGGGTCAGGACCCGTGCGCCGAGGCGGCTGAGGATTTCGCCGGCACGTTCGACCAGTTGGCCGTTGGTCGCCAGCACGCCTTTGTCCAGCCACAGGTTGTCTTCCAGTCCGACCCGTACGTTGCCGCCCAGCAACACGGCCTGTGCGGCCATCGGCATTTGCATGCGACCGATGCCGAAGCCGGCCCAGACCGCATCGGCCGGCAGGTTGTCGACCATCGCTTTCATGGTGGTGGTGTCCGCCGGCGCACCCCACGGGATACCCAGGCACAGCTGGAACAGCGGGTTATCGAGCAGGCCTTCTTTGATCATCTGCTTGGCGAACCACAGGTGACCGGTGTCGAAGATTTCCAGCTCGGCCTTCACGCCCAGCTCGGTGATGCGCTTGGCGCCGGCACGTAGTTGGGCCGGGGTGGAGACGTAAATGGTGTCGCCATCGCCAAAGTTCAGGGTGCCGCAGTCCAGGGTGCAGATTTCCGGCAGGAGTTCTTCGACGTGGGCCAGACGGGTCAACGGGCCGACCAGGTCGGTGTTCGGACCGAACTCCATCGGGTTCTCGCCGGCACCGATCTCCAGGTCGCCGCCCATGCCGGCGGTGAGGTTGACGATGATGTCGACGTCAGCTTCGCGAATGCGCTCCATCACTTCGCGATACAGCGCCACGTCACGGCTGAACTTGCCGGTTTGCGGGTCGCGAACGTGGCAGTGAACCACGGTGGCGCCGGCCTTCGCGGCTTCCACGGCGGCTGCGGCGATTTGTTTCGGGGTGACCGGCACGTGCGGGCTCTTGGCGGTCGTGTCGCCAGCACCGGTGAGTGCGCAGGTGATGATGACGTCGTGGTTCATTTTTGGGTTCCTTGCAGGCGTAGTGGTCCCGTTCGCAGCCCGGTCGGGCTGCGATTCGGCGGTTCAATTCAGAGGGTTATTTGCTGGTGAGCTTGAGATTCTCAGCCGCCGGCTTGCCATCGAAGGTGGTCACGCCTTCGAGCCAACGCGCTTTGTCCTGCGGGTGATCTTTGAGCCACTGCCGGGCCGACTCGAAGGCGTCCTTGTGATCCAGCAACGGCTGCATCATCCGGCTCTCGTCTTCGGCGCTGAAGGTCAGGTTGCTCAGCAGTTTGCCGATGTTCGGGCACTGTTCGGCGTAGGTCGGCGAGGTGACGGTCCAGACCGTGGCCATGCCTTCGTTCGGGCCGAGGGCGTCTTCGCTGCCGGTGAGATAGGTCATTTTGACGTTGACGTTCATCGGGTGCGGCGCCCAGCCGAAGAACACCACAGCCTCGTTGCGGCGCACGGCGCGGTCCACCGCTGCGAGCATGCCGGCCTCGCTGGATTCGACCAACTGGAACTTGCCCAGGCCGAACTGGTTCTTGGTGATCATCGCCTTGATCTGGGTGTTGGCGCCCGAACCTGGCTCGATGCCGTAGATCTTGCCACCCAGCTCTTTTTCGAACTTGGCGATGTCGGCGAAGGTTTTCAGGCCCTTGTCGTACAGGTAGGTCGGCACGGCGAGGGTGGCGCGGGCGTCTTTCAGGCTTGGCGCTTCAAGCACCTTGACCTGGTTGGCGTCGACGAACGGGGTGATGGTCTGGGTCATCAGCGGGTTCCAGTAACCGGTGAACAGGTCAAGGCGCTGGTCGCGGATGCCGGCGAAGATGATTTGCTGGGAGGCGCTGGTTTGTTTGGTGTTGTAGCCGAGGCCGTCGAGCAATACCTGGGTCATTGCACTGGTGGCGATCACGTCGGTCCAGTTCACCACGCCCATGCGCACGTTCTGGCAGGAGGCGGGTTCGGCGGCCATGACACTGGCGCTCAGCAAAGCGGTACCACTGAGTGCAAGAACACAGCTGCTGATCAGTCGTTTCATCTCAGGATTCCTCGGCAGTTTCATTATTGTGGGTCCGGTCGTCTTTGTGCGCCGGTGGATGTCACGTTACTCAGCAAATCGGCCATGAAAGCGCACTGCGGCGACCGACTCTTGCACTGCAGCGACCTGCCCCCTTGAATGCGGGTTGTAAGTGGCGTATCAACGTCGACACGCTACCCGCCCGTCTATCGAGTGCGCCATGTCCCAGGATTTCTATTTCTTGTTGATGCCGGGTTTTTCGGCCATTGGATTCATCTCGGCCATCGAGCCGTTGCGGGTCGCCAATCGCTTTCGCGGTGAGCTTTATCGCTGGCACGTGTTGAGTGCCGATGGCGGGGCAGTACTGGCCAGCAACGGCATGTCGGTCAACGCCGATGCGGCGCTGGAGCCGCTGAAAAAAGGTGCGACGTTATTGGTGGTTGCCGGCTTCGAGCCGCTGAAATTCGCCAATCCGGCCCTGGAGCACTGGCTTCGTCGCCTGGATAAAGAGGGCGTGACCCTCGGCGCCATCGACACCGGCAGCTTTATCCTCGCCGAAGCCGGCCTGCTCGACGGCCATCGCCTGACCCTGCACTGGGAAGCCATCGATGCCTTCAAGGAGTCCTATCCGCAGCTCAGCGTCACTCAGGAATTGTTCGAGATCGACCGGCGGCGCATCACCTCGGCCGGCGGCACCGCGTCCATTGATTTAATGCTCGATCTGATCGCCCAGGCCCATGGCCCGGAACTGGCGATCCAGGTCAGCGAACAATTCGTGCTCGGCCGCATCCGCCCGCGCAAAGACCACCAGCGCATGGAAGTTGCCACGCGTTATGGCATCAACAACAAAAAGCTTGTGCATGTCATTGGCGAGATGGAGCAACACAGTGAACCGCCGCTGAGCACCCTGGAACTGGCGGAATCGATCAAGGTGACGCGTCGGCAACTCGAACGCTTGTTCCGTCTGCACCTGAACGACACACCGAGCAATTTCTACCTGCAGTTAAGGCTGGAGAAGGCGCGGCAGCTGCTGCGCCAGACCGATATGAGTGTGCTGGAAGTGAGCATTGCCTGCGGGTTTGAATCACCGTCGTATTTCACCCGCAGTTATCGGGCGAAGTATGAGCGGTGCCCGCGGGAGGACAGACGTACGGCAAAAGCCTGAACACCCGAAAACCCCGTAGGAGCGAGGCTTGCCCGCGAAAGCGGCGTGTCAGTCAGCGCATTTGCCAACTGACAGACTGCATTCGCGGGCAAGCCCGCTCCCACAGTGATCAACATTGGCCGATAGAAAGCGTTACTTCTTCAGGAGGGCCGAACAGGCTGTCTTGTAAGCCTCATGCTGATACTTGTTCAGCGTCCCCGGCAACTCAAAGTTATGTTTCTTGGCCTGCGCATTGATGGTCTGCGGCGACAACAAGGTCACCTCGCAATTGCCCAGCAACTGCAAAACCCCTTCGATCTTGAACGTCGTCGGCCCACCGGCGAATTCACCTTTCTTGCTGCGCTTCTTGATCGCGATCTGATCGATCGAATTCTCGCGAACAAACGATGCAACCTGAGCGGCAAAGACCTTCACGTTGGCGGCTTCTTCGTCATCGTCCAGGGCGATTTTCTTGGTGGTGAGCGCGACGTGATTCAACGCCTGACCCTCAAGGGTGGCCACGGCGATGATCGCTTCGCTGCCTTTGATTTCGATGCCGCAGATTTTCATTTCGATTCCTTCATGACCTAAAGCTCAAGTTGATTGGCGGTAATACCGAACGCCGCGGCAATTTTCTCGCGCGTGGCCTTCCGGGGCTTCGCAACAGTCTCTTGCTGCGCGAACGCCGGTTGGGAAATACCCATGCGTTTAGCCACTTCATCCTGCGTAAGATTCAAATGTTCGCGCCATGCACGGATCGGCGTTGCGCCGTCGACAATGCGACTGACCACTTCATGAGGGATCATCATGTTTTCCATCCTTTGCGTTTACTCCTGCCCAATCGACTCCAAAAACTCCGACCGGTCGTCACTCATGCGCGCCACGCAATCATTTTGCGCGATGGTGAAGGCCTTGCTGCCGGCGGTGGCGGGGAAGGCTTCGATGGCGCAGTCGGCGTCGCGGGTTTTCTGCCATTGCAGGTTGGCGGCCTTGATTTTGGCGGTGATGTCGGCCAATTGCGTCGGGTTCTTGCCGTAGAGCGACTGCATGCGCTCGTTCAGGCTTTTGGTGTTTTCGTTCAGCAGGTCTTCAGCGGTGCTTTTGCTGAAAGCCGAACATTCCAGGGTCTGGACGTCGTTTTCGACTTTGTCGCAGGGATTGTCGTCGGCTTCTTCCGCCGCCTGTACGCCCGTCGCAATCAGTGCCAAAGCCAGCAAGATCGATTTCATTCAAGTCGCCCTACATCAAGAGATGCGGCGAATTCTGGCCTAAGCCTGCGCCCTTGAACAGGTCGCAGAGGGTGACTTGCGACGACCCTTTGTCGCGGATTGACGCTTTCGGCAATTCCCCTGTCGTTTTTGCACCCGGTCGTCAAAGCCCTCAGGCATATGCTGGCTCCAAAGCGCCGGCAGACGATTCGGCGCATGAATCGCCAATAAGGGGACAGCCTGATGAGCCCAGCCGAACTGCACGCCGACAGCATCGTTATCGACGGTCTGATTATTGCCAAATGGAACCGTGAGCTGTTCGAAGACATGCGCAAGGGCGGTTTGACCGCGGCCAACTGCACCGTGTCGGTGTGGGAGGGCTTCCAGGCCACCGTCAACAATATTGCCGCCAGCCAAAAACTGATCCGCGAGAACAGCGACCTGGTGATTCCGGTGCGCACCACCGCCGACATTCGCAAGGCCAAGGAGCAGGGCAAGACCGGCATCCTCTTCGGTTTCCAGAATGCCCACGCCTACGAAGACCAGATCGGCTATGTCGAGGTGTTCAAGCAGCTGGGCGTCGGTATCGTGCAGATGTGCTACAACACCCAAAACCTGGTGGGCACCGGTTGCTACGAGCGCGATGGCGGCCTGTCGGGCTTCGGTCGTGAAATCGTGGCCGAGATGAACCGTGTTGGCGTGATGTGCGACCTGTCCCACGTCGGCTCCAAGACCTCCGAAGAAGTCATCCTCGAATCGAAAAAACCGGTCTGCTACTCCCACTGCCTGCCGTCTGGCCTCAAAGAGCACCCGCGCAACAAATCCGATGAAGAGCTGAAGTTCATCGCCGATCACGGCGGTTTTGTCGGCGTGACCATGTTCGCGCCGTTCCTCGCCAAAGGCATCGATTCGACCATCGACGACTACGCCGAAGCCATCGAATACACCCTGAATATCGTCGGCGAAGACGCCATCGGCATCGGCACTGACTTCACCCAGGGCCATGGCCAGGACTTCTTCGAATACCTGACCCACGACAAGGGCTACGCCCGCCGCCTGACCAGCTTCGGCAAGATCATCAACCCACTGGGCATCCGCACCGTCGGCGAGTTCCCGAACCTGACCGAGACCCTGCTCAAACGCGGCCACTCCGAACGCGTGGTGCGCAAGATCATGGGCGAGAACTGGGTCAACGTTCTAAAGGATGTCTGGGGCGAGTAAGCCGCAGCACTCTGAATCCTTTTCCCCCCGGCCGTCCGTGCCGGGGGTAACACCAAAATTTTTCTGGAGTTAAGTTTCCATGGCCAAGATCGCCCCGCAATTGCCTATCGAAGTCGACAGCGAGACCGGTGTCTGGACGTCCGACGCCCTGCCGATGCTGTACGTACCGCGCCATTTCTTCGTCAACAACCACATGGGCATCGAGGAAGTGTTGGGCGCCGAAGCCTATGCCGAGATCCTCTACAAGGCCGGCTACAAGTCCGCCTGGCACTGGTGTGAAAAGGAAGCCGAATGCCACGGCCTGGAAGGCGTCGCGGTGTTCGAGCACTACATGAAGCGCCTGTCGCAGCGCGGCTGGGGCCTGTTCAAGATCCAGGACATCGACCTCGACAAAGGCACCTGCAGCGTCAAGCTCGAACACTCGGCGTTCGTCTATGTGTACGGCAAGGTCGGGCGCAAGGTCGACTACATGTTCACCGGCTGGTTTGCCGGGGCGATGGACCAGATCCTCGCCGCTCGCGGCAGCAAGATCCGCACCGTGGCCGAGCAAGTCTACGGTGGCTCCGAAGAGGGCCACGAAGACGGCTTGTTCACCGTCAAGCCGTTGTAAGTCGAGGAACCCGCCATGGCTTTCGAAGCAATGTTCCAGCCGATCCAGATCGGCAAACTGACCATCCGCAACCGCGTGCTCAGTACCGCACATGCCGAGGTCTACGCGACCGACGGCGGCATGACCACCGACCGGTACGTCAAATACTACGAAGAGAAGGCCAAGGGCGGGATCGGCCTGGCGATTTGCGGCGGTTCGTCCGTGGTTGCCATCGACAGCCCGCAGGAATGGTGGAGCTCGGTGAACCTGTCCACCGACCGCATCATCCCGCACTTCCAGAACCTGGCTGACGCCATGCATAAGCACGGCGCCAAGATCATGATCCAGATTACCCACATGGGCCGGCGTTCCCGTTGGGATGGCTTTAACTGGCCGACCCTGATGTCGCCGTCGGGCATCCGTGAACCGGTGCACCGCGCCACCTGCAAAACCATCGAGCCGGAAGAAATCTGGCGGGTGATCGGCAACTATGCGCAGGCTGCACGCCGCGCCAAGGCCGGTGGCCTGGACGGTGTGGAACTGTCGGCCGTGCACCAGCACATGATCGACCAGTTCTGGAGCCCACGGGTCAACAAGCGTACCGACGAATGGGGCGGCACCTTCGAAGGCCGCATGAAGTTCGGTCTGGAAGTGTTGAAGGCCGTGCGCGCCGAAGTCGGTGACGACTTCTGCGTGGGCATGCGTATCTGCGGTGACGAGTTCCACCCGGACGGCCTGTCCCACGAGGACATGAAGCAGATCGCCAAATATTACGACGACACCGGCATGCTCGATTTCATCGGCGTCGTGGGTTCGGGTTGCGACACCCACAACACCCTGGCCAACGTGATTCCGAACATGAGTTATCCACCGGAGCCGTTCCTGCACCTGGCCGCCGGTATCAAGGAAGTGGTCAAGGTTCCGGTGCTGCACGCGCAGAACATCAAGGACCCGAACCAGGCCACCCGTATTCTGGAAGGCGGTTACGTCGACATGGTCGGCATGACCCGCGCGCACATCGCCGACCCGCACCTGATCGCCAAGATCAAGATGGGCCAGGTTGACCAGATCAAGCAGTGCGTCGGCGCCAACTACTGCATCGACCGTCAGTACCAGGGCCTGGATGTACTGTGCATCCAGAACGCGGCGACTTCCCGTGAATACATGGGCGTGCCACACATCATCGAAAAAACCACCGGCAAAAAACGCAAAGTGGTGGTGGTCGGGGCCGGCCCAGCCGGGATGGAAGCCGCCCGTGTCGCTGCCGAACGTGGCCACGACGTGACCCTGTTCGAGAAGAAGGAATTCATCGGCGGGCAGATCACCACGGCAGCGAAAGCACCGCAGCGCGACCAGATCGCCGGTATCACCCGCTGGTATCAGCTGGAGCTGGCACGTCTGAAAGTCGACCTGCGCCTGGGTACCGCGGCGGATGCGCCGACCATCATGGACCTGCGTCCGGATGTGGTGGTGCTGGCTGTCGGCGGTCATCCGTTCCTGGAGCAGAACGAACACTGGGGCGCGGCTGAAGGCCTGGTGGTCAGCAGCTGGGACGTGCTCGACGGCAAGGTGGCACCGGGCAAGAACGTGCTGGTCTACGACACCATTTGCGAATTCACTGGCATGTCCACCGCCGACTTCCTGGCCGACAAGGGCAGCCAGGTCGAGATCGTCACCGACGATATCAAGCCGGGTGTGGCGATCGGCGGTACGTCGTTCCCGACCTACTACCGCAGCATGTATCCGAAAGAAGTGATCATGACCGGCGACATGATGCTGGAGAAGGTCTACCGCGAAGGCGACAAGCTGGTGGCAGTGCTGGAAAACGAATACACCGGCGCCAAAGAGGAGCGGGTGGTGGACCAGGTGGTCGTGGAAAACGGCGTGCGCCCGGACGAAGAAATCTACTACGCGCTCAAGGAAGGTTCGCGCAACAAGGGCCAGATCGACGTCGAAGCCCTGTTCGCGATCAAGCCGCAGCCATGTCTGGAACAGAGCGGCGACGGCTACCTGCTGTTCCGCATCGGCGACTGCGTGGCCCAGCGTAACGTGCACGCGGCGATCTATGACGCGCTGCGGCTCTGTAAGGATTTCTAAGCCAACCTTCTGTAGGAACCGGCTTGCTGGCGATGAACGGTAACGCGGAGCGCCTGATGCACCGTAGCGTCTGAATCGCCAGCAAGCCGGCTCCTACAAGGCCCATGCAAGACCCCGAATTCTTTGGGAGCTTCACCATGTTGAACACCCTTCTTCCAATCCTGTTGTTCGCTGCCCTGGGCCTCGCGGTTCTGGGCGCGTTGCGGCGGGTGAATATGTGGCGCCGCGGCCGGGCCTCGAAGGTCGACCTGATCGGCGGCCTGTTCGCCATGCCCAAGCGCTACATGGTCGACCTGCACCACGTAGTGGCGCGGGACAAATACATCGCCAACACCCACGTCGCCACGGCCGGTGGTGCGGTGGCGTCCATCGTGCTGGCGATTCTGGTGCACGGTTTCGGTCTGCATAACCGCATCCTCGGTTATGCGCTGCTGCTGATGTCGGCGGTGATGTTCGTCGGTGCGATCTTCGTTTATCTGCGTCGACGCAATCCGCCTTCGCGCCTGTCAAAAGGTCCGTGGATGCGCCTGCCGAAAAGCCTGCTGGCGTTCTCGGCGTCGTTCTTCCTCGTGACTCTGCCAGTGGCCGGCATCCTGCCGGAGAACTTCGGTGGCTGGCTGCTGACGGTAATCCTCGGCATCGGCGTGTTGTGGGGCGTGTCGGAACTGTTCTTCGGCATGACCTGGGGCGGGCCGATGAAGCACGCCTTCGCCGGTGCCCTGCACCTGGCCTGGCACCGTCGCGCCGAACGCTTCGGTGGCGGTCGTTCCACCGGTTTGAAGCCGCTGGATCTGGAAGACCCGGCCGCGCCGCTGGGCGTGGAAAAGCCCAAGGATTTCACCTGGAACCAACTGCTCGGCTTCGACGCCTGCGTGCAGTGCGGCAAGTGCGAAGCGGCGTGCCCGGCGTTTGCTGCCGGCCAGCCACTGAACCCGAAAAAACTGATTCAGGACATGGTCGTCGGCCTGGCCGGCGGCACTGACGCCAAGTTTGCCGGCAGCCCGTATCCGGGCAAGGCAATCGGTGAACACAGGGGTAATCCGCATCAACCGATTGTCAACGGTCTGGTGGACGCCGAAACCCTGTGGTCGTGCACCACCTGCCGCGCCTGCGTCGAGGAATGCCCGATGATGATCGAGCACGTCGATGCCATCGTCGACATGCGTCGCCATCTGACCCTGGAAAAAGGCGCGACCCCGAACAAGGGCGCCGAAGTCCTGGAAAACCTGATCGCCACCGACAACCCGGGCGGTTTCGCGCCGGGCGGGCGGATGAACTGGGCGGCGGACTTGAACCTCAATCTGATGAGCGAAAAGAAATCCACCGACGTGCTGTTCTGGGTCGGCGACGGCGCCTTCGACATGCGCAACCAGCGCACCCTGCGCGCCTTCGTCAAAGTGCTGAAAGCGGCGAAAATCGACTTCGCGGTGCTGGGTCTCGAGGAGCGTGACAGCGGTGACGTAGCCCGACGCCTGGGCGATGAAGCGACCTTCCAGTTGCTGGCCAAGCGCAACATCCAGACCCTGGCCAAGTACAGCTTCAACCGCATCGTCACTTGCGATCCGCACAGCTTCCACGTGCTGAAAAACGAATACGGCGCCTTCGATGGCAACTACCTGGTGCAGCACCACAGCACCTACATGGCGGAAATCATCGGGGCTGGTGCGCTCAATCTCGGCCAGCACAAAGGCGACAGCGTGACCTATCACGATCCGTGCTACCTGGGTCGCTACAACGGCGAATACGAGGCACCGCGTCAGGTGCTGCGTGCCCTCGGTATCGAAGTGAAAGAGATGCAACGTTCCGGTTTCCGTTCGCGCTGCTGCGGCGGTGGCGGCGGGGCGCCGATCACCGACATTCCGGGCAAGCAACGGATTCCCGACATGCGCATGGAAGACATCCGCGAGACGGGTGCCGAACTGGTGGCCGTGGGTTGTCCACAGTGCACCGCGATGCTTGAAGGCGTGGTCGAACCAAGGCCACTGATCAAGGACATCGCCGAACTGGTGGCTGACGCACTGTTGGAAGACCAAGCCCCAAAGTCGGCAACGCCGGCCAAACGTGAACCTGCGGAGGTGCACTGATGAGCGACATTATCCGCCGCGACCCCCGCGCCGAATGGATCGCCCGTAACCGCCTGCACCCGCTGCACGCGGCCATGCAACCGGCGCAACACAGCTGGATGGGGCCCAACGGCATCATCCGCAAGAATCTGCATGGCATCGGCTTTATCGGGCCGAACGGGATCAAGCGTATCGACCGCAGCGGTGCGCAACAGGGTGGCTCAGCCAAGCGCTCGGCCGCGGTTGAAGTGCAATTGCCGCTGCATCAGGTGCCGGCACCGGCGTTCTACATCAGCGTGGTGCCGGACATGGTCGGTGGCCGCTTGAGCAGCCACGACAAGGATTTGCTGGGCCTGGCCCATCAACTGGCCGGTAAGGACGGCGCGGTACTCGCCGTGGTCTTCGGCGAACACAAGGAAAATGCGTTTTCCACAGCCGGCGTCGACCGCCTGCTGGTGCTCGAAGGCGAAGAATTCAGCGGTTATGCACCGGAGCAACGAGTCCAGGGCCTGCGGGCTGTGGATAACCAGTTCAACCCGCGTCACTGGTTGCTGCCGGACAGCCGCACCGGTGGCGGTGAACTGGGTCGACGCTTTGCCGCGGCCCTGGGCGAACGCCCGGCCACGCGGGTCTGGCAGGTCAAGGACGAGACCTGCACCGGCCGCGCCGGCGCTGGTCTGCAAGACCTCGCCCGTCCGCTGGCGCGCTTGATCCTGGGCGCCGTCGAATGCGCCGAACCGGTCAGCGAAACCCGTCACGAAGCCTTGCCGGTGGAGTTATCCACAGCCGTCGCGCGCAGCTTGTCGCGCATCGAGGATTTGGGCGCGGTGGCGGTGGACCCGGCAGCGATTCCGATGGCCGAAGCCGAGTTCATCTTCTCCGGCGGCAACGGGGTCAAGGACTGGGATCTGTTCCACCAGACTGCTGCTGCCCTCGGCGCTACGGAGGGTGCATCCCGGGTGGCGGTGGACGACGGCTTCATGGCCCGCGACCGTCAGGTCGGCGCGTCCGGAACCTGGGTCACCGCACGGGTCTACGTGGCGGTGGGGATTTCCGGGGCGATCCAGCACCTGCAAGGCATCGGTGCCTGCGACAAGGTGGTGGCGATCAACCTCGACCCTGGCTGCGACATGATCAAACGGGCCGACCTGTCGGTGATCGGCGAAAGCGCCGAGATTCTTCGCGCCTTGATCGCGGCGGTAGAGGCCTACCGCAACGACGCCAAGCGCGATGCGGCTTAAGGGAAGGAAAGGGTTATGAGCACGAAAATCATCAGCCTGGTGTCCATCGGCGCCCACCCGACTTCCGGCCGGCCCCGTCGCGCGGAACAGGATGCGCGGGCGGTGGAACTGGGTCTGCAACTGGCTGGGGATAACTTGCAGGTGCTGCATGCCGGCGACGTGGCCGAGCCTGCCTTGCGGGCTTATCTGGGCATGGGCCTGGAACAACTTCACGTGCTGGAACAGCCGCAGGGCGCGGATGCGCTGCCGGCGTTGACCTCCTATCTGCGCGATGCCGGGGCCCAGGTGGTGCTGACCGGCAGCCAGGCGGAAACCGGCGAAGGTTCGGGCATGCTGCCGTTCCTGCTGGCCGAAGGCCTTGGCTGGCCGCTGGTGGTGGGGTTGGCCCAGGTCGAATCCATCGACGGCAGTTCGGCGCTGGTGCTGCAAGCGCTACCGCGCGGCCAACGCCGTCGCCTGAAGGTGCGCCTGCCGTTTCTGGCGACTGTGGATAACGCTGCACCGAAGCCACGGCAGAGCGCCTACGGCCCGGCCCGGCGTGGGGTGTTGCAGGCCGATGAAGTGGAAGTCGTCGACGATGAACTGCTGGCGGTCGCCACCCTGCAACCGGCCAAGCCACGGCCAAAACGCCTGAAGGTCATCAAGGCCAAGAGCGGCGCCGACCGGATGAAAGCCGCAACGGCGAAAGCCAGTGGCGGAGGGGGACAAGTGCTCAAGGGCGTTACGGCACAAGCTGGGGCTGAAGCGATCCTCAAGCTTCTGATCGAAGAAGGTGTGGTTCGCTAGAGGAAAACACGTGAATCCGTAGGAGCCGGCTTGCTGGCGATGGCGGCAGCCCATTCAACCATTCAGTGCCTGCCCTACCGCTATCGCCAGCAAGCCGGCTCCTACAGGGTTGCGCATGACCAGATTTGATGGGGAAACAATGTCAGTTGAATTTCGTTCCGCCGTCCGCGCGGATGCGCGGGAGATTGCGCGCTTGTTCCAGATTTCATCCGAAGGCGCTTCAGACTACATCTGGAGCCAGATCGCAGAACCTGGCCAGGATCTGCTGGACGTCGGCGCTATTCGCTATGCCCGTGATGACGTGGACTTCTCTTACCAGAACTGCCTGATCGCCGAGAGCAACGGTGAAGTCATTGGCATGATGCACAGCTATGTGATGCGCCACGATCCCTTCGCCGACCCGGTCACCGACCCGGTACTGGCGCCCTATGCGACCATGGAGATTCCTGACACCCTGTACATCTCCAGCCTTGCCCTGCATGAAGGCTGGCGTAATCAAGGCCTGGGCAAGCAATTCCTCGCTTACGCCCACGACCGTGCCAACCAGCTCGGGCTCAACGGCCTGAGCCTGATCGACTACGCCGCCAACACTGGCGCCCGACGCTTCTACGAGCGCCACGGGTTTCGCATCGTCGACACCTGCCAAATCACGCCGCATCCAATGATTCGGGTTACCGGCGAGGCCTACCTGATGTACCGGCCCTGACGCCGATCCCCGTAGGAGCGAGGCTTGCCCGCGAATGCGTCCTTGAAAACGCCTTCGCCGGCAAGCCTGGCTCCTACGATAAAGCGTGTCTTGAGCTACATTTTCAAGGTGCGCTGGTCAGGGTGCGGCACGCAGTTACGGGAACTTTCAGAGGTTCAGCGCTGGTTCATAAAACCCGTTTTTTATGAGTGGGTTGGCCATGAAGCCGCTGAAGCGATTGCTCCTTGCCTGGATCGTCCTGATGTCTACTGGCTTGCTGGCGGCTAGCCCGTCGGACGCGCCTGGCTTCTATCAATGGTTGGCGTCGGAGCAGGGGCAGAACGCCTCCCTGGCGCAATTGCGCGAGCATTGCGACCTGGTATCGGAACCGGGGAACAACCTCGACTGCTCCGTGACGGTGATCGCCCGGATGTTCGAGTTGAAAGCAGCCAACCAGTTGCCGGACTACTATCAGGCGATCAATCGCCGACACGCACGGGCCATCAAGGCCGATCCTGAGCTGAACGTCCTGTTCTCCATGTTCGGCGAGCAGTCCCTCGCCACGTTGCGCACGACTGGGGATTTCAGGGTCAAGCGAGCGGCGCAGCGCGAAGTGCTGAAGCTTCACCCCTACGCCAGCGACCATTTCATCGCGCAGGAGGTACTGCCGTTCATCGATGTCAGTGCCGCCAATGGGCATTCGGCGCGCTTCGTCCTCGACACGGGCGCTCCGCAAACCCGGGTCAATGCCGACACCGCCAAGGCGATGGGGATCAAGCTTCTGACCGACTCCCATTACGCCTACAGCACGTATTACGGCGAGGACAATCTGTCGGCCAGGCTTGGGGTCATCGAGTCGCTGAGGATCGGCTCAAGTGAATTCAGGAATGTACTGGTGTTCGTCAGCGACCGGGACAACCTGCTGGGGCTGGATCTGATCAGCAAGTTGGGACGGCTGAAAATCACCCGCAAGACCCTGGAACTCAATCCCCTGCCTTCCGCGCGCTGCGACTCGCCGATCACCTACACCCGCATGGATCTCAACCAGCGGCTGACCATCGCCGCCAGCCTGGACAACCACACGACCCAGGCCATCGTCGATACCGGCAATGTCGATTACCTGACCTCCGCCCTGCCCGGTGAGCAAGTCAACGTGGTGCAGACACTGACCCCCGGCAACTCCCCGCTCGATACCACCGACAGGCAACGCTACCAAACCTTCAAGGGCGTACTGAACCTGCCCGGCCACAGCTTGCCGATTACCTACAAGTACTACCCGGGCTTCACCATCCCGCCGTCCTGGGTGAAGGGGCGGTATGTGCCGTCGGTTCTGCTGGGGTGGCGAGCGTTCGATGACTTCGAATTGAATCTGGATATCGAGGCGGGGCGCTCGTGTTTGAATAAGGTTTGAAGGTTTGAAGTGATTTTCGACCTGTTTACCCACAATCCCTGTTGGCGGTTCTGTGGATAACGTGTTCGCCCCTTGCTAAACCCCTTGTGAATCGTGGCCTGCAGGCCTTCGTTCAAAAAACAACCAGTCTAAGCTGCGGTTTTTAATGGGTTTTTTCGAAGAATAAGTGCGGGACTTGCCCCCAATCTCTGTTGGCGCTTCTGTGGATAAGATGTTCGCTTACCGCTGTAGCCCATATAAACCGGGGCTTCCGAAGGGGTGATCAAAAAACGATCAATCTGCTAGTTTTGGCCAGCCTTGCACCTTGAGAACGCAGGAAATTCGCGGTCTTCAGCGGTTTTCCACAGTGCCTGTGAAGTTGCCCCCAAAGTCTGTTGGTGCTTCTGTGGATAAGGTGTTCGCCATACGCTGCAGGCCACGCACTACGTGAGATGCAGGGGTTTGATCAATAAATGATCAGGTCTTGCGGGAAACCGCCATTCTGAATAAGTCACGGATTTTCTTCAGTTTCTGTGGAGAAAGTTTGGGGGCTTTCCACAGTTGTCCCCATTTGCTGTGGGTGGAGATGTGGATAACTTGTTTGCGGAAGGCTGGGAGGCACGTGGGGTATAGCGCTGAACGGAATAGATCATATTTCGTACAGTTCTAGCGAATGAAGGTATCAGAGAGAGATGCGGTGATTGTAAGGACGCTTTCGCGGGCAAGCCCGCTCCCACAAGGGATCTGTGTCGAACACCAATCCACTTGTAGGAGCGAGCATGCTCGCGATGGACGTGAACGATGACGCGGGGTGTCTGGTAATCCGCGGTGTTCATGCAACCATCGCGAGCATGCTCGCTCCTACAGGAGGGGGATTCAGCCGTGAACCGGAACGCCCTTGAGGTACGGCGCAGGCTCGGCACCCAGGTTGCTCAGCATGCGCTCGCTGTACCAATCCACAAAGTTCACCACACCAAACTCATAGGTCTTGGAGTAAGGCCCTGGCTGGTAGGCGGTGGAGTTGATGCCGCGCTGGTTTTCCTCGGCCAAGCGACGGTCCTGGTCGTTGGTGGCGTCCCACACCTGACGCATGCGTTCCACGTCGTAGTCCACGCCTTCGACGGCGTCCTTGTGCACGAGCCACTTGGTGGTGACCATGGTTTCCTGGGCGCTGATCGGCCACACGGTGAAGACGATGATGTGATCGCCCATGCAGTGGTTCCAGGAGTGCGGCAGGTGCAGGATGCGCATCGAGCCCAGGTCCGGGTTCTTGATGCGGCCCATGAGTTTGGCGCAGCCCTGTTTGCCGTCCATGGTCATCGACACGGTGCCCTTGAGCAGCGGCATGCGCACGATGCGGTTACGCAGGCCGAAGCTGGCGTGGGCGTAAGGGATCTTCTCGGCTTCCCATGCGGCGGCGGAGGCGGCGACGTGGTCCTTGAAGGCCTGGTCGGCACGCGGATCGGTGACATCGTCCCATTCCAGCAGGGTTTTCAATAGCTCAGGGTGCGAGCCGCCGCAGTGATAGCACTCGCGGTTGTTTTCCAGCACCAGTTTCCAGTTGGCCTTTTCCATCAAGGTGGTTTGCACCGCCACCTTGGTGTTTTCCATGTCGTACGGTTCCATGTAATGGGTGAGCGTCGACAGGAAGTCATCGATGGCGGGCGGGTTTTCGGCCAGGCTGATGAAGATGTAGCCGCCGGCAGTCTTCACGTTTACCGGTTTCAGACCGTACTGCTTCATGTCGAAGTCGGCGCCCATCTCGGTGCCGGCGAACAGCAGGCGGCCGTCGAGCTCATAGGTCCACTGGTGGTAGTGGCAGACCAGTTTGGCGACCTTGCCTTTGTCGCTGGTGCACAGGCGTGAACCGCGGTGACGGCAGACGTTATGGAACGCGTGGACCACGCCTTCGGCGCCTCGGATCACGATGATCGGGTTCTTGCCGACCTGCAGGGTCATGTAGTTGCCCTTGGCCGGGATTTCGCAGGTCATGCCGGCGATCAACCACTCCTTCTGGAAGATCTCCTGCATGTCGATATCAAACAGGCGCTCGTCGGAGTAAAACGGCTGCGGCAGCGAAAAGGTACGCTCGCGCTCTTGCAGCATCTGGGCGGTGGCCTTGCGAGCGGGTTCCAGCGGATCGCCCAGGCTCAGGGTAGTAGTGACGTCCATCGTTTAATCCTCAAGGCCATCTGCGTGGCCGGCGAAAGTGGCTAATCAGGTGTGCAGTAAAGGGTTGCTACGCAAGGTGTAAGGGTCGTGTCTTGGTATGGGGCGAGTGTGGGGCCGGCGCAGGCCAGAACCTTATCCATGGGCGACATGATGCAATCTGTTCCCGACGCGCAAGCCCCGGTAGTTGGGGGCTGGTCGCGATAAGCATGTGAATGTCGCAGATAGGTAAATGGGTGATCTGCGCTATACGCAGAATCGCCAACATGAAGGCCGACAGTCGGCCGTGGAGATCAGCATGTCCAACAACTTCCTGAACCCTGTTACTACGCAGACTTGGGCCAATGGCCGGCACATCGTGCGTTGCGTCAAAGTCATCCAGGAAACCTGGGATGTGCGCACCTTCTGTTTCATGGCCGACCAGCCGATCATGTTCTTCTTCAAGCCAGGGCAGTTCGTCACCCTGGAGCTGGAGATCGACGGCCAGCAGGTCATGCGCTCCTACACCATTTCCAGCTCGCCGTCGGTGCCGTACAGCTTCTCGGTGACGATCAAGCGCGTACCGGGCGGCAAGGTCTCGAACTGGCTGCACGACACCCTGCATGAAGGTTACGAACTGGCGGTGCACGGCCCGGTCGGTCTGTTCAACGCCATGGACTTCCCGAATCCGAAAGTGCTGTACCTCAGCGGTGGCGTGGGGATCACGCCGTGCATGTCCATGGCGCGCTGGTTCTTCGATACCAACGGCAATGTCGACATGGCGTTTATCCACAGTGCCCGCTCGCCCAAAGACATCATTTATCACCGCGAGCTGGAACACATGGCGGCGCGGATCGAAAACTTCAGCCTGCACCTGATTTGCGAAAAGCATGGTTTCGGTGAGCCATGGGCCGGCTATCGCGGTTACCTGAACCACAAAATGCTGGAACTGATGGTTCCGGACTTCCTTGAGCGCGAAGTGTTCTGCTGCGGCCCGACGCCCTACATGAACGCGGTCAAGCGCCTGCTGGAAAACGCCGGCTTCAACATGAAGCACTACCACGAGGAATCCTTCGGCGCGACCCCGCCCGAGGCTCGCGCAGATGCCGTGGAGCATGCCGAGCAGGCCGCCGAGGCACCGCAAGTCGATGCCGCTGATCTGCATCAGGTGGAGTTCACCGCCTCGGGCAAGAGCATCCGTGTGGCACCGGGCGAGACCGTGCACGCGGCCGCCGCCAAGGTCGGCCTGATGATCCCCAAAGCCTGCGGCATGGGCATCTGCGGCACCTGCAAGGTGCTCAAGCTGGGCGGCGAAGTGGAGATGGATCACAACGGCGGGATTACCGAGGACGACGAGGCCGAGGGGTTCATCCTGTCGTGCTGCAGCATTCCGAAGGGGGATGTGCGGATCGAGTACTGAACCGCAGATTGCCCCCCGTAGGAGCCGGCTTGCTGGCGATTCCATTCTTGCATTCAGTATTGATGGCGACTGGAACATGGCCATCGCCAGCAAGCCGGCTCCTACGGGTTTGAGTGGTCAGTCGATAAACAGATCCGTCATCAGCTTGTCGCTGCTGTCGGGGGCGAATCGGTAGTGTTTGAACTCGGTCGTGCCGTTTTCCCGCAGCACTTGCTCATCAATCAGCAAACGCCCGGTCAGGCTGCGGCCTGAACTGCTCAGAATCACGTGGGCGGCATCGGCCATGATCGCAGGCGTGCGGGCATGTTTGAACGACTCCCGCGAACCCAGCTGAAACTCGATCGCCGCCGTGGCAATCATGGTCTGCGGCCACAGTGAATTGACGCTGATACCGTAATTCTTGAATTCCTCGCTCATGCCCAGCGTCAGCATGCTCATGCCGTACTTGGTCACGGTGTACGGGCTGTACTGGGCGAACCACTTGGTTGCCAGATTCAGCGGTGGCGACAGGTTGAGGATGTGGCCTCTGGAGTGCTTCAGATATGGCAGCGCGGCCTGGCTGCACAGCAAAACCGCGCGGGTGTTGATCTGGTGCATCAGGTCGAAACGCTTGAGTTCGATGTGCTGGACGCCGGTCAACTTGATCGCCCCGGCGTTGTTGACCAAGGCATCAATGGCGCCGAAGTGTTCGTTGGCCTGGGCCAGGGCTTGATGCACGGCCTCTTCATCCCGCACATCCACCTGCAGGGCGAGCGCCTTGCCCCCTGCGGCCTCGACTTCTTTGGCCACGCTATGGATCGTGCCCGGCAACTTGGGGTGGGGCTCGGCGCTTTTGGCGGCAATCACGATATTGGCGCCATCGCGGGCGGCCCGCAGCGCGATCTCGCGGCCAATGCCACGGCTGGCGCCGGTGATGAACAGGGTTTTGCCTTGCAATGACATGCGTTAGCTCCTGCTTGTTGTTGTCTGAGCGATTCAATGTAGACCAAGGCATTTGTTGCGGTTTGTAGGAGCGGGCTTGCTGGCGATGGCGTCGGTTCAGATACACGGCGCTGTCTGGATCGCCAGCAAGCCGGCTCCTACGGGGTTTGTGTTGTTAGTGGGCCATGACTTCGCGGATGTCGCGGGCCAGTTCGCGCACGCGTTCTTCTTCGGTGTCCCAGGAGCACATGAAGCGGGCGCCGCCCTTGCCGATGAAGGTGTAGAAGCGCCAGCCCCTGGCCGTCAGGGCGGCGATGGCCGGTTCCGAGAGTTGCAGGAACACGCCGTTGGCCTGCACCGGGAACATCAGTTCCACGCCTGGGATGTCGCTGACCAGTTCGGCCAGCAGTTGCGCACAGTGATTGGCGTGGCGGGCGTATTTGAGCCAGGCGTCGTTTTCCAGGATGCCGACCCAGGGGGCGGACAGAAAACGCATTTTCGATGCCAGCTGCCCGGCCTGTTTGCAGCGATAGTCGAAGTCTTCAGCCAGGTCGTGGTTGAAGAACAGGATCGCCTCGCCCACCGCCATGCCGTTTTTCGTGCCGCCAAAGCACAGCACGTCGACGCCGGCCTTCCAGGTCAAGTCGGCCGGGGAGCAGCCGAGGAATGCGCAGGCGTTGGAGAAGCGCGCGCCGTCCATGTGCAGGTGCAGGCCCAGTTCCTTGCAGGTCGCGCTGATGGCGCGCACTTCGTCCGGGGTGTAGACGCTGCCGACTTCCGTGGCTTGGGTCAGGGTGACAACGCGGGGCTTGGGGTAGTGGATGTCCTGGCGCTTGAGGGCAATTTCGCGGATCGAATCCGGGGTCAGCTTGCCGTTTTCGGTGCGGGCGATCAGCAGTTTGGAGCCGTTGGAGAAGAATTCCGGGGCACCGCATTCGTCGGTTTCGACGTGGGCGGTTTCCGAGCAGATGACGCTGTGGTAACTCTGGCACAGCGACGACAGGGCCAGGGAGTTGGCCGCGGTGCCGTTGAAGGCGAAAAACACTTCGCAGTCGGTTTCGAACAGTTTGCGGAAATCGTCGGATGCGCGGGCGGTCCACTCATCGTCGCCATAGGCGCGCTGGTGGCCATGGTTGGCCTGTTCCATGGCCGCCCAGGCTTCAGGGCAAATACCGGAATAGTTGTCGCTGGCGAATTGTTGGCTCTTGTCGGTCATGGCCTGCTTCCGTGGTCGAGGCGCCTATGGTGAGGCACCGCGTGGTCAATGAGGCTGCGCACTCTACCGAAGATCGTCCGGCGGGCGCAGGGGATGTTACTGTCAGAAGATTACGCTGGATGCCGAGCAATTATGCACGTGTCTTTAAACTTAAAGCAGCGCGACGATGCACTGGATTTGCTCAAGTGGTTGGCGTTGCTGTGGATGGTTCTCGATCACCTGCGCTATGTCGGTTATTCGGCCGATTGGCTGTATGTACCGGGGCGTCTGGCCTTCCCGTGGTTCTGTCTGGCGATGGCGGCGAATCTGGCGCGAGTGCCTGCGGCGACAAGCGGGCAATGGCGCTACCTGGGCTGGCTGGTGCTGTTCAGCGTGGTCAGCGAAATACCCTATCGACTATTCCTGCCTAATCCCGACACCTTGAATGTGTTGCCGACCCTGGCGCTGGGCCTGCTGGTGGTGCGTGGCTGGCAGTGTCGCAATCTCCAGGCGCGACTGTTGGCGGTCGCGGCGCTGGTGCTGGCGGCGCTGTTTACGTCGCGGCTTATGTTCGGTTTCTTCGGTGTGCTGTTGCCATTGGCGACGCTATGGGTGATTCGTCGCCCCGGGTATTTCGCATTGCTGCCGGGGCTGGTGTGCCTGGCCGCCAATCAGTGGCAGGTGCTGTATTACTCGATTCGCCTGGGCAATCACGTGGCGATGGCGGCGGTGGCCACTTGTCTGATTGCGCCATGGCTGGGGCTGTTCCTTTTGCGACATGCCAAAGGCGTAAAAGCACCACCGATGCGGCGCTGGGCGTATGCCTTGTATCCCTTGCATTTCCTGATGCTGCTGGCGTTGCGACAGGTTCTCGCATAACCCGGAAACCGGATGCAAACCCCCTGTGGGAGCGAGCCTGCTCGCGAAGAGGGCGTGTCAGACGACATCGATGTGGCCGACACACCGCCTTCGCGAGCAGGCTCGCTCCCACAGGGGTTTCGGGTTGGTCGGTAGAGCGTGTCCAGCGCGCCAATTCCCGCCATGTCGTAAACGCACCTTTGCGTGGCGCCCATAGGCATTTGACCTGTCTGCCTCGGTCATACCATCGCTATCAAAGGGCACTGCCGCAACGCAGTGCCTTACCGAGACGAATGGCGCACAGATGCCGCTGGGAGAGACGCGATGTTCAGCAAGAAAGACCAGATCCAGGGTTATGACGATGCACTGCTGGCGGCGATGAATGCCGAGGAGCAACGTCAGGAAGATCACATCGAACTGATCGCGTCAGAGAACTACACCAGCAAGCGCGTCATGGAAGCGCAAGGCAGCGGCCTGACCAACAAGTACGCCGAAGGTTATCCGGGCAAGCGCTACTACGGCGGCTGCGAGCATGTGGACAAGGTTGAAGCCCTGGCCATCGAGCGCGCCAAGCAACTGTTCGGCGCCGATTACGCCAACGTCCAGCCGCACTCCGGTTCCTCGGCCAACAGCGCCGTGTACCTGGCCCTGCTGCAAGCCGGCGACACCATCCTGGGCATGAGCCTGGCCCACGGCGGTCACCTGACCCACGGCGCCAAAGTGTCGTCCTCGGGCAAGCTGTACAACGCCGTTCAATACGGTATCGACACCAAGACCGGCCTGATCGATTACGACGAAGTCGAGCGCCTGGCCGTCGAGCACAAGCCGAAGATGATCGTTGCCGGTTTCTCGGCTTACTCCAAGACCCTGGACTTCCCGCGCTTCCGCCAGATCGCCGACAAGGTGGGCGCACTGCTGTTCGTCGACATGGCCCACGTGGCCGGTCTGGTCGCTGCCGGCCTGTACCCGAACCCACTGCCGTACGCCGACGTGGTCACCACCACCACCCACAAGACCCTGCGCGGTCCGCGTGGCGGCCTGATCCTGGCCAAGTCCAACGAAGAAATCGAGAAGAAGCTCAACGCTGCGGTATTCCCCGGCGCCCAGGGCGGCCCGCTGATGCACGTGATCGCTGGTAAGGCGGTGTGCTTCAAGGAAGCGCTGGAGCCTGGCTTCAAGGCCTACCAGCAGCAAGTGATCGAAAACGCCCAGGCCATGGCGAGCGTATTTATCAAACGTGGCTACGATGTAGTGTCCGGCGGCACCGATAACCACCTGTTCCTCGTCAGCCTGATCCGTCAGGGCCTCACCGGCAAGGACGCGGACGCAGCCCTCGGTCGCGCCCACATCACCGTGAACAAGAACGCCGTGCCGAACGATCCACAGTCGCCGTTCGTCACCTCCGGCCTGCGCATCGGCACCCCGGCGGTGACCACTCGCGGCTTCAAGGTTGCGCAGTGCATCACCCTGGCTGGCTGGATCTGCGACATCCTCGACAACCTCGGCGACGCCGATGTCGAGGCCAACGTTGCCCAGCAAGTCTCGGCCCTGTGCGCAGACTTCCCGGTTTATCGCTGAGTGCGGTTTTGGAGTAAATGACTATGCAACGCTACTCAGGCTTCGGCCTCTTCAAACACTCCCTCAGCCACCATGAAAACTGGCAGCGCATGTGGCGCACGCCGACCCCTAAAAAGGTCTACGACGTGGTCATCGTCGGCGGTGGCGGGCATGGTCTGGCGACCGCTTACTACTTGGCCAAGGAACACGGCATCACCAACGTGGCCGTGGTCGAAAAGGGCTGGCTGGGCGGCGGTAACACCGCGCGCAACACCACCATCGTTCGCTCCAACTACCTGTGGGACGAGTCGGCGCACCTGTACGAACACGCGATGAAACTGTGGGAAGGCCTGTCCCAGGACCTGAACTACAACGTGATGTTCTCCCAGCGTGGCGTCTACAACCTGTGCCACACCCTGCAGGACATTCGTGATTCCGAGCGTCGGGTCAGCGCCAACCGCCTCAACGGCGTGGACGGCGAGCTGCTCAACGCCAAGCAGGTGGCGGACGAGATTCCGTACCTGGACTGCTCCAAGAACACCCGCTACCCGGTGATGGGCGCTACCGTCCAGCGTCGCGGCGGCGTGGCCCGTCACGATGCCGTGGCCTGGGGCTTTGCCCGGGCCGCCGACGCACTGGGCGTGGACCTGATCCAGCAGACCGAAGTGATCGGTTTCCGTAAGGAAAACGGTGTGTGCATCGGTGTGGAAACCAACAAGGGCTTCATCGGCGCCAAGCGCGTCGGCGTGGTCACCGCCGGTAACTCCGGACACATGGCCAAGCTCGCCGGCTTCCGTCTGCCGATTGAATCCCACCCACTGCAAGCGCTGGTGTCCGAGCCGATCAAGCCGATCATCGACAGCGTGATCATGTCCAACGCCGTGCACGGTTACATCAGCCAGTCCGACAAGGGTGACCTGGTGATCGGCGCCGGTATCGACGGCTACAACGGCTACGGCCAGCGTGGTTCGTACCCGGTGATCGAACACACCATCCAGGCCATCGTCGAGATGTTCCCGGTCCTGTCGCGCGTGCGCATGAACCGGCAGTGGGGCGGCATCGTCGACACCACCCCGGATGCGTGCCCGATCATTTCGAAAACCCCGGTACCGAACATGTTCTTCAACTGCGGTTGGGGCACCGGTGGCTTCAAGGCCACACCTGGCTCGGGCAACGTATTTGCCGCGAGCCTGGCCAAGGGTGAAATGCACCCATTGGCTGCACCTTTCTCCATCGACCGCTTCCACAGCGGTGCGTTGATCGATGAACACGGCGCTGCGGCCGTCGCCCACTAACAGGAGAAATTTCCTATGTTGCATATCTTCTGTCCTCACTGCGGCGAACTGCGCTCCGAAGAGGAATTCCACGCATCCGGCCAGGCGCACATCCCGCGTCCACTGGACCCCAACAGCTGCACCGACGAGGAGTGGGGCGACTACATGTTCTTCCGCGATAACCCTCGCGGCCTGCACCACGAGCTGTGGGATCACGTTGCCGGTTGCCGCCAGTACTTCAACGTCACCCGCGATACCGTGACCTACGAGATTCTCGAAACCTACAAGATCGGCGCCAAGCCACAATTCACCGACAAGACCGATAGCCCGAAAGCGGCCAGCACGGCTCTGGGAGAGAAGGTATGAGCCAGACCAATCGCCTGTCCAACGGCGGACGGATCGACCGCAACAAAGTCCTCAGCTTCACCTTCAATGGCCAG
This sequence comes from Pseudomonas putida, assembly GCF_050990305.1. Lineage (GTDB taxonomy): Bacteria > Pseudomonadota > Gammaproteobacteria > Pseudomonadales > Pseudomonadaceae > Aquipseudomonas > Aquipseudomonas putida_AH. Next base: position 6,100,530 of record NZ_CP158817.1, on the reverse strand, counting down.
AACTACAAAGGCTTTGAAGGCGACTCGCTGGCCGCTGCACTGCTGGCCAACGGCGTCGACATCATCGGTCGCAGCTTCAAGTATTCCCGTCCGCGCGGCATCTTCGCCGCCGGTGCCGAAGAGCCGAACGCGGTGCTGCAGATCGGCGCCACCGAAGCCACGCAAATCCCGAACGTACGCGCCACGCAACAGGCGCTGTATCAAGGTTTGGTCGCCACCAGCACCAACGGCTGGCCGAGCGTGAACAACGACATGATGGGGATTCTCGGCAAGGTCGGCGGCAAGCTGATGCCACCGGGTTTCTACTACAAAACCTTCATGTATCCGCAATCGTTCTGGATGACCTACGAGAAGTACATTCGTAAGGCCGCCGGTCTTGGCCGCTCGCCGACCGAGAACGATCCGGACACCTACGACTACATGAACCAGCACTGCGACGTGCTGATCGTCGGCGCTGGCCCTGCCGGTCTGGCGGCTGCACTGGCGGCTGCGCGCAGCGGTGCCCGTGTGATCCTGGCCGATGAGCAGGAAGAGTTCGGCGGCAGCCTGCTCGACTCCCGCGAAAGCCTCGACGGCAAGCCGGCGATGGACTGGGTTGCCGGCGTCATCGCGGAGCTTAAGAACACCCCGGACGTGCTGCTGTTGCCACGTGCGACGGTTAACGGCTACCACGACCACAACTTCCTGACCATTCACGAGCGCCTGACCGATCACCTCGGCGATCGCGCACCGATTGGCCAGGTGCGTCAGCGCATCCACCGTGTCCGCGCCAAGCGCGTGGTGCTGGCGACCGGCGCTCACGAGCGTCCACTGGTCTACGGCAACAACGACGTGCCGGGCAACATGCTGGCTGGCGCTGTCTCGACTTACGTTCGCCGCTATGGCGTGGCGCCGGGCAAGAAACTGGTGCTGTCGACCAACAACGATCACGCCTATCGCGTGGCCCTGGACTGGCTCGACGCCAGCCTGCAAGTGGTGGCCATCGCTGACGCCCGCAGCAACCCTCGCGGTGCGCTGGTGGAAGAAGCGCGCGCCAAGGGCATCCGCATCCTGACCGGCAGCGCCGTGATCGAGGCCCGTGGCAGCAAGCACGTCACCGCTGCCCGCGTAGCGGCGATTGATGTCAAAGGCCACAAGGTCACCAGCCCAGGCGAGTGGCTCGAGTGCGACGTGGTCGCCAGCTCCGGCGGCTACAGCCCTGTGGTTCACCTGGCTTCGCACCTGGGTGGCAAACCGATCTGGCGTGAAGACATCCTCGGTTTCGTACCGGGCGAAGCACCGCAGAAACGCGTGTGCGTCGGCGGCATCAACGGCGTCTACGGCCTTGGCGATTCCCTGGCCGACGGTTTTGAAGGCGGCGTGCGTGCGGCCAGTGAAGCCGGTTTCGGTGCGGTCCAGGCGACACTGCCAAAAGCCCTGGCGCGTCTGGAAGAGCCGACCCTGGCACTGTTCCAGGTGCCTCATGAAAAGAACACTGCTCGTGCGCCCAAGCAATTCGTCGACCTGCAGAACGACGTGACCGCCGCCGCCATCGAATTGGCAACCCGCGAAGGCTTCGAGTCGGTCGAGCACGTCAAGCGCTACACCGCGCTGGGCTTCGGCACCGATCAGGGCAAGCTCGGCAACGTCAACGGTCTGGCCATCGCCGCCCGTTCGCTGAACGTGACCATCCCGCAGATGGGCACCACCATGTTCCGTCCGAACTACACGCCGATCACCTTCGGCGCCGTGGCCGGCCGTCACTGTGGGCACATCTTCGAGCCTGTGCGTTACACCGCGCTGCATCAATGGCACCTGAAAAACGGCGCCGAATTCGAAGACGTCGGCCAGTGGAAACGTCCGTGGTACTTCCCGAAATCCGGTGAAGACATGCACGCCGCCGTGAAGCGCGAATGCAAGGCCGTGCGCGACAGCGTCGGCCTGCTGGATGCCTCGACCCTGGGCAAGATCGACATCCAGGGCCCGGATGCCCGCGAGTTCCTCAACCGCGTGTACACCAACGCCTGGACCAAGCTCGACGTGGGCAAGGCCCGTTACGGCCTGATGTGCAAAGAAGACGGCATGGTGTTCGACGACGGCGTGACTGCATGCCTGGCCGACAACCATTTCGTCATGACCACCACCACTGGCGGCGCGGCTCGCGTTCTGCAATGGCTGGAGCTGTACCACCAGACCGAATGGCCGGACCTGAAGGTGTACTTCACCTCCGTGACCGACCACTGGGCCACCATGACCCTGTCCGGGCCGAACAGCCGCAAGCTGCTCAGCGAAGTCACCGACATCGACGTGACCAGCGATGCCTTCCCGTTCATGACCTGGAAAGAAGGTCTGGTCGGCGGTGTGCCGGCACGGGTGTTCCGGATTTCGTTTACCGGTGAGCTGTCGTACGAAGTCAACGTGCAGGCCGACTACGCCATGGGCGTGCTGGAAAAAATCGTCGACGCCGGCAAGAAGTACAACTTGACGCCGTACGGCACTGAAACCATGCACGTGCTGCGGGCCGAGAAGGGCTTCATCATCGTTGGGCAAGACACCGACGGTTCGATGACCCCGGACGACCTGAACATGGGCTGGTGTGTGGGCCGCACCAAACCGTTCTCGTGGATTGGCCAGCGCGGCATGAACCGTGAAGACTGCGTGCGTGACCAGCGTAAACAACTGGTAGGCCTCAAGCCGATCGATCCGAACGTATGGCTGCCGGAAGGCGCGCAACTGGTGTTTAACACCAAGCAGGCGATCCCGATGACCATGGTCGGCCACGTGACCTCCAGCTATGCGCACAACTCCCTGGGCTACTCGTTTGCCATGGCCGTGGTCAAGGGCGGCCTGAACCGCATGGGTGAGCGCGTGTTCTCGCCACAGGCGGACGGCAGCGTGATCGAGGCGGAAATCGTGCCTTCGGTGTTCTTCGATCCGAAAGGCGAACGGCAGAACGTGTGATTGCTTGTAGGAGCCGGCTTGCTGGCGATGAACGATAACGCGATGCACCTGATACACCGCGTTGTCTGGATCGCCAGCAAGCCGGCTTCTACAGGATCTCAATAGAATTCAGGAACAGGTGCTTTATGACCGCAGCCAATGTTTACCAACAACGCCCAACCAACGGCGCCAAGGCCGAGTCGTCGCTGCATCACGCCGACCTCGCCAGCCTGGTGGGCAAGGGTCGCAAGAGCGCCGGTGTGACCGTGCGCGAGAAAAAACTCCTCGGCCACCTGACCATTCGTGGCGATGGTCATGATGCGGCGTTCGCCGCCGGCGTGCACAAGGCGCTGGGCATCGAATTGCCGAGCGCGCTGACCGTCATCGTCAAGGGTGAAACCAGCCTGCAATGGATGGGGCCGGATGAGTGGCTGCTGATCGTGCCGAGCGGCGAAGAGTTCGCCGTCGAGAAGAAACTACGCGAAGCGCTGGGTGATCTGCACATCCAGATCGTCAACGTCAGCGGCGGCCAGCAGATCCTCGAACTGAGCGGCCCGAACGTGCGCCAGGTGCTGATGAAATCCACCAGCTATGACGTGCACCCCAACAACTTCCCGGTGGGCAAGGCAGTCGGCACGGTGTTCGCCAAGTCGCAACTGATGATCCGCCACACGGCCGAAGACACCTGGGAACTGTTGATCCGTCGCAGCTTCTCGGACTACTGGTGGTTGTGGTTGCAGGATGCCTCGGCCGAGTACGGGCTTAGCGTTCAGGCTTGAGATTTTATCGCCAGCAAGCCGGCTCCTACGGGGCCGCGTCGTACACAACATTTGTAGACGACACAAAACCGTAGGAGCCGGCTTGCTGGCGATCAACCGCGCAGCGGTTGCCCATAACAACAGGAGTCACCGCACTATGAGCCGCGCCCCAGACACATGGATCCTGACCGCCGACTGCCCCAGCGTGCTCGGCACGGTGGACGCGGTGACCCGCTTTCTGTTCGAGCAGGACTGCTACGTCACCGAACACCACTCCTTCGATGACCGCCTTTCGGGGCGTTTCTTCATTCGTGTGGAATTCCGCCAGCCTGATGGTTTCGACGAGCAGTCATTCCGCGCCGGCCTTGCCGAGCGTGGAGCGTCCTTCGGCATGATCTTCGAACTGACCCCACCGCATCACCGCCCGAAAGTGGTGATCATGGTGTCCAAGGCTGATCACTGCCTCAACGACTTGCTTTATCGCCAACGCATCGGCCAATTGGCGATGGATGTCGTCGCGGTGATCTCCAACCACCCGGACCTCAAGCCGTTGGCCGACTGGCACCAGATTCCCTACTACCACTTCCCCTTGGACCCGAACGACAAGCCTTCACAGGAGCGTCAGGTGTTGCAGGTGATCGAAGAGGCCGGTGCCGAACTGGTGATCCTTGCCCGCTACATGCAGGTTTTGTCGCCGGAGTTGTGCCGCAAACTCGACGGCAAGGCGATCAACATTCACCACTCCCTGCTGCCGGGTTTCAAGGGCGCCAAGCCTTACCACCAGGCCTACAACAAGGGCGTGAAACTGGTCGGCGCGACGGCGCATTACATCAATAATGACCTCGACGAGGGGCCGATCATTGCCCAGGGCGTCGAGGTGGTGGATCACAGTCATTACCCCGAGGATTTGATTGCCAAGGGGCGGGATATTGAAGGCCTGACTTTGGCGAGAGCCGTTGGTTATCACATTGAGCGCAGGGTGTTTTTGAACGCCAATCGCACGGTCGTTCTTTAGATTTTCGGGGCCGCTTCGCAGCCCATCGCCAGCAAGCCGGCTCCGTGTGGTGCACAACACATTTGGACGACAAAAATCCGTAGGAGCCGGCTTGCTGGCGATGAGGCCCTGACAGGCAACACAAGAAACAGCATCTATACCCGAGCACTTTACGCGCTGCCTGCCTGGGCAACGCGGTTCCATAAAAACAACAGCGAGGTGAAAGCATGTCTGGCAATCGTGGTGTGGTGTATCTCGGCGCTGGCAAGGTCGAAGTACAGAAAATCGACTATCCGAAAATGCAGGACCCGCGCGGCAGGAAGATTGAGCACGGCGTCATTCTGCGCGTGGTTTCCACCAACATCTGTGGCTCCGACCAGCACATGGTGCGCGGCCGTACCACCGCCCAGGTTGGCCTGGTGCTCGGTCACGAGATCACCGGTGAAGTGATCGAGAAGGGCAGCGACGTCGAAAGCCTGAAAATCGGCGATCTGGTGTCCGTGCCGTTCAACGTGGCGTGCGGGCGCTGCCGTTCCTGCAAGGAGCAACACACCGGCGTCTGCCTGACCGTCAACCCGGCCCGTGCCGGTGGTGCCTACGGCTACGTCGACATGGGCGACTGGACCGGCGGCCAGGCCGAGTACGTGCTGGTGCCGTACGCCGACTTCAACCTGCTGAAACTGCCGGACCGCGACAAGGCCATGGAGAAAATCCGTGACCTGACCTGCCTCTCCGACATCCTGCCAACCGGTTACCACGGCGCCGTGACTGCCGGCGTTGGCCCGGGTAGCACCGTGTACATCGCCGGTGCCGGCCCTGTCGGTCTGGCGGCTGCTGCATCCGCTCGCCTGCTGGGCGCGGCGGTGGTGATCGTCGGCGACGTCAACACCATCCGCCTGGCCCACGCCAAGGCCCAGGGTTTCGAAATCGTCGACCTGTCGAAAGACATGCCGCTGCACGAGCAAATCGCCGAGCTGTTGGGCGAACCGGAAGTGGATTGCGCGGTGGACTGCGTGGGCTTCGAAGCCCGTGGCCACGGTCACGACGGCGTCAAACACGAAGCCCCGGCCACCGTACTCAACTCGCTGATGGGCGTGGTGCGTGTTGCTGGCAAGATCGGTATCCCAGGCCTGTACGTCACCGAAGATCCGGGCGCTGTCGACGCCGCCGCGAAAATGGGCAGCCTGAGCATCCGCTTCGGCCTCGGCTGGGCCAAATCCCACAGCTTCCACACCGGCCAGACCCCGGTGATGAAGTACAACCGCCAGCTGATGCAGGCGATCATGTGGGATCGCATCAACATCGCTGAAGTGGTGGGGGTGCAGGTGATTAGTCTGGATCAGGCGCCTGAGGGGTATGGCGAGTTTGATGCGGGTGTGCCGAAGAAGTTTGTGATTGATCCGCATAAGTTGTTTAGTGCGGCGTAAAAGCTGTAGTCGGAAAAAGGCGACCTCAGGTCGCCTTTTTATTTTCAAGAAATAGATCTGTCCAACATTGATCCTATGTTTGCCTTCTGAATTGCGTAATCGAGTGGCTGATGGATTCTTGTTCTGACATGAAACGATTAAAGTTTGAGCTTACGTCAGCAATGTTTGCGGTTTTGAATTTTAAAGAGGCGTGTGCAGCTTTTGAGATTTTAACTTGCTCTAACTGTATGGTGCCTGCCTTCGCCGTTCCACGAGCAGAGCTCGAGTGAACCAAGTCGAAATTATCTGTATAAACAGCGACTACTGCTCCTTTTTTGTGGAGGTTGGCGTAGCTTTGTGCACCCTCAAATGTATTGGTTATAAAGAAAGATTTGCTGCTTTCATGAACTCCTGTGTTTAACATGTTGGTTGCGTTTTCCGCGCTTGTTCCGTGAAATCCAAGAAAGTTAGATTTTTTATCAGTCAGGTTGAGCGACAGGTTTTTAGAAGGTGCAATGTTTATAGGGGGGTGCGCGGGATTTATAATTCCAGAAATACTTCTAACTTTAGGGGGTGATTTCATTATTCCCGCCCAACGCAGGAAGGACTTTAGAAAAATCGGCGTATGTCCGTTGGGATCTTGTCGATTGATAGGATCCCCCACGCAATACCCATGCGAATTCAACCCACCCGCCCCAAACGGACTCCAACTATCCGGACTGTTAAACCGCATCAACACCGGATTAAACGGCCGATACCCATTCCCCAACAAATACCACCCCGTCACCGGATCCGGCCGTTCGCCGTTGAAACCGAGCAGGCTGAGCAAGCCGTTGCCGAGTGGACGATGTCCGTAGGGTGTGTAGGCGAGGGGATGAGGCTGAGTTGCATCCAGTACGTTCAACACCGAGCGCTGCAGATCAGTGACGAGCAATCGGGTTTCCACAGTGCCGTTTTGATGTTGCTGCTGCGCCAGCAGTTGATCGTCGTGCTGCATGATCGAACGCTGCTCGGTGCCCTGAATCTCGGTGGCCAGGCGGTCTTTCAGGTAGAAGCGTTGGGTGGTGGATTGCGCCGAGGGGGTACAGTCGACCAGGCGGTCCAGAGGGTCGTAGTGGTAGCGGCAGAGAAGGGTTGCATTGGGGATTGGCATGGGGTGGCTCCCTGAAAGCATGGCTTGTTCAGGGTTTCACTGTGGCGCAAGTGGCTGGGGTTGCCCACTATCAGAACTGATAGGACTGCTGCGCAGCCCATCGCGAGCAGGCTCGCTCCCACTGTTGATCTGCGGTGAACACAAAAATGTGTGTACGACGCGATCCATTGTGGGAGCGAGCCTGCTCGCGATGGCGATTTCAGCCGTGCTTCATCCCCAGACAATCAATAGACCGATCCACCATGGCCTTGGCAATTTCCAGCAAATGCCACACCGAAAACACCATCGCCCGATCGGCGCCCTTGAGGTGATCACCGCACTGATAGGCTGTGACCGAGGCACAGCGCAACAGGTCGGCGATGTAGAGCTGGGTGTCTTCGAAGCTCACGTCTTTGCTGACGTTGTAGAAGCGCAGTTCATCGGGTGGGGCCGGTTGATCGCCGGTGAGGTAGAAATCGATGGCGCGGTAGAGGGCAGAGCGGTCCCGGAGCAGGTCGTCCGTGACGGCTTCGTTGGTGGGGTTTTCTGGTGGATCGGGAACTGATTTTTCCATTGGTAAAACTCCCAGAGCATTAATAGGAGCCAACCGATATCGCGACTAAACGAGAAGGGGTGGCGGCTGCACGCAGGTTAGTCGACCGGCCTCCAGGAATACCGGCGCACCCGAAGGTGCCCTGCGCACAGCCACCATAACGATCAGGCAATAAAAAACACCTGAAGAAGGTGGCGCTGTGCGCCTGGAGTAAAGCCGGGCGACTAAACCCGATCACTGATGAGCAGTGACCGGCCGAGACTAGCCACCGGATTTGGCAGGCGCAAGCGAGCGAAATAATCTAGGAAATGTCCTGCAAAGGAAAGGGATCGAGCCTTCGGAAGGGCTGATTTTTCTGTGAGAAAACTTACCTATTACCTTCATCAATTGGGCTCTTGTGGTTAGGGGTTCGCCCCCGTTGGGCTGCGAAGCGGCCCCAAAAGTTTGGCCGCTCTGGAAACGCGAAAATAATTCTGTCCCTATTACATTCGATGACTACGGATCGATTGCATAACGGTTTGCGGGTTTTTGAAGATCGATTTATTGATATTCAGCTGTTCTTCTAAAAGTGTTTTATCAACCGTCGCGATGACTTTTCGGAGAGGGTCATCGGGAGTCGCATTTTTCAAAGGGTCGTAGCGGTTGAGTAACTTGTTTAATTGTGTGCTGAGTTGGCCAGTAGGTTCCATTGCTTGAACCTCTGTTTCAATGGCGGTTGTATTTCTGTGTCTCACTTGATTGAGTTTTGGAGCAGGCAAGCCTTCGCGGGGTGTGTAGCTCTCGGTTTTTTTGTACTTACCCACCAAAAATTCCTTTGAGGCGGAGCCCTTGCTTTTTTTCATGAGTGGCGAAGATTTTTTGAACTTCAGTTTCTCAATAAATGAAGAAAGTGAGCTGGTCAGGGAGGAAAGGAGCGCATGTCCAGTTGAATCACTTCGATTTCTGGGATCGCCTTCGCAATAGCAATAGGCATTTAACCCACCCGTCCCAAACGGACTCCAACTGTCCGGACTGGTAAAACACATCAACACCGGGTTAAACGGTCGATACCCATTCCCCAACAAATACCACTCCGTCGCCGGATCCGGCCGTTCGCCGTTGAAGCCGAGCAGGCTGAGAAGGCCGCCGCCAGCAAGACAGTGTCCGTACGGCGTATAGGCAAAGGCGTGCGGTTGTTTGGCGTCGAGCAGGGGCAGCACCGAGCGCTGTTGATCGGTAGCGAGCAAGGCGGTGTCCACCGCCGCGCCACACTGGCGCTGTTGCTGGGCCAGCAATTGATCGTCGTGCTGCATGATCGAATGCTGCAGCGTGCCTTGAATTTCGGTGGCCAGTCGGTCTTTCAGGTAGAAGCGTTGAGCGCTTGCCTGCGCCGAGGGTGTGCTGGCAACCAGTCGATCCAGTGGGTCATACCGATAACGGCAGAGCAGGTTCAGGCTTTGACGTGGCATTGGCCGGGCTCCCTGAAAGCTCGGTGGATTCAGGGTTTACTGTCGCGCAATCGGCCAGGCCTGCCTACTAGCAGAACTGATAGTGTCTTAACGGCCACCGTGGCCCTGTCGGTTGCCCGGTCGGGTGGCCACTTTGTGCCTGCTTACCTCTGTAGGAGCTGCCGAAGGCTGCGATCTTTTGATCTTGTTCTTAAGAGCAAAGTCAAAAGATCGCAGCCTTCGGCAGCTCCTACAAAAGCGACGGCAGGCCTGTCGAGGCGGGAACAATCCCTGGGCATGCCAGTCCAAATAGCCAGTTTTCGCCGCCCATTTTCGGGCGGTTTTCTTTGAGGGTGTCTGGATGAAGTGTTCACGCGGTTTTGTACTGGCATCGCTCATGACCCTGGCGACCAGCCCGGCGTTTGCGCAATTCAACCTGAGCGATGCGGCCAGTGTCCTGTCGGGGATGAAGGGTGAGAGCACCGCGACCGAGGCCGCGCCAACCTCGGAAACGGCGGATTTGCTCGGCGCGCTCAGCCAGTTAAACGTGACACCCGAGCAAGCCATCGGCGGTGCCGGGGCGATGCTGGGATTGGCCAGGAATCAGTTGAGTACAACCGATTACTCGGAACTGGCCAAGAGCGTGCCGGGGATCGACCTGCTGTCCGGTGGTGGGCAGCTGGGTGCGATTGCCGGGTTGCTCGGCGGCAATGTTAACGGCAATGGCAACGCGACTGGTCTGGGCAATCCTTTGAGCAACGCCTTGGGCAACATCAAGGACACTAACGACCTGAACAATGCCTTCAGCACCCTGGGCATGGACACGGGCATGGTGGGCCTGTTTGCCCCGGTGATCCTGCAATACCTTGGTCAGCAGGGCGTAACGGGTTCGCTGCTGCAAAGCCTGGGCGGGATCTGGGGCGCTGGTACTAGCGCTATCACTGGTATCGAAACCGGCAGCTGATCAGCGACTTTCGGCGCGCAATGCGTCGATGCGCGAGTCTTTCTCGGTCCAGAGTTGGTTGACCCAGTTCTGGACTGTTTCACGAAATACCGGATCGTTTTCGTAATCGCCCTGCCACAGCGCCGGGTCGAGTTCGCGGGTCTTGATGTCGATGATGACTCTTGGCACGTTGCCGCTGATCAAATCCCAGAACCCCGGAATTTTCTGCTGCGGATACACCACCGTCACGTCGAGGATGGCGTCGAGCTGTTCGCCCATCGCCGCCAGCACGAACGCCACGCCACCGGCCTTGGGTTTGAGCAGATGGGTGAACGGCGACTGCTGTTGAGCGCTTTTGGCGGCGGTGAAACGAGTGCCTTCCAGATAATTCACCACCGTCACCGGCTGGCGCTTGAACAGTTCGCAAGCCTGTTTGGTGATTTCCAGATCCTTGCCCGCCAGCTCCGGATGTTTGGCCAGAAACGCCTTGGTGTAGCGCTTCATGAACGGGTAATCCAGCGCCCACCACGCCAGGCCCAGGAAGGGCACCCAGATCAGTTCTTTCTTGAGGAAGAATTTGAAGAACGGCGTGCGCCGGTTCAGCGTTTGGATCAGCGCCGGGATATCGACCCAGGATTGGTGGTTGCTGATCACCAGATACGAAGTGTCACGCCGCAGGTCGTCACCGCCACGAATGTCCCACTGGGTGGGGATGCACAGGCGGAAGATCAGCTTGTCGATTTCCGACCAGGTCTCGGCGATCCACATCACCGCCCACGATGCGTAATCGCGAAAACGGCCGGGCAGGACCAGTTTGAGCAGGGCGAATACCATCAACGGCCCGATCAGGACCAGGGTGTTGAGCAGTAGCAGCAGGGTCACGAAACTGCCGGTGAGCAGGCGGCGCATAGGTAACTCTTGGAGACGTTTGGGCGCGCCATGATAAGTGGCTTCGGGCGGCAGGCCAAATCGGCTGATGACGAATGTTTCACTTTGATGGCGGTAGGCTGGGGTGAAGCTGTAAAGGTCAGATGCTCGAGTGTCAGTTCCGGCCTCTTCGCGGGCAAGCCTCGCTCCTACAGAGATGTTCGTATTCCCGTGGCGTGCGGCACGACGCAAAACCTGTAGGAGCGAGGCTTGCCCGCGAAGCGATTTCAAGAACGAACGAATTGCTGACTGACGGTCTAAAATTCCGCTGCCCATTTCCCAAGGACATCCATCACGTGAAATCCATTCTTGCCCTGCTGTCCCTCATTGCCCTTCCAGTCCTGGCCGCCGAACCCACCCTCTACGGCCGCTACGAATACATCGCCCTGCCGGAAATCGGCGGTGAAGTGCTCAAGGCCAAAATGGACACCGGCGCGCTGACCGCATCGCTGTCGGCCAAGGACATCGAAGCCTTTACCCGTGACGGCGAAGAGTGGGTGCGCTTCCGCCTGGCCACCAAGGATGCGAGCAACAAGGTCTACGAACACAAGATCGCGCGGATCAGCAAGATCAAGACCCGCTCCGAAGAGGATGACGAAGAAGTGGCGGCGCCGACCAAGCGGCCGGTGGTTGATCTGGAGTTGTGCCTGGGGAACGTGAAGCGTACGGTTGAGGTGAATTTGACGGATCGCAGCAGTTTTAATTATCCATTGTTGATTGGGGCGAAAGCGTTGCGGGAGTTTGGGGCGGCGGTGAATCCGGCTCGGCGGTTTACGGCGGATAAGCCGGATTGTTAAGTGAATACAGTTTTTAGAGGCTGAATCAGCGGTGTTCCCAGAGAGTTGCCGCTGTTACTTCCTTATATCCGCCACTCTTTTCCATCCCCCGACCGGCTCCTCTACTAGAACATTAACCTCATGTACCGAGCTGAAGTCAGCGAAGGTTACTTTTTGGATGCGTTTAGAAGGGGCTAGAGTTTCGACTTTGTTGAAATGCGCTATCGCGAGCTTGGAATACGCTTTTCTGGACGGGACGGACTTGTTGCCGATTTGAACGAAGGATTGTTTCCTGTGAGTGGTGGCGTTGGGAAAGCGTTCGAGATCGAAAGCATGGTTCTGGCGGTCCAACTCTAAGCGGTTTTTTATTTCACCTATTTCATTAGGTATTCCATCCTCCGGGAGAGTCGCCTGGATATTCTGTTGAGTATTTATCTGAGCCGGTTGCGGAAGTCGGGATGTGCTCGCATCCGATGCAATTGATTTTTGCATCGGACGTTTCATTAACCCACGTGATCTCAGAAAGTTTTTCAACCAAACAGGAGTATGACCGCTCGGGTCCAATTTATTCCTTGGGTCTCCATCACAGTACGCGTATGTATTCAACTCACCTTCCCCAAACGGACTCCAACTATCCGGACTGTTAAACCGCATCAACACCGGATTGAACTGCCGATACCCATTCCCCAAGTGATAATGCCCGGTCAACTGATCCGGTATTTCACCGTTAAACCCAAGCAAACTAATCAAACCACTCCCAATGGGACGATAGCCATAAGGTGTGTAGGCGAGGGGGGTGGGGCCACCGGCATGAAGAGCGTTGAGCACCGAACTCTGCTGATCGGTTGCCAGGAGGATCGTCTTGCGTGAGTGCGCAGGCATTGGCTGAACCCTGTACCAGAATCCCGGAAGTGGATTCCAGCATCGTTGTTTTTTCAGCCACTGCCTACTATCAGAACTGCTAGTGCCTTACCGTCGCAGGCCTCAAACCTTCGGCATCGTCGCAATCATCGAAGGCCGTTGGCTCACTTCGAAATACCACGCCGCCAACTGCGGATTCGCCGCGCGCCAGTCCAGATCCGGATGGCGCAAATCTACATAACCCAACGCACAAGCCACACTGATCGCTGCCACGTCGAAATGACTGGTCAGCTCGGCAATCGCATCTTTCTCCAGCAGCGCCAAGGCACGGCGGATTTTGTCGCGTTGGCCGTCCAGCCATTTATCCCAGTGTTTTTCCGGGGCGCGCAGGGCGACTTCGTAGCGAACCAGCACGGCGGCGTCCATGATGCCGTCGGCCATCGAGGCCAGGGTCAGGCGGCGCCAGCGGGCGGAGCCTTCGCGGGGGATCAGTGGGTTGCCGACGTGCTGGTGGTCGAGGTAGTCGAGGATCACCCGGCTGTCGTGGATGACGCTACCGTCGGCCAGGCGAAGGGCGGGGATTTTGCTGAGGGGGTTGTCGTCGATCAGCGCCTGGTCCGGGTCGACCGGGGTGAGTACGCAGTTCTGCAGGGCCACGCGGTCCTGTTGACCGGTTTCGTGCAGCAGCACCATGACTTTGCGAACGAAGGGGGAGAGGGGGTTGTGGTACAGGGTCATGCTCGGGGAGGACATGGCAACGTCTCGGTCGGTGGCAGTGTCGGGGCAGCATAGCGTGTTGGGGGGGTGGCTCAACATCCCAAATCACATGGAACCTTTGTGGGAGCGAGCCTGCTCGCGAAGAGGTCATCACATCCAACATTTATGTTGGCGGATGTACCGCTTTCGCGAGCAGGCTCGCTCCCACAAGGGAATTGTGTATCAGTTGGCGGGTACGGCAGTTTGCAGGTTCGGCGTGGCCGGTTGAGTTTTCAGCTCACGGGCAACGCTCCACACGATGAACGCCGCCACGATGTCGAAAATCGCCAGCACCACGAACAGCGGGCTGTAGCCGATCTTGGTCACCATCACACCAAACACCAAGGTGAAGGCCGCCGCACCGAGGTAGCCGAACATGCCGCCCATGCCGGTGGCAGTGGCCACTTCGTTTTTGCCGAAGGAGTCGGAGGTGATTGCGTACAGCGCGCCGGACAAAGTCTGGTGAGCGAAGCCACCGATGCACAGCAGAGCAATCGCCGTGTACGGGCTGTCGACCAGACCGATACAGGCTGGGCCGAGCATGCACGAGGCACCGAACAGCAAGACCATTTTGCGCGAGGTGAACAGCGACACCTTGCAGTACTTGTGGAAGAACGGGCTCAGGTAGCCGCCGAGTACGCAGCCCAGGTCGGCGGCAAGAAACGGCAGCCAGGCGAACATCGCGATCTCTTTGATGTTCATGTGCCGTTCAGTCATCAGGTACAGCGGAATCCACGCGTTGAACGTCTGCCAGGCCGGCTCGGAGAGCATGCGGGCGCTGGCGATGGCGTAGAAGTTGCGGTTGCCGATGATTTTCTTCCAGCTGCCCTTTTTGGTGGCGGTGTCTTTGAAGTGCGATTCCTGGCCGCTGAGGATGTAGTCGCGTTCCTCGTCACTCAGGCGTTTTTGATCACGAGGATGCTTGTAGAACAGCAGCCACAGGAAAGTCCAGACAATGCCCATGCCGCCGACGATCAGGAACGCCAGCTCCCAACCACTGTGCAGGATCGCCCAGACCACCAGCGGCGGCGCCAGCACGGCACCGATCGATGAGCCGATGTTGAACCAGCCGATCGCCACCGAGCGTTCTTTGGCCGGGAACCATTCAGTGGAGGTCTTGACCGCTGCCGGCAAGCCCGCCGCTTCGGTCAGGCCGAGCAGGCCACGGACAAAGGCCAGCCCCTGCCAGCCACTCGCCAGTGCGGCCAGCGCGCAGGCAATCGACCAGGCAAAAGCGAAAATGGCGAAGCCCATTTTGGTGCCGATAGCGTCGATGATGTAGCCGGCCACCGGTTGCATCAACGCATAGCAGACCTGCCATGCGACCACGATGTGCGAGTACTGCTCGGTGGTGATGTTCATTTCGCTCATCAGGGTCGGCGCGGCCACTGAGAGGGTATTGCGAGCCAGGTAGTTGACCATCAGGCCGGCCGTCACCAGGCCGACCATCCACCAGCGGATGCCTTTGACTTTCATCACTTCACCGTCATTTTTATTTTTGGATTGTGGGCTGTCGCAGTTGTTGTAGGTTGTCGTACAACGTGCGCATTTATAGGAGCGCAAGGGTGAAAGTGTCAACAAATATGTCAGGGAATTTGTAGGGGGGGTGATGGGTGGAGGGGAAGGTCGTCGTATGACCTGTAGGAGCAAGCTTGCTCGCGATGGTCGTCAACGATGACGCTGGAGGCCTGATACCCCGAGGCGTTCTCAGGTGCATCGCGAGCATGCTCGCTCCTACAGAAGATCGGCCTGTGTAGGAGCTGCCGCAGGCTGCGATCTTTTGATCGATGAAAGTCAAAAGATCGCAGCCTTCGGCAGCTCCTACAGGGGTTAGGGGCGTTGCAGCAGGCCGCGCAGGGCGAAGGCGGCGGGGATGCCCAGGCCGAGCCAGCTCAGGGCGTCCCATATGCCGTCCCCGAGCAGCGCGGCAAACAAGCCCGCCGCTGTGAACAGGGCGATGACGATGGGCGTGGCGAACACCTTCCAGAAATTCGACTGTCGGGGTTTCATGCCATGCTCTCCGCTTTTTCCAGCACGGGTCTGGCTGCCTTGCGCCGCACGACCCACAGGTAAACGCCACTGCCCAGCACAATGATCGTCAGCACATCCAGGGTCGCCCAGAGGATTTTCATCGGCATGCCGCCGTAGTCACCGAAGTGCAGCGGCTGCGACATGCCCATGGCGTCCATGTACCAGGGGCGCTCGGCCACGGCGGTGACTTGCAGGGTGCTGGCGTCGATCAGTACTGGTGTCAGCAGGTGCGAGGTCAGGTGCGTGCTGCCTTTCATGAACACCGCGTAATGGTGCTCGCTGGAGAACCGCGTGCCGGGGAAAGCGATGAAATCAGGCTGCATGTCCGGTGCAACTTCGCTGGCGATGTCGAGCAATCGGCTGGCGGGTTCCAACTGTGTCAGTGGTGGCGCATCGCGGTAGGGGGCAACCATCGCGTTCAGGCTGTCGTTGCGCCATGCAGCGATGATCAGATCTGAACAGGCACTGATGACACCGGTCACGCCGACCACCAGCGCCCAGGTCAGGGTCACCACGCCGATCAGGTTATGCAGGTCGAGCCAGCGCAGGCGAGTGGATTTGTCCTGGCGTACGGTGGCGAACTTGAGCCGGCGCATGAACGGCAGGTACAGCACCGTGCCGGAGACAATCGCGACGACGAACAACAGGCCCATAAACGCCAGCAGCAACTTGCCCGGCAGCCCGGCGAACATGTCCACGTGCAGGCGCAGCATGGTCATCATGAAACCGCCGTTGGCCGACGGCGTTTCCAGCGCTTCGCCGGTGCGGGCGTCGAGCATGAAGGTGTGGGACGAGTTCGGCTCGGTGCCAGCGGTCGCCGCCATGATGGTCAGCACAGCATTGGGTTCATCGTCCTCGAAGCCGAAGTACTGCATAACCTCGCCGGGGCGATGCTTCTCGGCCGCCGCAACCAACTGCTGTAAATCCAGACGCGGGGTGTCGGCGGGCAACTCTCTCACTTGCGGCGCATCGCCCAGCAGATGGTCGATCTCATGGTGGAAGATCAACGGCAGGCCGGTCAGCGCCAACAGCAGCAGAAACACCGTGCAGATCAGGCTGGTCCAGGTGTGGATGAACGACCAGCGTCGAATTGTTTTACTTTTCATTTCATAGCCTCCAGAAATACCAAAGCCGTCCTCGAAGGACGGCCTGGGTACTGGGCGTGTCAGATCAAGTCGTTACCACTTGTAGGTGGCACTGGCGACAACACTGCGCAGGTCGCCGTAGTAGCAGTAGAAACTGTCGCAAGTCGAGATGTAATCCTTGTTGAACAGGTTGGTGGCGTTGACGGCCAGCGACGCGCCTTTGAGGCTGTTGTCCAGGCGACCGAGGTCGTAATGAACGGCTGCGTCGACCACGGTGTAGGCGTCTGCCTTGCCCAGGTTGGTGTTGGCCTGATCACCGTAGGTGTTGCCGGTATAACGGGCGCCGCCAGCGATGCCGAAACCGTCCAGCACGCCGTTGTGCCAGGTGTAGTCGGCCCACATCGAAGCGGTCTGGTTAGGCATCAGTTGCAGGCGATTGCCTTTGAATTCGCCATCTTGCACTTCGGATTTGGCCAGGGTGTAGGCGGCGGTGAGCTTGAGGTTTTCCGTCACGTCGGAGACGGCTTCCAGCTCCAGACCCTTGACCTTCACTTCACCGGTCTGGCTGGTGACCGGAATGCCACCGATGTTGTTGGTGACCGAGACGTTTTTCTGGGTCAGGTCATACACCGCGGCGGTCAGCAACGTGTCGCTGCCCGGTGGCTGGTACTTGATACCCAGTTCCCACTGATAGCCTTCGGTCGGCTTGAACGATTCGGTGGCGGAGGTATCGGCGTTGCTCGCTGGCTGGAACGATTCGGCGTAGGACAGGTACGGCACGAAGCCGTTGTCGAAGACGTAGCTGATCGCGGCGTTGCCGCTGAAGTTCGTGTTGCGGTCGGTGTTGGTGGCATCGCCCTTGTTGAAGAACTTGGTGCTGGTGTGAACCCAGTCTTCACGGCCACCCAGCGTCAGGCGCCATTGATCCAAGGCCAACTGGTCCTGGACGTACAGGCCGGTCTGAAAGGTCTTCTGGTTGTAATCGTAGAAGGCCGTCGAGCGGGGCGGACGCACAATGGGCTGACCATAGATCGGGTTGTTGACGTTGGTGGTCCCGCCGTCACCGAAGATCGAGGTGTAGTTGGTGTCGGTGCGCTGGTGATCGAGGCCGATCAGCAGGGTGTGCTGGATGTCGCCGGTGGCGAAGTCAGCCTGCATGTTGTTATCCACCGCGAACTGACTGATGTCCTCGTCGGTCGAGGTGCTGGTGCGGGCAATATTGCCCTCTTCATCGACCTGGGCGAAGGGATAAGCGCCGGGGGTCAGGGCCTGGAAGGACAGGTCCGACTTGGTGTAGCGCAGGTTCTGCCGGAACTGCCAGACATCGTTCAAGCGATGTTCAAAGGCGTAGCCCAGTGCGTAGTAAGTACGGTCATAGAATTCCCAGTCCGGATCGCCCAGGTTCTTGTGATGGGAAATGTCGCCAAATGGCGAATCGAGCTTGGTGCCCTGAATCGGACGGAACTGGCTGGTGATGCCGGTATCGTCACGGGTGAATTGGGTGAGCAGGGTGAACCGGGTGTCTTCGTCGATGTTCCAGGTCAGGCTCGGCGCGATGTTGTAGCGCTTGTCGTCAATGTGGTCGATGGGCGTGCCGCCATCGCGCACCACACCGCTGAGGCCGTAAAGGAACTGGCCTTCATCGTCGATCTTGCCGGTGCTGGCGAAGTTGATCTGGCGATGATTGTCGCTGCCGTATTGCAGTTGGACTTCATTGCTCGACTCGGCGCTGGGACGACGGCTGACCATGTCCAGCAAGCCGCCCGGTGGGGTCTGGCCATAGACTGACGAGGCCGGGCCGCGCAGTACGGCCAGGCGATCGAGGTTCCAGGTTTCCTGCTTGGGGTTGGCGTAGACGCCCTTGGGCAGTGGCAGGCCATCGAGGAATTGGGTTGGCTCGAAGCCGCGAACGCGCAACCAGTCGGCACGGGTGTCGCTGCCGAAACTGGCGCCGGTGGTGCCCGGCAAATAACGCACGGCGGCATCGAGGGTGTGGACGTTGCGATCGTCCATTTGCTCGCGGGTGACCACCGAGATCGAACGCGGTGCTTCAACCAGCGCAGTGTCGGTCTTGGTGCCGGCAGCGGTGCGCTTGGCGAGGTAACCGGTTGTCGCGCCCCAGGCGCTTTCCGTGTTTTCCACACCCATTACGCTGGTCGCCGGCAGGGCCATCACGCCCTCGGGCACGGCCACCAGGGTAAAGGTGCCGCCGCTTTGTTCGAGTTGCAGACCGGTGCCGCGCAGGGCTTCACGCAGAGCGCTGGCTGCATCGAACTGGCCTTTGACTGGCGCGGACGTCTTGCCGGCGGCCAGTGACGGGTTCAGCGACAGTGCCAGGCCGGCCTGACTGGCGATCTGGTTCAGGGTGCTGGCCAACGGTGCAGCCGGCAGGTTGTAGGCGCGAACGCTGGAGACCTGTTCAGCGGCGATCAGTTGGCTGCTGGCCAAGGGGGTGCAGAGAGCAAGGGCAACCGCCAGCAAACTGGGGCGCAACAAGGTGTCTAGCGAACGGGACATACAGCGGCTCCTGAAAGTGAATACTTCTCAATTGCCTACGTGCCGGACGAGATTCGAAAAGTGATAGGGGTAGATGAAAATAATTTCGATTCAGTAATTTTTAGTGAGGCTGATGGCCTCATCGCGGGCAAGCCTTGCTCCTACAGGTTTTGTGTCGTTCGTTTATTTTGTGCATGACACAAAACCTGTAGGAGCGTGGCTTGCCCGCGATGGCGGCGGAACTTGCGCCACATCTCTTAAGGCTTGGCCGCTACCGTCACCCACCACTGCGTGTGCCGTTCGATCTGCACGGGCAACGTGGGCAACAACGCGTTCAGCGCCAGGTTGGTGTCTTTGAGCGGGAAGCTGCCGGTGATCCGCAGGTCGGCCACTTGCGGCGCAACGCCCAGATGCCCGGGGCGGTAGCGACCGAGCTCTTTGACCAGATCTTCCAGCCGCGCGTTGTCCACCACCAGCATGCCGCGAGTCCAGGCATCGGCGCCCATATTCAGCGCGGCAATCGGCCCCAGGCCGTCGTTGCGGATCATCACTTGTTGACCCTCACGCAGAATCTGTTCGTCAGTGTTCGATTGTGGATGGGCAGCGACCGCCGATTGCAACACGCTCAAGCGCGTACCTTGTTCCTCACGCTTGACCAGGAACCGCGTCCCCAGCGCACGCATGCTGCCTTCACGGGTTTCGACGATGAACGGCCGCGCATCGCCATGACCGGTCTCGACGAGGATTTCCCCTTCCTGCAGCACGATCAGGCGCTGTTTCTCATCGAAGCGAATGTCCACTGCACTGTGGGTGTTGAGGTTGATCAAGGTGCCATCGGTCAGGCGGATCGTGCGCTGTTCGCCGGTCGCCGTGCGCTGATCGGCCAGCCAATAGCCGACCGGCAGGTAGTGCTCGCCAGCAAACAGCGCCAGGCCAACCACTGCAACGACACTGGCCAAGCCGTTGCCCAGCTTGCGCACCCGGCGACGTATGCCTTCGCGCGATTGCAGCAGGGCGGTGCGGGCCGGGCCACTGGCGATGCTGAAGCGTTGGTCGAGCATCCCCAGCTGACGCCAGGCGCGAGCGTGTTCTTCGTGGGCGGCGTGCCATTTAGCGAACTCATCGCGCTCCACCGGGTTGCCGGAATCCAGCGACAACTGCCAGGCAATGGCCGCATCCAGCACCTGCGCCGAGACCGGTTTGGAACTGACCGGGTTCATGTCGGCTCCCCGTACAAGGCGATGTAGCACTGGCGGATACCCTGGGCCAGGTATTGGCGCACACGCGGCACAGACACACCGAGGCGTTCGGCGATTTCTGCGTGGCCGAGGCCGTCGAGACGGTTGTAGAGAAACGCCGCACGGGCCTTGCTCGAGAGCTTGCAGAGCAGGCGATCGATGTTTTTCAGGTCTTCGAGGATCATTTGCTGCTCTTCCACCGAAGGTTGTTCGGCTTCGGGAATCAGCATCAGCTCAGCAAGGTAGGCCTGCTCCAGCGCAGCGCGGCGGAAATAATCGAACAACAGGCCCTTGGCGATCGCCACCAAAAACGCCCGTGGTTCGCGGGGGACTTTCAGCTCTTCGCGACCCAGCAAACGCACGAAGGTGTCCTGACTCAGGTCCTCGGCCCGTTGCGGGCAGGCGACATTGCGACGAAGCCAGGCCAATAGCCAACCGCGATGGTCGCGATATAACGCACCGACGAGCTCACTTTGGGGGCTTGGGACTGACGACACGCAACATCACCGATTGGGAAAGGTTAACTAACGAGAATTGTTCGCGATTGTGTCAGAGGCAGGGGATGTAAAGCAATTGGCGTTGGTCGGGTGGGATTCAGGATGGGTAGCCGTAAGACCGTGTCATCGTTCTTCGCGGGCAAGCCTCGCTCCTACGCAGGTACGCACAAAGCCTGTAGGAGCGAGGCTTGCCCGCGATGAGGCCGGAACGGGCAATGAAGATTCAGAAGGACGGCGTTTGCTGCCGCCGTTTCCACTGATTGAGCCGCTGCTGCAAATTCAACGGGCTATGAATTTGTTGCTGCCGCGCCCGGCTGAACAGGATCAGCGCCAGTTCGGCGGTGGCCAGGGCGTCGGCGCTGGCGTTGTGGCGCTCGAACACTTGCAGTTTGAACCAGTCGATCCACTCGTCCAGTCCCGCCTCGCGGATATTGGCCTGTGGACACAACAACGGGGCGATGTCCGCTACGTCCAGAAAGGCGTGCTGCAACCTGTAGCCCAGGTGGTCCTTGAGTGCGCGCCCGAGCATGTGTTGATCGAACGGCGCATGAAAGGCCAGCAATGGACTGTCGCCGACAAACTCCATGAACTCGAGCAACGCTTGCGCCGGATCACTGCCATTGGCAATCGCACTGGGCCCCAGGCCGTGAATCAGCACGCTGGGGCTGAGCTTGAGCTCGGCGCATTGCAGGGTGCGTTCAAACTGCTGGCTGAAATCGATCGCCCCGTCTTCGATCACCACCGCGCCAATGGACAGCACCCGGTCCTTGTTCAGGTTCAGCCCTGTGGTTTCCAGGTCGAGCACGACCCAGCGCTGTTCGCGTAGGCTGCATTCGCTCAGCGCAGGGGCCACCGGCAAGTGTTGCAGGCGTTGTTGCAGTTCGCCGGACAGGCTTGGGGTGGCGGGACGTAGCCATGAAAACAGACTCATAGCTGATACCGCAGGGCCAGGCTGCTTTGCAGGCGCTGGGCCTGGCGCAGGGATTCACGCAGGATGCGCCGGTCCAGATGATTGAGGCTGTCGGGATCGACCCGGTTGGAGTAGGGCTGATTCTCCCGGGTCTGCAATTGATGTTGCTGCATGCGGGTTTGCTGGATGAAGTGATAGGCCTCTTCGTAGGCCGCGCCATCGAGCGGCTCGATGACTTCTTTATCCACCAGTTGGCGGAAGCGTTCCAGGGTGTTGTTCGCCTCGATGCCGTGGGCCAGGGCCAGCAGTCGCGCACCGTCGACGAACGGCGCCAGCCCTTGGGTTTTCAGGTCCAGGGTAGCTTTTTCGCCATTTTTGCGGGCCAGCACGAACTCGCGGAAACGGCCTACGGGCGGGCGATTGCGCAACGCGTTCTCGGCCATCATGCGCTGGAACAGACGGTTGTCACCGACCTGTTCGAGAATCGCGCGACGCAATTGTTCGCAGCCTTGTTCGCTGCCCCAGACCACGCGCAAATCGAAATAGATGCTCGAACCCAGCAGGTTCTCCGGCGTGGCCTCGCGGATAAACGCGGCAAAGCGCCGTGCCCATTCGACCCGGGACAGGCACAACTCAGGATTGCCGGCCATGATGTTGCCTTTGCACAGGGTGAAGCCACACAGCGCCAGGCTCTGATTGATCTGGTGGGCGATGGGCAGCAACTTGCCACGGATTTCCGCCGCGTGGGCCGCGTCCCGGGCTTCGAACAGCATGCCGTTGTCCTGGTCGGTGTGCAGCGTCTGTTCGCGGCGGCCTTCGCTGCCGAAGCACAGCCAACTGAAGGGCACGCCGGGGTCGCCTTTCTCGGCCAGGGTCAGTTCGATCACCCGGCACACGGTGTGGTCGTTGAGCAAGGTGATGATGTGGGTGATCTGGGTTGAGGACGCGCCGTGGGCCAGCATGCGCTCCACCAGCTGGCCGATTTCACCACGGATTGCCACCAGGTTTTCCACGCGCTGGGCATTGCGGATGGTGCGCGCCAGGTGCACCAGGTCGACCCGCTGCAAGGAAAACAGATCCCGTTCGGACACCACGCCGCACAAGCGCTGATCCTTGACCAGGCAGACGTGGGCGATATGCCGCTCGGTCATGGCAATCGCCGCATCGAACGCGCTGTGGTCCGGGCTCAGGTAAAACGGCGCCTGGGTCATGTGCCGCTCGATGGCTTCGCTGAAATCACCGGTGCCGTTAGCCACCACCTGCCGTAAGTCGCGCAGGGTGAAAATCCCCAGCGGCGCCTTATGGTCGTCGACCACCACGATGCTGCCGACTTGCTGTTCATGCATCAGGGTCACGGCCTCACGCAGCGGTGTCGTTGGGCTGCAGGTCACCGGATGACGCATGGCCAATTCACCCAGGCGGGTATTGAGCGAATACTGGGTGCCGAGGGTTTCCACGGCTTTCTGCTGGACTTGCTGATTGACCTGATCCAGCAAACTGCTCACACCGCGCAGGGCAAAGTCACGGAAGGTGTGGGAAATGGCGAAGAGCTTGATGAATGCCAGCTTGTTCAGTTGTAGGCAAAAAGTATCTTCGGCGGCCAAGTGTTCAGTGCGTGTCGCACGTTCGCCCAGCAATGCGGCGAGCGGGAAGCATTCGCCGGTGGTGATTTCGAATGTGGTTTCGGTACCGCCCTTGGCCGAATGTGGACGTTCGCCCACCACCCGGCCTTGCTTGACGATGTAGAAGTGCTCAACCGGGCCATCGGCGGGTTTGATGATGCTCTCGCCTGGGGCATAAAAACGCAGCTGACATTGCTCGACCAGATACGCCAGGTGGGCGTGTTCCATCTGGTTGAAGGGCGGGAAGCGCTGAAGGAATTGCAACGTACCCTGGATGTTCTGCAACACCGCGGTTTTCCCTGCCTGTGTGAAGGCGTCCGCTTTACTCATAACCATTACCGCAGTCTTTTTTGGAGTTGTTGTAGTCGGATGACGCACCCATGGTCGACCCCCGCGGTCGGGGTGCCCATTGGACGTAAGTCTAGGTAGGCAATCAGTGTGTCGGAATGTCGGAAAAACCTTACGCAAATGCGGGAAAAATCTCTCTATGCTTCTATTGGAAGATTATCCGACGAAGCGCACATTGAAGCTCTGCTTAGCGATGTCTCACCACTGTGCTAGGGAAATGAACTGATCATGTAGAGAACGCCATGTCCGACCACGATATTTTGAGTGACGCCGAGCGCGAAGCGCTCAGTGCCGTCATGCTGGAACCCGACCTGCCGCCGCAGCGGGTGCTGATCGTTGATGACGACAAGGATGCCCGTGAGTTGCTGTCAGAGATTCTGGCGCTGGATGGCATTCGCTGCATGACCGCGGCCAGCGGCGAAACCGCACTCAAGATGTTGGAAGAAAAACCTTCGATCGGACTGGTGATCACCGACTTGCGGATGGGCAATGTCGATGGGCTGGATCTGATCCGCCAGGTGCGCGAATCGGTGAGGGCGGCGATGCCGGTGATCATCGTCTCGGGTGACGCCGACGTGAAAGATGCCATCGCTGCGATGCATTTGAGCGTGGTGGATTTTTTGCTCAAGCCAATCGATACCCGCAAGTTGTTGGGGTTGGTCAAGCACGAACTTGGAATGGAACCTTGATCATAGGAGCCGGCTTGCTGGCGATAGCGGTGTGTCAGGTGCCGTCACTGTTGACACATGAGCCGCCATCGCCAGCAAGCCGGCTCCTACGGGTGAACCTCCCGCGAAGTCAATGTTGCAGACAACAGGAATAAAAAAGCCCTGATCTTTCGATCAGGGCTTTTTTATGTCCGGCATCAGCGCTCAGTTACAGGCCATTGGCAGCCTTGAACTCGCGACGACGACGGTGCAGAACCGGCTCGGTGTAGCCGTTCGGCTGCTTGGTGCCTTCGACGACCAGTTCGACCGCTGCCTGGAAGGCGATGTTGCTGTCGAAGTTTGGTGCCAGCGGGCGGTACAGCGGGTCGTTGGCGTTCTGGCGGTCAACCACTGGCGCCATGCGCTTGAGGCTTTCCATCACTTGCTCTTGGGTGACGATACCGTGACGCAGCCAGTTGGCGATGTGCTGGCTGGAGATACGCAGCGTGGCACGGTCTTCCATCAGGCCGACGTCGTTGATGTCCGGCACTTTCGAGCAGCCCACGCCCTGATCGATCCAACGCACTACATAACCCAGAATGCCCTGGCTGTTGTTGTCCAGTTCGTTCTTGATCTGCTCGGCCGTCCACTGCGGGTTGACCGCCAGCGGGATGGTCAGGATGTCGTCCACCGAGGCATGGGCACGCTTGGCCAGTTCGGCCTGACGGGCGAACACATCAACCTTGTGGTAGTGCAGCGCATGCAGCGCGGCGGCGGTTGGCGATGGGACCCAGGCGGTGTTGGCGCCGGCCATCGGGTGAGCGATTTTCTGTTCCAGCATCGCCGCCATCAGGTCGGGCATCGCCCACATGCCTTTACCGATCTGCGCACGACCTTGCAGGCCGGTGCTCAAGCCGATATCGACGTTGGAGTTCTCGTAGGCGCCGATCCATTTTTCTGCCTTCATGTCGGCCTTGCGCACCATCGGGCCGGCTTCCATGGAGGTGTGGATTTCATCGCCCGTACGGTCGAGGAAACCGGTGTTGATGAACACCACGCGCTCGCTCGCTGCCTTGATACAGGCTTTGAGGTTGATCGTGGTACGGCGTTCCTCGTCCATGATCCCGACTTTGAGGGTGTTGCGCGCCAAGCCCAGCACGTCTTCGATACGCCCGAACAGCTCGTTGGTAAACGCCGCTTCTTCTGGGCCGTGCATCTTCGGTTTAACGATGTAGACCGAACCGGTACGGGTGTTTTTGCGCGAGGTGTTGCCGTTGAGGTTGTGCATCGCCGACAGAACAGTCACCAGACCGTCGAGGATACCTTCCGGCACTTCGTTGCCGTCTTTATCGAGGATTGCATCGATGGTCATCAGGTGACCAACGTTGCGCACGAACAACAGCGAGCGACCGTGCAGGCTCAATTGGCTGCCGTCGACCGCGGTGTAAGTGCGGTCGGCGTTCATGGTACGGGTGAAGGTCTTGCCACCCTTGGCGACTTCTTCCGACAGGTCGCCCTTCATCAGGCCGAGCCAGTTGCGGTAGATCACCACTTTGTCATCGGCATCGACAGCGGCGACGGAGTCTTCGCAGTCCATGATGGTGGTCAGTGCGGCTTCCATCAGGATGTCTTTGACGCCGGCCGCGTCGGTCTGGCCGACCGGGGTGCTGGCGTCGACCTGGATTTCGAAATGCAGGCCGTTGTTTTTCAGCAGGATCGCGGTCGGTGCTTGAGCCTCGCCCTGGAAACCGATCAGTTGTGCGTCGTTGCGCAGACCGGTGTTGCTGCCACCTTTGAGGGCGACCACCAGTTTGCCGTCAACGATTTTGTAGGCGGTGGAGTCGACGTGGGAGCCGGCGGCCAATGGCGCGGCTTCGTCGAGGAAGGCGCGGGCGAAGGCGATGACCTTGTCGCCGCGCACCTTGTTGTAGCCTTTGCCTTTTTCCGCGCCGTCGGCTTCGCTGATGGCGTCAGTGCCGTAGAGCGCGTCGTACAGCGAACCCCAGCGGGCGTTCGAAGCATTGAGCGCGAAGCGGGCGTTCATCACCGGAACCACCAATTGTGGACCGGCCATGCGGGCGATTTCTTCATCGACGTTTTGCGTCGTCGCCTGGAAATCCGCCGCTTCTGGCAGCAGATAACCGATGTCTTGCAGGAAGGCTTTATAGGCCACGGCGTCGTGCGCCTGGCCGGCACGGGATTGGTGCCAGCCATCGATACGAGCCTGGAAATCATCGCGTTTGGCGAGTAGGGCTTTGTTCTTCGGCGCCAGGTCATGAATGACCTTGTCGGCACCGGCCCAGAACTGGTCGGCGGTGAGGCCGGTTCCGGGAATGGCTTCGTTGTTCACGAAGTCGAACAGGACTTTGGCGACCTGCAGGCCACCGACTTGAACGTGTTCAGTCATTGCTTGCCTCACTCTGCTCAGCTATTTCGCTTTTCAGCTCTTCAATTTAACAATGAAGCCTTCGGCCATTTAAACCACAAACCCGTCTACCAGTACATGCCATTTTCGGGCGGCTGGGGTGGGACCAATCAACGGCTTGGGGCCTTGCTGACAGGGCTTTCAGGGTTGCGAACGTGCCTGCGGCAGACATCGATCCAACGTTATGTAGTGCGCGCTGCGGCATACTACATGATGAATTGCGCTTGTGAAAATTAGACTATTTACGTCGTTCTGCGACCCCGTGACGCATTGCAGTCACGTCGGAGATCGGGATGTTCTCAAAAAACCATAAGATTGTTCCAGTTAAATATAAAAAGTTGTACACGATTTATGGTCCGGCACGGATCGTTGGTGTCTTTGTGGCGAGGGGATTTATCCCCGTTCGGCGGCGCAGCCGTCGCAAAACCTGCGTGCGCCGTTTGCCTGAAAGAATGTCGGGGGCCGCTTCGCAGCCCAACGGGGCGGTGCGACGTCTCGCTAAATCCCCTCGCCACAATGAGTGCTGACCAAAGAGTTCTTCACCACATCTCAGCTCTTGCCGACACGGCCCCTTGCCTATACTTGGTTTTCCATAACAAAAGACACGACCAGAGGGCTGCGCCATGGACCACCTCGTACTCACTGTTTTCGCTCCAGACAAGCCTGGGCAGGTCGAGCGCATTGCCCAATGCATTGCCGAGCACGGTGGCAACTGGCTGGAGAGCCGCATGTCGCGGATGGCCGGGCAATTCGCCGGGATTCTTCGGGTGGGTGTACCGGCCGAGGCCTACGATGCGCTGGTGGACGCGCTGAAGGGGTTATCCAGCCAAGGCATTCGGGTGTTGATTGCCGAAAGCAGCATCGAGCAATCGTGCACCTGGAAACCCATTGCCATGGAGTTGGTGGGCAATGACCGGCCGGGGATCGTGCGTGACATCACCCGTTTGCTCAGTGAGCAGGGCGTAAACCTTGAGCGGTTGGTGACGGAAGTACGTCCGGCGCCAATGAGCAGTGAGCCGCTGTTTCACGCCGAAGCCATTTTGGCGGTGCCGTTGACGCTGTCCCTGGAGGTGCTGCAATCACGTCTGGAAACCTTGGCAGACGATCTGATGGTGGAGTTGGTGCTGCGCAGTGAGCCTTGATCGGGTTATCCAAGTTAAACGTGCACCTGCCTGTGGATAACCTGTAGAGACAGCCTGCCAGGCCACGTCCGCCGTGGCTTGGCGAGCGTTGATCAAAAAAGCGCCAACATTCAGTGACTTGCGCACAAACGCCGGGGATCACGCTGTGGATAACCTTGGGAAGGAACGATGCAGGCCACGAGAACCGTGGCCTGTGGAGGTTTGTGCGTTTTTTGATCAGCTGCGGCGGCGCAGACTTATCCACGCATCGATGCTGTAGACCGCCAGCCCCGCCCAAATAAAGACAAACGCCAGCAGCGTGCTGGAAGACAAGTGCTCGCCAAACAGCAGCACGGCTTGCAATAACACCAGCGTCGGCGCCAGGTATTGGAGGAATCCCAAGGTGGTGTAGGGCAAATGCCGTGCAGCGGCGTTGAAGCTGACCAGTGGCACCAACGTCACGGGTCCGGCAGCCACCAGCCACCAGGCTTCGGAGGTGGTCCAGAACTCGGCCTGGGCGCTGTGGGCGGTCGGGTTGAGCAGCAACCAGGCCAGGGCGATCGGTACCAGCATCCAGGTTTCCACCACCAGCCCTGGCAGCGCCTTGACCGGCGCCTGCTTGCGAATCAGCCCGTAGAAACCGAAGCTCAGTGCCAACACCAGCGACACCCAAGGCAGGCTACCGACCTGCCACACCTGTTGCGCCACGCCGATGGTCGCCAGACCCACGGCAATCCACTGCATGCGCCGCAGCCGTTCACCCAGGATCAACATGCCCAGCAGCACGTTCACCAGCGGGTTGATGTAGTAACCGAGACTGGCTTCGAGCATGCGCCCGTTGTTCACCGACCAGACATAAGTCAGCCAGTTGGCGGCGATCAAGGTGCCGCTCAAGGCGAGGATCGCCAGTCGCCGCGGGTTCTCGCGCAATTCGCGCCACCAGCCCGGGTGCTTCCAGACCATCAACAACAAGGCCCCGAACAGCGCCGACCACAACACGCGGTGGACGATGATTTCCACGGCGGGCACGCTGGCGATGGCTTTGAAGTAGAGCGGGAAAAGTCCCCAGATGATGTAGGCGGTCAGGCCCAGGATGTACCCGCGACGCGGGTTGGCGGCTTGCATGTAGAGTCCTTGCTTAGGCAGCTAACAAAGAAGGGATTGTAGGGAGATTTTCTCTTGTGTGCTGTTTCGCTTCTTGTAGGAGCAAGGCTTGCCTGCGATGGCGTCCTTGAGATCGCCATCGCGGGCAAGCCTTGCTCCTACAGGGGGCGGTGTGAATCAGAAGAGTTTGAGGGGCTCTTCATTGAGCGCCGCCAGTTGCTCACGCAACGCCAGCACTTGATCGCCCCAATAGCGTTCCGAGCCAAACCACGGAAAGCTGCGCGGAAACGCCGGGTCGTCCCAGCGACGGGCGAGCCAGGCGCTGTAGTGCATCAGACGCAGGGCACGCAAAGGTTCGATCAGCGCCAGTTCCCGGGGGTCGAAGTCGTGGAACTCGTTGTAGCCGTCCATCAATTCCGACAACTGCCCCAGACAATCCTGGCGGTTGCCGGCCAGCATCATCCAGATGTCCTGCACGGCCGGGCCCATGCGGCAGTCGTCGAGGTCGACGATGTGGAACACCTCGTCGCGGCACATCATGTTGCCGGGGTGGCAGTCGCCGTGCATGCGGATGTTCTGGTGTGGCGTGTCGTTGTAAACCTCTTCCACACGCTTGAGCAGGTCGCGGGCCACGGACTCGTAGGCCGGCAGCAGGCTGCGGGGGATGAAGTCGCCTTCGAGCAGGGTTTTGAGTGAGTCGTGGCCGAAGTTTTTCACCGCCAACGCTTCGCGGTGCTCGAACGGTTTGGTCGAGCCAACCGCGTGCAGGCGACCGAGCAATTGCCCCAGGCGATACAGCTGATCGAGATTGCCCGGCTCCGGTGCGCGACCGCCGCGACGGGGGAACAGGGTGAAACGGAAGCCGTTGTGCTCGTGCAGGGTTTCTCCGTTGTGGATCAGCGGCGCAACCACCGGCACCTCGACTTCGGCGAGTTCGAAGGTGAACTGGTGCTCTTCGAGGATCGCTTCATTGGTCCAGCGTTGCGGACGATAAAACTTGGCGATCAGCGGCTCGGAGTCTTCGATGCCGACCTGATAGACGCGATTTTCGTAGCTGTTAAGCGCCAGGATGCGCGCGTCGCTCAAGAAGCCGATGCTTTCGACGGCATCGAGTACGAGGTCTGGGGTGAGGGTTTCAAACGGGTGGGCCATGCTGACTCCTGCGCGCAGCAGGCTGCTGCGTCCGGCCAGGCATGGTAGCGCAGAAGGGCTGTCTTTAGTGTTTGGGCTTGAGAGGTGTGTTGTACATGTCGACGCCATCGCGAGCAGGCTCGCTCCCACAATTGATCGCCCATGTGTCACAGATTGCATGCACACCGACGTTCCCTGTGGGAGCGAGCCTGCTCGCGAAAGCGTTCTGTCAGGCGCCGATGATCCCGCCGTCTTCACGGGTGATGGCAATCACCGAGGACCGCGGCTTGCCGTTGGGCAAGTGCTCGGGGAAGGTCGAACCACCGTTTTCGCCCGGATGCTGGATCCCGACGAACATCGTTTTATGGTCCGGCGAGAAGCTGATCCCCGTCACTTCACAACCGATCGGCCCGACCATGAAACGGCGGATTTCGCCGGTCACCGGGTCGGCGCAGAGCATCTGGTTGTTGCCCATACCGGCAAAATCACCGGTGTTGCTCACATCACCGTCAGTCAGGATCCACAAGCGACCGGCCTTGTCGAAGCCCAGGCCGTCCGGGCTGTTGAACATGTTCTGCGGCGTGATGTTCGACGAGCCGGCCTTGGGTGTACCGGCATGGGCGCCCGGATTGCCGGCCACCACAAACAGGTCCCAGGCAAAGGTGTGCGAGGCGTGATCGTCGCGCTCGGTGCGCCAGCGCAGGATTTGGCCGTAAACGTTCTTCTCGCGCGGGTTCGGTCCGCCCACCGGTTGCCCGTCTTCACCGCGTTTGGCGTTGTTGGTCAGCGTGCAGTAAACCTGGCCGTCCTTGGGGCTGACCACGATCCATTCCGGGCGATCCATGCGCGTGGCTTTCACCACACTGGCGGCGAGACGGGCGTGGATCAGCACTTCGGCCTGATCGGCAAAGCCACTGCTGGCGTCGATACCGTTCTTGCCGTGGGTCAGTTCGATCCATTCACCCTGGCCTTTGGGGTGATCGGCGTTGCCGTCCCCCGCATCGAAACGCGCCACGTACAGGGTGCCGTGATCGAGAATGTCGCGGTTGGCCTTGGGGTTCTTGTGATCGATCTTGTCGCGGCTGACGAATTTGTAGATGAACTCGCCGCGCTCATCGTCGCCCATGTACACCACGGCATGACCATCGCCGGTTTCGGCCAGGGCGGCGTTTTCGTGTTTGAAGCGACCCAGGGCGGTGCGCTTGACCGGGGTTGATTTCGGATCGAACGGATCGATCTCTACCACCCAGCCGTGACGGTTGAGCTCGTTGGGGTTCTTGGCCAGGTCGAAGCGCTCGTCGTGCTGGTGCCAGTTGATTTCTTTACTGGTCGCCACCGCGCCGTAACGTTTTTGCGCCGGGTCGAATGTCTGCTCGGCGTTGCTGCTACCGAAACAGTCGGTGAAGTTCTCTTCGCAGGTCAGATAGGTGCCCCAAGGCGTCTTGCCATTGGCGCAATTCTGGAATGTGCCGAGAACGTTCTTGCCGTGGGGGTCGGCACTGGTTTTCAACAGGGCATGACCTGCGGCTGGACCGCTCATGCTGATCGGGGCGTTGCCGTGAATGCGGCGGTTGTACTGCGAGCCCTGGACGAATTGCCACTGGCCGTTCTTGCGTTGTACTTCCAGTACCGTGACGCCTTCGGCCGCCTGTGCCTTGCGCACTTCCTCGGCCGATTGCGGCATGCCGCCGTGGGCGTAGAGGTAGCGGTAGTTGGTGTATTCGTTGTTGATCGCCATGAGTGCCCGGTCTTTTTCGCCCGGGAATTCGAACAGGCTCATGCCGTCGTTGTTGTCGCCGAACTGGACTTCCTGATGCTCGGCGCTGCCGTTGCCACTGGGGTCGAAGGCCGGGCCGTTCTTGTGCAGGGGCTGACCCCAACTGATCAGCACCGAGGATTTGTAGCCGGGTGGCAGGCTGATGCTGTCGGCGGTGGCGGCGGGAATGCTGCCGAAACCCATCAATGAACTGGTGCCGGCCGTGGCGGCCATCACGCTGCGGCTTAGCAAGTTGCCGCCCATGAACAACGCGGCGCCGCACAGGGCTCCGGCGCCGATAAATCCACGGCGGCTGAGGCCGACCATCTGTTCGAGGTCGGTGGTTTGGTTTTCTTCTAATAGGCTCACATCAGGCTCCCTGCGGTTTTTGCAGTCACCTTAATGATGGGCGATGAAGGTTTTGTTGCAGCGCGTTTACAGCGGCGTGCCGAGTAATACGTTAGAGGGTGAAAACTGCACGCTCACCGATTTACCGACACTCAGCCCCCGGGCGCGCAGCTGCTGCGGTTCGGCCAGGGCGCAGAGTGTCTGGCCGTTGGGCAGGCCGATGCGTACTTCGCTTGGGCCATTTTCGGCATCGAGAATTTCGTCGACAGTACCTTTCAGGCAGTTGTATCCGGGTGTTGCGCCGTCGTCGGCGCCCAGCACTTCCAGCCAGCCGGCCTTGATCAGGGCCACCACTTCGGTACCCGGTTGCAGCTCCAGACGCAGGGTACTGTCGTGGGTGATTTGCGCATCGATGCTCAAACCTTCAGCCAGTTCAAGGCGAATTGTGTCGTTGTGGCCCTGGGTTTCGATGGCTGCAATCTTGCCGTGCAACTGATTGCGCGCGCTGGTGCGCAGCATCAAGCGGCTGAGCAGGTCGAGGTCGCTGGCCTCTTCGGCGGCTTCGAGCACCTGAGCCTGTAGCGCTTGCAGCTTTTGATACAGGCGCAATACGCGCTCACCTTCGCTGGACAACCTGGCGCCGCCACCGCCCTTGCCGCCGACACTGCGTTCGACCAGCGGTTTTTGCGCGAGGTTGTTGAGCTCATCGATGGCATCCCAGGCGGCCTTGTAGCTCAGCCCCGCGCTTTTCGCCGCGCGGGTGATCGAGCCTTGTTCGGCAATGTGCTGCAGCAGGGCGATACGTTGCGGACGGCGGACAATGTGCTGGGACAACAAGGTTGGCAAGGACATGTGGGTGGGCTTTGGTTGTGGCGATGGAGAGGACGTTGGCTGCTTGCGGCGTGGGAGTCAAGCCAGATGACCTGTAGGCGCCGAGCTTGCTCGCGATTGCGGATTAACATTCAACATGGATGGCGACTGTCACAACGCTATCGCGAGCAAGCTCGGCTCCTACAGGGTTTTGTGTTTTCGGGTCAGACCGTGTCGCCAGGTTTTGGGGTGCGGGCCAGGCAGTAAACGTCGACCCGCGCGGCGCCGGCGTCCATCAAGAGTCGAGCCAGTGCCTGCGCCGTGGCGCCGGTGGTCAGCACGTCATCCACCAGGGCCAGATGACGTCCTTTGACCGATGCCTCGGGTGTCAGCGCGAACGCATTGCGCAGGTTTTTTCGCCGCGCACTGGCATTCAGCGTTTGTTGCGCTCCGGTGTCCTGAGTCCTGAGGAGCAACCGTTCGTCGCAAGGCAAATCGAGACGTGTGGCGAGCCAACGCGCCAGCATCGCGGCCTGGTTGAATCCCCGTTGGCGCAGTCGTCGGGTGGCCAGCGGCACCGGCAGCAGTAAATCGGGCCGTGGCAGATCTTCATCGAAGCGATGGCGCAGGGCCTGAGCGAGAAGTTCGGCGAGCAGGTGGCCAAAAGGCCACTTCGCGCTGTGTTTGAAGCGGGTAATCAGGCTGTCGATCGGAAAGCTGTAAGTCCAGGGTGCGATGACCTTTTCAAAGGCTGGCGGTTGCTTCAGGCATGGGCCGCAGGTCAGGCCGGCGGTGGGCAACGGCAGGGCGCAGGTCTGGCAGTGATCGCCTAACCAGGGCAATTCGGTTTCGCAAGCCATGCAGATAGGTGTGGCGTCATCGGCGGTTTCATCGCACAGCAAACAAGATTGTTTGTTTTTTAACCAGATGTAAACCTTGCTTTTGCGTTGTGGTTGACAGTGCATCGCTCTTCCTTAAATATGCCGAACATCCGTGTCGCGCCTGTGGGTATTCCATGCCCCAGTCGCTTGCCCAGCATAAAACCGTGCCCTGCATAAAAGAAAGGTAATGCCCATGAGCGCCAGCACCTCTGCAACCCTGCGTCATGACTGGTCTTTGGCCGAAGTCAAAGCACTCTTCGTTCAGCCATTCAATGATTTGCTGTTCCAGGCGCAGACCGTGCACCGCGCGCATTTCGACGCCAACCGTGTTCAGGTTTCCACACTGCTTTCGATCAAAACCGGCGCCTGCCCGGAAGATTGCAAATATTGTCCGCAGTCCGGTCACTACAACACCGGCCTGGAAAAAGAAAAGCTGATGGAAGTGCAGAAGGTCCTCGAAGAGGCCGCTCGCGCCAAGGCCATCGGATCGACCCGTTTCTGCATGGGCGCGGCGTGGAAGCACCCGTCGGCCAAAGACATGCCCTACGTGCTGAAAATGGTCGAAGGCGTGAAGGCCTTGGGCCTGGAAACCTGCATGACCCTCGGTCGCCTGGATCAGGAGCAGACCGAAGCGCTGGCCAAGGCCGGCCTGGATTACTACAACCACAACCTCGACACCTCGCCTGAGTTCTACGGCAGCATCATCACCACCCGCACCTACAGCGAGCGCCTGCAAACCCTGGCCTACGTGCGTGATTCGGGGATGAAGATCTGCTCCGGCGGCATCCTCGGCATGGGCGAGTCCCTCGATGACCGCGCCAACCTGCTGATCCAGTTGGCCAACCTGCCGGAGCATCCGGAGTCGGTGCCGATCAACATGCTGGTGAAAGTGGCCGGCACGCCACTGGAAAACGCTGAAGACGTCGACCCATTCGACTTCATTCGCATGCTCGCCGTCGCCCGGATCCTGATGCCCAAATCCCACGTGCGTCTGTCCGCCGGCCGCGAAGCGATGAACGAACAGATGCAGGCCCTGGCTTTCTTCGCCGGCGCCAACTCGATTTTCTATGGCGAAAAACTGCTGACCACCGCCAACCCGCAGGCCGACAAGGACATGCAACTGTTCGCGCGTCTGGGCATCCAGCCGGAAGCGCGTGAAGAGCATGCCGATGAGGTGCATCAGGCCGCGATTGAGCAAGCACTGGTAGAGCAGAAGAGCAGCGAGCAGTTCTATAACGCGGCCATCTGATCGACGCTAACCCCCCGTAGGAGCTGGCTTGCTGGCGATGGCAACACCCCCGGTCCTTCAGGCCGGCCGCGCTGATGCCATCGCCAGCAAGCCGGCTCCTACGATTCAATCTCGAGGCCTGCATGTCTTTCGATCTCGCCGCACGCCTGGCTGCCCGTCGTGCCGAAAACCTTTATCGCCAACGTCCGCTGCTCGAAAGCCCGCAAGGCCCTGAGGTGGTGGTCGATGGCCAGCCGTTGCTGGCGTTCTGCAACAACGACTACCTGGGCCTGGCCAATCACCCACAAGTGATCGAAGCGTGGCGTGCCGG
Source organism: Pseudomonas putida (assembly GCF_050990305.1). GTDB lineage: Bacteria > Pseudomonadota > Gammaproteobacteria > Pseudomonadales > Pseudomonadaceae > Aquipseudomonas > Aquipseudomonas putida_AH. The sequence goes on along the minus strand of NZ_CP158817.1, from coordinate 6,065,069 downwards.
CGCTTCGAAATGGGGGGTTGGCGGTGGCGCCTCGCATCTGGTGATCGGCCACAGCGGCCCGCATCATGCCCTGGAAGAAGCCTTGGCCGACTTGACCGGGCGCCCGCGCGTCTTGCTGTTCAGCACCGGTTACATGGCCAACCTCGGCGCCGTCACCGCGTTGGTGGGGCAGGGCGATACCGTACTCGAAGACCGGCTCAATCACGCATCGTTGCTCGATGCGGGGCTGTTGTCCGGCGCGCGGTTCAATCGCTACTTGCACAACGACGCGACAAGCCTGGCCACACGCCTTGAGAAAGCCACCGGCAATACGCTGGTGGTTACCGACGGCGTGTTCAGCATGGATGGCGATATCGCCGATCTGCCAGCGCTGGCCCAGGCAGCCAAGGCCAAAGGGGCGTGGCTGATGGTCGACGATGCTCACGGTTTCGGCCCGCTGGGCGCCAGCGGTGGTGGCATCGTCGAGCATTTCGGCATGAGCATGGAAGACGTACCGGTCCTGGTTGGCACTCTCGGCAAGGCGTTCGGTACGGCGGGTGCCTTTGTTGCCGGCAGTGAAGAGCTGATTGAGAGCCTGATCCAGTTTGCCCGTCCGTACATTTACACCACCAGTCAACCACCGGCTCTGGCCTGTGCCACGCTGAAAAGCCTGGAACTGCTGCGCAGCGAGCACTGGCGCCGCGAACATCTGCAGACGCTGATCCGACAGTTCCGCCAAGGTGCCGAGCAGATCGGCCTGCAGTTGATGGACAGTTTTACGCCGATCCAACCGATCATGATCGGCGACGCCGGGCGCGCGGTGCGTTTGTCGCAGATGCTGCGCGAACGGGGGTTGATGGTGACCGCGATCCGTCCGCCCACCGTGCCCGCCGGCAGCGCGCGTTTGCGCGTAACCCTGACCGCTGCCCACAGCGAAGCGCAGGTGCAGCTATTGTTAGAGGGATTGGCCGACTGTTACGGACAACTGGGACCGGAGCCAAGCCATGCGTGACCAACTGATTCTGCTGCCTGGTTGGGGCCTCGGCGTTTCGCCGCTGGAACCGCTGGCGGCGGCATTGCAGGGCCTGGACGAACACCTGCGTGTGGAAATCGAGCCCTTGCCGGAGCTGGAGTCGAGTGACATTGAAGAATGGCTCGATGAGCTCGATTCGACGATCCCTCAGGACGTCTGGCTCGGCGGCTGGTCGCTGGGCGGTACGTTGGCGTCGGCGTTGGCGGCACGTCGCGGCGATCGTTGCTGTGGTTTGTTGACGTTGGCGAGCAATCCTTCTTTTGTCAGCCATGAGCAATGGCCGAGCGCGATGCCGGGCGAAACCTTCGATGCCTTTCTGGCAGGCTGCGCGGCCGACCCGCGCGTGACCTTGAAACGCTTTTCGTTGCTTTGCGCTCAAGGCGCCGAAGACCCGCGTGGGTTGTCGCGGTTGTTGCTCGGTGGTGCGCCGCATAGTGCGGCCCCCGTATTGATGAGCGGCCTGGAAGTGTTGGCGCAACTGGATACCCGACAGGCGTTGCAGGCTTTTCGCGGCCCGCAACTGCATCTGTTCGCCGGCCTCGACGGGCTGGTTCCCGCTGAAGCAGCGGGGGATTTGCTGACATTGCTGCCCGATGTAGAAATTGGCCTGATTGAACAGGCCAGCCACGCGTTCCTTCTGGAGGACCCCCACGGTGTGGCGGGGGCGATCCACGCCTTTTTGCATGAGTCCGGTGATGACTGATCTGTCCTTTCCCAACCTGTCAGGCGGTTTGCCCGACAAACGCCAGGTAGCAGCCTCTTTTTCCCGTGCGGCAGCGAGCTACGACAGCGTGGCCGAGTTGCAGCGCGATGTAGGCAGTCAGCTGATGAGCCGATTGCCAGCTGATTTTGTGCCGGGACGTTGGCTGGACTTGGGCTGTGGCACTGGGTATTTCAGTCGTGCGCTGGGTGAGCGGTTCCCCGAGGGGCAAGGGGTGGCATTGGACATCGCTGAAGGCATGCTCAATCACGCTCGGCCATTGGGCGGAGCTACGCACTTCGTGGCTGGTGATGCCGAGCGACTACCGTTGCGTGATTCAACCTGTGATTTGATCTTCTCCAGCTTGGCGGTGCAGTGGTGTGCGGATTTCGCCTCGGTGCTCAGCGAGGCCCATCGGGTGCTCAAGCCTGGCGGAATTTTCGCGTTTGCTAGTCTGTGTGTAGGCACGTTGTTTGAATTGCGTGACAGTTGGCGGCAGGTCGACGGCATGGTGCACGTCAACCGCTTCCGCGAGTTCGCGGTGTATCAACAGTTGTGCGCGGCCAGCGGTTTGCGCGCGGTCAGCCTGCAGACCCAGCCACACGTGCTGCACTTCCCGGATGTGCGTAGCCTGACCCATGAGCTCAAGGCACTGGGCGCGCACAATATCAACCCCGGGCGGCCGGGCGGACTGACTGGCCGGGCGCGGATTCTGGGGTTGATCGAGGCTTATGAGCAGTTTCGTCAGGCTCAAGGCCTGCCGGCGACTTATCAAGTGGTGTATGCCGTTATGGAGAAGCCCTTATGAGCGCAGCGTATTTCATCACCGGCACCGACACCGATGTTGGAAAAACCACGGTGGCCGCCGGTTTGTTGCACGCTGCACGGTCGGCAGGCCTGAGCACGGCGGCCGGTAAACCGGTGGCTTCGGGCTGTGATGTGACGCCCAAGGGCTTGCGCAATGCCGACGCATTGGCGCTGCTGGCGCAATGCTCACTGCCGTTGACTTATGAACAGGTCAACCCGATAGCATTCGAGCCTGCCATTGCTCCGCACCTGGCGGCACGGGAGGCGGGTGTGGCGCTGACGGTGCAGTCGCTGTTGATGCCCATGCGGCAGATCCTCGACATGCAGGCTGATTTCACCTTGATCGAAGGTGCCGGTGGCTGGCGCGTGCCCCTGGCGGATCAGGACAATCTGTCAGACCTGGCGATTGCGCTCGATCTGCCGGTCATCCTGGTGGTCGGCGTGCGTTTGGGTTGTATCAGCCATGCGTTACTGACGGCCGAGGCGATTGCCCGCGACGGTTTGCAGTTGGCAGGGTGGGTGGCGAATATCATTGATCCGAAGACGTCGCGCCTGGAAGAAAACCTCGCGACCCTCGCCGAACGAATTCCGGCACCGTGCCTGGGGCGGGTGCCGAAGCTCAAGGTGATGACCGCCGAAGCGGTGGCCGAGCATCTTCAGCTGGATTTGCTGGACTAGATTTTGGCTATGACAAGGCACTGTGCCATTAGTGTTTTTGACGGGTATTTCCCGGGCATGTCTGTTTCAATGGCCACTGTTGATCCTTCACAAGGACGAGTTCTCCCATGGAAATCTCAGGAAATACCGCTTTTTATGCCGGTCTGAGCACTATTCAGACGGGGCAGAACCGCGTTGATCAAGCCGCCGGGCAGATCGCCAACACCACCCTGGAACGTTCGCTCACCAGTCAATCCTCCGAGATTCAAGCCGAGCGGCTGCGTTCAGTCGATCGCAGCCAGCAATCGGATGTGACCAGCGACGTGGTGGACATGGCCCAGGGCAAATTTCAGGTGGAACTGGGCGTCAAAGTCGCCAAGGCTTCCGATGAAGTACTCGGTACGCTAATCGATACCTTCGCCTGATTCTTCGCTGAACCCGCACTGCTGACGCCGCGATCATTCGCGGCGTTTTTCATCGTAAGTCCTTATTTGCAAACTATTCTTTCCTTCATGGCGTGTTGCTTGAGCAACGGCGTTGCGTTGCTGCGCGCGTGCTTGCCCAGCAAGCATTGGCGAACGGCAAAAGATCGACGCTTGACAAGATTTAGGCGTAAACGTATGTTTCAAACAACTGTTTGACCGCCATAACAAATCAACGCGGTCGTTCATTCCCGGTTACATCAGCAGAGGTTTATCGCTATGCCTGACTACAAGGCCCCCTTGCGTGATATTCGCTTCGTTCGTGACGAGTTGCTCGGCTACGAAGCGCACTATCAGAGCCTTCCGGCTTGCGCAGACGCAACTCCGGACATGGTTGACGCCATTCTCGAAGAAGGCGCCAAGTTTTGTGAGCAGGTATTGGCTCCGCTGAACCGCGTGGGCGATCTCGAAGGCTGCACCTGGAGCGAGTCCGGCGTTAAAACCCCGACTGGCTTCAAAGAGGCCTACAAGCAATTCGTCGAAGGCGGCTGGCCAAGCCTGGCCCACGACGTTGAGCACGGCGGTCAAGGCCTGCCGGAATCGTTGGGGCTGGCCATCAGCGAAATGGTGGGCGAATCCAACTGGTCGTGGGGCATGTACCCTGGCCTGTCCCACGGTGCGATGAACACCATCTCCGAGCACGGTACCCCTGAGCAGCAAGAGGCTTACCTGACCAAGCTGGTGTCCGGCGAATGGACTGGCACCATGTGCCTGACCGAGCCGCACTGCGGCACTGACCTGGGCATGCTACGCACCAAGGCCGAACCTCAGGCCGACGGTTCCTACAAAGTCTCCGGCACCAAGATCTTCATCTCGGCCGGCGAACACGACATGGCCGACAACATCGTCCACATCGTGCTGGCCCGCCTGCCGGATGCACCGGCCGGTACTAAAGGCATTTCCCTGTTCATCGTGCCGAAGTTCCTGCCCAACGCAGACGGTTCGGTCGGTGCGCGTAACGCGGTGGCCTGTGGTTCCCTGGAACACAAGATGGGCATCCACGGCAACGCCACGTGCGTGATGAACTTTGACGGCGCGACGGGTTTCCTGATCGGTCCGGCGAACAAAGGCCTGAACTGCATGTTCACCTTTATGAATACCGCGCGTCTGGGTACTGCTCTGCAAGGTCTGGCCCACGCCGAAATCGGCTTCCAGGGCGGCCTGAAATACGCTCGCGATCGTCTGCAAATGCGTTCGCTGACTGGCCCGAAAGCACCGGACAAAGCCGCTGACCCGATCATCGTGCACCCAGACGTACGCCGCATGCTGTTGACCATGAAGGCGTTCGCTGAAGGCAACCGCGCGATGGTGTACTTCACTGCCAAACAGGTCGACATCGTCAAATACGGCGTGGACGAAGAAGAGAAGAAGAAAGCCGACGCCCTGCTGGCCTTCATGACGCCAATCGCCAAGGCCTTCATGACCGAAGTGGGTTTCGAATCGGCCAACCACGGCGTACAGATCTACGGCGGCCACGGCTTCATCGCCGAGTGGGGCATGGAGCAGAACGTTCGCGACAGCCGCATCTCCATGCTGTACGAAGGCACCACCGGCATCCAGGCACTCGACCTGCTGGGCCGTAAAGTGCTGATGACCCAAGGCGAGGCCCTGAAAGGCTTCACCAAGATCGTGCATAAGTTCTGCCAGACCAACGAAGGCAACGAAGCCGTTAAAGAGTTCGTCGCACCGCTGGCTGCACTGAACAAGGAGTGGGGCGAGCTGACCATGAAGGTCGGTATGGCCGCCATGAAAGACCGCGAAGAAGTCGGCGCGGCCTCCGTGGACTACCTGATGTACTCCGGTTACGCCTGCCTGGCTTACTTCTGGGCCGACATGGCGCGCCTGGCTGCCGAGAAACTGGCTGCCGGTACGTCTGACGAGGCGTTCTACACCGCCAAGCTGCAGACCGCGCGCTTCTACTTCCAGCGCATCCTGCCGCGTACCCGCACTCACGTAGCAACCATGCTGTCGGGCGCCAACAACCTGATGGACATGAAAGAAGAAGATTTCGCGCTGGGCTACTAAGGCCTGACGCAGTTCTTCAAAAAAAACCGCCGCTCTTTCGGGAGCGGCGGTTTTTTTTGCGCCATTGTCAGGCGTTGCTCACCATGGGGTAGGGGCCAGTGGTCCGGCACCCGTTGGGACGGCGGAACCTTCGCCATTGCGAATGAACGGCAGATGCCAGAAGTCGTTGGGAACGACAGGGTCGCCCGGCTTGACGTTCTCCGGAAAGATGAACTCGAACACCGGCGCCACGTATTGCCCCGCGATCAGCCCATTGGCCGTTGGAGCTTGGCTGGCGAGGCAGTTGTCCACCAGGGCCTGGGACAGATTGTTCGGGTCCGGAACGCACATTGAGCGCGCCATCACCCGCAGGGTCCGAGTCGGCTGGCTGAGCAGTCCGGTTGGCGCCTTGGTCGCCCGCAACCTGGCACGCTGTGGTTGAGCACCGGTGTTCTGGGTGGTAATGCCGCCCGAAACACCACGGCAAGTCGCTGCCAGGGTCAGTGCGGGATTGCATTCGCCGGTCATCTCATAGGGTGTCACCCAACGGTTATGTTCCGCGCCGTTGTTGTCCACATCGATGAGGTAAATATCCACCGGCGTCAGGATGTCGGTTGTCGATGTTTCAAGGAACATCCGGTCCTGGGTTTCCTGGGCCACGCCACTGACGGCGACCGGGTTCGGATCGGCACTGCCGATGCCGAATTCGCCGATCGACAGGTAGCTTGGCTGCGTGCCGGGCTGCGTGTAGATACCGACGTTGGCTTCGATGGTGTGGGCAGAGATGAAGTCCGGACTTCCGGAGGTTGTCGATTTGAACAGGGTGCCGGAATAACTGATGAAGTCGCCGACTTCGAAAGGCGCTTGCTGGCGCGGATCAGGATCTGTCGGGAGCCTTGTCGCGTCGGCTACCGCTTTCATGACGAACTGGCTGCAATAAGTCTGGCCCAGCGCCGGTGGGCTCAATTCACCGCTGGCCGGCAGCGGACTGACACCGGCCTGGCTGAAATTGCGGCAGTTATTGGTTGTGGTCGGCGTCTTGGCCAGTGGCCGGTTTGTCTGCGGGCACAATGCGTCATCGGCGCTACGTGGTACACACATGGGAAAGCCGGTGGCTGCGTGAATGGTCGGGTTGGCATCATCCACGGAGAAGCGCGGGTCTGCGGTCCGGACTCGGCCGAAGCGTCCATTCGGGTCGTTGATCTGCAGTATCGTGGGCTGCGGCGAGTTGGTGCTGGTCACCTCGATATTGCCAGTGTCCAGGTCGATCCGGCTGATGTAGCCGCTGCCTGTCTGGGTTGTCTGTTGGGAGACATCGATCAACCCGGCGATCTGTTTGCCATTGACGGTATTGCCCACCACGTGGATCTCGAACGATGGGTAAGCCCGGGTGCTATTGAGCCCCAATGCTCCACCGTTGACGAAATCGCGCCAACTCAGGGTATTGGCCGGCATCTGGATGATCATGTTGCAAGGGACGGTAATGGTCGTGCCATTGACCACAATCTTGCCGCCACTGCGCTCCACCGGGACGGTAGCCCCCGGGCAGGTGTCGGCGGGGGAATCTACCGTCATGTCCTGGATAAAGCCTGTGACGTCGAAGCCGTGAATCGCAGTAGCGTCAGTGAAGACGGGATCAGGCAGCGTGGGTGTGGCGAATGGTGCCACCGCCCCCTTGGTGGGAGGCTTGGCGGTTCCGCCGCCACCACCGCCACCACCACCACCTCCGCCGCCCCCAGGCGCACCTTTCGCGGCATAGGCGGCCCCTCCTCCAAGAAGCATTGCCAGGGCGACCGCACTGGCGATCAGTGCGGGGCGCGTGGCGAGCGGTTTTATTTTTGCAAATAAGTTCATGGTTCTCTCTCCAGAGTAAGGCAGGACCAGTTGCCGGCCAATCGCTTCACAGCTCTGTTGATGCGCTGATTCCTGCGCAAAAAGGCGCAAAACTGTGAGTGTCGGATGGGGCTCGATCCAACGGTAAAAGTGCCTGTGTGCAGTTGGCACTTGCCGTTTTGATACATCCAACCTGCGATGCATCGGCCGGTTACGGACGCAATCGCGAGAAGCCTTTCCTTGAGCCTGATGCGTGCAAAGCAGGTGTCGTGCCTGTTTTGAAACATTCAGACACAAATGGCCGCCAGCGCACGGGGAATGCGGGCTGCATGAAAAATTGAGGGAAATGAGCGAAACATGGCCGAATGGATATTCACCACTATAGGGGGGGATATATACCCAAGTTCGGGATGTGCGAGGTGAAAGTTAATCTGAGTGCTGGGTTTTCTCGTCATGAGTACTAAATGAGAAACGTTGCCTATATGTACTCCTGGCGAAGCATGATTGCAATAAAAAGTTTCACTTGGTGATAGTCGTAAAGTTTTTTGGATTCGATAAATAAGAAAAGCCATAGCTCGCGCAGTGCTAATTATGCACGCGAGAAGTATGGCTTTTATGAGAGGTTTCCGTTGTTGGTCACTTTAAGTGCGGGTGACCTTGTCAGTAACTTTCGCTACTCATTGGCTATTTAGCAATTGTCCTGCCAGGTTTTCATTGAAAGATATTTAGTGGTTTTTTTCCTTTAATTACATATGGTTATGTATTAAGCGTGGGGCAAGGTTTGCACGGCTTTGGGTAATATTCCCCAATTGTGGGGGTAAGTTCACCGGAAGTGAGTGGGCCTTGTAGTGACGGTATTTAATTGCATTCTCAATAAGAAAAAATTTTGATTATTCTGCTGTTGAAATTTTTTGTTACAGCTAAAGTAGTGTCAAGCGTCCTTGGTGGCGTGAAAAGTCAATGATAAAAAATCCTGAGCCAAGAGTGTTCTTTGCCAGTCAGGCCTCGTATTGCCGAAACAATAGTTAGTTGTTCGGGAGACGGATGCGAGCAGCAAGATTCATGGCCGATAGTTCATCTCGCAACAGGGTAATCACGGAGCCTGGCTACTCCGTACTGAATCGGGAACGCCATCATGGTTAATGACATGAGCACCTTAAGATCCACCCGCTTGGCTTGTGCGATGGCGATGACTCTGCTCGCTATCGGTCTGCCTGAGATGAATGCCTGGGCCGCTGATCCGGCCGGGACGGTTCCACCCGCACTGGATGTGCCGATGCTGCAATCGCTGCGTGGCTTGACCCCCCCTGACCCCTCGGGCACCGAGGGCGGGCGCAAGGTCGATCTTATGAGCGACTATGTCACCAACCGTTCGGCGGCGATCCTCTTGGGCAAGGCGCTGTTCTGGGACATGGAAATCGGCAGTGACGGCTCCACCGCTTGTGCGTCCTGCCACTACCACGCCGGGGTCGATCACCGAAACACCAACCAGATCAACCCGGGCCAAGCCAACACCAACGCGAACGTCGCATCGATTTTCAACAAGCCCTTCACGGCTTCAGATATCCCCGGCGATGTGCCGTCCTACACCACCAAGTCCGGGGGCAAGGGCGGCCCGAACTATCTGTTGAAAAAAGCCGACTTCCCGACCCATGTGCTGTCCAACCCGCTGGACCGCAACTCACCTATCGTCTATTCCACTGACGATGTGATCGGCTCGCAGGGCGTGTTCGACGCCAACTTCGTCAAGCCCCACCAGGCGCGTTTCGACAAGTGCATCCAGCAACCGGACGGGATCTTCCAGGTCGGCGGCATCAACGTGCGGCGAAGCACCGGGCGCAACGCGCCGTCAGTGATCAACGCCGCGTTCAACGTGCGCAACTTCTGGGATGGCCGCGCCAACAACGTGTTCAACGGCTTCTCGCCCTTCGGTAACCGCGACCCGGATGCCGGGATCTACGTCACCAAAGACAACAGCGGCGTGGCCTCTAAGGTGCGGCTGGCACTCAAGGATGCCTCCGCTGCCTCGCAAGCGGTCGGGCCTCCCGGCAGCCCCGTGGAGATGTCCTGCGGCGGGCGCACCTTCGCTGACATCGGCCGGCGCATGCTCGACACGCTGATGCTCAAGCAACAGCGGATTTCGTCCACCGACTCGGTATTGGGCCCGGTGTCCGGTGCCCGTCGGCCAACCTACCGCGAACTGATCAAGAACGCGTTCCAGCCACGGTTGTGGAATGCCACGCAGCAGGTGTTGGTGGGTGATGCGCCTTACACTCAGATGGAGGCCAACTTCCCGCTGTTCTTCGGCCTGGCGATCCAGATGTATGAAGCCACGCTGGTCTCCGATCAGGCGCCGCTGGATGCCTATTTGAACGGCGATCAGTCCGCCATGAACGCGCAGCAGGTGCAAGGCTTGAATCTGTTCCTGGGCAAGGGCAAGTGCGTCAGCTGCCACGGTGGCCCGGAACTGACCAACGCTGCCAGTCGCTTGCTGTTCCATCCTCGCGAACGCATCGAGCGCATGGTTATGGCGGACGGCCTGACCACACTCTATGACAACGGTTTCTACAATACCGGTGTGCGTCCGACCTCGGAGGACTTGGCAGTCGGCGGTTCGGATGCCTGGGGCAATCCGCTGTCGTTCACCCGTGAGTACAACACCCAACTGCAAGGCGGGAACATTCCCGACCCGCTGGAAGTCGATGTCTGCACCTTCGAAGCGCCGTTGAGCGCAGCGATCCCCTGCGATGCTACGCAAAAGCCCAACGTCAACTTCCGTGACTCGGTGGATGGCGCGTTCAAGACACCGACCCTGCGTAACATCGCGCTGACCGGCCCGTACTTCCATAACGGCAGCCGCGCCACGCTGCAACAAGTCATGGAGTTCTACAACCGCGGCGGCGACCGGCGTGGCGAAGATGCCAGCAACACCAGTGGCTTCGAGCACCCGGCGGTCAATCAGCACAACGGCTCCAACCTTGATCCGGACATGACTCCATTGAACCTGACACAGGATGAAATCGATGCCCTGGTCAAATTCATGGAAGTCGGCCTGACCGATCCACGTGTGGCGTGGGAACGGGCGCCGTTCGATCATCCATCGCTGGTACTCGCCCAAGGCGCCAAGGGCGATGAAAACTCTGTCGGGCAAAAACCGGCCAGTCCAAAAATCACTACCCGTCAGGCGCAGGACGCCGAGTTTCAGCTCAAACCTATCGGTGCCGAGGGTCGCCCTGCGCTAGAGGGGCCGCTGCAACCGTTCAATAACGACCTGCCACAGTAACTCCCCTTGCGTCACTGGCGGTCGAAGGCCGTCAGTGACGCTTTTTTTGTAAATGCCTCAGTAATTCATTCAACAATTTAAGGTTTCTGCCGTTACAGTAGTTGGCACATTGCCATCAATTGATCTGACGGGCCGGAGCTTTACCCTTGCCGCGTTCTTCTGCTGTACGTTTCAGTCATTTCCTACCGTCATTGCTGCTGTTGCTGGCGGGGTTGGCAGCTGCTTACGTCAAGGATCTGAACGTCTTCTTCACTTCGCTGTTCAACGTCCTGCCGACGTTGGTGCTGCTGCTCGGTGGTGCCTATTGCGCGGTTTACCGGCGCCAGCGCGAGCTGTTTCTGATGGTCACGGTGTACACCGCCTACTTCCTGCTCGATACCCAAACCGACTACTACCGCGATAACGGCAAGGTGCGAGAAGACGCCGCGGTGGTCTTCCATTTGTGCTGTCTGCTGCTGCCTTTACTGTTTGGAGTATTCGCCGCATGGCAGGAGAGAACGCACCTGTTCCAGGACATGGTGGCGCGTTTCGCCGTGTTATTGGCGGTGGGCAGCGTGGCCTTGGGGTTGGAGCAAAGTTACCCACAGGCGTTGCTGATTTGGCTGTCGGAGATTCGCTGGCCGGCGTTGCACGGTGCCTGGATGAGCCTGATTCAGCTGTCGTACCCGGTGTTCATCGCTTCATTCCTGTTGCTGTCCTGGCAGTATTGGCGCAATCCCAGACCGCTGCATGCCGCGCAACTGGTGGGCTTGCTCGGGCTGTTCTGGATGTTGCCCAAGACGTTCATCCTGCCGTTCACCCTGAACATCATGTGCAGCCAAGTGATGCTGATGATCGCGGCAGCCGTCGCGCACGAGGCCTATCAGATGGCCTTCCGCGACGAACTGACCGGACTGCCCGGCCGCCGTGCATTGAACGAGCGCATGCAGCGCCTGGGCCGCAACTATGTGTTGGCCATGAGCGACGTCGACCACTTTAAGAAATTCAACGATACCCATGGTCACGATGTCGGCGACCAGGTGTTGCGACTGGTGGCCAGCAAGCTGTCGAAAATCGGTGGCGGCGGCAAGGCGTATCGCTATGGCGGTGAGGAATTCGCCATGGTATTTGCCGGCAAGACCCTTGAGGAGTGCATGCCACATCTGGAGGTGATCCGCGAATCCATCGCCACTTACCAGATGCACCTGCGCAATCAGGACAGCCGCCCGCAGGATGATGCTCAGGGGCGTCAGCGGCGTTCGAGCGGCCAAGCCTCGGTGGTTTCGGTCACGGTCAGTATTGGCGTCGCCGAACGGATCGAGCAGCGCAACCCCGAAGAAGTACTCAAGTCCGCCGACCAGGCGCTCTATAGTGCCAAGGGCGCCGGACGTAACTGCGTGATGGCATTCGGGCAGAACCGTCGTGGCGCTGTGCGTATGGGCGCTGCCACGGCTGAGTGATGATGGCGCATTCAGCGTCTGGACAGTGATTGTGGGGCAGGGGCGACGGCAGTAGGTTGAAGAAATCTGCTGACGGAGAAATGACCATGCCCGAGTACAAAGCTCCCCTGCGCGACATGCGCTTTCTGATCGACCACGTCTTCGACTTTCACAGCAGTTATGCGGCGCTGGGGGCCTCTGATGCCAGCCCCGACATGATCAATGCGATCCTCGAAGAGGGCGCAAAATTCTGTGAGAACGTGCTGTCCCCCCTCAACCGCAGTGGCGACGAAGAGGGCTGTCATTTCGACCATGGCGTGGTGACGACGCCGGCGGGCTTCAAACAGGCTTTTGCCCAGTATGTGGAGGGCGGCTGGCATGGCCTGGCCGCAGATCCGGCGTACGGAGGTCAAGGTCTGCCCAGCTCCCTTGGGCTGGTCATCAGCGAAATGGTGGCGTCCAGCAACACGTCGTGGGGCATGTACCCCGGGTTAACTCATGGCGCGATGTCGGCGATCCACGCCCATGGCACCGAAGAGCAGAAACAGACTTACCTGAGCAAACTCACTGCCGGTCAGTGGACCGGCACCATGTGCCTGACCGAAGCCCATTGCGGCACCGATCTGGGCCTCATCAAGACCCGTGCGGTGCCTCAAGCGGACGGCAGCTATGCGGTCACCGGCAGCAAGATTTTCATCTCCGCCGGTGAGCACGACATGAGCGGAAACATCATTCACCTGGTGCTAGCGAAACTGCCGGATGCACCGGCGGGGACCAAAGGCATTTCGCTGTTTATCGTGCCCAAGTACCTGCCCGATGCGGCGGGCGAAGCCGGGGAGCGCAATGGTGTGTCCTGCGGCTCCATCGAACACAAGATGGGCATCAAGGCCTCGGCCACCTGTGTGATGAACTTCGACGGGGCCAAGGGCTTTTTGATCGGTGAAGCGAATAAGGGCCTGAACTGCATGTTCACCATGATGAACCACGCACGGCTGGGTACCGGCATGCAGGGGTTGTGTCTGGGCGAGGCGAGTTTCCAGGGGGCGATCAAGTACGCCAATGAGCGTTTGCAGATGCGTGCGCTGACGGGGCCGAAAGCCCCGGAAAAAGCCGCCGACCCAATCATCGTTCATCCCGATGTGCGGCGGATGTTGCTGACCATGAAAGCCTTCAATGAAGGCAACCGCGCATTGACGTATTTCACCGCACAACTGCTGGACGTCGCGCATCCGAGCGCGAACGAGACGGCGCGTCAGGAGGCCGAAGACCTGTTGGCGTTCCTGACGCCGATCTGCAAGGCCTTCATGACTGAAACCGGCCTGGAAGTGACCAACCACGGCATGCAGGTGTTCGGCGGCCATGGCTTCATTCGTGAGTGGGGCATGGAGCAATTGGTTCGCGATTGCCGTATCGCGCCGATTTATGAGGGCACCAATGGCATTCAGGCGCTGGACCTGCTCGGACGCAAAGTCCTCGGCAGTCAGGGCAAACTGCTGCGAGGCTTCACCAGGATCGTTCACAGGTTTTGCACGACGAACGTGGAACATCCGCAGTTGGCCGGTTATGTGGCTCAACTCAACGAACTGAATCAGCAATGGGGCGAGTTGACGACCCGAATCGGCATGGCTGCGATGAAAAATCCGGATGAAGTCGGGGCCGCTTCGGTGGACTACCTGATGTACAGCGGCTACATCGTCCTCGGCTACTTGTGGTTGCGCATGGCGTTGGTGGCGCAGGTATAGCTTGATGCGGGTAGCGGCGATGCCGATTTCTGCCGGGCAAAACTGGCGACCAGTGAGTTTTACTTCAAGCGATTGCTGCCGCGCACGGCTGCACATCGCGCAGCCATTGAGGCGGGGAGTGAGTGTTTGATGCAGTTGCCGGCGCAGTTGTTTGCACTCTGACACGTCTGCTTGAAAAACATCGCGGGCAAGCCTCGCTCCTACAGAGTTTTGTCGAGCTCATAACATGCGTTCGACGAGGTACTGTAGGAGCGAGGCTTGCCCGCGATGGCGTTTGATGTGTAAATGTCTGTGACTAAAAATTACAAAACGGTCACGTGCTGACCCTATGTGTCGCAAAAGTTGATGAGTTACACTCGGACACATCGAAAGCACCATTCCTGTGAATCACCTGTATTAGATCTTGCGAGGTTTGCCATGGCTGACTATAAAGCGCCCCTGCGCGATATGCGCTTCGTCCTCAATGAAGTTTTCGAGGTCGCCAAACTCTGGGCCGAGTTGCCGGCGTTGGCCGAAACCGTCGATGCTGAAACCGTTGAAGCCATTCTCGAAGAAGCCGGCAAAGTCACCAGCAAAAGCATCGCCCCCTTAAGCCGTGCGGCGGACGAAGAAGGCTGCCATTGGGCGGATGGCGCCGTTACTACACCGGCCGGTTTCCCACAGGCCTATCAGACCTACGCTGAAGGCGGATGGGTTGGTGTGGGCGGTGATCCAGCCTACGGCGGCATGGGCATGCCCAAAGCCGTTTCGGCCCAGGTTGAAGAGATGGTGAACTCCGCGAGCCTGTCGTTCGGCCTGTACCCGATGCTCACCGCCGGCGCTTGCCTGTCGATCAACGCCCACGCCAGCGAAGAGCTGAAAGCGGCGTATCTGCCGAACATGTACGCTGGCATCTGGGCCGGTTCCATGTGCCTGACCGAGCCGCACGCTGGCACTGACCTGGGAATTATCCGCACCAAGGCCGAACCTCAGGCCGACGGTTCCTACAAGGTCAGCGGCACCAAGATCTTCATCACTGGCGGCGAGCACGACCTGACCGAAAACATCATTCACCTGGTACTGGCCAAGCTGCCGGACGCGCCGGCGGGGCCGAAAGGCATTTCGCTGTTTTTGGTGCCCAAGGTGCTGGTCAATGCCGACGGTTCGCTGGGCGCGCGTAACACGTTGAGTTGCGGCTCCATCGAACACAAGATGGGCATCCAGGCGTCCGCGACTTGCGTGATGAACTTCGACGAAGCCGTGGGTTATCTGGTCGGCGAGCCGAACAAGGGCCTGGCGGCGATGTTCACCATGATGAACTACGAGCGTCTGGGCGTGGGCATCCAGGGCCTGGCCACTGGCGAGCGCTCCTACCAGAACGCGGTCGAGTACGCCCGTGACCGTCTGCAAAGCCGCTCGCCAACCGGTGCGCAGAACAAGGACAAGGTCGCTGACCCGATCATCGTCCACCCGGACGTGCGTCGAATGCTGCTGACCATGAAAGCGGCGAACGAAGGCGGTCGTGCGTTTTCCACTTATGTGGCCATGCAACTGGACACGGCCAAGTTCAGCGAAGACGCTGCCACCCGCAAGCGTGCGGAAGACCTGGTGGCGCTGCTGACTCCGGTGGCCAAGGCGTTCCTCACCGACCTGGGCCTGGAAACCACGGTCCACGGCCAGCAGGTGTTCGGCGGCCACGGCTACATCCGTGAGTGGGGCCAGGAGCAACTGGTGCGCGACGTGCGCATCACTCAGATCTACGAAGGCACCAACGGTATCCAGGCTCTGGACCTGGTGGGGCGCAAGATCGTCGGCAGCGGTGGCGCGTTCTATAACCTGTTCGCTGACGAGATTCGTCATTTCACGGCGACCGCCAGTGCTGATTTGGCGGAGTTCACCAAGCCGTTGAACGACGCCGTGACAACCCTCGATGAACTGACCGCGTGGTTGCTGGATCGAGCGAAAGCCAACCCGAACGAAATTGGCGCGGCGTCGGTGGAATACCTGCAAACCTTCGGTTATGTGGCCTACGCTTACATGTGGGCATTGATGGCCAAGGCAGCATTGGGCAAGGAAGCGCAAGACGATTTCTACGCGAGCAAACTGGGCACGGCGCGTTTCTATTTCGCCCGCCTGTTGCCGCGGATTCACTCATTGAGCGCCTCGGTGAAAGCCGGTAGCGAATCGCTGTTTTTGCTGGACGCCGCACAGTTCTGACAAATGTAACGTCATGTAAGCATTCTCTTACATGACGTAATGCTTTTCTCCCATAGAAGCAGATTGGATCCACCGCTAATCTACTTCACATGGACGTCGCGCAGGAAGCGCAAAGCAACAACACGGACACGTAGGATTCTGCCAGGATGGCGGAGTGAAATGGATGTCAGGGAAACAGTCTGCAAAGCCCCGCCTCGGCGGGGTTTTCTTATGCCTACGAAAAAGTATTTATAGTTCAGGTGAGCTGTTCAAACGTTCATCTGGCCGATTCATCACCTCCTCCAGCAAAGTACGCAGCAACGCCAGCGAGGCTTGTTGTCGCTGCACATCCCGACACACTAACCCGACTTTGAGTGGCACCCGCGGTTCGCTCAGGGGTTTCCACAATAGGTCTTCATTGTCATAAGCCTTTTGCGAGCGACCCGGCAGCACGGTTGCCAGGCGCGTGTGCGGCAGGCTGTCGAGAATCCCCACCATGTTGTTCAGCTCGGCTTGAACCTGCGGGCGTCGCCCCAGGTTTGCCAGTTGCGCCTGCCAGATTTGTCGCACCTGAAACTCTTCGCCCAATAAAAGCATGGGCAATTCGGCGGCCTGGCTCATGGACACCTTCTTGAATTCGCGCAGTGGGTGTTCCGCCGGGATGACAAGGGTCAGTTCATCTTCGTACAGCATCACGCCATGCAGTCCCGGTTGCCGGGGTGGCAAGTAACTGATGCCGATATCCAGCGAGCCATTGAGCAGTCGTCGCTCGATCTCAAGTCCCGTCAGCTCATAGATCTGCACCACCAGATGCGGTTGCGCTTTTCGTACTCGTTCGAGCATCTGCGGCACCAGGCTGGTATGCACGGTCTGCAAAACACCAATGGCCAACGTGCGCAGCGCCTGGCCCTTGAAATTCCCCAATGCTTCCCGAGCTCGTTGCAGTCCATCGAGCAAGGGCAAGGCGTGGTTGTACAGCGTGTGAGCCGCCAGCGTGGGCAACAGGCGTTTGCTGCTGCGTTCGAACAAGCTGACATCGAGGGTTTGTTCGAGATGACGGATCTGCTGGGACAGCGCCGGTTGGGAAATGGACAGTCGCTCGGCAGCGCGGCCGACATGGCCTTCTTCGTATACCGCGACGAAATAACGCAGTTGTTTGAAATCCATAAGTAATACTTATCGAAAATGCTCGGAAATCGAAATGGCTCTACGCTCGGTCTGAGCCTAGTCTAACCGCATTCACAAGGCTTACAGGGCCACAGAGCGCGATGAATACCGTTTGTTTCGATGGTGTTTACATAGGTAAGGCAAAAAACCTCAAACGAGGGCTGAAGGGATGAACCTGTTCAGCCTGCGTCGTCATCCACCAAGTCTTGATGATCTGGTGGCGGATGCCTCATTTCCCACCAGGGACGACCACCTTTCCAGCGAGTGCCTGATGCCCGGTGTCGAGCGGCCGCAGCAGGTTTTCGTGCGCGGTCAGGGGTCATGGTTGTGGGACAGCGATGACCGTGCGTACCTGGATTTTTCCCAGGGTGGCGGGGCCAACAGCCTTGGCCACAGCCCCACGACATTGGTTAACGCGATAGCCGCACAGGCTCAGTCGCTGATCAATCCCGGATTCAACCTGCACAACCGCGGCATGTTCAGCCTGGCCGAGCGCTTGTGCGCAGGCACTGGCAGCGACCAGGCGTACTTGCTCAACACCGGCAGCGAAGCCTGTGAAGCGGCGATCAAACTGGCGCGCAAATGGGGTCAGCAACATCGCGGTGGCGCGTCGCGGATTATCGTTGCGAGCAACGGTTGTCATGGCCGTAGTCTGGCGACGATTTCGGCGTCGGACAGTTCGACGCTGATCAACCGATTCGAGCCGCAGCTGCCAGGCTTCAGCCCTGTGCCGTTCAACGACCTGCCGGCGTTGCACGCGGCCGTGGATGAGCGGACCGTTGCTATCATGCTCGAGCCGATCCAGAGCGAGGCCGGGGTCATTCCTGCTTCGGCGCATTACCTCAAAGGTGTCGAGCGCTTGTGTCGTGAGCTGGGCATTCTGCTGATCCTCGACGAAGTGCAGACCGGTATCGGCCGCTGCGGCACTCTGCTTGCCGAACAATCCTACGGTGTACGAGCCGATATCGTCGTGCTCGGCAAAGGACTGGGCGGTGGCGTTCCTTTGGCGGCATTACTGGCGCGTGGCACGGCCTGTTGTTTCGACACCGGTGAAATGAGCGGCACCCATCATGGCAACGCGCTGATGACCGCAGCTGGGCTGGCGGTACTCAACGGCGTGCAGGAAAAGGGATTTCTCGAGCATGTCGGGGAAATTTCCCAATACCTGCGAGAAGGTTTACAGCGTTTATCCCATCGGTATGGTCATGGCGAGTTGCGCGGGCAAGGGCTGCTTTGGGGGTTGACCCTGTCCGACGACTGCGCCGACGCAGTGGTCAAGGCGGCGCTGCACGAAGGCTTGCTACTCAACGCCCCGAAGCCCGACTGCTTGCGCTTTACCCCGGCACTGACCGTCAGTAAGGCCAACATCGACGAAATGCTGCTGCGCCTGGCCCGCGCCTTCTCTCGCGTACGTACTGCCCAAGTGCAGTGCCGTAAAGGGATTGCCGTCTGACCGGACGCGTCCTGCACAAAATTCCTGAACCGTCTCGCGGTATAACGCGCGCCCCACGTCTGATTTTTTTGGCGTGGGGCGTTTTTTTGTGGCCGGGTTTTGCCAGCGGCGATTACGGCTTGAGCGGTTACCGGATCAATGGCCTTTTATAGGCGCGTCGGCAAGGAATGCCGCTGCCATCGCAACGGCATAGCTGTAGCGATGCCTTTGAATTCTATACCACCAGGTGGTATGTTTTTGGGAAGGGATGCCAATGTCACCAAGGCTGTTCAAGACAAAACGTTTTGCAATGCAGGCTGCGAAGGCATGGATCGGTGATGACGAGCTTCGAGAGGCGTTTTCCGAGATGCTCAGGGGGCAAGCTGTAAACCTCGGTGGTGGGGTCTGGAAGAAGCGTTTGAATGCCAATCGGCATCGGTCGATTCTTTTAGCCAGGGGTGACCGTTACTGTGTTTATCAGTTTCTCTATGCCAAGAAGGATCAGAGCAATATCCCTGCGACGCACTTGGCCGACTTACGTGAATTAGCCAAGACATACGAAGGGCTAGCCGAGATCGAAATCCAACGTTTGCTGGATATCAAGGAGTTTATGGAGATACCCCATGAGTAAAAAATACAAAAGTGAAATAGCCGAGTCGATCCATGAATCGGCTAGCGCCCTGTATGCCATCGGCGCAATTAGCAAGGCGACCATGCGTGAGTTTGATGAATCATGTCTTGCCACGGTTCCGGATGACATCTCGCCAGAGCAGATCAAGGCCCTGCGTGAGCGTAACAATGTCAGTCAGCCGGTCTTCGCCCGCTACTTGAACACCAGTCCTTCCACCGTCAAACAGTGGGAAGCGGGGGATAAGCACCCCAGCGGCATGGCGCTGAAGCTGTTGAGCATTGTTCAAAAACATGGCCTGGAAATCCTGGCCTGAGTGATTTGGCTGAACCCTGACCCGCCGCACAGGTCGATTGCTTATGGCTCACCCGAGCCGACTTCAATCAGGAGCTGACCCCATGGATTTTATTCGTATCATCATCGCCATTCTGTTGCCGCCACTGGGTGTGTTTCTGCAAGTGGGATTCGGCGGGGCGTTCTGGTTGAATATTCTGTTGACGTTGTGCGGTTACATTCCGGGGATCGTGCATGCGGTGTACATCATCGCCAAGCGTTGAGTTCGGCGGCGTCAGGTAGATCGCTTTCGCGGGCAAGTCGGATCGCCGCATCGCTCGCTCCTACAAGAGCATCATCAATCCTTGTAGGAGCGAGCGATGCGGCGATCCGACTTGCCCGCGATTGGGCGCGCGATTTCTGTTTAGTTCGCTAGATCCATCACCCGCCGATAAAACAACCACTCCTGCTCCAGCGCATGGGCCTGGTTTCCCGCCTTACGGAAGCCATGGCGTTCGTCCGCGTAGTAATGGGCTTCGACCAGGATTCCCTTGTCTTGGAGCGCTTCGACCATGTCGCGGGTCTGCTGCGGCACGACCACCGCATCCAGTTCCCCCTGAAAAAAGATCACCGGCACCGAGATATTTCCCGCGTGTAGCAACGGCGTTCGTGCGGCGTAGCGCTCGGCGTCCTGCTTGGGATCGCCGATCAGCCAGTCGAGGTAATCGCCTTCGAACTTATGGGTGGCCCGGCCTAAGGCAACGGGATCGCTGACACCATAAAGGCTGGCGCCGGCCCGGAACACGTTATGGAAAGCCAACGCGCAGAGCGTGGTGTAGCCACCGGCACTGCCGCCGCGAATGAACGCCTTGTCACCGTCGATCAATCCGCGATCGGCAAGATGGTTGACCACCGCGCAAGCATCTTCGACATCGACATCACCCCAGCTCAAATGCAGGGCCTGACGATAAGCCCGGCCATAGCCGCTGCTGCCGCGGTAGTTGAGGTCGGCCACGGCGAATCCGCGTTGCGCCCAATACTGGATTCGCGGGTCGAGCATTGGGTAGCACGCCGAGGTCGGGCCGCCGTGGATGAACACCACCAATGGCGGTTTGGCTTCGCCGCTCATCGCCGGGTAGAAGAAACCGTGGGCCTCACCTGAACCGCTTGGGTAGCGCAGGGTTTGTGGGCGACTAATCTGCTCGGCAGGCAACGGCGCAATGCCGCCGGCCAGGACCTTGACCTGCCGAGTCTGGCGGTCGATGGCGATCACGGCCGAGGAGCTGACCGGTGAGGCGGCGACGCAGTAAATGAAGTGTTCATCCAGGGCCAGGCTGCGGAAGCGGCTGTAGTCGCCGGTGAATTCTTCGCGGGTTTGCCCGCAAACACCCAATCGACCAAAACCGCCTTCGGTCCAGCTCGCCAGATAGCGGTCTTCGTCTAGCGGCAACCAGGTGCATCCGCCAAGTTGCCAAGGGGCAGGGCCATGATCGGCCGCCGCGCTCGGTAAAGGCGTTAAACCCATGGCCGATTCCATCCAGGGTTGCCAGTAGCCGCTGCGATCGGTCAGGCAAAACAACCGGCCGCTGCGATCGAAGCGGGGTTGTTGCACAGACTCTTGAACGTCATCACCGGCTATGCAACGGGCCGGGCCAAAGTCGCCGTCAGGTTGGCGTTCGGCAACCATCAAACGGGTTGCGGTCCATGGCTGATCCGGACGACGCCACTCGATCCAGGCCAGGCGTTGCGCATCAGGGCTGAGCGTAGGCGCCGCGTAGAAGTCAGCACCCTCAACCAGCAAATGCCGTTTGCCATCAGCCAGATCGATCGCCACCAGGCGGTGTCGGTCGCGGTTTTCTTCAACGGCCAGCACCTGACCGTTGGCAAACTGCAAATCGCCGTAGCGGCAAATACCTGATGTGAGGACCACAGGCTCGCCCGTTAGAGATTGGCGATACAGCTGTTGGTCAGCCTCGTTGACAAAAACGACCCCGTCGTCTGTCAGGCAGAACGCGCCACCGCCATATTCGTACACCCGGCTGCGCACGCTGAAGCCTGGCGGCGTCAGGCAGTTCGCGATGCCTTCACGCCAATGCCAAATACGGCAGGCGGCATCCTCCGGGCGATATTCGTTCCAGTACAGGCCCTGTTGGCCGACTTGCAGTTCAGCGAAGTCGATGCCGGCTGCGACGGCTTTGGCGGCGCTGAGGGGTTCAGCTTTTGGCGATGAGGCGTGAGTTTCGTTCATTGCGAAAGGCCAGTTGTTCAATGGTCTGGGTCGCGTGCTCGGCCTCTTCGCGGGCCTTGAGAATCACGCCGTGATGCGGCGACTTGCTGCACACCGGGTCAGCATTGCTCGCGTCCCCCGTGAGCATGAATGCCTGGCAGCGGCAGCCGCCGAAGTCCTTTTCTTTCTCGTCACAGGAGCGGCAGGGTTCGGGCATCCAGTCGTAACCACGAAAACGGTTGAAGCCGAACGAGTCGTACCAGATGTGCTGCATGCTGTGGTCGCGTACGTTGGGAAACTGCACCGGCATCTGTCGGGCGCCGTGACAGGGCAGCGCGGTTCCGTCCGGTGTGACGGTCAGAAAAATACTGCCCCAGCCATTCATACAGGCCTTGGGGCGTTCTTCATAATAGTCCGGTGTGACGAAAATCAGCTTGCACGGATGCCCTTGGGCTTCGAGCTTGGCGCGGTATTCATTGGTGATGCGTTCGGCGCGCACCAGTTGTTCTTTGGTCGGCAGCAGCCCAACCCGATTGAGCTGCGCCCAACCGTAGAACTGGCAAGTGGCGAGTTCGACGAAGTCCGCTTCAAGGGCAATGCACAGCTCGATAATGCGGTCGATCTTGTCGATGTTGTGCCGATGGGTGACGAAATTCAGCACCATCGGATAGCCGTGGGCCTTCACCGCGCGGGCCATCTCCAGTTTCTGCGCGAAGGCCTTTTTCGACCCGGCCAGCAGGTTGTTTACCTGCTCATCGCTGGCCTGGAAACTGATCTGGATGTGATCGAGGCCGGCCTTTTTGAAGTCACTGATTTTCTGCTCGGTCAGGCCGATGCCGGAGGTGATCAGGTTGGTGTAGAAACCCAGCTTACGCGCCTCGGCGATCAGCTCGGCGAGGTCCTGGCGCACCAGGGGTTCGCCACCGGAAAAGCCCAATTGCGCGGCACCCATTTCCCGTGCTTCGCGAAACACTTTGATCCACTGCTCGGTGCTCAACTCTTTGCCTTGCTCGGCGAAATCCAGCGGGTTGGAGCAGTACGGGCATTGCAGCGGGCAGCGATAGGTCAGCTCAGCCAGCAGCCACAGCGGCAGGCCGACTTCAGGTTTGGGCGGTAATTGCACCGATGAATCAGGCAAGTTCGATCCAGTGCTCTGCACGGGCAACCTCCATGAATTGCTCGATGTCGTCACCGAGCTCGGGCACGCCGGGGAACTGCTGGTCGAGTTCGGCAATGATCGCCGCGACGTCACGCTCACCATCGATCAGGCCACCGATCAACGCGGCGCTTTCATTGAGTTTAATCATGCCTTCCGGGTACAGCAGGACGTGGCCTTTCTGGGCCGGTTCATACTGGAAACGGTAGCCGGGACGCCAGGTCGGCGTCTTGCTGCGATCGAAACTCATAATGTAATTCCTTTATGCCAGACCCGTTGCCCGGTCACGCTGTGGTAGGGCGGGCGATTGAGTTCGTAGGCCATGCTCATGGCATCTAGCATGCTCCAGAGAATGTCCAGTTTGAACTGGAGAATCTCCAGCATGCGCTCCTGGCCGGCCCGTGTCGTGTAGTGCTGCAAGGTGATCGCCAAGCCGTGCTCGACATCACGCCGCGCCTGGCCCAAGCGCGTGCGGAAGTACTCGTAACCGGCCGGGTCGATCCAGGGGTAATGCTGCGGCCAGCTGTCCAGGCGTGACTGATGGATCTGCGGTGCGAACAGTTCGGTCAGCGAGCTGCTGGCGGCTTCCTGCCAGCTGGCGCGGCGGGCGAAGTTGACGTAGGCATCTACGGCAAAGCGTACACCGGGGAGCACAAGCTCCTGGGAACGGAGTTGATCCGGATCGAGGCCGACTGCCTGTCCCAGGCGCAACCAGGCTTCGATGCCACCGTCTTCGCCGGGGGCGCCGTCGTGGTCTAGCAAGCGCTGAATCCACTCGCGCCGGATCTCGCGATCCGGGCAATTGGCCAGGATGGCAGCGTCCTTGAGCGGGATGTTCACTTGGTAGTAGAAGCGGTTGGCGACCCAGCCCTGGATCTGCTCGCGGGTGGCCCGACCTTCGTACATCGCCACGTGGTACGGGTGGTGGATGTGGTAGTAGGCGCCTTTGGCGCGCAGGGCCGCTTCGAATTCGGCGGGGGACATCGGGGTGTCGGTCATTGCGGTTCTCCGGGTACGACCGGTGGTTTTTTGGGTGCCTGGGTGGACGCTTTCGCGGGCAAGCCTCGCTCCTACAGGGCAGCGCTATCTTTTGTAGGAGCGAGGCTTGCCCGCGATGGGGTATCCGCTACAGCACAATACTCATGCCGTCATACGCCACTTCAACATTGCGCCGTTCCAATTCCGCCCGCTGCGGCGAATCTTCATCGAGGATCGGGTTGGTGTTGTTGATGTGGATAAGCACCTTGCGCTGCTGGGGCAGTTGCTCGAGCACTTCGAGCATGCCGCCGGGGCCGTTCTGTGCCAGGTGGCCCATTTCGCGACCGGTGCGGGTGCCGACGCCACGGCGCTGCATTTCGTCGTCGTCCCACAGTGTGCCGTCCACCAACAGGCAGTCGCTGCCGGCCATGATCTCCAGCAACGGCGCATCGACCTTGCCCAGGCCGGGTGCATAGAACAGTTTACCGCCAGTATTGAGGTCCTCGACGATCAGGCCGATGTTGTCGCCCGGATGCGGGTCGAAGCGATGCGGCGAGTAGGGCGGCGCGGCACTGCGCAAGGGCAGCGGGGTGAAGCGCAGGTTCGGGCAGGCCGGGATGCTGAAGCTCTGGTCCAGCTCGATGCGGTTCCAGTTCAGGCCACCGTTCCAGTGGGTCAGCATGGTGAACAGCGGAAAACCGGTGCTCAGGTCTTCATGGACCATGTCGGTGCACCAGACCTGATGCGGGCAACCTTCGCGCAACATGAGCAGGCCGGTGGTGTGGTCGATCTGGCTGTCCATCAGGATGATCGCGGCGATGCCGGTATCACGCAGGGCGCGGCCCGGTTGCATGGGGGCGAAGCCCTGGAGCTGGGCACGGATGTCCGGGGAGGTGTTGCACAGCACCCAGTTCACGCCGTCATCGGAAATCGCGATGGACGATTGGGTCCGCGCCTGGGCCCGCAGGCTACCGTCGCGAAACCCTGCACAGTTCACGCAGTTGCAGTTCCACTGCGGGAAACCGCCGCCGGCGGCGGAACCTAGAATCTGGACGAACATGGAGGCTCCAATCTTTCAACGCTGAAAATAAAACGCCTCGGGATCTCCGAGGCGTTGTGCTGCATGTCTGCCAAGGCAGGGATTAGCGGCTGGCGAAGTACATGGTGACTTCGAAGCCGATGCGCAGGTCGGTGTAAGCAGGTTTGGTCCAGGCCATGGGGGCGTTCCTTAAGGTGATGGGACAGTGAAGACCTATACATATAGTCCACCTCCACACGGAGATGTTCAGATAGTTAGGCAGCTATGTTACTTAAAATTTCACAAGAATTGGCTGCAAATGTTCGAGAAAGTTAATTGCAGCCTTGGTAATGATCATTTTGCCACTTGCCAAGGTGCGCCAGGGCACGGCCCGCTGGACAGGCAACGCCAACCGCCTTCGGCTTGAATCAGGCGTTGGGCGGCGGCAATGAGTGCCGGTCGGTCGATCGCAAGTATCGCCTCGGGCAATCGCAGCAGATAATCCGACGAGCGGTTGGCCAATTTGCCCTGCCAGAGCAACTCCGTGGCCTGGGCGTTAGGCAGCGCTTCAACGGAGAATTGATCGGCCAAGGCTTGGCGCAAGGTGACGAGTTCGGCGTCATCAATGCCGAGGATCATGTCCGGCAACCCGTTCAGGAATCTCTCGATGTGTTGCAGCAGATCCGCAGGCGCAATGCTGGGTGATTGCACGCCGAACAGCAGCCCGGTTTGCCCGTGCATCTGGCGCAGGGCGCTGAACACCGCGTAGCCCAGTTGCAGGTCTACGCGCAGGCGTTGATAAAACGGCGTCTGACAGGCATGGGCTAGAAGACGCCAGGCAGCTTCGTCGGCGATGTCCGTCGAAGCTGTCGGACAGAACAGCAGCAATGCGTGTTCACTGGAACCTGTGTCGAGCCTATGCCAGAGGTGTTGCGAGTGGATCGATGGCGCTGATGTCAGTTGACTGTCCGGTGTGCCGGGAATGCGGCTCAAGGCCAGGCCCATGGCTGCCTGGGTCTGGGGGCCAAGGCCAATCGCCAGGCCATCCCAGCGGGCACTGGACCAGAGTGGCTGCAAGTCATCCGAATCCACGGTGTGTTCAAGGCAGTGACCGGGCAATGCCTTGAGCAATTGCCGAATCGGTAGGGGGGCCGGTTCATCTTGAACGTTCCCCACATCCGGGTTTGCCAACGATTTCAGCACATGCTCCAGGACCGTAGGCATCGGCTCCTGCAATCCGGTCAACTTCAGCAACCATTCGTTTCCCGATGCGTTGAAAGAAACCTCCACACCGGCCTGGCGCGCCTCTTCTTGCAGTGGCTGCAGTGTGTTTTCGAGGTTCGCTTGCAGGTGCTTACCGGGGGTCGCCTCCAGGCACCAGCGCAGGTAAACCGCCCCTTCGTCGGTGTTATCCGGCAATGCCTGGCTAAATTGCATGGGAGAGCGTTCGCGGCGGCTGCGCGAGCGATCCTGGGCAAAGGTGCGCAGGCCACGGTGGGCGCTGGTCTGGCCACGAATCAGCCCGGCGTTCGAAGCCGGCGCTTCGCTTTGCAAGAATGGATTGGGCGTGGGCAATTGCCAGTGGCCGCTGAAGTTATCCACAGCACCGATCTGTTGAAGGATGCCCTGGAGAGCGATCACACCTTGCTCGGATATCCCGGTTTCCCGCTGTTCATTGTCCAGGTGCGCCAGTTGCAGGGCGCTGCTGACTTGCTGCTGGCGCTGGAGCAGGGTGGTGTACTCGTTGCGCAACGCCTTCCAGTCTTGCCGGGCGAAGAAGCCCAGCCAGTCCAGCAGCTGTTCGCGGATCACTGTTGGCGACACGGCGGTTTTCAATGTGAAGGCGATGTGCAGCAAGGCCTGCCCGTTGAATTGGTACAACGGATTCGCTTTCAGGCTGTCGATCCAGCCACGACTTTTCAACTCGGCCAGCAGTCCACCGGGCTTTGCGGTGTTCAGCCAATGGCACAGGAACGCCAAAGCTTCAGGGGATGAGTCGGGCAGTGCTTCGAAGGCGAACAACAGATCCAACCGACGTTCGTTCACCTGTTGATAACTTCTTTCAGAAGCATCCATCAGTGGTGCGGGCGCTCGTTGTGGGATCGCTTTGCCCTCGGGGATGGCATCGGCAAACACTTGGGCCAACGTCTTCAATTCTTCGAGGGGTTGAGGGCCCGCCAGGCTTAAGGTCATCTGTCCGGCTTGATAAAACCCTTTATGAAAATCCTTCAGCGCTTGCTGGAACTCAGGTTGTTCAACCACCAGGCTGTCGCGATTGCCGGCGTGAAAGCCCCGCAGAGGATGATGCTCGGATAACCCATCAAATAGCGCCAAATGCTCTTGAGCTTTTGCATCTTGCGACCAGGCGACAAATTCTGCGTGCAGCACTTCCCGTTCTTTCAGCTGATCTTCCGGATTCATGCGCGGATGGACGAGCATGTCTGACAGACGTTCCAAACCACCGGCAAAGGCCTGTAGGGGTAGCTCGAAAAAGTAGTCGGT
This sequence comes from Pseudomonas putida, assembly GCF_050990305.1. Classification (GTDB taxonomy): domain Bacteria; phylum Pseudomonadota; class Gammaproteobacteria; order Pseudomonadales; family Pseudomonadaceae; genus Aquipseudomonas; species Aquipseudomonas putida_AH. The sequence continues at coordinate 6,037,575 of NZ_CP158817.1, read as the reverse complement.
GGTGCGCTCGCTGGTCCGTGCGTTCACCTGGCCGCCATGACTCTGGACGTAGGCCATCAGCCCTTGGCCAGTGGGAAAATGTTCGGTCCCCAGAAACAACAAGTGCTCGAGAAAGTGCGCCATGCCGGGCCACGCCAACGGAGCATCATGGCTGCCGACGGCAACCCGCAACGAAGCAGCGACGCGCTTCAGGTCGGGCGCGTGGCGCAGTGTCACCCGCAGGCCGTTGACCAGGGTTTCAGTGTGGGGGCGAGGGGGATTGGGCGCAGACATGGGCACTTCCAGAACAGTGAAGTGCCCATGCTAGCGGATTAGCGCTTGTTCAGCGCGCCGTATAGCTCGGGGCGGCGGTCGATGAGGTAGCGATTGGCGGCGCGGGAATCGGCCATCAGCTGACGATCCAGTTCCCCGACAATCAGCGCTTCATCGAGGCCGGCCTGGGCAATGCGACTGCCGTCCGGCGCGGCGATGCTGCTTTGGCCGCAATAGTGGATATCGCCTTCTTGGCCGCAGTAGTTGGCGTAAGCCACGTAGCACTGGTTTTCAAAGGCGCGGGAGCGAACGGTGACATCGGCGACGAAATCGAAGGGAATCATGTTCGCTGTCGGCACCAGGATCAGTTCGGCGCCGTCGATGGCCAGGCGCCGGGCGTTTTCCGGGAATTCCAGGTCATAGCAGATCAGGAAACCGAGCTTCCAGCCGTTGAGTTCAACGATGGGGAACTCGTTGGTCCCAGCGCTGAACATCGAGCGATCAAGGTCGCCGAACAAGTGCGTCTTGCGGTAGTTGCAGACACGCTCGCCCTGGGCGTCGATCAATTGCACGGCGTTGTAGATCTGCCCGTCCTCGGTGCGTTCGGGATAGCCATACAAAATGGCGATGCCGGCAGATCGAGCAATGCGCGCGATCTGCTGCGCCGACTCACCGTTGTGCACCTCCGCCAGTACGCTGACGGCATCGACGCCAATGTTGTAGCCGGTCAGGAACATCTCCGGCAGCACCAGCAAATCGGCGCCTTTGGCTTCCTGCGCCAGCTGTTGCAAGCGTTGCAGATTGCCGGCGACATCCAGCGGCAGCGGTGGACATTGGTAAAGGGCTACGCGCATCAGGGGTTCCTCTTACTCGGGCAGGGCGATAGGGCCTATTTCTTTGAACACATCACCCGGGCCCGGGTTCTCTTTATGTGTCGCGCCGCCGAAGTGTTTCATGATGCCCCACACCGCATTGAGCGACGTTTGCACTGCGCCTTCGACCCAGGCCGGCGTCCAGGAGACGTCATCGCCAGCGATGAAGATCCCGCGCTGCTCGGGCGGCATGTCGTCCTGCATGAAGTGCGCGTACATGCGCTGGTTGTAGCGGTAATGGCCGGGCAGGGCGCCTTTGAAGGCCCCGAGGAAGTGCGGATCGGCTTCCCAGGAGACGGTGATCGGATCGCCGATGATTCGCGCGGCGATGTCGACCTTCGGGTAGATCTTCTTCAGCGCATCCAGTGCCAGTTTCACGCGTTTTTCCACCGGGTGCGGGAGCATTTTCAGCGCGTCGCTCATCCATGAGTACGACAGGCAAATCACCCCCGGCTTGTCGTCGCCGTTATCGAACAGGTAGGTGCCACGGGTCAGGCGATCGGTGAGGGTCATGCTCATCAGGTCGCGGCCGGTTTCCGGGTCTTTGTCCTTCCAGAACGGGCGGTCGACCATTACGAAGGTTTTCGACGATTGCATGTAGCGGGTGCGGTCCAGGGCCATCCACATCTTTTGCGAGAACAGGGTTTCTTCGCATTCGATCTGGGTGGTCAGCAGCCAGCTCTGGCAGGTGGTCAGCACGGCGGCATATTCGCGTGTGTCGCCGTTGTTGTCGGTGACCGCAAAACGGCCGCCCGGTGCGTGGGCAATTTTCTTCACCCCGGAGCGCGGAGCACCGCTGTGCAACGACTTGAGGCTGGTGCCTTGTGGCCAGTGCACACAGCGCTCCGGCACATGGCGCCAGATGCCTTGTGGCACTTGTTCCACGCCGCCGACCACCAAGTGCTGGTGATCGTCGCAGTTGGTCATCACCACACGGAAGATTTCCAGCATCGAGTTGGGGAAGTCCGAGTCCCAGCCGCCGGTGCCGAAACCGACCTGGCCGAACACTTCGCGGTGATGGAACGACAGTTTGGCGAAGGCTTTGGAGGTGGCGACGAAATCGTAAAAGGTGCGGTCGTCCCACAGCGGCACGAGGGTGTTCCACAGTTCCTTGAGGCGCGGCACATCGCGGTCGCGGATGGCTTGCTGGATATCGGAGAACTGCGAGCCGGCCTCCAGGGCGTCGGCCCAGGCGTCAGCCACTTCCTGGAATAGGGCAGGAAGATCCGCCAGTTTCTGTGCGTAATGGGTTTTGCCTTCCAGGTCGATGACAGTGCTGCCGGAGGCAGGCGTCAGCGGGTTGGGGAAGGGTTTGGTCTCAAGGCCCAGCTTGTCGACGTAGTGATAGAACGCGGTGGACGACACCGGAAAACGCATGCCACCCAACTCGGCGACGATGCCGTCGGTGCCGTTGAATGCCTGGGAGCGTAGGCGGCCGCCCAGCTTCGAGGCCTCGTAGACCACGGGCTTGAGGCCCAGCTTCATCAGCTCGTAAGCCGCCACCAGCCCGGCGATACCGGCACCGACAATCGCCACTTCGGCACCGTGATGGTGCTCGGGAATACTGCCCAGGCCGGCTGGGTGTTCGATCCAGTCGTCGAAGGCGAAAGGAAAGTCCGGACCAAAAATGGTGACTGGTTTTTTACCGTCTGCAGGGTGGCGATTGTTCTTGTTCATGGCTGACCTTACTGGCGTCCGGACGCAGAGTGCGCGTCTGAGTATAGGAAAAGATGCGAGCCATTCTAGAGAGCGTGGAATACGTTAATAAGACGCAAAGTGTCGTCGTTTTGCCGGCTTTATGATCAATATGACGAGATGTTAATGCACACTGTTCAAATGTGGGAGCGAGCAAGTCGAAACGTCGCACCGCCGCTCCCACACTGACCGCGTCTAAACCGGCTGCCCCCGATCAATCTTGCTGCTGAGGATGATCGAAGTCGTGGTCTTCTCCACCCCATCCACACTGCCAATCTGATCCAGCAGTTGATCCAGTTGCTCCGGCGAGTCAGTGCGCAGCCACGCCACATAATCAAATTCGCCACTGACCGCACACAACTGCTGCACCTGGGCCATCGCACTCAAGCGCCGCAACACCTCCTTGCCGGAGCGCGGCTGCACGGTGATCCCCACATACGCCTGCAATCCGCCATCGACCACTCGCTGGCCCAGTCGAACGCCATAACCGGTGATTACTTTGGCTTTCTCCAGCCGTGCCAGACGCGAGGTCACGGTGGTGCGGGCGATGCCCAGCTGCCGGGCCAGCATGGCCACGCTTTCGCGGGCGTTGATTTGCAGGGCGGCAATCAACTGGCGGTCGATTTCGTCAAGAACGGGCGGTCGAGTGTCTGGCAAAGGGGCATCTCCGGCGGTACAGATCAGTGACCCAGCATGTTACAGGCACATCTGGCGCAGCGGATCCTTGATCTAGTCTCACTACCGTTCATGCCATTTTTGCCTGCGACAAATTGCCATAAGTAACTAGGTAGTACATTATTCCGCCCTTGTCACAAATGGGGAAATTTTCCGACATGAATAATTCTGGGGCTGCCGCCGGCAGCAAATGGCTGCTGGCGGGGCTGGGTGTCCTGATTGCGCTGATCGGGCTTGGCCTGGTGGGTGGCGGCGGTTATCTGATTACGCTGGGTGGCAGTGGGTATTTCCTACTGATGGGGCTGGCGATGCTGGTCTCCGGTCTGCTGATCGCTCGCCGCAAACCGTTGGGCGCGTGGCTGTATGGCCTGGCGCTGATCCTGACGGCGATCTGGGCGGTGTGGGATGCCGGTTTCGAATATTGGCCGCTGGTTTCACGCGTGCTGACGTTCGCCGTGATCGGTCTGGTGGTCACGTTGATTTACCCGACACTGGTACGCGCTTCGGGCGCGACAGCGGGGCGTGGCGCCTACGGTCTGGCGGGTGTACTCGGCGTCGGCGTGGTCGCAACCATGGCCTACATGTTCGTACCAACCCACGTGGTCAAGGCCTCCAGCGAACCGGCGGTCACGCCGGTTACACCCGGTACCGAACAGAAAGACTGGGCGCACTGGGGCAACACCACCGCCGGCAATCGCTTTGCCGCGCTGGACCAGATCAACAAGACCAACATCGACAAATTGCAGGTCGCCTGGACCTTCCGTACCGGTGACATCCCGCAAAGCACCGGTGCCGGTGCCGAAGACCAGAACACCCCGCTGCAAATCGGCGACACGGTGTACACCTGCACCGCCTACGGCAAAGTCTTCGCCCTCGACGCCGATACCGGCGCCCAGCGCTGGAAGTTCGACCCGCAAGGCACTGCACCCAACTGGCAGCGCTGCCGTGGTCTGGGCTACTCCGAAACTCCAGTGTCTTCGGATAATCAGCCAACAGCCTGTGCGAAACGTCTGTTTCTGCCGACCGGCGATGCGCGCCTGATCGCCATCAATGCTGAAACCGGCAAGCCGTGTGAAGAGTTCGGCAACAAAGGCACCGTCGATCTGACCACCGACATGGGTGAAGTGAAGCCCGGTTACTACCAGCAAACCTCGACACCACTGGTCGCGGGGGATGTTGTTATCGTCGGCGGTCGCGTGGCCGATAACTACTCCACCGGCGAACCGCCAGGCGTGGTGCGTGCCTACGACGTGCGCAGCGGTGAACTGGTGTGGGCGTGGGATCCAGGTAACCCGAACACCACCAAACGCCCACCGGCCGGTGAGACTTATACCCGAGGTACACCGAACGTCTGGTCGGCCATGTCCTACGACGCCAAGCTCGGTCTGGTTTACCTGCCAACCGGCAATGCCACCCCGGATTTCTTCGGCGGTCAGCGCACCGAATTCGATGACAAGTGGAACTCGTCGATCGTCGCCCTCGACGTGAAGACCGGTCAGGTGCGCTGGCACTTCCAGACCACTCACCACGACCTGTGGGACTTCGACCTGCCGGCGCAACCGCTGCTGTACGACTTGCCGGACGACAAGGGCGGCATGCAGCCTGCCTTGGCGCAAGTCACCAAACAGGGCGAGATCTTCCTGCTCAACCGCGAAACAGGTGTGCCCATCGCGCGGGTTGAAGAGCGTCCGGTGCCGCAAGGCCACGTGCCTGGCGAACGCTACTCGCCGACCCAGCCGTTCTCGGTGGACATGCCATCCATCGGCAACAAAACCTTGACCGAGTCGGACATGTGGGGCGCCACGCCGTTTGACCAGTTGATGTGCCGCATCCAATTCAAAGGCATGCGCCACGAAGGCGTCTACACCCCGCCGGGCATGGACCGCGCCCTGCAATTCCCGGGCTCGTTGGGCGGCATGAACTGGGGCAGTGTCTCGGTCGATCCGAACACGAACTACATGTTCGTCAACGACATGCGCCTGGGCCTGGCCAACTACATGATCCCGCGTGACAAGATCGGTGCCGGTGCCAGCGGTATCGAAATGGGCGTTGTACCGCAGGAGGGCACACCATTCGGCGCCATGCGCGAACGTTTCCTCTCGGCGGTCGGCATCCCCTGTCAGAAACCACCGTTCGGCACCATGTCGGCCATCGACCTCAAAACCCACAAACTGATGTGGCAAGTCCCGGTCGGCACCGTGCAAGACACTGGCCCGCTGGGTATTCGCATGCACTTGCCGATCCCGATCGGCATGCCGACTCTCGGCGCGTCCCTGGCCACCCAATCGGGTCTGCTGTTCTTCGCCGGCACCCAGGACTTCTACCTGCGCGCTTTCGATACCGGCAACGGCAACGAAATCTGGAAATCGCGTCTGCCGGTGGGCAGTCAGTCCGGGCCGATGACCTACGTTTCGCCGAAAACCGGCAAGCAGTACATCCTGCTGACGGTGGGCGGTGCGCGTCAGTCGACGGATCGCGGGGACTATGTGATTGCCTATGCGTTGCCCAACTAAAGGCTGAATTGCTGGTACGAAAAAGCCGCGCACTTGCGCGGCTTTTTTATGTGTGAGAATTCAGTCGAGCTACAGTCACTCGTAGTTGAACGGGAGATCCAGCGTGATGGACGTGAAGAAAATGCCTCCCGCTGTACGGGACCATGCCTTGCAGATCGCTAATCACGAAATGGGGCACTACGTCGTGGCCCGGGCGCTGGGGTTTGAGGCGGGCGGCGTGACCCTGAGTGTGTCCATGGACCTGAGGCATAAAGGGGGCGCTAGCATCACCCTGGCGCGCTCGATTACATCGCTGCAAGCGATGAAGGCGTACCTGGAAGCTCGGATTATGGTGCTCTATGCGGGTGCCATGGCGCAGACGTTACCTTGCACCCAGGCACGCAAAAAACGCGTCGATCAATCGAAAGCGGCCGCCATTCTCAACGGCGCGTTTGGGGCAGAAAAGGATGAGGCCAAAATCAGGGAACTGCGGCAGCTGTTGCGCAACATCACCTGCCCCGATACGGATCCGGCTTCATCAGACTGCATCACGGCCGAGCTGACAGTGATCCATGATCGTCTGTGGTTGCGCACTCAAGAGATCGTCGAAGCGTTGGCCGGGACCATTACCGAACTCGCCAAGGCGTTGGTAGACCGGATGGTTCTTGTGGAGCAGTGGGGCAGGCCGGCTGATACCTATGAAGTCGTGTTGGCGCGGGAAAAGCTTGAACGGTTAACCCCTGTAGGAGCGAGCCTGCTCGCGAAGGTCGTGAACGATAACGCGTAAACCAGATGCCCCGTGGATGACTTGGTTTTTTCGCGAGCAGGCTCGCTCCTACAGGTTCTTCAATTGGCAGGCATTAACCGATTGGTCGGCGCGTCAGCACCTTCACCACATCATCGATCACCGCTTTGCTCATCGTCGTTAAATAGTGCGCGGCCCAGGCGTGAGGGTCCGAGTCTTGGGCGTAGGTCGCATCCACGGTCAGGGATTTGGCGAGGAACAGCAGGTCAGAGGCTTGGGCCAGGGCATCGGCGATGGGGACGTCGCGGCAGACGTGGAACAAGGGCTGGTCAGAGAGGTACAGGAAGGGTGTGAAGCCGACGGTTTTTAACTCTGAGGCTTCGGACGTCGTTGTTTTAGTCATGGTGCAACTCCTAATTTGAAGTGCTGTGACATTCGTTTCCAAGCGAATGGGTGACAGCTATGCGCAGGTTGGAAAACCGGGAAATTAGGAAACCGGCACGCCCGAAGACGTCCCACGCACAGCCGCCATAACTTGATGGGCAAACTGTTGCGCTAATTTCGACGGGTTTCCAAGCCCGGTCGCTGAATGGTCAGCGACGACCGGAGACTATCCCGTCAAAGAAAATCACAACAAGGCGGCAAAGTGCCCAAAAGCAAGATTCGGAGTTTGCCTACAAGGCCCTACGGCGTCATCCGATATTGCGACACCTGAAGTAAACAAAACCAAGCGTCAGACATGGGCAGCCGGGCAGCGTTCAATCGTTGACTCCCGCGGTGCTTCATGAAGTTTCGTACTGGTCCTATATCGATGCAGGGGGGGCGTTTTTAGAATTAATACATAGAATTTCCTATGGTTCGTGTGCGTGTGTAGTGGCTGATGAGCGCTGTTTACTGTGTTATCTGGAGTGTTGCCAAGCAATGTTGGGTAGTCGCGTCCGAGTTAGCTAAGAAACGAGGCAAGACTTCGCGCTCGAAGATCGGCCGTCATGCAACGATCTCCTTGGCGCTTTCTTTGTGCGGATCGGCACAAGCAGCCACCCTCACCTGGTCGCCCACGGGGCAGAACTCCGGGGGGACGGGGAATTGGGACCTCTCCAGCAGTAGTTGGTACAACGGCACGGTGACGCTGCCGTGGAACAATCTGGCGGGAGACAGTGCTCAGTTTGCCGGCATTCCAGGCACCGTATCGATAGTTTCCCCGATTACCGTTCAGGATCTGTTGTTCGCGGTCGATGGCTACACGCTCCAGGGCGGCACGCTGAACGCTGCTTCTTCCACCATGGGCATCAAGGCAAGCAGCGGCACGACCGCGACCATCAATTCGGTTATTGCCGGGGCAGCCCGCGTGGACGTCAATGGCGCCGGGACCATCGTTCTGGGTGGCGTCAACACCTACACGGGGGGAACCAGGGTCACCAATAACGGCACGCTGCGGGTGTCGCAGGACAGTAATCTGGGTGCCGCAGCGGGCTCCCTGGCGCTAGGTGACAACACCACCCGCGGCACGCTGGCAATCAACGGCGGCTCCTTCTCATCAACCCGCACGGTGACGCTCGGCCTGGTTGGCGGCGCGATCGATGTGGCGTCGGGTACTACCGCCACCTTCGGTGGTGTGATCAGCGGCAGCGGCCCGTTCACCTTCAGTGGCGATGGTACGCTGGTGCTGACGGCTGCCAACACCTACACCGGTGCGACGACAATCTCGTCCGGTACGCTGCAGGTCGGTAATGGCGGGGCGACAGGCGTGCTAGGCGGCGCTGCGGTCACCAACAATGGCACGCTGGCGTTCAATCGCAACAATGCCGTTACTTATGGCGGCGTGATTTCCGGCACCGGTGGGTTAACGCAGATCGGCACTGGTACTACCATACTGACCGGCGACAATACCTACACCGGCGGCACCACCATCAACGCGGGCAAGCTGCAAATTGGCAATGGCGGCGCGACGGGCTCGATCGTCGGTAATGTCATCAATAACGGCGAGCTGATCTTCAGTCGCAACAATACCTACACCTACGCGGGGGTGATTTCCGGTACGGGTGCGGTGCAACAGAATGGTGGTACAACCGTTTTGAGCGGCGCCAACACCTACACGGGTGAAACGATCATTCGCAGTGGGTTTTTGCAGGTGGCCAGCGATGGCAACCTGGGGGCGTCGTCAAGTCGTCTGCATTTCGTTGGCAACAGTAACTTCCGGGCAAGCTCGGCGTTCACCACGGCGCGCGAAGTCGTCGTCGACAGCGGCGTCAATGGTTATGTCGGGAGTGCGGCCGACACCGCGCCCTTGACCCTGAGCGGAGTGGTGTCCGGCGCAGGCCGGATAGGTGTCGATTCCGGGTTGGTGTTCCTGACGGGCAACAATACCTATACCGGCGGCACGAACATCTGGGGGGGGACGCTGGCGGTTTCGAGCGACAGCAACCTGGGCGCCGCATCCGGTGCCGTGAACTTCGTCAACGGCGGCGTGCTGCGCCTGCTCAACGATTTCGGCACAGCCCGCAATATCGTACTGAGCGGAAATGGCTTCATCGAGGCCTACAATGGCTCGACGGTGACGCTGAACGGAACGATCTCGGGTGGTGGATACCTTGCCATGCGGGGTGCAGGCACTCCAGGTGGAACGGTGGTGCTCAATGGTACAAACACTTACACCGGTGTCACTTATTTGCAGGGAGGCATCAGGACGCTCGTGTCAAATGCTGCCAGTCTGGGCAGTGCGAAAGATGTGAATTTTGGCAACGGAACCCTCGTAACGACGAGCAGTTTCACCATCAACAAGGTTGGGCTCGGCAACGGCGGTGCCACTATTGACGTGGCGCCGACGACGACGCTGACGGTCAGCGGTGATATTTACGGCAGTAGCTCGGCATTACGCAAAACCAATACCGGTACCTTGGTGTTGGCTGGAACGAGCAGCTCCACCAGCGGGTTCATCATCGATGGCGGCACGTTGCAGGTTGGCAATGGCGGGACCACTGGCGTGTTGGGTACGGGCAATGTCGTCAACAACAGTGCGTTGGTGTTCAATCGCTCGGACGCCTATGAATACGGCGGTGTCATTTCCGGTAGCGGTACGTTGACCCAGAGTGGTACCGGCACTACGACCTTGACTGGCAGCAACAGTTACACCGGTGCGACACGCGTGGCAGCTGGCTCACTGTTCATCAATGGTAACCAGACGACCGCCCGAGGGCTGACGACCGTGGAGTCCGGCGCGACCCTGGGTGGCATCGGCACCATCGGCGGCAGTGTCACGGTCAATGACGGCGGCATCCTGTCGCCGGGCGCTGCAAGCGGTGCGGCAGGCACCCTGACCATCGGCGGCAATCTTGTGTTGTCCAATGGCGCGATACTGAACTACAACCTCGGCCAGTCCGACGTGGTTGGCGGAGTGTTCAATGACCAAACGGTGGTCCGCGGCAACTTGACGCTGGACGGCACCCTGAATGTGGGCACAACAACAGGCGGCACATTTGATCCGGGTGTTTACCGGATCATCAGTTATACAGGGGCATTGACTGATAATGGATTGGCCCTGGGGAACATGCCTGCGGGTTCGAACACCGTGCTGCAGACCTCGATCAATGGCCAGGTCAACCTGATCAACTCCCTGGCCAACATGCGCTTCTGGGACAGTCCCGTGTCTGGCAACCCGAGCAATGGGGTGGTGGAGGGCGGCAGCGGTATCTGGAACAGCGGAACCGGTGCAAACAGCAACTGGACCAATGCCGCCGGCACGGCAAACGGTGTCTACAGCCCCGGCTTTGTCGTGTTTCAGGGCTCGCCGGGTACTGTCACGGTTGACAACAGTGGTGGTCAGGTCGCTGCAACCGGTATGCAATTCGCGGCTAACGGCTATGTGCTGGGCGGTGGTGCCATTGACTTGACCGAGACCACACCGGGTAGCGGTAAGGCAACGGTCCGGGTTGGCGACGGCACGGCGGCGGGGAGCAATTTTGTCGCCACCGTCGGATCGGTACTGCAAGGCAGCGTCGGTTTGGTCAAGACCGACCGCGGCACGTTGGTGCTCAGCAGCGATAACACCTATACCGGTAGTACAACAGTTGTTGGTGGTACCTTGCAGCTGGGTAATGGCGGGACCTCGGGTTCGATCGTGGGGGACGTCGTCAACAGCAGCAACCTGGCCATCAATCGCAGCGATACCCTTACCGTTGGCGGGGTGATTTCCGGTACCGGTACGCTCCAACAGATCGGCACGGGTACCACCGTGTTGACCGGCAATAATACCTATGGCGGTGCCACGACCATCGCGCGCGGTACCCTGCAGGTCGGTAGTGGCGGGACGACGGGTACGCTGGGTACGGGAGCGCTGAGCAACAATGACATGCTGGCTTTCAACCGCAGCGACACCTACACCTATGGCGGTGTCATCTCAGGCACCGGCGCACTGGACCAACGCGGTACCGGCACCACGGTGCTGACGGGCAACAACACCTACACCGGCAGTACAACCATTAGTGCCGGTACGCTGCAGCTGGGCGATGGCACCGCGAACGGCGGTGGCTCGATCGCCGGTAACATCACCAACAACGCTACCTTAGTGTTTAATCGCAATGTGACCTCCACCTATGCGGGCGTGATCTCCGGCAGCGGCGCGGTCGAGCAACGTAGTGGCACACTGACCCTGAGTGGCGCCAATACCTACAGCGGTGGCACCACCTTGCGAGGTGGTACCTTGCAGATTTCGAGCGATAGCAACCTTGGCGATCTGGCGACGAATCTGACCTTCGATGGCGGCGCCTTGCGAACTGGCGCTACGCTTGGCCGTAACATCGTGCTCGCTTCTGGAGGCGGTCTCGTGTACAGCGCTGGAGGCACCTTCAATGGCACGATCTCCGGGGCTGGTCGTCTGTGGCTCCATGGAGGTGGTACCACGACTATCAATGGCGCGAACACCTACACCGGTGGAACCCTCCTCACCGACGGTGCCACGGTCGTCATCAATTCTGCGAGCGCGCTCGGTACCGGCGCCATCACCGGCCAGGGGAACGATTCCAGTTACGGTAGTGGTGGCAATCTGCGAACCACTGCCGATATGACCCTGGCAAACACTATCAACTACGGGTTCACCTCGTTCTATGGGCCTTCGATTCAATCTCTCAACTTTTATACCAACGCTGGAACGACCCTGACGCTGACCGGCGCTATTCAATCCGTCGGCGGTTATCGGCCCACGAACGGCCTTAGCAAGAACGACGCTGGCAAGTTGGTGCTGGCTAACACGGTCTACAACGACGGTGGCTATGCGTTCCGACTCAATGGCGGGACGCTGCAGGTCGGCGATGGGGGTACGCGCGGTACGCTCGGCGCGGCACCCGTGCAGACGGCCGCGCAGACCAAGTTGCAATTCAATCGCAGCGATACCTACGTGTATGCGGGCGGGATATCCGGCGCCGGGGCCGTGGAGCAGAACGGCACCGGAACCACCGTGCTGGCAGGCGCCAATACCCACACCGGTGGCACCACCATCAACGCGGGCACGCTGCAGATTGGCAATGGCGGTACGACGGGTTCGGTTGCCGGCAATATCACCAACAACAGCAACCTGGCATTCAACCGCAGCGACGTTTTCACCTTTGCCGGCGTGGTGTCGGGCACCGGCGCCCTGCAGCAGAACGGCACCGGGACCCTGGTGCTGACCAACGACAATACCTATACCGGTGGCACCACCATCAATGCCGGCACGTTGCAGCTGGGTGATGGTGGCACGAGCGGCATGATCGCTGGCAATATCGTCAACAACTCCACTCTGGCCTTCAATTTCTCCGATACCCATACCCATGACGGCGCCATTTCCGGTACCGGCGGCCTGCTGCAGAACGGCTTGGGCACCACCATCCTGACCGGCACCAACAGCTATAGAGGTGCCACCACGGTGTCGAGGGGCAGGCTCTTCGTCAATGGTGATCAATCGGCCGCGACAGGCGCCACGAACGTGGCGGCGGCTGCGACCTTGGGCGGCACTGGCGTGATCGGCGGCAATGTCAACATCGCCAATGATGGCATCCTGGCGCCGGGCAGTGCCGATGGCACAGGCGGGACGCTGACCATCAATGGCAATCTTGGGCTCAATGCCACTTCGATCCTGCATTACACCTTTGGTGCGCTCAATGGCGTGTCGCAGAACAGCCTGACCACTGTCAACGGCAACCTGACCCTGGACGGTCGTCTTGATGTGGCTACACCGGCGGGCGGAACGTTTGAGCCGGGTATCTACCGCATTTTCAACTACACCGGCGCCTTGACCAACAACGGCCTGGCGCTCGGCACCCTGCCTCCGTCGACAACGGTGGCCCTGCAGACCGGGGTCCCCGGACAGATCAACCTGATCAATACCACCGGTATTCTCACGGCGATTTGGGACGGTAGCGACCCGAGCAAATACAACGATGGTATGGCCGACGGCGGCACCGGTGTCTGGAGTCGGAACGTGGCGCGTACCAACTGGGGTGATCCAAGCAGTTCGATCAACTCTACTTATACGCCGACTTCGTTCGTGATTTTCCAGGGTGCGAGCGGCACGGTGACGGTAGACAAGAGCTATGGCGATATTTCCGCGTCCGGGATTCAGTTCGCGGTCAATGGCTATTCGGTCAGCGGCGATGAGATCAACCTGGTCGAGACAGCCTCCGGCTCCGGTAGCACGACGATCCGCGTCGGTGATGGCTCGGAATTGGGTGCCGGCTTCACCGCGACGATAGGTTCGATCCTCAAGGGCAGTACCCGCGTCACCAAGACCGATCTGGGCAAGTTGGTGCTAACGGGGGCCAATACCTATAGCGGTGGCACGGCAATCAATGGCGGCACACTTAGCGTGTCCAGCGACGCCAACCTCGGTGCGCTGAGCGGTGCGCTGAGTTTCGATGACGGCGCCCTGGAAGCCTCCGAGTCGTTCGCCACGGCGCGTGCGACGACGCTCAATGCCAGGGGCGGCACGTTCGATGTCGACACCGGCAAAACACTGACAATGAACGGTGCGGTCGGTGGCGTGGGCAAACTGACCAAGACCGATGCCGGTACGTTGCTGCTTGCGGGTGTAAACACCTACAGCGGTGGTACGGCGATCAATGCCGGTAAGGTGCAGGTGTCCAGTGATGCCAACCTCGGGGCGGCCTCAGGCACCTTGAGTTTCGACGGTGGTGTGCTGGAAACCACGGAGTCGTTTACCACGGCGCGCGCGACGACGCTCAATGCCATGGGCGGCACGCTCGATGTCGACAGCGGCAAGACACTGGCAGTCAATGGTGTGGTCGATGGCGCGGGCAAACTGACCAAGTCCGATGCCGGCACGTTGGTGCTCGCCGGTGTCAATACTTACAGCGGTGGTACCGCGATCAATGGCGGTAAGGTTCAGGTGTCCAGCGATGCCAACCTCGGTGCGGCCTCGGGCGCGCTGAGTTTCGATGGCGGGGTGTTGGCAACGACGGCATCGCTGACTTCCTCGCGTGCGATCACCCTGAATGCGAGCGGAGGTACCCTGGATGTCATCGGTGGTAGCACACTGATGCTGACGGGGGTCGCCAGCGGCACAGGCATGTTGAGCAAGGTCAATAGCGGTACCCTGGTGCTGAGCAGTGCCAACACCTACAGTGGCGGAACCAACCTGTCGGGTGGCGTGTTGAAAATGACCAATGCCGATGGCGTTGGCACCGGCACGGTGAATATCAACACCGCGGCGGGCAGCACGACGACAGGGCTGGAGTTGGCGTTGGCCTCGGCCAGCACCTTCGATAACCTGCTGGCCGGAGCGGGCACGACCACGGTGAGCGGGGCGCAGGCCACGATCAGCGGCGCCAATGCGGCCTACACGGGGCAGTGGAACGTGACTGGTACGGGTACCTTGGCGGTGGCCGATAGCGCCACGACCAGCACCGGTAACCTGGGCACGGGCGGGGTCGATATTGCCGCGGGCGGCATCGTCAACACCCTGACCACAGGCGCCTTCAGCTTCGACAACGCGCTGACCGGTGCGGGCACGCTGAACGCGTCCAACGCCAACCAGGCGTTCTCGTTCGGCACCGGTGCGGGCAACCGCTTTGCCGGCACCGTCAGCTTGAAGAACAACACCTTCGCCCTGTCGGGCAACAACACCACGGCGCTGACCAACGCGACGCTGGACGTGGGCGCGGGCAACGTAACTACCGTGGGGGCCGGTGTACAAAACATCGGCAACCTGACAATCAACGGCGGTACGATGGTGTTCTCGGACCCGTCGACGGATACGGTCGCGACCCAAGCACTGACATTGACGTCGGGTAGCGTCGGTCTCGATCCGCAGAGTGCAGGTAGCTCTGGAAATCTGTTGGCGCAGGACGAAGGCACGACTCGACAACTGGTCTCGGCCACCTCGGTGAACGGGTCGGCAGCCAACTTGGTCCTGAAGGATCAGGCGGGCAATCGACTGACTTCGGGTACGGCGAACATCCAGCAGGGTGGACAGACGGTGGCCATCGGTACGTACGCGTACGACTTGGCGACCAGCGCTGCAGGCAGCGCCGCAGTTGACGGTTTGTACGCAAGCTACCGGCTGACCCAGCTCGCGCTGCAAGCCGGGCAGACCACGACCTTGTCGGGCGACGGGGCGTCGTCGGGGGCCGATGAGTTGCACGCCAGGCTCACCGGCAGCGGTAATCTGGCCATCGCGGCCACCAACACCATCACCCTGAGCAACACCAGCAACGACTACAGTGGCGAAACGAGTGTGAACTCGGGCACGTTGCGTGCGGGTGCCGACAACGCCCTGGGCCGGACCAGCCGGCTGAACCTGGCCAATCTGGCCGGCTTCGACCTCAATGGCAAGACCCAGACGGTGGGCGTGCTCAACGGCGTGGCAGGGTCGAGCTTGAACCTGAACAACGGCACGCTGGAGCTAAGCAACGGTGGCACCTCGGCGGGTACGCTCAGTGGTGGGGGCCTGCTGAAGGTCAATGGCGGCACGCTGGACGTGCAGGGCAGCAACACCGGTCTTAGCGCCGACACCCTCATCGCGACAGGGGCCCAGGTCAATCTGAACCATGTGGATGGCCTGGGCAGCGGCAGGATCACCGATAACGGCACGCTGTTGCTCGCTGGGGTCAGCGGCGCGCTGGACAACGCCATCGACGGCACCGGAGTGGTCAATCTGAGCAACGCCAGTGAGGTGACGCTCGCGGGCAACAACACCCTGTCGGGCAGCTGGAACCTGGCAGCGGGCACTCGTCTGACGGCCTCGACGGCCAGTAACCTGGGCACGGCGGCGATCAACAACGCCGGCACCTTCAATGTCGACACCGGCACCGACTGGACCTTGAGCAACGCGCTCAATGGCGCGGGCGTCTTCACCAAGAACGGCACGGGTACGCTGACCATCGCCAGGGCCAATAGCGCCACCGGGGCAACCACGATCCTGGGCGGCGTGCTGAAACTGAGTGACGCTGACGGTGTCGGCACCGGCACGGTGAATATCGACACCGCAGCGGGCAGTACGACGACGGGGCTGGAGTTGGCGTTAGCCTCGGCCAGCACCTTCGATAACCTGCTGGCCGGAGCGGGCACGACCACGGTGAGCGGGGCGCAGGCCACGATCAGCGGCGCCAATGCGGCCTACACGGGGCAGTGGAACGTGACCGGTACGGGTACCTTGGCGGTGGCCGATAGCGCCACGACCAGCACCGGTAACCTGGGCACGGGCGGGGTCGATATTGCCGCGGGCGGCATCGTCAACACCCTGACCACCGGCGCCTTCAGCTTCGACAACGCGCTGACCGGTGCCGGTACGCTGAACGCGTCCAACGCCAACCAGGCGTTCTCGTTCGGCACTGGTGCGGGCAACAGCTTTGCCGGCACCGTCAGTTTGAAGGACAACACCTTCGCCCTGTCGGGCAACAACACCACGGCACTGACCAACGCGACGCTGGAAGTGGGCGCGGGTAACGTGACCACGGTAGGCGATGGCAACCAGGTGATCGGCGGGCTGAATATCAATGGCGGTACGATGCGGTTCAATGCCAGTGCCCCGAATCAGGTGCTGGCGACCAGCCTGATCACGGCCGGCACGCTGGACGCCAGCCATACCGGTACGGTGTCCATCAATGTACCGGCGCCGCTTGTCGCTCCGGGCAGGGACACGCCCAATACCTCCAACCTGCTGACGCAGGATGAAGCGAACATCGGCGTGCAGTTGGTCGACGCGAGTGCGGTGAGCGGCAGCGGTGGCGCGATCCGTTTGGTCGACCAGGATGGCAATGTCATCACGGACGCGCGCCAGGTCGACATCAGTCAGAACGGCAACACCGTCGCCAAGGGCACCTATGACTTTCGGCTGACCACAGGCACGGCGGTAGATGGCTTGTATGTGAACTACGGCCTCAGCCAGTTGGACTTGCAATCGGGCCAGACCTTGACGCTGGCCGAGGATACCGGCGCGGCCGGGGCTGCGGCAGACATGTCGGCCAAGATCACCGGCAACGGTAATCTGGCCATCGACGCCAGCAACATCCTCACCCTGAGCAACGCCAACAACGATTACAGCGGCGAGACGAGCGTGCTCTCGGGCACGTTGCGTGCGGGCTCCGACAACGCCCTGGGCCGGACCAGCCAGCTGAACCTGGCCAATCTGGCCGGCTTCGACCTCAACGGCAAGACCCAGACGGTGGTTGTGCTCAACGGCGCGGCAGGGTCGAGTTTGAACTTGAACAACGGCACGCTGGAGCTGAGCAACGGCGGCACCTCGGCGGGTACGCTCAGCGGCGGGGGCCAGTTGAAGGTCAATGGCGGCACGCTGGACGTACAGGGCAGCAACACCGGCCTGAGCGCCGACACCCTCATCGCGACAGGGGCCCAGGTCAATCTGAACCATGTGGATGGCCTGGGCAGCAGCAATATCACCGATAACGGCACGCTATTGCTCGATGGAGCCAGCGGCACGCTGGACAACGCCATCGACGGTACCGGGGAGGTCAACCTGAGCAACGCCAGCGAGGCGACGCTCACGGGCAACAATACCCTGTCGGGCAGCTGGAACCTGGCAGCGGGCACTCGTCTGACGGCCTCGACGGCCAGTAACCTGGGCACGGCGGCGATCAACAACGCCGGCACCTTCAATGTCGACACCGGCACCGACTGGACCTTGAGCAACGCGCTCAATGGCGCGGGCGTCTTCACCAAGAACGGCACGGGTACGCTGACCATCGCCAGGGCCAATAGCGCCACCGGGGCAACCACGATCCTGGGCGGCGTGCTGAAACTGAGTGACGCTGACGGTGTCGGCACCGGCACGGTGAATATCGACACCGCAGCGGGCAGTACGACGACGGGGCTGGAGTTGGCGTTAGCCTCGGCCAGCACCTTCGATAACCTGCTGGCCGGAGCGGGCACGACCACGGTGAGCGGGGCGCAGGCCACGATCAGCGGCGCCAATGCGGCCTACACGGGACAGTGGAATGTGACCGACACGGGTACCTTGGCGGTGGCCGATAGCGCCACGACCAGCACCGGTAACCTGGGCACGGGCGGGGTCGATATTGCCGCGGGCGGCATCGTCAACACCCTGACCACCGGCGCCTTCAGCTTCGATAACGCGCTGACCGGTGCCGGTACGCTGAACGCGTCCAACGCCAACCAGGCGTTCTCGTTCGGCACTGGTGCGGGCAACAGCTTTGCCGGCACCGTCAGTTTGAAGGACAACACCTTCGCCCTGTCGGGCAACAACACCACGGCACTGACCAACGCGACGCTGGAAGTGGGCGCGGGTAACGTGACCACGGTAGGCGATGGCAACCAGGTGATCGGCGGGCTGAAGATCAATGGCGGCACGATGCGGTTCAATGCCAGCGCACCGGATCAGGTGCTGGCGACCAGCCTGATCAAGGCCGGCACGCTGGACGCCAGCCATACTGGTACGGTGGCCATCAATGTACCGGCGCCGCTTGTCGCTCCGGGCAGGGACACGCCCAATACCTCCAACCTGCTGACGCAGGATGAAGCGAACATCGGCGTGCAGTTGGTCGACGCGAGTACGGTGAGCGGCAGCGGTGGCGCGATCCGTTTGGTCGACCAGGATGGCAATGTCATCACGGACGCACGCCAGGTCGACATCAGTCAGGATGGCAATACCGTGGCCAAGGGCACTTATGACTATCGGCTGACCACGGGCACGGCGGGAGATGGCTTGTATGTGAACTACGGCCTCACACAGTTGGACCTGCAATCGGGCCAGACCTTGACGCTGGCCGAGAATACTGGCGCGGCCGGGGCTGCGGCGGACATGTCGGCCAAGATCACCGGCGTAGGCAGTCTTGCGATCGACGCTGCCGACGTGCTCACCCTGAGCAACGCCAACAACGACTACAGCGGCGAAACGAGTGTGAACTCCGGTACGTTGCGTGCGGGTGCCGACAACGCCCTGGGGCGGACCAGCCAGCTGAACCTGGCCAATCTGGCCGGCTTCGACCTCAACGGCAAGACCCAGACGGTGGGCGTACTCAACGCTGCGGCAGGGTCGAGCTTGAACCTGAACAACGGCACGCTGGTGCTGAGTAACGGTGGCACCTCGGCGGGTACGCTCAGTGGTGGCGGCCTGCTGAAGGTCAATGGCGGCACGCTGGACGTGCAGGGCAGCAATACCGGCCTGAGCGCCGACACCCTCATCGCGACAGGGGCGCAGGTCAATCTGAACCATGTGGATGGCCTGGGCAGCGGCAAGATCACCGATAACGGCACGCTATTGCTCGATGGAGCCAGCGGCACGCTGGACAATGACATCGAGGGTACGGGCGAGTTCGTCAAGCGCGGCTCCGGCCTTGTGACCTTGACCGGCAAGACCGGCTGGACAGGCATCACTCGACTGGAGGGCGGCGATTTGGTCCTGGATGGTGGCCAGGGTGGTGCGCAACTGTTCAGTAACATCGTGGGTACCCGAGGAACGAGCCTGAGCCTGAAAAACGGTGCAAGCCTGACCGGCTGGATTGACCCGACCAACGTCAACATCGATGCGGCCAGTACCTGGAACATGACCGCCGATTCGCTGGTCGACGACGTCGACCTGGCCGGTGCGATCAAGTTTGCTCGGCCTGCATCGCTGCCTCTAGGGGCCGGACGCACTTTGACGGCCAGGAACTGGCTCGGCCGGGGCGGCACAGTGGAGCTCTACACGGTACTGGGTGACGACCGATCGGCGAGCGACCGGATTGTGCTCGATGGCGGTCGCGCCACGGGTGATACCGGGTTGATCATCCGCCATGCTGGCGGCGACGGTGCACAGACAAGCCAAGGCATCCGCGTGGTCGAAACGCGCAACGGTGGGACGACTGACGCCGGGGCATTCAAATTGTCGACAGCGTCGGACGGCTATCGCGCAGGCAAGGACACGATCGCGGCCGGCGCCTATGACTACAGCTTGGTACGTGGTGGTAGCAATGGAGTGGCCGACGACTGGTACCTGACCTCGCGTAACTCGAAGGAACCGGCTACGTCAGACAAACCAGCGTATCGGCCGGAAGTGGGTGCCTATCTGAATAATAAACTGGCCGCGTCGATGATGCAGGTGCACACGCTGCACGATCGCCAAAGCCAGGCGTCGGAAATGCAAGACCAGGACCAGAACGATCCGAGCGACGGCAACAGCTTTTTGCGTGTCGTCAAGAAGAGCAGCGATCGCAGTGGTGCGGGGCATCAGGATCTGTCCGATACGACCACTTTGATCCACGGGGGAGGTGACCTGCTGCACTTAAGCGACGGTGCCGACGGCAGCATCCGTTTCGGTGTGATGGGGGCACAACATTCCAGCGACAACCACGCCGATAACGGCAGCGTGAAGGCAAAGGGCTCGGTGAATGGCTACAGCGTCGGTGTGTATGGCACCTGGTATGGCCATAGCGACATTCAGACGGGGCCGTATATAGACAGCTGGATCATGTACGGCGAGTTTGACAACACGGTGAAAGGCCACGGTCTGGCGAGCGAAAGTTACGACTCGAGCAATCTGTCGGCCTCGCTGGAGGCGGGTTACTCGCTGCCGGTCTACCAGAGCAAGCGAGCCCAATTGTACATCGAGCCACAAGCCCAGGTTATCAAGTCGAACTTTCGTGCCGATTCACACAAGGAGCGTAACGGTACGGTGGTGTCGGGGCAGACGGACACGTCGGTGACGACACGCCTGGGGGTGCGCTTACACGCAGATGTGAAGGATGCGCTGGGCATGAAACCTTTCGCGCAAGTGAACTGGTGGCATGGTCCAAGCTCGCAGAGTATTGCCTTCGATGGGGTCAAGGCGTATGACCGACTGCCCGAAGATCGCTTTGAGGGCAATCTCGGTCTGCAGGGAAACCTGAGCAAGAAGGTGAGCGCATGGAGCTCAGTCGGTTACGAGGCCGGCGAGCATGACTACAGTGCCAGCAAGGTTGAACTGGGTGTGACGTACTCCTGGTAAGCCTGAATGAAAGCAAAGAGTGCCACGGCCTTCTTCGGAGGGCGGTCGCGTGGGGGGGGAGCCATCGCTATATTCAGACTCTCGGCCGGCAGCATCTTCCTGTTGAAAATAGGACGTGTCCCATTTTTCTTGCTGGAGACTTTGCATACGATTCCCCTTGGTATACGTCTAGATATTCCCGGCGTTGTTTCCCGGTAATCCTGGGTGGGATTAAGGCAGATCATGTTTGTGAAGGTTTAGTTTTTCAATCGGAGTCAGAAGTGCCAAAACATATTTTTCGAATCTCTGGTGCGGTGGTTGCGCTTGTACTCGCGACCACCATGGTGCCGGTGGTTGCAGAAGAGGCGGTGCCTCAATCCGCTCCAGCTACACCAGCTACACCAGCTACACCAGCTACACCAGCTACTCCGGCTGCTCCGGCACGGGAGGCCTTAGGCGACTGGTCTGTTGGTTGCGCGACGCCGGCGGTGGAGCAGCCAACCGATAAAATATGCACATTTGCCCAAGAGCAATTCGAAAAACAATCACATCAGCGTGTGCTCGGGCTCGAACTGCAGCCTGACGGCACCGGCGCGAAGGGCGTCCTTGTCCTTCCGTTTGGGGTGGATGTCCAGAAGGGCGTTACGTTGCAGGCGGATGAGGGCAAACCTTTCAGTGTTTTGCGCATCAGTCACTGCCTGCCGATAGGTTGTGTGCTCGAAGTAAAGCTGGATGCGGTCAAGATGGCGCGGTTGGAAAAAGGTAACGCTCTAAAAGTCAACGCCACTATCAACGGAGGCAAGCAAGTGTCTTTCGACATTTCACTCAAGGGTTTCAAGAGCGCCTTCAATCGGACGAAAGTGCTAGCAATGTCCAAACAAGAAAGTGGTGAATCATGAGCAAGTCCCAGAGCAACACCCTGTTGGGAGAGGCGGCTCAGTTGCGAGAAGTTCATGATAACTGGATATTGGCTTTTGCAACGCAAACGGTCGATGGAGTGGTAGGTCAGCGCGGCGTTCTGATTCAGGAACAGACCCATCAGCCTTCGAACCAGCGTGTGCTGAGCATCGAGTTGTGGCCCGAGGCAGCGCAGTTCAAGGGGGCGCTGATGTTGCCTTTTGGCCTGGCCTTGCAGGAGGGCGTGACCCTGTGTGTAGATGAGGGCGTACCGTTTACCCTTCCGTTTCGCACGTGTCTGGCCGGTGGTTGTGTTGTGGATGTTGAGTTCGATGAAGGCGTTAGTGCGCAGCTAAGAGTGGGCGACACACTCATGGTGACGGTTGTGACAGCCGATATCGGTAAAGAGGTAGCGTTTGCAATTCCGCTGAAGGGATTATGCAGTGCGCATGATCGTCTGCTGGGTCTGCTCCAGTAGTCTTCAGATACATCCAGAAAAGTATAGGGTCAAGGATGGTTGAGCGTTACCCACTACAGCATGGCCATGAAAAAAAACGCTCGTGTTCCTGGATTGCTTCACGCTGACTAATCAGTGTTTTGATGCGCGCTGCTTAAAATAAACCAGAACTAATTTTTGGCGTCTACTTCTAATCAATCGCATGCTGATAGAGCACTTTACCTGATGGGTGCAGTGGAGTTGTCCGGGGCTGTCAATTTGGGGTCTGTCCAATAGAAAATAGCTGGCAGCGTAGTTAATTTATTGATGACCAACGGCTAAGGACTGGCGCTAACGAAGAGACAACAGAATGCGCTCACTTAATGTTTTGGTCCTTGAAGACAATGCTTTTCAGCTGATGGCAATGCATCATATGCTCAATAGCATTCAGGTCTTTAATGTTCGGACAGCCTGCAGTCTTGAGGCAGCGCAACAGACGGCGGCCATTCGAGGTATAGCCGATGTTGTTATATCTGATTTGCAGATGGATGGTTTCGATGTCTTCGAGATGATCCATTTTTTGGCCGAAAACCGATTGGCTCGTGCGCTGATCATTCACAGTAACTATGACCAAAGTGTGCTTGATGGTGCGGCCAAATTAGCTAGGTCGCAGGGCATCCATTTACTGGGTAGTTTGCAGAAACCTGTGTCGACCGAGACATTGTGTTTGCTCCTAGAGAACTATAAAGATCATATTCAGCATGGAGTTAATTCGTTGCTGCTGGCGCAGGTGTCGGAGTCGTTATCACTGGAAAATCTGCATCATCAGGCTTCTGGTCAGCGCGTTGGTGGCGCTGGGGTGATTGAGCAATGGATCGCTTACTACCAGCCCAAAGTCAATCTTGAGGGAAAGTTACTGGGTGTTGAAGCGCTAGTCCGTTGGCAGCACCCTCACCGAGGTTTGTTGTCGCCCGGCAGCTTCATTAAAGCGGTGGAGAATGCCGGACTAATTGAACCGTTGACCTGGCGCATGCTGGAGTTGGCGTTGGAATTATCCGCTCGTGTATTGCGCGAGCTTGGTGAGTTCCTGCCGGTCTCGGTGAATATCCCTCCTTCGATGATTGAGGGGGATAATTTTGCGCAACAAGTATTGGCGCTGTTGGTGCGCTTCGGGTTGCCCGCCAGCGTGCTCACTCTGGAGGTCGTCGAAAGCCAGGTTTCGCAGGCCACGGCTACTCACTTGGAAGGTTTGTTACGCTTGCGTATGCAGGGCTGCCAATTGTCAATTGATGACTTCGGCATCGGCGCCTCGAATATTCAGCGCCTGCTGCAATTGCCGTTTTCCGAGTTGAAAATTCCTGCTGAGTTCGTGACCAATATGGCGAACGATGAGCGTAAGGCAGCAGTGGTCGCAGGGGTCATGATCATGGCGCGAAGGATGGCATTGAATGTGGTGGTCGAAGGGGTGGAAACGGCCTGTGACTATCGAGCCTTGCAGGCGTTGGGTAGTCTGGCTGTGCAGGGTTACTTTATTGCACGCCCGATGTGCGAGGCTGACCTGTTGAACTGGATCAGCGAGCATCAAAGTGTAGAACTCAAGTAATCCAGTGTTACTGCAGATAGAGACAGTGGCCAATGTTGCAGATATCACACAGGTCGATAAGCTGCTGCACGGCGATGAACACGTAGTCTGTGCCGATTATGGTTATACCGGAGTGGAGAAGCCCCCGGCCATGCAAGTCGCTAGGCCAGCTGGCAGCTTGGCGCCCGGCGCAACACCTTGGTCCGTCCCAGGCTGTGTGGACACTGGCTTAAGGTGGATAATGTCCACCGCAAAGAATGTTCATGGCACAGATCGGACCACGTTATCCCGAGTCTTTCAAGCGCGAGGCGGTAGACAAAGTGCTGCCGGTACGCCGATTCGTCGGGTAGCCGAGGCGTTCGGAATCGCTGAAAGCTTGCTGACAATCCGAAGCGCCAGTACGACCAGCAACGTGAATTGCGGGGACAATTCGGTCATGGAAAGTTTCTTCCGCCCGCTGAAGACCGAGCGGGAATACCTGACGCATTACGCCAGTGACCAAGAGTCGTATTACATCCGCTTTTACAATAACCGTTGTCGCCAATCAGCACGGAGCTATCTCAGTCCAATGAATTTTGAGTGGCGCAACGCGACGAGTAGCTCTTCACCCGTTTTGAGTTACATTCCGTGCGCAACTGTAAATGCCAATTTCAATCATTCAATATTCCTTGAAAAACACCAACCGATCTAAAACACGGCTCAGTCTCGAAGGCGCGCGACTTTAAGGGCGCCATGCGAGAAGCCCGGCCAGGTTTTCTCGTTTTAAATGTAACAGTGCTTCTGGCGCATTGTGGATAGCATCGCCATGACAAATATGTAAGCTAGGGAGAATTTATTTTATGTGCATATGGACGATTAAGAAAATGCTCTGGCAGAACTGAGAGCCAGGGCACCCCTACGTGTAGCGACATCGAGATGATAGGACATGTGTATCTTCAAAATTAAAGTGGTAATAGCGGATGATCACCCGGCAGTTCTGATCGGTATGAAACATGTGCTTGCCACGAAAAGAACGCTCGATATTGTTGGCTCTGCGACGGACTCGACGCAACTTATGTCCATACTCGATCAGCATTCTTGCGACGTACTGGTTACGGACTATGTAATGCCGGGTGGGAAATTCGGTGATGGTACCCCTCTACTCGCTCTTATCAAGCGTCGGTACCCGAAACTTAAGGTTGTAGTGTTCACTATGCTCGATAATCCCGCGACCACTCGAAACCTGATACAGCACGGTATCAGTTGCATTCTCAGCAAAGCGGATCCTACGGAGCACATAGTGTGCGCCATCCTTGCAGCCTATGCAGACAAAAGCTATTTCTCTCCACTCATAGACGAAATCGTACAAAGACTGGGCATTAATCAAGACACAAATGACAGCTTGCCGGCACTCTCCAAACGCGAAGCGGAGGTGATCCGGCTGTATGCCTTAGGCTACACAATCAGCCAGATTGCAGAACAGTTACATCGTAGCAAGCAAACCATTAGCTCACAGAAACAACGAGCCATGCAAAAACTTGGGATCCAACGCGAACCAGACTTATTCAAGTACGCGATGGAAATCGGGATAATCTGAATGTGATAGCCTAAAGATTATTTCGTACCGAATGTTCGGGTCGATTGAAGCTTTTATGTGTGATGGGAGTCCACCATCTCTCGGTAATGTCTTGTTAGCGACATAAGGGAAAGGTGTATTTGAACAAAGTCACAATTGGCGGCAAGCTACTTCTTCTTGTCGGACTACTGTCCACCACCACGATAATTTCCGGTCTGGTGGGAATAAGCGCAATGTCCGATGAGAAGGCACGATTAAAATCAGTTTATGAAGACCGAACCGTTGCGCTGGTACAACTGGGAAAGGTCCTGTATGACTCTCAGTCGATACGATATCTGCTTGACCAGGCGGGTGATGAGCAGTCATCGGCTAGCCTTGCCAGGACGCTCGACAAAATTGAGCGTATTGCGGCCAGACGCGAGGAAAATTGGCAAGCCTATCGGCGCACGTACCTGACTGCCGAGGAAATAGTACTGGCCGATCGAGTTGACGCCGACAGACAAAAACTCGCGACCGCACGTAGCCAGATCATCGCCGCTTTCCGCAACGGCGGCCGGGTCGCGGGTATGGTCGAGGCACAGAAAGCCCTCTTGGCTCACCCCTTCAGTGCCTTTCACGCCGACATGGGCCAGTTGATCAATCTACAGGCCCACATTACCCGTGAGAAGTACGACGAAGCACACCATAAGTACGTTCAGCTTTACATCTATACCGTCATAATTGTCCTAAGTAGTGTCCTGCTTGGGGTCTTGATTTCCTTGCTGCTGGCTCGTTCGATCACCCGCCCGCTCCACGTCGCGATTACCATTGCCAATCGCCTTGCAGGCATAAACCTCGCGGGCGACCCGTCTGTTGCCGGCAAAGATGAAACCTGCCAGTTGGTCCACGCCCTTACCCGGGCGCAGTCTGCTCTGCGCAATATGGCAGAGAAGATAAATACGCAGGTGGCGCAACTGGAGGGAATGTCGAACGCACTGCTACCGGCTGTCTTTCAGTTACGCTTATCTGCCGACAGAAGGATCAGTTACAACTTCATAAGTAACAGTGTCTTGCCGATTCTAGGTGTTTCCGCAGACGAACTGCGAGCTGACCCTGCGGCACGCTGGCGCCATGTGCACCCGGACGATCTGGAGCTGGCACAGAGTGCTTTCACGGCCTCGCTGCACAGGGTGCTGTCAGGCGAGGAGGGCGCCTCTACAGAAACAATCAGCCGAGTAGTGGTTGATGGTGAAACTCGCTGGGTGCTGGCGAACGTGCGCGTGAGCACTGATTTGGCCGATGGTGCAGTTATCTGGAACGGCTACTATCAGGACGTCACAGAGCAGCGCCACGCACAGAAACTGCTGCAGGATGTGGTTGACGGATATCCCTCCATAGTACTGATCAAGGACCTGAAAGGCCGGCACCTACTGACCAATCGGGCATTTGACCGAGTATTCAATCTGCCAGCGGGCGCTGCGCTGGGGGAAACGGATTATTTTTTATTTCCGGACGACGTGGCAAGACGGCTACGGGCAAAGGATAAGGAAGTGATCAGGAATGTCGAAAGCCAGCAGTTTGAGGAGGAAATTCCGAATCAGAATGGAAGTTATGTGTCGCTGACCACTAAATTTCCGCTGACCGATGACGATGGAAAACCCTACGCCTTGTGCGTGATTGCGAGCGACATCTCCCCGCGCCGGATGATGGAAAACGCTCTGCGTGACAGTGAGGCGTACAACAAAGCGCTGTTTCAGGATTCCCATGTCCCAATGGTGGTAGTGGCGCCGGAAAGCGGAACTATTACTGATTGTAATAGGGCCGCCGTCGATATCTATGGTTATGAGAGCAAGAGCGATCTCATTGGCAAGACAATACTTGATGCCTCGATGCCTCAAGAATACACATGGACTGCAGCCCTTCAACAACAGGCTATCGCTTTTGAGAAAGGGCTCAACGTGTTCGAGTGGCGCCTCCAGCGACCAAGCGGTGATATCTGGCACGCTGCAGTGCATCTGACGACAATATGCCTTGATGGCAAGCAACTGCTGCAGGGTACCCTCGAGGACATTACCGTACGTAAGTGTGCGGAAAAAGCTCTTCAAGCAGCCAAGGAGGCTGCCGAAGGGGCCGCGCAAATGAAGTCCGACTTCCTCGCTACGATGAGTCACGAAATCCGTACCCCATTAAACGTCATACTGGGTAACCTCGAACTACTCGAACACTCAAATTTGTCTGACCTACAGCGTGATCGGTTACACACCATCACGACATCGTCGTGCTCACTGCTCAACATCATTAACGATATTCTGGACTTGTCCAAGTTCGAGTCGGGGTGGTTAAGACTGGAAAACGCCACTTTTGATATCATTGATATGATTGAACAGGTGGCTGCAATGTTTGCCCCACTTGCGAGAGGAAAAGGGCTTGTACTCTACTTAACGATCGAGCCAGAGCTAGAACGCCTATACCACGGGGACCCGACGCGAATTCGGCAGGTTGTTGAGAATCTCCTCAGTAACGCGATCAAGTTCACCCAAGAGGGCAAGGTGACTCTGGCGCTGCGGCTTGCACAAGAAGCCGTGCATGGATCGCCGCTCATCATTAGCGTAAGCGATACCGGCATTGGTATTCCTGCTGATCTTCAGCGCAAAGTGTTCCATAAATTCACTCAGGCAGACTCATCGATAACTCGCCGTTTCGGTGGGTCAGGTCTGGGACTCGCTTTGTGCAAGCGGTTGACCGCGTTGATGGGCGGTTATATTTCCCTTGAAAGCATCCCCGGCCTTGGCAGCAAGTTCTCGGTGTACTTGCCGATACCGATGGACAATGCCACAAGTGATGAGCCACCCCCTTTTGCGCCTGGAACAGGTATCGCACTTGTAGGTAAGTCGCCTGAATGGCATTCAACAATCAAACCTCACCTGTTCAAGTGGGGGCTCGACGTATTCACTGCTAGCTCTCCGGAAGAGTTGACCATCGCCCCGATTCCAAAGCTTATTTTTGGCGGGAAAAGCCAATGGCATACGGATGATGAGGCGGCTGCGGCGCGGAATACCTGGGAGATACACGTAAGCTGCGACGGTCCACGCACTCCTATAGCAAGCGGCAATCAGCTATCAGTATCCTGTTATTCCCTTGCCGGTCTCAGGTCAGCCATTGCACTTGCAGTGGATAATCCAAACAAACGGATACAGTCTCTCCCGGCGGTCACATTCGAATGCGCCACAGACAAACTACAAGTACGAGTGCTCGTAGCAGAAGATCATAAAGCAAACCAAATACTAATCGGCGAGCAACTTGAGTTGTTAGGCTTCAAGGCTGACTTCGTCGAGAACGGTATTGCCGCGCTCAAAAAGTTTAGCGAGCAAAAATACGATATTGTGCTGACTGATCTGTCAATGCCAGAGCTCGATGGATATGGCTTTGCAGCTTGTCTTCGCAGACAAAAGGGTTGGGTACCTATCATAGCAATCACGGCCAATACGGCAGCTGATGATCGTCGTCGCTGCGAAGAGGTAGGTATCGACGACGTCATACTGAAGCCTATATCTCTTGCTGAACTGGATATCGCAATACGCAAGAATCTGGGTGGTAAACCCAATGTCATTCCAGTCTCGAGCCCCACGAGCGAACGCGACACTGTAACAAGCAGTCCTCTACCAACTGACCTGTATGATGCAATGATGACAACTTCATCGAAGTCTCTGGCCATCATTCGCACTGCACTTTCATTTGGCGATGTGAAACAGGTGCTGACGCAACTGCACTCCATGCAAGGTGCTTTCATGATGGTGCGCGAACCTAATATCGCAGCGGCCTGCATTGAGCTGGAAGCCATGGCTAAAGCGAATGATTTCGCGGCATTGTTCCATGCACTCACCGACTTCGAACACCGGCTGCATTTAACTTTGGTGAGACGCAAACCCTGATTCATTACTGAAACGTAACGGCCTTCGATAGCGGGCAGGTAACGAACGATAGCAAATGTCGACCGTCGCCCCCCGCCGGCTTTGAACGTGGCGAGTCGACCCAAAACGCTCAGGACACTTATTCATTCCTGTTTTTTAGCCGTTACGAGCACTTCGCTGTGGTTATTTCCCACATTTTGGACCATAGAGCGGTATCTGAGGTGGTTCCGCCAGAAACACGAAAGCCGCGCATTGCGCGGCTTTGGAGTTGGTGGGCCCACACGGACTTGAACCGTGGACCAAAGGATTATGAGTCCTAAAAATGGTCACCAGAACGCCACGCAACTACGCGTAAAGCGTGCTATTTCAAAGGTTAGCTGTAGTTGCTTGGAGTTGCAATGCACTTGGTTTGAGGTACGTTACGTACCTCGCGACGTACCTCATGCAGCTCTTGGCTAACACCGTATTGCTCGAAAGGAATGAAAATGGCATTCGAACCGACCACACCCGAAAACAAACATCAACTGACGAAAAAGCAGCATTTCCACATGAGGGCGATCCTACAGCGTTTCACGGACGGCACTAACCTTGTGGAGGTGACTGAAAGACCGTCTGGCGCAGTCAGCTGTTTAAGTGTCAATAACCAAAAATTCATGGGTAAACGAGCATGGTCACAAGAAATTGAATCGGGCATAAGCGGCCCTATCGAAGCCGCATTTTTGAAAGAAGTAGATCGCGTTGAAGCCGGGGAAACGGTTGAAAATCATGGCGCAATTTCTGATTACCATTTGCTTTGGACTCTTCGCCACCACTTCGCATTGAACC
This sequence comes from Pseudomonas putida, assembly GCF_050990305.1. Classification (GTDB taxonomy): domain Bacteria; phylum Pseudomonadota; class Gammaproteobacteria; order Pseudomonadales; family Pseudomonadaceae; genus Aquipseudomonas; species Aquipseudomonas putida_AH. The sequence continues at coordinate 6,007,249 of NZ_CP158817.1, read as the reverse complement.
CGCTGGATGAAGCCGAGGTAATCCCCGGAATGCAGCTCCACATGGACGTCGAGCTAGAAGAGCTTGTAGAAGCAATGCACAAACTCCCAGTCAGGGATGGCGGAAAAATCGCTGGCCGATTCGCAACAACCTTGGCTATTAAAGAGCTGCTAGCAGACCCTAATAATGTGGCTAACTACGAGGGAATCTACTGGAATGTAATCCGCTCAGAAGACAAAAAATTCATATCGGCAGATCAATACAGCAGTCAGCTTTTACTCGTAGTAAACCCCTTTTTATTGCTGCAAGGTTGCCGAGAGGGGAGATCTCCACACACCGCTTCGACTGAGGAAGTAGAAATCTATAACCAGGCATCAATCAAGCAAGCACAGCATTTCACATTTGGCTCGCCCTCCTCTTAAAGAGCCTCGCCGATCCCGATTCCCACGGTGGACTACACTCAACGGTGCGCCGATTTCCCATTTGCAGGGGCGCTCGCCAAATTCCTGCTAAGTGCGGAGCACCGCCATCATGCCTTCCCTGAACCTCGACACCGAAGCTCGCCTACAGCTTGTCGCTGCCATCACCGAAGCTAGTGAAACCATCAGCATTATCACCCTGCCGTCCGGGCAACAACTTAGGTTGTTCAACCACTGCGGTCACGTCGCGATTGAAATGATCGCTGATGATCTGCTCGACGAGTCGGTCGATGTTTCGTTGCAGGTGCTGCAAGACCTGCAAAAGAATCGAGACTGGCAATAGGTAGAAGAAAGGCCCGGACTGGTTCCGGGCTTTTTTACAGTCGGCTTTAATTGCCTAACGCTTAATGTGACCGGTCGCAAAGGGGAGGATGCATTAAGCTCTAAGGATTGCATTCGTCAGTCTGTCGTCGATAAAAATGACATTTTTGTTACGATTTAATGACATGTCTCGTGGATCAAAAAATGAAAGTCAGAGCTACTGTCATTTGCGAGAAAGACAGGCATATATTGCTGGTTCGCAAACCGAAGTCTAAATGGGCTCTGCCAGGTGGCAAGGTTGAGATTGGGGAAGGTATTGCTGGGGCTGCTGTTCGAGAACTCGAAGAAGAAACGGGACTGAACGTCGATCAGCTTCTGTACATATTTGAGTTCGAAGTAGGAAACATTCGCCACCATGTTTTTGAAGCCTCCGTCTTGGATGCGGAAAGCGCAACGCCTCAAAACGAGATTTCCGAGTGTATTTGGTGTTCGCTCAGCTCGATCTCTGACCTGGATACAAGCGATGCAACAAAGTCAATTGTAAGGGCTTTTTCGCGCCGTCTTTGACATCCATGATTTCTAGTTCGAGCGCATAGGCCCGTTTCGACGGGCCTTTTTACAGAGGGCGTTTGCGCGACAAGGCTGGCTTATTCCATCAAACATTGCACAAGGATAGCGGTCGCGGCCCAACCTGATAAAAGGATCGCAATCCCAAGCGCGATGGCGAGAAGCAAAAGTCGTTTCCACATACGCCCTCCAGCTTCGATTCAACAATGCTTGAGCAGCGGAGCAATATCTAAGCCAGAGTGATACGCCGGTGATACAGCCTGTTGCGGCGGTGCAACTGTCGCGATTCCCCAAAAGCGGGTGGGAATACGTTCCCGACACCGGGGGCTAGATCAGGTCACGCCCGTTTCTCGATAAGCGTCGGCACAGTTCGACTGCCGTGGGTTTACGGGCTGTCGCACTGGGTTGACGCTGACCGTAACCTTGCTCGGCACCGCTGCCCGCGTAATTCGTAATGCTGGATTCTTTAGTTTGCCGGATCAGGGCATTGTCCTGACGCTGCTCTTCGGTCAAAGGCAATTCGGCTACCCACCTATCTCGGTCTGGATCTTCGGGCGGCTGATACGCTGGCTCAGGCGGTGGGGTATATGGCGGTGTGGGGTTCCGCCAGTCGCAGGCCTTTTGCGGTGTCATTGGCTCGACGGGGGTGATGTCACGTGGTGCCACGGATGGGTCGGGGTGCAGACCGACGGCCAGGGCATAGGCTACGCGCCGCGCTGATTCCATTGGGCTCAAATTGTTTACGTTTATTTGCGTGTTGTTCTGCACAAAGTCGGCATCATCTTTTTGCGGCGCAGGCATCAGACGCGAAAGGATCTGTGTGTAAAAAACTGTCTTATTGTCAGCTGCCCAGGCGAGCATTCCCTCTGTACTGCCCAGCCCCTCGAATGTGGCCATAATTGATCCAGCAAGCTCGCTGCTGACCAACTGACGCTGACCTCTATCGAGGCTCTTGCCTCCCGCGACTCTGCCGCCTGTTTTCGCAAGGCCCCGAGGTCGACCGCGTGGCTTGCCGGTGGGGGTGGTCATTTTTCACCATCCTCAACCAGAGTAACGGTCACGGTTCGCAGGTCGTCGCCGTCATAAGTAAACCTAGCTTTGGCCGGTAACGCTTGCTCGGGGCGTGGCTGCTCATGCAACCACATGGATAGCGTGGACACGATGGCCCTGGCCTCTGCCGCTGGCTCGGTGCTGCTGAAGGTGATGGTCGCCATGGGTTACTTCACCTCATCGTTGCCGTACAGTTTGCGTGGCGTGCCGGGCTGGTATTCACGAGCCTCGGTTTTGTAAGCGATGTCCAGTTCTGGCAGCACCGGCGACTCGGTGATTTCTCGCATGGCGATGGCTTTCCCGGCACCGTCGCGGACCATTTCGACCTTCAGGCCATCAGATGTTTCGACCCACAAAATTTTATCGGCACCGTCGCGATGGATAATCATGCTCAACGGATTCTTCGGTGCAGTCTTTTGCACGGCTGGTAGCTGGCGGTAATCACTGACAGGTTCTGGCCGATTGAAATCATCCATCAGGCGCCGCACATGCGGCGGTGGCTTTACTGGTTGCTGTTCCAGTGCAGCATCGACACGCTCTTGCACCAGCCGCTCAATCGCGGCTGCCAGATCGTTGGAGGCGGGCGCTACGGGGATTCTTTCCGGTGTTTGCCGTTCCATCTGACGCTGTAACAGTTTCAACTTCGGGCTCATAACGCAGCCGCCTGATCCAAAAGATCCTGAACTTTTAACTGGTCGCCGCCATGCCAGCCGTGCAGCTTTAACATGTCATTGATCTTGGCCAGCAACTCCTGGGCATCACCCCTTAGTTCCAAGCGAGCAGCGGCTTCTCGCGCTTCAAGAATAAGTGGATGTGACCCGCTAATATAATCGCTCATTATGCTAACCCCAATTTGATAGTACGCGTTGCGGCTTGGGCAATCGCGCTGGACGCGTTAGTAGTGACCGAGCCGAACTGGAACTTCTGCACAGCCTGAAATTGAGCCGGGTCAAAAACAAGCGCACGGGACGCGGAGGTTTGGTATGCGATTACGTTTCCCGCAGTATCGTAGGCTGGCACTACATTAGTTGTCCCATCGATGCTGATAAACAAAGTCAAACTGGCATGCGTCCAGGCGGCGGGCATGCTTATGCATGACAAAGTCAAACCTGTAATGTCCACCAACTCACTCAGCCCCGACGCGGCGGTGGAAATATCCACGCTAGCGAAAGTTCTGCTTGATGGTGTACCGCGCTTTACAGTAGCCATTTTTCAATTACTCCCCTTAACTGGTTTAACCTTCTGGCGTTTAACCTTGCGCGCCAGTCGCCGGTCTATCTTTTTCAATACTTTGGGTTGCATGTTAGTTGCCTCTCATATCCAGAAGCGTGCGGTAGCGTGCTTGAAGAGCACTATCAGCGAGCCACTCTTTCCGGTTAGTGCGCATCACTTTCTCACACTCTGCAATTTCCTGGGCGATACCGGCTCCAGTAGGTAAGTTGTGTGCCCCGGTCGCGGCGTCGAACATGGCAGTGATAAATTCCACCGTGTTGCGCATATGAACATAGGGTGTTCCATTCACCGTTGTAAACTGATCGAAAAATTGTTGCTCGTTTACTGGGAGGCGGTTGAAGTAATTCTGTGCTACTTCGATATTTTGCTGAAAAGTGTAATCCCCCCAACGTTGTTGCAGTACCTGCATTGTTCTGGCGAGTGCCTGCTCATTAATTTTAATGACCTTGTTGTAATCAGCATCCGAAAGGCTATTTAGAATAGCCTCAGTGGAATTAGAGGCCCTCCGTGGCACTGGCTCACTGCGAACTTGTTGACTGTTTAAACGTTTGTTGAGCTTTTCCAGCCAAATTAAAGAATTATCAAGGAACTGTTGCTTTTGCTGTTGCGTACCGGCCAGACCCTGTAAGTAATTGCCAAAGGACTCGGCCAGCCAGTCGCCAGTTTCGTTATGCAGATCAAATTTATGTTGGCGTTGAACTTGCCGCGCTGGCTTCGTCGCATTGTCCATAAAAAACGTGATGGCCGACTGAATCAAATGCGACGGGTAATTCAGTTTCGTGAAGTCGGACAAGTAGGCTCCACCGATCTCCGCCAATACGCCTTGAATCTGTTGGGGCGTAGTGCCTGCCGCCACGGGCGAGCCGAAAAGGGTTGGCCCTGACTGATGGTGTTGATCCTCGCGCAGAATCTCATTATTGCCCCAAGTATCTGGCGTTGGCGATAAAGGCGAGAGCAGGGGTACGCCGGGATTGTACGGTTGTATGTCAGTATTGTCGTAGAGATCGATGTCATTGCTCATGGCTGACTCCGTAGTCGCGCAACAGCGCATCGGCACCGTCCCCGAGATAACGCTCTACGTCTTTAAAACTCTCTTCGCACGGAAACATTTTGGCTTCGCGTACGATCAACTGAATCATATGATTTTTGCCGTGAAATCGAACACCATCGGCTGTCAGGGACTTAATGGCATCATCGATTTTATTTACGAACATCAAAATTGCCTCGCCAATCGCATAAAGGTTCATGAACCTCTTATAAGTCGGAAGTGGGATGTTCATAGCGACTCCTTGATTCCGGCGCGGGCAACTTGCTGGCGCATCGTCAGCCATGGGCGCATGCATTGTTTATGCAATAAAGAGCGATGCACCGGCAGGCCGTGGATATCTTTTTCGGGGACCAAGTCTATATAAGCGAGCCGCTTACTATCTTGTAGGCACCACCGGCATTGCGTATTGCTGGTGGGGAAATGCTCAAGCCGGTAGCGCATTGCCTCGATAGTTTGCGGTGTAGCGAGTGACACCAGGGACCAGTCACCGGTTGTATTTTTCCACAAGCCAACTTCCCTTTTTAACAGTTCAGTGTGTGTTGTTTCTTTTTGCAGATAGTGAGTCAGTTCCTCAAGGGAAGGTGCACTGTCACCCATGGAGTGCGCGATAAAACCCACAAGCTTATTGAGGGGGCCGCGATAGCTGATGAACTGAATCGCGCACTCTTGAACATGGGCATTAACAAGTCCCGTATTCATGTCCGAAGGCTCGCGTGTTGTAACAGTTCTTGCAAACAGGCCGCTTGCGATTGGGCGCGCTCGATGATGACTATGCCGTCACTATTGCGAATCGCACTCCAACCGGTTTCCGGTCCTGTGTAAACTAACCGATGGTTGCTGGGAAGCATTTCACCGACGGCGCACAACATCGCTGGCAGCCGGGTTTCAGACAATAGATGAACTTCGACGTAACCCGATCCGGCCTGCAAGACCAAGTAGCGACGGTGATAAGTGCGCGCAGCGTCAATGAGGATCAACTCATCGTAGGGAAGGAAACGATGCGCCACCACGGCATAGAAAGAACTTTCTTCCAGCCGCTCCAGCGGTGTACCGGCGGGCACGACGATGCGCCAGACGTTCCCAACCTGCTCGCGAAGTTTGGCGTCGTCATACTTTAAACTGACGACGGGTTGACGACTTTCGATTGCGACATCTGATCGAGACACTTGTGGATACTCCAACTGTTTGGTAGTTGGATGTATTGCAGCACTTTGCGCGGTCGCTGTTAATGCCGGTATTGCGAAAACACTGCTGTTTCAAGTATCACAACAACAGTGTATTTAAATAATCATCAATATAACGCCAGCTGGGGCTATAGCCGATTGTTGCCTGTAGTTGTTTCTTCCCCCACTCGGCACGGCTACGGCGGCTGCCGGTCCATTTCTCCAGTTGCGGACGATGGTCATGCACCAGATCCAGTACAGCGGCTTCCAAGTACATGACCTTAGTGGCACCGGCATGACGAGCGCGGGACTTCATAGCCTGGGCCTTGATGGGATCTTGTTGCGCAGGTTGTTTGGCCCGTAGGCTTACCAGTTCGTCGAGCAGAACTTCGGTGCGCTGCCACAGCTCGGAACCCAGCCGGCGTTTGCGGTTCTGGTCGTCCAGCGCAGTGGACTCAATGACAGTGCTCATAACCGAATGCCCTTCGCGAAGTGCTGGCGATATCCATTGAAGACTTTGTGGCCGCGTGGCTGCCACTCGAAGTCCCGGTATCCAGGCCTCACAGTATCCAAAAGCGTGGTCAACCTTGTAGTTCTCATTTCAGCCTCCTGAGCGCTGGCTGGCGCCGTTTTCTTAGTCCTTGCCATTGCATAACACCACCTCAACCCCTGAGCGCCTTGCAGGCGATTTGGCGTTACGGCGTACCTCAAAAGCGTACCTCGCGTGGCTTCCGAGCCCGCCAGCAGGGCATGACACACGGATTCACTATCCGTTTAAGGTCATTCCCAACGACCGCAGTGGCTCTTCATGAGCACCAGCAATGCCTCTTTGCCCTTGGTTTTCTCTGGTATGCCGTTTCTTGAGAATTCTATTTGTCTGTCTGTCGCTACCATTTTTATCAAAGCAGACTCCGTTCCTTGGTTAAGCGCACTAACAGCGCGGCATAACTCTCACCGGGGTGTTTGATGGCCGTTACAGCAGCAACCTCTTCAGGTGACAACCAGAAGTAAACCGACAGCCAGCCAGCGAGTCGCCTTTGCTGGCGTAGGCTACGCATCCGCTTGGCATCCTTGGTCCGGGGCTTCGGCGCACCAATCAGCCAACCCATGGCGAGCAGTCGCTCGACTTCTACCGGGTTGCTGATCGTCCGCGCTTGCGATGGATGTACCAGCAGCTTCGGTTTCATTTCACAGCCCTCCACATACCCAAAATTCCAGCTGTCAGTCTTTTTTCCGAATCTTTTCGCGCAGAATCCGAAATTAGCTAAAAACACCGTTAAAACCCCTATTTATATAGTTTTGTGTTTTTTTTTTTTTTACAGACAGTAGTATGAAACCCCCGGTGTAGAGCGGCTGGTGCTGTCAGTAAATGCCCTCCGACTGTCAGCTGACAAAACTCAATCGAGGGAAAACCGTTTACTGACAACTGACACCGTTTACTGACAGTCAATCCAGTAGGGAAACCCAGTCATCGTCACCCTTGACTGCCATTCCGCTAAGCACCATCACCTCGACCAGCGCTTCCATTTCCTTGCGCGAACAGGTCATAAACCGATACAGATCGCGCATGCTCATCTTGTTACCTTTGGTCTTACTCAGCTTGCGGGCGATACGTTTGGTTTTGCGTTCAAAATCACTGCTGGCGAGGGAGCCGCTGACCCTGTAGAGCGTTCCCCCGACACTCCATGTCATGAACGCCAAGGCTTGCTGGTATTCGGTCATACCTACCACCTCGCGCCCATCACCGACTGCGAGGATCGCAGCGATCTTGCTGACATACTGTTCGAACCTCGAATACAGCTCGCCGTATTCCTCCTGCTTCCTGTCGAACATGACTGGCCCCAAGGCCTCCAGCGCGGCCTTCACCTCGGGGCTGAACGTGATGCACCGACCAAACCCATGCACGTCGCCGATAAGGTCGCTCATGCGACCAGCACGGAAGAACGCATTGAGCTTGTCCTTGAGCGCTTTGGGTACGGTGGTGTCTGTCTTGTGGTTACTGCTGTATTGAGGATCGTCCGGCAGGCTGACGAAAACGAAACGGTTTAACGTACCGTCTTCGAGGTGCTTGGTTTGCAGCACTTCCCATATCTTGGTGGTGGTGCCACCCAGGATCTGCACGAAGGGATTGTCCACCGCAGGCAGGGATTTCTTTTCGTCTGCATACGGCTTCGGCGGCATCCGGTCGCCGTCGAAGGCTTCCAGAATGGCGCGGCTCAAGCCCGATCCGTTCGACGAATCACCTTTGAAGCTCTCGAACTTGTGCGCCAGTTCATCGACACGGATCAGCACGTTGGGCGTGACGTTCAACTGACGGCGCATGGCTGCTTCGGATGCCGGGAAGTCGGCTACACAATCCTTGGCATCGATCTCGGATAACAACCCGAGGCCCGCTTTCATCGCTTCGGTCTTACCGGTGCCAGTGCCGCCCACCAGGGCGATGTACAGGTTCAGGATGCCGCCTCCTACAGTGCAGTAGGGGCCGATCAGGCAGGCCATGGTAGACAGTGCCACGGCGTAGGCGAACTCCTCTCGCGGTGCATGGGACGCTTGCATGATCCAGCGGGCGATATCCCCTACCAGCCCTGGCGCCTTGTCGAATAGTTCCATGGGGAAGAGAGGAGGGCCGTAATGCTTGGGTGCAGTAGCTACGGTGGGTTTCCATTTTTCGCTGTAGCCGATCAAGGCCTCGCGCTGGCCAGGTTTGGATTTAGGGTAGGCCTTTTTGATTTGATCCTTGGCGTACTGCAATGCCTTGTCTTCGTTGTTGTTGCGATGATTGAGACAGACTTGCCAGATCGGCCCCGGCGCCACCATGGACGCCAGAATGTCCTCATCGGCGCGGCCAGCGTCGAAGGCTTTGATGATGAGCCCGTACAGGATGTTGGAGTGGTCTATATCACCCGTTCCGTTGACCAGATGGCGCTCATCAGGTGTCAGGCTGAGACGGGCCCAGTCAAAGGCCGTGCCTGCTTCCAGATCCGGGGCGGGTGGCGCGGCTGGTTTATCTTCAAACTTGTGCATACCCCATGATTCGATGGTCCGTAGATCCTTATCAGATAACCTCGCAATTTCTTCTGACCGGATAGTGTCAAACGTAACAGTCAGGAAACGTGGCGCGGTGCCGATATAAACTTCACAGTGGTCGCAGTCCTTGGGTTTGCAGTCGAGCGTATCCTGATGTTCTTTTGTCCACTTAGTCGGTGCCCAGGCAAACATGCGTACGCCTTTCTTGGACGGCGACTTTTCGGCATAGGTTTTAAGCGGTGGTACAAAGTCGGCAGTTACATCGTCGAAGTCAAAACCTACTAAAGTCCAACCGTTTACCTCGACGCCACCAGTGGTGACAAAGCCAACACCGGACAAGCCGTACACTTCGTTAACGAATCCCATTGCGTCAGGCAGGTTAGACCAGTCTTTTGGTTCGCCGGTGGATAAATTATACCTTTCATCCTTTGCTGGGATCTTGTCGAACTTCTCGCGCTTGGTGTTGTAGGAAAGTTTGTAGGGCACCCATCTATTGAGTGAGGCCAGCCCTTGAAAGATTTTGCCCGTATCCATATGCAAACCCCCACGGTATTGCTTTTTGCGACCGTGGGCATATGATTGACCCACGGCGCACTGTGCTGGTGCCAAACTTAAAGCCTCTTCGATCACCATCATCGACGAGGCTTTTTTATTGCAGGCATTTAGCCTTGAACTTTTTCTGAAAAGCTTTCAGTCCCTTGACGCTACCAAACACTTCGTCAAGGTCATTAAGTTCATCGCCGTATTCACCGATCAACTGATTGATCAGTTCATTGACGATCAGCACTTCGAAGCCGCGTGCTGACCCCGCCAGTGAAATGGGTAAACTGCACGGGGCACATGAGCATGCCGCCATCCTCTCGACCTTTCCGCGAATCTGCCAAGGCCAATCCCCTGCCTCTTCCTCTACCATGAATTCCAGAAGTTCTACGTCTTCAATTTTCATTTTTTATCTCCAGCAATGGCTTTTATTGAATACAGCTCACTCTCACTGAAATAATGCTGATACAGGGTTAACACTGCCGTGCCTGTTTTCTTGAAATGCCTGTTTCATTTCTTTATCCCTCGATTACCACGCTTTCCGCGAGCGATACCACGCAAGGAACAATTCCAAGTCAAAAACAAATTCCTTGCCCGGACGCAGTACGGCGCCCGATTGGGCTAGACCGTTGTGTTCAGAGTTGCGCAGTAAATAAGAGAGGGTGGCAGGCTTAAGGACTGGAATGGCTTCCAGCAGTTGCTGACGAGAAACAACAACCTGTGCCAGCAGTTGCTGCAAGCTCTGCTCGCTGCCGTGCGTATTGATAGGTGGAGTTGCAGTGGTCATGATCAACACTCCGAAGAGGTTTGTTGTAGTTGCGGTGACAGCTACTTTCTACCGCTAACTTTGATGTCGAGCAAACTTCGGGGTTGTGGATAACTAGAGTGGCTAGGGGGTAATCAGTTGATAACTTCATTACAATTGAGACGAATTAAAACTGTAGAGAATTCTTGCTGAATAATTCTCCAGACGAAAAAAATCCCCTACAGGTTTCAAGTCTGTAGGGGATTCTGCCAATCTATACCGTCTGTCTAATTAAGTATTTATTTCATCCTCCCAAACACCTCAGCCATCGCTTTATCGGCGGCGGCTTGCTTGGTCTTGATGCTGAGGTGCGCATAGCGCGCAGTGGACTGCTGACTGCGATGGCCAAGGATCTGGCCCACGGTATAGAGGTCGGTATCAGCGTTGATCAAGCTGGTCGCTGCATCATGGCGCAGGTCGTGAAACCTGAAAGCGACTAGACGGGCTTGCTTCAGTGCCTTGTTCCAGTGCTTGCGAAAGCACATGGGTTTTTCACCATCAGCGCGACCGAACACCAGCCCCTTCGCCTTCCTGTGCTGCATCAGCGCGGCAATCGCAGGCGCCGGGAACACCAGAACACGTGGGTCGCCGTTCTTCGTGATGGCGAGCGTGGCCGTGCGTTTCTTCAGGTCGATACCTTCCCAACGCAATGACTGCAATTCACCCAGGCGCGCACCGGTGGTCATTGCCAGCGTGACCAGCAGCTTCAGCAGCGACCATTCGGATTTATCGCAGGCAGCGAGCAGTGCCTTGCGCTCATCGTCGTCGAGGAAGCGAATCCGCTGGTTGTTTTCTTCCTTGCTGGCGATGCCTTTTGCCGGGTTGGTCGCGATGTACTCTTCGTCAACGGCGAACTGCATCAGTACCGACCAGCACGCTTTTCTGCGATTGGTAGTCGCTGGTTTGTGCCCCTTGGTGTAGGACTTGAGGTCAGCCTTGATCAAGGTCGTGGTGATGTCGAGCAGACGGGTTTTACCATAGGCATCGGCCAGCGCCTGGACGCGGCCTTTGCGCGAGATATCCCGACCCGCCCACGTTTCCATGTACAGCTCGGTCAGTTTTTCGAGGGTGATTTTGGCCTTCGGGTTGCCCAAGGCTTCAAGGCGCTGGTGATCGCGCAGCAGATCGTCGGCCCAGGTCGTGGCGAGGTTTTTGAGCTTGAAGGTTTTGGTGCTGATCAGCTTGTCGCCGTCGCGGATTATCGCTTTGTAGCGTACACCGGACTGGCGCTGGATCTTAACGAATGTGGCGTGCATGGCGTAACTCCCAAGGCCCGGATGGGCCTAGCTCGTCGAACGGGAGGACGTACCTTTTCCCGTACCTTGCACGCTTTCGGTTGTTGCGACATCGCAGGTAAACCTTTGATGTTGATGGAGAATCTGGTGGGCCCACACGGACTTGAACCGTGGACCAAAGGATTATGAGTCCTCTGCTCTAACCAACTGAGCTATAGGCCCCAGTAGGTCGCGGATTATAGCGACGGTTTCGCGGCTGTGCTATCCGAAAAATCCAATAGGGCTGTACGAAGAAACGTCGCGGCGAATTCGTCGGGGGGTAGAGGCAGGCTGACGATGTAGCCCTGGATCTGCTCACACCCTTCGAAGGCCAGGAACTGTTGCTGTGCCTGGGTTTCGACGCCTTCGGCAATCACGGTGAATTGCATGCTGCGGCCGAGCGCGATGATGGCACGGACGATGGCGGCGTCGTGGGGATCATCCGGCAGGCCGCGAACAAACGACTGGTCAATCTTGAGGATGTCCAGCGGCAGGCGTTTGAGGTAACTCAAGGATGAATAACCCGTGCCGAAATCGTCGATCGCCAGTTGCACGCCCAGATGTTTGAGTTGGTGCAGCACGGTCAAGGCTTCTTCCGCCTGGCTCATGATGAAGTTTTCGGTGATTTCCAGTTGCAGCAGCCCGGGCTTGAGGCGGTAGTCCTTGAGCAGTTGTTCGATGCGCCCGAGCAGGTTCGGTTGACGCAATTGCGCGCCCGCGAGGTTGACCGACAGCGGGCCAAGGCCTATGTAATTTTTGCTCCACTCGTGCAGTTGTTGGCACGCGGTCTCCAGCACCCAATCACCGATTTGCAGGATCATGCCGTTTTCTTCGGCCAGGGAAATGAAGTGTTCCGGCGGCACGTCGCCGAAGGTCGGATGACGCCAGCGAATCAGTGCTTCGGCACCCACCAGACGATAGTCGTCGAGGCTGATCTTCGGTTGATAGTAGAGGAGCAGCTCGTTGCGCTCGATGGCGCGTCGCAATTCATGCTCCAGCGCTATCCGTTCGCTGGCTTGCGCGGTGAGGTCGCAGGTATAGCTTTCGACCCGGTTACGGCCCTTGGCTTTGGAGCGGTACATCGCCGCGTCAGCATTCTTGATCAGCGTGGCCACATCGCAGCCGTCCTGTGGATAAAGGCTTGTGCCGATGCTGGAGCTGATGAAGAACTCGTGCTCGCCGGCCTGGAACGGCGCCGTGAAACAGTTGAGCAGCTTGGTGGCGATGTTGTCGGCATCGCTGGGTTGCTGCAGGCCGGGCAGCAGGATGATGAACTCGTCGCCACCCAGGCGCGCCACTGTGTCGATGTCGCGCAATTGTTCTTTGAGGCGTACGGCAATGCCTTTGAGCAGTAGGTCACCAACCGGGTGGCCCAGGCTGTCGTTGATGTGTTTGAAGCGGTCCAGATCCAGGAACAGTACCGCGCCCTGGCCGCCGTTTTCCTTTTGGGTATTGAGCGCGCTCTGCAGGCGACTTTCGAACAGCGTGCGATTGGGCAGCCCGGTCAGTGGGTCGTGGTGAGCTTGATAGTCGAGTTTGGCCTGGGCGTGTTTCAGGCTGGAAATGTCGGCGAACACGGCCACAAAGTGAGTGATGAATTTGTCCCGGTTGCGCACCGCGCTGATGGTCAGCCAGCTCGGGTAGAGCTCACCATTCTTACGACGATTGGAGATTTCGCCTTGCCAGTGTCCTTCGGCCGTCAGTTGGTGCCACATCGCGGCGTAGAATGCGCTGTCATGCAGGCCCGAAGCGAGCAGACGGGGCGTGTGGCCCAGGGCTTCGCTTTCGCTGTAGCCGGTAATTTCCGTAAATGCACGGTTGACGGCGCTGATGTGCTGTTGGGTATCGGTGATCAGTACGCCTTCGGCAGTGCTTTCGAACACCGTGGCAGCCTGTTGCAGTTTTTCTTGCATCAGGTGGCGTTCGGTGATGTCTCGGGCGATGGTCAGCATGCAGTCCTCATCGCCGATTGGTAGCGGACGACTGGAGACTTCGCAGAGCCGGATCTGCCCGTCGCTGCGGCGGATATGGCAGCTGAAGTCGCGGACGAAGCCATCGCGGTGCAGCAGGTCGAGCATCTGCTTTCGTTCGTTGAGGTTGACCCAGATTCCCAAATCCAGAGCCGAGCGATCCACCGACATGGCACTATTGAAGCCAGTAATGCGACTGAAACCTTCGTTGACTTCCAATAGCAAGCCATCGCTCTGCCGTGACAGCAGCAATCCGTCTGGAGAGGCGTGGAAGGCCTTGGCGAATTTCTCTTCGGAGGTTTGCAGCTGCTGCTGGGTTTCCTTGAGCTGGGTGATGTCGCGTACCACGACCACCAGGGCCGAGGTGGTATCGAGATCGAACGGTTCGGCCGAGATCAGACCGGTGAACACCTGGCCATTGCTGCGGCGAAAGGGCATCTCCAGGTTGCGGATGCTGCCGGCCTGCAACCGCTGCAACAAGCCAGGCCCCACGCCCGGAATGCCCCAGATATTGAGGTCGGTGGCCGTTTGGCCGATGACGTCTTCGGCCCGCAGGCCAATCTGCTCCTCGAACGCTTCGTTGACCTCCAGCAAACAGCCATCAGAGAGCCGGGCGATGACCAGAATGTCCGGGCATTGCTGGAACACTGAAGCGAACTTCTGTTCCGACAGGCGCAGCGCTTCTTCAGTGCGCTTGGTTTCGCTGATGTCGATCATCAGGCCGCGCATCACTGGTTCATGGCCGTGCTCGATCAGGCTGACGATGTCGCGAACCCATAAACAACGCCCGTCGGCGGTGATGACCCGATAATCAAGGCTGTGATCGCGTCCGGCCAGCACTTCGTGATCGCAAAAATTTTGTGCGCGAGTGAGGTCGGCAGGGTGAATGATGTTGCGCCAGAAGCCGGGGATCAGCCAATGGGACAAGGGATATCCCAGCAGGTCCTCGGCGTGGGGTGAGACGTAGCTGTAGGTGAAGTCGCTCATCCGCGCTTCCCAGGCGATGGCCGACAGGCTCTCCACCAGTCCACGATAGTGATATTCGCTGCTGCGCAGCTCTTGCTCCAGGTCTACCCGGCGGGCAATTTCCGAACTCAAGCGACGATTGACCCGAATCACCCCCGCCAGCACGAGAATCAGCAGCAGCAATCCCGGCAGGCCGTAGACCAGCAGATCGGACCAGAACGTCCGGTGGTCGAGGACGTTACCGACCCAGTGTTCCTGTATGGCGCTGATTTCCGCCGGGGTCATGTCCGCGAGAACTTTGTCCAGGATGCCAATCAGTATCTTGTTGTCCTGCGGTACGCCCATGGCCAATTGATAGCGGTAGGGGGTTTCACCGCTGACGTACAGGCCATCCAGTTTGAGCTGACGCAAGCTCCAGACGCTGGAAGCCAGATCGCCCACCACGGCATCCACTTCATCTGTGGCCAGAGCCTGCAACGCCGAGCTGACGTTGGGCATGGAGACCAGGTTCAGATCGGGGTTGTGGGTGCGCAGCAGTTCATGGGGGGCATAGTTTTCCACCACGGCGATCTTCAAACCGTACAGTTCTTCTATTTTGCGCGGTTGAGGGCCGCCGACATGGGCCAGGATAACAATCGGGAAATCCAGGTAGGGCCGGGTGAATGACAGGAACGCCTGGCGTTCCGGGGTCGACATGATGCCCGGCAACAGGTCCAGCTTGCCTTGTTTAGCCTGTTCCAGCACCACTGACCAACTGACCGGCTCAATAGGCGTGAGTTTGACCGCCAGTCGCTGGCGAATCAGGTCGATATAGTCCGCTGCTAAGCCCTGGTAGCGCCCCTGATCGTCGCGAAACTCAAAGGGAGGCCAGGACGCATCCACGCCCAGGCGCAAGTCCGGGTGGGCCGCAAGCCAGCTACGTTCTTCGTCGGTTAGAGTCAGTGCGCCAGCCGTTGCGGTCCAGGTCATCAGCGACAGCAAAAAAAGCACGGTCGGCAGTCTGGGCATAACGGTCTCGTTATGGCTCGGGGAATGCTTCGAGTGTAGACGGGCAAAACGGGGGGAGGGGCTGGCAGGGGGATTAAATCTGCATAAAGCAAAACCCCCGGCGCGGGCCGGGGGTTCTGTGATCACTCGTCGAGGAAGGAGCGCAGATGCTCGCTTCTCGTCGGGTGGCGCAGCTTGCGCAGTGCCTTGGCTTCGATCTGGCGAATCCGCTCACGGGTCACGTCGAACTGCTTACCAACCTCCTCGAGGGTGTGGTCGGTATTCATGTCAATACCGAAGCGCATGCGCAGTACCTTGGCTTCACGGGCAGTGAGGCCGGACAGTACTTCGCGAGTCGCTTCTTTAAGGCTCTCAACGGTTGCAACATCGATTGGCGACTGCATGGTCGAGTCTTCGATGAAGTCACCCAGATGGGAGTCTTCGTCATCACCGATCGGGGTTTCCATGGAGATCGGCTCTTTAGCGATCTTCAATACCTTGCGGATCTTGTCCTCAGGCATTTCCATGCGTTCGCCCAGCTCTTCCGGCGTCGGTTCGCGACCCATTTCCTGCAACATCTGGCGGGAAATGCGGTTGAGCTTGTTGATCGTCTCGATCATGTGCACCGGAATACGAATGGTGCGGGCCTGGTCGGCGATCGAGCGAGTGATCGCCTGACGGATCCACCAGGTGGCGTATGTCGAGAATTTGTAGCCGCGACGGTATTCGAACTTGTCCACCGCTTTCATCAAGCCGATGTTGCCTTCCTGGATCAGATCGAGGAATTGCAGGCCACGGTTGGTGTACTTCTTGGCGATGGAAATCACCAGACGCAAGTTCGCTTCAACCATTTCTTTCTTCGCGCGGCGGGCCTTGGCCTCACCGATCGACATGCGACGGTTGATGTCCTTGATCTCGGCGATGGTCAAACCGGTTTCGGTTTCCAGCGCGATCAGCTTCTGCTGGCAACGAATGATGTCCGGTTGCACGCGACCGATGGCTTCAGCGTATTTGGCTTTGCCTTTGGCCAGAGCGTCGGACCAGCTTTCGTCGACTTCGTTGTTCGGGAACTGACGCAGGAAATCGGCGCGCGGCATGCGGGCATCACGAACGCAGAGCTGCATGATTGCACGCTCTTGCTGACGCAGACGATCCAGAGCACTGCGAACACGCTCAACCAGGCCTTCGAATTGCTTCGGCACCAGTTTGATCGGCATGAACAAGTCGGCCAGTGCCAACAGCTCGGCAACCGCTGCCTTGTTGTGGCGACCGTGCTTTTTCAGGGCCTTGCGAGTGATCTCCATCTGATCGGCCACAGCGCCGAAACGCTGTGCAGCGATGATCGGATCCGGACCGCTTTCGGCTTCTTCTTCGTCATCCGAGGCTTCGCCGTCTTCGTCGTCGGAGTCGTCATCCGCTTTCGCGGCTTTCGTATCGATCGGCGGTGGCACTTCTGCCGCGGGTGGCGCAATGCCGTCATCCGGGTCGATATAACCGCTCAGGACGTCGGACAGGCGGCCACCTTCGGTGGTGACGCGAGTGTACTCGGAGAGAATATGCTCGACCGTGCCAGGGAAGTGCGCAATTGCGCTCATCACTTCACGGATGCCTTCCTCGATACGTTTGGCGATTTCGATTTCGCCTTCACGAGTCAGAAGCTCGACCGTACCCATTTCGCGCATGTACATGCGCACTGGGTCAGTGGTGCGACCGATATCGGTCTCCACCGCTGCCAACGCAGCGGCTGCTTCTTCCGCAGCGGCCTCGTCGGTATCGGCGTCGGCCAACATAAGGGCGTCCGCATCCGGAGCACTCTCGTGTACGGGGATCCCCATGTCGTTAATCATGCGGATGATGTCTTCCACCTGCTCTGGATCTGAAATATCCTCGGGCAGGTGGTCGTTGACCTCGGCGTAAGTCAGATACTTCTGCTCACGACCCAGTTTGATCAACTCAATAATACGAGACTGCTGTTGCGCTTTTCCGGACATAACACCCTATCCACTGAAGGTCTTGGCGGGCAAAAAACAAGCCGAGGATTATACCTGAGCTATGACCTCACGCGCCAGTTGAGGTCGGGTTTGATGCGGAAACATTCTGTTTTAAAAGGTCGCGCATCTGTTTCGCTATCTGAATTTGCTCTTCAGCCGACAATCCTGGCTGCCTTGCTTTTTTGATGAGTTCATCGAGGGTTTGCGTGTGCTGACCCGCGGATAACCTAGTAATGGTGTCTAAAAACTGCTGTTCAAGGTTCTCGCCGTCAATTAGCCATTCCTTTTCCGCGAGTGCCTTCAAGAGGCGTCCTTGCTCTGTACCGTGCCAACGGGCCATCAACTGAATAGAGTTTAGCTTAGGATTTTTCTGTACGGCCTCGATCAGGGCGATGAGTACCTGAGCGTACGTATTGCTCTCGTTGGCAAAATGGTCAGCGCTTTCAACCTTGCCGGCCAATTGCGGGTGATGGATGAGCGTGCGTAACGCGATAAGCGTTGGGGCTTCTACCGCCACTGGCGTGCGCGGGGCATAGGACTCATCGCGATCGCCGCGCTTGCCGTTTTTGTTCCAGGGTTTCTTGTCCCATTTCTTGCCACCGGCACCGGGTTTCTTCGGTGTCCATTCCTGCTGGGGCGTGTAAGCCTCCTGAGGCTGGTGGAAATCGGAATAGTCCGGCATGGCGTCGTAATCCATGCCAGGGTCATAGGGTGGCGGTGCGTCTTGCGGTGCGCTATGCGCCAGCTGGCTGACTGCTTCACCACTCAGTCCGGTGATTTCCTGCAGGCGCTGGCGCATCAAGGTGCGCAGGTTGGCGCCCGGTACCTTGTCGATCAACGGTGCCGCGAGGGTGGCCATGTGGGCCTTTCCTTCCAGCGACCGTGGGTCGGCTTCCTCGGTCAACTGCTGGAAAAAATAATCTGCCAGCGGTTGCGCATGCTGATTGATGCGTGCGCGGAAGGCGTCGGTGCCTTCGGCGCGGATAAGGGTGTCCGGGTCTTCGCCTTCGGGCAGGAACAGGAACCGTGCACGACGACCGTCCTGCAGGCTCGACAGTGTCGCTTCCAGGGCGCGCCAAGCTGCGTTGCGCCCCGCCTGGTCGCCGTCGAAGCAAAAGAGAACGCTTGGCACCACGCGAAACAGTCGTTTCAAGTGTTCTTCGCTGGTGGCAGTACCCAGTGTTGCGACGGCATTGCGCAAGCCTTGCTGGGCCAGGGCAATAACGTCCATGTAGCCCTCGACGACAATGATTTCGTCGAGGTTGCGATTGTTTTTGCGCGCTTCATACAGGCCGTAGAGTTCCTGGCCTTTATGGAACACTGGGGTTTCCGGCGAGTTCAGGTATTTGGGCTTGTCGTCCCCCAGAACCCGACCACCGAAGGCAATGATGCGCCCACGGCTGTCGCGGATCGGGAACATCACCCGGTCGCGGAAGCGATCGTAGCGCTTGCCGGTTTCGGCGTTCTCGATCAGCAGGCCGGCATCAATCATGGCTTTTTGTTGCAGGGTATCGCTGCTCAAGTGTTTGAACAGGTTATCCCAGCCGGGTGGTGCAAAGCCGAGGCCGAAGTCCCGGGCGATTTCGCCGGTCAGACCGCGACCTTTCAAGTAATCCACGGCGGCTTTGCGTGCCGGATGGCTTTTCAGAGCCTGACGGTAGAAGTCGGCGGCGGCTGTGAGCAATGGATACAGCGGTGAGTCGGTCGGTTGCCGCGGTTTGTGCGGTCGGCCGCTTTCTTCGCGGGGGATTTCCATGCCAGCGGCTTTGGCCAGTTCTTCGACAGCCTGGGGGAAGTCCAGGTTGTCGTGGTCCATGATGAAGCCGAGGGCATTGCCGCCAGCGCCGCAGCCGAAGCAGTAGTAGAACTGTTTGTCGGGGCTGACGCTGAAGGAGGGGGTTTTCTCTTTGTGAAACGGGCAGCAGGCCGTGTGGTTCTTGCCGGCTTTTTTCAATTGCAGGCGCGAGCTGACCACATCGACGATGTCGGTGCGGTTCAGAAGGTCGTCAATGAAGCTCTGGGGAATTAGCCCGGCCATGGCGTTCTCGTCATCTGCGCTGAAAGGGGTCCGAAACGACGAGCGGACGAATGCGAGTCATTGTCTGAGGCGCGCAAGGTGTGCGGCTCGATCAGGGTCGTCTGCGTTATCGTTGTCGGGAAGTGTATCTGCCGAAACTCCACTGACGTTAATGCCAATCAGTATTCGACCATTTGAAAGTGTTGCGCTGAATCCGGCTGCGCCCGATCAAGGGTCTCGGATGGCTCATCATTTGGCACGCATAGGGCGCCTTGGGCTGATCGTCGTGAGAGGAATCAGTGGGTGTGCTCGTCAGTAGCCTTGAAAGGCTCGTCAGAAAAGACGTGCACCGCTGGCAAAAGAGCCAGGTCTGACGCGGTGAAGCAGATTTGTCTCGGTCGCGTCTGCGGCTTTGACAGTGAAGCATCAAGCGTTTTACGCAAATGCCATAAGCCCGGCTGAGGGCCGGGCTTGGCAGAAGCTTGCTACGATCGTCTGTGTATTAGTACAGACGAACGGCGCGGCGCTGTTCGCGCTGAACTTTCTTGGCGTGACGCTTAACAGCAGCAGCTGCTTTGCGCTTACGCTCAGAAGTTGGCTTCTCGTAAAATTCGCGGCTACGAACTTCAGCCAGTACACCGGCTTTTTCGCAGGAGCGCTTGAAACGACGCAGAGCTACGTCGAAGGGTTCGTTCTCTTTTACTTTGACGGCTGGCATCCAGAGCTACCTTCATTCATTACCGGGGTCAACATCCTCGCGGCAAAAGAGCACTTGAAGACGTCGGTTTTTAAGGGTTGCGGATGTTAACCCCTCATCGCTCGGAATGCAAAGCCTCTGATCGAAAACCGCTGGTCGGGGCATCACGCGACGACTATTATGCGCGCCTTCGAATTCAGCCTAAACAAGGCGCAAACCCATGCTAGTACTGGGATTAGAAACCTCCTGCGACGAAACCGGCGTCGCACTTTACGACAGTGAGCGCGGCCTGCTGGCCGACGCGCTGTTCAGTCAGATCGACCTGCACCGTGCCTATGGTGGCGTAGTGCCCGAACTGGCTTCACGCGATCACGTCAAGCGCATGCTGCCCTTGATCCGTCAGGTGTTGGCCGAAGCCGACTGTGTGCCGACGGAGATCGACGCCATTGCTTATACCGCCGGTCCCGGCCTGGTGGGGGCATTGCTGGTGGGGGCTTCCTGTGCTCAGGCATTGGCCTTTGCCTGGGGTATTCCGGCACTGGGTGTGCACCACATGGAGGGTCATTTGCTGGCGCCCATGCTGGAGGCACAACCACCGGAATTCCCGTTCGTCGCTTTGTTGGTATCTGGCGGTCACACGCAGCTTGTACAGGTTGATGGGATCGGTCAGTACACGTTGTTGGGCGAGACGTTGGACGATGCCGCGGGCGAAGCTTTCGACAAGACGGCAAAGATGATGGGGCTCAATTATCCGGGTGGCCCGGAAATCGCTCGCCTTGCGGATCAAGGGGTTGCGGGGCGTTTCGTCTTCCCGCGTCCGATGTGCGACCGGCCTGGCCTGGATTTCAGCTTCAGCGGCTTGAAAACCTTCGCGTTGAACACCTGGCAGCAATGTGTCAGTGCCGGGGACGACGGTGAGCAAGCCCGTTGCGACATCTCGCTGGCGTTCCAGCAGGCGGTGGTGGAGACTTTGACCATCAAGTGCAAGCGTGCACTCAAGGCGGCCGGCATGAAGCGTCTGGTGATTGCAGGGGGCGTCAGCGCCAACAAGGCGTTGCGCGTTTCTCTGGAAAAAATGCTTGGCGACATGAAGGGCGACGTTTTTTATGCCCGCCCGCAGTTCTGTACTGATAACGGCGCAATGATTGCGTTTGCTGGCTGTCAGCGCCTGCAAGCCGGTCAGCAGGAGAGCCTGGCGATCAGTGTGCAGGCGCGTTGGCCGATGGAGCAGTTGTCGGCGTTGTAATGAGTGGCGCTCATGTCCGGCCGCTAAAAATGCCGTTCGCGCCCGGCGAACAGGTCGCGTAAATTGCCGCGATGGCGCCAGACGATCAATCCTGTGAGTGCGCTCATGGGTAGCAGCGCTGCAGGTTCCTGCCAGGCCAGCAGCGGCAGAGTCAGCGGCGTGGCGATGAGGGCGGCCAGCGAGCTGGTACGGGTCAGGTAGAACGTCAACAGCCAGGCGCAGACCGCCAGCAGCGCTGCGGGCGGGTACAGACCCAGCAACATCCCGGCAGCGGTGGCGACTCCCTTGCCACCGCGGAATCGGAAGTACAGCGGGAACAGGTGGCCGATGACGGCACAGACGCCGATCCAGGCCTGATCTTGCAGCGAAAGGCCGATAACACCGGCGATCAGCACGGGTAACAGGCCTTTGAAAAGGTCGCCGAGCAACGTCAGGATGGCGAGTTTTTTGCCGGCCAGGCGCAACATGTTGGTGGCGCCGGCATTGCCTGAGCCGCTCGATCGTGGATCGGGGTTACCGGTCAGGCGGCTGAGCAAAATGGCAAAGGACAGCGAGCCGAGCAGGTAGGCGAGGATCGCCAATAACCAAAACATGCTAACTATTCCGGGCGAGGACGCCCTGATTCTAACGGCGCAATGCGCCCTTGTCGTGTAGCGGAGAGAAGTGCTTGGACAGAGTGTTTATCGAGGGCCTGGAAGTCGACACCGTGATTGGTGCCTACGACTGGGAGCGAGGCATCCGACAGTGCTTGCGTCTTGATCTGAGTTTCGCTTGGGATAATCGCCCGGCCGCCGCCGGAGACGACCTGACCCTGGCCCTTGATTACGCGAGTGTTTCGTCGCGCATCCAGGCCTTTGCCGAGCAGGCGCAGTTCCAGTTGGTCGAGACCTTTGCCGAGCGGCTGGTTGAAGTGTTGATGAGCGAGTTCAAGATCACCTGGGTGCGCCTCAAGCTGACCAAGCCAGGTGCAGTTCCTGCCGCCATCGGTGGTGTGGGCGTGGAGATCGAGCGCGGATGTCGCTGACTCAAGTGTTTCTCGGGCTCGGCAGCAATATCGAGCGCGAATCCCATCTACAGGCTGGCCTGAATGCCCTGGCGGGTTTCCTTGTGGATATCCAGTGTTCGCCGGTCTTCGAAAGCCAGCCGGTGGGAATCAAAAGCGGACCGTTCTTCAATTTCGTGGTGTCGGCCTTCACCGATCTGCCACTGATGGAGCTCGACCGCCGACTGAAATTCATCGAAGCCGACAATGGCCGCTACGCGCCGGACCGCAAGGGTTTGCCGCTGGATATCGATGTGCTGTTGTTTGGCGATCTGGTGGGGAACTTCGATGGCCTGATTCTGCCTCGGGCCGAAATCCTGAAGAATGCTTTTGTGCTGTGGCCGTTGTCGCTGATTGCGCCGGATCGAGTGCATCCGGGTGTGGGCAAGAGCTTTGCCGCACTCTGGAGTGAAGCGCAGATTGATCAGGTGTTGGCGCCGGTGGCGTTTGAGTGGCGCGGGGAGCAACTGACGCCCTCTCATTTGTTGTGATGCAAAAAGATCGCAGCCTGCGGCAGCTCCTACGGGGATTGATGTACATCCTGTAGGAGCTGCCGCAGGCTGCGATCTTTTGATTTTGCTCAGGTGTTTTCCTTGTAAGCCTTCAGCGCCTTGAGCCGCTCTCGTTTGATCGCCTCGCCCAGCTCCGGCCCTTTGAACCCTTTCTCCAGCAACGGCTGCACCGCCACGCCCCGCGCTGCCTTCGCCGCTCCGCGCAAATAATCTGCCTGTGGATAACTTCGCTCCTCCAGCCCTTTGCGCCCACGGGCGTCCATTTCGCATGCTGCGATGAACTCCTCGAACCGCTGTGGTCGCCGATAGACGTCGAAGCTTTGCAGCAACTCCAGCAGGGTCGATGGTTTCAGCTCCAGGGCGCGGTGGCCGTGGGTGTGATATTCGCCCACCAGCAGCGCCAGTTCCTGGCAATCCCTGGGGGCCTTGAAGCGTTCATTGACGGCTTTTATCAGCTTGAGTCCCTTGAACTCATGAGCGATGTGCCGGGGCCATTCTTCTTCTGGCGTCAGCCCTTTGCCTAGGTCATGTAGCAAGCAAGCCCAGCGCACGGTCAGCGGTTGCTTATGTTGCGCGGCTTGCTCCAGTACGCTCAGGGTGTGAATGCCCGTGTCGATTTCCGGGTGATGAGCCTCGGGTTGCGGTACGCCGAACAACGCATCGATTTCCGGCATCAGAACCTTCAATGCGCCGCACGCACGCAGCACTTCGATGAACACCTGGGGTTGGTTTTCCATCAGTGCACGGGAAATTTCCTTCCAGCTGCGTTCCGCGGTCAATGCCTCAAGCTCGCCGGATTCACTGAGTTGACGCATCAGCTCCAGTGTTTCCGGGGCTACCGTGAAGCCCATTTCCGCATAGCGCGCCGCGAAGCGGGCAACGCGCAGGACCCTGAGGGGATCTTCGGCGAAAGCGGGGGATACGTGGCGAAGTATGCGTGCTTCAAGGTCACGCTGGCCGTGGTAAGGGTCGGTCAGGTTTTGCTGATCATCCTCGGCCATGGCATTGATTGTCAGGTCGCGGCGGATCAGGTCTTCTTCGAGGGTCACTTCCGGGCTGGCGTGGAAAGTAAAGCCGCCGTAACCGCGTCCGCTTTTGCGTTCGGTCCTGGCGAGTGCGTACTCCTCTCCCGTCTTGGGGTGAAGAAACACTGGAAAATCCGCGCCAACCGGGCGATAGCCTTTGGCGAGCATTTCTTCTGTAGTAGCACCGACCACGACCCGGTCGATATCGGTGACTGGTATGCCCAGCAGGCGATCACGTACTGCCCCGCCAACTTTATAGATCCGCATGAAAAACCTCCGTTAGCTCGACAGGATAACCGTTGCGCCGAGCTTTCGGAGGTTCAGCAGGATCAAAGATGGATGACGGCCAGGTCCAATCGGCCGTAATCGCCTTCGCTATGCTCGCTTCTGGGTGGTACATGGTGGGTTTTCATCACCTGTTCACCTTGCAGGGTCTCCAGGTGAATGTCGAAGCCCCAGAGGCGGTGCAGGTGCTTGAGTACTTCCTCGGTGGACTCTCCCAGCGGTTTGCGGTCGTGTTGCTGATGACGCAGGGTCAGGGACCGGTCGCCGCGGCGGTCGATGCTGTAGATCTGTATGTTGGGCTCACGATTGCCCAGGTTGTACTGGGCAGCCAGGGTTTCTCGAATGATCCGGTAGCCGCCTTCGTCGTGAATCGCCGGGACCAGCAGATCGTCCTTCTGGTCGTCATCGAGAATGCTGAACAGTTTCAGATCGCGGATGACCTTGGGTGACAGGTACTGCAGGATGAAGCTTTCATCCTTGAAGCTGCTCATGGCGAATTTAATCGTCGAAAGCCAGTCGGTGCCGGCAATTTCCGGGAACCAGCGACGATCCTCTTCCGTGGGCTCCTCGCACATGCGACGGATGTCGCGGTACATGGCAAACCCCAGCGTGTAAGGGTTGATGCCGCTGTAGTAGGGGCTGTCGAACCCAGGCTGAAAGACCACGCTGGTGTGGGATGTCAGGAACTCCATCATGAATCCGTCGGTCACCAGGCCTTCGTCGTACAGGTCGTTCATCAAGGTGTAGTGCCAGAACGTGGCCCAACCCTCGTTCATCACCTGAGTCTGGCGCTGTGGATAGAAGTACTGGGCGATCTTGCGCACGATGCGCACGATTTCCCGCTGCCACGGTTCCAACAGCGGCGCGTGTTTCTCAATGAAGTAGAGGATGTTTTCCTGGGGTTCGGCAGGGAAGCGCGCATTGTCCTTGTCGCTGAACTTGTCCGCGCCTTTGGGAATGGTTCGCCACAAATCATTGATTTGTTTCTGCAGGTGCTCTTCCCGGTCTTTCTGCCGACGGCGTTCTTCTTCGGCGGAAATCGGATAAGGCCGTTTGTAGCGGTCGACCCCGTAGTTCATCAGGGCATGGCAGGAATCGAGCAGGTCCTCGACTGCGTCGATGCCGTGACGCTCTTCACACTGCATGATGTATTGCTTGGCGAACACCAGGTAATCGATGATCGAACTGGCGTCGGTCCAGGTCCGGAACAGGTAATTGCCCTTGAAAAAGCTGTTGTGCCCATAGCAGGCATGCGCCACGACCAGTGCCTGCATGCAGATGGTGTTTTCTTCCATCAGATAGGCGATGCAGGGGTCCGAGTTGATGACGATCTCGTAGGCCAAGCCCATTTGGCCGCGGGAGTAGGATTTTTCAGTGCTGAGAAAGTGTTTGCCGTAGGACCAGTGGTGATAACCCAATGGCATGCCGACAGAGGCATAGGCGTCCATCATCTGTTCGGCGGTGATCACTTCGATCTGGTTGGGATAAGTGTCGAGCGCATAGCGGGCCGCGAGCCGACTGATTTCACGGTCATAGGCCTGAATCAGCTCGAACGTCCACTCTGAACCGGTGGAAATGGGTTGGCGCTTCTGCTCTTTGGCGGTCATGTCACTAACCTGCGCTGGAAGAGTTCACGGAAGACCGGGTAGATATCTCCGGCCGAGACCAGTTGTTGCTGGGCAAAGGTGTCAGAAAAGGCTTCGGCGATGCGCTCGTACTCGAACCACAGGGCCTGATGTTCGCGTGGGGTTATCTCAACATAAGTGTAGTACTGCACGAACGGCATGATCTGGTTGATCAGGATGTCGCGGCAAATCGGCGAGTCGTCGTTCCAGTTATCACCGTCCGAAGCCTGGGCGGCGTAGATATTCCACTCGTTGGCCGGATAGCGCTCGGCCATGATCTCCTGCATCAGTTTCAAGGCGCTGGACACGATGGTCCCGCCGGTTTCGCGGGAATAGAAGAACTCTTCCTCGTCCACTTCTCGGGCACTGGTGTGGTGACGGATGAACACGACATCGATCTTGTCGTAGTTACGCTTGAGGAACAGGTACAGCAGGATAAAGAAGCGCTTGGCGATATCCTTGGTTGCCTGGGTCATGGACCCCGACACATCCATCAGGCAGAACATGACGGCCTTGGAGCTGGGGTTGGGCTGCTTGATCAGCAGGTTGTACTTGAGGTCGAACGTGTCGAGAAATGGTACGCGATGAATGCGCGCGCTGAGCTTTTCGATTTCCGCTTCAAGTTTCTGGATATCGCCGAAATTGTCCGGTTCTTCCTGTTTTAATCGCAGAAGTTCTTCTTTAGCTTCGCGCAGTTTCGCCCGGCTGCTGCCTGAGAGGGCAATTCGCCGTGCATGGGCGGAGCGCAGTGTGCGAATGATGTTGATCCGCGATGGGTTGCCTTCGTTGCTGATCCCGGCGCGAACGGTCTTGAAGGTGTCGGTGCCGGTCAGGTTGCGCTTGACCAGATTTGGCAGCTCAAGATCCTCGAACATGAATTCGAGGAACTCTTCCTGGGTGATCTGGAAGACGAACTCGTCCATCCCCTCGCCAGAATTACCGGCCTTGCCAGGTCCTCTACCGCCGCCACCTCCTGGTGGGCGGGCAATGTGTTCGCCGCTGGTAAATTCCTTGTTGCCGGGGTGGACGACGGTCTGTTTGCCCCCGCGGCCGTGGTGAAGCACCGGCTCATCGATGTCGCGACCGGGAATACTGATTTGCTCGCCGTGTTCCATGTCGGTAATGGAGCGCCGGCTGACCGCCTCTTCTACGGCCTTCTTGATGTGGTCACGGTAACGTCGCAGAAACCGCTGACGGTTCACCGTGCTCTTGTTCTTGCCATTGAGACGTCGGTCGATCACATAGCTCATGACTGCTCCTTAGAAGCTGTCCTGAAAGGGGCGAGCGCTCAAGCAGCAGCAAACCGAGTGCCAAGGGATACATACGCTCCCCCAAGCGCTGTGAATACTGCCGGAACCTCGCTGCCGTCTTTCGAACACCTTCCTGAGGCCTGTGTAGCAGAAAAAGCGTAAACAGGCCTCGGGCTGACGACAACCGGTCTTGCCGGCGGCGGGTTACTGCGATTTTCTGACCCGCAGATACCACTCGGACAGCAGTCGTACCTGTTTGTCGGTGTAGCCCCGCTCGACCATCCGTGTGACGAAGTCGTTGTGTTTCTGCTGGTCTTCTTTGCTGGCCTTGGCGTTGAAGCTGATGACCGGCAGCAGGTCTTCGGTGTTGGAGAACATTTTCTTCTCGATGACCACCCGCAGTTTTTCGTAGCTGAGCCAGGTCGGGTTCTTGCCGTTGTTATTAGCGCGGGCGCGCAGTACGAAGTTGACGATTTCGTTGCGGAAATCCTTCGGATTGCTGATGCCGGCCGGTTTTTCGATTTTCTCCAGCTCCTCGTTCAGTGCCACGCGATTGAGGATTTCGCCGGTTTCCGGATCGCGGTACTCCTGGTCCTGGATCCAGAAGTCAGCGTACAGGACATAGCGATCGAAGATGTTCTGACCGTATTCGCTGTAAGACTCGAGGTAGGCGGTCTGGATTTCCTTGCCGATGAATTCGATATAACGCGGTGCCAGGTATTCCTTGAGGTAGCGCAGGTAGCGCTCGCGGGTCTCGGCCTGGAACTGTTCCTGTTCGATCTGTTGTTCCAGTACGTAGAGCAAGTGCACCGGGTTGGCGGCAATTTCGTGAGGGTCGAAGTTGAAGACCTTCGACAGGATCTTGAACGCGAAGCGGGTCGACAACCCGTTCATACCTTCGTCGACACCCGCATTATCACGGTACTCCTGGATCGACTTGGCTTTCGGATCGGTGTCCTTGAGGTTTTCACCGTCATACACGCGCATCTTGGAGTAGATGTTGGAGTTTTCCGGCTCCTTCAGGCGAGACAGCACAGTGAACTGGGCGAGCATCTTCAGGGTGTCGGGTGCGCAATGGGCTTTCGCCAGGGAGCTGTTGAACAGCAGCTTGTCGTAGATCTTCACTTCGTCGCTGACCCGCAGGCAGTACGGTACTTTGACGATGTAGATCCGGTCGATGAACGCTTCGTTGTTCTTGTTGTTACGGAACGTATGCCATTCCGATTCGTTGGAGTGAGCCAGCAGGATCCCGGTGAACGGGATCGCCCCCAAACCTTCGGTACTGTTGTAGTTGCCTTCCTGGGTGGCAGTCAGCAATGGGTGCAGCACCTTGATCGGCGCCTTGAACATTTCGACAAATTCCATCAGGCCCTGGTTGGCCCGGCACAGTGCGCCCGAGTAGCTGTAGGCGTCGGCGTCGTTCTGTGGGAATTCTTCCAGTTTGCGGATATCGACCTTGCCCACCAGTGCCGAGATGTCCTGGTTGTTTTCATCTCCCGGCTCGGTTTTGGCCACGGCGATCTGATTGAGGATCGATGGGTAGAGTTTGACCACGCGGAACTGGCTGATGTCACCGCCGAATTCGGCCAGGCGTTTGGTGGCCCACGGCGACATGATGGTATTGAGATAGCGCCGTGGAATGCCGAAGTCTTCCTCGAGGATCGCGCCATCTTCAGTGGCGTTGAACAGACCCAGGGGCGACTCGAAAACCGGCGAGCCCTTGATCGCATAGAAGGGCACTTTTTCCATCAGTTGCTTGAGCTTTTCGGCCAGGGACGATTTACCACCACCGACGGGGCCGAGCAGGTAGAGGATCTGTTTCTTCTCTTCCAGTCCCTGAGCGGCATGACGGAAATACGACACGATCTGGTCGATGCATTCTTCCATCCCGTGGAAGTCTTCAAAGGCCGGATAGCGGCGAATCACCTTGTTGGAGAAAATTCGAGACAGTCTCGAGTTGGTCGAGGTGTCGAGCAGCTCCGGTTCACCGATGGCCAGGAGCAAACGCTCGGCGGCGGAAACGTAGGCGCTACGGTCCTTTTTGCACAGTTCCAGATACTCTTGTAGCGTGAGCTCTTCCTGGCGTGTGGACTCGAAACGTTGTTGGAAGTGGCTAAAGATACTCATGACGTCACCTCGCTCGATACGTGGAGCCGACGCCGGATCACTCAGTCGATGCTGGCAGCAACCGAACAGGCGGTCGCTGTTTACCCCCCAGAACTCCTCCGAAGCCAACTGCTTCGAAAGCTACTCCCGATGATCCGCGCGCCGGTGTACCGGCTCTCCCCTGTTTTGGATGGCCTGCGCTTAAGGATAGTTGCTTATTCGGGAGGTAAAGGCGAGATACGCAATTATGTGTGGCAGACCGTTCGTCTGCCACCGCGCTAGCCCGCGCACGCCGGGGCTTGCGTGTTACAAAAAAATTATTCGCAAGCGCCTTGCGCTGTTTCCGAAGGATAAGTCGTACGCCACAGCTCAAAACCACCATCCATGCTGTAGACATCGGAGAAGCCCTGGCTGATCAGGTAGGCGGCAGCGCTTTGGCTGGAGTTGCCGTGGTAGCAAACCACCACCAATGGCGCATCGAGATCAGCGTTGCGGATGAAATCAGAAATGGAGTGGTTATCCAGATGCTTCGAGCCGGCGATGTGCAGCGCGGCATAGGTTTGTGGATCACGGATATCGACCACCACGGCACCTTGCTCGCGCAGGGCCTGGGCCTGTTCCGGGGGAATACGTTTGAATTCGCTCATGGCGGGCTCCTGTGGCTCGGCTGAAAGCGCAGTCTAGCGCGGGGCGCTGGCTGACGATGGTTCGGAAATTTGTGGGGCGACTGATGGCTTGGCGGCGTGGCCATTTTCGTCGCATTTGCAGGACAAGCGTTCGCCGCTGTCGACATTCATCAGCGTCAGGGCGCCACCCCAGACGCAACCGGTATCAAGGGCCGAGATACCCGGCTCAAGGACGTTGCCTTCCAGTGCCGCCCAGTGGCCAAAGATGATCTTCAGATCTTTGGTCTTGCGTTCCTTGTGCTGGAACCAGGGCTTGTAACCCGCTGGTGCAGTGTCGATACCTTCCTTGCTCTTGAGGTCGAGCTTACCTTCGGCAGTACAGAAACGCATACGGGTGAAATAGTTGGTGATGACCCGCAGTCGCGTCACGCCCTTGAGGTCATTGTCCCACTTGGCCGGATCGTTACCGTACATGCCATCTAGGTAGGGCGGGAGCAGGTTGTCGTCGCGCAGGGCCGCCTCAACTTCGGCGGCGTACTTCAGGGCTTTGCGCAGCGACCATTGCGGTGGAATGCCGGCATGCACCAATGCGACGTTGCGTTGCTCGTCGTAATGCATGAGTTTTTGTTGGCGCAGCCAGTCCAGCAACTCGGCGCGATCCGGTGCGTCGATGATTTCACGCAGGGTGTCGGCTTTCTTCAGGCGTTCGATGTTCTGTCCGGCAGCCAGCAGGTGCAGGTCGTGGTTGCCCAGTACGCAAACCAGCGATTCGCGGATGCTGTAGAGGAATCGCAAGGTGTCGAGCGATTGCGGGCCACGGTTGACCAGATCGCCGACCAGCCACAGACGATCCTTGGCCGGGTCGAACGCGACTTGCTTGAGCAGGCACTGCAGGGCTTCCAGGCAGCCTTGCAGATCGCCGACGGCATACGTCGCCATCAGTGCAACGCTCCGGGTACTGCCAAGCGAAACGGGGCGATGATGGCGTCGAAATGCTTGCCGTCGTCGGCAATCATTTGATAGCTGCCTTGCATGGTGCCCACCTTGGTGGTCATGACCGTGCCGCTGCTGTAGGTGTGACTCTTGCCAGCGTCGATCAACGGTTGCTGGCCAACCACACCCGCACCGCGAACCTCTTCGACATGTCCGTCGCCATCGGTGATCACCCAGTGCCGTGACAACAGTTTGGCCGGAATCAGGCCATTGTTTTTCACGGTGATGGTGTAGGCGAAGGCAAAGCGATCTTGTTCGGGTTGCGATTGTTCTGCCAGATAGTGGGTGACGACGCTGACGTCGACCTGATAGCGAGGATCGGACATGCAAGAGGCCTTAAAAACGAGCGGGACGCGGGGCGTAGCTGATGGAGTTCAGTCTAGGCCAAGTATCGGGTAGTAAACCAGACATGGGCGCTGGTGTCCTACCCGATGACGTCAGGTTCCTCAGGCGTGCGCAGGCTTTTGCTGGGGCTGCTCGCTGAGTTTGTCCGCCAGGCGCACAAAGGCGGCCAGGTCGAGTTGCTCGGGGCGCAAGCTGCCGTCGACACCGGCGGCTTCGATCTCTGCGTTGCTCAAAAGCAATTTGAGGGTATTGCGCAGGGTTTTACGGCGCTGGTTGAATGCTTCGCGAACGACGCGCTCCAGCAGGCGGTGGTCCTTGGCCGGGTGCGGCAGCACGGCGTGAGGCACCAGGCGCACAATGGCCGAATCGACTTTAGGTGGCGGATTGAATGCACCCGGGCCCACGTTGAAGAGGTGCTCAACCCGGCAATGGTACTGGACCATGATCGACAGCCGGCCCCAGTCACCACCACCCGGTCCTGCCGCCAGGCGTTCAACCACTTCCTTTTGCAGCATGAAGTGCATGTCGCGAATCAGATGGGCGTTGTGCAGCAGGTGAAAGATCAGCGGCGTAGAGATGTTGTACGGCAGGTTGCCGACGACGCGCAGGCTGTTGGGTGCGGCGTTGAGGGTCGTGAAGTCGAACTTCAGCGCATCGCCCTGATGCAGGTTGAAGTTGCTCCTATCTGCGAACTGCTGGTTGAGGATCGGGACCAGGTCCTTGTCCAGTTCCACCACGTCGAGTTGGGCGCCGCTATTGAGCAGGCCTTTAGTCAGCGCACCCTGGCCCGGGCCGATTTCCAGCATCCGGTCTTCAGGCTTGGCATGAATGGAGCGCAGGATGCGGTCGATAACGCCGGCATCGTGCAGAAAGTTTTGGCCAAAGCGTTTGCGCGCCTTGTGTTGGTATTGCTCGGTCATAAACGGGTCTCGGCCATCTGGTAGGCGGTTTCCAGTGCGACTTGCAGGCTGCCAGTGTCGATCTTGCCACTGCCGGCCAGATCCAGGGCGGTGCCGTGGTCGACTGATGTGCGGATGATCGGCAAGCCGAGGGTCACGTTGACGGCCGCGCCGAAACCTTTGTATTTCAGCACAGGCAGGCCCTGGTCGTGGTACATCGCCAGCACTGCGTCGCAGTGCTCCAGATATTTGGGGGTAAACAGCGTGTCGGCGGGCAGGGGGCCGCGCAGGTCCATGCCTTCGCCGCGCAGGCGCTCTAATGTGGGTTCGATGATATCGATTTCTTCATGGCCCAGGTGTCCGCCTTCACCGGCATGGGGGTTGAGCCCACACACCAGAATGCGTGGCTGGGCGATGCCGAACTTTTCTTGCAGGTCGGTGTGCAGAATTCGCGTGACCCGTTCCAGCCGCTCCGGCGTGATTGCATCGGCAATTTCGCGCAGGGGCAGGTGGGTCGTGACCAGTGCCACGCGCAGTCCGCGAGTGGCGAGCATCATCACCACTTGTGCGGTATGAGTCAGATCGGCGAGAAATTCCGTGTGTCCGGAGAAGGCGATTCCGGATTCATTGATCACGCCCTTGTGTACGGGGGCTGTGATCATTCCTGCGAAATAACCATCCAGGCAGCCTTGGCCGGCACGGGTCAGGGTTTCCAGAACGAAAGCGGCATTGGCCTTGTCCAGTTGCCCGGCGACGACCCTGGCATTCAGTGGTGTATCCCAGACGTACAGGCTATTGGCTGGCGCGGGAGTGTCCGGCCAACTGTCCGGTGTGACCGGCAGCAAATCGACAGCCACACCCAGTTGCGCGGCCCGCTCAACGAGCAGGTCACGACTGGTAATGGCAATCAGGGGGTGCGGCTGGGCTTGCGAGGCGAGCAGCAGACACAGGTCGGGACCTATGCCGGCTGGTTCGCCGGGTGTCAGCGCGAAACGTTGGGGTTTCACTGTGCTGCCTGGTCGGCGCCAGGGAGTTTGATTTCCACATACGCTTCGTCGCGAATCTGACGCAGCCAGGTTTGCAGCTCTTCATCGTATTTGCGGTTACGCAGTACGGTCATGGCTTGCTGCTCACGGGCTTGTTCGGTGCTGTCGGTGGCGCGGCGGCCAAGGACTTCCAGAACGTGCCAGCCGTATTGAGTCTGGAACGGCTTGGACAGTTTACCCTGTGGGGTCTTGGCCATCACTTCGCGGAACTCCGGTACCAGCACATTCGGGTCGACCCAGTTCAGGTCGCCGCCATTGAGGGCAGAACCCGGGTCTTCCGAGTAGCTTTTCGCCAGTTCGCCGAAGTCCTCGCCCGCTTCGATACGAGCGTAGAGCGATTCAACAAGGGCCTTGGTTTTTGCTTCGTCACGGATCGGGCTTGGTTTGACCAGGATGTGACGTACGTGTACCTCGTCGCGTACCTGAGCTCCACCACCACGCTTGTCGGTGATCTTCAGGATGATGAAGCCCCCCGGCGTACGCATTGGCTGGGTGAAATCACCGACGGCCATGGTGCTGAGCAGGCGGTCGAAAGGTGGTGGCAGTTGAGCGGCTTTACGCCAACCCATATCACCACCTTCCAGAGCGGTTTCGCTTGCGGATTTGGCGATTGCCAATTGACCGAAGTCGGCGCCTTGCTTGAGCTGCTGGTAAACCGCGTCAGCCTGTTTGGCCGCATTCTGAATCGCGTCTGAGTTAGCGCTTTCCGGCGTAGGAATCAGGATGTTGGCCAGGCGGAACTCTTCGGACAGCTGCATTTTGCCAAGGTCGGAAGCGAGGAAGTTTTTCACTTCCTGTTCGGAGACCTGGATGCGCTCGGCCACCCGACGCTGGCGTACGCGGCTGATGACCATCTCGCGACGGATCTGGTCGCGTGCGTCGTCATAAGACAGGCCGTCGCGCGTCAGGGCTGCGCGGAATTGCTCAACCGACATGTTATTGCGCTGGGCGATGGTGCCCACAGCCTGGTTCAGTTCTTCATCGGTGATGCGGATGCCGGAACGTTCGCCGATCTGCAGTTGCAGGTTCTCGACGATCAGGCGCTCAAGCACCTGTTGCTCCAGTACGCTGGCCGGCGGCACGGCAGAGCCGCGCTTGGCGATGGTTTGCTGAACCTCATGAACGCGTTGGTCCAGTTGGCTCTGCATGACCACGTCGTTGTCGACGATGGCCACCACTTTGTCGATGGACTGTACCGCGGCGTTGGCCGCGGTACCCAGGAACAGCGCGCCCAGCAGCAGCGGGCGCAGACAATCAGAAAGCTTGGTCTTCACGTTCACGATAACCTTGAATGCCTTTGTCGAGGAAGCTCTCTACCTTGGCGCCGGTGAGGCCGCCGAGTCCCTTCAGAACAATTTGGAGGAAGACGCCATGGTCGCCTTTTTCGTTTTGCGGTGCTTCCTGGCTGAATTCGTCATAGGAAACCCAGTAACGGTTGATCAGACGCAGTTTCCAGCAGCAGTTGTCGTACTCGAAGCCACCGAAGGCTTCCAGCGTACGGTTGCGGTTGTAGTCGTATTGCCAGCGGCTGATAGCGTTCCATTGCGGCACGACAGGCCAGATCACCGAGAAGTCGTGCTGTTCGATCTTGTAGTAGTCCTTCACGAAGCCAGGCTGACCCGGTACGCCGTAGTCACCACCACCCACTTGCCATTTACCGGTGTTCTGGTCGTAACGGACCTGGTCATTGCGATAGCGATAGCCGGCGTTGATGACCTTGTTCGGGTTGTCCTCAGGCTGGTAGTGGAACATCGCGCTGCCGGAGCGAGGGCTGCGGCTGTCCGGGTCCCAGTTGTAATCGGCGGTCGTGCGCCAATCGCGGTTCCAGCGATATTCGTATTCGAGCGCGTAAGGAGAAACGTCCGACTTGGCGTCGTCACGATCTTCGAAGTTGATACCCGGCAGCTGAACTTTACGGTCCTTGAAGTAGTAGGCCTGGCCGACGCTAACGCGTTGACGCTCAAAGCCATTGTCTTCGATCCAGCGGCTGGTCACGCCCAGCGACAGCTTGTTCTCGTCGCCGACACGGTCGGAGCCGGAGAAGCGGTTGTCGCGGAACAACGACGAGTAGCTGAAGGTGTATTCGCTGGTGTCGAACACTGGAATGTCTTCCTGGTCCTTCTCGGGTACATAGAGATAGAACAGGCGAGGTTCGAGTGTCTGACGATAGTTTTTGCCGAACCATTGTGTGTTGCGGTCGAAATACAGGCCGCTGTCGATGCTGGCGATGGGTACGCCACGGTTTTGGTTGCTGTCGAAGGTGCCGTTGAGCTTGTCCTGCTCGGCAGTCTGCGCGGCAATCTGGCTTTTACCGATGCTGTCCAGATCCAGTTGGTATTGCGTGTACTGGTACTTGAGTTTTGGCGTCAGGAACCCATAGCTGGCCGCCATTGGATAGCTGAC
Organism: Pseudomonas putida; assembly: GCF_050990305.1. Taxonomy (GTDB): domain Bacteria; phylum Pseudomonadota; class Gammaproteobacteria; order Pseudomonadales; family Pseudomonadaceae; genus Aquipseudomonas; species Aquipseudomonas putida_AH. Next base: position 5,971,792 of record NZ_CP158817.1, on the reverse strand, counting down.
CGCAGGCGCAAGGTTGAGGCGATCGCCATTGGCGCGAGCCAAGCCCTGAATATTCGTGTCGAGACGCGGTGAGACGTTACCGTCTTCATCGGTAAAGGTGCCATTTTGCAGGTCGCGGTCGAATCGCACGAGTTCAGTGTCATAGGTGAAATTCAGACCACCTGGATGATCCGGTAGCGCACCGTTGAGAGTGATCTGCGGCAAACGGTCATAGGGCGTGATGTTCGACACGGTCGCCAGTTGATAGGCCTGGGCGTTGATCCGAGCAACATAGCTGTCACCGCGATAGCTGACAGAGCCTTGCTGGTTCACGTAGTCGGAGCTTTTCACACCGATCTGATCGGTCTGCAGGTCCTGGAAGTAGTAAGGGTCGCTGATCTTGGTGTAGTCGACCTGCGTGAAGACGCGGGAGTCGAGGCCACCCTTGTGCTGCCAGTTGTACATGTAGCGGTTTTTGTCGTAGTCGCTCTGCAACTTGCGATCGGTGTTCTCGTCGTTGAGGTACGCGGCGCCGAACTGACCTTCGCTGGATTTGGTCAGGTAGCGGAATTCACCTTCCATCAACAGGCCGCGATCACTCATGTAGCGCGGGTACAACGTGGCATCGTAGTTCGGTGCCAGGTTGAAGTAGTACGGTGTAACGAGCAGGAAGCCGGTATCGCTGCCGGTGCCGATGGTCGGCGGCAGGAAGCCGGACTGACGACGGTCATCGATCGGGAAATAGATGTATGGCGTGTAAAGGACCGGAATGTCCTTGACCCGCAGGGTCACGTTGGTCGCGGTGCCGAAGCCGGTGGCCGGGTTCAAGGTGATGTTGTTGCCCTTGAGCTGCCAGGCGTTGCTATTCGGCTCGCACGTGGTGTACGTACCATCCTTGAGGCGGATGATCGCGTTCTCGGCTCGTTTGGCGTACAGCGCGTTACCGCGGATACGGGATTTGTGCATCACGTATTCAGCGTTATCGACCTTGGCCTCGCCGGTGTCGAGTTGCACGTCGGCGTGATCGCCCACGATCAGCGCACCGTTGTCGCGAATGCGTACGTCGCCATTCAGTTCGGCGCGACTCTCAGCCTGGTACAGGCTTGCCTCGTCGGATTCCACCTGCATGCTGCCTTGGCGCAAAACGACGTCACCGGCCAACTTGCCGACCTGATCTTCGGAGTTATAGCGAGAGGCTTTCGCGCCGATAAAGGTAGGCGCGTCACTTTTGTTCGTCTTGTCATTCATGCCAGGACGAGTCGGTTCGATATAGGAACCAGAGCAATAAGGACCGGTTTCGGCCAGTTGTGCTGCTGTGAGTTTTTCGCGGGGAACCCAGTCGAGATGACTGTAGTCTTCGCTACGCGACTTCAGCCCGCGACCTTTCGCTTCGGTAACGAGGGCAGCCTTGGTGCCGGTTTCTTCACGGGTGCCATCCTGCGCCGCAGCCTCACCGGTGGCGCTGACTGCGCTACCTTCATGGACAGGGCGTGGAGGCAAGGCTGCCGCCGGTTGTTTAGGCGCACAGTTCCAGGCACCCGAAGCAGAGACTGAGCAGTCATACTGTTCCGCGGCGACCACGAAGGAAGTGGCAAGAGGTTGCAAGGCCAGCAGACTGCCGGTTACCAACAACGGAAATTTTTTACGAAACGCGGGGGATTTCAATGCCATCTTATTAGTCCGGGCTTCCTGCGTGCCATCTGCCCGCGGTGTGGGCCGCACGCCTCTCGATGGTCTGAAAAAGATGCTGGATAATAAAGCATGACCCGCTTGACGGCTAGCGCCGTCGGAGACCCTTGCAATGCCTGACCAAGATGTACGTTTGCAACACCTGAAAGTTTGGCTCGATGAACAATTGACGATTCTTTTTGCGGAACAGGGCTGGGGGAGTGTACCCCCGGCCACGTTGACCGCGGCCAGTAGTGACGCGAGTTTCCGGCGTTATTTCCGTTGGGAGGGCGCCGGCAAAAGTTTCATCGTGATGGATGCGCCGCCGCCCCAGGAAAACTGCAAACCCTTCGTGGATATCGCCTTTTTATTGGCGAAATCCGGAATAAATGTGCCGAAAATTTATGCCGAAGATCTCGAACGCGGCTTTCTTTTGCTCAATGACCTGGGCAATAAGACGTATCTGGACGTGATCGACAGCGAAAACGCCGACGATTTGTTCAACGATGCGCTGCAAGCGCTGCTGGCTTTCCAGCAGTTGCCGATGGTTGCGCCGCTGCCCAGTTATGACGTGGCGCTACTGCGTCGCGAGCTGGAATTGTTCCCGGAGTGGTACGTCAAGCGTGAGCTGGGCATCGAATTCGATGCGGCACAGCAAGTGCTCTGGCAACAGGTCAGCGATCTGTTGATCGACAGCGCTCTGGCCCAGCCAAAAGTCCTGGTACACCGCGACTACATGCCGCGCAACCTGATGCTCAGCGAACCGAATCCCGGTGTGTTGGATTTCCAGGACGCCGTTTACGGTCCGGTCACCTACGACGTGACCTGCCTGTTCAAGGACGCCTTTCTCAGTTGGCCGGAAGAGCGCGTGCGCGGCTGGCTGGAAAGCTATTGGCAGCAGGCGGCTGCGATGAATATTCCGGTGCAGCCGGATTTCGAAGACTTCCTGCGTGCCAGCGACTTGATGGGCGTGCAGCGTCATCTGAAGGTGATCGGGATTTTTGCCCGCATCTGCCACCGTGACGGCAAACCGCGCTACCTGAGCGATGTGCCGCGTTTCTTCGCCTATATAGAAGCAGTGATTGCCCGCCGGCCGGAGCTGGCTGAGCTGGCTGAGCTGGATGTGTTGCTGACCAGCTTGCGTGCCGGGGTGAAGGCATGAAGGCGATGATCCTGGCGGCAGGCAAAGGCGAGCGCATGCGCCCATTGACCCTGACCACGCCAAAACCTCTGGTTCGCGCAGGCGGGGTGCCGCTGATCGAGTACCACCTGCGTGCGTTGGCCGCTGCCGGCTTTACCGAGATCGTGATCAATCATGCGTGGCTCGGCCAGCAGATCGAAGACTATCTGGGCGATGGATCGCGCTATGGCGTAACGATCCAGTATTCGCCGGAAGGTGAGCCCCTGGAAACCGGCGGCGGGATTTTCCGTGCGCTGCCGTTACTGGGCGATGAAGCCTTTGTCGTGGTCAATGGCGATATCTGGACCGATTACGACTTCAGTGTGCTGCATCAACCTATTGTTGGTCTTGCTCATCTGGTGCTGGCCAACAATCCGGCTCATCACCCGGCCGGGGATTTCCAGCTGATCGACGGGGGCGTCCATGATGGTCAATCGGGCTCAGCGACCCTGACCTACAGCGGGATCGCAGTGCTACATCCACAACTCTTCGACGGTTGCTCAGCCGGGGCATTCAAACTGGCACCGCTGTTGCGTGCCGCGATGGCAAAAGGGCTGGTGTCTGGCGAGCGCCTGAACGGCCATTGGGTCGATGTCGGCACCCACGAGCGCCTGGCCGAAGTTGAAACTCTGATCGAAGCGAGACGCTGAGATGCTATGGCCAGGGACTCTGATCGGAGCCGGAGCGGGCTTTGCCATTGCCAGCATTCCGGGGGCCATGCTTGGAGCCTTGTTGGGGCAAGCGCTGGATCGACGCCTGCATTTGCAGAGTTGGGCGCATCTGCGTGAAAAACTTGGCGGTCGTCCGGTGCTGCGTAACGATGAATTGTTGTTCGTGTTGCTGGGGCGGCTGGCCAAGTGCGATGGGCGGGTAGTGGACGGTCACATTCAGCAGGCACGACAGGAAATGCGTTCGCTGGAATTGAACGAGTTTGCTCAGCGTCGGGCGATTGCCGCGTTCAATCGCGGCAAATCAGGCAATGACCGGTTGCGCGGTTACCTGCGTCGGCTCAGCGCTCAACCCCATGCGGCCGAAGGGGTGCTGCGAGCCTGTTGGCGGATGGTTTGGGCAGACGGCCGGGCGGGCACCAGTGAGCGCGAACTGATCACGCAATGGGGCAAATGGCTGGGCTGGACGCCGCATCAGGTACAAGCGTTGGCGACGGACTATGAACCGAACAAACGTCCACAGGTCAGCAATGCCGTGACCTATCAGGACGCATTGCGACTGCTGGGAGTGTCCGCCACCACTGAGCCGGCGCAGATCAAGCGCGCCTATCGGCGTCTGCTCAGTCGTCATCATCCGGACAAGGTTGCTGGCAGCGGGGCGACGGCCTCGCAGGTGCGCGAGGCAACCGAGAAGACGCGGGAATTGCATAACGCTTATTCGTTGATTCGTCAGCGGCGGGATTTTCGTTAGAAGTCGATGGTGTGTCGTCTCTGAAGTCGCCATCGCGGGCAAGCCTTGCTCCTACAGGATTTGCGTCGTAAGCAACAATTGCGCTCGACGCAAATCCTGTAGGAGCAAGGCTTGCCCGCGATGAGGGCGACTCGGTCTATCAGTCCGTTATATTCTGCGGATTCAACCAGCCCCGCACCCGGCGAACCAACTGCTCCTGTTGCGCCCTGGTATCACCTGGCAACGCTTTGAGTGACACCTGGCTGAATGCCGAAGTCTTCAAGCGTTTGCTGGCTTGCAGTCGGGCCAGCGCCGCGTTGCGATCCTGTGGCTTGTCCATATAGAAAAAGTCTGCGGTGGGCAGTTTCAGGGTCGGGGCCAGTTCGTCCAGTTCAGGTTTTGCCTGGGGAGGAGTTAGCGCGGCCACCATGACCAACCGTTCGACTTGCGACGTCTGCTTCTCGCTCAGATAGCGCGCGGCCCAGTAGGCGCCGGTGCCATGACCCAATACGACAATGCTGCGAGCGCTTTGCTGTTCGGCGAATGCGATGGCGGCGTCGATGCGGGCGAAGATTCGTTCGGCGTCGGCCTTGGACTGTTCTTCGCTGGTGTCGACGATGGGCTTGTCAGTCACCTCGGCTTCACCGCCGGCTACCTGTTCAATGGGGGCCGCGGTGGTCGAGTCCTTGCTGCCGGTATCCGGTGCCTTGGGCGTTGACGGTACCTCTACAGCTCGTGGCGCAATGATATCGCTTTGCAGGTCCGGCAAGGTGATACTCAGGCTGCTCCATTGCGCATTTGGCAAATTGCTTCGTAACGGGCTGATTGCTTGCGGCCAGTCAACGGTTTCACCGGCGCCCGGGATGATAATCACCGCACCTTTGGGGTCGGCGGTATTGGCAGGTTTCCACAAGGCCAGGAACGTATCGCTGCCGGCTTGCAGTTGCTGTTGCTCCTGGGCAGGGATTTTTCGTTCCAGTGCTGCTGCTTCTTCCTGACTACGCTCAGGCAGCGGCTGACGCTCAGCGGGTTTTACTTCGGCGGACGTTTGCGTGGCATCAGGGGCGGCGGGTGCCGGATCGGCCGCCTCGACGGAAAAAGCACATGGCAGAATCAGCGACAGGCACAATGCTGGCAGTGCCAGGCGGTAGACAGGGGGCATCGGATATTCCAGGCCAGAATGTATTCCGGCAGCCTAATGGGTTGATCAGTTTTTGTCAGGGTGTGAGAGTTCGATGATGCGTTTTCGCTGCCTGTGGGTTATCGGCTGCTTGTGGTTTCCCTTGATGGTCTGGGCGGCTGTGCCCCCGGCGCAAATGGCCGTCTTGTCGCCCAAACAACAGCAATGGTTGGCACAGCAGGACGAATTGCGGGTGGGGGTGGTATTGCAAGCACCCTACGCACAGTACGATCGCCGCCTGCAGCGTCTGTCCGGGGTCAATGTCGAGCTGATGAAATGGTTGGCCAGATCGCTGAAGGTCGAGCTGAGCTGGCGCAACTTTCCGGACCTCGAACAATTGGAGGCTGCGGCCCGCGCGGGAGAAATCGATATTGCCCCGGGGCTGACCCAAACCCCCGGTGGCCTGCGATTTTGGCAGTTTTCCGATCCGTACATGCGAGTGCCGCAACTGGTGGTCAGCGACCAGAAAAGCACCGGTGTGGTGGAGCTGGAAAAACTCGACAGCCAGACCCGCGTCGCCGTGCGCATGCCCAGTGCCACCGCCGATTACCTGCGGGGCAACTATCCGCACCTGAACCTGCAAGGCGTTCCGGTCGAGCGGCAGGCGCTGCAATTGCTGTTGAGCCAGCAAGCCTCTTTCGCCGTGATTGATGAAGCGCAGTTGGGGCGCCTGTCCATCGAGCCGGAATTCGCCGGGCTGGTGGTGGTGGGGGACATCGGCTTGCCGCAATTGCTGCGGGTGGCTACCCGACGCGATAAGCCGGAATTGGCCGGTATTATCGAAAGCGCTTTGCGGGCGATCCCGGCCAAGGAGCTGGAAGCACTGCACAACCAATGGCTGCAGCCCAAGTATCCCCGGCTCACCGAGTCGCCCGGTTTCTGGCAAAACCTCTGCCTGCTGTTATTGGTGCTGGCGCTGAGCAGCATGGCCATTGTGTTCTGGCAGCGCCGCCAGCAGCGCAGCCTCGAGTTGCGACTGGTCGCGGCACAAGAAGACATTGCCTTGCGCGCCGCCAGTGAAGAAGCCCTGCGGCTCACCCAGTTTTCCATCGATCAGAGCACCGTCGGCATCCTGTGGGTCAACTGGGACAGCCACGTGCGCTATGCCAACCGAGCGGCCGAAGCCATGCTGGGGTATCCGTCGGGCGGGACCATCGACCGGCCTTTGATCGATTTCGAACCCGGCTTGCACATGGATCGTTGGTTGAACCTGTGGAAAAGTGCCAGGGCCAGCGATGAGTCGCCTCAAAGTTTCGAAACCCATTGTGTGCGAGCCGACGGCAGCATCCTGCCAGCGGATGTTTCGCTGAGTTTCCTGCGCTTTCGCGAAGGCGAGTACCTGGTGGTGTATCTGACCGACGTGACTGAGCGCCGTCGCGCCCTGGCCGCATTGCGCGAAAGCGAAGCACGATTGCAGGGGATCGCGGCGAACGTTCCCGGTCTGGTTTTTCGGCTGGAGCGGGCGCCAGTGACAGGCCAGATCGATTTTGCCTACATCAGCGAAGGCAGCGAGACTCTGGTGGGTTATTCACCGGCGACCCTGGCCCATCGTGACAAAGGCTTGCGCAGCCTGGTGCATCCGGACGACAAGGCCAGTTATCACCAGACCCAGGACCATGCGCTGGATACCGATAGCGATTGGTCCTGGCAAGGACGAATTCTCACGCGTCAGGGTGAGCAGCGCTGGGCGGAAATCAAGGCGATTACCCGGCAACTGGAGGACGGTGCGTACGTCTGGGATGGCATTGTCTGGGACATCAGCGAAAGCAAGCGCATTGAACTGGAACTGGCCAGCTCGCGAGAGCAGCTACGGGAGTTGTCCGCGCATCTGGAGAGCGTGCGCGAAGAGGAGAAGGCGCGAATTGCCCGGGAGGTTCACGACGAACTGGGGCAGATGTTGACCGTGCTCAAACTGGAAACGTCCATGTGTGAGCTAGCCTACGCACAGCTGGACCCTGGGCTGCACGAGCGCTTGAACAGCATGAAGCGCTTGATTGCCCAGCTGTTTCAGCTGGTGCGTGACGTGGCGACGGCGTTGCGGCCACCGATTCTCGATGCGGGCATCGCCTCGGCCATCGAATGGCAGGCTCGTCGCTTCGAGGCGCGTACGCATATCCCGTGTCTGGTGCAGGTGCCGGATAATTTACCGGTGCTCAGCGATGCGAAGGCGATCGGCCTGTTTCGAATACTTCAGGAGGCACTGACCAATGTCATGCGTCATGCCCAGGCGCATACTGTTGAACTGACGCTGGCCCTCGAAGGCGGCGAGTTGTGTCTGACTGTCAGCGATGATGGCGTAGGATTTGTCGCGACGAATGAAAGGCCGACATCCTTTGGGTTGGTCGGCATGCGCGAGCGGGTGTTGATCATGGGCGGGCAGTTGTCACTTGAGAGTGAACCGGGTGAGGGCACGACGCTGATCGTGCGAGTACCTCTGGATCGGTAAAAGATCGCAGCTTTCGGCAGCTCCTACAGGTGAAACGCGATCCAATGTAGCAGCTGCCAAAGGCTGCGATCTTTTCCGACGTTCAACCCATCAATGAGGAAAGGAAAGTGATCCGTGTACTGGTAGCCGAAGACCACACCATCGTCCGCGAAGGCATCAAGCAATTGATCGGCCTGGCCAAGGACTTGCTGGTGGTGGGGGAGGCGAGCAATGGCGAACAGTTGCTTGAGACCTTGCGGCATGTGCCCTGCGAAGTGGTGCTGCTCGATATCTCCATGCCCGGCGTTAACGGCCTGGAAGCGATTCCGCGGATACGCGCACTGAACAATCCACCGGTGATCCTGGTGTTGTCGATGCACGATGAGGCGCAGATGGCGGCGCGGGCATTGAAAGTCGGAGCAGCCGGTTACGCAACCAAGGACAGCGACCCGGCCCTGTTGCTGACAGCCATCCGTCGGGTTGCGGCAGGCGGGCGTTATATCGATCCGGAACTGGCCGATCGCATGGTCTTCGAAGTCGGCCTGACCGATTCGCGTCCGTTGCATTCGTTGCTCTCGGAACGGGAGTTTTCGGTGTTCGAGCGCCTGGCCCAGGGCGCCAACGTCAACGACATCGCTCAGCAACTGGCATTGAGCAGCAAGACCATCAGTACCCACAAAGCGCGGTTGATGCAGAAACTCAACATCACTTCGCTGGCCGAACTGGTGAAGTACGCCATGGAACACAAACTCCTCTAGAACACCGCTTAAACCTGTAGGAGCACAGCTTGCTGGCGATGGCGCCCTTGAAATCGCCATCGCCAGCAAGCTGTGCTCCTACAGGGATTCTCGTTGCCATGTCCATTTGCGACATGCCTGAGCAATCGCTTTTGCTTGTTCTTGCGGCTTGTAGCTGACCGCTCGTCGCCGTGTCTGCCAAATAACGCCATCCTTGTAGGGCAATCCCTACCCCCAACCTTCCATCCGGCTGAGGCGATTCTCTCCTGCGTCCCGATTTGCGCAGGTTCCAGCGTCCACTAGGCTTAGTCCACAGCAGTCATCAACAACAAAGGTGCGGGTATGAGCCAGGTCGATTCAAGCGCAGGGGCCAACGATGTTCTGGTCAGCTTTCGTGGAGTGCAGAAGAGCTACGACGGCGAGAACCTGATCGTCAAAGACCTCAACCTGGACATTCGCAAAGGCGAATTCCTCACCTTGCTCGGGCCGTCGGGCTCCGGCAAGACCACCAGCCTGATGATGCTCGCCGGTTTCGAAACGCCGACTGCGGGTGAAATCCTGCTGGCCGGGCGTTCCATCAACAACGTACCGCCGCACAAGCGTGACATCGGCATGGTGTTCCAGAACTACGCCTTGTTCCCGCACATGACCGTCGCCGAGAACCTGGCGTTTCCCCTGACCGTACGCGGCATGAACAAGAGCGAGGTCGGCGACAAGGTCAAGCGCGTGTTGAACATGGTGCAACTCAACAGCTTTGCCCAGCGCTATCCGGGGCAACTGTCCGGCGGTCAGCAGCAGCGGGTGGCACTGGCCCGTGCGCTGGTGTTCGAGCCGCAACTGGTGTTGATGGACGAACCGCTCGGTGCTCTCGACAAGCAGTTGCGTGAACACATGCAGATGGAAATCAAACACCTGCACCAGCGCCTGGGCGTGACCGTGGTCTACGTGACCCACGACCAGGGCGAAGCCCTGACCATGTCCGACCGTGTGGCGGTATTCCACCAAGGCGAGATCCAGCAGATCGCACCACCGCGCACGCTCTATGAAGAGCCGAAAAACACCTTCGTCGCCAATTTCATCGGCGAGAACAACCGACTCAATGGCCGGCTGCATAGCCAGACCGGTGACCGCTGCGTGGTTGAGCTGAGCCGTGGTGAAAAAGTTGAGGCACTGGCGGTGAATGTCGGCAAGACCGGTGAGCCGGTGACCTTGTCCATTCGTCCGGAGCGCGTGAGCCTCAATGGTTCCAGTGAGGCTTGCAGCAACCGCTTCTCGGGACGGGTCGAGGAATTCATCTATCTGGGCGACCACGTCCGGGTTCGCCTGGAAGTCTGTGGCAAGACCGACTTCTTCGTGAAACAACCGATTGCCGAGCTCGATCCTGCGCTCGCGGTCGGCGACGTGGTTCCGCTTGGCTGGCAGGTCGAGCACGTACGTGCGCTCGACCCGATTCTAGAGGCGAACTGATCGCCCGCGCTTCAACACACCAACCCTGCACGTGGAGAGAACAATAAATGTTGAAATCCCTGAAATTCACCGCTCTGGCACTGGGCATGATGGGGGCGGCGGGCGCAATGGCCGCAGGCCCGGACCTGACCGTGGTGTCCTTTGGCGGGGCGAACAAGGCCGCGCAGGTCAAAGCCTTCTACGCACCGTGGGAAGCGGCAGGCAACGGCAAGATCGTGGCGGGCGAATACAACGGTGAAATGGCCAAGGTCAAAGCCATGGTCGACACCAAGAGCGTGTCCTGGGATCTGGTAGAGGTTGAGTCGCCGGAACTGTCCCGTGGTTGCGACGAAGACATGTTCGAGCAATTGGACCCGGCCCTGTTCGGCAAGACCGAAGACTACGTCAAGGGCGCTATCCAACCATGCGGCGTGGGCTTCTTCGTGTGGTCGACCGTGATGGCCTATAACGCCGACAAGCTGAAAACCGCACCGACCAGTTGGGCGGATTTCTGGGACACCAAGCAGTTCCCGGGCAAGCGCGGCCTGCGTAAAGGCGCCAAGTACACCCTGGAATTCGCACTGATGGCCGACGGCGTTGCGCCCAAGGATGTCTACAAAGTGCTGGCCGGCAAGGACGGTCAGGACCGCGCATTCAAGAAACTCGACGAACTCAAGCCATACATCCAGTGGTGGGAAGCCGGCGCACAACCGCCGCAATACCTCGCCTCCGGTGACGTGGTCATGAGCTCGGCCTACAACGGCCGTATCGCTGCCGTGCAGAAAGAAAGCAACCTGAAAGTGGTGTGGAACGGCGGCATCTACGACTTCGACGCCTGGGCCATTCCAAAAGGTCTGGACAAGGCACGGGCTGACGCGGCGAAGAAGTTCATCGCCTACTCCGTGCAGCCGCAGCAGCAGAAGACCTACTCGGAAAACATCGCCTACGGCCCGGCCAACACCCAAGCCGTACCGCTGCTGGCCAAGGATGTCCTGAAAGACATGCCGACCACCCCGGAGAACATCGCCAACCAGGTTCAGATCGATGTCAGCTTCTGGGCTGATAACGGCGAGCAACTGGAGCAGCGCTTCAACGCCTGGGCTGCGAAATAAGCAGACGCTAGCTCTCCTGTAGGAGCGAGGCTTGCCCGCGAAGACGGTGTGTCGTCCAGCATCAATGTCGAATGTGCCGGCGCTTTCGCGAGCAAGCTTCGCTCCTACAGGGGTGAGGTGTAGTTATCAATAACAGAGGGGGCTCGCCTTCTCTGTAACGATCAAAGATTTCCGGAGTACGCCATGGCTATCGCCGTTCCTGTGAACGCGGGCACCGACCCCACCTTGAAGCAACGGCTCAAGCACGCCGAGCGGGTCAACCGCTGGAAGGCCCAGGCGTTGATCGCGCCGTTGGTGCTGTTTCTGTTGCTGGTGTTCCTGGTGCCGATCGCGGCGCTGCTCTACAAAAGCGTCGGTAACCCGGAAGTGGTCGGCGGCATGCCGCGTACCGTGACGGCTATCGCCAGTTGGGACGGCCGTGGCCTGCCCGCTGAACCGGTTTATAAGGCAGCGGCTGAAGACCTCGCCGATGCTCGCAAGAATCAGACCCTGGGTGATCTGTCCAAACGCCTGAACATGGAGCTGGCAGGTTATCGTAGCTTGCTGACTAAAACCGCCCGTGCTCTTCCGCTGGCCACTGAGCCGGCTTCCTATAAAGAAGCACTTGAAGGCCTCGATGAGCGTTGGGGTGACCCGGCCTATTGGCAAGCCGTTCGCCGCAACACCAGTAGCATTACGCCGTATTACCTGCTGGCGGCTGTCGATCATCGGATCGACGATCTTGGCGAACTGGCCCCGGCCACACCGGATCAGGCGATCTACCTCGACATCTTCGCTCGCACCTTCTGGATGGGCTTGATCATTACCGTGGTTTGTCTGGTGTTGGCCTATCCATTGGCTTACCTGTTGGCAAACCTGCCGTCGCGGCAGAGCAACCTGCTGATGATTCTGGTTCTGTTGCCGTTCTGGACATCGATTCTGGTGCGTGTCGCGGCGTGGATCGTGTTGCTGCAATCGGGTGGCTTGATCAATAGCGGCCTGATGGCCATGGGCATTATCGATAAACCGGTGGAATTGGTGTTCAACCGTATCGGTGTCTACATCTCCATGGTGCATATCCTGCTGCCATTCATGATTTTGCCGATCTACAGCGTAATGAAGGGCATTTCGCCCACCTATATGCGTGCGGCGATCTCCCTGGGCTGTCATCCATTTGCCAGTTTCTGGCGGGTGTACTTCCCTCAGACCTATGCCGGTGTCGGCGCCGGTTGCCTGTTGGTGTTCATCCTCGCCATCGGCTACTACATCACCCCGGCGTTGCTGGGCAGCCCGAACGATCAGATGGTCAGTTACTTCGTCGCTTTCTACACCAATACCAGCATCAACTGGGGTATGGCGACCGCACTCGGCGGCTTGCTGCTGCTGGCGACCGTGGTGCTTTATCTGATTTACAGCTGGCTGGTAGGCGCAAGCCGCCTGCGCCTGAGCTAAGGGGAGATTGAAATGCTGAGTCCTTATATGTCGCCCATCGAACGGGTGTGGTTCTACAGCTTGCGGATTCTCTGCGGCTTGATTCTGTTGTTCCTGATTCTGCCGGTGCTGGTGATCATTCCACTGTCGTTCAACTCCGGGAGTTTTCTGGTTTATCCGCTGCAAGGCTTCTCGCTGCACTGGTACCAGGATTTCTTTGCCTCGGCCGAATGGATGCGTTCGTTGAAGAACAGCATGATCGTGGCTCCGGCTGCGACCGTGTTGGCGATGATTTTCGGTACGCTGGCGGCGATCGGCCTGACCCGGGGCGATTTCCCGGGCAAGGCGCTGGTGATGGCGCTGGTTATTTCGCCGATGGTGGTGCCGGTGGTGATCATCGGTGTGGCCAGTTACCTGACCTTTGCTCCACTGGGATTCGGTAACAGCTATACCTCGCTGATCGTGGTGCACGCCGTGCTGGGTGTACCGTTCGTGATCATCACGGTGTCGGCGACCTTGCAGGGGTTCAATCACAACCTGGTGCGCGCCGCCGCCAGTCTCGGTGCCTCGCCGCTGGTTGCATTCCGTCGCGTGACCTTGCCGTTGATCGCACCCGGCGTGATTTCCGGTGCGCTGTTCGCCTTCGCCACTTCGTTCGACGAAGTGGTGGTGACACTGTTTCTCGCCGGTCCCGAGCAAGCGACCCTACCGCGGCAGATGTTCAGCGGCATTCGCGAAAACCTCAGCCCGACCATCGCCGCCGCTGCGACGCTGCTGATCGCCTTCTCGATCATTCTGCTGTTGACCCTGGAATGGCTGCGTGGCCGCAGCGAGAAACTGCGCACCGCACAGGCCTGAAGCCGTCCCTTGTAGGAGCTGCCGAAGGCTGCGATCTTTTGATCTTGAAAAACAAAGTCAAAGGATCGCAGTCTTCGGCAGCTCCTACAGGTCATTCATGGCCTGAATACCAGCCAACCCAAAATCCCCAGCTACTCTTGTGCCCAGCTCCCACATCTATAAGAGGCTGCGCACATGGGTCTTTCCTCTTTCAAAATCGCTCACAAACTGATCACCGGTGCAGGGGCTATCGAGCAACTGTCGGCGGAATTGACGCGACTGGACATCGACAATCCGCTGATCGTCACCGATGCCGCCCTGGTCAAGTCCGGAACGGTAGAGCTGGCGCTGGCGCAGTTGGGCGAGCGCAGCTACGAGATCTTCGACCGCGTACTCCCCGACCCGGAAATTGCCATCGTCGAAGATTGCATGCGGGTTTATCGTGAGGGCGGTCACGACGGGCTGATCGGATTGGGCGGCGGCAGTGCCATCGACATCGCCAAAAGCGTTGCGGCCTACGCGGGGTACCACGGCGCACTGGAAGATTTGTTCGGTATCGATCAGGTGCCACGCAAGGGCCCGCCATTGATCGCGATTCCCACCACGGCCGGCACCGGCTCGGAAGTGACCAACGTGGCGATCCTTTCCGACAAGGTCGCGCACTTGAAGAAGGGCATTGTCAGTGACTTCCTGTTGCCGGATGTGGCGCTGGTCAGCCCGCAAATGACCCTGACCTGTCCGCGCAGCGTCACTGCCGCCAGTGGCGTCGATGCGTTGGTGCATGCCATCGAATCCTACCTGTCGGTCAATGCTTCGCCGATTACCGATGCGCTGGCCATCGGTGCGATCAAGTTGATCGCCAAGGCATTGCCAAAGGCCTACGCCAACCCATCCAACCTGCAAGCTCGCGAAGACATGGCAACCGCGAGCCTGATGGCCGGCATGGCGTTCGGTAATGCCGGCGTCGGTGCGGTGCATGCACTGGCGTATCCACTGGGTGGGCGCTTCAACATCGCCCATGGCGTGAGCAATGCCTTGCTACTGCCCTATGTCATGACCTGGAACAAGATGGCTTGCGTCGAACGCATGCAAGATATCGCCGAGGCCATGGGGGTGAAGACCGCCCATCTAAGTGCCAATGAGGCGGCCGATAAAGCCGTGGAGGCCATGAGTACGCTGTGCGCCGCGGTGGAAATTCCGTCGGGATTGCGCAGTTTTGGCGTTCCCGAAGAGGCCATCCCGGCCATGGCCACGGAAGCGGCGGGGATCGAGCGCCTGATGCGCAATAATCCGCGCAAACTGAGTGCCGTCGATATCGAGAAGATCTACCGAGCGGCTTACTGATCATCGCGGTCACGGTGCGCGCTTCAAAGCATGAGGTATACAATGCGCGCCATCGTGATTTAGCTCAGAAAAGGTGCGTCATGCAGCCCTTCGTAATTGCTCCGTCGATTCTCTCCGCCGACTTCGCCCGCCTGGGTGAAGAAGTGGACAACGTCCTGGCCGCTGGCGCCGATTTCGTGCACTTCGATGTCATGGACAACCACTATGTGCCCAACCTGACCATCGGCCCGATGGTCTGCGCGGCGCTGCGCAAGTACGGCGTGACCGCGCCGATCGACGCACACCTGATGGTCAGCCCGGTGGACCGCATCGTTGGTGACTTTATCGAAGCCGGCGCGACCTACATCACCTTCCATCCGGAAGCCACCCAGCACATCGACCGTTCCCTGCAACTGATCCGCGAAGGCGGCTGCAAGTCTGGCCTGGTGTTCAACCCGGCGACCCCGCTGGACGTACTCAAGTACGTGATGGACAAGGTCGACATGATCCTGCTGATGAGCGTTAACCCAGGCTTTGGCGGGCAGAAGTTCATTCCAGGCACCCTCGACAAGCTGCGTGAAGCACGGGCCTTGATCGACGCGTCCGGTCGCGACATCCGTCTGGAAATCGACGGCGGCGTGAATGTGAACAACATTCGTGAAATCGCCGCAGCGGGCGCCGACACCTTTGTCGCCGGTTCGGCGATCTTCAATGCCCCGAATTACCAGGAAGTGATCGAGAAGATGCGCTCCGAACTGGCATTGGCTCGCCCATGAGTGGTTTCGAGCAGCTGTTCCCGGGAGGTCTGCCAAGGCTGGTGATGTTCGATCTGGATGGCACGTTGATCGATTCGGTCCCGGACCTCGCGGTGGCTGTGGATAACATGCTGCTCAAACTTGGGCGTGCCCCGGCGGGAATCGCTGCGGTGCGCGAGTGGGTTGGCAATGGTGCACCGATACTGGTTCGTCGTGCGCTGGCCGGTGGTCTTGACCATTCGGCGGTCGATGACGCCGAGGCTGAAGCCGCGCTGGAGATTTTCATGCAGGCTTACGGCGAGAGCCATGAGCTGACCGTGGTCTACCCCGGCGTGCGCGATACCCTGAAATGGCTGCAAAAGCAGGGTGTCGAGATGGCGCTGATCACCAACAAGCCGGAGCGCTTCGTCGCGCCGTTGCTGGATCAGATGAAAATCGGTCGTTATTTCCGTCTGATCATCGGCGGTGACACCCTGCCACAGAAAAAGCCGGACCCGGCTGCGCTGTTTTTCGTCATGAAAATGACCAATATCCCGGCGTCGCAGTCCTTGTTCGTCGGCGATTCGCGCAGTGATGTGCTGGCGGCGAAAGCGGCTGGGGTCAAGTGCGTAGCCCTCAGCTATGGCTATAACCATGGCCGTCCGATCGCCGACGAGTCGCCTTCGCTGGTGATCGACGATCTACGCAAGCTAATTCCCGGTTGCCTGGATCAGGCCGCTGAGATAACGTTGCCCGACGCTCCTCAATCCCCTCCTGGAAATTCCATCGTGGTGGTCACTCGCAAACTCTGGATGAAAGTCATCAAGGCCCTGGCCCGCTGGCGTTGGCGCGCCTGACTTTTTCCTGGCCGGTCATCCGGCGCGTTTGCATACCTGACTGTTAGACCCTCAAGCCACGAGGCACATCATGATCCGCGAAGAATTCCTGCGTTTGGCCGCTGCCGGCTACAACCGCATTCCGCTTGCCTGCGAAACCCTGGCCGACTTCGACACACCGCTGTCGATCTACCTGAAGCTCGCCGACGAGCCCAACTCCTACCTGCTGGAATCGGTACAGGGCGGCGAAAAATGGGGCCGTTACTCGATCATCGGCCTGCCGTGCCGCACCGTGCTGCGGGTTCACGATCATCATGTCAGCGTGACCGTCGATGGCGTCGAAACCGAAAGCCATGACGTCGAAGACCCGTTGGCCTTCGTCGAAGCCTTCAAGGCGCGCTACAACGTGCCAACCATCGCCGGCCTGCCGCGCTTCAACGGCGGCCTGGTGGGTTATTTCGGTTACGACTGCGTGCGCTATGTGGAAAAGCGTCTGGGCAAGTGCCCAAACCCGGATCCGCTGGGCGTGCCGGACATTCTGCTGATGGTCTCCGATGCCGTCGTGGTGTTCGACAACCTGGCCGGCAAGATGCACGCGATCGTCCTGGCCGACCCAGCGCAGGAAGACGCCTACGAGCAAGGTCGCGAACGTCTGGAAGAGCTGCTGGAAAAGCTGCGTCAGCCGATCACTCCGCGCCGTGGCCTGGATTTCAGCAAGCAGAACTCGGCCGATCCGGTGTTCCGCTCCAGTTTCACCCAGGACGATTACGAAAAAGCGGTCGACACCATCAAGGAGTACATCCTGGCCGGTGACTGCATGCAGGTCGTACCGTCCCAGCGCATGTCGATCGACTTCAAAGCCGCCCCAATCGATCTGTACCGTGCGCTGCGCTGCTTCAACCCAACGCCTTATATGTACTTCTTCAACTTCGGCGACTTCCATGTCGTTGGCAGTTCGCCGGAAGTGCTGGTGCGGGTTGAAGACAACCTGATCACCGTGCGCCCGATTGCCGGCACTCGCCCGCGAGGGGCCAACGAAGAAGCTGACCTGGCGCTGGAAAAAGACCTGCTCTCGGACGACAAGGAAATCGCCGAACATTTGATGCTGATAGACCTGGGTCGCAACGATACCGGTCGTGTGTCAGAAATCGGTTCGGTGAAGCTCACCGAGAAGATGGTTATCGAGCGTTACTCCAACGTGATGCACATCGTGTCCAACGTCACTGGCCAATTGAAGTCTGGTTTGACTGCGATGGACGCGCTGCGGGCGATCCTGCCTGCCGGTACCTTGTCCGGTGCACCGAAAATTCGTGCCATGGAAATCATCGACGAACTGGAACCGGTCAAGCGCGGTGTCTACGGCGGCGCCGTCGGCTACTTCGCCTGGAACGGCAACATGGACACCGCCATTGCGATTCGCACGGCGGTGATCAAGAACGGCGAGCTGCATGTGCAGGCCGGTGGCGGCATCGTCGCCGATTCGGTGCCGGCGCTGGAATGGGAAGAAACCCTGAACAAGCGCCGCGCGATGTTCCGCGCCGTTGCCCTGGCTGAACAAACTCCACAAGGCTGAGCCACGAACTGCCCGTCTGCCGGCCGCCTTGACCGATCAAGCGCAGGCCGCAGCGGGACCTTCGTTCGAAGGCTGCATTAGAAGTCAGTGAATTCAAGAGGTTTTTAACGCCATGTTGCTGATGATCGATAACTACGACTCTTTTACCTACAACGTTGTGCAGTACCTTGGTGAGCTGGGCTCCCAGGTCAAAGTCGTGCGCAACGATGAATTGACCGTTGCCGAAATCGAAGCCCTCAACCCTGAGCGCATCGTCGTGTCCCCAGGTCCTTGCACTCCGACCGAAGCCGGCGTCTCGATTGACGTCATCAAACACTTTGGCGGCAAGCTGCCAATTCTCGGTGTGTGCCTGGGCCATCAGTCCATCGGCCAAGCCTTTGGCGGTGATGTGGTCCGCGCCCGCCAGGTCATGCACGGCAAGACCAGCCCGGTGTTCCACGAAGACAAGGGCGTCTTCGCCGGCTTGAATAATCCGCTGACGGTTACCCGCTATCATTCATTGATCGTCAAACGCGAAACCTTGCCCGACTGCCTTGAACTGACCGCCTGGACCCAGTTCGAAGACGGTTCGGTCGACGAGATCATGGGCCTGCGCCACAAAATCCTGAACATCGAGGGCGTGCAATTCCACCCCGAGTCGATCCTGACCGAACAGGGCCACGAGCTGTTCGCCAACTTCCTCAAACAAACCGGCGGCACGCGCTAAGGACTTTTCATGAATATCAAGGCAGCCCTGAGCCGTATCGTCGACCACCTCGACCTGAGCACCGAAGAAATGCGCGATGTGATGCGCGAAATCATGACCGGGCAATGCACGGATGCGCAGATTGGCGCGTTCATGATGGCCATGCGCATGAAGAGCGAAAGCATCGATGAAATCGTCGGTGCGGTGTCGGTCATGCGCGAGCTGGCGGACCAGGTCGAACTCAAGACCCTCGACGGCGTGGTCGATGTGGTCGGCACCGGGGGGGACGGCGCGAATATCTTCAACGTGTCCACGGCTTCCGCTTTTGTCGTGGCGGCGGCTGGATGCACCGTGGCCAAGCACGGTAACCGCGCAGTATCGGGCAAGAGCGGCAGTGCCGATTTGCTCGAAGCGGCGGGGATTTATCTGAACCTGACACCGGTTCAAGTGGCGCGCTGCATCGATAATGTCGGCATCGGTTTCATGTTTGCCCAGACCCATCACAAAGCCATGAAGTACGCCGCCGGCCCGCGCAAGGATCTTGGCTTGCGCACCTTGTTCAACATGCTTGGCCCGCTTACGAATCCGGCCGGTGTGAAACACCAGGTGGTGGGTGTATTTACCCAAGCGTTGTGCCGGCCGTTGGCTGAAGTCTTGCAACGACTGGGCAGCAAGCATGTACTGGTGGTGCATTCAAAGGACGGTCTGGACGAATTCAGTCTGGCGGCGCCAACTTTTGTCGCTGAACTCAAGAACGACCAGATCACCGAATACTGGGTCGAGCCAGAAGACCTGGGCATGAAGAGCCAGAGCCTGCATGGCCTGTCGGTCGAAGGCCCGGAAGCTTCGCTGGCGTTGATCCGTGATGCGCTGGGCAAACGCAAAACCGAGAACGGTCAGAAAGCGGCTGAAATGATTGTGCTCAACGCCGGAGCGGCACTGTATGCCGCCGACCTGGCCAGCAGTTTGAAACAGGGCGTGGAGCTTGCGCACGATGCCCTGCACACCGGTCTCGCTCGGGAAAAGCTCGAAGAACTGGGTGCGTTTACCGCGGTATTCAAAGTGGAGAATGAGGGATGAGTGTACCGACGGTTCTGGAAAAGATTCTGGCACGCAAGGTCGAAGAAGTTGCCGAGCGTAGTGCTCGTGTAAGCCTTGCGGAGCTGGAAGTTCTGGCCAAGGCGGCCGATGCACCCCGTGGGTTTGCCCAGGCATTGCTGGCTCAGGCTAAGTTGAAACAGCCGGCAGTCATTGCCGAGATCAAGAAAGCTTCGCCAAGCAAAGGTGTGATCCGCGAGAACTTCGTTCCTGCCGAAATCGCCAAAAGCTACGAGAAGGGCGGGGCGACCTGCTTGTCGGTGCTGACCGATATCGATTACTTCCAGGGGGCCGACACGTACCTGCAACAGGCTCGCGCAGCCTGCAAGCTGCCGGTGATCCGCAAGGACTTCATGATCGATCCGTACCAGATCGTCGAAGCCCGTGCCATGGGTGCAGACTGCGTGCTTTTGATCGTCTCCGCCCTGGATGACGTGAAAATGGCCGAGCTGGCATCGGTGGCCAAAGGCGTCGGTCTCGATGTGCTGGTGGAAGTCCATGACGGCGACGAACTGGAGCGGGCCTTGAAAACCCTCGACACGCCGTTGGTGGGTATCAACAATCGCAACCTGCATACCTTCGATGTCAGCCTGGAAACCACTCTCGACCTGTTGCCACGCATCCCGCGTGATCGTCTGGTGATCACCGAAAGCGGCATTCTCAACCGTGCTGATGTCGAGTTGATGGAAATCAGCGACGTCTATGCGTTCCTGGTGGGCGAAGCGTTCATGCGTGCCGAGAGCCCGGGTACAGAGTTGCAGCGTTTGTTCTTCCCTGAGCGCGGTGTTTCGGTGAGTGGTTCTACACTCGACTGATTGTCTTCAGAATGAGTCGACCCCTTCGCGAGCAGGCTCGCTCCCACACTAGATCGGCGGTACACGAACTACTGTAGGAGCGAGCCTGCTCGCGAAGACGGCATAAGATGCACCACAGACTGCATGTCCTACGGAATCCCTTATGACCTCACCCATCTCCCTGACCATCGAAGCCGGTCTGCAAGCCGAACAAGATCTGTTGGCATCGGTCTGTGCCGGCGATGCGGATTTCGGATTGCTGTTCTGGCAGCCCAGTGATCGAGCGCTGGTCATGCCGCGACGTTTGAATCGACTGCCTGGCTTCGATCATGCCTGCCAAATCTCCGCTGCGGCGGGTTGGCCAGTGCTGCTGCGCGAAACCGGTGGTGAACCGGTGCCGCAATCAGCGTCGACGATCAATATCGCACTGGTTTACGCGCCACCACGCAGCGAAGGGGATCTGAATCGCATTGAATCCGGTTACCGGCGTCTGTGTGATCCGATCTGTGATTTGCTGGATGAATTGGGTGGCACGTCGTCACTGGGGGAAATCGACGGCGCGTTCTGCGATGGCCGCTTCAACGTCAATCTGGATGGGCGCAAGATGGTCGGCACCGCCCAGCGCTGGCGCCAGAGTCAGGGCGGTCAGCGCCCGGTAGGGCTGGTGCACGGTGCAATGCTGCTCGATAACGAGCGCGAATCGATGGTCGCTGCGGTCAATCGTTTCAACCAAGCGTGCGGATTGGAGCAGCGGGTGCGTGCCGAAAGCCACATCGCCCTGCATGAAAAGTTCACGGCCCCCGATGCGCTGGGACGTCTCGATCAGCTTTACCGCCAAATGCTGGCGCAGATGTTCGACGCTTGAAGCTTCAAAGTTAGCGTGGTTAGCGTGTACCGAAGACCACCATGGTCTTGCCTTTGACGTCCACCAGGTTGCGTTCCTCCAGATCTTTGAGCACGCGACCAACCATCTCTCGCGAACACCCGACAATCCTGCCGATTTCCTGACGGGTCACTTTGATCTGCATACCGTCTGGATGAGTCATGGCGTCGGGCTGCTTGCACAGTTCCAGCAGGCAGCGAGCGACGCGACCGGTCACATCAAAGAATGCCAGGTCGCCGACCTTGCGGGTGGTATTGCGCAGGCGTTGTGCGATTTGTCCGCTTAACACGTAAAGGATGTCTGGGTCCTGCTGTGACAACTCACGGAATTTCGCGTAGCTGATTTCCGCGACTTCGCATTCGACCTTGGCGCGTACCCAGGCGCTACGTTCCTGCTCAAGACCCGCTTGCTCAAACAGGCCCAGCTCGCCGAAAAAATCCCCGGCGTTCAGGTAGGCGATGATCATTTCCCGGCCGTCGTCATCTTCGATCAGGATCGTGACCGAACCTTTGATAATGAAAAACAACGTTTCCGAACGATCACCGGCACAAATGATGTTGGTTTTGGCCTGATAGCGACGACGCTGGCAATGCATCAACAGCTTGTCGAGGTTCTTGATTTTGGGTGTGGGGGTAATAGCAACCATGGTTGTATCCCGAAAAGACTGCACGGTATGTTTGGTTTTTTTTATGAAAGGCGGACACTACGGTAAAACTGGCTATGCGCCATTGAATTGACGTCAGCTTAACAGACACTTCCGGCATTATTCGAGAAATTACCTACAAGGCTGTAGGACACTTCCTGGGAAGCCAACGCTGTCTATCAAAGGCCTGTGCTAAGCTGGCGACCCTTTTTTATACAGTGGAGTCTTGGCGATGAAGGCACGCATCCAATGGGCTGGCGAAGCCATGTTCCTCGGCGAATCCGGTAGCGGTCATGTCGTGGTCATGGACGGTCCACCCGATGCCGGTGGTCGTAACTTGGGTGTCCGGCCAATGGAAATGCTCCTGCTGGGTGTTGGTGGTTGCAGCAACTTCGATGTGGTCAGCATCCTCAAGAAATCTCGCCAGGCCGTTGAAAGCTGCGAAGCCTTCCTTGAAGCCGAACGCGCCACCGAAGATCCGAAAGTCTTCACCAAGATCCATATGCACTTCGTGGTCAAGGGACGCGGCCTGAAAGAAGCTCAGGTCAAGCGCGCCATTGAGCTGTCCGCTGAAAAGTATTGCTCGGCGTCGATCATGCTGGGCGCAGCCGGTGTCGAGATCACCCACGACTACGAGATCATCGAGCTCGGTTGAATCGACATTCAACTATCATAAAAGCGGTGCAGACTCTGGCGATCCCCTGCTGACGTCTGCATAATGCGCCACTTTTTTCAGGGTAGTGGCCCGTCAGCCGATAGGCCACGCACCCGAACAGACAACCAAAATCGCCATCGCGAAGAGGTGTTAACCGTCCTACGCAGGTGCGTCGTTCGCATCTGACGGGCATGCTTGATCACGCGGCCGGGCCGCAATACATAGAGAGTTTTTAACGGTGAAAAGCAAACTCAAGCTCCACGGGTTCAATAACCTGACAAAGACCTTGAGCTTCAACATCTATGACATCTGCTACGCGGAAACCCCGCAAGACCAACAGGCTTACGTCGAGTACATCAATAAAGAGTACAACGCGGAGCGCCTGACGCAGATCCTCACGGAAGTTGTCGAAATCATTGGTGCCAACATTCTGAACATTGCCAGTCAGAACTATGAGCCTCAGGGTGCCAGCGTCACGATTCTGATTTCAGAAGAACCGGTGACCCCGACCGAAAGCCAGATCGAAGAGTCTCCGGGCCCGCTGCCGGAAATCATCCTGGCTCATCTCGACAAGAGTCATATCACGGTACATACCTACCCGGAGATCCATCCGGATGCAGGTATTGCGACCTTCCGTGTGGACATCGACGTGTCGACCTGTGGTGTCATTTCACCGCTCAAAGCGCTCAACTTCCTGATTCACCAGTTCGATTCGGACATCGTGACCGTGGATTACCGTGTGCGCGGTTTCACCCGTGATGTCGAAGGCAACAAGCACTTCATCGATCACGAGATCAACTCGATCCAGAACTACCTCTCCGAAGACACCCGCGACGCGTACCAGATGACTGACGTGAACGTGTACCAGGAGAACCTGTTCCACACCAAAATGCTGCTGAAGAACTTCGAACTGGATAACTACCTGTTCGGCGATGCCACCAGCAATCTGTCCGCCGAGCAGCGTGCTCAGGTGACCGAGCGTGTTAAGCACGAAATGCTCGAAATCTTCTACGCGCGCAACATGCCGAACTAAGACTCTCGAGCACAAAAAAAGGCGACTACCTCACGGCAGTCGCCTTTTTTCATGATTCACGAAAACCCTTGTAGGAGCGTAATGCTGTTCACTTAAGAACAATCACTGTAACTGTGGCGAGGGAGCTTGCTCCCGCTGGACTGCGTAGCAGTCCCATTTTTTGGGGTCGCTTCGCGCCCCAACGCGAGCAAGCTCGCTCGCCACCGGTAATTACTTGCGCGATCTATCTCTTAAATGAACAGCATTATTGTAGGAGCGAGGTTTGCCCGCGATGGTGTCTTTGAAATCGCCATCGCGGGCAAGCCTCGCTCCTACATTAATTAGATTCGGTAGGTACTCTTGGTCATCACCTTGGCCATCAAGCTCATGCCGAACTTCACCGGTGCCGGAAAACGGAAACCACCAGCCTCCAGCGCACTTTCCGCGTGTTGCTCTTCATCTATGCGCATCTGCTCAAGAATCGCGCGGGATTTTTCATCTTCCGCCGGCAGTTGCTCAAGGTGTTCGTTCAAATGCTTACACACCTGATCTTCCGTCGCCGCAACGAAACCCAGGCTGACTTTGTCGCTGATCAGCCCAGCAACCGCACCGATCCCGAACGACATACCGTAGAACAGTGGGTTGAGAATGCTGGTGTGGCTGCCCAACTGATGAATGCGTTGCTCGCACCAGACCAGATGGTCGATTTCTTCTTCGGCGGCATGTTCCATGGCTGCGCGTACTTGCGGCAGCTTGGCGGTCAAGGCTTGCCCTTGGTATAGCGCCTGGGCACAGACTTCACCGGTATGGTTGATGCGCATCAGGCCGGCAACGTGCCGGGTCTCTTCATCGCTCATTTTTGCATCTGGCTGCACGATGGCGGGCGACGGACGGTACGGTTGGCCACTGAAGGGCAGCAAGGTACGCATCGCGGCATCGGCTTGCAGCAGAAGACGGTCAATTGGCGAGTAGTGACGTTGGGTAGTCATGCTGACCTCCGGAAGAATCTCGGTGGCCAGTTTAACCCAATCGGCCGGGGAAGGTTTGCGTTGGGTCATTGTGATGCAGCGCAATCTGTAGGAGCGAGGCTTGCCCGCGAACCCCGCAACACGGTTTCTAGCAAAGACCGGGGTGCCTGGTTCGCGGGCAAGCCTCGCTCCTACGCAAGCGGTGACTGAATCAGCCCGGCGGCCAGTGCATCTGGCGCTGACCGAGCACATGCATATGAATGTGATAAACAGTTTGGCCCCCCAGGTCATTGCAGTTCATGACCACGCGGAAACCTTCTTCGCAACCCAGCTCCAGGGCCAGGCGCTGGGCGGTGAACAGAATGTGCCCGGCCAGTGCCTTGTCGTCCTCGGTCAGGTCATTCAAGGTGCGCACCGGTTTTTTCGGGACTACCAGAAAATGCACCGGTGCCTGTGGGGCGATGTCGTGGAAGGCGATAACCTGATCGTCTTCGAAAATGATCTTCGCCGGGATCTCCCGGTTGATGATCTTGGTGAACAGAGTATCCACAGCTGTTTTCTCCGTTGTTTGGGCTGGCCTGAGTGTACCCATGGGGCATGCGCCAGCCCAGTGTTTTACCGTGGGCAGTAAGCCTTGTTGACCATGCCGGTGATTGTCCGGATCAACCAGCGTGAGCCGAAGCGGGGCAGGGTAGCGAACCAGCGGTTACGCCGTCCGGGAATGATAATGGCGCGATTTTTCTCCAGCGCTCGCACGGTATAGAGCGCGACTTCCTCAGGACTCATCAGCAACTTGCTGTCTGCCAGTTTGTCGGTGTTCAGCTGCGCGGTGCGGAAAAACGCCGTGCGGGTTGGGCCGGGGCAGAGCACCGAGACCTTGACCGCGCATTTTTTCAGCTCGACGCGCAATCCCTCGGAAAAGTGCAGCACATAAGCCTTGCTCGCGTAATAAGTGCTCATCCAAGGGCCGGGGTGGAAGGCTGCGACCGAGGCGACGTTCAGAATCTGCCCGCCGCCCTGCAGCGCCATGCTGTTGCCGATGGCGTGACACAGGCGAGTGAGGGCCAGAATGTTGACTTCGATCAGATCCTGTTCGGTCATCCAATCCTGCGCCAGGAATGGGCCGCATGTGCCGATACCGGCGCAGTTGACCAACAGATCAATCTGCCGGTCACCTTCCTCCAGTTCCAGCAGAAATCCGGACAGCCGCAGGGGTTCACCCAGGTCGCAGGCACGGAACAACACTTCCACACCAAACCGTTGGGTCAGTTCAATCGCAATACTTTCCAGCTGATCACGCTGTCGGGCCACCAATATCAGGCTGCGGCCGCGCCGGGCCAGCGCTTCGGCCATGGCCAGGCCAATGCCGCTGGAAGCGCCGGTGATCAGAGCGTAACGGGTCATGCAGTTCTCCATCGCAACAGCTCCGCACCGCGACGCAGGTGTCACGAGCAGGGAGCGCTGTTCATTCTTGCGCAGAGTCTACAGGGGGCTGAGCTTCTTCGGCTGCATCGTCGGCGGAATTTGCAGGTGATTCGGTCTCGACGTCAATTTCATTGGTAACCGCAGGGCCACTTTCGTAGCTGCTTTCCAGGCTACTTTCGTATTCCTGCTGGATCGCGGAGATCCCGCCCATCATAGCGCCGACGAAACCCAGGCCTATGAGCACAATCCACAATGAACACAGCACTTTGACTGCTGTGCTGTTGGGCGGGGGGGGCGGGCCATAACGGTTGGCGCCGGTGTTGCCCGGTACGACCGTGATCACCAGCGGGAAGAAGCTGCCGACGAAGGGGACGAAGTTCAACAGCCAGAGCCAGCCTGACCAGCCGATATCGTGCAGGCGCTGAACCGTGAACAGAATGCTGATGATCAGGAATGCGAGGAACAGGAAGAAGGCAAAGATGCCGCCGATGATCAGTCCCGTGGTGGAATCACCACTCACCAGTCCGAGGCCGATGAGTGCGAACACGCCGACGATGGGCAGGGTCACCAGGCTCAGTACCATGGTCCAGGCGAGAAAGCGCAGACGGCCGATCCGCCCTTCGACGCTGAACGGCTTCAGGGTGGCGAACTCGGGCAAGCTGTCACCGACCATGGCACGCGGAGGGGCATAAGGGGATTCGGGCTCCGCCGCGGTGGCTGCAGGCGCGTCATGGCGGGCGTCCGACAGGTTCAGTTCGATCGAGGGTTCGGGCTCGATGCGCGCGTCGATGCCGGTGTTCTTCAGCGCATGCAAGTAAGCCTGTGCATCGGCCTGTGAGAGTTCGCGTTTGAGTGTGACTGGCTGGCCGTTGAAAAGACGTTCTACGTCAGTGACTTCGCTTTTGTACAGCGCAGCGAGATTGCTCTTGGCAGTGGTGATATCAATACCCGGCAGTAGCGTGCCGTCGAATACGATTCTGAAACGGTTTTCGCTCATTGCCGAGGCATCCTTGTCGCGAGTGTTTGAGTATCTGGACTGTAGGGCCAGCCAGGGAAGACTGGCCACAATCTTTCAGCGGGGCCAACGCTGCCGCAGTTGTACTGAGTGTTCCTGTGCCTTTCGATACTCGGCATCAAGACGCGCCACCAGTTGCTCCACGCTCGGCAAGTCATCGATTTCACCGACCCCTTGGCCTGCGGACCAGACAGTTTTCCAGGCCTTGGCTTCATCGCTTAACGGCTTGAGCTTGGAGCCGAAGTTGACCTCGCCTTTGTTTTGCAGGGCCAGCATGTCGAATCCGGCAGCTTCCAGGCTTTGGCGCATGAAGCTCGCCGGTACGCCCGATACGGCTGGAGTATGGATGATGTCTGCCGCTTTGGCTGCCAGTAGCATCTCCTTATATGCCTCAGGCGCATGGCTTTCGGTGGTGCCGATAAAGCGCGTACCGAAGTAGGCAAGATCGGCACCAAGCAGTTGCGCGGCGAGAATTTCGTGGCCGTGGTTCAGGCACCCGGCCAGCAGTAGAGTCTTGTCGAAGAACTGGCGGATCTCGGCGATCAATGAGAAAGGGCTCCAGGTTCCAGCATGTCCGCCAGCGCCCGCCGCGACAGCTATCAGGCCATCCACGCCGGCCTCGGCGGCTTTTTCGGCATGACGGCGAGTGGTGACGTCGTGGAACACTAGGCCGCCATAGCTGTGGACGGCATCGACCAGCTCTTTCACGGCGCCGAGGCTGGTGATGATGATCGGTACCTTATGCTCGATGCAGATATCCAGGTCCGCCTGCAGTCGCGGGTTACTCTTGTGGACAATCAGGTTCACCGCGTACGGCGCAGGGTTCTCCAATGTCGCCAGCCCGGCTTCGATCTCTTCCAGCCAGGCTTTGAAGCCGCTGCTCTCACGCTGGTTCAGCGCCGGAAAACTGCCCACGACACCGTTGCGGCAGCAGGCGAGCACCAGTTGCGGATTGGAAATCAGGAACATCGGCGCGGCCACCACGGGCAGGCGCAGACGTTGTTCGAGCAGAGCGGGCAGCGACATTGGAGGTTCCCCGGTGAGTGGTGCCTATTGGGTTTAAAACGGCCGAACGACGACCAGAATTACGATAGCCAGCAATATCAGAACGGGCACTTCATTAAACCAGCGATAATAGACATGGCTGCGGGTGTTCTCGCCACGGGCAAAACGCTTCACCTGGGCGCCGCACATGTGGTGATAACCGATCAGCAAAACCACCAGAGTCAGCTTGACGTGAATCCACTTACCCAGACTGAAGATGCCTGGGTTCAGGCTGATCATTGCGATGCCGAAAATCAATGTAGCGATCATCGCCGGGCCCATGATGCCGCGATACAACTTGCGCTCCATGACGCTGAAGCGTTCCTTGCTGATCGTATCCTCGCTTTGCGCGTGATAAACGAACAGTCGCGGCAGATAAAACAGGCCGGCAAACCAGCACACGACACTGATGATGTGAAAAGCTTTGAGCCATAGATAAAGCATTTTTGTTTATTCCCAGGTTCACGGTAGCCCGGATAGTAGAGGGTTGACACTCCGCACGTCACCTTGCCGGTTGTCGCAGGCGCGCGACGCCCCTATTATCGACGGCTTTCCAGTGGGTTCGTTGAGGGCAGGTTTATGGTCAAGGTCGGTATCGTCGGCGGCACGGGTTACACCGGTGTCGAACTGCTGCGTCTGTTGGCACAGCATCCGCAGGCAGAAGTGGTAGTGATCACTTCCCGATCCGAGGCCGGCCTGGCCGTGGCTGACATGTACCCGAACCTGCGAGGCCACTACGACGGCCTCGCGTTCAGCGTTCCGGACATCAAGACCCTGGGCGCCTGCGACGTGGTGTTCTTCGCAACACCTCACGGCGTTGCGCACGCTCTGGCAGGTGAGCTGTTGGCAGCGGGGACCAAGGTCATCGATCTGTCCGCGGACTTCCGTCTGCAAGATGCTGAAGAGTGGGCCAAGTGGTATGGCCAACCGCACGGCGCGCCAGCGTTGCTGGACGAGGCGGTTTACGGTCTTCCGGAAGTCAATCGTGAGCAAATCAAGAAAGCGCGGCTGATTGCTGTACCAGGTTGCTATCCGACCGCGACGCAATTGGGTTTCCTGCCACTGCTTGAAGCCGGTCTGGCTGATGCTTCGCGCCTTATTGCCGACTGCAAATCCGGCGTCAGCGGTGCCGGTCGTGGTGCGGCGGTAGGTTCGTTGTACTCCGAGACGTCGGAAAGCATGAAGGCTTACGCCGTCAAAGGTCACCGTCACTTGCCGGAAATTCGCCAAGGCTTGCGTCGTGCCGCGGGCAAGGACGTTGGCCTGACCTTCGTTCCGCACCTGACTCCAATGATTCGTGGTATCCATTCGACGCTCTACGCGACCGTCGTGGATCGCTCGGTGGATCTGCAGGCGTTGTTTGAAAAACGCTATGCCAATGAGCCGTTCGTCGACGTGATGCCGGCGGGTAGCCATCCGGAAACCCGTAGCGTACGTGGCGCCAACGTGTGCCGTATCGCGGTGCATCGTCCGCAGGACGGTGATCTGGTGGTCGTGCTGTCGGTCATCGACAACCTGGTCAAAGGCGCGTCGGGCCAGGCTGTTCAGAACATGAACATCCTGTTCGGGCTGGATGAGCGTCTGGGGCTGTCCCATGCGGGCATGCTGCCGTAAGGCGCTATTTCTTGCTGTGAAAAAGGCCCGTTAAACGGGCCTTTTTGCATTCGGGGTCGACGATTGGAGTGGTTGATATACCATAACAATAGTTGACCGATTTTCTAGGACAAGCGGATAATGCGCGTCATCACGCAATATGACGGCGTAGCGCCGGGAGATAGTCAGCATGAGCGTTGAATCCTTCACCCCCACGGCTTTGCAATTCACCCACGGTGCCGCGCACAAGGTGAAGAGCCTGGTCGATGAAGAGGGGAATGATCGCTTGAAGCTGCGCGTATTTGTTACGGGCGGCGGTTGTTCAGGTTTTCAGTACGGCTTCACCTTCGATGAAGAAGTGGCCGATGACGACACCATCGTCGAACGCGAAGGCGTGAGTCTGGTTGTCGATCCGATGAGCTTTCAGTATCTGGCGGGTGCCGAAGTGGATTACCAGGAAGGTCTGGAAGGTTCGCGCTTCGTCATCAAGAACCCGAACGCGACCACCACCTGTGGCTGTGGCTCATCGTTCTCGATCTGATCAGCGTCCCGGATCATCAAAACGCCGCAGGGCCTTACAGCCCTGCGGCGTTTTGCTGTCTGGTGTTCAAGCGGGGTAGATAGCGCCCAGGACTCGCAAGCCGCGGGCCCCGGTGACGCTCGGGCGGTTGGCAGCGATGCCTTCGAGGCAGCAGTGGGCGAGCCAGGCAAAGGCCATGGCTTCGACCCAGTCGGGATCTACACCGTATGCGGATGTGCTGCTGACTTTCGCCTTCGGCAGCAGGCAGGACAGGCGATTCATCAACGTGGCGTTATGCGCACCGCCGCCGCAGACCAGCACTTCCTGAGTGTGCGCTTGGGCCCCTTGCAGTGACTCGACGATGGTCAATGCGGTCAGCTCAAGCAGCGTTGCCTGTACGTCTTCGGCGGCGAAAGCCGGCAACTGCGCCAGGTGCTGCATTAGCCATGGCAGGTTGAACACTTCACGGCCCGTACTTTTCGGGCCTTGGGTCACAAAAAATGGATCGCTGAGCAGCGCCTTCAGCAAGATCGGTTCGACCTTGCCGCAGGCCGCCCATTGGCCGTCACGGTCATAGTTTTCACCGCGTTGCTGGTGAATCCAGGCGTCCATCAGCACATTCCCCGGGCCGCAGTCGAAGCCGGCAACAGGCTTGTCGGGTTCGATCAGGCTGAGATTGCTAAAGCCGCCAATATTCAGTACCGCTCGATTGCCGGTTCGTTCTTCGAATAGTGCTTCGTGAAAGGCAGGAACCAACGGTGCGCCTTGCCCACCGGCTGCAACGTCACGGCTGCGGAAGTCGCTGACCACTGTGATGCCGGTCAACTCGGTCAGCAGGGCGGGGTTGCCAATCTGCACCGTGAAGCCTCGCGCCGGCTCGTGCCGAATGGTCTGTCCGTGACTGCCGATTGCGCGAATGTCATCAGGTTTTAGCTGATATTGGACTAGCAGGGCGTTAATGCCTTGTGCTGCCAGTTTCACCCAGTTCTGCTGGGCAATGGCGGATCGGGCAATCTCGTCTGAACCGCTGGCGCACAAGCCAAGCAGCTCGGCGCGCAGAGATTCGGGCATGGGGATGTAGTGCGTGGCGATCAGCCTGATCGCCGGAGATTGCTCGATCAGCGCTATGTCCAGGCCATCAAGGCTGGTCCCGGACATTACACCTATGTAAAGCGCCATGGCTTAGCGCTTCGAGGCGAGCATGGTGGCTTTCTCTTGATCCATGCGAGCCATCAGCGGCTGGCTCTGGGCGAGGAAGCGTGCGCGCTCCGCCTTGGAGATCGGATCGGCCATAGCCACCTTCTGACCCAACGGATCGACATGGACGCCATTGACCTGGAACTCATAGTGCAGGTGCGGGCCGGTCGACAGGCCGGTGGTGCCGATATAGCCAATCACCTGGCCCTGTTTGACGGTGCTGCCCGTCTGTACGCCTTTGGCAAAGCCCTGCATATGACCATACAGCGTGCGGTAGGTGTTGCCGTGCTGGATGATGACGGTATTGCCGTAACCACCACGACGTCCGGCCAACAGTACCTTTCCGTCACCGGCTGCCTTGATCGGCGTGCCGCGAGGGGCTGCGTAATCAACGCCTTTGTGGGCGCGGATCTTGTTTAGGATCGGGTGCTTTCGGCCCATGGAGAACTTGGAGCTAATGCGGGCGAAATCTACCGGGGTGCGAATGAACGCCTTGCGCATGCTGTTGCCGTCAGCGGTGTAGTAGCTGCTGTTGCCTTGTTTGTTGGTGTAGCGCACGGCGGTATAGGTCTTGCCACGGTTGGTGAAGCGTGCGGACAGGATCGGCCCGTTGCCGACAGCCTTGCCATTGACGACCTTCTGCTCGTAGATCACATCGAATTCGTCTCCCTGGCGAATATCCTGAGCAAAGTCGACGTCGTAGCCAAACACACTGGCCATGTCCATGGTCAGGCTGTGGGACAGGCCGGCGCGGGCGGCGGACTGTGACAGCGAGCTATTGATCACGCCGTGAACATAGGCGGAGCGTACGGTTGGTTTGGCGGTAGTACGGTTGAACGTGTAGCCCTTGTCATTCTTGGTCAGCGAAATGGTTTCGAGGTCGCTGACTTTGCTGTGCAGATTGGTCAGTTGGCCATCCGGGCTTAGTTCGAATTCGAGTTTCTGTCCGTGCTTAAGTTGACTGAACTGCTTCGCCTGCTTGTTGCTGGCCAGTACGTCATGCACCGAAGTGGCCGGAAGACCGACCTTCTCGAACAGGGTGGAGAGGGTATCTCCCTTGGCGACGATCACTTCCCTGTGGTTTGGCGTCTTCTTTTGTTCGAGGACTGGTGCCGGTGCGGCTTGAGCGGCTTCCTGAGTGTCTTGCGCGCTGTCATCTATCTGCGCAAAAGGAGATGCTGCGGGTTCATTTGTGGCTTGGACGGCCTCGGCAGCGTCTTGATCTTGTGTCAGTTGTTCAGCAGGGCTTTCCAGTTCAAGACTCAGGGTCGTCTTTTTAGCTTCAACATCACTGGAGGGAAATACCAGAAGCGCCAGGCTCAGAAGAGCGGCGATGCCACTTGCGGCCAGCAGGTGGGTCTTCGGGTAAAGCGGTGGCGCTTTAGACGATTCTTTGGTCATAGGTAATTTTTGACTTTGAAAAAGATGAATTGGAAAAAGATGAATGACATGATGAATATGAAATAACTGTATAAAATATAACCAAATCATCTCTGAAGCAAGTCTGCGGACGTCCTATCTGTGGATTGGCTTCCGTGCGCCGGGCAAACCTTGTATTTGACGTGCGATCTTGTATGGTTGGTTCCCTTTGAATCTGAGCCTTGCGGGTCTGTTATGAAGTCGGTTGAAGAGCAGCTAGCGCTGATCAAACGTGGTGCCGAAGAACTGTTGGTCGAGTCCGAGCTGATTGAAAAGCTCAAGCGCGGCCAGCCGCTGCGTATTAAGGCGGGCTTCGATCCGACTGCGCCGGATCTGCATCTGGGCCATACCGTGCTTATTAATAAGCTGCGCCAGTTCCAGGAGTTGGGTCACCAGGTGATCTTCCTGATTGGCGACTTCACCGGGATGATTGGTGATCCGAGTGGTAAGAGTGCAACGCGTCCTCCGCTTACTCGCGAGCAGGTTCTCGAGAATGCCGAGACCTACAAGACTCAGGTGTTCAAGATTCTTGATCCAGCGAAGACCGAAGTGGCATTCAACTCCACCTGGATGGATCAGATGGGGCCGGCCGACTTCATTCGCCTGACTTCTCAGTACACCGTCGCGCGTATGCTCGAGCGCGATGACTTCGATAAGCGCTACACGACCAATCAGCCAATCGCCATTCACGAATTCCTCTACCCACTGGTTCAGGGGTATGACTCGGTTGCCTTGCGTGCGGACGTCGAGTTGGGCGGTACCGATCAGAAGTTCAATTTGCTGATGGGGCGCGAGTTGCAGCGCGGTTATGGTCAGGAGGCTCAATGCATCCTGACCATGCCGTTGCTTGAAGGGTTGGATGGTGTGAAGAAGATGTCCAAGTCTTTGGGCAACTACGTCGGTATCCAGGAAGCGCCGGGCGTGATGTATGGCAAGCTGGTTTCCATTCCAGATGCGTTGATGTGGCGTTATTTCGAACTGCTTAGCTTCCGCTCCATGGATGAGATCAATGCCTTCCGGGCTGATGTAGAGGCGGGTGCCAATCCGCGCGATATCAAGATCAAGCTGGCTGAAGAGATTGTTGCGCGTTTCCATGGTGAGGAGGCTGCGGCTAATGCCCACCGTGCGGCAGGCAATCGCATGAAGGATGGCGAGCTGCCGGATGATTTGCCTGAGATCGAGTTGACCGCTGCCGAGGATATGCCGATCGCTGCTGTCCTTAATAAAGCGGGCCTGGTGAAGAACTCGGCTGTTGCGCGGGATCTGCTTGGTTCTGGTGGTGTGCGTATAGACGGAGAGGTTGTGGATCGCTCCTTTATATATGTCTTGGGTGCAACCCATGTTTGCCAGGCTGGGAAGAAGGCATTTGCGCGTATTACGCTTAAGTCTGAATAAATCTGAAATTAAGGGTTGACGGCGAATTTTAGAAGCCTATAATTCGCCCCACTTCCGGCGCAGTCGAAACGGAAAACTCCTTGGTAAACAATGAGTTACGCAGTTTTCGGCGGCAGGTTGCTTCAGGTCATCGAAGCCGAAAGGAAGTTGAAAAAGAGGTGTTGACAGCAGCGAGTAACGCTGTAGAATTCGCCTCCCGCTGACGAGAGATCGAAAGCGCAAGTGGTTGAAGTTGTTAAGGAAATCCTTGAAAACTTCTGAAAATAATCACTTGACAGCAAATGAGGCTGCTGTAGAATGCGCGCCTCGGTTGAGACGAAAGATCTTAACCAACCGCTCTTTAACAACTGAATCAAGCAATTCGTGTGGGTGCTTGTGGTATCAGACTGCTAGTCAACAGATTATCAGCATCACAAGTTACTTCGCGAGAAATCAAAGATGTAACCAACGATTGCTGAGCCAAGTTTAGGGTTTTCTCAAAACCCAAAGATGTTTGAACTGAAGAGTTTGATCATGGCTCAGATTGAACGCTGGCGGCAGGCCTAACACATGCAAGTCGAGCGGATGAAAGGAGCTTGCTCCTGGATTCAGCGGCGGACGGGTGAGTAATGCCTAGGAATCTGCCTGGTAGTGGGGGACAACGTCTCGAAAGGGACGCTAATACCGCATACGTCCTACGGGAGAAAGCAGGGGACCTTCGGGCCTTGCGCTATCAGATGAGCCTAGGTCGGATTAGCTAGTTGGTGAGGTAATGGCTCACCAAGGCGACGATCCGTAACTGGTCTGAGAGGATGATCAGTCACACTGGAACTGAGACACGGTCCAGACTCCTACGGGAGGCAGCAGTGGGGAATATTGGACAATGGGCGAAAGCCTGATCCAGCCATGCCGCGTGTGTGAAGAAGGTCTTCGGATTGTAAAGCACTTTAAGTTGGGAGGAAGGGTTGTAGATTAATACTCTGCAATTTTGACGTTACCGACAGAATAAGCACCGGCTAACTCTGTGCCAGCAGCCGCGGTAATACAGAGGGTGCAAGCGTTAATCGGAATTACTGGGCGTAAAGCGCGCGTAGGTGGTTTGTTAAGTTGGATGTGAAAGCCCCGGGCTCAACCTGGGAACTGCATTCAAAACTGACAAGCTAGAGTATGGTAGAGGGTGGTGGAATTTCCTGTGTAGCGGTGAAATGCGTAGATATAGGAAGGAACACCAGTGGCGAAGGCGACCACCTGGACTGATACTGACACTGAGGTGCGAAAGCGTGGGGAGCAAACAGGATTAGATACCCTGGTAGTCCACGCCGTAAACGATGTCAACTAGCCGTTGGGAGCCTTGAGCTCTTAGTGGCGCAGCTAACGCATTAAGTTGACCGCCTGGGGAGTACGGCCGCAAGGTTAAAACTCAAATGAATTGACGGGGGCCCGCACAAGCGGTGGAGCATGTGGTTTAATTCGAAGCAACGCGAAGAACCTTACCAGGCCTTGACATCCAATGAACTTTCCAGAGATGGATTGGTGCCTTCGGGAACATTGAGACAGGTGCTGCATGGCTGTCGTCAGCTCGTGTCGTGAGATGTTGGGTTAAGTCCCGTAACGAGCGCAACCCTTGTCCTTAGTTACCAGCACGTTATGGTGGGCACTCTAAGGAGACTGCCGGTGACAAACCGGAGGAAGGTGGGGATGACGTCAAGTCATCATGGCCCTTACGGCCTGGGCTACACACGTGCTACAATGGTCGGTACAGAGGGTTGCCAAGCCGCGAGGTGGAGCTAATCCCATAAAACCGATCGTAGTCCGGATCGCAGTCTGCAACTCGACTGCGTGAAGTCGGAATCGCTAGTAATCGCGAATCAGAATGTCGCGGTGAATACGTTCCCGGGCCTTGTACACACCGCCCGTCACACCATGGGAGTGGGTTGCACCAGAAGTAGCTAGTCTAACCTTCGGGGGGACGGTTACCACGGTGTGATTCATGACTGGGGTGAAGTCGTAACAAGGTAGCCGTAGGGGAACCTGCGGCTGGATCACCTCCTTAATCGACGACTCAGCTGTACCATAAGCTCCCACACGAATTGCTTGATTCATTGAAGAAGACGATAGAAGCAGCCCGAAATTGGGTCTGTAGCTCAGTTGGTTAGAGCGCACCCCTGATAAGGGTGAGGTCGGCAGTTCGAATCTGCCCAGACCCACCAATTTTGTGTGGGAAACGCCTGTAGAAATACGGGGCCATAGCTCAGCTGGGAGAGCGCCTGCCTTGCACGCAGGAGGTCAGCGGTTCGATCCCGCTTG
Organism: Pseudomonas putida; assembly: GCF_050990305.1. GTDB lineage: Bacteria > Pseudomonadota > Gammaproteobacteria > Pseudomonadales > Pseudomonadaceae > Aquipseudomonas > Aquipseudomonas putida_AH. The sequence continues at coordinate 5,935,322 of NZ_CP158817.1, read as the reverse complement.
GCTCCACCACTACTGCTTCTGAAGTAAGAGCTTAGAAATGAGCATTCCATCGAGTGATGGTGAATGTTGATTTCTAGTCTTTGACTAGATCGTTCTTTAAAAATTTGGGTATGTGATAGAAAGATAGACTGAACAGCACTTTCACTGGTGTATGTTCAGGCTAAGGTAAAATTTGTGAGTGACTCTTAAGAGTTTTGCGAATTTTCGGCGAATGTCGTCTTCATAGTATAACCAGATTGCTTGGGGTTATATGGTCAAGTGAAGAAGCGCATACGGTGGATGCCTTGGCAGTCAGAGGCGATGAAAGACGTGGTAGCCTGCGAAAAGCTTCGGGGAGTCGGCAAACAGACTTTGATCCGGAGATGTCTGAATGGGGGAACCCAGCCATCATAAGATGGTTATCTTGTACTGAATACATAGGTGCAAGAGGCGAACCAGGGGAACTGAAACATCTAAGTACCCTGAGGAAAAGAAATCAACCGAGATTCCCTTAGTAGTGGCGAGCGAACGGGGACTAGCCCTTAAGTGGCTTTGAGATTAGCGGAACGCTCTGGAAAGTGCGGCCATAGTGGGTGATAGCCCTGTACGCGAAAATCTCTTAGTCATGAAATCGAGTAGGACGGAGCACGAGAAACTTTGTCTGAATATGGGGGGACCATCCTCCAAGGCTAAATACTACTGACTGACCGATAGTGAACTAGTACCGTGAGGGAAAGGCGAAAAGAACCCCGGAGAGGGGAGTGAAATAGATCCTGAAACCGTATGCGTACAAGCAGTGGGAGCAGACTTTGTTCTGTGACTGCGTACCTTTTGTATAATGGGTCAGCGACTTATTTTCAGTGGCGAGCTTAACCGAATAGGGGAGGCGTAGCGAAAGCGAGTCTTAATAGGGCGTCTAGTCGCTGGGAATAGACCCGAAACCGGGCGATCTATCCATGGGCAGGTTGAAGGTTAGGTAACACTGACTGGAGGACCGAACCGACTACCGTTGAAAAGTTAGCGGATGACCTGTGGATCGGAGTGAAAGGCTAATCAAGCTCGGAGATAGCTGGTTCTCCTCGAAAGCTATTTAGGTAGCGCCTCATGTATCACTGTAGGGGGTAGAGCACTGTTTCGGCTAGGGGGTCATCCCGACTTACCAAACCGATGCAAACTCCGAATACCTACAAGTGCCGAGCATGGGAGACACACGGCGGGTGCTAACGTCCGTCGTGAAAAGGGAAACAACCCAGACCGTCAGCTAAGGTCCCAAAGTTATGGTTAAGTGGGAAACGATGTGGGAAGGCTTAGACAGCTAGGAGGTTGGCTTAGAAGCAGCCACCCTTTAAAGAAAGCGTAATAGCTCACTAGTCGAGTCGGCCTGCGCGGAAGATGTAACGGGGCTCAAACCATACACCGAAGCTACGGGTATCACTTAGGTGATGCGGTAGAGGAGCGTTCTGTAAGCCTGTGAAGGTGAGTTGAGAAGCTTGCTGGAGGTATCAGAAGTGCGAATGCTGACATGAGTAACGACAATGGGTGTGAAAAACACCCACGCCGAAAGACCAAGGTTTCCTGCGCAACGTTAATCGACGCAGGGTTAGTCGGTCCCTAAGGCGAGGCTGAAAAGCGTAGTCGATGGAAAACAGGTTAATATTCCTGTACTTCCGGTTATTGCGATGGAGGGACGGAGAAGGCTAGGCCAGCTTGGCGTTGGTTGTCCAAGTTTAAGGTGGTAGGCTGGAATCTTAGGTAAATCCGGGATTCTAAGGCCGAGAGCTGATGACGAGTTACCCTTTGGGTGACGAAGTGGTTGATGCCATGCTTCCAAGAAAAGCTTCTAAGCTTCAGATAACCGGGAACCGTACCCCAAACCGACACAGGTGGTTGGGTAGAGAATACCAAGGCGCTTGAGAGAACTCGGGTGAAGGAACTAGGCAAAATGGCACCGTAACTTCGGGAGAAGGTGCGCCGGTGAGGGTGAAGCACTTGCTGCGTAAGCTCACGCCGGTCGAAGATACCAGGCCGCTGCGACTGTTTATTAAAAACACAGCACTCTGCAAACACGAAAGTGGACGTATAGGGTGTGACGCCTGCCCGGTGCCGGAAGGTTAATTGATGGGGTTAGCTAACGCGAAGCTCTTGATCGAAGCCCCGGTAAACGGCGGCCGTAACTATAACGGTCCTAAGGTAGCGAAATTCCTTGTCGGGTAAGTTCCGACCTGCACGAATGGCGTAACGATGGCGGCGCTGTCTCCACCCGAGACTCAGTGAAATTGAAATCGCTGTGAAGATGCAGTGTATCCGCGGCTAGACGGAAAGACCCCGTGAACCTTTACTATAGCTTTGCACTGGACTTTGAATTTGCTTGTGTAGGATAGGTGGGAGGCTTTGAAGCGTGGACGCCAGTCTGCGTGGAGCCATCCTTGAAATACCACCCTGGCAACTTTGAGGTTCTAACTCAGGTCCGTTATCCGGATCGAGGACAGTGTATGGTGGGTAGTTTGACTGGGGCGGTCTCCTCCTAAAGAGTAACGGAGGAGTACGAAGGTGCGCTCAGACCGGTCGGAAATCGGTCGTAGAGTATAAAGGCAAAAGCGCGCTTGACTGCGAGACAGACACGTCGAGCAGGTACGAAAGTAGGTCTTAGTGATCCGGTGGTTCTGTATGGAAGGGCCATCGCTCAACGGATAAAAGGTACTCCGGGGATAACAGGCTGATACCGCCCAAGAGTTCATATCGACGGCGGTGTTTGGCACCTCGATGTCGGCTCATCACATCCTGGGGCTGAAGCCGGTCCCAAGGGTATGGCTGTTCGCCATTTAAAGTGGTACGCGAGCTGGGTTTAGAACGTCGTGAGACAGTTCGGTCCCTATCTGCCGTGGACGTTTGAGATTTGAGAGGGGCTGCTCCTAGTACGAGAGGACCGGAGTGGACGAACCTCTGGTGTTCCGGTTGTCACGCCAGTGGCATTGCCGGGTAGCTATGTTCGGAAAAGATAACCGCTGAAAGCATCTAAGCGGGAAACTTGCCTCAAGATGAGATCTCACTGGAACCTTGAGTTCCCTGAAGGGCCGTCGAAGACTACGACGTTGATAGGTTGGGTGTGTAAGCGCTGTGAGGCGTTGAGCTAACCAATACTAATTGCCCGTGAGGCTTGACCATATAACACCCAAGCAATTTGACTACTCGAAAGAGCATCAGATTGCGGTGTGTGAAGACGCAATGAACCGAAAGTTCGCGTAACTCGCAAATCACCGAAAGCTGTCACATACCCAATTCGCTGGAACGTCGCAAGACGGCCCGGCTCAAGAATTTCTTGACGACCATAGAGCATTGGAACCACCTGATCCCATCCCGAACTCAGAAGTGAAACGATGCATCGCCGATGGTAGTGTGGGGTTTCCCCATGTGAGAGTAGGTCATCGTCAAGATTAAATTCCGAAACCCCTATCTGCGTATGCAGGTAGGGGTTTTGTTTTTGCCTGCAGGAAAGCCAAAGCTACTGGATTTCTATGCAATAGCTCCTCGCGTGGCTATTATGCGGGCCTCATTGTGAGGCGAGACCTGCATGCTGACGTTGTTAAAGCTTCTTAAAGATGGTCGATTCCATTCAGGTCAGGCGTTGGGCGCAGCGTTGGGCGTCAGTCGTAGTGCCGTGTGGAAGCAGCTTCAGCATTTAGAGGCTGAACTGGGCTTGTCTATTCATAAGGTCCGTGGACGCGGTTATCAATTAGCCGCTCCATTAGCGCTGCTTGATCCCTGCGAGATAAGCGCTCAGGCACCTTCTTGTGCCTGGCCCGTCCAGGTCTACGACTCAATCGACTCCACGAACGCCGAAGCTCTGCGTGCAATAGAGCGGGGGCAATCTGCGCCATTTATTGTGCTTGCGGAGCGGCAGACGTCCGGGCGCGGGCGACGTGGTCGAAAGTGGGTTAGTCCGTTTGCTGAAAACATCTATTACAGCCTGGTGCTGCGCATTGATGGTGGGATGCGCCAGCTGGAGGGCTTGAGTCTCGTCGTTGGCCTTGCTGTCTTGCAGACGCTGCGCGAGCTCGGCATAGCAGCAGCTGGATTGAAATGGCCTAACGATGTTCTTGTGGGGCAGAAAAAAATTGCGGGAATCTTGCTCGAGTTGGTCGGTGACCCTGCTGACGTGTGTCACGTGGTTCTCGGGGTGGGTGTCAATGTGAACATGCAATCCGCGGATGAAGTAGACCAGCAATGGACTTCCATGCGGCTTGAGTCGGGCAAGTTGTTTGATCGCAACCAGTTGGTTGCCAGGCTGGGAGAGGTGCTGCAGCAATACCTGGCTCGCCATCAGGCTGGTGGCTTTTTGGCTATCCAGTCCGAGTGGGAGCAAAATCATCTGTGGCAGGGGCGAATCGTGTCGTTGATTGCCGGCGTGAATCAAATTGATGGTGAAGTGCTTGGTATTGATGGCCAGGGCGCCTTGCGCCTGAAGGTGGATGGTGTGGAGAAAGTCTTCAGTGGTGGAGAGTTGAGCTTGAGGTTGCGTGATGATTCTTGAGCTCGATTGTGGGAATAGTTTCATCAAGTGGCGTGTACTTGCCGTAAATGCTGGGCAGGTGCTTGGTGAAGGGATTGTCGATTCCAGTCTCGCTTTGCTAGAGGGGTTGGGAGGGGTCAAGGGGCTCTCAATCACGTTTTGTCGACTAGTGAGTGTCAGGACTGCGGATGAGACCGGTGCGCTTACGTCTTTGCTGGGGGATACCTTTGGTGTGTCGGTTGCTTGCGCAGTGCCGGCGCGCGAAATGTCTGGTGTGCGCAATGGGTATGAAGAGTTTGAGCGGTTGGGTCTGGACCGTTGGCTTGCCATGCTTGGGGGTTATCACCTGGCTTCAGGTGCCTGTTTAGTTCTCGACTTTGGTACGGCCGTGACTGCCGACTTTGTCGCTGTAGATGGAGAGCACCTGGGTGGTTTTATCTGTCCGGGGATGCCGCTGATGCGCAACCAGTTGCGCACCCATACTCGTAAAATTCGTTATGGAGATCTCGCGGCTGAGCAGGCTCTGGAAAGTCTTGCACCGGGCCGCGCGACAGTTGAGGCTGTAGAGCGTGGTTGTCTGTTGATGTTGCGTGGTTTCGTGCTGACACAGCTCGAGTTGGCGCGCAGTTACTGGGGTGAGGACTTTGTTGTATTCCTTACTGGAGGGGATGCAAACCTGGTGTCCGAGGTAGTGCCTCAGGCCAGGGTGGTTCCGGACTTGGTGTTTGTCGGATTGGCCATGGCCTGTCCCTTGTCCTGAGGTTTTTATGCGTTGGTTGTTTCTGCTGCTGCTTGTCCTGAATGGGTTCTACTACATCTGGCATCAACAAGAGGCCCCTCTGCGCGCGAAGGATGTCACGCCTTTGAGTTTGTATCGCGGGTCCCAGCAGGATATCCGTCTGTTGAGTGAGGCGAGTGACGTATCCAAAGACAAAGGTAAAGCGGTCTCGGCAGACAGTGGCTGCCTTTATCTGGGAGGCTATGTACGCCAGGAGCTCGCGCAGGCGGTTGAGCGGCGCTTGAGCGGGATGGAGGTCAAGTATCAGCCCCTGCCAAGAGCAGGCTCAGAAGGTGCCGCGTATTGGGTGCGTATTGCTCCGGAAAGCAGGCGCTGGCTAGATGATGTACAGCTGCAAAACCTTTCTAAAGAATTCAATGAGTTAAAACATAAAATAATGCCCTGCGAGGGGGTTGCGCCTACTGAATAGTTTGCATAGAATGGCGCCCGCTCCACAGCGAACACCGGAAACGGAAAGTGATGTGGAGCGAGGTCAACGCAGCTAAGCTCAGGTTTTTAATGAGAAAAATGCTTGACAGAAGGCTGGCATGATGTAGAATGCCGGCTCGCTTAGGAGGGGTTCCCGAGCGGCCAAAGGGATCAGACTGTAAATCTGACGTCTACGACTTCGAAGGTTCGAATCCTTCCCCCTCCACCATTTTAGCGAGAGCTGTAAGCCTCGCGGGTATAGTTTAGTGGTAGAACCTCAGCCTTCCAAGCTGATGATGCGGGTTCGATTCCCGCTACCCGCTCCAAGTTTACAGGTTTTGCACAGTGTTTCGCTCTTGTAGCTCAGTTGGTAGAGCACACCCTTGGTAAGGGTGAGGTCAGCGGTTCAAATCCGCTCAAGAGCTCCATATAACAAGGCAGATATGAAAATATCTGCCTTTGTTTTAAGTGGTTCGAGATGTCTTTGGTTGTTCGTGGTGGTTTCACGCTATCGCGGGTGTCGTGCCAGGGGTGTTGAGTAAGTTGTTGTAAAGTCTCCTTCGGGCCGGCATAATGGTCGGCCTGATTTTGTTTTAGGTCAGTAGCTCAATTGGCAGAGCGACGGTCTCCAAAACCGTAGGTTGGGGGTTCGATTCCCTCCTGACCTGCCAGATTCACTCGGTGTGTCTGGCTTTCTTTTCACAGGATCTTCATAGATGACTCCTAAAGCTGAAGCTCAAGGCTCTCGCTTCGATCTCCTAAAGTGGCTGGTAGTAGTCGCTTTGGTGGTCGTTGGCGTTGTTGGAAATCAGTATTTCTCTGCTTCGCCGATCCTGTACCGTGTACTCGCATTGCTTGCTATTGCTGCTGTAGCTGCCTTTGTAGGCCTGCAAACTGTGAAGGGCAAGTCTTTCTTTGTACTGGTTAAGGAAGCTCGCACCGAGATTCGTAAAGTCGTGTGGCCAACTCGTCAAGAAACCACGCAGACCACCCTGATTGTGGTGGCTGTTGTTCTGGTTATGGCGTTGCTGTTGTGGGGGCTTGATTCCCTGCTCGGTTGGCTTGTTTCCTTGATCGTCGGCTAAGGGTGTCCCGTGGCTAAGCGTTGGTATGTTGTGCATGCTTACTCCGGTTACGAGAAGCATGTAATGCGCTCGCTGATCGAGCGCGTAAAGCTGGCCGGTATGGAAGATGGCTTCGGCGAGATTCTGGTTCCCACTGAAGAAGTGGTCGAGATGCGCAACGGCCAGAAGCGCAAAAGCGAACGTAAATTCTTCCCTGGCTACGTGCTGGTGCAGATGGATATGAACGAGGGAACTTGGCACTTGGTCAAGGATACTCCTCGGGTGATGGGCTTTATCGGTGGTACCGCCGATAAGCCAGCGCCGATCACTGACAAAGAGGCAGAAGCAATTCTGCGCCGCGTTGCTGATGGCAGCGACAAGCCGAAGCCGAAGACGTTGTTCGAGCCGGGTGAGTCGGTGCGAGTCAATGACGGTCCGTTTGCGGACTTTACCGGTGTTGTTGAAGAAGTTAACTACGAAAAGAGTCGGATCCAGGTCGCAGTGCTCATTTTCGGTCGCTCTACTCCGGTAGAGCTGGAGTTCAGTCAGGTCGAAAAGGTCTAACTGAGCAAGCATCCCAACCCCGCAGCCGTAGGCTGTGGGGTTTTGTCGTCACTGGGATAAACGCGCAAGTAACCGGGGAGCCTTTCGAGGCGTTCGAACCCGTAATTGGAGTGCCTCATGGCCAAGAAGATTACCGCTTACATCAAGCTGCAAGTGAAGGCCGCTCAGGCTAACCCAAGCCCACCTGTTGGTCCTGCTCTGGGTCAGCACGGCGTGAACATCATGGAATTCTGCAAGGCTTTCAACGCCCGTACTCAGGGTCTTGAGCCAGGTCTGCCGACTCCAGTGATCATCACTGTCTACAGCGACCGTAGCTTCACTTTCGAAACCAAATCCACCCCTGCTTCGGTTCTGCTGAAGAAGGCGGCTGGTCTGACTAGCGGTTCCGCTCGTCCGAACACCGTTAAGGTTGGCACCGTAACCCGTGCCCAGCTGGAAGAAATCGCGAAAACCAAAAACGCGGATCTGACTGCAGCTGATATGGAAGCAGCCGTGCGTACTATCGCCGGTTCTGCTCGTAGCATGGGCCTTAACGTGGAGGGTGTGTAATGGCTAAGCTGACCAAGCGTCAAAAGGCTATCGCCGGCAAAATCGAAGCAGGCAAGGCCTACAACATTGTAGATGCCGCTGCTCTGCTGGCCGAGCTGTCGACTGTCAAGTTCAGCGAGTCGTTCGACGTTGCTGTAAACCTGGGTGTAGACCCGCGTAAATCCGACCAGGTCGTTCGTAGCGCTACTGTGCTGCCACACGGCACTGGCAAGACCGTTCGCGTTGCCGTGTTCACCCAGGGGCCAGCTGCTGAGGCCGCTCTGGCTGCCGGCGCTGACCGTGTAGGTATGGACGATCTGGCTGCCGAAATGAAAGGCGGCGACCTGAACTATGACGTAGTGATTGCATCCCCGGATGCCATGCGCGTTGTAGGTCAACTGGGTCAGATCCTCGGTCCACGTGGCCTGATGCCTAACCCAAAAGTCGGCACCGTAACTCCAGACGTAGCTACCGCGGTTAAAAACGCCAAGGCTGGTCAGGTTCGTTATCGCACCGACAAAAACGGCATCATCCACACTTCCGTTGGCAAGATCGGCTTCGACGCCGTCAAGCTGAAGGAAAACGTTGAAGCCCTGATCGCTGATCTGAAGCGTATCAAGCCAGCTTCCTCGAAAGGCATTTACGTCAAGCGCGTTACCCTGAGCACCACCATGGGCCCAGGTCTGGTTATCGACCAGAGCTCGCTGGACGCGTAAGACAGAAATTGGTGCAAGCGATTGCGCCAATTGAAAGATTGGGGTCCCTGCCTGGCGGGGGCTATCCAAGACCGTAGGCGACGTAAGTCTTAAACCACAAGCCTACGCAGATGGTGCTCCCGGTTCCTTACCGAATCAGACACCAAAACGACATCCGGTTCCGACTGGATGAAACGGTAACAAGCAGGAGTTAAACCCGTGGCAATTAAACTCGAAGACAAGAAGGCCATCGTCGCTGAAGTCAACGAGGCTGCCAAAGTCGCTCTGTCCGCTGTCGTGGCTGATGCCCGTGGCGTAACAGTAGGCGCAATGACCGGACTCCGTAAAGAGGCTCGTGAAGCTGGCGTTTACGTACGTGTTGTACGTAACACCCTGCTCAAGCGCGCTGTTGCTGACACTGAATTCAGTGTTCTCAACGACGTGTTCACCGGCCCTACCCTGATTGCGTTCTCCAAAGAACATCCAGGCGCTGCTGCCCGGATTTTCAAAGAGTTCGCCAAGGGTCAGGACAAGTTCGAGATCAAGGCAGCTGCGTTTGATGGCAAGTTCCTTGCCGCTAACCAGATCGACGTGTTGGCTACCCTGCCAACCCGCGACGAAGCTATTGCGAAACTGATGAGCGTGATCCAAGGCGCTACCAGCAAGCTGGCTCGTACCCTGGCAGCCGTTCGCGACCAGAAAGAAGCAGCTGCTGCCTAAGGCACAGCAAGATCTTTCAAAATCATATGTTTAATTTGATGGCTGCGTAAGCTGTCACCCCAATACAGGATTCAAGTCATGTCTCTGACTAACGAACAAATCATCGAAGCAATCGGCCAGAAAACCGTTCTGGAAGTTGTTGAGCTGATCAAAGCAATGGAAGAAACCTTCGGCGTTACCGCTGCTGTTGCTGCTGCTGGTCCAGCTGCTGCTGCTGCTGTTGTTGAAGAGCAAACTGAATTCAACGTCATGCTGACCGAAGCTGGCGAGAAGAAAGTTAACGTGATCAAGGCTGTACGTGAACTGACCGGTCTGGGCCTGAAAGAAGCCAAGGCTGTAGTTGACGGCGCTCCTGCCATGGTTCTGGAAGCTGTTGCCAAAGAAGCAGCTGACAAAGCCAAAGCAGCTCTGGAAGAAGCAGGCGCTAAAGTCGAGCTGAAGTAAGCATCGACTTTGCGTTTCCAGCCCGAGCGTTAAGCGACAGGCTGATGGCTGGTGGCTCTTGCCACCGGCCTTTTTCCGTTATTGGCAGTCGACTGGGTCGGCGCTGGTAGCGAGCTGTAACCACCCGATGCGGTGGCGCAAACCATGGGGTTTGCACGATTTTCTGGCTGCTCCCGTCGGGAGGGCCAAACAAGCAGGTGACCAAGCTGGGGAACGCTGATGGCTTACTCATATACTGAGAAAAAACGTATCCGCAAGGACTTTAGCAAGTTGCCGGACGTCATGGATGTGCCTTACCTCCTGGCCATCCAGCTGGATTCGTATCGTGAATTCTTGCAAGCGGGAGCGACTAAAGATCAGTTCCGCGACGTGGGCCTGCATGCGGCCTTCAAATCCGTTTTCCCGATCATCAGCTACTCCGGCAATGCTGCGCTGGAGTACGTCGGTTATCGCCTGGGCGAACCGGCATTTGATGTCAAAGAATGCGTATTGCGCGGTGTAACTTACGCCGTACCTTTGCGGGTAAAAGTGCGCCTGATCATTTTCGACAAAGAGTCGTCGAACAAAGCGATCAAGGACATCAAAGAGCAAGAAGTCTACATGGGTGAAATCCCCCTGATGACTGAGAACGGTACCTTCGTAATCAACGGTACCGAGCGTGTAATCGTTTCCCAGCTGCACCGTTCCCCGGGCGTGTTCTTCGACCACGACCGTGGCAAGACGCATAGCTCCGGTAAACTGCTGTACTCCGCTCGCATTATTCCTTACCGCGGTTCGTGGCTGGACTTCGAGTTCGACCCGAAAGATTGCGTATTCGTGCGTATCGACCGTCGTCGCAAGCTGCCTGCATCGGTACTGCTGCGCGCGCTGGGCTATACCACCGAAGAAGTATTGGACGCGTTCTACACCACCAACGTATTCCATGTGAAAGGCGAGAGCCTGAGCCTGGAGTTGGTGCCTCAGCGCCTGCGCGGTGAAATCGCAGTCCTGGACATCCAGGACGACAAAGGCAAGGTTATTGTCGAGCAAGGTCGTCGTATTACCGCTCGCCACATCAACCAGCTGGAAAAAGCCGGGATCAAAGAGCTGGATGTGCCTCTGGACTACGTCCTGGGTCGCACTACCGCCAAGGTCATTGTGCATCCGGCTACCGGTGAAATTCTGGCAGAGTGCAATACCGAGCTGAGCACCGAGATCCTGGCGAAAGTCGCCAAGGCCGGCGTTGTTCGCATCGAGACTCTGTACACCAACGATATCGACTGCGGTCCGTTCGTCTCCGACACCTTGAAGATCGACTCCACCAGCAACCAATTGGAAGCGCTGGTCGAGATCTATCGCATGATGCGTCCTGGCGAGCCGCCAACCAAAGACGCTGCCGAGACCCTGTTCAACAACCTGTTCTTCAGCCCTGAGCGCTATGACCTGTCTGCGGTCGGCCGGATGAAGTTCAACCGTCGTATCGGTCGCACCGAAATCGAAGGTTCGGGCGTGCTGTGCAAGGAAGACATCGTCGCGGTACTGAAGACTCTGGTCGACATCCGTAACGGTAAAGGCATCGTCGATGACATCGACCACCTGGGTAACCGTCGTGTTCGCTGCGTAGGCGAAATGGCCGAGAACCAGTTCCGCGTTGGCCTGGTGCGTGTTGAGCGTGCGGTCAAAGAGCGTCTGTCGATGGCGGAAAGCGAAGGCCTGATGCCGCAAGACCTGATCAACGCCAAGCCAGTGGCTGCGGCGGTGAAAGAGTTCTTCGGTTCCAGTCAGCTGTCCCAGTTCATGGACCAGAACAACCCGCTGTCCGAGATCACCCACAAGCGTCGTGTCTCTGCACTCGGCCCAGGCGGTCTGACTCGTGAGCGTGCTGGCTTTGAAGTTCGTGACGTACACCCGACTCACTACGGTCGTGTATGCCCGATTGAAACGCCGGAAGGTCCGAACATCGGTCTGATCAACTCCCTGGCTGCTTATGCGCGCACCAACCAATACGGCTTCCTGGAAAGCCCGTACCGCGTGGTGAAAGAGGGTGTGGTCACTGACGACATCGTGTTCCTGTCCGCCATTGAAGAAGCCGATCACGTGATCGCGCAGGCTTCGGCGACCATGAACGAGAACAAGGTTCTGATCGACGAGCTGGTAGCTGTTCGTCACCTGAACGAATTCACCGTTAAGGCGCCGGAAGACGTCACCTTGATGGACGTATCGCCGAAGCAGGTAGTTTCGGTCGCTGCGTCGCTGATTCCGTTCCTCGAGCACGACGACGCCAACCGTGCATTGATGGGTTCGAACATGCAGCGTCAAGCTGTACCGACCCTGCGCGCTGACAAGCCGCTGGTAGGTACCGGCATGGAGCGTAACGTAGCCCGCGACTCCGGCGTTTGCGTCGTTGCTCGTCGTGGTGGCGTGATCGACTCTGTCGACGCCAGCCGTATCGTGGTTCGCGTTGCCGATGACGAAGTGGAAACCGGTGAAGCCGGTGTCGACATCTACAACCTGACCAAATACACCCGCTCCAACCAGAACACCTGCATCAACCAGCGTCCGCTGGTGCGTAAGGGTGATCGGGTTCAGCGTAGCGACATCATGGCCGACGGTCCGTCCACCGACATGGGTGAACTGGCATTGGGTCAGAACATGCGCATCGCGTTCATGGCATGGAACGGCTTCAACTTCGAAGACTCCATCTGCCTGTCCGAGCGTGTGGTTCAGGAAGACCGCTTCACCACGATCCACATTCAGGAACTGACCTGTGTGGCCCGTGACACCAAGCTTGGCCCAGAGGAAATCACCGCCGACATCCCGAACGTGGGTGAAGCGGCACTGAACAAGCTGGACGAAGCCGGTATCGTTTACGTAGGTGCTGAAGTTGGCGCAGGCGACATCCTGGTCGGTAAGGTCACTCCGAAAGGCGAGACCCAACTGACTCCGGAAGAAAAACTGCTGCGTGCGATCTTCGGTGAAAAAGCCAGCGACGTTAAAGACACCTCCCTGCGTGTACCTACCGGTACCAAGGGCACTGTTATCGACGTACAGGTCTTCACCCGCGACGGCGTTGAGCGTGACGCTCGTGCCCTGTCGATCGAGAAGTCCCAGCTGGATGAGATCCGCAAGGACCTGAACGAAGAGTTCCGTATCGTTGAAGGTGCTACTTTCGAACGTCTGCGCTCCGCTCTGGTCGGCCACAAAGCCGAAGGCGGCGCCGGTCTGAAGAAAGGCCAGGACATCACCGATGAAGTGCTCGACGGTCTTGAGCATGGCCAGTGGTTCAAACTGCGCATGGCTGAAGATGCTCTGAACGAGCAGCTCGAGAAAGCTCAGGCCTACATCGTTGATCGTCGCCGTCTGCTGGACGACAAGTTCGAAGACAAGAAGCGCAAACTGCAGCAGGGTGATGACCTGGCTCCAGGCGTGCTGAAAATCGTCAAGGTTTACCTGGCAATCCGTCGTCGCATCCAGCCTGGCGACAAGATGGCCGGTCGTCACGGTAACAAGGGTGTGGTCTCTGTGATCATGCCGGTTGAAGACATGCCGCACGATGCCAATGGCACCCCGGTCGACGTCGTCCTTAACCCGTTGGGCGTACCTTCGCGTATGAACGTCGGTCAGATCCTTGAAACCCACTTGGGCCTCGCGGCCAAAGGTCTGGGCGAGAAGATCAACCGCATGGTTGAAGAGCAGCGCAAAGTCGCTGAGCTGCGCACCTTCCTGGATGAAATCTACAACCAGATCGGTGGTCGCAACGAAGCGCTGGATACGTTCTCCGACCAGGAAATCCTGGATCTGGCTCAAAACCTGCGTGGCGGCGTTCCAATGGCCACTCCAGTGTTCGACGGTGCCAAGGAAAGCGAAATCAAGGCCATGCTGAAACTGGCAGACCTGCCAGAAAGCGGCCAGATGCAGCTGACCGACGGCCGTACCGGCAACAAGTTCGAGCGCCCGGTTACCGTTGGCTACATGTACATGCTGAAGCTGAACCACTTGGTAGACGACAAGATGCACGCGCGTTCTACCGGTTCGTACAGCCTGGTTACCCAGCAGCCGCTGGGTGGTAAGGCGCAGTTCGGTGGTCAGCGTTTCGGGGAGATGGAGGTCTGGGCACTGGAAGCATACGGTGCTGCTTACACTCTGCAAGAAATGCTCACAGTGAAGTCGGACGATGTGAACGGCCGTACCAAGATGTACAAAAACATCGTGGACGGCGATCACCGTATGGAGCCGGGCATGCCCGAGTCCTTCAACGTGTTGATCAAGGAAATTCGTTCCCTCGGCATCGATATCGATCTGGAAACCGAATAACACGTGACGCGAATCGAGAGCGGGGCAGGACTGCCCGCTCTCTGCTCCGCCAGGAGGAAAGGCCTTGAAAGACCTACTGAATTTGCTGAAAAACCAGGGTCAAGTCGAAGAGTTCGACGCCATCCGTATCGGATTGGCATCGCCTGAGATGATCCGTTCGTGGTCGTTCGGTGAAGTTAAAAAGCCGGAAACCATCAACTACCGTACGTTCAAGCCTGAGCGTGACGGCCTGTTCTGCGCCAAGATCTTTGGCCCGGTAAAGGATTACGAGTGCCTGTGCGGTAAGTACAAGCGCTTGAAGCACCGCGGTGTGATCTGCGAGAAGTGCGGCGTTGAAGTCGCACTGGCAAAAGTTCGTCGTGAGCGCATGGCGCACATCGAGCTGGCCTCGCCGGTTGCCCACATCTGGTTCCTGAAATCGCTGCCGTCCCGTATCGGTTTGCTGATGGACATGACCCTGCGTGATATCGAACGCGTTCTCTATTTCGAGAGCTATGTCGTTATCGATCCAGGCATGACCACCCTTGAAAAAGGTCAGCTGCTGAACGACGAGCAGTACTTCGAAGCGCTGGAAGAGTTCGGCGACGATTTCGATGCCCGTATGGGTGCCGAAGCTGTCCGCGAGCTGCTGCACGCTATCGACCTGGAGCATGAGATTGGCCGTCTGCGTGAAGAAATTCCGCAAACCAACTCTGAAACCAAAATCAAGAAGCTGTCCAAGCGTCTGAAGTTGATGGAAGCCTTCCAGGGTTCCGGCAACCTGCCAGAGTGGATGGTGCTGACCGTTCTGCCGGTTCTGCCGCCAGATCTGCGTCCACTGGTCCCGCTGGATGGTGGTCGCTTCGCGACTTCCGACCTCAACGATCTGTATCGTCGAGTGATCAACCGTAACAACCGCTTGAAGCGCCTGCTGGATCTGTCCGCTCCGGACATCATCGTGCGCAACGAAAAGCGTATGTTGCAGGAAGCTGTCGATGCGCTGCTCGACAACGGTCGCCGTGGTCGTGCTATCACCGGTTCGAACAAGCGTCCTCTGAAATCCCTGGCCGACATGATCAAGGGTAAGCAGGGTCGTTTCCGTCAGAACTTGCTCGGTAAGCGTGTTGACTACTCCGGTCGTTCGGTAATTACCGTAGGCCCGACCCTGCGTCTGCACCAGTGCGGTCTGCCGAAGAAGATGGCTCTCGAGCTGTTCAAGCCGTTCATTTTCGGCAAGCTGGAAATGCGTGGTCTCGCGACCACCATCAAAGCTGCCAAGAAGATGGTCGAGCGCGAGCTGCCGGAAGTTTGGGACGTTCTCGCTGAAGTCATTCGCGAACACCCGGTTCTCCTCAACCGTGCACCGACCCTTCACCGTCTGGGTATCCAGGCGTTTGAACCGGTACTGATCGAAGGTAAGGCTATCCAGCTGCACCCTCTGGTCTGTGCTGCGTACAACGCCGACTTCGACGGCGACCAAATGGCCGTGCACGTACCGCTGACGCTGGAAGCCCAGCTGGAAGCGCGTGCGTTGATGATGTCGACCAACAACATCCTGTCGCCAGCCAACGGTGAGCCAATCATCGTTCCGTCGCAGGACGTTGTATTGGGTCTGTACTACATGACTCGTGAAGCGATCAACGCCAAGGGCGAAGGTCGTGTGTTCGCGGATCTGCAAGAAGTTGACCGCGTGTTCCGTGCCGGCGAAGCCGCGCTGCATGCGAAAGTCAAAGTGCGGATCAACGAAACCGTCAACGATCGTGACGGCGGCAGCGTGACCAACACCCGTATCGTCGACACCACTGTCGGCCGTGCGCTGTTGTTCCAGGTTGTGCCAAAAGGTCTGTCCTTCGACGTCGTCAACTTGCCGATGAAGAAAAAGGCGATCTCCAAGCTGATCAACCAGTGCTACCGCGTGGTTGGTCTGAAAGAGACCGTGATCTTCGCTGACCAGTTGATGTACACCGGTTTTGCCTATTCGACCATTTCCGGCGTTTCCATCGGTGTTAACGACTTCGTTATCCCGGATGAAAAAGCACGCATCATCGGTACTGCTACCGACGAAGTGAAAGAGATCGAAAGCCAGTACGCCTCCGGCCTGGTAACCCAGGGCGAGAAGTACAACAAAGTGATCGACCTTTGGTCCAAGGCGAACGACGAAGTTTCCAAGGCGATGATGGCCAACCTCTCGAAAGAGAAAGTCATCGACCGTCATGGTGTCGAAGTCGACCAGGAGTCCTTCAACTCGATGTACATGATGGCCGACTCGGGTGCACGGGGTTCTGCTGCGCAGATCCGTCAGCTCGCCGGTATGCGTGGCCTGATGGCCAAGCCGGACGGCTCCATCATCGAAACGCCGATTACTGCGAACTTCCGTGAAGGTTTGAGCGTACTTCAGTACTTCATCTCCACTCACGGTGCTCGTAAAGGTCTGGCGGATACCGCGTTGAAAACGGCGAACTCCGGTTACCTGACTCGTCGTCTGGTAGACGTGGCGCAAGATCTGGTTGTAACCGAGATCGATTGCGGCACCGAGCATGGCCTGCTGATGACGCCGCACATTGAAGGCGGTGACGTAGTAGAGCCGTTGGGTGAGCGCGTATTGGGTCGTGTTATCGCCCGTGACGTATTCAAGCCAGGTACCGAGGACGTCATCGTTCCTGCCGGCACCCTGGTAGATGAGAAGTGGGTCGAGTTCATCGAGCTGAACAGCATCGACGAAGTGATCGTGCGTTCACCGATCAGCTGCGAAACCCGCTATGGCATTTGCGCCAAGTGCTACGGCCGCGATTTGGCTCGTGGTCA
This sequence comes from Pseudomonas putida, assembly GCF_050990305.1. GTDB lineage: Bacteria > Pseudomonadota > Gammaproteobacteria > Pseudomonadales > Pseudomonadaceae > Aquipseudomonas > Aquipseudomonas putida_AH. Next base: position 5,918,534 of record NZ_CP158817.1, on the reverse strand, counting down.
CCAGGTGAACATCGGTGAAGCGGTCGGCGTTATCGCTGCCCAGTCCATCGGTGAGCCGGGTACCCAGCTGACGATGCGTACGTTCCACATCGGTGGTGCGGCAAGCCGGACCTCTGCAGCCGACAGCGTTCAGGTGAAGAATGGCGGTACTGTCCGTCTGCACAACTTGAAGCACGTTGAGCGAGTGGATGGTCATCTGGTTGCCGTGTCCCGTTCCGGTGAGCTGGCCATCGCTGATGACTTCGGTCGTGAGCGTGAGCGTTACAAGCTGCCGTACGGTGCGGTGATTTCGGTTAAAGAAGGTGACAAGGTCGACGCTGGCGCAATCGTGGCCAAGTGGGATCCGCACACTCACCCGATCGTTACTGAAATGAAAGGTACCGTGACCTACGTGGGCATGGAAGAAGGCATCACGATCAAGCGTCAGACTGACGAATTGACCGGTATGACCAACATTGAAGTACTTGACGCGAAAGATCGTCCAGCTGCTGGCAAGGACATCCGTCCTGCCGTGAAGATGGTTGATGATAACGGCAAGGATCTGTTGCTGCCGGGCACTGACGTTATCGCTCAGTACTTCCTGCCAGCCAACGCCTTTGTCGGTGTGGCGGACGGTGCGAAAATCGCGATCGGTGACGTTATTGCGCGTATTCCGCAAGAGACTTCGAAAACTCGCGACATCACCGGTGGTCTGCCGCGTGTTGCTGACTTGTTCGAAGCGCGTCGTCCGAAAGAAGCGTCGATTCTGGCAGAAGTCAGCGGCACCATCGCGTTCGGTAAAGAGACCAAGGGCAAGCGCCGTCTGGTTATTACCCCGAACGACGGTAGTGATCCGTACGAAGAGCTGATTCCGAAGTGGCGTCACCTGAACGTCTTCGAAGGCGAACAGGTAAACCGCGGCGAAGTTATCTCCGACGGTCCAAGCGATCCACACGACATCCTGCGTCTGCTGGGTGTGAGTGCGCTGGCCAAGTACATCGTTAACGAAATCCAGGACGTTTACCGTCTGCAAGGCGTGAAGATCAACGATAAGCACATCGAGACCATCCTGCGTCAGATGCTGCGTAAAGTTGAGATCTCCGAGTCCGGTGATTCCAGCTTCATCAAGGGCGACCAGATGGAACTGACGCACGTACTGGTAGAGAACGAACGCCTGAATACGGAAGACAAGTTTGTCGCCAAGTTCACCCGCGTTCTGCTGGGTATCACCAAGGCGTCGTTGTCGACCGAATCGTTCATCTCGGCGGCTTCCTTCCAGGAAACCACCCGCGTGTTGACCGAGGCGGCAGTAACCGGCAAGCGTGACTACCTGCGCGGCCTGAAAGAAAACGTGGTCGTGGGTCGTCTGATCCCGGCTGGTACCGGCCTGGCGTATCACAGCGAGCGTAAGCGCCGCCGTGATGCAGACAAGCCGTTGCGCGTAAGCGCCAGTGAAGTGGAAGCTGCACTGACCGAAGCGCTGAACTCGAGCGGTAACTGAGTTCTGCGGTAAATGAGAGTAAGGCCCTGGTCGCTCCGTTCATCGAATCGAGACAGTTTGTCGAGATTGGATGAGCGGGGAGGGCGGGGCCTTGCCTTGACTGGGGGCAAGATCCTCTTTAGACTCTTGTACCCCTAAATTTGGCGGGGATTCGTTCCTGCCATTTTGCTTTTCTTGCAAGACAATAGCGTCGCAAGACAACAGTGGAGCTAGTAGATGGCAACTATCAACCAGCTGGTACGTCAGCCGCGTAAGCGTATCGTCGAGAAATCCGACGTGCCTGCGCTGCAGAACTGCCCGCAACGCCGTGGCGTGTGCACCCGTGTGTACACCACCACGCCGAAAAAACCTAACTCGGCACTGCGTAAAGTATGCCGTGTGCGCCTGACCAACGGTTTCGAGGTTTCCTCGTACATCGGTGGTGAAGGCCACAACCTGCAAGAGCACAGCGTGGTCCTGATCCGCGGCGGTCGTGTAAAAGACTTGCCAGGTGTTCGTTACCACACCGTTCGCGGTTCGTTGGATACTTCCGGTGTTAAAGGTCGTAACCAGGGTCGTTCGAAGTACGGTACCAAGCGTCCGAAGTAATCGGCCGTTTTGCAGTTATTCATTTTATTGAGTCGATAAGAGTAAGGTCGGGCACGTATCCGCAGGATCTGTCCCGGGCTAACCTGAAGACCGTTTGAGGGCTTATCAATGCCAAGACGTCGCGTAGCAGCAAAGCGTGAGATTCTGGACGATCCGAAATACGGAAGCCAAATCCTCGCCAAATTCATGAACCACGTTATGGAAAGCGGCAAGAAAGCCGTTGCCGAGCGTATCGTTTATGGTGCCCTGGAAACTGTTGCGGCTCGTAAGAGCGGAACCGATCCCCTGGAACTCTTCGAAAAAGCACTCGACGCCATCGCTCCGCTGGTCGAAGTGAAGTCGCGCCGCGTTGGTGGTGCTACTTACCAGGTTCCGGTCGAGGTTCGTCCTTCCCGTCGTAACGCTCTGGCAATGCGCTGGCTGGTAGACTTCGCCCGTAAGCGTGGCGAGAAGTCCATGGCTCTGCGTTTGGCTGGCGAACTGTTGGACGCCGCTGAAGGTAAAGGTGCTGCAGTTAAGAAGCGTGAAGACGTGCACCGTATGGCTGAGGCCAACAAGGCTTTCTCGCACTACCGCTTCTAATTTTAGCGTCACTCATTTTGCGAGGGCTTTATGGCTCGTACTACACCGATTAATCGCTACCGTAACATCGGTATCGTTGCTCACGTGGATGCTGGTAAAACCACCACCACCGAGCGCGTCCTTTTTTACACTGGCAAAAGCCACAAGATGGGCGAAGTGCATGACGGCGCTGCGACCACTGACTGGATGGTTCAGGAGCAGGAGCGTGGTATTACCATTACTTCTGCTGCCATTACCGCCTTCTGGCAGGGTTCCGCCAAGCAGCACAAGGACCAGTACCGCTTCAACGTTATCGATACCCCGGGTCACGTAGACTTCACCATTGAAGTTGAGCGTTCCCTGCGTGTACTCGACGGCGCTGTCGTTGTGTTCTGTGGCACCTCTGGCGTTGAGCCGCAGTCCGAAACCGTATGGCGTCAAGCCAACAAGTACGGCGTTCCACGTATTGTTTACGTGAACAAGATGGACCGTGCCGGTGCAAACTTCCTGCGCGTGATCGGTCAGATCAAGCAGCGTCTGGGTCACACCCCGGTGCCAATCCAGTTGGCAATTGGTTCCGAAGACAACTTCCAGGGTCAGATCGATCTGATGACCATGGAAGCGGTTTACTGGAACGACGCTGACAAGGGCATGACTCCACGTCGCGAAGCTATCCCTGCTGAACTGCAGGAGCTGGCTGAAGAGTGGCGCAACAACATGGTTGAGGCTGCGGCCGAAGCCAGCGAAGAGCTGATGAACAAGTACCTCGAAGGGGAAGAGCTCTCCATCGAGGAAATCAAGGGCGCTCTGCGTCAGCGTACTATCGCTGGCGAAATCGTTCTGGCTGTTTGCGGTTCTTCCTTCAAGAACAAGGGTGTTCCCCTGGTTCTCGACGCCGTTATCGACTACCTGCCGGCACCGACCGACATTCCAGCCATCAAGGGTACCGACCCGGATGACGAGGAAGTTCAGATGGAGCGGCACGCAGACGACAACGAGCCGTTCTCGGCTCTGGCGTTCAAGATCGCTACCGACCCGTTCGTGGGTACCTTGACCTTCGTCCGCGTTTACTCGGGCGTGTTGGCTTCCGGCGACGGCGTGATCAACTCGGTCAAAGGCAAGAAAGAGCGCGTGGGTCGTATGGTGCAAATGCACGCAAACGCCCGCGAAGAGATCAAGGAAGTGCGCGCTGGTGACATCGCGGCTCTGATCGGCATGAAGGACGTCACCACCGGTGAGACCTTGTGCAACGCTGACAAGCCAATCATCCTGGTTCGCATGGACTTCCCGGAGCCGGTAATTTCGGTAGCCGTTGAGCCTAAGACCAAGGATGACCAGGAAAAAATGGGTATCGCACTGGGCAAACTTGCTCAGGAAGACCCGTCTTTCCGCGTCAAGACTGATGAAGAGACTGGTCAAACGATCATCTCCGGCATGGGCGAGCTGCACCTGGACATCCTGGTTGACCGGATGCGCCGTGAGTTCAACGTCGAAGCCAACATCGGTAAGCCTCAGGTTTCGTATCGTGAGCGCATCACGAAGAACTGCGAAATCGAAGGCAAGTTCGTTCGTCAGTCCGGCGGTCGTGGCCAGTTCGGTCATTGCTGGATTCGCTTTGCTCCTGCTGACGAAGGTCAGGAAGGTCTGCAATTCCTGAACGAAGTAGTGGGTGGTGTGGTTCCTAAGGAATACATCCCGGCGATCCAGAAGGGTATCGAAGAGCAGATGAAGAACGGCGTTGTTGCCGGCTATCCGCTGATCGGCCTGAAGGCTACCGTGTTTGATGGTTCTTACCACGACGTCGACTCGAACGAGATGGCGTTTAAGGTGGCTGCTTCCATGGCGACCAAGCAACTGGCCCAGAAGGGCGGTGGTGAGTTGCTCGAGCCGATCATGGCGGTAGAGGTTGTTACGCCTGAAGACTATATGGGTGACGTGATGGGCGACCTTAACCGTCGTCGCGGCATGATCTTGGGTATGGAAGACACGGTCTCCGGTAAAGTAATTCGTGCCGAAGTTCCGCTTGGCGAGATGTTCGGTTATGCGACCGACGTTCGTTCCATGTCTCAGGGTCGCGCAAGCTACTCTATGGAATTCAAAAAATACAATACAGCTCCGTCGCACATCGTCGAAACTGTAACCAAAAAACAAGGCTGATTCAGTCCTTTAGGCAAGGAGTTAATTGTCGTGGCTAAAGAAAAATTTGATCGTTCCCTACCGCACGTCAACGTTGGCACCATTGGTCACGTTGACCACGGTAAAACCACTCTGACTGCTGCTCTGACTCGCGTTTGCTCCGAAGTTTTCGGTTCCGCAATCGTTGAATTCGACAAGATCGACAGCGCTCCAGAAGAGAAAGCTCGCGGTATCACCATCAACACCGCGCACGTCGAGTACAACTCGAACATTCGTCACTACGCTCACGTTGACTGCCCAGGTCACGCTGACTACGTGAAGAACATGATCACCGGTGCTGCCCAGATGGACGGCGCGATCCTGGTTTGCTCGGCCGCTGATGGTCCGATGCCACAAACCCGTGAGCACATCCTGCTGTCCCGTCAGGTAGGCGTTCCGTACATCGTGGTTTTCCTGAACAAGGCTGACCTGGTAGACGACGCTGAGCTGCTGGAACTGGTTGAGATGGAAGTTCGCGACCTGCTGTCCACTTACGACTTCCCAGGCGACGACACTCCGATCATCATCGGTTCCGCTCGTATGGCGCTGGAAGGCAAAGACGACAACGAAATGGGCACTACCGCTGTTAAGAAGCTGGTAGAGACTCTGGACAGCTACATCCCAGAGCCAGAGCGTGCTATCGACAAGCCGTTCCTGATGCCAATCGAAGACGTATTCTCGATCTCCGGTCGCGGTACTGTTGTAACTGGTCGTATCGAGCGCGGTATCGTTCGCGTTCAAGATGCACTGGAAATCGTTGGTCTGCGTGACACCACCACCACTACCTGCACCGGTGTTGAGATGTTCCGTAAGCTGCTCGACGAAGGTCGTGCTGGCGAGAACTGCGGCGTTCTGCTGCGTGGCACCAAGCGTGACGACGTTGAGCGTGGCCAGGTTCTGGTTAAGCCAGGTTCGGTTAAGCCGCACACCAAGTTCACCGCAGAAGTTTACGTTCTGAGCAAGGAAGAAGGCGGTCGTCACACTCCGTTCTTCAAAGGCTACCGTCCACAGTTCTACTTCCGTACTACTGACGTGACCGGTAACTGCGAGCTGCCAGAAGGCGTTGAAATGGTAATGCCAGGCGATAACATTCAAATGACTGTTACCCTGATCAAAACCATCGCAATGGAAGACGGTCTGCGCTTCGCAATCCGTGAAGGCGGCCGTACCGTTGGTGCTGGCGTTGTAGCTAAAATCATCGAGTAATCTCTTTTTGAGATAGCTTCGATGCTTTGAAAAAGCCCCCGCTCAGCGGGGGCTTTTTTATTGGGTTGACACCTATCTGGGGCGTCTATAGAATTGCGCCTCCTTTTAACGGGCGTATTGCGCCCGGTGGGAATAGCAGCCGGAGTCTGAAATCCAATGCAAAATCAGCAAATCCGTATCAGGTTGAAGGCTTTCGACCATCGCCTGATCGACCAATCAACCCAGGAAATCGTGGAAACCGCGAAACGTACTGGTGCTCAAGTGCGTGGTCCAATTCCACTGCCTACCCGTAAAGAGCGGTTCACCGTTCTGGTCTCCCCGCACGTCAACAAAGACGCGCGTGACCAGTACGAGATCCGTACTCATAAGCGTGTTCTGGACATCGTTCAGCCAACGGATAAAACCGTTGATGCACTTATGAAGCTCGATCTTGCGGCCGGTGTGGAAGTGCAGATCAGCCTCGGCTAAGACTCGGTCTTAGTCGTGTAACGCTCTGAAATGGGCGGCCATAGCGGGTGAAAGCCCCGTACACTCATGAGGTTTACAACATGACTATTGGTGTAGTCGGTCGAAAAGCGGGTATGACCCGTATTTTCACCGAAGAAGGTGTCTCCATTCCGGTCACGGTCATTGAGATCGAGCCGAATCGCGTCACCCAGTTCAAAACTGAAGAGACCGATGGCTATCGTGCAGTGCAAGTCACTGTCGGCGAGCGTCGCGCTTCGCGTGTAACAGCAGCTCAGGCTGGCCACTTCGCCAAGGCGAACGTTGCCGCTGGTCGTACCGTAATGGAATTCCGCCTTGCAGATGGCGAATACCAGGCCGGCGATCTGATCAACGCTGAAATCTTTGCCGCTGGTCAACTGGTTGATGTGACCGGTCAGTCCAAGGGTAAAGGCTTCCAGGGTACGATCAAGCGTTGGAATTTCCGCGGGCAAGATAACACCCACGGTAACTCCGTATCCCACCGCGTTCCAGGCTCTATCGGCCAGTGCCAGACTCCTGGTCGTGTATTCAAGGGCAAAAAAATGTCCGGTCATATGGGCGCTGAGCGCGTGACCGTGCAGTCCCTCGAAGTAGTGCGCGTGGACGCTGAACGCAATCTGTTGTTGGTCAAGGGCGCTGTTCCTGGCGCTACTGGCGGCAACGTGGTTGTACGTCCAGCAGCCAAGGCTCGCGGTTAAGGGGAAGCTGACATGCAATTAAATGTAAATGACGCTCAAGCGATCGAAGTTTCCGAACTGACATTTGGCGGCGAATTCAACGAGACGCTGGTTCACCAAGCAGTCGTGGCCTACATGGCCGGCGGCCGTCAAGGTAGCAAGCAGCAAAAGACCCGTTCCGACGTTCGTGGTGGCGGTAAGCGCCCGTGGCGTCAGAAAGGTACTGGCCGCGCTCGTGCTGGTACTATCCGTAGCCCAATCTGGCGTGGCGGCGGTACCACTTTCGCAGCTCGTCCTCAAGATCACTCCCAGAAGCTGAACAAGAAGATGTATCGCGCAGCAATGCGTTCCATCCTTGCTGAGCTGGTGCGTACTGATCGTCTGGTCGTGGTTCAGGATTTCGCCGTTGAGACGCCGAAAACCAAAGACCTGCTGGGCAAGCTGAGCAACATGAGCCTGACCGATGTTCTGATCGTTTCGGACGCTGTTGATCAGAACCTGTACCTGGCTGCTCGCAACCTGCCACACGTAGATGTACGTGACGTGCAAGGTTCCGATCCAGTTAGTCTGATCGCATACGACAAGGTGTTGATCACCGTGTCGGCCGTGAAGAAATTCGAGGAGCTGCTGGGATGAACCAGGAACGCGTATTTAAAGTTCTGCTTGGCCCGCACGTTTCCGAGAAGGCTACGGTTCTGGCAGACAAGAAAGGTCAGTTCGTTTTCAAGGTTGCTACTGATGCAACCAAGCTGGAAATCAAGAAGGCCGTCGAAAGCCTGTTCAGCGTGAAAGTAGAGCGTGTCACTACCCTGAATGTTCTGGGTAAGAGCAAGCGCACTGCTCGCGGTCTGGGCAAGCGTAATGACTGGAAGAAGGCAGTTATCTCCCTTCAGCCAGGCCAAGATCTCGATTTCAGCAGCAGTGCTGAGTAAGGAAGGGGTGCATCATGGCAATCGTTAAATGCAAACCGACTTCCCCTGGCCGCCGTTTTGTGGTCAAGGTGGTCAACCAGGAGCTGCATAAAGGCGCTCCTCACGCACCGCTGCTCGAGAAGAAATCGAAGTCTGGTGGTCGTAACAACAATGGCCGTATTACCACTCGTCACATCGGTGGTGGTCATAAGCAGCATTACCGTATGGTCGATTTTCGTCGCAACGACAAAGATGGCATCGTCGCCACTGTCGAGCGTATTGAATACGATCCAAACCGTACTGCTCACATCGCACTGCTGTGCTATGCAGACGGCGAGCGCCGCTACATCATCGCCCCTAAAGGCGTGAGTGCTGGCGACCAGCTGATCGCAGGTGCTCTGGCGCCGATCAAGCCGGGCAACGCTCTGCAACTGCGTAACATTCCAGTTGGTAGCACCGTACACGGCATCGAATTGAAGCCAGGTAAAGGCGCACAGATCGCTCGTTCCGCTGGTGCTTCGGCTCAGCTGATCGCCCGTGAAGGCGTTTACGTGACCCTGCGTCTGCGTTCTGGTGAGATGCGTAAAGTGCTGGCTGAATGCCGTGCGACCCTGGGCGAAGTCTCGAACTCCGAGCACAGCCTGCGTTCGCTGGGTAAAGCTGGTGCCAAACGCTGGCGTGGCGTTCGCCCAACCGTTCGTGGTGTTGCCATGAACCCGGTTGACCACCCACATGGTGGTGGTGAAGGTCGTACCTCTGGTGGTCGTCATCCGGTATCGCCATGGGGCTTCCCGACTAAGGGCGCGAAGACTCGTGGTAATAAGCGTACCGACAAAATGATCGTCCGTCGTCGCAAGTAAATAGAGGGATACGACAGTGCCACGTTCTCTGAAAAAAGGTCCTTTTATCGATCTTCACCTATTGAAGAAGATCGAAGTGGCGGCGGAAAAGAACGATCGCAAACCAGTTAAAACCTGGTCGCGCCGTTCGATGATCCTGCCACAAATGGTCGGTCTGACCATCGCTGTACACAACGGTCGTCAGCACGTCCCAGTTCTCGTGAACGAAGACATGGTCGGCCACAAACTGGGCGAGTTCGCCGGTACCCGCACCTATCGCGGGCACGTGGCAGACAAGAAAGCCAAGCGTTAAGGGGTTAGGAAATGGAAGTAGCCGCTAAGTTGTCGGGCGCTCGAATCTCCGCCCAGAAAGCCCGCTTGGTCGCCGACCAGATCCGCGGGAAGAAGGTGGGCGAAGCGCTCAACCTGTTGGCTTTCAGCAGTAAGAAAGCCGCCGAGATCATGAAGAAAGTGCTGGAGTCGGCCGTAGCCAACGCCGAGCATAACGAAGGCGCAGACGTTGATGACCTGAAGGTCAGCACCGTTTTCGTCAACGAAGGGCGTTCGCTGAAGCGCATCATGCCGCGTGCCAAAGGCCGTGCTGATCGCATCGTCAAGCGGTCTTGCCATATCACTGTCAAGGTTGCTGACAAGTAACGGAGTCGAAGAGATGGGTCAGAAAGTACATCCCATTGGCATTCGCCTGGGAATCGTCAAGGAGCACACCTCCGTCTGGTACGCAGACGGTCGGACTTATGCGGACTATTTGCTCGCAGATCTGAATGTGCGTGAGTATCTCCAAGACAAACTAAAAAGCGCGTCCGTAAGCCGTATCGATATCCATCGTCCGGCCCAAACTGCACGCATCACCATCCACACCGCTCGTCCAGGTATCGTTATCGGGAAGAAAGGTGAAGATGTTGAGAAACTGCGTCAGGACCTGACCAAGCAAATGGGTGTGCCTGTGCACATCAATATCGAAGAGATCCGCAAGCCGGAACTCGACGGTATGCTGGTTGCGCAGAGCGTAGCTCAGCAGCTGGAGCGTCGCGTAATGTTCCGCCGCGCCATGAAGCGCGCTGTACAGAACGCCATGCGCATTGGTGCCAAAGGCATCAAAATCCAAGTGAGCGGTCGTCTCGGCGGTGCTGAAATCGCACGTACTGAATGGTATCGCGAAGGTCGTGTGCCACTGCACACCCTGCGTGCCGACATCGACTATGCCAACTACGAAGCTCACACCACCTACGGTGTGATCGGTGTAAAGGTTTGGATCTTCAAAGGCGAAGTAATTGGTGGTCGCCAAGAAGAGCTGAAGCCACAAGCACCAGCGCCTCGTAAAAAAGCTGCTAAGTAAGGGGTACGCCAAATGTTGCAACCAAAGCGTACGAAGTTCCGCAAGCAGATGACCGGCCACAACCGTGGTCTGGCACTGCGCGGTAGCAAAGTCAGCTTCGGCGAGTTCGCGCTGAAGTCTGTTGCTCGTGGTCGTCTCACCGCTCGTCAGATCGAGTCAGCGCGTCGTGCACTGACCCGTCACGTAAAACGTGGCGGCAAGATCTGGATCCGTGTATTCCCGGACAAGCCTATTTCCAAGAAGCCACTCGAAGTTCGGATGGGTAAAGGTAAGGGTAACGTCGAATACTGGGTTGCCCAGATTCAGCCAGGCAAAGTCCTGTATGAAATCGAGGGTGTTTCTGAAGAGCTGGCGCGTGAGGCTTTCGCCCTGGCTGCTGCAAAGCTGCCGCTCGCCACCTCCTTTGTTAAACGGACGGTGATGTGATGAAAGCGAATGAACTTCGTGAAAAATCCGCACAGCAGCTGAACGAGCAACTGCTCGGCTTGCTGCGCGACCAGTTCAATCTGCGTATGCAGAAAGCAACTGGCCAGTTGGGGCAGTCTCATCTGCTCTCGCAAGTTAAGCGTGACATCGCTCGCGTGAAGACTGTGCTCAACCAGCAGGCAGGTAAGTGATCATGGCTGAAGCCGAAAAGACTGTCCGTACGCTGACTGGCCGTGTTGTCAGCGACAAGATGGACAAAACCATCACCGTTCTGATCGAGCGTCGCGTTAAGCACCCGATCTACGGTAAATATGTTAAGCGTTCGACTAAGCTGCACGCGCACGACGAAACCAATCAGTGCCACATCGGCGACAAAGTCACTATTCGTGAAACTCGTCCTTTGGCCAAGACCAAGTCTTGGGCGCTGGTTGATATTCTCGAACGCGCTGTGGAAGTCTAAGGACTAGGGGTCGGAGAAATTATATGATTCAGACTCAATCCATGCTCGATGTGGCCGATAACAGCGGCGCTCGCCGCGTTATGTGCATCAAGGTGCTGGGTGGCTCCCATCGTCGTTACGCTGGTATCGGTGACATCATCAAGGTTACCGTCAAGGAAGCAATTCCTCGCGGTAAAGTGAAAAAAGGCCAAGTGATGACTGCTGTTGTAGTCCGCACTCGTCACGGCGTACGTCGTGCTGATGGCTCCATTATCCGCTTTGATGGCAACGCTGCTGTTCTTCTGAACAACAAGCAAGAGCCGATCGGCACCCGTATCTTTGGGCCAGTGACCCGTGAACTTCGTACTGAGAAGTTCATGAAGATCGTCTCGCTCGCCCCAGAAGTGCTGTAAGGAGATCCGACATGCAAAAGATTCGTCGTGACGACGAGATCATCGTGATCGCCGGCAAAGACAAAGGTAAGCGCGGTAAGGTGCTGAAGGTTCTTGCTGACAACCGTCTGGTTGTTGGTGGTCTGAACCTGGTCAAGCGTCATACCAAGCCTAACCCGATGTCGGGCGTACAAGGCGGTATCGTCGAGAAAGAAGCGCCACTGCACGCTTCCAACGTCGCCATTTTCAACGGCGAAACCAACAAGGCTGACCGCGTTGGTTTCAAAGTAGAAGACGGTAAGAAAATTCGTGTCTTCAAGTCGACCCAAAAAGCGGTTGATGCTTGAACACTGCTAGGTAGAAGACCATGGCACGACTAAAAGAGCTTTACCGGAAGGAAATCGCTCCAAAGCTTAAGGAAGAACTTAAGCTTTCGAACGTGATGGAAGTTCCGCGCGTTACCAAGATCACCCTGAACATGGGTCTGGGCGAAGCGATCGGCGACAAGAAAGTCATCGAGCACGCTGTTGCTGACCTGGAAAAGATCACCGGCCAGAAAGTCGTTGTGACCTACGCTCGCAAATCCATCGCTGGCTTTAAAGTCCGTGAAGGTTGGCCGATCGGCGTCAAAGTGACCCTGCGCCGTGAGCGTATGTACGAATTCCTGGATCGTCTGCTGTCGATCTCCCTGCCTCGGGTCCGCGACTTCCGCGGTCTGAATGCCAAGTCCTTCGACGGTCGTGGCAACTACAGCATGGGCGTGAAAGAGCAGATCATTTTCCCGGAAATCGACTACGACAAGATCGATGCTCTCCGCGGTCTGGACATTACCCTGACCACCACTGCCAAGAACGATGACGAAGGCCGCGCTCTGCTGCGTGCTTTCAAATTCCCGTTCCGCAACTGATTGGAGTAGGAAAATGGCCAAGAAGAGCATGAAGAACCGTGAGCTGAAGCGTCAGCTCACCGTTGCCAAGTACGCCAAAAAGCGTGCAGCACTGAAAGCAATCATCGTTGATCTGAACGCAAGTCCAGAAGCGCGTTGGGAAGCTACAGTTGCTCTGCAGAAGCAACCACGTGACGCTAGCGCTTCGCGCATGCGTAACCGCTGCCGCCTGACTGGTCGTCCGCACGGCGTTTACCGCAAGTTCGGCCTCGGCCGTAACAAACTGCGTGAAGCGGCAATGCGTGGTGACGTACCAGGTCTGGTTAAAGCCAGCTGGTAAGTACTGTCAAAGTCTCGGCGTTCGGGTTTGAAAGAACCTGACCGCCGGTGGCCTTGAATCTGGATCAAGCCCCTTTTGGGGCTTGATTCATTTCTGGGGTGTGTCTAGAATACCCGGCTCGCCTGAGCCCGTGTTTTTATGCCCGGAGATTCTCGGCGACACGTAGTAGCCGCAAGGCTAATTTTTCTGTATTAGGAGCGTCTAGCCCATGAGTATGCAGGACCCGTTAGCGGACATGCTAACTCGAATCCGTAATGCCCAGATGGCTGAAAAGTCCGTCGTAAGCATGCCATCTTCCACGTTGAAGGTAGCTGTTGCCAAAGTCCTGAAGGACGAAGGTTACATCGCGGGTTATCAGATCAGCAGCGAAACCAAGCCACTGCTGTCTATCGAGCTGAAATACTTCGAAGGCCGTCCGGTCATCGAAGAAGTGAAGCGCGTTAGCCGTCCAGGCCTGCGTCAGTACAAGTCCGTCGAAGATCTGCCGAAAGTTCGTGGCGGTCTCGGTGTGTCTATCGTCTCCACCAACAAGGGTGTGATGACTGATCGTGCTGCGCGCGCTGCCGGTGTCGGCGGCGAAGTTCTTTGCACTGTGTTCTAAGGGGGGATAAGCATGTCTCGCGTCGCTAAGAACCCCGTTAAGCTGCCAGCCGGTGTCGAAGTTAAATTCGCAGGCCAACAGCTTTCGGTGAAGGGTGCCAAGGGCACTCTCGAACTGAACATCCATTCGTCCGTTGAGATCGTTGAAGAAGCTGGTGAGCTGCGTTTCGCTGCTCGCAATGGCGATCAACAAACTCGCGCAATGGCTGGTACCACTCGTGCGTTGGTAAACAACATGGTCCAAGGCGTAAGCCAAGGCTTCGAGCGCAAGCTCCAGCTGGTCGGTGTTGGTTACAAGGCGCAAGCAAAAGGTCAGGTGCTGAACCTGGCTCTTGGCTTCTCGCACCCAGTGGATTACGAACTGCCGGAAGGCATCACCGCTGAGACTCCTAGCCAGACCGATATCCTGATCAAGGGCATCGACAAGCAGCTGGTAGGTCAAGTGGCCGCCGAGATCCGCGACTTCCGTCCACCAGAGCCGTACAAAGGCAAAGGTGTGCGCTACGCGGACGAAGTCGTCCGTCGTAAAGAAGCCAAGAAGAAGTAGGGCATAGCAAATGACCGACAAAAAAGTTACTCGACTGCGTCGCGCTCGCAAAGCACGCCTGAAAATGCACGAACTCGAAGTCGTGCGTCTCTGCGTGTTCCGCTCTTCGCAGCACATCTACGCCCAGGTCATTTCGGCCGACGGCAACAAAGTCCTGGCAAGCGCCTCGACTTTGGATAAAGAACTGCGTGATGGCGCCACTGGCAACATCGACGCGGCCACTAAGGTTGGCCAGCTGGTCGCTACGCGTGCTAAGGCCGCTGGCGTCTCGCAGGTGGCTTTCGACCGCTCTGGCTTCAAGTACCACGGCCGCGTTAAAGCGCTGGCTGATGCTGCTCGTGAAGCTGGGCTGGAGTTCTAAGTTATGTCAAATAACGACCAAAAGCGCGACGAAGGCTACATCGAGAAGCTGGTTCAAGTTAACCGCGTAGCCAAAACCGTTAAAGGCGGCCGTATCTTCACTTTCACCGCGTTGACCGTGGTTGGTGATGGTAAAGGGCGTGTTGGCTTCGGCCGTGGCAAGTCGCGTGAAGTGCCTGCTGCGATCCAGAAGGCAATGGAAGCTGCTCGCCGCAACATGATCCAGGTTGATCTGAACGGCACCACCCTGCAGTACGCAATGAAGTCCGCTCACGGCGCTTCGAAGGTGTACATGCAGCCTGCTTCTGAAGGTACCGGTATCATCGCTGGCGGCGCAATGCGTGCCGTTCTCGAAGTTGCTGGCGTTCAGAACGTTCTGGCCAAGTGCTACGGCTCGACTAACCCGGTAAACGTGGTTCACGCCACTTTCAAAGGTTTGAAAGCAATGCAGTCTCCTGAGTCCATTGCTGCCAAGCGTGGCAAAAGTGTCAAGGAGATCTTCTGATCATGGCTACCGTTAAAGTTACGCTGATCAAAAGCATGACCGGCCGCATCCCTAACCACAAACTGTGCGTTAAGGGTCTGGGTCTGCGTCGCATCGGTCACACTGTAGAAGTCCAGGATACTCCCGAGAATCGCGGGATGATCAACAAGGCTTACTACATGCTGCGTGTCGAGGGTTAATCGATGAAACTCAATGATCTGAGTCCAGCGCCGGGTTCCCGTCGCGAAAAGCATCGTCCGGGCCGTGGTATCGGTAGTGGTTTGGGTAAGACTGGTGGCCGTGGTCACAAAGGTCAGACTTCCCGCTCCGGTGGCACCATTGCTCCAGGCTTTGAAGGCGGTCAACAGCCGCTGCATCGTCGCCTGCCGAAGTTCGGTTTCGTTTCCCTGAAAGCCATGGACCGCGCAGAAGTGCGTCTGTCCGAGCTGGCTAAAGTGGAAGGCGACATCGTCACCGTGCAGTCCTTGAAAGATGCCAACGTGATCAACGTCAACGTACAGCGCGTGAAAATCATGCTGTCCGGTGAAGTGACTCGCGCTGTAACCATCGGGAAGGGAATCGGCGCCACCAAAGGTGCGCGTGCGGCTATCGAAGCAGCTGGCGGCAAGTTCGAGGAATAAATGGCTAAGCAAGGTGCTCTCTCTGCGCTCGGCAAAGGCGGTATGTCTGAACTCTGGGCTCGTCTGCGTTTTCTGTTCCTGGCGATTATCGTCTACCGAATAGGCGCACACATCCCGGTTCCAGGTATCAACCCGGACCGACTCGCGGACCTGTTTCGACAGAATGAGGGGACCATTCTTAGCTTGTTCAACATGTTTTCCGGCGGCGCGCTGGAGCGGATGAGCATCTTTGCACTGGGGATCATGCCGTACATCTCGGCATCGATCATCATGCAGCTGATGACCGCCGTCAGCCCGCAGCTGGAGCAGTTGAAGAAGGAAGGTGAAGCTGGCCGTCGCAAGATCAGCCAGTACACCCGCTACGGCACTGTCGTCCTTGCTCTCGTCCAGGCCATTGGCATGTCCATTGGTCTGGCGGGGCAGGGCGTAGCGTTCACTGGTGACTTTGGCTTCCATTTCGTCGCGGTATCCACTTTTGTGGCTGGTGCGATGTTCATGATGTGGCTGGGTGAGCAGATTACTGAGCGTGGTGTTGGCAACGGTATCTCGATGTTGATTTTTTCGGGTATCGTCGCCGGTCTTCCGAGAGCGATCGGGCAGTCTTTCGAGTCTGCGCGTCAGGGTGATATCAACATCTTCGCCCTGGTTGCCATCGGTTTGCTGGCAGTAGCGATTATCGGTTTCGTGGTGTTCATTGAGCGTGGCCAGCGTCGTATTGCTGTTCACTACGCCAAGCGTCAGCAGGGCCGCAAGGTTTTTGCTGCGCAGACCAGCCACTTGCCGTTGAAGGTGAACATGGCCGGTGTTATTCCGGCTATTTTCGCGAGCAGCATCTTGCTGTTCCCGGCTTCGTTGGGTGCCTGGTTCGGCCAGTCTGAAGGTATGGGCTGGTTGCAAGACATCTCGCAGTCGATCGCTCCTGGTCAGCCGTTGAATATTCTGCTGTTTAGTGCAGGGATTATTTTCTTCTGCTTCTTCTATACGGCGTTGATGTTCAATCCGAAAGACGTAGCGGAAAACCTGAAGAAGTCCGGTGCCTTTATTCCGGGCATCCGTCCAGGTGAGCAGTCTGCGCGCTACATTGATGGCGTTTTGACTCGCTTGACCATGTTCGGTGCTCTTTACATGACGGCCGTCTGCCTGTTGCCCCAGTTCCTGGTGGTTGCAGCCAACGTACCGTTCTACCTTGGCGGGACCTCGTTGCTGATCGTGGTCGTGGTTGTGATGGACTTCATGTCCCAAGTACAATCGCACCTCGTTTCGCACCAGTACGAATCCCTGATGAAGAAAGCCAACCTGAAGGGTTACGGCAGCGGCATGTTGCGCTGAGTACCCATAAGGTTCGAGGAGTTGGTGATGAAAGTTCGTGCATCGGTGAAAAAGCTGTGCCGTAACTGCAAGATTATTCGCCGCGAAGGTGTTGTTCGAGTAATTTGCAGCGCGGAACCGCGTCACAAACAGCGCCAAGGCTGAGTGTGATTGTGCTTCAAGCCCGGTAGCTAGTGCGCTACCGGGTTGATTATTTGTTATTACAGCGATATTATCTCGCGCCCTATTTCTTGGCTTCCGGGGCGTAGGTAGCTGTCAATTGGAGTCCCACTGAATGGCCCGTATTGCAGGCGTTAACATTCCAGATAACAAGCATACTGTTATCTCGCTGACCTACATCTATGGTGTTGGTCGCACTACTGCACAGAAGATTTGTGCAGAGACTGGGGTAAACCCAGCAGCAAAGATCAAGGATCTGAGCGACGAGCAAATTGAACAGCTGCGTGGCGAAGTGGCGAAGTTCACCACTGAAGGTGACCTGCGTCGCGAAATCAACATGAAAATCAAGCGCTTGATGGACCTCGGTTGCTATCGCGGTCTGCGTCATCGTCGTGGTCTGCCAGTACGCGGTCAGCGTACCAAGACCAACGCGCGTACCCGTAAAGGTCCGCGTAAGCCGATCCGCAAGTAATCGCCCCAGCGAATCGACAGGAATTTAATCATGGCAAAACCTGCTGCTCGTCCTCGTAAAAAAGTTAAAAAGACAGTGGTTGATGGCATCGCCCACATCCATGCATCTTTTAACAACACCATCGTGACCATCACCGACCGTCAAGGTAACGCTCTTTCCTGGGCTACCTCCGGTGGTTCGGGTTTCCGCGGTTCCCGCAAGTCCACCCCGTTTGCTGCTCAAGTAGCTGCTGAACGTGCTGGTCAAGCTGCGCTGGAATACGGCCTGAAAAACCTCGACGTCAACGTCAAGGGTCCAGGTCCAGGTCGTGAATCTGCAGTCCGCGCTTTGAACGGCTGTGGCTACAAGATCGCCAGCATCACCGACGTGACGCCAATCCCGCACAACGGGTGCCGTCCGCCGAAGAAGCGCCGCGTGTAATCCAGGAGATTGTAAAGAATGGCTCGTTACATTGGTCCAAAATGCAAACTCGCTCGTCGCGAAGGCACCGATCTCTTCCTGAAGAGCGGCGTGCGCGCGATCGAATCGAAGTGCAACATTGAAGCAGCACCTGGTATCCACGGCCAGCGCCGCGGTCGCCAGTCCGACTACGGCACCCAACTGCGTGAAAAGCAGAAAGTCCGTCGTATCTACGGCGTTCTCGAGCGTCAATTCAGCGGCTACTACAAAGAAGCTGCTGGCAAGAAAGGCGCAACTGGCGAAAACCTGTTGCAACTGCTCGAATGCCGTCTGGACAACGTTGTATACCGTATGGGCTTTGGTTCGACTCGTGCCGAATCCCGTCAGCTGGTATCGCACAAGTCGATCAGCGTAAACGGTCAAACCGTTAACGTTCCGTCCTACCAGGTTCGTGCTGGTGACGTGGTTGCTGTTCGCGAGAAAGCAAAAAATCAACTTCGCATTGTCCAAGCTCTCGATCTGTGTGCTCAACGTGGCCGCGTAGAGTGGGTAGAAGTAGACGCTGAGAAGAAGTCGGGCGTTTTCAAGAACGTTCCTGCTCGCAGTGATCTGTCCGCCGACATCAACGAAAGCCTGATTGTCGAGCTCTACTCCAAGTAAGGGCTAGAAAATAGGTGCATCCATGCAGATTTCGGTAAATGAGTTCCTGACACCCCGCCACATTGATGTGCAGGTTGTCAGTCCAACCCGCGCCAAGATCACTCTCGAGCCTCTCGAGCGTGGTTTTGGCCACACCCTGGGCAACGCGCTGCGCCGCATCCTGTTGTCCTCAATGCCCGGCTGCGCAGTAGTCGAGGCCGAGATTGACGGTGTGCTCCACGAGTACAGCGCCATCGAAGGTGTACAGGAAGACGTAATTGAAATCCTGTTGAACCTTAAAGGTCTGGCTATCAAGCTGCATGGCCGTGACGAAGTTACGCTGACCTTGTCGAAGAAGGGTTCGGGGGTGGTTACCGCTGCCGATATTCAGCTGGATCATGATGTCGAGATCGTTAATCCCGATCACGTAATCGCTAACCTGGCGTCTAACGGCGCCCTGAACATGAAGCTCGTAGTAGCTCGTGGTCGTGGTTATGAACCGGCCGACTCGCGTCAGAGCGATGAAGACGAAAGCCGCAGCATCGGTCGCTTGCAGCTTGACTCTTCGTTCAGCCCGGTTCGCCGTATCGCATACGTGGTGGAAAACGCCCGTGTCGAGCAGCGTACTAACCTGGACAAGCTGGTTATTGATCTGGAAACCAACGGTACTCTGGATCCTGAAGAGGCTATCCGCCGTGCTGCAACCATCCTGCAACAGCAGTTGGCTGCGTTCGTCGACCTCAAAGGTGACAGCGAACCAGTGGTAATCGAGCAGGAAGACGAGATCGATCCGATCCTGCTTCGCCCGGTTGACGATCTGGAACTGACTGTACGTTCGGCTAACTGCCTTAAGGCGGAAAACATCTACTACATCGGCGACCTGATTCAGCGTACCGAAGTAGAGCTGTTGAAGACTCCGAACCTGGGCAAGAAATCCTTGACTGAAATCAAGGACGTTCTGGCCTCCCGCGGTCTGTCCCTCGGCATGCGCCTCGACAACTGGCCGCCTGCAAGTCTTAAGAAGGACGACAAGGCGACTGCCTGATCGTCGTAATCACCGAACGTAGTGTTTGGTAAGGAATGAACCATGCGTCATCGTAAAAGTGGTCGTCACCTCAGCCGCACCAGCTCGCACCGCAAGGCCATGTTCCAGAACATGGCGGTGTCGCTGTTCGAGCACGAGCTGATCAAAACTACTCTGCCAAAAGCTAAAGAACTGCGCCGCGTTGCTGAGCCGCTGATCACTTTGGCCAAGACAGACAGCCTGGCTAACCGCCGTCTGGCTTTCGACCGTACTCGTTCGAAAGCTATCGTTGGCAAGCTCTTCAACGACCTGGGCAAGCGTTACGCTACCCGTGAGGGTGGCTACCTGCGCATCCTCAAGTGCGGTTTCCGCGCTGGCGACAACGCGCCTATGGCGTACGTCGAGTTGGTTGATCGTGCTACTGGCGGTGAAGCTGTATCCGCTGAGTAAGACGTCAGTCTGAAACGAAGAACCGGGCCATGTGCCCGGTTTTTTGTGCGCGCTTGATAAGTACGGTAACTCGCTTATCCAGAGTTCTATTAGGTATTTCTATCAGCTTGGATGACCTAATGAATTAGTAGGTGTCATGTAGATCATCAATACTCCCTTTAGCCGATTAGCCGGCAGTTCAAGACCGACAAAGGAAGAGATCGCATGAGCCAGAATAAAACGCTTACCACCGCCAGTGGCGCTCCTGTCGCCGACAACCAGAATTCCCGCTCCGCTGGCCCGCGTGGCCCGTTGTTGCTCGATGATTTCCACCTCATTGAGAAGTTGGCTCACTTCAACCGCGAAAACATCCCCGAGCGCCGTGTGCATGCTAAAGGTTCGGGTGCTTACGGTACGTTTACCGTGACTCGCGACATTACCCAGTACACCAGCGCCAAGCTTTTCGAATCCGTTGGTAAGCAAACACCGACCTTTTTACGATTTTCCACTGTGGGTGGTGAGCGGGGTTCGGCCGACACCGAGCGTGATCCGCGCGGCTTTGCTCTGAAGTTCTACACCGAAGAAGGCAACTGGGACATCGTGGGTAACAACACGCCAGTGTTCTTTATCCGTGATCCTCTTAAATTCCCGGACTTCATCCACACACAAAAACGACTGCCGCAAAGTAATCTTAAAAGTGCCCAGGCAATGTGGGATTTCTGGTCGCACTCTCCCGAGGCGCTGCACCAGGTCACTATCCTGTTTTCGGATCGCGGCATTCCCGACGGCTATCGCCACATGCATGGCTTTGGTAGCCACACCTATAGCCTGATCAATGCCAACGGCGAACGCCATTGGGTGAAGTGGCACTACAAGACCAAACAAGGGATCAAGAACCTGGCACCGGCGGAAGCAGCGCGGTTGGCCGGTACTGACCCGGATTACGCTCAGCGCGACCTGTTCGAGGCTATTGAGCGCGGTGATTTCCCGAAATGGAGTGTGTGCATCCAGCTTATGACCGAGGCTCAGGCCGAAGCGCATTATGAGAACCCGTTCGACGTCACCAAGACCTGGTCGCAGAAGGAGTTCCCGTTGATCGAGGTCGGAGAATTGGAGCTGAACCGTAATCCTCTCAACTACTTTGCTGAGGTCGAACAAGCCGCGTTCGGCCCAAGCAATATGGTGCCGGGTGTAGGCCTTTCGCCAGACCGCATGTTGCAAGGCCGGGTGTTCGCCTATGCAGACGCACACCGCTACCGTGTTGGCACCAACCATCAGCAATTGCCGGTGAATGCCCCGCGTAGCCCGGTCAACAGTTATCAGCGTGATGGCTCGATGGCCTTTGGCAGCAATGGTGGCGCAGCGCCGAATTACGAGCCGAACAGTTACGTCGATTCGCCAAAGCAGGCGCCTCGTTACGCCGAGCCTGCCTTGACGTTGAGTGGTGCGGCTGGTCGTTATGACCATCGCGAAGATACCGACTACTACAGCCATGCTGGCGCATTGTTCCGCCTGATGAGCGAAGGGCAGAAAGCGTTGCTGGTCGGCAACATTGCAGGTGCGATGGCGGGTGTGTCGAGTGATGTCATTGATCGTCAGCTACAGCACTTCTTCAAGGCCGACCCTGCGTATGGAGAAGCAATCGCAAAGCTGCTCAACGTACAGCTTAACGAAGTCTAAATGAGAAGCAGAACCGCCCTTAATTTGGCGGTTTTTGCGTTATTTAACCCGCTTTTCTCAGAATATCTTCGCTTTTATTGCGTGTGGCGAGTGACGTTATGGCCATGTTGGTTCAAACTATAACTTTCAAGCAGGGAGATGTAGGGCGATGCAAGGCCACCCAGACGTAATCGATTACCTCAACACGTTGCTGACCGGCGAATTGGCCGCGCGTGACCAATATTTCGTTCACTCGCGGATGTATGAGGACTGGGGATTTACCAAGCTCTACGAACGAATCAATCACGAGATGGAAGAAGAAGCAGGGCACGCCGACGCGTTGATGCGCCGGATCCTGATGCTGGAAGGCACGCCTCGCATGCGTCCTGACGATCTCGATGTCGGCACCACCGTGCCGGAGATGCTCGAGGCGGATCTGCGATTGGAGTACAAAGTTCGCGCCGCCCTCTGCAAGGGTATTGAGCTCTGCGAAAAGCACCAGGACTACATCAGCCGCGAAATCCTCGAAGTTCAGCTCAACGACACTGAAGAAGATCACACTTACTGGCTGGAGAAGCAGTTGGGTCTGATCAAGTTGATCGGGATTCAGAATTACCTGCAATCTCACGCCTGATAGAGCAGTCTTCACAGCCGCTATCGCGAGCAAGCTGTACACCTACAGGGTAAGCGATTATGAAAAAGCCCCTGTCACCGATGAAGTGACAGGGGCTTTTTCATGTCCGGGGGGATCAAGCCCGGTCGCGTTCCAGCAGTGGTTTGAGGTAGTAGCCCGTGTGAGATTGCTTCATCTCGGCCACTTCTTCCGGAGTACCCACGGCGATGATCTGTCCGCCCTTGGAGCCGCCTTCCGGGCCCAGGTCCACCAGCCAGTCAGCGGTCTTGATTACATCCAGGTTGTGCTCGATCACGACCACCGTATTGCCGTGATCGCGCAGTCGGTGCAGAACGTCGAGCAATTGCTGGATGTCCGCGAAATGCAGGCCGGTCGTCGGTTCGTCGAGGATGTACAGGGTTTTGCCGGTATCACGCTTGGACAGTTCGCGGGACAGCTTCACCCGCTGGGCCTCACCACCGGACAGGGTAGTCGCCGATTGCCCAAGCTTGATGTAGGACAGACCAACGTCCATGAGCGTCTGCAGCTTGCGCGCGAGCGCCGGTACTGCATCAAAGAACTCCCGAGCTTCCTCAATGGTCATCTCGAGGGTTTCGTGAATGCTCTTGCCCTTGTATTTGATCTCCAGCGTCTCGCGGTTGTAGCGCTTGCTCTTGCAGACGTCGCATGGCACGTAGATGTCCGGCAGGAAGTGCATTTCCACCTTGATCAGCCCATCACCCTGACAAGCCTCGCAGCGCCCACCCTTCACGTTGAAGGAGAAACGTCCCGGGCCGTATCCGCGGGAGCGGGATTCCGGCACGCCGGCGAACAGTTCACGAATTGGCGTGAACAAGCCGGTGTAAGTCGCGGGGTTGGAGCGTGGTGTGCGTCCAATCGGGCTCTGGTCGATGTCGACGACCTTGTCCAGATGTTCCAGGCCCTTGATGCTGTCGTGGGCGGCCGCTTCGAGCGTCGTCGCACCGTTCAGTGCCGTTGCACTCAATGGAAAGAGCGTGTTGTTGATCAGTGTCGACTTGCCCGAGCCGGACACCCCGGTCACGCAGGTCAGCAGGCCGATCGGAATCTCCAGATCGACATTGCGCAAGTTGTTGCCGCGGGCGCCCTTGAGCGACAACGACAGCTTCTTGTTGCGCGGCGTACGTTTGGCTGGCACGGCAATTTTCACTCGACCCGACAGGTACTTGCCGGTCAGCGAATCCGGATGCGACATCACCTCGTCCGGTGTGCCTTCAGCGACGATACTGCCGCCATGGACGCCCGCACCCGGGCCGATATCCACCACATAGTCAGCCAGTCGAATCGCATCTTCGTCGTGCTCGACCACGATCACCGTGTTGCCGATGTCGCGCAGGTGTTTCAAGGTACCAAGCAGTCGATCGTTATCGCGTTGGTGCAGGCCAATCGATGGTTCGTCGAGGATATACAGCACACCGACCAGCCCCGCGCCGATCTGGCTGGCCAGGCGAATACGCTGCGCTTCGCCGCCGGATAGCGTATCTGCGCTGCGATCCAGCGACAGATAGTCGAGACCGACGTTGACCAGGAACTGCAAGCGTTCGCGGATCTCCTTGAGGATCTTGTCGGCAATCTCGCCACGTCGGCCAGTCATCTTCAGCTCGCCGAAGTACTCACAGGCGTCGCCGATTGGCAGATTGGTCACGGCCGGCAGGGTTTTCTCACCGACCCACACGTGCCGTGCCTCCCGTCGCAGCCGGGTACCGCGGCAGTCCGGGCAGGATTGGGTGCTGAGGAACTTGGCCAGCTCTTCGCGCACCGAAGCCGACTCGGTTTCGCGGTAGCGCCGTTCAAGGTTCGGCACGATCCCTTCGAACGGGTGCGAGCGTTTGACGATGTCGCCGCGGTCGTTCAGGTATTTGAAGTCGACGTTTTGCGAGCCGCTGCCATGCAGGATGTTCTTCTGCTGATCGGCCGGCAGCTCATTGAACGGCACCTCCAGACTGAATTTGTAGTGGGAGGCGAGCGAGCCGAGCATCTGGAAGTAATAGACGTTTCGTCGATCCCAGCCGCGAATTGCGCCTTCGGCCAGGGTCAGCTCACCGTTGACCAATCGCTTGATGTCGAAAAATTGCTTCACCCCCAGCCCGTCGCAGGTTGGGCAGGCGCCGGCCGGGTTGTTGAAGGAAAACAGTTTGGGCTCGAGTTCGCTGATGGCGTGGCCGCAAATCGGACAAGCGAAGCGCGCGGAGAAGATCATCTCTTCGCCCGGCTCGTCATCCATCGGTGCCACCAGGGCAATGCCGTCCGCCAGTTTCAGTGCGGTTTCGAAGGACTCGGCCAGACGCTGTTGCAGATCGGAGCGGACCTTGAAACGGTCGACCACGACATCAATGGAATGCTTTTTCTGTTTGTCGAGCTTGGGCGCTTCGTCCAGCTCGTAAAGCTTGCCGTTGATCCGGGCGCGGACGAAGCCCTGTGCACGAAGCTCTTCAAAAACCGACAGGTGCTCGCCTTTGCGTTCGCGGATCACCGGGGCCAGCAGCATCAGCTTGCTGCCCTCGGGTTGGGCGAGTACCAGGTCGACCATCTGGCTGACGGTCTGCGCTTCCAGCGGAATGTCGTGATCCGGGCAGCGCGGGGTCCCTACGCGGGCATACAGCAAACGCAGGTAGTCGTAGATTTCGGTGATGGTGCCAACGGTCGAACGCGGGTTGTGCGAGGTCGACTTCTGTTCGATGGAAATTGCCGGCGACAGACCCTCAATGGTGTCAACGTCAGGTTTTTCCATCATCGACAGAAATTGTCGGGCGTAGGCCGACAGCGATTCGACATAGCGGCGCTGGCCTTCGGCGTACAGCGTGTCGAAGGCCAGGGAGGATTTGCCGGAGCCGGATAGGCCGGTGATGACGATCAGCTTGTCCCGTGGCAGGGTCAGGTCAATGTTCTTCAAGTTGTGGGTTCGAGCCCCACGAATCAGGATCTTGTCCAAGGTGGCCTCGCTCGGCGGGCGTCGGAAACGTAGGAGTATACGGCCAAATACTGGATGGATGCACACTATCGAATGTTGTCATTTGCGCCTTACATGAAAGGTCTTTCATCTACACGCGGCAAAGCGTCGCGATATACCCCGCCCATCGATGGGACTGGTAGAATCGCCGCCGGTTCACATGAGGTTTTTCCATGCACGATCCCCACAGCGAACGCATGAGTGGCAGCGAGACCCGCGCGGCGAGCGGTCTGGCCCTGGTGTTCGCATTCCGTATGCTTGGCATGTTCATGGTGTTGCCGGTCCTGGCGACCTATGGCATGGACCTGGCAGGAGCGACCCCGGCCCTTATCGGGCTGGCGATTGGCGCTTATGGCCTGACCCAGGCTATTTTCCAGATTCCTTTCGGCTTTATTTCCGATCGCATCGGCCGCCGCCCGGTGATTTACTTGGGGCTGGTCGTCTTCGCCCTGGGCAGCGTACTGGCGGCCAACGCCGATTCGATCTGGGGCGTGATCGCCGGGCGCATCCTGCAGGGTGCGGGCGCGATTTCCGCCGCGGTCATGGCGCTGTTGTCGGATTTGACCCGTGAGCAGCATCGAACCAAGGCCATGGCCATGATTGGCATGACCATCGGTCTGTCGTTCGCTGTAGCAATGGTAGTCGGTCCTTTGCTGACCCGTGCTTTCGGTCTGTCCGGGCTGTTTCTCGCCACCGGCGGCATGGCGCTGTTCGGCATCCTGATCGTGATGTTCATGGTGCCGCGATCCACAGGTCCTTTGCAGCACCGTGAGTCCGGTGTCGCGCGCCAGGCATTGATCCCGACGCTCAAGCACCCGGATCTACTGCGTCTGGACCTGGGCATTTTTGTGTTGCACGCGATGTTGATGTCGAGCTTCGTCGCCTTGCCGCTGGCCCTGGTGGAAAAAGCCGGCCTGCCCAAGGAGCAGCATTGGTGGGTATACCTGACCGCGCTGTTGATTTCTTTCTTCGCCATGATCCCGTTCATTATCTACGGCGAGAAGAAACGCAAAATGAAACGAGTTTTGCTCGGCGCCGTCCTGACGCTGATGCTCACTGAGCTATTCTTCTGGCAGTTCGGCGATAGCTTGCGAGCTCTGGTGATTGGCACGGTGGTGTTCTTTACCGCGTTCAATCTGCTGGAAGCTTCGCTGCCGTCGCTGATCAGCAAGGTTTCACCGGCCGGTGGAAAGGGGACGGCGATGGGGGTTTATTCCACCAGCCAATTCCTTGGATCGGCACTGGGCGGGATACTGGGTGGCTGGTTGTTCCAGCACGGCGGTTTGTCGGTTGTGTTCCTTGGATGCGCCGGTCTGGCTGCCCTCTGGCTGGCCTTTGCTGTTACCATGCGTGAACCACCCTACGTGACAAGCCTGCGCTTGCCGTTGTCGCCCGAGGCGATCCGCGAAGCGGGTCTGGTCGAGCGCCTGAAGGCTGTCGTAGGGGTAACAGATGCAGTGATAGTCGCTGATGAGGCGGCCATTTACATCAAATTGGACACCGAACTATTGGATCGCACCACCCTGGAAAGCCTGGTGAACAACCCGGCCGGGGCAGCGTGCGTAGCCTAGGAGAACGTAATGGCCCGTGGGGTTAACAAAGTCATATTGGTCGGTACTTGCGGCCAGGATCCTGAAGTTCGCTACCTGCCGAACGGCAACGCCGTGACCAACCTGAGTCTGGCAACCAGCGAACAGTGGACCGACAAGCAAACCGGTCAGAAAGTCGAAAAGACCGAATGGCACCGTGTGTCGATGTTCGGCAAAGTGGCAGAAATCGCCGGCGAATATCTGCGTAAAGGTTCGCAGGTTTACATCGAAGGCAAACTGCAGACCCGCGAGTGGGAAAAAGACGGTATCAAGCGTTACACCACCGAGATCGTGGTCGACATGCAAGGCACCATGCAGCTGCTGGGCGGCCGTCCACAGCAGGGCGACCAACAAGGCGGTGGCAATAACTACCAGCAGTCCGCCCCACGCCAGCAGGCTCCGCGTCCACAACAGTCGGCACCGCAGCAGTCGCGCCCGGCGCCACAGCAGGCCGCTCCGCAGCCAGCTCCGGACTTCGACAGCTTCGACGACGATATTCCGTTCTAAGCATTCGCTTTCCCGAACGGCTTAGACAAAAGGCCCGTAGCGATCAGTCGCTACGGGCCTTTTGCGTTTCCGGGTTTCGATCAGCGCCTGACAGTCTCTCGGGAACGTTCGCGATCAGTTGGCCCCAAGGAACTCGTCGGTGGACACGACCTTGGCGTAAGCAAAGCCCAAGGCCGACATGAACGCGGCATGAACCTGAGCGGCGGGAACGATCAGGCCGTTGAACTCCAGATCACGGGAGGCACACGCGTCATGGATCACCGTGACGCTGTAACCCAGATCGTTGGCAGCACGGGTAATACCGTCGACGCACATGTGGCTCATGCTGCCGACAACCACCAGTTCCTTGATGCCTTGCTCGTCGAGGATCGATTGCAGCTCGGTTTCGCGGAACGAGTTGACGAAGTGCTTGAGCACCACGGGCTCATTGCCTTGATTCAGGACTTTGGGGTGCAGTTTGGCGCCGTCGGAGCCGGGAGTGAAGAAAGGGGCGGCGTCGGAGGTGAACTCGTGGCGGATGTGCACCACCGAATCACCAGCCTCGCGGAAGGCTTTGAGCAAGCGGACGGCGTTGTCGGCGGCGGCATCGGCGCCAACCAGCGGCCACTTGCCTTGGGGGAAATAGTCCTTTTGGATATCGACTACGATGAGTGCTTGCTTGGCCATGACTGTTTCCTCGAAGTGCGGTTTGGGTGTGGAATGAAGTATTGGCGTTGACGATCCATCCGTGGATTGGCCGCACCGACAATAGAAGGGGGAAAACTGACAATGGATGCACAAAGAGCAATCGCTGAATTGGGCGTGTTGATTTATCCCGGCGCGCAGATGGCGGCGGTGCATGGCTTGACTGACCTGTTCGGGGTGGCCAACCGAATCGCCGCCGACCACCAGGCGGCGCAGTTGCCGCTGTTGCGGGTCAGCCATTGGCGAGTCGAAGGCGAACAGCCGCCCACCCGGGTCTACGACAGCCATCCCGCTGGGGATGGTGCATTGGTGGCCGTGTTGATCCCGCCATCGATTGCCGGATTCACAGAAGGTCAGGCGCCAAAGGCGCTGATTCACTGGCTCAGGCAACAACACGCCCATGGCGCGACCCTTGGCGGTGTCTGCGTAGGCTCGATTCTATTGGCGGAAAGCGGCCTGCTGGATGGCCGCAGTGCCACCACCCATTGGACCTCGGCCAAAACCTTTGCCGAGCGTTATCCGGCGATCAAGCTCAAGGCCGATACACCCATCGTCGATGACGGCGACCTGATTACTACCGCCGGGCTGATGGCCTGGTCCGAACTGGGGTTGCGCCTGGTGGATCGCCTGCTGGGGCCGAGCATCGCCACAGGTACAGCGCGTTTTCTGGTGGTGGAGCACAGCGACAGTGCCAGCGAGTGCGGCAGCAACTTTGCGCCGATCCTCAACCATGGCGATGCTTCGATCCTCAAGGTGCAGCATTGGCTGCAAAGCACCGGGGCCACCGATGTGTCATTGACGGCGATGGCCGCGCGGGCAGGGCTGGAGGAGCGCACGTTCCTACGTCGCTTCCGTGCGGCAACCGGGCTCAAGCCCACGGAATATTGCCAACACCTGCGGGTCGGCAAAGCCCGGGAAATGCTCGAATTCACCAACGGCACCATCGATCACATTGCCTGGACCGTGGGCTATCAGGATCCGGGGGCATTTCGCTCGACGTTCAAGAAAATCACCGGGCTGGCGCCGAGTGACTACCGAATGCGGTTTGGAGTGACGCCGAGTGCAGCGATGCGCTAGAGGCATCAATAGAGATCGAATGTGGGAGCGGGCTTGCTCGCGAATGCGGTGTATCAGTCACCTTAATGCTGAATGACACGCCGCATTCGCGAGCAAGCCCGCTCCCACATTTTGATTTGTGCAAGGTTTGTGTCGTGCAAAATGCCAGCCTTTTAAAGGCGCTCGTGCAGAATCAAACAGGCCCCGTGCCATCACGGTCTACGCAACAAGCTGATTTCAATACGATTCCCGGGCGCCTCCGCCTGGCCTGATCCCTGCACCCCTTCAAGCACATTCATTGAGCGCCGATTGAAGGGGGACGCATGACCCCAACAAGCCGCAAAAAAATGGTGGTCGCCCATTCGGTTCATGCCGATGCACCCCTGCATGAAGTTGAAACCAATCGCGCGCTGGCCCAGTGGCTGGCGCACATCCTTGGGCTCAAATTCGGTGGCAGTTACGACCCGCAGCAGCATCGCGGTCGAGACATTTACCTCTTGCCCACTCAAACGCTGGTGGGCGCCGAAGCCGCTCGGCAATTGGGTGTCAAAGGCCCGGAGGATTTGTGGGGCGGCTATGTCGAACATGACTTCATCTGCACCAAAGCCATCAGTCACGGCCTGCTGAACCGTCATGCCCATGCGCCACAAGGCTGGGCACCGCTGTTTTCCGAACGGGTACGCCGTGTCGTGCTCGACGGGCTCAGCGTGTTTTCCTTCGAGGATGCACGGCCGGCGGCGGAGCACCTGCTCTACAGTGGGCCGATCCGTCTCAAGCCGATTCACGCCTGTGCCGGGCGTGGGCAGGAAGTCATTAAAAGCCTCGACCAGTTCGACGAAATTCTGGCGCGGGCAGAGGCTAAAACGCTGTTCCACGAAGGCGTAGTGCTGGAACAGGACCTGGATCAGGTGACCACCCACAGCGTCGGTCAGAGCTTCATCGGTGACAAGGTTCTGAGTTACTGCGGTGAGCAATACTTGACCAAGGACCCTCAAGGCGAAGAGGTGTACGGCGGTTCTGATTTGCTGGTGGTGCAGGGTGGTTATGACGAACTGCTGACATTGGACTTGCCCGAAGACGTGCGATTGGCGATCAGGCAAGCACAGGTATTCGACAGTGCCGCCGATGAAGCCTATCCCAGTTTCTACGCTTCGCGACGCAACTACGACATTGCCCACGGTGTGGCCAGCGACGGCAAGCCGCGCAGTGGCGTGCTCGAACAGTCCTGGCGCATGGGCGGCGCCAGCAGCGCCGAAGTGGCGGCGTTACAGAGCTTCGTCAACGACTCGCAGATGCCTGCGATTCGGGTGTCTTCGGTGGAAACCTACATCGATCAACCGTTGCCGGCGGATGCCATCGAGGTGTATCGCGGGGCGGCGCAGAACAGTGATTTCCTACTCAAGTACGTAACGGTCAAACCCTATGACGGCTAGAAGCGAAAGCATTCAAATCGACATCGACGACGAGCAGATGAGCGGGACCTTTCTCAGTCCCAAATCGAAAGTCCCTGGCGTGTTGTTCGTGCACGGCTGGGGCGGCAGCCAGGAGCGTGATCTGGAGCGGGCCAAGGGCATCGCCGGCCTGGGTTGCGTGTGCCTGACCTTCGACCTGCGCGGGCACACCGGCGGCACTGGCATCCCGCTGAGCCGGGTGACCCGCGAAGATAACCTGCGCGACCTGCTGGCAGCCTACGATCGCTTACTCGCGCATCCGGCACTGGATACGTCGGCGATTGCCGTGGTCGGCACCAGCTACGGCGGCTATCTGGCCTCAATCCTCACGACGCTGCGGCCAGTGCGCTGGCTGGCGCTGCGGGTGCCGGCGTTGTATCGCGACGAGCAGTGGCACACGCCCAAGCGCGACCTGGACAAGCTCGATTTGCACGATTACCGCAGCACGCTGGTGCGCGCCGACAGCAACCGGGCCCTGCATGCCTGCTCGCAATTTACCGGGGACGTATTGCTGGTGGAGTCGGAAACCGATGACTACGTACCGCACGCGACCATCATGAGTTACCGCGCGGCGTGCCAGCAGACCCATTCGCTGACGCACCGGATTATCGACGGTGCCGATCATGCGCTGAGCGATCCGATTTCACAGCAGGCCTACACCTCGATCCTCGTGGACTGGATCACGGAAATGGTCGTGGGTGAGCGGTTGAGCATTATTCAGGCGCAATGATTGGTGGTGGGCTTGCGGACGCTTTCGCGGGCAAGCCTCGCTCCTACGAGGTTCGCGAAATTCTGTAGGAGCGAGGCTTGCCCGCGAAGACGCCCGAAAGCACACCACAACAATCACTTGGGCGTCTTCGAAATCCGCAACGACTTGGCCTTGGCCTCCACCAACAAATACATCACCAACGTGATCAACAGCGGCAGCAGAAAATAGATCGCCCGATACGCCAGCAATCCCGCCACCAGACTGCCCCGTGACGCCTCATGTTGCAGCAGCGCCACGAACACCGCTTCCAGTACGCCGAGCCCCGCCGGGATGTGGGTGATGACCCCGGCGATGGCGCTGATCAGCAGCACGCCCAGCACCAAGGGATAATCGAGTTTGCTCGGCAGCAGGGTGAAGATCACCGCCGCCATCAGTGACCAGTTCAGTGCGCCGAGCGCCAGTTGCAGGATCGCCATGCGCAAGGACGGCAGGTTGATTTCCACGCCGCGAATCGCCCATTCCCGGCGTTTGGAAAACTGGCAGGCCATGAGATAGCCCGCGCTCACCAGCAACAACAAAACGCCCACGGCTTGCAGCGCGCCACTGCTGAGTTTCCAGCCCGGCGGCATCCGTACCAGGCCACTGCTGAACACCGCCCCGGCAATGACCATGTAGCCGAACCAGTTGGTGGCCAGACTCAGGCCGAGGATTTTCGCGATGTTGCTTTTGCTCACCCCCAGGCGTGAATACAGCCGATAACGCATGGCGATACCGCCGACCCAGGCACTCAGGTTGAGGTTGAAGGCGTAGCTGATGATCCCCACCGGCAGGATCTGTTTCCATGTCAGGTCCTGGCGGATGTAAGTGCGGCCGATCAGGTCGAAGCAGGCGTAGACCAGAAAACTCACCAGGGTCAGCCCGGAGGCGATGATCAGGGTGCGCACCTTGAAATCGGCCAGGGTGTCGAACACCTCACCCCACTCAATGCGCGAGGCGAACATCGTCAGCAACACGATCAGCGCCAGGAAAAACAGCATCGTCAGCGGTCTTTTCCAGCGACTCAAGCGTGACTTGGCCGGGTGCTCGACGTGGGGCGCCGCAGGGGCTTCAGTGCGGCTCATGTGGATCGCCCTCGGTCGTTGAGGTGAAGGCTTTCAGGCGGGGTTTGTGCGCCGGCAACCAACCGGCCCAGGCCGGAAAGTGCCGTAAAAAGTGGAACACCAAAAAGCCGACGGTCATGTGCCAGACCCGCCCGCGTGGGGCCTTGTCCATGGGCATGACCTTGCAGTGGTTGTCGCTGAGTTCTTCGAGCCGTTCGAACAGGTCACGGTTGAAGGCGCGATC
The DNA here is from genome assembly GCF_050990305.1 of Pseudomonas putida. GTDB lineage: Bacteria > Pseudomonadota > Gammaproteobacteria > Pseudomonadales > Pseudomonadaceae > Aquipseudomonas > Aquipseudomonas putida_AH. The sequence continues at coordinate 5,886,087 of NZ_CP158817.1, read as the reverse complement.
GCGGATCAACACGTTGGCCTCAAGGTTCATCGACAGGCTTAACGGGTCGAGGTTGCTGGAGCCGACAGTGCTCCAGTCTTCGTCCACTAACGCGACCTTGCCGTGCAATGGGCGGTCGCAATACTCGTAGATCTTTACCCCGGACTTGAGCAGATAGTCGTAAGTCATGCGCGCGGCGAGTTTGGCCACCAGCATGTCGGGCTGGCCTTGCAAGATCAGGCGTACGTCCACGCCCCGGCGCGAGGCGTTGCGGATCTCGCGCAGCAATCGATAGCCGGGGAAAAAGTAGGCGTTGGCGATGACCACGCGCCGTTGCGCCGTGCGCAATACCCGACGGTAAATCTCTTCGATATCGGTCGAGTGTTCGGCGTTATCGCGATACACCAGCCGCACCTGACCATCATGGTCCGTGACGGCCATTTCCGATCGACGCTGCCGACGTCGTTGCCACCAGTATTTGGCCCGCGCCGGACGACCACATTGCAACAGGGCGAAGTGATGAATGTCGGCCACTGCCGGACCCTGCACTTCAACCGAGTAATCCTGCTTGGCTTCGGGGCCGAAGTCGGCCAGGTGATCGGCGGAGAAGTTGATCCCGCCGATGAAGGCGACTGTTCCATCTACGACCACGATCTTGCGATGCAGGCGGCGAAACCAGTTGGTGCGGATGCCCAGACGCTTTGGTGCCGGGTCGAACATCTGCAAATGCACGCCAGCGCTGCTAAGGGCCGTGAGATAACCGGTACTCAATTCACCGCAGCCGAATCCGTCGAAGCTGGCGGTGACGCGAACACCCCGTTGCGCTGCGTCGATGAGCACGGTCTTGAGCTCTTCGCCGACCTTGTCCTCGAACACAATGAAGGTTTCCAGAAGGATCTCGGTTTTCGCCTGGCGCATGGCCTCGAACACCCGAGGGAAATAAGCCTCGCCGTTCTCCAACAACTCGACGCGATTGCTACCTTGCCAACGGTACTCGACGTCGACCGCGGCAGGTTCGTTCGCTGGCGGCGCGGCAATCTGTTCCGTGCTGGTTTTTTCCATCGGTGAGCTGTTCATAGTTCGATCTCTACCGACAGCGGCGCGTGATCGGAAAGGTGCGACCAAGGGCGTGTGGTCAGCACCTGCGGACAGCTGGCCTTGAGGTTGCGTACATAAATGCGGTCCAGGCGTAGCGCCGGCAAGCGTGCGGGAAAGCTGCGCGCCGGCTTGCCGTGGTGCTCGGCGAATACCTCGCGCAAACCGCAGGGCTTGAGACAGGCATCGGCACGCTGGCGCCAGTCGTTGAAATCCCCGGCGACGATGACGGGCGCATCGTCAGGTAGCTCCTCCAGGCGACGGGCGAGCAGCCTGAGTTGTTCATCGCGATGGGTTTCACGCAGGCCCAAGTGGACACAGATCGCATGCACCTGCGGACCGTCACCGGGCAGGCGCAGGACGCAATGCAGGAGGCCGCGATTCTCATGGCCACTGATGGTCACGTCGAGGTTGTCGTGACGCACGATCTGGAATTTCGACAGCAGCGCGTTACCGTGATCGCCCGCTGGATAGACAGCGTTGCGCCCATAGGCGAACTGCGGCCACAGGGTGTCGGCAAGGAATTCGTATTGCGGCATGGCCGGCCAATTGCTGTAGCGCTTGGGGTGCTGTTCGTGGGTGCCGTGGACTTCTTGTAGAAACACCACGTCGGCAGACACGCTACGCACCGCCTCACGCAGTTCCGGCAGGATGAAGCGCCGATTCAGCGCGGTGAAGCCCTTGTGGGTGTTCACGGTCAGCACCGTGAAACGGTGCACCGTGGTCTCGATGGCTGCCTGTTCGTCGGTGACGCCCACCGGTTCAGGAGTGCTCATGGCAGCACTCCTTCGGCACCGTTCCAGGGCGTGTAGCGCCAGCCTGAAATGCCAATGTGAATCGCCGCCATGTCGCCTCCCGTCCGAGTGCCCCATTCCTTTGCTGACTGTGGGGCGACGAGGAAAGTTTCGGCGGGACTACGGGCGGTCACTCAACAAACCACCCCGTAGGAGCTGCCGCAGGCTGCGATCTTTTGATCTTTAAAAACAAAATCAAAAGATCGCAGCCTGCGGCAGCTCCTACAGGGATTTAGTGGCCGACGACGATTCGGGTGGACGACTCGGCATACGCAGGGCCAAGGCGATCCAGTCGCCCGCTCCAGGCCGTTAACGCCAACGCCACCAACACCACCAGACCACCAATCCAGGCGGTATGGATCAAGCCCATATGGGCGACGATCAAGCCACCGCCCCATGCGCCGCCAGCGATGCCGAGGTTGAACGCGGCGATGTTCAGACCCGAAGCCACGTCAACCGCATGGGGCGTGTGATGCTCAGCCTGACGCACGACATACACCTGCAACCCCGGCACATTGCCGAACGCCACGGCGCCCCAGACCAGCACGGTGGCCAATGCCAGCCATGGATTGCCGGCGGTGAAAGTCAGTACGAACAACACCGCGGCGAGCAGGGCGAAGATGATTTTCAGGGCGCTGATCGGGCCGCGTTTATCCGCCAGTTTGCCGCCCCAGAGGTTGCCGACCGCTACCGAGACGCCATACACCAGCAACACCAGACTGACAGTGCTGGCGCTGAAGCCCGAGAGATCCTGAAGGATCGGCGCCAGGAAGGTGAAGGCGATGAACGAGCCGCCGTAACCGATGGCGGTCATGGCGTAAACCAGCAACAGCCGAGGTTGTTTAAGCACCTGCAATTGCTGCAACAACGACGCGGGTTTGCTGTGGGCGATGGTTTTCGGCACATAGAGCAAGCTGCCGAGAAAGGCGATCACGCCCAGTGCCGACACGGCGAGGAAGGTTTCACGCCAGCCGAAGTGCTGGCCGATGAAGGTACCCAGCGGTACGCCAGTGACCAGCGCCACGGTCAGGCCGGTGAACATGATGGCGATCGCGCTGGCGGCTTTTTCCTTGGGCACTAGACTGGTGGCGATGGTCGAACCGATCGAGAAAAACACGCCATGGGCCAGGCCGGTGACGATTCGCGCCAGGACCAACGACTCGTAGCTCGGTGCTTTCCAAGCCAGCAGGTTACCCAGGGTGAACAGCACCATCAGCGACAACAGCAACAGTTTGCGTGGGACTTTGCCGGTCAGGGCCGTCAACACCGGGGCGCCGACAGCGACACCCAAGGCGTACAGGCTGACCAACAGGCCGGCGGACGGCAGGCTGACCCCGAGGTCGGCGCCGATGGTCGGTAACAGGCCAACGATGACGAACTCGGTCGTCCCGATGGCAAACGCGCTGAGGGTCAGCGCGAGCAAGGCAATGGGCATGGCTGCAACTCCGGTGAATTGATTTGATGGAGCGCAGTGTCGGGGTTTGGGTTGTGCGGAAAAATACAGGGATTGGCATTTGATATTTGCGTGCTGGTCAAATATCACAAAAGCACCGGTTTCTTTGTGGCGAGGGAGCTTGCTCCCGCTCGACTGCAAAGCAGTCGTAAATCAATTGAACACGGTGAGTCTGATTGATCGGGGTGGTCGATTTCGGGAGCGCTTCGCACTCCAGCGGGAGCAAGCTCCCTCGTCACACAAGTGCATACCTCCCGATCATCTGTGGGCCATTACCGAACTTGCCAGCCATTTTTCGATCAGTTCCTTACCGTCTCATCCAAAGGAGCGCGTGCTTTGATCAAGCTCAAGACCGCGATATTACTGGGGGCGCTGCTGATTCTTGGCAGTGAGGAACTGGAGGCCGCGACGATTCCGGGCGTGCCGGCCGCCACCACGACACCGCCGGCTCACCCGCAGCCGCTGGTGGAGGGCGGCCTGCTGGGCGCCATCAGTTCGAGTCTCGATGAGGTACAGGACAAACTCGATCTCAATGAAAATCTGGTCGACGCCTGGCGTTTGCGTGCCGACCGCGCAGCCGATGAAGTCGATCAGTTGGTCAATCGACCATCGGCCCGTTCGGCCTGGAGCGTGTCCGGGGATTTCCTGCTGTTGACCGCAGTGTGGGCGGGCGTCTTCGGCCTGCTTTGGATGTTCGGCAAATCGCTGGCCGAACGCCTGCGTCGGCATCGCCTGCTGCTCAGCCGAGAGCGCGGCCAGGCATTGCTGGGGTATGTGCTGCCCTACAGCATTCCGGCGGTGGTCAGCCTGCCGCTGACCCTTTACGCCAGTCACCTTTTACCCATGTCGGCGGGTCGGGCGCTGGCGCTGTGTCTGGCTTATGCCACCAGCAGTGGTGTATTTGCCGCGTCATTGGTGATGTCGTTGGTGGTGCTGTTCAACGCCGGCCATAAGCGCAGGGCGGTGGGGATCATTCGTCAGGACAGCCCACGGCCACTGTTCGTCATCGGGTTTCTGGTGGCCCTGAGCGATGCCCTGACCAGTCCGCAGATCGCACACCAGTTGGGCAGCAATCTCACCAGCAGCATTGCAGTGTTTACCGGCTTGGCGGCAACGATTTCCTTCGGTCTGCTGGTATTTCGCATGCGCCGGCCCGTGGGTCAGGTGATCCGGATTTTGCCGCTGGCCCAGCGGCGATCACAGCCGGCCTTGCGCGAAACCCTGCGGATCTTTTCCGGGCTCTGGTATTGGCCGATTCTGTTGATGGTGCTGGTGTCGATCATCAACCTGATCAGCGTCAGCGATGACAATCAGCTGGTGCTGCGCAGTGCGCTGTTTACCACCGTTTTACTGATTGCCACGGTGTTCCTGAGCACCACGCTGCATCACCTGTTCAAGTCGCGCAATGAAGCGGAGGTTCGCCGCAGCAGCGCCTACAAGGAACGCTTCCTGAATCTTTCCCACGCGTTGCTGCGTATTGCCATGGCCATCGTGTTCATCGACATCCTGGGGCGCATCTGGGGCGTGTCACTGTTCGAGTTCGCGGTGAGCAATTCGGTCGGTCGGGCGATCAGCGATTCACTGAGCCACATCGGCTTGATCTTCCTGATGACCTGGATGGCTTGGGTGGTGCTCGACACGGCAATACAGGAAGCGTTGAAACCGCCAGTCAATAAACGCTCGGCGCGCCAGCCCAGTACCCGGATCAAGACCATCCTGCCGCTGCTGCGCAATGCAATCAAAATCATTCTGGTGGTGATCTGCGCAATCACCACCATGGCCAATCTTGGGATCAATGTCGCGCCGTTCCTGGCCGGTGCAGGGGTGATTGGGTTGGCGATCGGTTTCGGCTCGCAGCAACTGGTACAGGATGTGATCACCGGTCTGTTCATCATCATCGAAGACACCCTGTCCATCGGCGACTGGGTGGTGCTCGACTCCGGGCACGCCGGCACCGTCGAAGGCCTCACCATCCGCACCCTGCGCCTGCGCGATGGCAAGGGCTTCGTGCACTCGGTGCCGTTCGGCCAGATCAAGGCCGTGACCAACCAATCGCGGCAATTTGCCTATGCGTTCTTTTCGGTGCAGTTCACTTACGACACCGATGTCGACAAAGCCATCGAACTGATTCGCGAGGCCGGGCATTCCATCAGCAGCGACCCGTTCCTCAAGTACAACCTGCAAGGGCCGCTGGATGTATTTGGCGTCGACAAGATGGACCTCAACGGTGTGGTGCTGACGGCGCAGTTTCGCACCGTGTCGGGTGGGCAATATGCGGTGAGTCGAGCGTTCAACCAGCGTTTGAAAAAGCTTGTGGATAACAGCCCATGGGCGCACTTCGCGCAGACTTATCCACAGCAGGTGTTGATGCCCAGGCATGCAGAGCCGATGCAGGATGGCGCGGACGAGCCGGAGCATTCAGCGGTGTTAATGCCGGACCGGGCGCGACCTCAGTAGTTGTGGTGGCTGTAATGGCCTCATCGCGGGCAAGCCCGCTCCCACAGGGATCTTCATTGAGCGCAGATTTTGTGAACAACAGAGACCAATGTGGGAGCGGGCTTGCCCGCGATGAGGCCGGCCCTGACAACCTCAATGCCGGATCAGCTTGAGGCGCACTTCAGCCATCACCTGCTGATCCATCTCCACCCAGAACACCTGCTTGCCGGCAATCTCTGCCGCCACCGGCAACCCATCGCGATACACCAACCGATTACTCGCCAGCGCCGGTACTTTTGCACCGGGCAATAGCGTGCCGGCGAGGTTCAGTGGATCAACCCCGCACACCGCGATCAGACTGCTGTCTTGGGGCCGACGGCGTACTTCGCGCAGCAATGGAATGGCCTCAGGCAAGGCGAATTGCTCGCCTGCCAGGCCGCTGACAAACCGTCCCCCACGGATCTCGCCTCGCGCCTCCAGGCGATGGAAAGTACGTAGCAGTTCACGCCAGCTCGGCAACCAGTCCGCTTCGCGCTCCAGCAATCGCCAGAACACCACGCCATAGCGGCGCAGCAATGTCATGGCGATGTGTTCCAGCGTGTCGGCAGGTATTGTCGCCGGGCGCGGATTATCCACAGCCAGGGCCGGTGGCCCGCGTCGAAGCAGCGCCCAGCGTCCGGCATCGTCCATGCCACCGATAAACGCACCGCGCCCACGACGGCTGCCGCGATTCTGTCGCTTGTTGGCGGGGGTAATCAGCGCACGCAGGCCGGCGAAGCTGTCGGCATTCACCCGCCCTGCGCCGACGAGTTCTTGCAGGGCGACCTCCAGCTCTGTGCGCAACACATGGGCCTCATGCACTAACTCATCGAAAAACAAAGCGCCGTGCTGGCGCAGTGCTTCGTAAACCTTTTGGGTCTTGGGCGACAGCTCGCTCACCGGCGTCTGCTCGGTCAAGTCGCTCCAGAGCCCGACCCGATGGCGCGGTAACAACACAATCGGCGTGCTGCGCAGGGCCGTGCCGGCGCTTTTGTTGTGCGCCGTGAGCCGGGTCCAAACCAGTTTGCCGCTGCGACACAAATCATCCAGCCAGGTGGGCGCATAATTCTTGAGCCGTGCTGGCAGGATCTCGTCATCCCAGGCTGACGCAGCGGCAGGGTAGCCTTCGAACTGCGCGACGATTGCTGGGAGCATGGCATGACCCTGGCCTTGGGTGGCGCTGGACAGATGCTGCCAGTCGAATAGAAATCGCATGAAATCCTGCAACGCCACCGGCTCGATTTCCCGCCGCAACCGCTTGACGGTGTAACGATGAATCCGTGCCAGCAAATGCCGTTCGCACCATTGCTCCTGCGTCGCATCCGGTGTGAAGCGACTACGCAGCACGTAACCTTCACGCTCCAGTTGTGCCAGTGCTTGAGCGACCTGTGTTGCAGGTAGTCCAAGCGGTTCGGCAATCGCATTGAGCGGCAATGGGCCGAACGCGCCGAGCCGAGCACGAATCACTTCAACCACGGCGGCGTCCGCTTCCCAGGCTTCATCAAATCCCGGCAAGGCCTCCAGCGCCGGCTTCAAATCACCCTGTGGATAAATCGCCCGCAGACACGCCAGCCGCTCCCGCGCCAGCCACAATGTGTTGTCGAGGCGGCAGGCACGGCCGTTGTCGGCCAGGGCATTCAACCAATCGAGCCAGCCCGGATGAGCCTGGGATTCTGCGTCGGTGATGCACGCCAGACTCATCAACGCCTCGTGCATTTCATCGACACCGCTGGGCGCCGGCCAGGCTTCTTCAGCCACGGCGGCGATGGCATCAGCGTCCAGCGCACCGAGGTCGTCGGTGGATTGCGGGTCGCTCCAGCGGCGATTGAGCACGGCTTGAGTACGGCGTTCCTCCAGCGGTGCATCGTCGAGAAAGGTGTAAGGCCGGGCGCTGAGAATTTCCGCGGCCAGCGGCGAGGGCGCCGGCAGGTCGCGACTGATCAGGCGTACCTCGCCCTGTTCCACGCGCCGTAACAACGCCAGCCAGCCTTCGGTGTCCATGGCTTCGTGCAGGCAGTCGTCGAGGGTTTGTTCCACCAACGGATGGTCGGGAATTTCCCGTTCGCCCACGAGGTTTTCCACGCAGGCGATCTGATCGGGAAACACGCTGGCGATCAGGTCTTCGCTTTTCATCCGCTGGATTTGCGGCGCGACTTTGCGTCCTCCCGAATAACGCGGCAACGCCAGGGCAACCCCGGCATTCCAGCGCCAGCGCACGCCGAAAAGCGGTGCATCGAGTACGGCCTGGATCAGGATGTGTTCCGCGCTGTTGCTGTGCAGGTAGCGCCAGACGTCGTCCAGCTCGAAGCTGTGGCTGGTGGACAGTGACAACACGATCGCATCTTCGCTGGCGGCAGCCTGCAATTCGAAGTTGAAGGTGCGGCAAAAACGCTTGCGCAGGGCCAGGCCCCAGGCGCGGTTGATGCGACTGCCGAACGGCGTATGGATGATCAATTGAGTGCCGCCGGACTCATCGAAAAACCGCTCCATCAGCAGCGTGTCCTGGGACGGCAGGGCGCCCAGGGCCTGGCGAGCGCGGGCGAGGTATTCAATCAATTGTTCGGCGCTGGCGACATTGAGGCCAAGGGTCTCGGTCAACCAGTCGGTGGCCGGTTGCAGGTTGCCCGGTGTGGCGCTCAATCGTTCATCCAGTTGCGCTTGCAGGCGGGCGACAGCGAACGACAGTTCAGCGCTGCGTCCCGGTGCTTCCCCGAGCCAGAACGGAATGGTCGGCGGTTGTCCCTGGGCATCCTCGACCCGCACCTTGCCGGTTTCAACCCGCAGGATCCGGTACGAGGTATTGCCCAACTGGAACACGTCGCCGGCAATGCTTTCCACGGCAAAGTCTTCATTGATGCTGCCGATGTTCAGCCCCTGGGGTTCCAGCAACACGCTGTAGTCGGCGTTGTCCGGAATGGTTCCGCCGCTGGTCACCGCCGTCAGTTTGGCGCCTCGACGACCGCGCAGGGTGCGGTTCACGGCATCGCGGTGCAGGTAGGCACTGCGGATGCCCTGGCGCCCGTTGTAGCCCTCGGCGAGCATGCGCAGCAGTGCCTGATAGTGCTTTTCGTCGAGCGCGGCGTAGGGCGAGGCCTGGCGAAACTGTGCCAGCAAGGCGTCCTCTGACCATTCCTGGCAACTGACCTCGGCGATGATCTGCTGGGCCAGCACGTCCAGTGGCGCCTGCGGGATCTGTAGCGTGTCGAGTTCGCCCCGGCGTACGCAATCAAGCAGGGCGGCGCATTCGATCAGGTCGTCACGGGTGGTGGCGAACAAACGCCCTTTGGGCATGCCGCCCACTTGGTGTCCGGAGCGCCCGACTCTCTGCAGAAACCCGGAAATTGAGCGCGGCGAGGCGATCTGGCACACCAGGTCGACATCGCCGATGTCGATGCCCAACTCCAGCGACGCGGTGGCGATCAGCACTTGCAGCTCGCCTCGCTTGAGCCGCTGCTCGGCATCGAGGCGAAATTCTTTGGCCAGGCTGCCATGGTGGGCGGCCACGGCGTCCTTGCCCAGGCGTTCGCTCAGGTGTCGGCTCAAGCGTTCGGCAAGACGCCGTGTGTTGACGAAAATCAGCGTGGTGCGGTGTTCGCGGGCGAGGGCGGCGAGGCGGTCGTAGACCAGCTCCCAGACATCATTGGCCATCACCGCCGACAACGGCACCGGCGGCACTTCGATGTCCAGGTCTCGTGGGCGTGCATGACCGATGTCGATGATCTGGCAGTCGCGATCACGACCGACCAGAAAGCGCGAAACCGCCTCGATGGGTTTTTGTGTCGCTGATAACCCAATGCGCACCAGCGGTTCGGCACACAGCACCTGCAAGCGTTCCAGGCTCAAGGCCAAGTGACTGCCGCGTTTGCTGCCGGCGATGGCGTGGATTTCGTCGACGATCACCGTGCGCGTGGTGCCCAGCATTTTTCGGCCCGAATCGGAGCCGAGCAACACATAGAGCGATTCCGGGGTGGTCACCAGTATGTGCGGTGCGTTTTTGCGCATCGCCGAGCGGTCTTTTTGCGGCGTGTCGCCGGTACGCACGGCGGTGGTGATCTGCAATGGCGGCAGGCCCATCACGCACAACTGTTCGGTGATACCGGCCAGCGGCGTTTGCAGGTTGATGCGGATGTCGTTGGACAGCGCCTTGAGCGGCGATACGTAGACCACCAGGGTTTCGTCAGGCAATCCACTATCAGTTTCCAGTCCCCGATGGACCAAGTCGTCCATGACCGCGAGGAATGCAGTGAGGGTCTTGCCGGACCCGGTGGGCGCGGCGACCAGTGTCGAGCGGCGCTGGCGGATCAGCGGCCACGCCCGGGCCTGGGCGGCGGTGACCGTCGCGAAGGTGTGGCTGAACCAGGCACTGACGGCGGGGTGGAAGCCGTCCAAGGCACTGTCTGCGGGGATGGGCAGGTTCATGGGGCCAGTTATGCGGGGGAGGGCGCGAAGATGCAAGTACCGCTCAAGACCTTTGCAGGCCATTCGGGCCTCTTCGCGGGCGAGCCTCGCTCCTACAGGTGCACGCAGGCCATCCGTAGGAGCGAGGCTTGCCCGCGATAGGGCATTGGAAGCACCTCATAATCGGTGCATCTACACTTTACGGATGACGGTTGCGCACTAAACCCGCAAAATGCAACGATTCCGACAACTATCGACGACGTTGTCGATTAACCTTTTGTTTCCATCAGACTGGGCCTGCTGACTCTATGCGAATGCGCCTTATGTTACTGGGCGGCGGAAATGCCCTTGGGCAGGCGCTGATTCGCCTCGGTGCGGAGGAAGACATCGGCTTCCTCGCCCCCCGCCCGCCGCAAGACGGTTGGGACGCCGCGAGCCTGACGCAACTGCTCGACGACACCCGCCCGGACGCGCTGATCAACCTTGCCTACTACTTCGACTGGTTCCAGGCCGAAACGGTCAGCGAGCAGCGTCTGGCCGGACAGGAGCGGGCGGTGGAGCGCCTGGCCGAGCTGTGCCAGCACCACAATATCGTTTTGCTGCAGCCTTCGAGTTATCGCGTTTTCGACGGCTCCCGTGCCACCGCCTACAGCGAAAAAGATGAACCGGTACCGCTGGGTTTGCGCGGCCAGTCCCTGTGGCGCATTGAGCAAAGCGTGCGCGCCACCTGTCCGCAGCATGTGCTGTTGCGTTTCGGCTGGCTGCTCGATGACAGCCCAGAGGGCGCCCTCGGCCGTTTCCTCGGTCGGGCCGAACAACCTGAAGCGTTGCTGATGGCCGACGATCGCCGGGGCAACCCGACGCCCGTTGACGACGCCGCCCGGGTGATCATTTCGGTCCTCAAACAACTCGATTGCTCAGCGCCATTGTGGGGCACTTACCACTACGCCGGGCACGAAGCGACCACGCCGCTGGCGTTGGGCCAGGCGATCCTCACCGAGGCGCGCGCGCTGCATCAGCTGGCCATCGAAGCACCGACCGCCCAGGCTCACGCCGCGCGCCCGGACGCCGCCGAAGAGCCGCAACACGCGGTATTGGCCTGCAAGAAAATTCTTCATACCTTCGGGATCAAGCCGCGCGCCTGGCGTGCCGCGCTTCCCGGCTTACTGGACAGGTTCTATCGCCATGGTTGACGGCCCCGTTCTGATCACCGGCGGCGCCGGCTTCATCGGATCACACCTGACCGATGCCTTGCTCGCCAAGGGCCATTCGGTGCGCATTCTTGATGACCTGTCCACCGGCAAACGCAGCAATCTGCCGCTGGATAACCCCAAGGTCGAATTGATCGTTGGCGACGTCGCCGATGCCGCGCTGGTGGTACGGGCGATGGCCGGTTGCAGTGCCGTGGCGCACCTGGCGGCCGTGGCCTCGGTGCAGGCCTCGGTGGACGATCCGGTGAAGACGCACCAGAGCAATTTCATCGGTTCGCTGAACATCTGTGAGGCCATGCGCCTGGCCGGGGTGAAGCGTGTGTTGTTTGCCTCCAGTGCGGCGGTGTATGGCAACAATGGCGAAGGCGAGTCGATCGATGAAGACACGCCCAAGTCGCCCTTGACGCCGTATGCATCAGACAAACTGGCGAGCGAGCATTACTTCGATTTCTACCGGCGCCAGCATGCCTTGGAACCGGTGATTTTCCGCTTCTTCAACATCTTCGGCCCGCGTCAGGATCCCTCTTCGCCGTACTCCGGCGTGATCAGCATTTTCAGCGAGCGCGCACAGAAAGGCCTGCCGATCACAGTGTTCGGCGACGGTGAGCAAACCCGGGATTTTGTCTACGTCGAAGACCTGGTCGACCTGCTGGTGCAAGCCATTGAGAAGCCACAGGTGGACGTCGGTGCGGTCAATGTCGGCTGGAACCAGGCGACGAGTCTCAAGCAGATGCTTGAAGCACTGAGTGCGGTAGTCGGTGATCTGCCCCCGGTCAGTTATGGCCCGGCACGTTCGGGTGATATCCGTCATTCGCGGGCGAACAACCAACGTTTGTTGGCGCGTTTTACGCTTCCACAGCAGACATCGATGAGTGTCGGGCTGGCGCGATTGCTGGGGCGATGAGATTCTCACACCAACAAAAAAGGCGCCCTGTGAGGCGCCTTTTTCATGGGCATCGCGTATTGAATATGTGGCGAGGGAGCTTGCTCCCGCTCGACTGCGCAGCAGTCGTAAATCCAGTCACTGCGGATTTTCTGATTCACCGCTTTATGCTGATCCTGGGGCTGCTTCGCAGCCCAGCGGGAGCAAGCTCCCTCGCCACAATTGCCCGCAGTCACCACCACGTGATTGCTCGTTAGAACTTGTAACCCAGGCCCACCATGTAGACGAACGGATCCACATCCACGTTTACCCGTGCGCGGGTACCTGGAGCGATCGAATTGTTTTCCACCGTCGCGCGGGTATCGATGTCGATGTAGCGTACCTGGCCGTTGATCATCACGTTGTCGGTCAGCATGTAGTCGGCACCGACTTGCCAGGCCATGCCCCAGGAGTTTTCCGCCTTGAAGTTGCTGAATCCGGCGGCACTGGCTTCGCTGCCGACGTGTTCGTCGTAGATCCAGGTGTAGTTGATACCGGCACCGACGTACGGTTGAAAGTCCGATTTCCCACCCAAGGGGTAGTACACCACGCTCAGGGTCGGCGGCAGCTGTTTGAGGGAGCCGAGTTTGCCATTGGCGGCGCTCAGGGCTGTGCCCTTGAGTTTCACGTCATGCTCGAACGGAGTGGCTGCCAGCAGTTCGATACCCCAGTTGTCGGTGATCATGTAGGCGAAGTTCAGACCCAACTGGGTGTCGCTGCTCACAGTCGCCTTGCCACCCAGATCGGCGCCGCTCAGGGGACCCTGATCGACCTTGACGGAGGAGCTGTCGGAGTCCGGGTTGACGGTAATTGCACCGGCACGAAGGATGATGTCACCGGCTTCGTGAGCGTGTGCGAGCGGGGCTGCGAGCGCGAGGGCAACCAGCGAGGCGCCGAGCAGGGGCTTGTTCATGGGAGCTCCAAAGGACGTTAAAAATTTTGATGTCCAATGGTAAGGCGGCTAACGATTCGGTCTGTTGATTCAGCTCAAGGAAACGGTGATAGGGTTAAAAGATCGCAGCCTTCGGCAGCTCCTACGTTAGGCGTGTGTTAACCCGATCCTGTAGGAGCTGCCGAAGGCTGCGATCTTGACGGGGGTAATTTCACAAATGATTGCCAGATTCACTCCGGCAATTCATACATATAAATCTTGTCCGCCTCCATCTGATACCCGGCATCCGCCAACTCGCTGGAGGATGCCTTGACCTGCATCGCGCCTTCGACCCAGTACGGCTGATACAACTCGTCGACCTTTACGCCCACTTCGCTTTTGACATGCACGATCTGGTTCGACGGCGGTGGTGGTACGTGGATGCAGGCCCCGAAATACGGCACCAACAGAAACTCCGTGGTGCGTCCTTCTTCGCTCACTTCCAGCGGTACGATGTACCCAGGCAAGCGAATATTCTGGCCATCGAGGGCCTTGACCACCGGTGCGTTGGGCATGTCTTGCCTGGCCGCTGGCGCCGATTCGGCGGACAAGGCATCGCTCATCTTCGACAGGTCATGCAGCGGCGTCATGTTCGGCACTTGCGCCGGGGCGTCCGGCGGAATCATTTCCGACCAGGTCAGCTCTTTCGGCTCGGCGGCCCACAGCGGCAGGGCGACCAGCATCAACAGCGCAAAGACAGCGCGGGGCATTTTCAACATCCTCATAAACGGATCGACAGGCCATCGGCCAAGGATTGGCGATAAGCGCGCCAGGCCGGCACGCTGCCCATCAGCAGCGCGGCGGTCAGGATGCCAGCCAGCAGCGTCCATTCATACTCGCTTGGCCACGCCAGCGGCAGAAACAGGCCGTAATTGGCTTGCACGTAACCCTGTGCGGCGGCGATGCCCACATACAGCAACACAACTCCGGCGACCACGCCCGCCAACGCCAGGGCGAACGCCTCCAGCACCAGCAATGTCGCGATGTGCCACGGACGCGCACCCACCGAACGCAAAATCGCCATCTCGCGACGGCGTTCATTGAGGCTGGTGAGAATCGCCGTGAGCATGCCAATCAATCCGGTCAGCACCACGAACAGCGACACCACGAACAAGGCTTTTTCCGCGGTGCTCATCAGGCTCCACAGCTCTTGCAGTGCCACGCCGGGGAGAATCGCCAGCATCGGCTCGCCACGGAATTCGTTGATTTCACGCTGCACGGCAAATGTCGAAATCTTGTTGTTGAGGCCGAGCATGAACGCGGTGATCGCTTGCGGCGTCAGGTCCATGTTGCGCGCCTGATCGGCAGTGATCCGCCCCTCGCCACGGGCCGGTACGCCGTTGTGCCAGTCGATGTGGATCGCTTCCATGCCACCGAGGCTGATGTGCAGTGTGCGATCCACCGGAGTGCCGGTGCGTTTGAGGATGCCGACCACGGTGAACGGCTTGTCGTCATGTTTGACCAGGCTGATTGCCGCCACACCGTGGGCCAGTACGAGTTTGTCGCCGAGTTTGTAGTGCAGCGCCTGCGCCACTTCGGCGCCGAGTACCACTTCGAACGGGTCGGTTTCGAAAGCACGGCCATCGGCCAGTTCCAGGTGTTGCTGGCGGCCGTACTGATAGTGCTCGAAGTAAGCCTCGGTGGTGCCCATCACCCGATAGCCGCGATGGGAATCGCCGAGGGACATCGGAATTGCCCACTTCACTTTCGGGTTGCTGGCGAAGTGTTCGAAGCTGTCCCAACGGATGTTGTTGGTGGCATTGCCGATGCGAAACACCGAGTACAGCAACAGGTTCACGGAGCCTGAGCGTGCGCCGACGATCAAATCGGTGCCGCTGATGGTGCTGGCGAAGCTGGCCTTGGCTTCGGTGCGCACCCGCTCCACGGCCAGCAGCAGGCAGACCGACAGGGCGATGGCGAACGCGGTGAGAATCGCGGTGAAGCGGCGGTTAGCCAGGCTGGCCATGGCTAGACGAAACAAATACATCTCAGACCTCTGCGGACGTGGCGGCGCGATTGAGTTCGGCCAGCGACAGGTGGCGATCGAACAGCGGGGCCAGGCTCTGGTCATGGCTGACGAACAGCAGGCTCGAGCCGGCCTCACGGCATTCGGCGAACAGCAGGCGTATGAAGTTTTCCCGGGCGTCGTAATCCAGGGCGGACGTGGGTTCGTCGGCGATCACCAGTTCCGGTTGACCGATCAGGGCGCGGGCGGCGGCGACCCGCTGCTGCTGACCGATGGACAGCGAGTCGGCACGGCGGCCGAGAATGTGTTCATCCTTCAAACCTAGATGAGCCAACAACGTAGTCGCCGCTTTATCGATGCTGCCATGGCGCTGTTTCGCCCGTGCGGCGCGCAGTTTCGAGAAGTGGCAGGGCAGTTCGACGTTCTCGCGCACCGATAGAAACGGCAGCAGGTTGAACTGCTGGAAGATGTAACCGGTGTGATCGACGCGAAAGTGGTCGCGGGCACCGGCGGACAGCTGTGTCAGTTCCTGGCCGAGCAGGCGGATGCTACCGCGATCGGGCTTCTGCACACCGCCCAGCAGGCCGAGCAGGGTGGTCTTGCCGCTGCCGCTGGGGCCTTTGAGGAACAGGGTTTCCCCGGGTTCCAGGCGAAAGGCCGGGATATCCAGCAGCGGCGGGTGACCGGGCCAGCTGAAGCCCAGGTCGGACAGTTCGATGAGTGCTTGGGTCATTTAACCGATTCGCGAATGTTGATGACCTGTAGGAGCCGGCTTGCTGGCGATGAACGATGACGCGGTTTGACTCATAGACCGCGATGACCCATCGCCAGCAAGCCGGCTCCTACAGCAATAGGGTGGATCAGAATTTCAGGGCAGCTGCCTTGGCGGTGACTTCAACCCCTTGCTGCCCGCTCGGGCCGATCAGTTGTACCTGAATTGTCCGGGTCGCCGGGAATGTGTTGAAAATATTCGCCAGGTCCAAGGTTTTGAGTGCGGCAGGAGCGGAGCAGGTGAACTGGTAGTGGGCGTGGATTTCGCTGTGGTCGTGGTGATGCTCGTCCTTGGCGTCTTCGTCGTGATCGTCATCATCGGCGTCGGGTTTGTCGCCAAAAAGTGGGCTCTTGAGCGCCTGATCCGCCACCACGCACCTCGCGGCATCTGGCAGGTTGAACAGTGCCTGCGGATTTTCCAGCTGCGTGCGGGCTGCGACGACCTTGGCCTTGTCGGCCTCGGTTGTCGCAACATGTTCGAAACCCACCAGGTTCATCGCCGGGCTTTCCAGCTCCAGCTCCAGGGTCTGACCGTCCAGCGCCGCGTTCAGGCGTCCAACACCGTGTTCATGGGCGCTGAGGCTGCCGTGCTCATGATCGTGATCATGCTCGTCAGCGGCATGGGCGACAGCCAGCGGCAACAAGGCAAACGGCAAGGCGAGCAGCAGACGACGCATGGCAAAACTCCGAAAAGTAAAATGAAAGAAATGTTATGTAATCTTATAACGTTGTTGCGCGAAGTTTGACTGCCTGCTTGGCGATGCACAAGCCCCATGGGAGCATGCAGTGAAGAAATGTGCGGGAGCAGACCTATGTTGCGAATTCGCGGAAGCATCGGCGATTGGCCGGTGGACTTGACGCTGGAAATGGATGACGCCGATTGGGCGCGGCTGGGTGCGCAGATCCAGGTAGAAAAAACCGAAGTCAGTGCAGCACCGGCCAAACCGCTGAATCAGGATGATGCGCTGTGGCAGATCGCCAGGGACCTGCTGCGCAAGGCCGGGCAATTGAGCGGGCCGGATTTGCTGGAACAACTGGAAGGGCTGACCGGCAATGCGGTATCGGGCAAACGTCTGTTGGTGCGCTTGCGCCATAGTGCGGATGTGAAGGTCGAGAGCGGCGCGGATACGCCGATTTACCGCTGGATCGAATAACCGTAGGAGCCGGCTTGCTGGCGATGGCGTCCGTGAGATCACCATCGCCAGCAAGCCGGCTCCTACAGAGGGTGTTCAATACAACGCGGCAAACAACTTGCGGCGGTAGGTGGTCACCAGCGGGTGATCGTTACCCAGCAGTTCGAACACCTGCAGCAAGGTCTTATGCGGCAGACCTTCGTTGTAGCTGCGATTGCGCATGAACAGTTTGAGCAAGCTGTCCAGTGCCGCGTCGTACTGCTGGCGAGCCAGTTGCTGAACCGCCAGTTGATAGACCGCTTCGTCGTCCTGCGGGTTTTTCGCCAGCCTGGCTTTCAGGTCAGCGGCGTCCGGCAAGTCCTTGGCTTGGCCAAGAAACTGGATCTGCGCCTTGGCACCGGCCAGGGCGGCCTTGTGCTCATCCGTCTTGACCGCATCGAGCACGGCTTGCGCTTCACCCAGCTCACCGCGTTCGGTCAGGCAGCGCGCATAAAGGATCAGCGCCTTGGCATTGGTGTTGTCCTCGCCCAACAATACTTTGAGGATCGCTTCGGCATCGGCGAAACGGCTGTCGTCGAACAGCGCCTGGGCCTGTTCGAACGGATCGGCGGCGGTTGGTGGCGGCATCTGGACATGGGGTTCGAGCAGGGCACGAACGGCTGACTCCGGCTGCGCACCGGCAAAGCCATCGACGGGCTGACCGTCCTTGAACAACACCACGGTCGGCAGGCTGCGGATACCGAAACGGGCGACGATGTCTTGCTCGATGTCACAGTTGACCTTGGCCAGCAGCAACTCGCCCTGATAGCTCTCGGCAATCGTCTGCAGCATCGGCATCAGCACTTTGCACGGCGCACACCATTCGGCCCAGAAATCCACCAGCACCGGTTTGTGGAAGGAATTCTCGATCACCGACTGGTCGAAATCGGCAGTCGTGGCGTCGAAGATGTACGGCGTTTGCTGACTCATGGGGGATCTCTTGGAAACGTGAATGGGGCAACTATACGGCTTGGTGGGGTGTGGCCGGAAGGGTGGCCAGCCCGACAGATTGTCTTCGCGGGCAAGCCTCGCTCCTACAGGTTTACGCCAATTTCAATAACGACGCTGAACCCGTAGGAGCGAGGCTTGCCCGCGAAGCTTTTCAGCTACGCCGCGCGTGATACAGGCTCACATGCCGAAATTCTTCGGGCTCACACAAATCCGGCAGGGTCATGGCTTCGAGCATTTCGATGCGCCGGTACAGCGGATGGCGGAAATCCCGTACCCGCGAATCCGCCACCAACGCTTCTCGGCCACGGCTGAGAAACTCATCGAGCAACGGCAGGTTGGCCCGGTCGTACAGCACGTCAGCGACAAGGATCAGATCAAAGCGGTCGGCCTCGGCGAAAAAATCCGTCGAGTAGTTCAGCTGTACGTCATTGAGTTCGGCATTCGCCCGGCAGGCCGCAATCGCCAGCGGGTCCAGGTCACAGGCCACCACTTCCAGTGCCCCGGCTTTCACCGCAGCAATCCCTGCCACGCCGGAGCCGGCGCCGAAATCCAGCACCCGCTTGCCTTTGACCCATTCAGGGAATTGGGCGAGGTAGCGGGCCACCGCCAGGCCGCTGGCCCAGCAGAAACTCCAGTAGGGCGGTTCATGCAGGATGCGTCGGGTTTCTTCCGGGCTGAAGGCGCGGTCCATGTTGTCGCCGTCGATCAGCCACAACTTCAGGTCGGTGTCCGGCAGATCGCAGGCCACCAGGCGCGCATCGCCGAGCAGTTCGCTCAAGGCCTGCTGCAGGTCGAGCGGTGTACTCATGGGGCTTTGACGAATTGCAATTGGCCCAGTGCCTGGGTCGTGGGTTGCGTGATCCGTTGCGACGGCAGATGCAGGATCAATTGGCCGGACTGGCTGGCGCGACCCCGCAGCTCAACCCGTTCGCCGACCGGAAAGGCGTCCGGGTTGAAGCGCAGGTGAAACGGCAGCACTTGATTGGTGCCAATCAGGTTGGCACTGGCTAGCAGCTGTTGCGGGCGGTCTTTTTCATCGATCACCAGCAAGGCCAGCTCGACTTCGGCGCCTTCGGGCACGCCCTGCAACGTACCGCTCAGTTCACGTTGATAGGCTGGCAACGGACCGAGGTTGGCCGACTCCCTGGCTTTCTTCTGCGCTTGTTGCGATGCAGGGCCTGGCGTCGGCGGCTGAGGCTGGGGCGCATCGCTGCTGCAGGCCACCAACAGGCTGAAAAGACTGAGCAAAATGAGCGGTCTAGGGGACATTTACGGCTCCAGCAAGGTGTAGTCCATTATAGCCAGTCTGTATACCGCAAACCCTATGGCTTGTCTTGCCACCGGGATGCGCTACCATGGCCCTCCCTTTTTTTGTTGCCTGCCACCATGCACTGTCCCTTCTGCGGTGCCAACGACACCAAGGTCATCGACTCGCGTCTGGTCGCCGAGGGCGAACAGGTGCGCCGCCGGCGTGAATGCCTGGCCTGCGGCGAACGTTTCACGACGTTCGAAACCGCTGAATTGGTGTTGCCGCGCCTGATCAAAACCGACGGCAGTCGCCAGCCGTTCGACGAAGAAAAACTCCGCGCCGGCATGCAGCGTGCGCTGGAGAAGCGCCCGGTGAGTGTCGAGCGCCTCGAATCGTCGCTGGTGCACATCAAACACAAACTGCGCGCCACCGGCGAGCGCGAGGTCAAGTCCCTCGTGGTCGGTGAATTGGTGATGACCGAGCTGAAGAAGCTCGACGAAGTTGCCTACATCCGTTTCGCCTCGGTGTATCGCCGCTTCCAGGATCTCAACGAGTTCCGCGAAGAGATCGATCGCCTGGCCCGTGAGCCGGAGAAAGAATGACCACGCCTGCAGAGCAAGCCATCCTCGACGCCCACTATATGGCCCGCGCGCTGGAACTGGCGCGCAAGGGGCACTACACGACGCATCCCAATCCACGGGTCGGTTGCGTGATCGTGCGTGACGGGCAGGTGGTCGGCGAAGGCTGGCATGTGCGCGCCGGTGAACCCCATGCCGAAGTCCACGCGTTGCGTGCTGCGGGTGAATTGGCCCGCGGCGCCACGGCCTACGTGACCCTTGAACCGTGCAGCCACTACGGTCGCACGCCGCCTTGCGCCGACGCGCTGGTCAATGCCGGCGTTGCACGGGTCGTGGCGGCGATGCAGGACCCGAACCCGGAAGTCGCCGGGCGTGGCCTGCAACGCCTGGAACAGGCCGGCATCGCCACCGAAAGCGGTGTGCTGGAGGGCGAAGCACGCAAGCTCAATCAGGGTTTCTTGAAGCGTATGGAACACGGCTTACCTTTCGTAAGGGTCAAGCTGGCCATGAGCCTGGACGGTCGCACGGCGATGGAAAGCGGCGAGAGCCAGTGGATCACCGGCCCGGCGGCGCGTTCGGCGGTGCAGCGTTTGCGAGCCCAAGCCAGTGTGGTGCTGACCGGCGCCGACACGGTGCTGGCCGACAACGCCCGTTTGACTGTGCGCGCCGATGAGTTGGGCCTGGATGCCGAGCAAACCGCGCTGGCCATGAGCCGTCCGCCGTTGCGCGTGCTGGTCGATGGCCGTCTGCGCGTGCCGCTGGATGCACCGTTCTTCAAGGCCGGCCCGGCGCTGGTCGCGACATGCGTGGCGGTCGAGGAACAATACGCTACTGGCCCGGAATGCCTGATCGTGCCCGGTTACGACGGCCAGGTTGATTTGCGTCAGTTGTTGATCGAGCTCGCCAACCGTGGCGTCAACGAGGTGTTGGTCGAGGCCGGTCCACGGCTGGCTGGCGCTTTCGCTCAGCTCGGCCTGGTGGATGAGTTCCAAATTTTCATCGCCGGCAAGTTGTTGGGCTCCTCGGCGCGACCCCTACTGGATTGGCCGCTCGCGCAAATGAAGGACGCGCCCGAGCTTAAAATCACCGAAATTCGCGCGGTGGGCGATGACTGGCGAGTCACTGCCATTCCTTCATCGGCAGCGAGCGTATAATTTCCGGCCATCGCTATAGCGCTGGCTCTGTTCTCGAGGAGAACCTCATGTTCACCGGCATCATCGAATCGATCGGCAGTATCCGTGCATTGACCCCAAAAGGTGGAGACGTGCGGGTCCATGTAGAAACCGGCAAGCTCGACCTGAGCGACGTCAAACTGGGCGACAGCATCGCGGTCAACGGCGTGTGCCTGACTGCTGTTGAATTGCCGGGCAACGGCTTCGCGGCGGACGTCAGCCGTGAAACCCTCGACTGCACCGCCATGAACGACCTGAAAAGCGGCAGCCCGGTCAATCTTGAAAAAGCCCTGACCCCGACCACACGCCTGGGCGGCCATTTGGTCAGCGGCCATGTCGATGGCGTGGGCGAAGTGGTTGCCCGCACCGAGAACGCGCGAGCCGTGGAGTTCCGCATCCGCGCGCCGAAAGAACTGGCCAAGTACATCGCCCATAAAGGCTCGATCACCGTCGATGGCACCAGCCTGACCGTGAACGCAGTCGATGGCGCCGAGTTCCTGCTGACCATCATTCCGCACACCTTGAGCGAAACCATCATGGCGTCGTACCAGCCGGGTCGCCGGGTGAACCTGGAAGTGGACTTGCTGGCCCGTTACCTGGAGCGCCTGCTGTTGGGCGACAAAGCGGCTGAACCTGCAGCTGGCAGCACCATTACCGAAAGCTTTCTGGCCGCCAACGGCTATCTCAAATCCTGACTGAAGGGGGTGCCTTGTGGCGCTCAATAGCATCGAAGAACTGGTTGAAGACATCCGCCAAGGCAAGATGGTCATCCTCATGGATGACGAAGACCGCGAGAACGAAGGCGACCTGATCATGGCCGCCGAGTGCTGTCAGGCCGAACACATCAATTTCATGGCCAAGCACGCCCGTGGCCTGATCTGCATGCCAATGACCCGCGAACGCTGCGAAACGCTGAAGCTGCCGCTGATGGCGCCGCGCAACGGTTCCGGTTTCGGCACCAAGTTCACCGTGTCGATCGAAGCGGCTACCGGCGTCACCACCGGCATTTCCGCCGCTGACCGTGCCCGCACCGTGCAAGCGGCTGCCGCCCGTGATGCCAAGGCCGAAGACATTGTCAGCCCTGGCCACATTTTTCCGCTGATGGCCCAGGCCGGCGGTACCCTGGCCCGTGCCGGCCACACCGAAGCGGCCTGCGACCTGGCGCGCATGGCGGGTTTCGAGCCGAGCGGCGTGATCTGTGAAGTGAT
This sequence comes from Pseudomonas putida, assembly GCF_050990305.1. Classification (GTDB taxonomy): domain Bacteria; phylum Pseudomonadota; class Gammaproteobacteria; order Pseudomonadales; family Pseudomonadaceae; genus Aquipseudomonas; species Aquipseudomonas putida_AH. Next base: position 5,863,762 of record NZ_CP158817.1, on the reverse strand, counting down.
GAACGACGACGGCACCATGTCCCGTCGCGCCGAACTGGAAGCTTTCGCCGCCGAACACAACATCAAGATCGGCACCATTGCCGACCTGATTCACTACCGGATGATCCACGAACGTACCGTTCAGCGGATTGCCGAGCAGCCTTTGGACAGCGAACTGGGCCAATTCAAGCTGGTGACCTATCGTGATGCCGTGGAAGGCGACGTGCACATGGCCCTGACCCTGGGCAACATCTGCGCCGAAGAACCGACCCTGGTGCGGGTGCACAACATGGACCCGCTGCGTGACCTGTTGATGGTCAAGCAACCAGGCCGCTGGAGCCTGCGCGCCGCTATGTCCGCGGTTGCAGAGGCCGGCAGCGGTGTGGTGCTGTTGCTCGGTCACCCGTTGGATGGCGATGTATTGCTGGCGCACATTCGCGAAACCGCCGATCACGCGGCCGTGAAAAAACCGACCACCTACAGCACTGTGGGAGCCGGTTCGCAAATCCTGCGTGACCTGGGTGTGCGCAAAATGCGCCTGATGTCGGCACCGATGAAGTTCAATGCGATATCCGGTTTCGATCTGGAAGTTGTAGAATACGTGCCCTCCGAATAATGACTCGGAGATTCGTATTGCTGGCGTAGATCCGTTGTGGTGAGGGGATTTATCCCCGTTGGACTGCGTAGCAGTCCCAAAATAGGGGCCGCTGCGCAGCCCAACGGGGATAAATCCCCTCGCCACAGGGGTGTAATCAAGCGGCAATGCGGTTTTTTCCGGTCATGTATTCGTGGCTAATATCACTGAGGGACGCGTACGAGACGCGTCCCGGCTCTTTAAGAGATCTATCGAATGACCCTGAAGACCATCGAAGGTACCTTCATCGCCCCTAAAGGCCGCTACGCTCTGGTAGTGGGCCGTTTCAACAGCTTCGTCGTTGAAAGCCTGGTCAGCGGTGCAGTTGATGCCCTGGTTCGCCATGGCGTGAGCGAAAGCGACATCACCATCATCCGTGCCCCTGGCGCCTTCGAAATCCCGCTGGTTGCGCAAAAAGTCGCTCAGAAGGGCGAGTTCGCGGCAATCATCGCCCTGGGCGCGGTCATTCGTGGCGGTACTCCGCACTTCGAATACGTGGCGGGTGAATGCACCAAGGGCCTGGCCCAGGTGTCCATGGAGTTCGGCGTACCGGTCGCTTTCGGCGTCCTGACCGTTGATTCCATCGAGCAAGCCATCGAACGTTCCGGCACCAAGGCCGGTAACAAAGGTGCTGAAGCTGCCCTGTCCGCTCTGGAAATGGTCAGCCTGCTGGCGCAGTTGGAGGCCAAGTGATTAGCGACGAAAGCGATCGTTTCAACCCGCGCGATCCAAAGCCTGCGGATGCCGGCAAGCCATCGAAAAGCGCCAAGCGTCGCGAAGCCCGTCAGCTCGCGACCCAGGCACTGTACCAATGGCACATGGCCAAGCAGTCGCTGAACGAGATCGAAGCGCAGTTCCGGGTCGATAACGATTTCACCGATGTCGATGGCGCCTACTTCCGCGAAATCCTGCACGGGGTTCCGCAGTTCAAGACCGAAATCGACACCGCACTCAAGCCCTGCCTGGACTTGACCATCGAAGAGCTGGACCCGGTTGAACTGGCGGTTCTGCGCCTGTCCACCTGGGAACTGCTCAAGCGCGTCGATGTGCCGTACCGCGTTGTGATCAACGAAGGTATCGAACTGGCCAAGGTTTTCGGTTCCACCGATGGCCACAAGTTCGTCAACGGTGTGCTCGACAAGCTGGCTCCGCGTCTGCGTGAAGCTGAAGTGAAGGCATTCAAGCGCTGATTGGCGCTTGTCATGTCCGCACCAAGCCATGGGCGAGTTTGAGCTGATCCGCAATTTCTTCGCCGCCGCGCCCTGTGCGCAGGGCGGCGAAGGCGTTGCTCTCGGGATTGGCGATGACTGCGCCTTGCTGGCTGTTCCCCCGGGGGAACAGTTGGCGATTTCCACTGACACCCTCGTGGCCGGTGTGCATTTCGCAGATCCCTGCGACCCGTTTCTGCTCGGTCAGCGCTCGCTGGCTGTAGCGGTCAGCGACTTGGCCGCCATGGGCGCCACGCCTGTTGCCTTTACCCTCGCCCTGACCTTGCCGGCGGTGACCACCGACTGGCTGCAAGCCTATGCCCGTGGTTTGAACCATATGGCGCAAAGCTGCGGGGTGGCGTTGGTGGGCGGCGATACCACGCGCGGGCCGCTAAGTCTGACCATGACCGTGTTCGGTCGGGTGCCGGGCGGTCTGGCGTTAACCCGCAGCTGTGCGCAGCCGGGTGACTTGTTGTGTGTCGGCGGCGAATTGGGCAATGCGGCCGGAGCCTTGCCGCTGGTGCTGGGCCAGCGTACGGCCGAGGCGGCCATCGCCGAGCCTCTGCTGGCACATTACTGGTCGCCGCAACCACAGTTGGCGTTGGGTCAGGCGCTGCGAGGTAAAGCGACCTCGGCGATGGATATCTCCGACGGCCTGCTCGCCGATTGCGGACACATCGCCCTGGCATCGAACGTCGGCCTGCAGGTCGAGCTTGAACGCTTGCCGCTGTCGGCCGCGCTGAGGGCTTTTCTCGGTCAGGCGGGGGCGCAAAGTGCCGCACTCAGTGGCGGTGACGATTACGTTCTGGTCTTCACCCTACCGTCCGTCGAGTTGCCGTCATTGCTGGCCGACGGCTGGCCGATACAGGTCATCGGGCGCGTAGTGAGCGGGCAGGGCGTGACGCTGCTGGATGCGGACGGACAAGACATCACCCCGCAAACCCGGGGTTATCAACATTTTCGGGAGACACCGTGACAGACCATCCCAAGCAAGTCCCGGCGGAAAACGTACCGCCGTCGGTCTGGCACAATCCATGGCATTTTCTGGCGTTCGGCTTCGGCTCGGGGACCTTGCCAAAGGCACCGGGCACCTGGGGGTCGTTAGTTGCGCTACCCTTTATCCCGCTATGGCAAATGTTGCCCGATTGGGGTTACTGGCTGATGCTGGGCGTCACCATGCTGTTCGGCTTCTGGCTGTGCGGCAAGGTGGCCGACGATTTGCGTGTGCACGATCACGAAGGCATCGTCTGGGACGAGATGGTCGGGATGTGGATCACCTTGTGGCTGGTGCCGGAAGGCTGGCAATGGCTGTTGGCGGGATTCTTGATGTTCCGCTTCTTCGATATTCTCAAACCGTGGCCGATTCGCTGGATCGACCGGCATGTACACGGTGGCGTCGGGATCATGCTCGATGACGTTCTGGCCGGCGTGTTTGCCTGGCTGGCGATGCAGGGGCTGGTGAGGATTTTCGCCTGATCGGAGTGGTCATGAGGCGATAAGCAGGAGCGCTTTCACTGGGAGAACTAAGGATGGCTCGACGCGGGTTGATGGTGATGGTGTTCGCCTTGTTCTGCTCGCTTGCGCAGGCAGAAGACGCGGCGACGATGCCATCGGTGATTCACCTGGCCAGTGAAGAATGGGAAGACTACACCGCAGCCGATGGTCACGGCCTGGGCTGGGATGTACTGCGCAAGGTCTTTGAACCGGCGGGCGTCAAGCTGGACATCCGCACCGAGCCCTACTTGCGTTCAATGGGCCTGGCCGAACGTGGCGAAGTGGATGCCTGTGTCGGCTCTTATCACGAGGAGTCCGTTGAACTGCTCTACCCGCACTGGAATTTCGATACCGATCATATCTATGCGCTGGGCCTGGCCAGCAGTCCGGTGCCGACGCCGGAAACCCTGGGCAATTATCGATTGGCCTGGGTGCGTGGCTACGATTACCAGGATTACCTGCCCAACATTCGTCACTATGACGAAGTGATTCGGCGCACCGGCATCGTCTCGATGCTGAAGCACAACCGCGCCGACTTCTACATCGATGCGCTGACCGAGGTCGACTACGTCCTCAACCGGGCCAAGGATCCGTCCCAGTTGCGCCGTACCCATATTGCCGAGTTGCCGCTGTACCTGTGTTTTGCCAAGACGCCCCAGGCCCGTACGCTGATGGCGCTGTTTGATGAGCGCATGGAGGTCTTGGTGAAGAGCGGCGAATTGAAGCCTATCTTCGAGCACTGGCAGCAGCCGTATCCGTTTGACGACAAGTGAACGCGGCCCTTGTAGGAGCTGCCGCAGGCTGCGATCTTTTGCTCTTAAAAAATCAAGATCAAAAGATCGCAGCCTTCGGCAGCTCCTACCTTGGTTGTATTTGGCCGAATATCAAACTTTTTGATAGTTATCGCCGATAATTCAGCCTAAGCACCTGCCGGAACCTGCTGTTACAATGCGGGCCTGCGAATCTTCAGACTTTTAGATCAGGAGCACACCGGTGCCTGTCGTTTTTGTCGCCGCTTCCAAGCTGCCAACGCCTTTTGCGCAATTCACCATGCACGGCTTTCTCGATGAAGCTACCGGCCGCGAGCACGTTGTGCTGAGCCTGGGTGAGATCGCCGACGGTGCTCCGGTACTCGGCCGGTTGCACTCCGAATGCCTGACCGGCGATGCCTTGTTCAGCCAGCGTTGCGACTGCGGCTCGCAACTGGAGGCCGCGTTGCAGGCCATCGCCCGTGAAGGCCGTGGCGTATTGCTTTACTTGCGCCAGGAGGGCCGTGGCATCGGCCTGCTGAACAAGATCCGTGCCTACGAATTGCAGGACGGCGGCGCCGACACCGTTGAAGCCAACGAACGCCTGGGCTTTGCCGCCGACCAGCGTGACTACGCCATGTGCCTGCCGATGCTGGAGCACCTGGGGGTGAAATCCCTGCGCCTGATGACAAACAACCCGCGCAAGGTCAAAGCCATGACCGACATGGGCATCGTCGTCGCTGAGCGCGTACCGCTGCACACCGGGCACAACCCGCACAACAAACTCTACCTGGCGACCAAGGCCAGCAAGCTGGACCACATGATGGGCAACGAGCATCAGGGCGAGGTAGACCGGGCGTGACCCGTGGTCAGGTGCGGCGGCGACTGGCCGTCAACTGGTGGCAATACCTGGCATTGGCCTTGTTGCCGCTGTTCGTGATCAATGGTGTGTTCGGCCAGGGCGAAGCCATTCTGCCGGTGCTGGCGATGCCGTTGTTCATCGCCGGCGTTGCGTCGATGTTTGTCAGCCTGAAATTCTTTGGCCGCTACAAACACGCGTTGATTGCCACCCAGAAAGCCCTCGACACCCCTGAAGAGCCTGCCGCGTGGATCAGCCTGGCTGCCAAACGACGCGCGGCGTTCCTTGTCGCCGGCCTGCCGGCTTGGATCGGTGCATTGGCGGTGTTTGTCGGCCTTGAAGCCGTGCCGTTGATGTTGCTGGCACTGTCGACCGCCGTGTTGTTCTACCTCTACCGTATTCCGCGTCAACTCGGTTGATGCGTCCATTCTGGCTGGCGTTTTTACTGCTGGCCGCCAGTGGTTCGGCCGTCGCGGTCGAACGGGTGGTCAGCCTGGCGCCGTCACTCTCGGAAATCGTTGTCGAACTGGGTTCAGCCGACCTGCTGGTCGGTGTTCTGGATGCCGGTGATCGTCCGACCGAACTCCAGAACCTGCCTTCCGTTGGCCGCTACGGTCAATTGGACATGGAGCGCCTGCTCAGCCTCAAACCCGATTTGCTGCTGCTTTGGCCGGGTAGTGTGGGCCCGGCGCAGCGCGACCAACTCCAGCGCCTGAACATCCCAACGTTTGTCGCCGAGCCACACGACTTTGCCCAACTCACCGTACAGATCGAGGCGATTGCCACGCAACTCGGGCGACCTGAGCGTGGCGTCGCACTGGCCGCCGATTTGCGCCAGCGTCTGGCCGAGCTGCGTCAGCGATATCATCGGGATCAGCCATTGCGGGTGTTCTATCAGGTCTGGGATCGGCCGCTGTACACCGTTGGCGGTGGGCAGATCATCAGCGATGCGCTGGACATCTGCGGGGGGCGCAACGTGTTTGCCGACCTGACGCTGCCGGCACCGCAGGTCAGCATTGAGGCGGTTTTGCAGCGCAATCCCGAGGTGATCCTGGCCAGTGATCAGGTCCAGCTCGATGCGTGGAAGGCCTGGCCTCAAGTCGAGGCGGTGGTTCGCAAGCAGCTTTTGTTGGTGACCGATAAAGGCCTGGAGCGGCCTAGCGGACAGATGGTCGAGGCGACTGCCAAATTGTGCCAACTGATCGCGCCTGAGCGCTGAGATAGCGGCGTCTGCAATCGCGGGCAAGCCTCGCTCCTACGGGTTACGCGCAAACTCTGTAGGAGCGAGGCTTGCCCGCGAAGAGGCCCGCGTTAACACTGATGACCTTAGGTCAGATCTCGGGCGTCCAGGTCACCCCGAACATCCACGCCCGACCTTCCTCGCGATACCCATACTGATTGCCTTCATGGCTGTACAACACTCGGCTGTAATCTTTGTCCAGCAGGTTATCCACCTTCAGCTCCAGCTTGATCTCGCGATTGAGCTCCCAACTGCTGCGCAACCCCAATAAGGCATAGCCACCCAAGGGTTGTTGATTGTTCAAGTCGTCATAACTGCTGCTGACAGCCTGCCAACTGGCGCCGAGACCCAGGCGATCAAACTGTCGATCCACATCCAGACTCAGGGTACGACGCGCGCGGCGGGCCAGGGTATGCCCTGTGTCGCGGTCGCGCGGGTCGATGATCGCCACGCCAAGATTGCTCTGCCAACCGAACAATTGCTGTTTCAACGCCGCTTCAAATCCGTTGATCCGCGCCGAAGCGACGTTTTCCGGACGTGAGTTGCTGCCGAATATGATCGCGTCTTTCAGGTCCGTTCGGTACAGCGAGGCCTCCAGGCGGCTGTCTTCGGTCAATTGGCTGCGCCATTGCAGCTCATAGCTTTTCGAGGTTTCGGGCTTGAGGTCCGGGTTGCTGAAGTCTGGGTAGTACAGGTCGTTGAAGGTCGGTGCGCGGAAGCCTTCGCTGTAAGTCAGCAGCACATCGTTATCCGGATTCAGCGGCAGGGTGAAGGTGCCGCTCCAGCTGTTCTGGCCACCGAATTGCTGGTTCTGGTCGCGGCGCAAGCCCAGCTCAGTGGAAAAACTGTCGGTGCGGTAGCGATGCTGAACGAAAGCAGCGCGGTTCCAGCGGCTGTCTTCGTCGAAGGTCGTGCTGCTGTTGACCCGGTCCTCGTACCAGTCGCCGCCCAGGAGCAGGCTATTGCGCTCATCCAGTTTCAGGTCGTTCTGCCAACTGACCGAATCACGGTAGGTGTTGAACACGCTGCGTTCATCGCTGAGCTTATCGAAGGTCTCCTCGCGGTTTTCGCTGTGGCCGAATTCCACGCGGGTTTTCCACAGGTCGTTAACCCGTGCATCGATATAACTGCTCAGACTGCTGACGTCGAATTCGCTGTAGGGCTGCTGTTGGACGGACTCGAAGGTATTGAGGTCAAAGCGGCCGAACGGGTTGTCGAATTCGCTTTTGCCACGGTTATCGAGCAGGTTGGCGCCGATTTCGATGTCGTCGTTCACGGCATGGCTGAGGCTCAGGCTAAACGACTTGTTGCGGTAGGCGTCGTGGTCGCCATCGCTGGGATAGGACTGGTGGGTGCGGTTGATCCCGGCGGTTTCATCAAGGCTGGCGCCGAGGTTGAAGCGGGTCTGTTCATCACCGCCAGACAAGCCAAGGCTGCGTTCCCAGGTCTGGTTGCTGCCAACGCCCACGTGCAGCTGCGGTCGCAACCCAGGCTCGCTGCCGCGACGAGTGAAGATCTGGATCACGCCGCCAATCGCATCGCTGCCATAAATCACCGAACGTGAGCCGCGCAGCACTTCCACGCGCTCGACCTGTTCGATGTTGATGTGCTGCAGGTTACTGTCGCCGGAGGTCGAATTGCCGATTCGCTGGCCGTCCACCAGCACCAGGCTTTGCGCCGATTGCGTACCACGGATGTAAACCCCCGGCAGACTGCCGCGCCCACCGGTTTGCGCGATTTGCACGCCTGGTACCCGGCGCAGCAGATCGGTGACGCTGTTGGGTTGCAGGCGATCAATGTCTTCGCGGGTAAACACGGTGTTGGCGGCGCTGCTGTCGTTGCGGGCTTCGACCTGGCGGTTGGCGCTGATCAGTACGTCTGGCAGTTTCAGGGCCTGGTCGCGTTCGAAGGTGTCGGCCAGCAGCGGACCCGACGGCAGAAGGGCCAGCGTCAGGGCGAGGGGGGAGAGTTTCATGGTTTATTCGCAGGAATCGGTGGGCGCACAGTCTTTGTAGGAGCCGGCTTGCTGGCGATGGCGTCCTCAAGGGCGCTATCGCCAGCAAGCCGGCTCCTACAACAGGGTGTTGCGTTTAAATGTTGAGCAGTTGCAGGCGCTCGCGAATCGACGCTTCGATTCCGGCTTCATCCAACCCACATTCGGCCAGCATCTGCGCAGGCTTGGCGTGTTCGACGTAGATATCCGGCAAGCCCAGGTGCAGTACCGACTTGAGGATGTTTTCCCGGGCGAGGAACTCGCTGACCGCGCCACCCGCACCGCCCATGATCGCGTTCTCTTCGACGGTCACCAGCAGTTCGTGGCTGGCGGCGATTTCACGCACCAAATCTTCATCGAGGGGTTTGACGAAGCGCATGTCGACCACGGTGGCATCCAGCGTCTCGGCGACTTTCAATGCCTCGGCCAGTTGCACGCCGAACACCAGCAGGGCGACTTTGCTGCCCCGGCGGCGAACCACGCCTTTGCCGATTTCGATCGGTTCGAGGTCTTTCTCGATGGTCGCGTTCGGGCCGTTTCCGCGTGGGTAGCGCACTGCTGCCGGGCCTTCGTACAGGTGACCGGTGGTGAGCATTTTGCGCAGTTCGTTTTCGTCGCTCGGGGTCATCACCAGCATGCCGGGGATGCAACGCAGGAACGACAGGTCGAAACTGCCGGCATGGGTCGGGCCGTCTTCGCCTACCAGGCCAGCGCGGTCGATGGCGAACAGTACGTCGAGGTTTTGCACCGCCACGTCATGCACCAACTGATCGTAACCACGTTGCAGGAACGTCGAGTAGATCGCCACCACCGGTTTGGCGCCTTCGCAGGCCATGCCGGCGGCGAGGGTTACGGCGTGCTGCTCGGCAATCGCCACGTCGAAGTAGCGCAGCGGGAAGCGCTCGCTGAAGGCTACGAGGTCGGAGCCTTCCTTCATTGCCGGGGTAATCCCGACCAAGCGCGGATCGACAGCGGCCATGTCACACAGCCACTCGCCGAACACGCCGGAGTACTTCGGTCCACTGGCCTTTTTCGGCGCGGCGGCCGGGGCGTTCAGCGGTTCGAGCTTGGTGATGGCGTGGTAGCCGATCGGGTCGACTTCCGCCGGGGCGAAACCTTTGCCTTTCTTGGTGACGACATGCAGGAACTGCGGGCCTTTCAGATCGCGCATGTTGCGCAGGGTGGCGATCAGGGTCGGCAGGTCGTGGCCATCGATCGGGCCAATGTAGTTCCAGCCCAGTTCTTCGAACAGCGTGCCGGGCACCAGCATGCCTTTTGCGTATTCTTCGGTGCGACGGGCGATTTCCCAGGCGCCGGGCAGCCGCGACAGCACTTTCTTACTGCCTTCGCGCATGCTCGCGTAAGTGCGGCTGGAAAGGATCTTCGCCAGATAATTCGACAAGCCACCGACGTTGCGCGAGATCGACATGTCGTTATCGTTGAGGATCACCAGCATGTTGGCGTCCACTTCCGGCGCGTGGTTCAGCGCCTCGAACGCCATGCCGGCGGTCAGGGCACCGTCGCCGATCACGGCAATCGCCTTGCGATCGCTGTTTTGCAGGCGGGCGGCAATCGCCATGCCCAGCGCGGCGCTGATCGAGGTGCTGGAGTGGCCGACGCCAAAGGTGTCGTATTCGCTTTCGGACCGGCGCGGGAACGCGGCGATGCCGTCCTTCTGGCGCAGAGTGCCCATACGGTCGCGGCGACCGGTGAGGATCTTGTGCGGATAGGCTTGATGACCCACGTCCCACACCAGCCGGTCGTCCGGGGTGTCGAACACGTAATGCAGCGCGATGGTCAGCTCGATCACGCCCAGGCCGGCACCGAAATGCCCACCGGTCTGACCGACCGTGTAGAGCAATTCCAGGCGCAACTCATCGGCCAGGGTTTCCAGCTCGGCTTCGCCTAACCGGCGCAGGCCGTCCGGCGTATTCGCGCGGTCGAGCAGGGGCGTGGTCGGGCGCTTGCGGGGAATCTCATGAAACGTCGTGGGCATCAGGCGAATCGTTATAGGTATAAAAGATGCGGCAGTTTACCTGATGCATCGGTCCCTGCCCACGCGTTGGTCTTTTTTGGCGGATACGCCGTCAGTTGCGGCGCTCGACGATATACCGGGCCAGATCGCGCAAGGGCTCGGCGGCCGCGTCAAACGGTCGCAGCGCGTGCAGCGCCTGATCGCGCAGCTCCAGGGCGTAGGCCTTGGCAGCGTCGAGGCCGAGCAAGGCCGGGTAGGTCGGCTTGTCGCGGGCAATGTCGGCGCCCTGGCGTTTGCCCAGGGTTTGGGTATCGCTTTCGACGTCGAGAATGTCGTCCTGGACCTGGAACGCCAGGCCGATGGCCTGTGCATAAGTCTGCAGGGATTGGAGTTCGTTGTTCTCGGCACGGCCACTGGCCAGGGCGCCGAGTTTGACACTGGCTTCGATCAACGCGCCGGTCTTGTGCCGGTGCATGTATTCGAGCGCCTTCTGATCGAGCTTCAGGCCGACCGAACCAAGGTCGATGGCCTGGCCGCCGACCATGCCCGCCGGTCCCGCGGCTTGTGCCAGGGCGGTGACCATCTCAAGGCGAATCTGCGCGTCGGTGTTGCTCAGGCGTGGGTCGAGCAGGGCGCTGAAAGCCAGGCTCTGCAAACCGTCGCCGGCAAGGATTGCGCAAGCTTCGTCGAATTTCTTGTGGGTGGTGGGTTGGCCGCGACGCAGATCGTCGTCGTCCATTGCCGGCAAGTCATCGTGCACCAGGGAGTAGGCGTGAATCAGTTCCACCGCGCAGGCCGCACCGTTGGCTTGCTCAGCCTTGCCACCCAGCGCTTCGCAGGCGGCGTAGGCCAGCAGTGGACGCACGCGTTTGCCACCGTTCATCACGCTGTAGCGCATGGCTTCGTACAGCCGCGCCAGCTCGGGGCCCGGTGCAGTGAATAGGGTTTCCAGGGCGGCGTTGACCCGGGCCTGGCTGGTCGCCGAATACGCCGCAATCATTCTGGTTGATCCGCGTCGAAGGGTTCCTCGGCCAACTCGCCATCACGCTCGAGCAGCACCTGAACCTTTTGCTCGGCCTGGGCCAGTGCCGCCTGGCAATCGCGGGTCAGGCCGATGCCTTGCTCGAAAGCGGTCAGCGAGTCTTCCAGCGACAATTCACCGTTCTCCAGACGCTCCACCAGCGTTTGCAGGTCGGCGAGGGACTGTTCGAAATCCAGTGCAGCTTTTTTGCGGGCCATGGCGGCGATTTCCGGTAGACGTTAAACCGGCGCGACACTAGCAGATAGGGGGTTTATGGGCAAATGAGCGGGGGATTTCGGCCACCGTTTCCTGGGCGGACCGGAACTGTGGCGAGGGGATTTAGCGAAACGTCGCACCGCCACAAAATAAGGAACGAACCTGACACCACGAATTATTCGGCTCACTACCCATCAACAATCGTGAATCGGACCACAATGTAGGACGTATCTGATTGTTAGGAGCGGATGGACTGTCTAACCTTCGCGCCATCGACGACCCACTCTTCACGGGTCTTTCAGACGAAACGCAGTTTTCATCTCTGTAACGCGCCGAGGATCAGGCGCAAGGTTTCGTCAGGCATGGCAGGAGGCATCACATGCGTGCATTTCTTTTACTGCTGATCGGTTGGGTCTGTGCACCGGTTCTGGCGGCGCCCAGTGCCGAGTTGTCGGAACCGGTGGGCGGCTGGCGCTTCAACGGGTTGCTGGACCGCACCGAAAACCCGCAGGTCGCCTATCCCACGCCACCCATCGACCGTGGCGTGCAGCGCAATCGCACGATGATCCAGGGTCAGCTCAAGGCCATCGGTACGCAACGGGGTCCCCACACCCTGGCAGTCAACGGTAATCCACTGAACCTGTACACCGACGATCAAGGCCGTTTCGCCCGGCCCTACGCGTTCGGCGCTGGCTCCAACAGTGTCGAGGTGCGAAGTGCCGAAGGCCATTCGCTCAAGCGCGTTCAATTCTATGAGGCCAACAACCTGCGCACCCCCGCGAGGATTCGCCTGGTGCTGGGTTGGGACGATCCGAAAGCCGAACTCGACCTGCACATTATTACGCCCGATGGTCAGCACGCCTTTTGGGCGCAACCTGCGATGAGCAACGGTGGCGGCCTCGATCCGGATGGTGTCGACGGTCCCGGACCGGAAATGTTCACCATGACCGCACCGTTACACGGTACCTATCTGGTTTACGTGAACTATTGGGGCAACTTCGGCAGCGGCGGCTATAACTTCGATGAGACCAGCAACCAGAATGAGGTGATCACCTCGCAGATCAACCTGGTGCTCAACGAAAACACCGTCGACGAGAAACGCGAGACTTTCATCGTGCCCCTGCGCGCGATTGGCGACTTGCTGCTGGTCAAGACTTTCAACTATTAAGCATCCCGCACCACGGATGATTTGGGTTTGTATTCATGAGCGATAGCACCGATCTACCGGCAGCAGCCCCGGCCGCCGAAACACCGAGCGTCAAACCGTCCCGCCGCTGGCCAGCCATCATGGCTGGAGTGTGTCTGATCGCGGGCGTAGCCGCTGGCATGGGCTGGCTGATGCATAAAAGCAAGGCCCCGGCACCGCAACTGGCGGCAGAAAAGCTGGGCATGAGCCGCCCCGATGGCTTGCTGGAAACCCGGTCCCTGAGCCAGTTGCCCAAGGACCTGCTGACGGTGCCGTTCCTCAAGCAAACCCTGACTGAAGACTTCGTCTTCTATTACGAAACCCATGCCGATCGCCTCGGCTTGATCGGCAGTTTGCGGCGAATCATTTACGAGCATGACCTGAAGTTGCAGGACACCTTGATCGAGCAACTGCTCGATCAACCGGCCGACATCGCGCTGTGGCGCGGGGCGGATGGGCGGCTCAGGGATTTCCTGTTGGTGATGGATCGCGGTGGTCTGGCCAAGGTGCTGGAGCCACTGGCGAAAGTAGCGCTGGATGATTCGCAACTGAGCAAGATCGCTGACGTGAAAGTCGGCGCCGATGACGTGGCGCTTTATCAGCTGACTTACAACGCCAGCAAGGCGCTGATGTTCGCCTCCCATGGCGACAAACTGGTGGTGTTGTCGAACCCGACCAAACTCTACGACCCGCAAAGCGGCGTGACGCCGGAGGCGGGCAGTGTCTCGACCCAGGCAATCGCCGCGCTACTCAGAGGCGACAAACTGTTCCCTGAAGCCTTTGGCCTGGAGCCCAGGGCGCCGGAGGTCAAACAGCGGTTGTCGGTCAATGCCAGTGTCCTGGCCATGGGGTATCAGCGTTTCATCCCGAACTTCGCAGGCCTGCGCTTCGACATGGATGACAAGGGCTGGCACAGCTTCCTCGCCATGGACGAGCTGGAAAACCAGCCGGATTTCGATTTCAAACCGGTCTGGCAAGCCATGCCCATGGGAGCCAGCGCTTGCGTGGCCCTGCCGTTGGCTGCTGAGCAACAGCAGCCGTTGCTGGTCAAACTCGGCGCCGAAGAAAAAGTGGCCCAGGCCCTGACCGAACACATGGCCGGTGCGGCAGGCCTGTGTTGGTACGCCGATTCGCGGCTGTACACGCCGTTGCTGGTGGCCAGCCTGAACGACAAAAACAGCGCCAGTCTCGACGGTGATCTGGGCAAGCTGTTCGGTTCGATGGTCGGTGCCTATGAAAGCAACGTCGATGAGCATGCGTTCCCGGTGGTGGAGAAGCAGGAAGGCCGGGCGCATCAGTGGCAGCGTCAGGTCAGTTCCAACTTCGGCTCCTACGCAGCCAAAGAGGCCGACAACCCGGACGCGATCACCGGCAAGGCCTTCATGCGCGTGAGCCTGGCACGCCACGGTTCGACGCTGCTGTTCTCCCTCGATGACAAACTGGTGGACAAGGCCCTCGGCACTCTCGACAAGCGCTTCCCACCGATGGCTGATGTGGTGCCCAAAGATGTCCTGATGCCAGTCTATTTCGGCCCGGAGGCCATGGCGCAGCTGATGCAGCGGGAAACCCTCGACAGCCTGCCCCAGGACATGGAACCGGTGTTTTACAACGCCGCGCAAACCTTTCTGATTCCGAAACTGCGTACCCTCGGCGGTTACAGCAAGTACGCCCTGACCCTGCCCGAAGGCAGCGAACCCGACGGCCATTGGCAATGGCTGCCGCTGGAGTGGAAAGCGCTGTGACCGGGTTGATACGAAACCTCTTTCTGCTGGCCCTGCTGCTAAGTGCAGGGGTCAAGGCCAGTGAGATACCGCCTCTGGATGTGCAGCAATCCCAGGTGTTCCGTGCCTGGTTCGTGCGCATCGCCCAGGAGCAACTGAGCCAGGGCCCGAGCCCGCGCTGGTATCAGCAGGACTGCGCCGGGCTGGTGCGCTTTGCCGCCAACGAAGCACTGAAAGTCCACGATGACAAATGGCTGCGCAGCAACGGCCTGTCCAATCGCTACCTGCCGCCGGAGTTGCAGCTGAGCGACGCCCAGCGAGGCCTGGCCCAGCAATGGCAACAGGGCGGTGGCAAGGTCGGGCCCTACGTGAATGCGATCAAACTGATTCAGTTCAACAGCCATCTGGTGGGTCGCGATGTGGCTCAGGCCAGACCCGGCGACCTGATGTTTTTCGATCAGGGCGATGACCAGCACCTGATGATCTGGATGGGCCGCTACATCGCCTATCACACCGGCACCACCACACCCACCGACAACGGCATGCGTTCGGCAAGCCTGCAACAACTCATGACATGGAAGGACACCCGATGGATACCCGATGCAGCCAACCCCAACTTCATCGGCGTTTATCGACTGAATTTTCTCTCCCAATGATCGGTGCCCGCATGCTGCGTTTACTGCCTCTGTTGTTGGTTTTGGTGTTGCCTTTTTCGGCGGTGAAGGCCGAAGACACCGTCGAGCCGAGCGGCTACACGCCGGTGGCCGGTGAAAGTTTTTTCCTGTTGGCCGACAGCAGTTTTGCCAGTGACGAACAGGCGATGGTACGGCTCGAAGCGCCCGGTCGTGATTACCGGCGGTTCCGCATGGAGCCCTATGGCGGCGCCGACATCCGCGTATATCGCATCGACAAGCCGCTGGACTTCCTCAAGCGCCAGAAGAACCTGCACCGCGTGGTCAGCGATGGCCAGTTCAAGGGCGAAGGCCTGTCCAACACCCTGGCTTACCTGTGGGACAACTGGTACCGAAAATCCCGTCGGGTCATGCAGCGGGCGTTTTCCTACGAGTCGCGTAAACAGGTCACTGAAGAAGTACCGGAACTGAAAATGGGCGCCGCCATGGCCGCGCCGACGCCCTACGATGCGCAACCGCAGTTCGCCTTGATTCCGGGCCTGCCGGTGGTCAGTCAATTCCGTTATCCGCTGTGGCAAGCCAAGCCGATCCAACCGCCCGAGGGCGTGAACCTGGCCGGGTCTTCCAGCGAATTTGTCAGCGTCGCGCCGGGTAACGTTTACATCCCGTTGGGCCAGCTGAAACCGGGTCTGTACCTGGTGGAAGCGCTGATCGGCAAGTACCGCGCGACCACTATGGTCTTCGTTTCCAACACCGTGGCCGTGAGCAAAATTGCCGGCGACGAGTTGCTGGTATGGGCGGCGCGCAAACACGAGGGCAGTTCAGTGCCCAAGGTGAATGTGTTGTGGACCGATGGCCTGGGTGTGATGAGCAGCGGTGCCACCGATGCCGATGGTTTGCTGCGCCTGAAACACGTCAGCCCCGAGCGTTCATTTGTGATCGGCGAGGACGAGGAGGGTGGGGTTTTCGTGTCGGAAAACTTCTACTACGACAGCGAAATCTACGACACCAAACTCTATGCCTTCACCGACCGTCCGTTGTATCGGCCAGGGGATTGGGTGTCGCTGAAAATCGTCGGTCGCGAGTTCAAGAATGCCCGGGATTCGGTGCAGCCCGCTGCCGCCGACGTCAATGTGACGGTGTTGGATGCGACCGGTACAGCGCTGCAAAGCCTGGACTTGAAGCTCGATTCTAAGGCGGGCACCCAAGGCCGTTTCCAGTTGCCCGACAATGCCGTGGCCGGTGGTTATGAACTGCGTTTCAGTTACAAGGATCAGGCCTACAGCAGCGCCTTTCGCGTGGCGGAATACATCAAGCCGCACTTCGAGATTTCGCTGAACCTGGCCAAGCAGGATTACCGTACCGGCGAGCCGGTCAAAGGCAATCTGGTGTTGCTGTACCCGGACGGCAAGCCGGTGGCCAACGCTAAACTCAGCCTCAGTCTGCGAGCCCAGCAACTGTCGATGGTCGACAACGAGTTGCAGTATCTCGGGCAATTCCCGGTGGAGCTGACCAGTACCGAACTGACCTCCGACGCCAAGGGCAACGCCACCCTCGATCTGCCGGCCGCCGAGAAACCGAGTCGCTACATGCTCACGGTGTTCGCCAGTGACGGCGCGGCGTATCGGGTCAAGACCACCAAGGAAATCCTCATCGATCGCGGCGCGGCGAATTTCCGATTGAGCGCACCGCAACGCTTCAGCGGGGTGGGCGACAAGGTTGCATTCAGCTACGCCAACGCCAATGAAGGCGAGCCTGTCGCCACGGTCGCGCCGAGCAGTTACGGGTGGGTACGCCTGGAAGACCAGAGCACCGGCGAAGGCAAGCTGGCGGCGACCGATAAAGGTTTCACCCTGGCCTTCGAGCGCCCCGGCACTTACAACCTGACGCTCAGGGATGACCATGGCCGAACCCTTGGCGCGACCGGGCATTCGGTTACCGGCGACGGCGTCAAAGCAGTGCCTGGCACCGTGGAAATCGTCCTCGACAAACCCGAGTACAAGGCCGGTGATGAAGCCCTGGCGCTGATCACCTTTCCCGAGCCGGTCAGCGATGCACTGCTGTCACTGGAGCGCGACAAGGTCGAGGCCACGGCGCTGCTGTCCAAGGGCGGAGACTGGCTGAAGATGGAAAAGCTCAGCGATACCCAGTACCGCGCGCGCATCCCGGTGAAGGACAACTTTGCGCCGAACCTGACCTTTTCGGTGCTGTACACCAAGGGCGGCCAATACAGTTTCCAGAACGCCGGGATCAAGGTGATTACACCGCAAATCGACGTGGCCATCGTCACGGACAAGGACACTTATCAACCCGGTGACACGGTATCCGTGGACCTGAGTACGCAGTTCGCCGGCAAGCCAGTGCCGACGCATGTGACGGTCAGTGTGGTCGACGAAATGGTCTACGCGCTGCAACCGGAAGTGGCGCCGACCATCGACCAGTTCTTCTACCACCCACGGCGCAACAACGTGCGCACCAGTGCCAGTCTGTCGTTCATCAGCTACGACGTCGCGTTGCCGGGCAGCCCTGGCGCACCGGGCAAGGCCAATCGCAGCGAGCGCGGGGTGAAAGTGCTGGAGCGGCCGCGTCGTGAAGACGTCGACACTGCTGCGTGGCAGCCGGAGCTGCTGACCGATGCCAACGGCAAGACTCGCTTCACCTTCAAGATGCCGGACTCGCTGACCCGCTGGCGCATCACCGCCCGGGCCATTGCTGATGACGGTCAGGTCGGGCAGAAGAAGCAGTTCGTGCGCTCGGAAAAACCGCTGTACCTGAAGTGGAGCGGGCCGAGCAAATTCCGCGCGGGGGATAAACCGGATCTCGGTGTGTTTGCCTTCAGTCAGGCTGAAAATCCGGTCAAGGCCGAGCTGGTCACTCACTACGCGGGCAGCGAGCAACGTGTTCCCGTCACGCTCAACAGCGGCATCAACTACATTGCGCTACCGGCGTTTGCGCTGAGTAATGGTGAGTGGTCCGCCGAGTTGGTACAGAACGGTAAAACCGCCGATGCCCTGGCCGTGCGCTTGAGCGCGACCGGTGACGGTTGGCAGGTCACGCAGAGCCAAAGCCTGGACGTGGCCACGGGTGAGACGCCGCTGACCCTGCCAACGGATGCGAGCGATATTCGCCTGCGCCTGGATGACAGCCCGCAAGCGCTGTTCCGTTCGGCGCTGGATGATCTGCTGAGCTACCCCTACGGTGGCGTCGAGCAAACTGCCAGTCAGTTGCTGCCGCTGAGCATCGCCTATCCGACCCTGTCGTCGAATCCTCAGATCCGTGATCGATTGCGCCTGATCATGCAGAACAGCCGCTTGCGTCTGGTGCAAATGGCCGGGCCTTCGGCGAGTTTCACCTGGTGGGGCATGGACGGTGAACCGGATGCGTTCCTCACCGCTTACGCCTATTACGCCGACTGGCACGCCAGCCAAGTGCTGGAACTGAGCCTGCCACCGGAACATTGGTTGCGGGTGCTGGAGGTCTACGCCAAACAGGCGAAAAACACGCCGCTGTTGCAACGGGCGCTGATCCTGTCGTTCGCCAGGCAAATGCAATTGCCGGTGAACACCTTGCTCACTGGCTTGATGGAAGACCTGGCGCAAGCGGGCGAGGGTAATGCCGGGAACCTGATGGAGGACGGTGCAGACAGTCTGGTCATGAGCGATCCCGATTCCGCGCTGGGTCTGGCGGCGGCTCGGGTGTTGGCGGCATCGCTGGCCAAGCAATCGAAGGTCGCGCTGCCGGAGGCTTTCAATCGACAACTGGCGGATGCGCAGCAGCGACTGGCGGTCAGTTCTCAGCCGTTTGCCGAGGCGTTGGACCTGTCACTGCAACCGTTCGATCAGGCCCGTGCTCAAGCATTGCTCCAGCGTCTGCTGCCACAGCAATCGACCCTGGAACGCGCCCTGGCGCTGACCTGGTTGCAACGCAGCATCGAACAGGCTTCGCCGACCATCGCCCTGGCGCCGGGTGACGGTTGGAAGAAAAAATACGGTGATACCGGTGAGGTGTATTGGACCTGGCAGGGGGCTTCGCCGGTACCAGCGGTATTGTCGTTGAGCGGGACCCAGGAACGTCCGCTGCGCGCGGCGTTGAGTTTCCAGACCCGTCAGCCACCGATTGATCCGATGGCCGTGACCATTACTCGTCGCCTGTCGCGATTGGTGCCAGGGGACGAAGCATTCACCTTCAAACTCGAAGCGGTCGGCAGCACGCCGTTGTCCAGCGACAGTCTGTACCTGGACGAAGTGATCCTCACCAGCAAGGCCGCCAAACCGTTGCGTTACGGGATGCTTGAAGTGCCGCTGCCACCGGGTGCCGATGTCGAGCGCACCACTTGGGGCATCAAGCTGATGGGCAAGGCCGGCACTGAACCCACTGCGCTGGAAAAGGCTCGTTTCGAACCGGGGCAACTGGCCTATGCAGTGCCGGTGGATGCGCTGAGTGGCGAATTGCGTCTGCGGCATTTGGTGCGCTTCTCGCAAAAGGGGCAGTTCAATTTACCGCCGGTGCGATTCACTCAGGTGTATGCGCCACAACATCAGGCTCAAGAACAGAAACCGGCGCTCGGTCAGGTCACGGTCCACTGACATGTGCCGGTCTTTGCTTTGCTGGCTGCTGTGTTTGATTCCTGCGCTGACCCTGGCGCAGGGCGAGCCTTTGCGTCTGGCGTTCAAGGGCGAATTGTTGTCGTTGAACCGCACTCAACTGCTGGCCCGCGAGCCGTTGCCCGATACCTTGCAGACGCCATTGGGCAGTGTGTGGAAGCTGTTCGTTTACAGCTGGCTGGTGGACACCGGCGCCCGTGAGTCGGCGTATGAGTGCCGTGGGCAATCGAAAGAGGAAGTTTATTGCTGTACGGCAGGCGGCAAGATCGAGCGGGATCAGGCCTTGGTGAAATCCTGCGGGCTGTATTTCGAGCCGGCGCGCTTGGGCATTTCCGTTGATACCTGGCGAGCGTATTGGCTCGCTCGGCAAGCGCCGGAGTGGTTGCTGAACTTGCCCTCATTGCAGCCGGCTACCCGGGTCCCGGTGGCTGAGTTACTGCGCATGTTGGCGCTGATGCCGGCACAGGATCAGGCCCGGCGTGTGCTACTCGATGTGGTGTTGAGCGCAGCTGACGGCAACGTTGTGGGCGAACTCGGCAGTCGGTTGCGGGTGAAAACCTGGAGTTGGCTGGACGATCGGGACGCTGCTTCGCGTCAGGGTGGATTCGCCGGATGGACAACGGATGGCACGCCGATCTGGGCCGGTGGGCGCGGGACCAGTCAGCGGGTTCTGCGCGATCATGCCGTGGCGCTATCGGCTGTCGTTCCTGTGCAGTGGCCAACCGACGCGGGGCGCTGTGTCGAAGTCAGTCTGTTCTCGCGCTATCCACTCAAGCGGGTACTGTCGGGTAGCCGTGAGGCGGACTCGGGTCCGTTGCGAGGTGACTATCGCGTCGAATTCGCCAACGGCAATCAGCTAAATATCCACAGCGACGGCGAATTGTTTTTACTCAACGACAAGCTCGTCGCTCGTCTGGATCGCGAAGAGTATGTCGCTCGCGTGCTCCAGCGCGAAGCTACACCAGAGCCTGCTGAAGCGGCCAAAGCTCTGGCCGTGGCCATCCGCACCTACCTGCTGCAAAACGCCACGCGCAATGGCGAGTGCCTGAGCATCGACGACAGCAGCCAGCGCCAGCGTGTCGCTCCACGCCCGGCGTCTGACGAAGCGCGCCATATCGCTGCATGGACCAGCGATCTGGTGCTGGCGGGCAGCCGCGTCACTTACCACTCCGATCAACCCGGCCCGGACAAGCTGTCCTGGCAGCAAGCCATCGAACAAGCCCGTGGCGGTCAACGCTATGACGCCATCCTGCTTCATGCGTACCCACGCGCCAGCCTCAGCCGTTGGGACAACCCCGTCGCCTCCTGCGAAACACTGCCCGCCGCTCAGGAGTGGTTGCAAAAACAGCGAAGCGGCTGGCGTCCGAAACTGGAAAGTGAAACCGGCTACAACGAAGTCAGCACTTTCGCCGTCTGCCGCCTGGCGTTTGGCCGGCCCTACGTCGACCGCGAACGCCGGCGCATCTACGTGCGTGGCGTGCTGTCGTTGCAAGACCGTCTCGACCTGACCCACGAATACCTGCACCTGGCCTTCGAAGCACACCCCAATGGCCAGGATGAAACCTACATCGAAGGCCTCGCCCGCCACCTTTTGTTGGAATAGACCATGACATTTCGTTATCCACAGGTCTTCTTGTTGTTTTGCGCGTTCGCGGCGCTTTCGCCGGCGATGGCTGCTGACAGTGTCAAACTCGACACGCCCGCCGGAGGCTGGCGCATTGGCGCCCCCGAAGGCGAGGGGGAAATTTTTCGCCAGACCGTCAACTACCCGGCCTCCTCGGTCAACACCCCGACGGGTCAGGCCAACACCGCCCGCATCGCCGGGCAAATCAAAGCCACACCTAAATCGGGTGAGCCCGGCCGACTGATCGTCAACGGCGTCAGCATGCCCCTGAAAATCGACTCCGCCGGGCGCTTCGATCGCCCGTTCTCCTTCCCCAATGGCAGCAACAGCGTCGAAGTCCGCAGCCCTGACGGTTTACAGCGCCAGCGCGCACAGTTCCTGAACGCCAACGGTGGCGCGACACCCGCCAAGTTAAGGGTGCTGTTGGCCTGGGACAGCGACGGCACCGACCTGGACCTGCACCTCATCACCCCCGACGGCGCCCACATCTGGTATGGCGACCGCATCGCACCCAACGGCGCGGCACTCGACGTCGACGTGACCACCGGCTACGGCCCGGAAATCTTCGCCATGCCGGCACCGATCAAGGGGCAGTATCTGGTGTATGTGAACTACTTCGGGGGAGGGTATCGCAGTGATGAAGACGGGCAGGAAGAGGCGGTTCAACCGCTGACTACGGCGCAGGTGACGGTGATTACGCAAGAGGGAACACCGAGCGAGAAGATGGAAACGTTTGTGGTGCCGATGCGGACGGTGGGGGAGCTGACGTTGGTGAAGGCGTTCAGTTATCCGTAAGGTCTAGCCGCGTAGAGGTGGCTGTAACGGCTACGCCGCATTAATGAGGCAGGCGTCAATAGCATCAACAATAACCAGGTATTAACCCCTGCTGATTGATACGCCCGTACCGCCAGTAATAAGTGCCGGCAGTGTGGTGGCTGCCGGCCGGGGAGGCTTACCAGAGCGCCAAGGTGTAGCCGAGAATCAGTCGGTTCTCGTCGATGTCGGTGGTCAAACCGTTGCTGGAGCGGAACGTCACATTGCGCCAGCGCAGGCTGACGTTCTTGAGCGGGCCGCTCTGGATGACATAACCGAAATCAGTGTCGCGTTCCCATTCACGGCCGTTGTCGACGCCAGGAGCCTTGGCGTGGTTGCCGTCGGTGTAGCGGGTCATGAACGTCAGGCCAGGCACGCCCAGGGCGGCAAAGTCATAGTCGTAGCGCAGCTGCCAGGAGTCTTCATCGGCGCGGGTGTAGGTATTGAACGTCACCAGGTTGACCACGTAGGGGTCGCCGCCGTTGAGGAAGGGGAAGGCGCTGTCGCCAGACAATTGCTGGTAGCTGGCACTGACCTTGTGCGCACCCTGGCCCAGGGTGAGCATGCCGTTGAGGTTGCGGTTGTCGATGCGCCCGGCACGCCCGGTGCCGTCGTCGCGACTGTCGAAGTAACGCAAGTCGCTGCGCAAGCTGAAGTTGCCGGGCAATGGCAAGGTGTGTACCAGGCCGACGAATTGCTGGCGGTAGATCTGCTCGAGTTCGCCGTAGTAATAGCTCAGGTTCAGTTGCGGCGTGAAGGCGTAGGTGCCGCCGGCAAAATTGAAACCATCACTGGTGGCTGCGCCAAAACCGACATCCTCGCGGTTGGATGAGTCGCGCAGGTTGACCTTGGTCAGGCGCCCCGCGTTGAGCGTCAGGCCGTCGAACTCCTGGCTGGTCAACTGACCACCCTGGAAGGTCGAGCCGAGCAGGCGTGTGTCGTTGTACACCGCCACAGGTAACGTTGGCTGTAAGGTACCCAGGCGCAGGGTGCTCTTGGATGCGCGCAGTTTGCCGGTCAGTCCCAGCTCGCTGAATTCGTCGGCGGGTTCCAGGCTGGTGCGGCCGAACGGCAGCAGGCCGGTGCCGCGACGGTCGGCACTGGAGTCGAGCTTGACCCCCAGTTCGCCCAATGCATCCAGGCCAAAGCCCAGCGGACCTTCGGTATATCCGGACTCGACTCGGGCGGTGAAGCCCTGGGCCCATTCGGCGGCCTTTGATTGCCGCGCGTTCTCCTGGCGAAAGTCACGATTGATGTAGTGGTTGCGCAACTCAAGTCTGGCATGACTGTCGTTGAAAAAATCCGCCATGGCTGGAGCAGCCATGGGCAGGGTCATTGTGGCAATCAGTGCAGGTGTGAAACGAGCTTGGTTCATTATTTTTATACCCAACTTGTTCTTATTCTTGTTTTTCAGTGCTTGCTGGCGCCGGCAGCGCCGATACCGGTCATCGAACGGATGAACTGCGCCAGGTAACGACCGCGCTCAAGTGCGGCCCGTGGCGAACGGTCGGTAATGGAAAACAGCCAGGCGCTGAAGAAGGCCAGGCTCATGGAGAACAGTGCCGGGTTGGAATACGGGAACAGCGCCTTGTCGTGATGCATGACGTTGACCCACACCGCCGGGCTCAGCACCAGCAGCACAATCGCCGAGACCAGACCGCTCAGGCTGCCCAGCACCGCACCGCGGGTGGTCAGGCCTTTCCAGTACATCGAAAGGAACAGCACCGGGAAATTCACCGAGGCAGCGATGGCCAGCACCAGGCCGGACAGGAAGGCAATGTTCTGCGATTCGAACAGCAGGCCGAGGATGATCGCCAGCACGCCGATGCACAGGGTGGCTATACGCGACATGCGCATTTCCTGTTGTTCGCTGGCCTGGCCCTTGCGAATCACGCAGGCATACAGGTCGTGGGCCACCGCCGAGGCGCCGGACAACGCCAGGCCGGCCACCACTGCCAGGATGGTGGCGAAGGCCACTGCCGAAATGAAACCCAGGAACAGGTTGCCGCCGACCGCTTGGGCCAAATGAACGGCGACCATGTTGCCGCCGCCGATGATCGCGCCACTGGCGTCGCGGAACGCCGGATCGGTACCGACCATGACGATGGCGCCGAAGCCGACGATGATCAGCAGCAGGTAGAAGTAGCCGATGAAACCGGTGGCATAGAACACGCTTTTACGGGCTTCCTTGGCGTCGCTGACGGTAAAGAAACGCATCAGGATGTGCGGCAGGCCGGCGGTGCCGAACATCATGCCCAGCCCCAGGGAAATCGCGTCGATCGGGTTGGACAGCAAGCCACCGGGAGCCATGATCGCGCTGCCTTTGGCGTGCACGGCGGTGGCGCCGGCGAACATCGCCTCGGTGCTGAAACCGAAATGCTTGAGCACCATGAACGCCATGAAGCTGGTGCCGAACAGCAGCAGCACCGCCTTGATGATCTGCACCCAGGTGGTGGCGAGCATGCCGCCGAAGGTCACGTAGAACACCATCAACACGCCGACCAGCATCACCGCATACAGGTAATCGATGCCGAACAGCAACTCGATCAGCTTGCCGGCGCCGACCATCTGCGCCACCAAGTACATCAGGGCCACGGTCAGGGTGCCGAATGCCGAGGTCAAACGCACCGGGGTCTGTTCCAGGCGATAAGACACTACGTCGGCAAAGGTGTATTTGCCCAGGTTGCGCAGGCGTTCGGCAATCAGGAACAGGATGATCGGCCAGCCGGCCAGTACGCCCAGGGCGTAGAGCAAACCGTCGTAGCCGTTGAGGAACATCATGGCGGAGATGCCGAGGAACGAGGCGGCGGAGATCATGTCGCCGGCAATTGCCAGGCCGTTCTGGAAACCGCTCATGCCGCCGCCAGCCGTGTAGAAATCACTGGTCGAACGGGTGCGCAGGGCGGCCCAGCGAGTGACGCCGAGGGTGAACAGCACGAATACCAGGAACATGCCGATGGCGTTCCAGTTCAGGGGGCGGGTCGCGCCGTCAGCGGCTACGGCCAGGTCCGCGACCGCTGCCAGTGGCAACAGGAACAACGCAGGAAGACGGCTCATCGGGCGCACTCCTGTTTGATCTTGTCGTTCAACGGGTCGATCACGTTGTTGGCGCGATGGACATAGATGCCGGTAAGGGCAAAAGAAAGCACCACCATGATCACGCCCACCAGTATGCCGACGCTGGTGACGCCCCCGTTCAGGGACTGGCCCAGCGTGCTGGGCGAGAACGCTACCAGCAGGACGAAGCCGTAGTAGATGACCAGCATGACCAGGGTCAACGTCCAGTTGAGCCGCTGTTTGCTGAGGATCAGTTGTTGATAGTCCGGATGCCGGCTGATGGTGTCGATATCGTCTTGGGTCATGGGTCGCTCATTCATCGTTGTTGTTTTTGTAGTTAGGAAGCGTGTTGCGGTGTTGCTGTGTTGCCCGGTTCGTAGGAGCCGGCTTCATCGCGGGCAAGCCAGCTCCTACATGAGTCGCGCCGCTCTTGCGATGCAGGCAGTGCGATGGATCACGTACATCCTGTTTCTCCTGCATTAAAGGACGGGCTTTGGTCGGTAGGGTTTTATAAGTGATACGCAATAAATCATCAATAATAAAAAAGCGTGTCTCAATTATTTTATGTCAGTTTGGTGTGGCGCCAGATTTTCTAGGAAGAAGCCCTTTTTGCGTTCTCAATTGCGATACAGATTAATGTGATCTGTCAGTGTTAATTGTTTGACTATTTTGGTCGGCTATTCGGTCTTTGTGCTGGAGCATGTTCGTGCCACGGATGATCGGCAGGCCGTCGCTGTGCCCGGTGACCTTCTCGAGGCGGTGTACGAGGCGCGTGCGTACAGGCAGAAGGCACATCAGGTTGTAGGTGCGGCAGTGGAATATCGGTAGCGCTTCCTTGCTCGCCGGGTCGGTTTGGGTAGCTGTTTTACTGGAGTGTTACGTAAAAAGTGATACATATAATTAGTACTAATTGTTAGTGCGGTGTCCTTATTTTTGCCTGGTGTGACAATCCGGATGAGCGGCTCGATGTCTGGATTTTGGCGATTCCCCTTGTTTTATATGAATTTTTTGATGTTTTAGGCGTTCTCCCTGCATCCTGTAAGAGGTGTTTCATTTGGTGCAGCGCTGGTCGCTTTTTCGAAGTTCGTTGATATGATACAAAACAATCAAAAAACCATATCGCTTTGCAGTCATATTTGCGGAGCGTCTCTACCAAGGATCGCCTCAATGTCACTGTCATCTCGCCACGCTGCCCTCGAATTGTTCGAACATCACCGCCAGACCCTCGAGCGAGCCGTCCAGGCGATTGCCGAGCGCGGTCATTGGTCGGCCTACCCGGAGAACATCAAGCAGTATCCGCAGGAAAAGGTGCAGGGGGCCGAGGCCGGCTTCCAGGCGCTGATGGGGCGGCACTTCCAATTGCAGGGCCCGGCAGCGGTGGCCCGGGCGGGTGCGGAGCACTCACCCTATGGTTTCGATCTGGGCATCACCTACGATCAGTACGATGCAGAGGTCTTGCTCGAGCGCATGAGCCAGGCCATGCCGAGCTGGCGCGACCTTGGCCCGCAAGGGCGACTCGGTGCTTGCCTGGAAATACTGGCGCGGCTCAATGACCTGAGCGCGGAAATGGCCCATGCCGTCATGCACACTACGGGGCAGGGCTACATGATGGCGTTCCAGGCCGGCGGTCCTCATGCACAGGATCGCGGTCTGGAAGCGCTGGCCTATGCCAGTCGGGGCATGGCTGAAGTGCCGGATGCCGCGCGCTGGAGCAAGCCGGTCGGCAAGCAGACCCTGGTGCTGGACAAGCAGTGGCATGTGGTCGGGCGCGGATTGTCGCTGGTGGTGGCCTGTGCCACTTTCCCGACCTGGAACACCTATCCTGCATTGTTCGCCAGCCTGGCCACCGGTAACCCGGTGCTGATCAAGGCGCACCCGGCAGCCATCCTCCCGGTGGCGATCACTGTCCAGGTGGCTCAACAAGTGTTGGCGCAGCTAGGTCTGGACCCGGCGCTGGTGAGTCTGGTGGTTGATACTGTCGAGGCACCCGTCAGCCAGGTGCTGGCCCTGGACCCACGGGTCAAGCTGGTCGACTTCACCGGCTCCAGCACTTTTGGCAACTGGCTGGAAAACAATGCCCGCCAGGCCCAGGTCTTCACCGAGAAGGCCGGGGTCAACAGTGTGATCATCGACAGTATTGCCAACCTGAAGGCCGCTACCGGCAACCTGGCTCTGTCGTTGAGCCTGTATTCCGGACAGATGTGCACCACGCCGCAGACCTTCTATGTGCCGCGCACCGGTATCACGGCCGGTGACAGCCACCTGAGTTTCGACGAGGTATGCCAGGCTCTGGCCCAGGCAGTCGAAGGCTTCCTCGGCGACAACGATCGTGCCTGCGGTGTGTTGGGGGCGATCCAGTCGCTGGCCACCTTCGAGCGCGTCGACGCCTGCCGCGATCTGGGTGAGATCTTGCTCGACAGCCAGACCCGCGTGCATCCGCAATTCCCCCAGGCTCGGGTACGTACACCGTTGCTGCTCAAGGTCGATGCCGGCCAACGTGATGCCTTTGCCGAGGAGCGTTTCGGCCCGATCAGCTTCATTGTCGCTACCGATAGCACCGAACACAGCCTGCAATTGGCGGGCGAGGTCATCAAGCAGAAGGGCGCCATGACCTTGGGCGTTTACTCCACCGATGACGCGGTCATCGAGCGAGCGGAACAGCTGGCACTGGATGTGGCGGTGGCACTGTCGATCAATTTCGATGGCGGTCTGTTGGTCAACCAATCGGCAGCTTTCAGCGATTTCCATGCCACCGGCGGCAACCCGGCGGCGAATGCTTCGATCACCGATGCGGCCTTTGTTGCCAGGCGATTTGTCGTGGTGCAAAACCGCCGACACGCGACCCTCGCAGGCGAGTAAGTATGACGAGTTGCCGGCTAGATAACCTGCCTCGGTAATCTAGCCGAGCGCCTACGTTCGACCCCGGCCGTGCTGATTGGCGATGTGTTCATTGGTGCCCGCTTTTATGGCGGCCCGTTGGCCAATCTGCGCGGCGACTTCGGGCAGGGGCATGCCTGAAACGCCCCTGATAGTCGGGCTGCGGCCAGGGTTCTTAGATGGGGTGGGAATATTTTGGGCATTAAAAAGCCGGCTTGTGGCCGGCTTCTCGGGGACTGGCGTGGATTATTTTTGGTAACCCGTGCCAGCCTTCAAAACGTACATCCGGATCTTGCGTCCGGCTGTGGGACTTGGCGAGAAAGTCATCTGCCTTGTCGGTGCGATCTGAGCCGTCTGGCGGGTCGATGCGCAAATGTGGGGCGCAGCATACTGATTTTTTTGGGAAATTCCCAGTCTGGTGTGTGGGTTGTAGGCATTCGGTGTCTCGGGTCAGGCGAATGAATGGCTCATTTGTGGTGAATGTTCCATTGCATTCGCGGGCAAGTCGGGTCGCCGCATCGCTCGCTCCTACAGGAATTGGAAACCCCGACGGCTTCCCCTCGATGCAAACGCCTCGGAGCTACAGGAACGGCACCTCTGGCCTGCGTTTGTTCAGCGTTGACCACCAGAACACCCAGCCCAATACCCTGATGTTCTGCTCTTCGATATGCGCAGGTCTGAAGATTTCATCCGGGTAATCTGTGCGGTTATGGCTGCGCATTCGTAGCGCGTTCCCCGGCATTCGGTGCAGGTATTTGATTCGCAGCATGCCGTCGTGTTCGATGGCGTAGATTTCGCCATCCACAATCTGCGTCAGGCCACGGTCGATGGCAAGGATCGATCCGTCTTCTATGCGTTCGGCCATGCTGTTACCAATCATGTGGGCGCAGATGGCGTCGGCGTGGTCTATTTCCAGGGAGTCCAGATGGCTGCGTGGCAGCCGGATGGATTTGTCTGGGTCTTCGATGACGTGGGTTTTGTTGGAGCCCGGGGCCGTCGCGGTTTCTTTGTAGAGGGGGAGTTCGACGTCAGTGGGTTCAATGACCGTGTAGACGCCGCGTATCGCCTGAGCATCGAAGATATTGCCGGATTCGTCGTGCAGGCGCAGGTGCATGGCGTCTTTAGGGCCATCTCCCGTTTTCAGCCATTCGCTATTGACGGAAAGCTTTCTGGCGACTTCTTCCATGTAATGGGCGGGTACACCACGGGTGTACCAGTTATGGACATTTTGCGGGGCCGTGTTCAGGAAATCGGCAAACCCGGTTGTCGTGATGTTGGCGATTCCAAGGAGTGCTTTGAATCGAGGGCCGCTAGTGTTCTTTTTCATGAACACGAGTCTACTGACGCGGCAAAAGGCTTTGAATAAACGTACTGTTCAAATTTCGAGGGAAATTTACGACCGGATGTAAGACGTTCTTGAGGAATTTTAAACAAGAAAACACCAAAATCGGCCACCTTAAACAAGGTGTTTAAATAGTGCTTTTCGAGTGTCCACAAAAAACCCCGGATCACCGGGGTTTTTTTTGCCGCTTGCAGCTAAAAATGCCTGCAGCTGCTCTTAGCCTTTATAGGCAGCAACCGACTTGGTGATCGCAGCACGGGCGGCGTCTGCGCCGTCCCAGCCTTCGATCTTCACCCATTTGCCTTTTTCGAGGTCTTTGTAGTTCGCGAAGAAGTGCTCGATCTGCTGGATCAGCAGAGCTGGCAGGTCGGTGTATTCCTT
This sequence comes from Pseudomonas putida, assembly GCF_050990305.1. Taxonomy (GTDB): domain Bacteria; phylum Pseudomonadota; class Gammaproteobacteria; order Pseudomonadales; family Pseudomonadaceae; genus Aquipseudomonas; species Aquipseudomonas putida_AH. Next base: position 5,834,157 of record NZ_CP158817.1, on the reverse strand, counting down.
CACGTCGACGTACAGCTGGGACAGCTTGTCGTGTGGAACAGCGATAACCTTGGCATCGCCGCCGCCGTCGTCGGTCATGTTCAGGATGCCGACTGGACGCGCGCGGATCACCGAGCCTGGAGCAACCGGGTAAGGGGTGACTACCAGCACGTCCAGGGGATCACCGTCGTCTGCCAGGGTGTTCGGGATGTAACCGTAGTTGGCCGGGTAGAACATTGGGGTGGCCATGAAACGGTCAACGAACAGGCAATCGCTGTCTTTGTCGATTTCGTATTTGATCGGCGCGTGGTTGGCCGGAATCTCGATCGCGACGTAGATGTCGTTCGGCAGGTCTTTGCCAGCCGGAATCTTGCTGTAGCTCATTGGGCGTTGCCCCCGTTAGTTGACCAGAAACACTTGGCCGGATTGACCAAAAAGTGGCGGCGATTATAGGCATATTCCTACGCCTGCGCCATGTACCAGAAGTCGTAGAACCTCAGTTGTGTGCCTGATAGACAGGGTCGGCGGCGAGAAGTTGCCGCAGTCTCGCCAGTGGGTCCTGTCGGTAGAACAACTTCAACTGTTCGTACACCTGTGGATAAACCTCGTGCAGTAAATCCGGGGCGCTGAAGAAGTATTCGCTGGTGACGGCGAAGAATTCGGCAGGGTTTTCGGCGGCATAGGGATCGATGGCGGTTTCGGCATCCGGATTGCGTTCCAGTTGCCGGTCGAGGTCGTCGTAGGCCTCTTGCATGATTCTGGCCCAGTCGCTGACTCGCATATCGGCGTGCAACGGGGGCAAGCCATTGGCGCTGCCATTGAGCATGTCGAGTTTATGCGCCAGTTCGTGGATCACCAGGTTGTAGCCTTCCCAATTGCCACTGGCCATGACGCCGGGCCAGGCGAGGATGACCGGCCCCTGTTGCCAGGCTTCGCCGCTGTGTTCACCGTCCCACTCGTGTTCGACTCCGCTGGCGTCACGATGACGCTGGGGGCTGAGGAAGTCGTCGGGATAGAGAATGATTTCGTGGAAACCCTGGTACCAGTTCAAATTTCCCAGGTGCAAAAGCGGCAATTGCGCCTGGGCAGCGAGCAGCAGGCGTTGTTCCTGGTGCAGTTCGACACCAGGCAGGGTAGTCAGATGCTTGTCTTGCAGGAACAGTACGCAGGCTTCGCGCAGCCACTGGTCTTCGGCGGTGCTGATACCGTCCAGAAACCTCAGATGGTGGCGCACCCGTTGCCAAGTGTCATCGGCAATCGGGTGCTTGGCCAAGGTGCGCCGGCGTCGCCAGGCACTGAGTGACCACATGCCGGGTCAGTGCGTTTCAGCTTTGGAGTTCGAACCGCCAAAACGGCTGCGGACCACGCTGATGATCATCGGCAACAGCGACAGCAGGATGATGCCGACGACCAGCAGCGACAGGTTGGACTTGATGAACGGTACGTTGCCAAAGAAGAAGCCGAGGGTGACCAGGCCACCGACCCAGAGAATTGTGCCCAGCACGCTGAAGGCAAAGAAACGCGGGTAAGGCATTTTCCCCACGCCAGCGACGAACGGCGCAAAGGTGCGAATAATTGGCAGAAAACGCGCCAGGGTCACGGTTTTGCCGCCGTGTTTTTCATAGAAGTCGTGGGTTTGCTGCAGGTAATCGCGACGGAAGATCTTCGAGTTCGGATTGCTGAACAATCGCTCGCCCGCCGTTCGTCCGATGATGTAGTTGGTACTGTCCCCCAGAATCGCCGCGAGCATCAGCAAACCGCCGAGCAGTACCGGGTCCATGCCGCCGCCGGCCGCCACGGCACCAGCGATAAACAACAGCGAATCGCCCGGCAGGAAGGGCATGACCACCAGGCCGGTTTCGCAGAAGATGACGAGAAATAGAATGGCGTAGATCCATGCCCCGTAGTTGGTGACCAGCATATCGAGGTAAACATCGAGATGCAGGACGATATCGAGCGGGTTGAAATCCATGGACGGCACCTATGTTAACGGCCCGACTCAGCGGGCCTGTGCGGATGACTACGCGTAAGCCTACAGACGGGTGTAGTTTTTCTTACAAGTCGGTAAGGTCGGAATTATACGATTTGGATAGTGAAAAGCGCGTCAAGATTGTAGCGGGGGATGTCGAAGGAGTAATAGGCAGTCTGATGACAATTAATAACCCCGAAACCTGTAGGAGCGAGCCTGCTCGCGATGGTCGTGAACGATAATGCTGAGCGCCTGACACCCAGTGGAGTTCTCGGGATCATCGCGAGCATGCTCGCTCCTACAGGGGGCGGATGAAGCGTTACAACTCGTCGCTGATCGGCAGCACGTAGTTCTTGAACTCCGTGTCTTCCTTGAACCCGATGGATTCGTAGGTTTTACGCGCGACTTCGTTGTTGCTGCTGGTGGAGACACGCATGCGCACGGCATTGGTTTCCTTGGCCATCTTCTTCGCGGTACGGATCAGATGGTCGGCCACCAGCTGACGACGGGCATCCTCGGCGACATAGATGTCATTGAGGATCCACACGCGCTTGAGTGATAGCGAAGAAAAGCTCGGATACAGCTGACAGAACCCCATCAGCTTGTTGTCGTCTTCATCGGAAAGGGCCAGGTAGATCACCGATTCCTTGCGGCGCAGGCGTTTTTCGAGAAACGCCCGGGACGAGTCCGGATACGGCAGGGAACCATAAAACTCGCGATATTTGACGAACAACGGGGTCAGCAGATCCAGGTGTTCGAGGGTCGCTTGAATAATCCGCATGGTAGGTCTCGTCTTCAAGTGGCTGTCTTGCAAGCTGGGACGGCGACGGGAAACCCTGGCGGCCGTTCGTCGATCCTGCCTTAAAACGGAACGATAGTGCAATGCGCAAGCGGTTCAGTTACTTGGGGCACTCAGCAGGAAATTTCCCTTCATGTCCGCGCCTTCATCTGATTCGAGCGTCTGAACCTGCGCTTCGTCCTTCAGATTGACGCCCGAGAGCTGTCGTCGGCAGGCCTCGCGCATCAGATAAAGCAAACGGTGTGCCGCCATGCCGTAGCTCAGTCCTTCAAGGCGCACGTTCGAGATGCAGTTACGGTAGGCGTCCGTCAGGCCGACCTTTGGATTGTAGGTGAAATACAATCCCAGGCTGTCTGGCGAGCTGAGGCCAGGGCGTTCGCCGATCAGGATCACCGTCATTTTTGCGCCCAGCAGCTCACCGATTTCGTCAGCTACCGCAACGCGACCTTGTTCAACCAAAACCACTGGCGCCACGGACCAGTTTTGCGCGCGGATCTGTTCTTCCAGCCGCGCCAGAAATGGCAAGGTATGTCGGTGAACGGCCAAAGCGGACAAGCCATCGGCGACCACTATGACCAGATCGACCCCGTCCGGATGGGTCGACGCGTAATCCCTTAGAACCTGAGCCGATTCGACACTCAACTTTCGCCCTAGATCGGGGCGTTGCAGGTAACTGTTCCGGTCAATCGCTGCGCTATGCAGCAAAACGCTGTCATGCCCGCGCTCCGTCAGCTGCGAACGCAGGGCCGCATGATCGAACGGCAAATGCACCGCATCCCGCGCCTGTGCATGGGCGTATTGGAAGTCCAGCTGTGCGCGGGTGGGCAGGCTGGTGCCGGTGCGGCCCAGAGCAATTCGTGCTGGCGTCAGGCGTCGCAGTTCTTGCCAAGGGTTGTGCGGATCGAAGGGTAGTTTTTCCATATCAACACTCATCCCAATTGCGCCAGGGCCTGGCGAAAGGCTGGTGGCAGGCTGTTGCCGAAGAGAACCTTGCCGTCTGGCTGGGTAAAGATGCCCATTTTCGCCAACCACTGCTCGAACTCCGGCGCCGGCTTGAGCCCCAGTGTCTGCCGGGCATAGAGCGCATCGTGGAACGACGTGGTCTGGTAATTGAGCATGATGTCGTCGGAGCCGGGGATGCCCATGATGAAGTTGATCCCGGCCACGCCCAGCAGGGTCAGCAAGGTGTCCATGTCATCCTGGTCGGCCTCGGCATGGTTGGTGTAACAGATGTCACAACCCATCGGCACGCCCAGCAGCTTGCCGCAGAAGTGGTCTTCCAGGCCGGCGCGGATGATTTGTTTGCCGTTGTAGAGGTATTCCGGACCGATGAACCCTACGACGGTGTTCACCAGAAACGGATTGAAATGTCGCGCGACAGCGTAGGCCCGGGTTTCGCAGGTCTGTTGATCGACACCATGGTGGGCGTTGGCCGACAGCGCGCTGCCTTGGCCTGTTTCGAAATACATCAGGTTTTGTCCGAGTGTGCCGCGATTAAGGCTCAAACCGGCGTCATAACCTTCCTTCAACACGTTCAGATTGATCCCGAAACTGGCGTTGGCCGCCTCGGTGCCGGCGATCGACTGAAACACCAGGTCCAGTGGAACGCCGCGGTTTACCGCTTCAATCGAGGTGGTGACGTGGGTCAGCACGCAAGCCTGAGTGGGAATCTCGTAACGCTGGATGATCGCGTCGAGCATTTCCAGCATGGCGCAGATCGAGGCAATGCTGTCGGTGGCCGGATTGATGCCGATCATGGCATCGCCATTTCCGTGCAACAGGCCATCGAGAATACTGGCGGCAATACCGGCGGGTTCATCGGTCGGGTGATTGGGTTGCAAGCGAGTGGATAACCGTCCGCGCAGGCCCAGGGTGCCGCGGAACTGTGTGACCACGCGGATTTTCTGCGCCACCAGGACCAGGTCCTGCACGCGCATGATCTTCGATACAGCGGCCACCATTTCCGGGGTCAGGCCGGGCGCGAGGGCGCGCAGAACCTGCTCGTCGGCGGCATCGCTGAGCAGCCAGTCGCGAAACCCTCCGACGGTGAGGTGGCTGACCACCGCGAAAGCCTGTTTGTCGTGTGTGTCGATGATCAGGCGGGTGACTTCGTCGGCTTCGTAGGGGATCAGTGCTTCCTCCAGGAAGTAGCTCAACGGAATGTCAGCCAGCGCCATCTGTGCGGCCACCCGCTCGCCATCGTTGAGGGCGGCGACACCGGCCAGAAAGTCCCCGGAACGCGCCGGGCTGGCCTTGGCCATCACATCCTTGAGGCTGTCGAAGCGGTAGGTCTGGGCGCCGATGGAATGGGCAAATGAGGCCATGGGGCGGTGTCCTTCTATTCTTTAAATGACTCAAATTCACCGTAGATCCATGTGGGAGCGGGCTTGCTCGCGAAAGCGGTCGATCAGGCGACCTTGTTCTGAATGACAAATCGCCTTCGCGAGCAAGCCCGCTCCCACAGGGGGCACTTCAATAGGACAGGCGCCGGGTTTTCCGCCCGGCGCCGGTGCATTTATATACCTTCGAGCATAGCGTCCACGGGTGCCTCGGAGCGTTGCCGGGCGGTCAATTGGAAATACAGATAACCGGCGACCATGAAGCCGAGGAAGATCACACCGATCAAGGTGTTGAACCAGGCCATTGCCACCAGGCACACCACCGCGAGGAACAGCGCGATCCCCGGCACGATCGGGTAGCCCGGGGCACGGAAGGTGCGTTCCAGGTTCGGCTCGGTTTTGCGCAGCTTGAACAGGCTCAACATGCTGATGATGTACATCACGATGGCGCCAAACACCGACATGGTGATCATCGCGGCGGTCAGGCTCATGCCTTGCAAGTTGACCAGCCCGTCGCTGTAGATGGCCGCGATGCCGATTACTCCGCCAGCCAGAATGGCACGGTGGGGTGTCTGGAAGCGCGAGAGTTTCGCCAGGCCGCGAGGCAGGTAGCCGGCGCGAGCCAAGGCGAAGAACTGCCGCGAATAACCAAGAATGATCCCGTGGAAACTGGCCACCAGGCCGAACAGGCCGATCCACACCAGCATGTGCATCCAGGTCGAATTGTTGCCCACCACCGCCTTCATCGCTTGCGGTAGCGGATCGTTGATGTTGGAGAGCTGACGCCAGTCGCCGACACCGCCGGCCATCACCATCACGCCGATGGCCAGGAATACCAGGGTCAGAATGCCGCTGACATAGGCCTTGGGAATCGTGCGTTTCGGGTCTTTGGCCTCTTCTGCTGCCATGGCCGCGCCTTCGATGGCGAGAAAGAACCAGATCGCGAAGGGAATGGCTGCGAAAATGCCGGGAATCGAGCTAATCGTGAACTCGTTGGCACCTGACCAGCCATTGAGCACGAAATTACTGAAACTGAAGCCCGGCGCCACCACGCCCATGAACACCAACAGTTCGGCGACCGCCAACACGGTGACCACCAGTTCAAAGGTGGCGGCGATGCTGACACCGAGAATGTTGAGGGTCATGAACACGAAATAGGCGCCCACTGCGGCGATTTTCGGGTCAAGTTCCGGGTATTGCACGTTGAGATAAGCGCCGATGGCCATGGCAATCGCCGGAGGCGCAAAGACGAATTCGATCAGGGTGGCGATGCCGGCGATCAATCCGCCTCTCTCACCAAAGGCCCGCCGACTGTAGGCAAACGGCCCGCCCGCGTGGGGGATCGCGGTGGTTAACTCGGTAAAACTGAAGATGAAGCAGGTGTACATGGTCGCGACCATCAACGCCGTGACCAGAAAACCTAGCGTCCCTGCAGTACCCCAGCCGTAACTCCAGCCGAAGTATTCGCCGGAAATCACCAGGCCGACGGCAATGCCCCATAAATGCAGGGTGCCGAGTGTGGGTTTGAGCTGTGTGGAAGAAGTCGTCATAAGTCCTCTCTATTTTTTTTTATTCGATCATTTGGACTTTCGGGTACGGCATTTGTGTTTGGAGCAGGCATGCGAAGCCCGTGCCAGAGCGGCAGGGCGGTGTTTTGATGTTGTCGTTAAGGACGCCATCGCTGGCAAGCCATGCTCCTACAGGTACGTATGGTCCGTAGGAGCGAGGCTTGCCCGCGAAGGTCGCAATGCGGCTTTACGCCAAGTTAGAAGAAGCCCAGCGGATTGATGTCGTAGCTCACCAGCAGGTTTTTGGTCTGCTGATAGTGGTCGAGCATCATTTTGTGGGTTTCACGGCCGACGCCGGACTTTTTGTATCCGCCGAACGCGGCGTGCGCCGGGTACAGGTGGTAGCAGTTGGTCCACACACGACCGGCCTTGATGGCACGGCCCATGCGATAGGCGCGATTGATGTCGCGGGTCCAGAGGCCGGCGCCCAGGCCGAACTCGGTGTCGTTGGCGATGGCCAGCGCTTCGGCTTCGTCCTTGAAGGTGGTGATGCTGACCACAGGGCCGAAGATTTCTTCCTGGAACACCCGCATCTTGTTGGTGCCCTTGAGCAGGGTCGGCTGGATGTAATACCCGCTTGCCAGGTTGCCCTCGAGTTTTTCCACCTTGCCGCCGGTCAGCAGCTCGGCGCCTTCGCCCTTGGCGATTTCCAGGTACGAAAGGATTTTGTCGAATTGTTGTTCGGACGCCTGGGCGCCGACCATGGTGTCGGTGTCCAGCGGGTCGCCACGTTTGATTTGCAGAACCTTCTTCATCACCACTTGCATGAATTCGTCGTAGATCGACTCTTGAACCAATGCACGGGAAGGGCAGGTGCAGACTTCGCCCTGGTTGAAGAACGCCAACACCAGGCCTTCTGCGGCTTTTTCGATGAAGGACGGTTCGGCCTTCATGATGTCTTCGAAGAAGATGTTCGGCGATTTGCCACCCAGCTCCACGGTGGACGGAATGATGTTTTCGGCGGCGCATTTCATAATGTGCGAGCCGACCGGGGTCGAGCCGGTGAAGGCAATCTTGGCGATGCGTTTGCTGGTGGCCAGGGCTTCGCCGGCTTCTTTACCGAAGCCTTGCACGATGTTCAGTACGCCAGGTGGCAGCAGGTCGCCAATCAGTTCGACCAGCACGGTAATGCCCAGCGGGGTTTGCTCGGCGGGTTTGAGCACCACGCAGTTACCGGCAGCCAGCGCCGGCGCGAGTTTCCAGGCGGCCATCAGGATCGGGAAGTTCCACGGAATGATCTGCCCGACCACGCCCAGGGGTTCATGGATGTGATAGGCCACGGTGTTGCCGTCGATTTCGGCGGCGCTACCTTCCTGGGCGCGCAGGCAACCGGCGAAGTAGCGGAAGTGGTCAGCCGCCAGTGGGATGTCGGCGTTGAGGGTTTCACGCACGGCTTTACCGTTGTCCCAGGATTCGGTGATTGCCAGGGTTTCCAGGTTCTGTTCGATGCGGTCGGCGATTTTCAGCAGGATCAGTGAGCGTGCCTGGGCGGATGTGGCGCCCCAGGCATCGGCTGCCGCGTGGGCAGCGTCCAGGGCCTTGTCGATGTCTTCGGCCGTGGAGCGGGGGAATTCGGCAATCGGTTGGCCATTCACTGGCGAGGTATTGGTGAAGTACTGACCTTTGACAGGCGCGACGAACTCGCCGCCGATGTAGTTACCGTATTTGGCTTTGAACGAAACGATAGCGCCTTCAGTACCGGGGTGAGCGTAACGCATGATGGTTCTCTCCTTGCTTTTGTGCTTATAGGGAGTCGCGCATGTGCGCTTGCAATAAGCGTAGAGCAAAGGCCGGGCCATCGCCCTGCAGCTCAGGAAAATCAAGGTCTTGCGCGATTGTTGTCGGACAGGCGGGCGGCGGATGTGACGCTTTCGGTACAGGCCGGATGACACTTTGTACCGTTTATGGCACAGGCTGTGACTGCCCGGTCTTGCCAGCATTGCAATGCGGACTAGGCTGGAGGATGCTCGGCATGACCTGTAGGAGCTGCCGCAGGCTGCGATCTTTTGATTTTGCTTTTTCACGATCAAAGGATCGCAGCCTGCGGCAGCTCCTACAGGGGTGCAAACCGCTCGGGGAGAACAATAAGAAATGCACGACAGCCATTTGAGTCGCCATGCCCAGCAAGTGCTGACCGTCACCCAGGGCAAAACCCATCTGCACGGCCCTGGCAGCGATCCTTCCATCGCCCGTTCCTGGCTGCGGTGTCTTGAGGACTACCATCTCGATCCCGCCCTGACCATGGCTCCGACGGTGCTGGAGCATGGCCGCTTGCTCGAAAGCCGCGAACGCCTGCAGCAAGTGCTGCACATTGCCGGCAACGAAATGACCAGCCTGCATCAACAGCTCTCCGGTGCCGGGCATGCGGTGCTGTTGACCGATGCCCGGGGCGTTATCCTCAACTGCGTCACCGCCCCCGCCGAGCGGAAGATTTTCGAACGCGCCGGGCTTTGGCTCGGTGCCGACTGGAGCGAGGCCTGCGAAGGCACCAATGGCATCGGCACTTGCTTGGTGGAGCGCCAGTCGCTGACGATCCACCAGGACGAACATTTTCGCGGTCGCCATACCGGCCTGACGTGCTCGGCCAGCCCAGTGTTCGACCCGCATGGCGAGCTGCTGGCGGTGCTTGATGTGTCCTCGGCGCGTCACGATGTTTCGCGCCAGAGTCAGTTCCACACCATGGCCCTGGTCAATCTGTCGGCGAAGATGATCGAGAGCTGCTATTTCCTGCGCTATTTCGACAATCAATGGTTGCTGCGCTTTCATTTGCAGGCCGAATCCGTCGGGCTGTTCAGCGAAGGGCTGCTGGCGTTCGATGGGGAAGGGCGCATTTGCGCGGTCAATCAGAGCGCACTGAATCTGCTGGGACATGTGCGTGGCGGTTTGCTGGGCAAACCAGTGGAGGCGTTTTTCGACTGCTCCCTGGATGATTTGCTCGGCCGCGCAAGCGTCAACGCTGCTGCGAGTTGGCCGCTACGCACCCGTGACGGGCGCAGCCTCTTTGCCGTGTTACGCGGCCAGCCAAAGCGCATGCCGATACCTTTGGTGCCCGGTCCGATCATTGAGAAGCCGGCGCCATTGCCCGGCATTTGCTTGGGTGATGCCGCGTTACAGGGCGATTTTCGCAAGGCCTTGCGGGTTTATGAGCGGGATGTGCCGTTGCTGATCAACGGTGAAACCGGGTCCGGTAAAGAGGCCTTTGCCAAGGCCGTCCATCAGGCCAGTCAACGGGCCGATAAAGCGTTCGTCGCCCTTAACTGCGCGGCTATCCCGGAAAGCCTGATCGAGAGCGAACTGTTCGGTTATCGCGGCGGCAGTTTCACCGGGGCACGCAAGGAAGGCATGCGCGGCAAGCTGCAGCAGGCTGATGGAGGAACCTTGTTCCTCGACGAAATCGGTGACATGCCTCTGGCCTTGCAGACACGCCTGTTGAGGGTACTGGAAGATCGTCAGGTGGTGCCGATCGGTGGCGAACCGCAGGCGATCAACGTGCGGATCATCAGCGCCACGCACCGCAATCTGTTGGAGCGGGTGCAGGACGGCAGCTTCCGCGAAGACCTGTATTACCGGCTCAATGGCTTGGAAGTCGCTTTGCCGGCGTTACGTGATCGAACTGACAAGTCGCAGCTGCTCGACTTTTTATTGGCCGAGGAGGCGGGCGAGGACACGGTGTTGGTAGAGGGACCGGCCCGGGAGGCACTGTTGGCATTTGCCTGGCCGGGGAACGTCCGGCAGTTGCGCAATGTGCTGCGCACGTTGACGGCGTTGTGCGACGGCGGGCGTATCGGGCTGGAGGATTTGCCGGCAATGATTCGTCAGGCGCGGCCGGTGATCACTCAGTGGGTTGAAGAACCCTCGGAGCATCCGCTGGAAGACGCCGAGCGGCTGGCGTTGTTGAATGCGCTGGAGCATACGCGGTGGCATATGACGCATACCGCCGAACAGCTTGGAGTCAGCCGCAATACCCTTTATCGCAAGCTTCGTAAACACGGGATAGCCCGCTAGAGTCGCGCGGACCTGTGGGAGCAAGGCTTGCCCGCGATGGCGTCAACAAAATCGCCATCGCGGGCAAGCCTTGCTCCTACAGGTCCGGTAGTGATCTTGAAACACTGAGTGCGATTTTCCCCTCCCTAAGCTAACCTGCGGCCATGTTTTACGAGGTCGACTATGCACATTCATATTCTTGGTATCTGCGGCACTTTCATGGGTTCGATGGCGGTTCTGGCCAAAGAGCTGGGCCATCACGTAACAGGCTCCGATGCCAACGTCTATCCGCCGATGAGCACTCAACTCGAGGCCCAAGGGATCGAGTTGACGCAGGGCTATGACCCGGCACAGCTCGACCCGGCGCCTGACCTGGTAGTGATCGGCAACGCCATGTCGCGCGGTAACCCGGCGGTGGAATATGTGCTGAACAAAGGCCTGCCTTACGTCTCTGGCCCGCAATGGCTGGCCGATCACGTGCTGCAAGGTCGCTGGGTGTTGGCGGTTGCCGGCACTCACGGCAAAACCACCACCAGCAGCATGCTGGCCTGGGTACTGGAGCACGCCGGCATTAGCCCGGGTTTCCTGATTGGTGGCGTGCCGCAGAATTTCTCGGTATCGGCGCGTCTGGGTGGTACACCGTTTTTCGTGATCGAAGCCGATGAATACGACAGTGCCTTCTTCGACAAGCGCTCCAAGTTTGTTCACTACCGCCCGCGCACGGCGATCCTGAACAACCTCGAATTCGACCATGCCGATATCTTTCCGGATCTGCCCGCCATCGAGCGGCAGTTCCACCACTTGGTGCGGACCATCCCGAGCGAAGGCCTGGTGATTCATCCAACCACGGAACCCGCGTTGCAACGTGTCATCGAAATGGGCTGCTGGACCCCGGTGCAAACCACCGGCGCCGGCGGTCAATGGCAGGTCAAGTTGCTCAGTGAAGACGGCTCGGCCTTCGAAGTGATGTTCGAAGGTGTTTCCCAAGGCGTGGTCGAGTGGGACATGACCGGCCAGCACAACGTCGCCAATGCCTTGGCCACCCTGGCGGCTGCCCGCCACGTCGGCGTGGTGCCCTCGATGGGTATCGCGGCATTGAGTGCTTTCAAAAGCGTGAAGCGGCGCATGGAGAAAGTCGCGGACGTGCGTGGCATCACTATCTATGACGACTTCGCTCACCACCCGACCGCCATCGCCACCACGCTCGACGGCCTGCGCAAACGCATTGGCGATGCCCCGTTGATCGCGATCATTGAACCGCGCTCCAACTCCATGAAGCTGGGCGCGCACCGTGACGGTTTACCGGAAAGCGTGGTCGATGCCGATCAGGTGATCTGGTACGCGCCTGCCAACCTTGGCTGGGACCTGGCCGCCACTGCGGCGCTGTGCACGGTACCGTCGATTGTCAGCGACTCGCTGGAAGGCATCATCGATCGGGTGAAAAGCCAAGCGCAGCCGGGCACCCACGTGGTAATCATGAGCAACGGCGGCTTCGGCGGCCTGCACGGTAAGCTTGCCGAGGCACTCAAATGAACAACGGTCCAGACCGCATCACGCTGGCGATGACCGGCGCGTCCGGCGCTCAGTACGGCTTGCGCCTGCTCGACTGCCTGGTGCGCGAAGACCGCGAAGTGCACTTCCTGATTTCCAAGGCGGCGCAACTGGTGATGGCCACCGAGACCGATGTCACGTTGCCGGCCAAGCCGCAATCGATGCAGGCCTTCCTCACCGAGTACACCGGCGCTGCCGCTGGGCAGATTCGCGTGTATGGCAAGGAAGACTGGATGTCGCCAGTGGCTTCGGGCTCCGGTTCGCCGGCGGCCATGGTGGTGGTGCCGTGTTCCACCGGTACTTTGTCAGCCATCGCCACCGGTGCCTGCAACAACCTGATCGAACGTGCCGCCGACGTGACCTTGAAGGAGCGCCGCCAACTGATTCTGGTGCCGCGCGAGGCGCCGTATTCGAGCATTCACCTGGAGCACATGCTCAAGCTGTCGAACATGGGTGTCACGATCCTGCCGGCCTCGCCGGGGTTCTATCACCAGCCGCAAACCATCGATGACCTGATCGATTTCGTGGTGGCGCGGATTCTCAACCTGCTGAACATTCCCCAGGACATGCTGCCGCGTTGGGGCGAACACCATTTGTCCAGTGATGAATAAGCTGCTGGTGGTTGTGCTGGCGTTGCAGCTGGCAGGGTGCGCCACGGCGCGTACGCTGGATGCGGCCAAGCCGGGTGCGCCGGTGGTGTATGCCGGGACGCGGCTGGATTTGTATGCCATGAACGGGGGGTGTTGCGCGAAGGACCGTTTCGGTGCCGAGGCGCCGAGCTACCCGGGAGTTGATCTGCCGGGCAGTGCGTTGCTCGACACACTGCTGCTGCCGTTGTCGTTACTGACGGTGTTGGGCGTGAGTTTTCAGGCGACGGGTGGGTTGTAAAGCAAAAGATCGCAGCCTTCGGCAGCTCCTACATGGGATTGATGTTCGCCCTGTAGGAGCTGCCGAAGGCTGCGATCTTTTAATCCTATTTACCTAGCTTGCGCAGCTCATCCGACTCGACAATCCGCACCCCTTCCTGCTCTTCCAGCGCCAGGCGCCACATGGCGCGGGCCAACTGGCAGGCCTCGATGCCGTGGTACTTGCCGGGGATCAATCGTGACAATGGGCCGGCGACTTTCTCCCCCAGCCGAGGTTCGAGGCGGTCGCCCAGCAGCAGCGAGGGCCGGCAAATGGTCAGCTGTGGCCAGTCCTGCGCCCGCAGCGCATATTCCATCTCACCTTTGACTCTGTTGTAGAAGTTCGAAGATCGGCGATCGGCCCCCAATGCGCTGATCACGATCAGGTGCCGTGCGCCCATCTCCCGGGCGCGTTTGGCGAATGCCACCACCATGTCCAAATCCACTGCGCGAAACGCCTGCTCCGAACCAGCCTGCTTGATGGTAGTGCCCAGGCAGCAATAGGCAATATCGACACGACCGCTCAGCTGCGGCAGGAACATCGCAGGATCGCCGACCGGGTTCTCAAGGTGAGGATGCCTGGCCAATGGCCGGCGTGAGGGCGCCAATACCCGCGTAATCGTCGGCTCGTTGAGCAAGCGATCGAGCAAATGTTCGCCGGTCAAACCAGTGGCTCCGGCAAGCAATACGTGCTGAGGCGTCAAGTACATAGTGTTTCCCCCTTGATACTGTCAGCTTAGTTGGTCTTTGCATCCTTGCTGTCAATGGAACTGCTTTGCAGTGCTTTTCGTGCTTGTTGTTTGCGCAGCAGCTGCCAGTGTGACAGCACGGTTTTCGGTGCCCAGATCTGCGGCTCGGAGGCTTCGAAACCGTCGGCCAGTTCGCGCTCGGCAACGGTGGCCTTGGCCAGCTTGAAGGCTTGCTCCAGGTCATCGGTCTGGTTCAAGGCCCGGGCGAACAGGGCATCGCCGAAGTAAGTGAAGTTGGCTTCTTCCGAACAGCCGAAAGACACGCGGTCGGCCCGTGAGGCAGTCATGATCAGGGTGCGTTCGTCCTTGAGGGCGGGAATGAAGCCTCCGGAATAGCAGGATGAAATCACGATGATCTTGTCGCGATTTTTCAGCGGGGCGAGCACCGCGGCTAGCTCATCGGCTGGCAGGTCGGCCAGCTCCATGCGTGGCTGGTCGAGTACCAGTTCGTGTTCGCTGGTGCCGTGGCTGGTCAGGTAGATGAAAATCAGGTCTTCCGGCCCGCTGCGGTCGGCCAGGGCCACGGCTGCGCGACGCAGGTTTTCCCGGGTCGCCATCGGCCGATCGCCGAGGTGATCGCGATGGTTTACCAGGCGGATCTGGCCAAAGGCACCGAAGCGGCTAGTGAGCATGTTGGCGACGTAGTCCGACTCGCGCAGGAACACACTCTGTTTGCCGTCGCCGCCCAGGGTCAGGGTGTACAGCTCCACTGACGGGGTCGAGGCCGGCAGGTTGCTCAATGCCTCTTCGAGCAGGCGACCTTGCGCCAGCAGGCCGAGCTCGAGGGTGTCGGGCAGCAACTTGCCATCGGCGTCACGCACGCGTTGACCGTTGATCCAGGTGCCGCTGAGCACCGTGCCATCGGTCAGCACCAGCGTGCCGCGACCGGAATAGGCGTCGTTATCGAACAGGCCGATGTAGAAACTGCCGTCGGCGAGATTCAAGCGCCCTTGACCGCTGAAGCGCCAGTCGTTGAAGTGGCCGATGTAATGACTGCCATCGGCACCGATCAACTCGCCCTTGCCATTGAGTGAGCCTTCCTTGAATTGCCCCAGCCAGACATCGCCGTCAGCGTTTTCGTAGCGACCCTTGCCGTGTAATTGACTGTTCTTGAAACCACCGACATAGATGTCGCCGTCGGCGCTGTTGAAAGTCCCGTTGCCTTCCAGCTGACCGTCGACGAAACGCCCAGTGTACTGATTACCGTTGCCGTCGCCGCGCTGGCCTTCGCCGTTGGGTTTGCCGCGGGCGAATTGCCCCTGGTAGGCGCTGCCGTCTTCGAGCTCCAGGCGGCCGAGGCCTGAATACTGATCGGCCTTGAACTCGCCTCGGTAGGTCATGCCGTCTTCTTTGAGGGTGCCTTCGCCTTCGCGCCGGCCAAGCTTGAAGCCGCCGTTGTAGCTGCCGCCGTGGGTGGTCAGGCTGCCCTGGCCGTCGAACAGGCCTTGATTGAACTGTCCGCGATAAACCTCGCCGTTGCTGCCATGCCATTCGCCCTGGCCATGCCATTGGCCCTTGTTGAACTCGCCGGCATACCAGCTGCCGTTCGGATAATCGATGCGGCCCTGGCCTTGCAGCAATCCATCGACCAAATCACCCCGATAGCGTCCACCGTCCGGCAGGCGGGCGTCGGGCGGCAATGGCGATTCGCCGTCGCCGCAAGCGGTGAGCGTCAGGGTCAAGGCGAGGAGTGCAAGTGAGCGCATAGCGGGTTCCGGGCAATTAGGCGAGCGAGTATGCCGTAGCTAAGTGCCCTTATACAGCCAGGCGAAAAACAGGGATGCGAAACAGCATCAGCCGTTTCGCATCCAGCAAGTCTTACACGAAGCAGAGTGACAGGGGTTCGGCGATATAAGCCGGTTTGTCCGAACCTTCGATTTCCAGGGTGGTAGTGGCCTTGAGCAGCCATTGACCGGGTTTTTTCTCGGTGACTTCCGTGAGGTCGACCTTGAGGCGGACCCTCGAATTGACCTTGACCGGTTGAATGAAGCGCACGCTGTCCAGGCCGTAATTGACCACCATCTTCAGTCCCTGAGGGACGACGAGGATGTCTTCCATCAGTTTCGGGATCAGCGACAACGACAGGAATCCGTGGGCAATGGTGCAGCCAAAGGGCGTTTGCGCGGCCTTTACCGGGTCGACGTGGATGAACTGATAGTCCCCTGTGGCTTCGGCGAACAGGTTGATGCGTTCCTGATCGATCGTGAGCCATTCGGAACGTCCAAGTTCCTTGCCGACATAATCATTGAGCTCTGCAACTGGAATGAAGGGCATTGAGACTCTCCTTGGGTTCATCGGTTTTATAGTTTTTGAGGTGGGGGGTGTGACCTCCCGGATTACCACTTTAGATCACCATGGCAAATTGCTCCGGTCAACCGACCATGCTTTTGGCGAATGCCGATCTATAGGGCAGGCGTGCTTATAATGCTCGACGCGTCACTGCGGGTGACGGGGACTGCGGGAGATGAGGGATGTTGCTGAGAGGTTTGACCTGGCTGGTGCTGTTTCAATTGCTCGGCACGGCCATCAACCATTTGTTTTTACCGGTGCTGCCGGGGCCGATTGTCGGCTTGCTGCTGTTGCTGGCTTTTTTGATCGCCCGTGGCCAGGTCGGCGAACCGCTGAACCAGGCGGCCAGCAGTTTGCTGCGCTACTTGCCTTTGTTGCTGGTACCGCCGGCCGTGGGTGTCATGGTTTATGCCAAAGACATCGCGGCGGATTTCTGGGCCATTGTGGGGGCATTGGTGCTGTCACTGGTGCTGTCCATGGCCTTCGCTGGCGTGCTGATGCAGCGTCTGATCAAGCGGCACGCCCACTCGCCTGAGGACAGCCAATGACCCTTGACTGGCAAGGTGCCTGGGTATCGGTGATCCATCATCCGTTGTTCGGTATCGGCATCACGTTAGGTGCCTATCAGCTGGTACTGGCGGCCTTCGAGAAAACCCGCTGGATCTTTTTGCAGCCGGTGCTGGTCTCCATGTTGCTGGTAATCGGTGTGCTGGTGGGCTGCGGGCTGACGTATACCGAGTACCGCAAAAGCACCGAGATTCTCAGCATCCTGCTCGGCCCGGCCACGGTTGCGCTGGCGGTGCCGCTCTACCTCAATCTGCGGCGGATTCGGCAGTTGTTCTGGCCGATATTTACTACGCTGGTGATAGGTGGAGTGGTTGCCACAGGCATGGGCGTGTTGCTGGGCTGGTGGTTCGGGGCCGAGCACATGATCCTGATGACGATGGCGCCCAAGTCGGTGACGTCACCGATTGCCATGTTGGTGGCAGAGCAGATCGGCGGTGTCGCGGCGTTGGCGGCTGTGTTCGTGTTGATCACGGGCGTGATCGGCGCGATCTTCGGCCCGAGCCTGTTAAACCGGCTCGGTGTCCACAGCCCTGAGGCCCGCGGCATGGCACTGGGGATGACAGCCCATGCGGTCGGTACGGCGGTGGCGATGCAGGAAAATGAAGAGTGCGGCGCTTTCGCTGCGTTGGCGATGAGTTTGATGGGCGTGGCCACGGCAGTGTTGTTGCCGCTGGCGGTGTCGATGGTGGTGTGAAGGAAATGTCTATGAGTCTGCCGCTTTTTCCGCTGAACACGGTGCTGTTTCCGGGTTGTATCCTCGACCTGCAGATTTTCGAGGCGCGGTACCTGGACATGATCGGGCGCTGCATGAAACAGGGCGGCGGCTTCGGCGTGGTGTGCATCCTGGATGGCAAGGAGGTCGGGATCGCTCCGTCTGGCTACGCATTGGTCGGGTGCGAGGCGTTGATCACCGATTTCAATCAACAGGACAACGGCCTGCTGGGGATTCGCGTGCAGGGTGGCAGACGCTTTCATGTGTTGAAGGCAGACGTCCAGCCAGACCAGTTGATCGTCGCGGATGTCGAGTGGCTGGAAGATGAGCCGGAGCAACCGCTACAGGATGAGGACGCCGATCTGGTGGCCTTGCTCAAGGCCTTGGCCGAGCATCCCATGGTCGAAGCGCTGAACATGGGCACCGAAGCGACCGGGCAACAGTCGCTGGCCAATCAGTTGGCGTACCTGTTGCCGTTCGCTGAAGAAGACAAGATCGACCTGCTGCAACTCGATGATCCGCAGCAGCGGCTGGATGCCATTCAGGCGTTGCTGGATGAGTTGCAGGGTGAGTTGTTTGCCTGAAAGATCGCAGCCTGCGGCAGCTCCTACATGGGGAAGTCGTACATCCCACAGGCTGCGATCTTTTGATCTTCAATAGGCATACCGCAACATCGTATCCGGCAAATGCCGCAACACGAAAAACCCAAACAGCGCCACCAACGATGGCAGCACCAGCCACCAGACCTTGGGTGGCATCGCGTTGAGCGAAGTCTGGCGCTGACTCAGCCACAGGCTCGCGGCACAGATACAGGCCGCCAGCATGGCGCCTGCCAACACATCCGTCGGCCAATGCGCACCCAGATACACCCGTGACAGTGCAATTGCCATTGCTGGCAGACAGCCTACCAGCACCCAGGTCAGACGCATGCGCGGCGGTTGTCCGCGGCCGGCAAGGACGGCCAGGGTCAGGAACAGCGCGAAAGCGCCGGAGGCATGGCCACTGGGCATGCTGTAGCTGGTCAGCGGCTCGCTCAGAACTTCCGGGCGCAGGCGGGCGAAAAAGTGTTTGGTCGCGGTGTTCCCCAGCGCAGTGAACAGCAGCGTGCTGCACGCGAAGATTGCCTGGCGCCATTGCCAGGTGACCAGCAGCAATACGACCAGCAAGGCGCTGAACACCAGCATGTTGTGGAATTCGCCGATCAGCGTGAAGACCACGGCCACTTCATCGAGCATTGGGCTGCGATGTTCTTGCACCAGGGTCATTACGCCTTGATCCAGGGCGGTCAGGTGCGAATAACCGATAAACAGCGCTGCCAGAGTCAGCAAGCTCATGCCGGTAATGAACATCGTGGCCTTGCGATGTTTGCGCAGGCTGCTGGTAGCGCTCAGCGCCACCATCAGCGCAATGCTGCCGGCAACGACCCCGGCTTGCGGCCAGAATCCCTCGGGTAATGGCAGTCGAATAGCCGCACCAGTAGCCCAGCCCGGCAACAGGTAGGCGATCGACCATCCGGCACCGGCCAACAGGCTGACGGCGAAGAATCGCGGGAACGGCATGTCGAACATCCCGGCCACCATCGGCAGCATCGGGCGCAACGGGCCGATGAAGCGCCCAACCAACAGGCTGGCGATGCCGTAGCGCTGGAAGTACGCCTCGGCCCCGGCGATCCATTCGGGGTGATGGCGCAACCCTGGCAGGCGCCGAATGTTCTGATGGAAGTGGCGCCCCAGGAAGTACGAAACCACATCGCCCAGCACGCCGGCGAGGAATCCCAGCAATAAGGTTTCGCTTAATGACAGGGCTCCGCTGCCGGCCAGGACCGCCACGGCGAACAACAAGACCGTGCCGGGTACGATCAACCCGGCAATGGCCAGGCATTCAACGAAGGCGACGATGAATACTGCTGCCGCCAGCCATTGCGGGTTGACCGTCAACCAACCGGTCACGCTATCGAGCCATGGGCCCATAAATACAACTCCATCTGTTTCACTTGACTGTAGGAGCTGCCGTAGGCTGCGATCTTTTGCTTTTGAGTTTTCAAAATCAAAAGATCGCAGCCTACGGCAGCTCCTACAGGGGACTTTATTCAGAGCACAAAATAATCGCGACCTTCGACCTGACCCCGTCGCAGTGGGTTCCTCGTGCACCAGGCAGCGTAGGACGCATCGACGAAGCGGTACATCAGGTGTTCGTCGCGCCCATGGGGAATGCCCAAGCGCGTCGTCTGGATGACATGGCTGGGGCGCGGGCCGGCGTCTTCGACCAGTAATACTTCATGATCGAAGCGTTTGGCGTCCCAGACCGGCACTTTCAAGCCCAGAGACTTGCACAGCAAGGTCTGCCCCGCGCAGAGCTTTTGTGAGGGGCGAGGGCGGCCCTGGGCATCGGGATTGTTCAGCAGCATTTGCGCAAGGCTCGCCGATCCGCTCAGTTCGTCGACCCATGGGTAAGCGGATTTGATCAACACCGCATTGCCCGGGCCTTGAGCACTGAAATTCAGGGAGTCACCGCCCCGGGCGTAATACATATAGATGTGGCCGCCATCCAGAAACAAAGCCTTACGCTTTTCCGTATAGCCAAGGGAGGCGTGACTGCCTTTTTCGGCGCAGTAATAGGCTTCGGTCTCGATGATTCGAGCGCTGAGCCACAGGTCGTCGACCCGATGACGGATGACTTTTCCCAGTAAATCCCGGGCCAGAATTTGCGCATCGCGGTCGAAAAACGCGTCCGGGAGGCCCTTGGGCAGGCTCGCGGCGGACGCTCGAACAGTCAGGTTGGACATGATGAACGGCGTTTATCAGGGCTGATGGAGTCGTGATGATAACAATTTGCGGCTTAATCCCGGCTGAACGTCGGCAAATGGCCCTTCATTTTGACCATCCGCCCGTCACTGCTGTTAGTCGGGAGGCACGACAGCTATAATCTGCCGCTTTACTCTTTACCAAGACCTAATCAAAGACCACGCCAGACCATGACTGAGTCCGTTCTTGACTACATGACCCGCTTGGGTCGCGCTGCCCGCGAGGCTTCCCGCGTCATCGGCCGTGCCAGCACTGCGCAGAAGAACCGCGCATTGCAAGCCGCCGCCAACGCCCTGGATGCAGCCCGCGCCGAGCTGACCGCCGCCAACGAGCGGGATCTGGCAGCTGGCCGTGCCAACGGTCTGGAGCCGGCGCTGCTTGAGCGTCTGGCGCTGACCCCTGCCCGAATCGACGGCATGATCGTCGGGTTACGCCAGGTGGCTGCACTGCCGGACCCGGTCGGCGCGATCCGTGACATGAGCTATCGGCCGTCCGGGATTCAGGTCGGCAAGATGCGCGTGCCGCTGGGCGTGATCGGGATCATTTACGAGTCGCGGCCCAATGTGACCATCGATGCCGCCAGCCTGTGCTTGAAATCCGGCAACGCGACCATCCTGCGCGGCGGTTCCGAAGCCATTCACTCCAATCGTGCCATCGCCGCCTGCATTCAGCGTGGTCTGGCCGAAGCCGGTTTGCCGGCCGCCGTGGTGCAAGTGGTCGAAACCACTGACCGTGCTGCCGTTGGCGCACTGATCACGATGCCTGAATACGTCGATGTCATCGTGCCCCGTGGCGGTCGCGGCTTGATCGAGCGGGTCAGTCGCGATGCTCGCGTGCCAGTGATCAAGCACCTGGATGGCATCTGCCACGTTTATGTCAGTGCTCACGCCGACCTGCCGAAAGCCCAGCGCATCGCTTTCAACGCCAAAACGTATCGCTATGGCATTTGCGGCGCGATGGAAACGCTGCTGGTCGACCAAATCGTTGCCAAAGATTTCCTCCCGGCCATGGCCGCCCAGTTCCGCGAAAAAGGCGTCGAGCTGCGGGGCTGCGAGCGCACGCGGGCGATCATCGAGGCGCTGCCGGCCACCGAGGAAGACTGGAGCACCGAGTATCTGGCACCGATTCTGTCGATCCGTGTTGTCGACGGGCTGGAGCAAGCCATCGAGCACATCAACCATTACGGCTCTCACCACACCGATTCGATCGTCAGCGAACACCAGGGCGACACCCGGCGTTTCGTGGCTGAGGTCGACTCGTCGTCGGTGATGATCAACACGCCAACCTGCTTTGCCGATGGCTTTGAATACGGATTGGGTGCCGAGATCGGCATTTCTACTGATAAGCTGCACGCCCGCGGACCGGTCGGTCTCGAAGGCCTGACCTGCGAGAAGTACGTTGTGGTCGGTGATGGCCAGTTGCGCGGACAGGAGTCGGTCTGACTTGGGCGATCTCGACCCGTCAGTCCCGGTAACTGCCCACGCGCCTCGACCCAGGCGCATCGGCGTACTGGGCGGGACCTTCGATCCGGTGCACGTCGGCCATCTGCGAGGTGCGCTGGAAGTCGCCGAATCGCTGGCGCTCGATGAGCTGCGCTTGGTGCCGAGTGCCAGGCCACCCCATCGGGACATGCCGCAAGTGTCGGCGAAGGACCGTCTGGCGATGGTCCAGTGCGCGGTGGCCGGAGTGGCCCCGTTGGTGGTGGACGCCCGCGAGCTACAGCGGGACAAACCGTCCTACACCATAGATACCCTGGAACTGATGCGCGCCGAACTGGCCGCGCAGGACCAGGTTTTTCTGCTTTTGGGCTGGGACGCATTTTGCGGCCTGCCCACTTGGCACCGCTGGGAAGAGTTGCTCCAGCATTGCCACATCCTGGTGTTGCAACGCCCGGATGCCGACAGCGAACCGCCGGATGCCTTGCGCAACCTGCTGGCAGCGCGCTCGGTAAGCGACCCGCTGGCCCTCAAGGGGCCGAGCGGACAGATTGCATTCGTCTGGCAGACGCCGCTCGCGGTATCCGCCACCCAGATCCGTCAACTGCTGGCCAGCGGTAAGTCGGTACGTTTCCTGGTGCCCGACGCGGTCCTGGCCTACATCGATGCGCACGGACTTTACCGTGCGTCGAACTGAATAGGAGTGCTCAAGGCACGTGGCAACATCGTGTATTGAAGCGCCCGAACATACGAGCAAAACGAGTTTTATATGACGAACAACGACGTAAACAAAGTGAAGCGCAAAGGCACGTTCAAGAGTGCTCCGCTGCCGGAAAAAGTCCTCGCCGTCGAGCCGCCTAAAGGCGAAGACCTGGTCAAGATCGCCGTCGCCGCCCTGGAAGACGTCAAGGCCCAGGACGTGCTGGTCATCGACGTTCGTGACAAGCAGAGCATCACCGACTACATGATCATCGCCACCGGTACCTCCAACCGTCAGATCGGCGCCATGCTCGACAAGGTTCGCGAGGCTGTGAAGGCCCTGGGCATCAAGCCGCTGGGTGAAGAAGGCAAGGGCGACAGCGACTGGGTGTTGCTGGACATGGATGACGTGATCGTTCACATGATGACGTCCAATGCCCGTCAGTTCTACGACCTGGAGCGCCTGTGGAAAGGTGCCGAGCAGAGCCGTGCCGCCGATGGCAAGCACCACAGTCCTGAAGTTGGTCACGAGCATTTCAACAAGCTCAACAAAGACCAGGAATAAGGAACGGCTGTGCGACTGCGACTGATCGCCGTCGGTTCACGCATGCCCAAGTGGGTGGAAGAAGGCTGGCATGAATATGCCAAGCGTCTTCCGTCCGAGCTGGCGCTGGAACTGGTGGAAATACCGCTCAATACCCGTGGCAAGAACGCCGACGTGGCGCGTTTCATCCGTCAGGAAGGCGAAGCCATGCTGGCCAAGGTCGGGCCGAATGAGCGCGTTGTCACCCTCGAAGTCCACGGCAAGCCCTGGAGTACCGAGCAACTGGCGGTCGAACTCGATCGCTGGCGGCTGGACTCGCGCACGGTGAATTTCATGGTCGGCGGCCCCGAAGGGCTGGCGCCGGAAGTCTGTGCCCGTGCCGACCAGCGCTGGTCGCTCTCGCCCTTGACGTTGCCGCACCCATTGGTGCGCATTCTCATCGGCGAACAGCTGTATCGTGCCTGGACTGTGCTGTCCGGCCACCCCTATCACAAGTAGTTCTACCCCTCATGACCCAACCGATCCGCATCAAGGACCACGAGAAAGACGCCCGTCTGGTGCGTGGCCGCGTCGTGTTCGGGGCAATTGCAGTGGTGACACTGATCGGTGTGCTGATTGCGCGCCTGTATTTCCTGCAGGTGATCCAGTACGAGTATCACTCGACCCTGTCCGAAAACAACCGCGTCCATGTGCAGCCGATTCCGCCGACGCGCGGGTTGATTTACGACCGCAACGGCGTGGTAATTGCCGACAACCGGCCGAGCTTCAGCCTGAGCATGACCCGCGAACGCTCCGGCGATTGGCAGCAGGTGCTCGACGTGATCGTCGAGGTGCTTGAACTGACGCCCGAGGACCGGGTGATCTTCGAGAAACGCATGCGACAGGGACGCCGGCCGTTCGAGCCGGTGCCGATCCTGTTCGAGCTGACCGAAGAGCAGATCGCCCGGATCGCCGTGAACCAGTTCCGGCTGCCGGGGGTGGAAGTGGTTGCGCAGTTGGTTCGGCATTACCCGCAGGGCGCGCACTTTGCGCACTCGGTGGGTTACATGGGCCGGATCAACGAGAAAGAGCTGAAGACACTCGATCCGGTCAACTACAGCGGCACCCACCACATCGGTAAAACCGGCATCGAGCGCTTCTACGAGCCGGAGTTGCACGGTCAGGTGGGTTACGAGGAAGTCGAGACCAACGCCCGAGGCCGCGTTCTGCGGGTGCTCAAGCGTACTGAACCGGTTTCCGGCAAGGACATCGTCCTGAGCCTGGACATCAAACTGCAGGAAGCCGCCGAAGCCGCGCTTGGTGGCCGCCGTGGCGCGGTGGTGGCACTGGATCCGAAAACCGGCGAAGTGCTGGCGATGGTCAGCCAGCCGAGTTTCGATCCGAACCTGTTCGTGACCGGCATCAGCTTCAAGGCTTACTCCGAGCTGCGCGACTCTATCGACCGGCCGCTGTTCAACCGCGTGCTGCGCGGTTTGTACCCGCCAGGCTCGACAATCAAGCCTGCGGTGGCGATTGCCGGTCTGGATGCGGGCGTGGTGACGGCTTCGTCCCGGGTGTTCGACCCTGGCTACTACATGCTGCCCAACTACGATCACAAATATCGCAACTGGAACCGAACCGGTGATGGTTTTGTCGACCTCGACACCGCGATCATGCGGTCCAACGACACCTATTTCTACGATCTGGCGCACAAACTGGGCATCGATCGGCTGTCGGCGTACCTGAGTAAGTTCGGTATCGGCCAGAAAGTCTCCCTGGACATGTTCGAAGAATCGCCGGGGTTGATGCCGACCCGGGAGTGGAAGCGTGCGACTCGTCGTCAGGCGTGGTTCCCGGGGGAGACGCTGATTCTCGGTATCGGTCAGGGCTACATGCAGTCGACGCCGTTGCAACTGGCCCAGGCGACTGCATTGGTGGCCAACAAGGGGGTCTGGAACCGTCCACACCTGGCCAAGACCATCGAAGGCGAGAAGCCGGTGGATCAGAACCCTATGCCCGACATCATCCTGCGCGATCCGGCGGACTGGACCCGGGTGAACCACGGTATGCAACAGGTGATGCACGGCGCCCGGGGTACGGCGCGCAAGGCCTCGATCGGCGCGCAATACCGGATCGCCGGCAAGAGTGGTACGGCCCAGGTGGTCGCGATCAAACAGGGCGAGAAGTACGACCGCTCCAAGGTGCAGGAACGCCATCGCGACCACGCCTTGTTTGTGGGCTTCGCACCGGCCGACGACCCGAAAATCGTGGTCTCGGTGATGGTCGAGAACGGTGAGTCCGGCTCCGGTGTGGCCGCGCCGGTGGTGCGCCAGGTCATGGACGCCTGGCTGCTGGATCAGAACGGTCACCTCAAGCCTGAATACGCCAACCCTATCAGCGCGGAGGCTACGGCCCGTGAAGAGTAATTTCGATCGCATGCTCTCCAGCGAGGATGTGATGCGTCGCCGTGCCACGCTGCTGCAGCGGATGCACATCGACGGTGTGTTGCTGGTGTTGTTGCTGACCCTCGCCGCCGGCAGTCTGTTCGTGCTGTATTCGGCCAGTGGCAAGAGCTGGGACCTGCTGGCCAAACAGGCGACTTCGTTCGGCATCGGCCTGGTGTCGATGATCGTCATTGCTCAGTTCGAGCCGCGTTTCATGGCCCGTTGGGTGCCGGTCGGTTATGTGATCGGCGTGCTGTTGCTGGTGGTGGTGGACGTCATGGGCCATAACGCCATGGGCGCCACGCGCTGGATCAACATCCCCGGGGTTGTTCGCTTCCAGCCATCGGAGTTCATGAAGATCCTGATGCCGGCAACGATTGCCTGGTACCTGTCCAAGCGCACCTTGCCGCCGCAGCTCAAGCATGTGGGTATCAGTCTGATGCTGATCGGTGTGCCTTTCATTCTGATCGTGCGCCAACCGGACCTCGGTACTTCGCTGCTGATTCTGGCTGGCGGCGCGTTCGTGCTGTTCATGGGAGGCCTGCGCTGGCGCTGGATCCTCAGTGTGCTCGCCGCTGCCATACCCGTGGCGATTGCCATGTGGTTCTTCATCATGCACGACTACCAGAAGCAGCGGATTCTGACGTTCCTCGACCCGGAAAGCGATCCGTTGGGCACGGGCTGGAACATCATCCAGTCCAAGGCGGCCATCGGTTCCGGCGGTGTATTCGGCAAGGGGTGGCTGCTGGGCACCCAGTCGCACCTGGATTTCCTTCCGGAAAGCCATACCGACTTCATTATTGCGGTCTTGGGTGAAGAATTCGGCCTGGTCGGTATCTGCGCCCTGTTGCTGATCTACCTGTTGTTGATCGGTCGTGGGCTGGTGATCACCGCCCAGGCCCAGACCTTGTTCGGCAAGCTGCTGGCGGGGGCTCTGACCATGACGTTTTTTGTTTATGTTTTCGTCAACATCGGTATGGTCAGTGGCCTGTTGCCGGTGGTGGGGGTGCCGTTGCCGTTCATTAGCTACGGAGGAACTTCGCTGGTGACGCTGCTGTCAGCGTTTGGGGTTTTGATGTCGATCCATACCCATCGCAAGTGGATCGCGCAGGTTTGAATAAGGTGAAGAGTTCAATGCAAGTAATGCGTGGCTGGGCGACTCGATACGCGCCATGGGTCGGCCTGGTAAGCATCCTTGGCACCGCGCAGGAAGCGTTGGCCGGCGATTACGAGGGTTCACCCCAGGTGGCCGAGTTCGTCGGTGAAATGACCCGCGACTACGGGTTCGCTGGCGAACAACTGATGGGTGTGTTCCGTGAGGCCGAGCGCAAGCAATCGATCCTGGACGCGATTTCCAAGCCTGCCGAACGGGTCAAGCCATGGAGTGAATACCGTCCGATGTTCCTCACCGATGCGCGTATCGCCCGTGGTGTGGACTTCTGGCGCCAGCATGAAGCGGTACTGGCCCGCGCCGAGCAAGAATACGGTGTGCCGGCGCAGGTCATTGTTTCAATCATAGGCGTGGAGACCTTTTTCGGTCGCAATACCGGAAACTTCCGTGTCATCGATGCCTTATCGACCCTGGGGTTCGACTATCCTCCCCGTGCCGAATTTTTCCGCAAGGAGTTGCGCGAGTTCCTGCTGCTGGCCCGGGAAGAGCAGGTTGACCCGCTGACCCTCAAAGGCTCCTACGCCGGTGCCATGGGCCTGCCGCAGTTCATGCCAAGCAGCTTTCGCGCGTATGCAGTGGATTTCGACGGTGACGGCCACATCAATATCTGGAACAACCCGGACGATGCCATCGGTAGCGTCGCCAGCTACTTCAAGCGCCACGGCTGGGTTGCCGGCGAACCGGTGGTCAGTCGCGCCGATGTGCGGGGCGATCAGGTGGACGAAGGTTTAACCACCGGTATCGAGCCGGTTAAAACCGTCGGAGAGTTGCGGGCCCTGGGCTGGTCAAGTCATGATGCGCTGCGCGATGATATGCCGGTTACCGCTTTTCGCCTGGATGGCGAGAATGGCCCCGAGTACTGGATGGGCCTGAAGAATTTTTACGCGATCACGCGATATAACCGCAGCGTGATGTACGCCATGGCCGTACATCAACTGTCAGAACAGCTGGTTCAAGCACGGGGCGTCAAGTAATGCGGGCATTGCCTATGAATAAACCCCTGAAGCTGATGGCATTTGCCGCGTTGGCAGTGCTGGTCGCCAGTTGCTCGACCAGCCGCTCGCCGACGCAGAAGTCCTCCACTGCCGTGCGCTCGGCGCCGGGTCTGGACATCAACCGCGCCCACAAGGATGGCGCGCCTTGGTGGGACGTCGACGTTTCACGCATCCCGGACGCCACGCCAACCTTGCACACCGGCCCGTACAAGGCCAACCCGTATACCGTGTTGGGTAAAACCTATTTCCCGTTGCAGGAATCCAAGACCTACGTGGCGTCGGGCACGGCGTCTTGGTACGGCACCAAATTCCATGGCCAGAACACTGCCAATGGTGAGGTCTATGACTTGTATGGCATGAGTGCCGCGCACAAGACCTTGCCGTTGCCGAGTTACGTCCGGGTGACCAACCTGGATAACAACCGGAGCGTGATCCTACGGGTCAACGACCGCGGACCGTTCTACTCCGACCGGATCATCGACCTGTCCTATGCGGCAGCCAAGAAACTCGGATACGCCGAAATAGGCACTGCCAGGGTCAAGGTCGAAGGCATCGACCCGCAGGCCTATTGGGCGGCGAAAGGCCGTCCGGCGCCTTTAATGCTCAATGAGCCGCAAGTCGCGCAGAATAGCGCCCCGGTGATCACGGCTTCGGCCGGCACCGTCGAGCAATGGACGCCGCCGCCGCAGCAACATGCCGCCGCCGTTGCGCCAGTACAGATTGCGGATGCAAAAAAAAACGCTTCTGCACCAGCCTCTGGCCAGTATCTGCAGGTGGGCGCGTTCGCCAACCCGGACGCTGCAGAGCTGCTGAGGTCCAAGCTCAGCGGGATGGTGAGCGCTCCGGTGTTCATCAGCTCGATCGTGCGCAACCAGCAGACGCTGCATCGGGTTCGCCTGGGGCCGATCGGTTCGCCGGGTGAAATCCAGCAAGTGCAGAACAGCGTGCGCCTGGCCAACCTTGGTTCGCCGAGCGTAGTGACTGAGTAAGTCACAGAGTAAAACGTAAGACTTGATTGACGGTTCATCTGCGGTTTTGGGGGGTGAACCAGGTTGTTGGCTCGTCGAAGAACAAAAGCCCGGCAAGGGTGACTGGAGTGAGCAACTGAACACGCGATGGCCCGTTAGAAGGCCATTTGAATAGTTTTGCCTTCGGGCAAGTTTCCATTAGCGATTTCGAGAGACGGATGAACATCACCACCTTTGCCAAACGCCTGTGCCTTCTAGTCCCGCTGCTCCTCTCACCTGCCGCATTCGCGGTCGAGATGATGCCGTCGCCACCGCAACTGGCCGCCAAGGCCTATGTGCTCATGGACGCCAGCAGCGGCAACGTGCTGGTCGAAAACAATGGTGACCAGCGTCTGCCGCCAGCCAGCCTGACCAAGCTGATGACTGCATACATCGCGACCCTGGAAATCCGTCGTGGTCAGATCGGTGAAAACGATCCGGTGACCGTCAGTGAAAACGCCTGGCGCACCGGCGGTTCGCGGATGTTCATCAAGGTCGGCTCGCAAGTGACGGTCAGCGACTTGCTGCACGGCATCATCATTCAATCGGGTAACGACGCCAGTGTGGCCGTGGCCGAGCACATCGCCGGCAGCGAAGACGCCTTCGCCGACCTGATGAACAAAACCGTTGCCGACCTAGGCATGACCAACACCCACTTCATGAACCCGACAGGCCTGCCGAACCCTGAGCACTACTCGTCGGCTCACGACATGGCTGTGCTGGCTCGCGCGATCATCCACGAAGACCCAGCTCACTACGCGATTTACTCGCAGAAAGAGTTCTTCTGGAACGGTATCAAGCAGCCGAACCGCAACCTGCTGCTGTGGCGCGACAAGACCGTCGATGGTCTGAAAACCGGCCACACCGACGAAGCTGGTTACTGCATGGTGTCGTCGGCCGTACGTGACGGCATGCGCCTGATTGCCGTGGTATTCGGCACCAGCAGCGAAGTGGCTCGCGCCGCCGAGACCCAGAAACTGCTGACTTACGGTTTCCGCTTCTTCGAAACCCAGACCTTCTATCAGAAGGGCACCGAGTTGGCTCAGGCGCCTGTCTGGAAAGGTTCCACCAACCAGGTCAAGGCCGGCCTGGCTGAAGACCTGACCATGACCTTGCCGAAAGGCCAGCTGAAAAAGCTGGCGGCCAGCATGACCATGAACCCGCAACTGGTTGCACCTATCGCCAAGGGCGACGTGATCGGTAAAGTCGAAGTCAAGCTGGAAGACAAGGTGGTGCACAGCGCCGACCTGATTGCTCTGGACGCTGTCGAGGAAGGTGGTATCTTCCGCCGCATGTGGGATAGCATCCGTCTATTCTTCTACGGTTTGTTCAACTGAATTTAGTGTGCACCTGCATGGCTCCGCGCTGATCTGGCGCGCAGCCATGCCCGTCGCCAAGGCTTACGCTTACGAGGCCGTTACGCCATGACCGATACCGAAGTAAAGGCGCCAAAGATCGAATTTCCCCAGACTGATTATCCAGTTAAGGTGATCTGCGATACGGGCGTCGGCAACAAAGACAAAATCATCGAAATCGTCAAGAAGTACGCGACGATCAACGATGAACGTGTCGATGAGCGTCAAAGCAGCAACGGCAAATACACCACCATTCAGTTGCACATCGTCGCGACCGACCAGGACCAGCTGTACAACATCAACAGCTATCTGCGGGCTACCGGTTTCGTGCACATGGTGTTGTGATGTCCGGCACGCTGGGCTTTCGCGAGCTTGGCCAGATGGCTTACGAGCCGGTCTGGCATGCGATGCAACGCTTCACCAACGAACGCGGCAGCGATGCCGCCGACGAGATTTGGCTGGTCGAGCACCCACCGGTTTTCACCCAAGGCCAGGCTGGCAAGGCCGAACATTTGCTACTGCCGGGCGATATCCCGGTGGTGCAGGTCGATCGCGGTGGTCAGGTGACGTATCACGGCCCCGGGCAATTGGTGGCTTATCTGTTGCTGGACGTGCGAAAACTGGGTTTCGGCGTGCGTGACCTGGTGACCCGCATGGAGTCGTGCCTGATCGAGCTGCTCGCCAGCTACGGCGTGACGGCGGCCGCCAAGCCGGACGCACCGGGTGTTTATGTCAACGGCGCGAAAATCGCGTCCCTGGGTCTGCGGATCCGCCACGGTTGTTCCTTTCATGGCCTGGCCTTGAATGTGGACATGAACCTGGAACCGTTTCGACGGATTAATCCCTGCGGCTACGCCGGGCTGGCGATGACCCAGCTGAGCGATCATGCAGGATCGATTGAATTTGCCGAGGTAAGTGCCCGGCTGCGTGCGCAGCTCGTCAAACACCTCGACTACGCTGAGCAGACGACCCTAACGGGCGGAATCGACTGATATGACTACTGATGCAGTGCAAACCATGATCCCGACGCAGGATGTCACCGAGCGTCCGGCCCCGCGTGCGAAGGTTGAAACCGGCGTAAAGCTGCGTGGCGCCGAAAAGGTTGCACGCATCCCGGTAAAGATCATTCCGACCACTGAGCTGCCGAAGAAGCCTGACTGGATTCGTGTACGCATCCCGGTGTCTCCGGAAGTCGACCGCATCAAGGCCCTGCTGCGCAAACACAAGCTGCACAGCGTATGTGAAGAGGCATCCTGCCCGAATCTGGGAGAGTGCTTCTCCGGCGGCACCGCCACCTTCATGATCATGGGTGACATCTGCACCCGTCGCTGCCCGTTCTGCGACGTTGGTCATGGCCGTCCAAAGCCACTGGACGTCAATGAGCCGGAAAGCCTGGCCATCGCCATCGCTGACTTGCGCTTGAAGTACGTGGTCATCACCTCGGTGGACCGCGACGACCTGCGCGACGGCGGTGCCCAACACTTTGCTGACTGCATCCGTGAAATTCGCAAGTTGTCGCCGAACGTGCAGCTCGAAACCCTAGTGCCGGACTACCGTGGTCGCATGGACATCGCGCTGGAAATCACCGCTGCCGAGCCGCCAGATGTGTTCAACCACAACTTGGAAACCGTGCCTCGCCTGTACAAGGCCGCGCGCCCAGGTTCGGACTACCAGTGGTCGCTGACCCTGCTGCAACGCTTCAAGCAGATGATGCCGCATATCCCTACCAAGTCTGGCTTGATGCTGGGCCTTGGCGAGACCGACGACGAAGTCATCGAAGTCATGAAGCGCATGCGCGAACACGACATCGACATGCTGACCCTGGGCCAGTATCTGCAGCCGTCCCGCAGCCACTTGCCAGTACAGCGCTTCGTACACCCGGACACCTTCGCCTGGTTCGCCGAAGAAGGTTACAAAATGGGCTTCAAGAACGTCGCCTCCGGTCCGTTGGTCCGTTCTTCGTACCATGCCGACGAACAGGCGAAGCTGGTCAAGGCCGAGCTGATGTCGTCCTGATCGATAGCCAGTGATGAAAAGGCCCGCAAGGCATACAGCCTTGCGGGCGTTTTTTTGCCTTGTCGACAGCAAAGACCGACTTTTCCTGCGACCAATACAGTGAGCAATCCTCTTCTGTTTATCCCCGTTCCTGACTACTGTGTGCTTAAGCTTTCACCCTGGGAGATTCATGGATGACCGTTCGACCAACCCATACCCTTTGTCCTCACGCCCCGGTTCCGGCCTTGCCGTCGCAAGGGCTGATCGGCGTCATTGCGCCGGCCGGTCCCGCCCCGATTGACACCGATAAGGCCGTGCAATGGATGCGCGCCCGCGGTTACTCGCTGAAGATTTTCCCCGGTGTTTACGAGAAAGATGGTTACTTGGCCGGCAGCGACGAGGTGCGGCTTAATGACCTGCACGCGGCGTTCGCCGATACCGAGGTCGATGCCATCATTTGTCTGCGCGGTGGTTACGGCACGCCGAGGTTGCTTGATCGCATTGATTTCGAACTGTTGCGCAACAACGCCAAGCCCTTTATCGGTTACAGCGACATCACCGCGCTGCACTTGGCGATCAGCCGTTACGCTGGCTTCGTCACCTTCCATGGCCCGCTGCTCAATGCTGATCTGCTGGGGGATAAGCGAAAGCCCACCGAGTCCTCGTTTTTCAACATGCTGCGTGGGCAGGTGGGGGCGGGCAGCGAGCTGACGCATCCCGTGGCTTATCCGTTGACGACGATAGAACCAGGCGTTGCCCACGGGCGTTTGCTGGGGGGCAATCTGTCGATGATCGCCGCCACTATGGGCACGCCTTTTGAGATCGATGCCGAGGGTGTCATCCTGTTCATCGAGGACATCAACGAGCCGTTGTATCGCATTGACCGGTTACTCACCCATTTGCGATTGGCCGGCACGCTAGGCAAGTTGCGCGGTGTGTTGGTGGGGGATGTGGCGGGCGTCGAAGTGCCTGCGCTGGAGCGGTTGCTCAAGCAGACATTCGAGCCGCTGCGGATCCCGGTGCTGTCCGGGTGGCGAAGCGGTCACTGTGATCCGAACCTGACGTTGCCCATGGGCGCACTGGTCCGGTTGGATGCGGGGAACAAGGTGTTGGTGTTGGAGCAGGATGTAGTCGTCAGGTAATAAAAAGATCGCAGCCTGCGGCAGCTCCTACAGGGGAATGCATACACCTGTAGGAGCTGCCGTAGGCTGCGATCTTTTGCTTTTAACGGTTACGCAGGCCTTCAAGCAATTTGTGCGTCGGATACCCATCCGCCGGCCAGCCGAACGACTGTTGCGCGTTGCGGATCGCCTTGCGCGTATTGGCGCCGATGATGCCGTCCGCGGTGCCCGCGTCGTAATTCTGCGCGCTCAAAAGATTTTGCAGTTCGATCCGCTCGGTGCGGCTCAGTGGCAAATCATCCTTGGGCCACGTGCCGCTGATCAGGCCCGCGCCATTGAAACGCTGAGACAACAGGCCGACCGCCAGTGCGTAGGATGACGAGTTATTGTATTTGAGGATCGCACGGAAGTTATCGAGCACCAGGAATGCCGGGCCACGATAACCAGCGGGTAGCAGCAAGGCTGCCGATAGCTGCTCGGAACCTGGTGGGACCTGACCGCCATTGGGCAGGCTAATGCCCAGTTGCCGCCACTCTGCGACGCTCTTGCGAATCGTGCCGTCGGCCAGCATGTAGTTGAAGCCGCCGGGCAGTTGCACTTCGAAGCCCCACGGTTGGCCTTTTTGCCAGCCGGAGCTTTGCAGGTAGTGCGCGGTCGAGGCCAGGGCGTCGGCGGAACTGCCCCAAATGTCTCGGCGACCGTCACCATCGAAGTCCACGGCATGGGTGTTGTAGGTGGTCGGGATGAATTGGGTCTGGCCCATGGCGCCGGCCCAGGAGCCAAGCATTTTTTCGGGCGTGATATCGCCCTGTTGCAAGATTTGCAGGGCCGCAATCAGTTGCGCGTGGGCGAATGCCGGGCGCCGGCCTTCGTAGGCCAGGGTCGCCAGGGAGTTGATCACCGACTTGCTGCCCTGGAACTGGCCGAAGTTACTCTCCATGCCCCATACCGCGACCAGTGCCTCGCGATCGACGCCATAGCGCTGTTCGATGCTTTGCAGGATACCGGCGTATTCGCTGACCAGTCCCTGACCTTTGCGTACCCGCAGAGGCGACAGGGCGCCGTCAAGGTACTCCCACACCGGTCGGGAGAACTCCGGTTGGCTACGATCGGCACTAATCACGCTGGGGTCGAAGCTGACGTTAGCGAAGGCGCGGTCGAACAGGTCAGCACGGATACCGGCGGCCAAGGCATCCTTGCGGAAGCCCGCCTGCCATTCGGCGAACGTCTGGGTTGGCTGGATATCGAGGTTTTCGCCACTAGGCACCACAGGTGCGACGACCGCCGGAGCGGTGGTGACGGGGAGGGTTTGAAGCGGCTGTGCGTCGGCAGCGGTAGGTTTTTCCGCGCAGGCGACGAGCAAAACAAGGCTGGAGGCAGCGATCAATTGGCGCAGGTGCCAACGACGGGAAATACAAAAGGGCATGCACGGGTCCAGGAAATACGGATCAGTTGCAGACCTTAACATGTTGAGCGGATGCATGCCTTTCAGGCTGCCAGAAAGTAAGAAGCCTCCCAGCTATTAGACTGGAAGGCTTCGCGGCGGTAGCTGCCTTTACCCTTGCCTGGGCGTTCCTGACGGCTGCGGAACAGTGGCTGGGCGATGATGGATTTGGCCTTGTTGGGGCCATGCTTGGATGGCTTTTTGCTCATGATCGGCTCTCGCGTTTGAGTGGTTTTTGCGGGGCAAATCATCGGCTCAAGTGAGGGATCTGTCTATAGCGCAAATGTATGTATGTTTTGTAGGAAAGAAGATCAAGAGATCGCAGCCTTCGGCAGCTCCTACATTGCATCGCGCTTTACCTGTAGGAGCTGCCGAAGGCTGCGATCTTTTGATCTTATTCGGCAGGTAACGACAATCGCTGGCCGGCCATCAACAACGTCAAACGACTCAAGCTCATCCACGGCGAACCGGCCGCCTGGCCTTTGATCTGTGCGTCAATGCGCTGTGCTTCGAGCAGCAACTGGGCCCAGCGTGGCGCTGAATAGCGTTGCAGGGCTTTGCTCATCAGCGGCTTGCGCTTGTCCCAGACCGGTGGTTTGGCTTGGCTGAAGGCTTTGTCCAACGGCGTACCTTGGCTGTACTGCAGGGAAATGTTGGCCAGCAAGCGCAGCTCTCGGGACAGGGCCCAGAGAATCACCGGTGGTTCGACACCTTCACCGCGAAGGCCTTCCAGCATGCGCAGGGCATGGGCAGCTTCACCGTTGAGAATGGCATCGGTCAGCCCGAAAACGTCGAAACGCGCACTGTCGGCGACCGCAGCCTGCACGGTTTCGACGGTGATCTGGCCACCTTCGGCCATCAGTTTGAGCTTTTCGATTTCCTGGGCGGCGGCCAGCAGGTTGCCCTCGACCCGTGCGGCAATCAACTCGACGGCGTCCTGACTGGCGGAAAGACCTGCCTGGGAAAGGCGCTGACGAATCCAGGCCGGCAATTGGCTGACATCCACCGGCCAGATCTGCACGAACTGAGTCTGCGGGCCTTCGACCAGTGCCTTGCCCCACTTGGTTTTCTGCGCACTGCCATCGAGTTTCGGCAGGCTGATCAACAGGACTGTGTCTTCGGCCGGTCGGGAGCAGTACTCAATGAGCGCGGCAGCGCCTTTATCACCGGGTTTTCCGGAGGGCAGGCGTAGTTCCAGCAGGCGTTTTTGCGCGAACAACGACATGCTGGCACCGGCCTGGAGCAACGTACCCCAATCGAAATTGGCGTCGGCGGCAAAGACCTGGCGTTCATCGAAACCCTGCTGGCGAGCGGCAGTGCGGATGGCGTCGGCAGCTTCCTGGCACAACAAGGGATCATCACCGCTAATGACGTAGACCGGCGCGAGTGCACCTTGCAGGTGTTTGGCGAGTTGGGCGGGAGCGAGCTTCATAAGAGGGGGCAAACGGGGCGCCTGAGCGCCCCGTAAGACTTACTGCTGCGGAGTTTCGACAGGCGACTGACGCGGGGTTTCCGCTTCAGCTTTCTGCGCCGCTTCCAGTGCCGCGGCTTCTGCCTTGGCGCGGGCTTCGGCGGTCTGCCGCATCTGCTCAAGCTGAGTCGGCGTGATTTGCTGCAGGCGCACCACCATGCGTTGCACCAGTTCGCGACGCATCTCCTTGCGGGCATCGTTGGCTTCCTGGTCGGAGCCCACCAGGTTGTTGCCGTCGTGGATGAAGACTTTTTCCACTTCGAGCTTGTCACTGATCAACGAGAGATTGCCCTGGCTGAGAATGCTGTAGTTGAGCGTGGTGTTCAGTTGATATTCGCCAGTACGACCAGCGCCTGCGTAGCTGAGGATGCGCTGGGTTTCCTGCTCATTGGTCAGTACAAGCTTATAGGGGGCGCCGGTATAGACTTTGACGCCGCTACGATCGAGCACCTGACGCAGCTGGGTCACGGTTTCGCCATAGGAGTTGCGTGCGCTGACATCAAGTTCCTTGATCGCCAGTTCGGTGGTGCCGGTGCCGCGCAGCTGGAAACCGCAGGCGCTCAACAGGACCGCCAGGCCCATCACCAGCAAATTGCGTTTGATCATTGTGTTGCTCCCCTTGAAACCATGTGGGCCGGTCAACCGGCCCGAAAGGTTTTATTCGGCGCCAGGCTTGGCCTGGCGCCTGATCCAATTAGCTGGCGACGATGTTGACCAGTTTCCCGGGCACCACGATCACTTTACGAATGGTCAGGCCGTCGACAAAACGCAGCACGTTTTCGTTGGCGCGTGCGGCAGCTTCGACTTCTTCGCGGCTGGCGCTGGCCGGCATTTCGATCTGGCCGCGCAGCTTGCCGTTGACCTGGATGACCAGGGTCAGGCTGTCCTGCACCAGCGCGCTGTCGTCCTGCACCGGCCAGCCGGCGTCGATCACCGGCTCGGCGTGGCCCAGTTGTTTCCACAGCTCGTGGCTGATGTGCGGGGTGATCGGCGCCAGCAACAGAGTTACGGTTTCCAGGCCTTCATGAACCAGTGCGCGATCCTGTTCGGTGCCTTGCGCGGCTTTCTCCAGCACGTTCATCAAGGTCATCACCTGGGCGATGGCCGTGTTGAATTTGTGGTTCTGGCCGACGTCGTGGCTGGCCTGTTTGATGGCCAGGTGGATCGAACGGCGAATGGCTTTCTGTTCGTCGTTCAGGCTGGCGACGTCCAGTTTGCCCGGCAGGCCCTGAGCGACGTGTGCCTGAGCCAGGCGCCAGACGCGCTTGAGGAAGCGGTGCGAGCCTTCGACGCCGGAGTCGGACCATTCGGCGCTCATGTCCGGTGGCGAGGCGAACATCATGAACAGGCGGCAGGTGTCTGCGCCGAACTGATCGATCATCGACTGTGGGTCGACGCCATTGTTCTTCGACTTGGCCATCTTCTCGGTGCCACCGATTTCCACCGGCAGGCCATCCGCGATCAGCTTGGCGCTAATGACCTTGGCCTTGCTGTCACGCTCCAGCTCCACGTCCGCCGGGTTGAACCAGGTATAAGCACCGTTGGCTTCGCGACGGTAGTAAGTCTCGGCGACCACCATGCCCTGGGTCAGCAGGTTCTTGAATGGTTCGTTGGAGCTCACCAAGCCCTCGTCACGCATCAGCTTGTGGAAGAAGCGCGCGTAGAGCAGGTGAAGAATGGCGTGTTCGATACCGCCGATGTACTGATCCACCGGCAACCAGTGGTCAGCTGCGGATTTTTCCACCAGGCCGCCTTCAAAGTGCGGAGAAGCATAGCGGGCGTAGTACCAGGACGACTCGACGAAGGTGTCCATGGTGTCGGTTTCACGCTTGGCAGGCTGGCCACATTTCGGGCAGCTGCATTCGTAGAACTCGGGCATGCGCGCCAGCGGCGAGCCGGCGCCGTCAGGTACAACGTCTTCCGGCAGTACGACGGGCAGTTGGTCTTCCGGCACCGGTACGTCGCCACAGCTGTCGCAATGGATGATCGGGATCGGGCAGCCCCAGTAGCGCTGACGGCTGATACCCCAGTCGCGCAGGCGGAACTGGGTGCGCGAAGCGCCGAGGTTTTTCTTGATCAGTGCCACTTCGATGGCGTCGAAGGCGCCAGTGAAGTCCAGGCCGTCGAACTCGCCGGAATTGATCAGCGTGCCGTATTCGCCGTAAGCCTCTTGCCACGGTTCCGGGTTGGTTTCACCGGAGCTGGTGCGCACTACGGATTTGACCGGCAGGTTGTACTTGTGGGCGAACTCGAAATCGCGCTCATCGTGAGCTGGCACAGCCATTACCGCGCCATCGCCGTAGTGCATCAGCACGTAGTTGGCGACCCACACTGGCAATTTTTCGCCCGTCAGTGGGTGCTCGACGAACAGGCCGGTCGGCAGGCCTTTCTTTTCCTGGGTGGCGACATCGGCTTCGGCG
The DNA here is from genome assembly GCF_050990305.1 of Pseudomonas putida. Taxonomy (GTDB): domain Bacteria; phylum Pseudomonadota; class Gammaproteobacteria; order Pseudomonadales; family Pseudomonadaceae; genus Aquipseudomonas; species Aquipseudomonas putida_AH. The sequence goes on along the minus strand of NZ_CP158817.1, from coordinate 5,795,861 downwards.
ACGCTACCGCTCTTGCATTCGGCGATGAACGCTTGCAGCTCAGGATTGTTTTGCGCGGCTAGGGTGGCCAGGTGGTGCTCGGCGGCCACGGCGACGTAAGTCGCGCCCATCAGGGTGTCCGGACGGGTGGTGAAGACTTTCAGGGTGCCGCTCTCGCCGATGGAATCGACGCTGTACGGGAACTGCACTTCCATGCCGCGGGATTTGCCGATCCAGTTGCGCTGCATGGTCTTGACCTGTTCAGGCCAGCCCGGCAGTTCATCGAGGCTTTCCAGCAGCTCATCCGCGTAGGCGGTGATCTTGAAGTAGTACATCGGGATTTCGCGCTTTTCGATCAGCGCGCCGGAACGCCAGCCGCGACCGTCGATCACCTGTTCATTGGCCAGAACGGTCTGGTCGATCGGGTCCCAGTTCACGGTGCCGTTTTTACGGTAGATCACGCCTTTTTCGAACAGGCGGGTGAACAGCCATTGTTCCCAGCGGTAGTAGTCCGGCTTGCAGGTCGTCACTTCGCGCGACCAGTCCACCGCCAGGCCCAGGCTGCGCAGCTGGGATTTCATGTAGGCGATGTTTTCGTAAGTCCACTTGGCCGGGGCTACGTTGTTCTTCATCGCGGCGTTTTCCGCCGGCATGCCGAAGGCGTCCCAACCCATGGGTTGCAGGACGTTCTTGCCTTGCATGCGCTGATAGCGGGAGATCACGTCGCCGATGGTGTAGTTGCGCACGTGCCCCATGTGTAGCTTGCCGCTGGGGTAAGGGAACATAGACAGGCAGTAGTAGGTCTCCTTGCCTGGCTGTTCACTGACTTCAAAGGACTTTTGCTCGTCCCAGAACGACTGGGCGGCGGCTTCGATTTCACGGGGCTGATATTGTTCGTGCATGGCTACTTTTGAACTGAATAGGGGTGGCCTAATCCTCTTCAATGCAACGCTGGACGATGAATGCGCCAATTCGGCGTTTTCGCTGCCCAGTCGAGCTGGAAGTGGAGTTACAGGAAGCGCCGTAGCATACATGACCGCACTCTACCGAGGGAAACCCTGATTGCTGCCGCGCGTCACGCCAAATCCTCTGCGAGGGCCGTTGGTCGCGGCGTTCAGCCGGTTTGTTCATGGAGGCTAAGCTCTAACTGGGGAGTAGGTCTTATCTTCCAATGAGGTGAGGGATGGTTGATTCACAGCACAAAGCTACAAAACCGGAGCTGTACGAAAGACTGATCGATCGTCTGGGCATGGCGCTGGAAGCGGCAAGAACCGCTGGCCGGCTACGTGATGAACGTCCACTGGAGCTGGAGTTGCGCGGCTTGAGCCCTGCAGAGTTTGCCCTGGTCAAGGCGTACCTGGATCGCAGTGAACGTGAGACACATGGATGCTTGTCCGAAGCAGTGAAGCAACTCGATGCACCACGTTCTGCCAAGATTATCTGGCTCAAGGACAAAGTCCCCGGTAGAGACGCGGTAAAGGTCCGGTCTCTGCAGTTCAAATAAGGGCATAGAGCCATGCTCCATGACTTTTTGAAGCATAGTCCTTCCGTATTGATTGTCGCATCGCATCAACCCACTTAGGCTTCGGGCATCTTCATGGAGATGCTCGATGCCTTTTCGCTATTTCGTGAAACAAATTTTTTTGCCGCCAGGCCTTTTGTTGCTGTTGCTGGTGCTTGCCTGGTGGTTGCGCCGCTCTAGACCAAGGCTCGCCGGTGTGTGTTTTGCCCTTGGGTTCGGTGGCTTCTGGCTGATGAGCCTGCCCATCGTTGTGCAATGGGGGGCGGAGCTATTGGAAAGTGAGCCGCCGCTGGCCCGCGAGGAATGGGCGACGCTGGGTCAGCACGCCGATGCGATCGTGGTGCTGGGGTCGGGGCGGGAGCGAGGTGATTCGGCTTGGGGGACTGATCAGCCAACCGGTGTTGGCCTGGAGCGCCAGCGCTACGCTGCACGCTTGGCCAAGGCCTCCGGGTTGCCGATTCTGACCAGCGGCGGGCTGCATTACGGCACACCCCCCACTGAAGCCAAGTTGATGGCTGACTCATTGCGCGATGACTTCGGCGTCACCGTGCGCTGGCAGGAGGGGCGCAGTCGCACGACCTGGGAAAACGCGCAATTGAGTGCCGAGGTGCTGTTACCCGAAGGTATCAAGCGCGTGGTATTGGTCACGCAAGCCTGGCACATGCCTCGCGCGGTCTGGAGTTTCCGCAAGGCTGGATTCGAGGTGGTGCCGGCACCGGTTGGGTTTCTAGGCGGTGATAACGGCGAACCGCTGGGTGGTTGGATGCCGGAGTTCAAGGCGATCTGGCGAAGTGGGCAGTTGATGAACGAGGCGGTGGGGCAGGTTGGGTATTCGCTTTTTTATCGCTGAAAAGCAAAAGATCGCAGCCTGCGGCAGCTCCTACAGAGGAATGCGTCTATCCCGTAGGAGCTGCCGAAGGCTGCGATCTTTTCCAGACGCTGCGGTTAAACGGTCTTGGCCATCCGGCTCGCCACCAGCGCCCAGCCAAACAGCAGTACGCAAACAATGACCAACGGCCACGAACGCCATTGCAGGTACGGCGTCAGGTTGTGCATTGGCACCACATCGCCGTACAGGATGCCGCGTTCGAATTGCGGGATCTGTGCGGTGATCTGGCCGAACGGGTTGATCAGGCCGGTCACGCCGTTGTTGGTGGCGCGGATCATCCAGCGACCGGCTTCCAGTGCGCGCATCTGGGCCATTTGCAGATGCTGCAGCGGACCAATGGACGTGCCGAACCAGGTGTCGTTACTGATGGTCAGCAACAGATCGCTTTGGGCCGCGAGGCCAGCGGCGAATTCCGGATAAACCACTTCGTAGCAGATGTACGGCGCGATCTGGTAGCCCTTGGCCTGCAACATGGGCTGATCGGCCGGGCCTCGGGCGAAGTCTGACATCGGCAGGTCGAAAAACGCGATCAGCCCGCGCAGCACATCCTGCAAGGGCACGTACTCGCCGAATGGCACCAACTTCTGCTTGAGGTAAGTGCCATCGCCTTCACCCACCACGGTGATGCCGTTGAAGAAGCGCTTCTCATGGCGAACGACTTCCCTGATCGGTACGCCGGTAATCAGCGCCGAGTCCCGTTCAGCAGCGAATTTCCCCATCATGCCCAGGTAGCCTTCGGCGGACTCCTTGAGCACCGGGATGGCGGTTTCAGGCCAGATCAGCAGATCGACACGTTTGGAGGTAAAACTCATGTCGCGGTACAGCGCCAGTTGCTCATTGAGCTGCGCCGGATCCCACTTCATGCTCTGTTCGACGTTCCCCTGAATTGCAGCGACGCTCAGCGGCGCCCCCGCCGGGCTGGTCCAGGCATGATGCTTGAGAGCGATGCCGACCAGCCATGGACCGATCAACAGCACGACACCCATCGCGATAAAGCCTTTGCGGCCCCCCCGAATCAAGCGCAAACCGTTGTAGATCAGCGCAGCGGTCAAAGCCAGCGTGAAGGAAATCAGCCACATGCCGCCGACGGGGGCGAGCCCGGACAGCGGGCCATCAAGTTGGCTGTAACCGGAATAAAGCCACGGGAAGCCGGTGAGGAACCAGCCGCGAAACGCTTCCTGGCCAACCCACAGCGCCGCGAACGCCAGCGCATCGGCCAGTGGCGCTTCATTGCGTCGCAGCCAGCGTGCCCAGACCCAGGCGGGCAGGGCAAAGAACCAGGCAATTGCCGCGGTGAAGATCAGCATCAGGAACCCGGCCAGCAGGACCGAGGCGCCACCGAAGTGGTGAATGCTGTAGTAGATCCAACTGGTACCGGCGCCGAACAGGCCGAAGCCAAAGCACCAGCCGCGCCCCAGGGCCTGGCGGGGGCTCAGCTCACGCAGGCCGGCATAGAAAAGCCCGACCGCCAGTAACGCCAGCGGCCAGATATCGAATGGCGCCAAGGCCAGAGTGGTGATTGCACCGGCCGCCACGGCCAGCAGGTTACCGGGCCAGCCGGGGCGGGTTATCCAGCGCATTACAGTCCTTAGTATTACCGGGCGATAGGGGTCAGTCGCAGTAGATGAATCCGACGGCTATCGGCATTGAGGATGCGGAAGCGATAGGTGCCGATTTCAGTGACTTCGTTGCGTTTTGGCAAGTGCCCGAATGCGCTCATCACCAGGCCGCCCACGGTGTCGAATTCGTCGTCGGAGAATTCGCTATCGAAGAACTCGTTGAAGTTCTCGATCGGCGTCAGTGCCTTGATCAGGAAGTCGCCGCTGGGCAGTGGCTTGATGTAGCTGTCTTCTTCGACATCGTGCTCGTCCTCGATGTCACCGACGATCTGCTCCAGCACATCTTCAATGGTCACCAGGCCCGCCACGCCGCCGTATTCGTCGATGACGATGGCCATGTGGTTGTGGTTGGCGCGGAACTCGCGCAGCAGCACATTCAGGCGCTTGGATTCCGGCACGAAGGTGGCCGGGCGCAGTAGATCCTTGATGTTGAAGCTGTCACCGTTCTCCTTGAGGATCAACGGCAGCAAATCCTTGGCCAGCAACACGCCCATCACGTCGTCGTGGCTTTCGCCGATCACCGGATAGCGGGAGTGGGCCGAGTCGAGCACGGCCGGCAGGAATTCGCGGGGTGTCTGGGTCGCCTTGATGCTGATCATCTGCGAGCGCGGGACCATGATGTCGCGTACTTGCAGGTCAGCCACCTGGATGGCGCCTTCGACGATGGCCAGCGCTTCGCTGTCCAACAGTTTGTTCTGGTGTGCGTCGCGCAGCAGCTCCAGCAGCTCCTGGCGGTTCTTCGGCTCGTGGGCAAAAGCCTGGGTGAGCTTACCCAGCCAGGACTTTTGCCCGTTGCTCGATCGATCTTCGCTCATAGCGATTACTCTGAATCCTTTGTTGTCATGATGGGGATGTTTCGGTTTCGTCATCCGCGTACGGATCGCGATAGCCCAGTTCTGCAAGCAACTCTCGTTCCAGTGCTTCCATTTCTTCGGCTTCCTCGTCCTCTATATGGTCGTAACCAAGCAGATGCAAGCAGCCGTGGATCACCAGGTGCGCCCAATGGGCCTTGAGTTCCTTGCCTTGTTCGGCGGCCTCTCGCTCCACCACGGCAACACAGATCACCAGGTCGCCGAGCAGCGGAATGTCGAGAAACTCGTCTGGAACATCCGCCGGGAATGACAAGACGTTAGTGGCGTAATCCTTTTGCCGCCAGGTGTGATTCAGCTCGCGGCCTTCGGCTTCGTCGACCAGGCGAATGGTCATCTCGGAGTCGGCGGTGCGCTGGCGCAGGGCCAGTTCGCACCACTGGCGGAATTCGGCTTCGCTGGGGGCGGGGCTTTGGGTCGCGATTTGCAGGTCGAGCTCAAGCATCGCGGCGGCTTTCCCTGGCGGCTGCATCGTCGGCTGCACGGGTTTCGAAGCGCTCATAGGCCTCGACAATGCGCTGTACCAACGGGTGGCGCACGACATCCTTGGGCTGGAAGTGCGTGAAGCTGATGCCTGGCACGTCTTTCAACACTTCAATGACGTGGTGCAACCCGGATTTGGTGCCGCGTGGCAAGTCAACCTGGGTGATGTCACCGGTGATGACGGCTGTTGAGCCAAAGCCAATCCGGGTCAGGAACATCTTCATTTGCTCGACGGTGGTGTTCTGGCTTTCGTCGAGGATGATGAAGCTGTTGTTCAACGTCCGGCCGCGCATGTAGGCCAATGGCGCGACTTCGATGATCTGGCGTTCGATCAGCTTGGCGACATACTCGAAACCGAGCATTTCGTAGAGTGCGTCATAGAGCGGACGCAGGTACGGGTCGATTTTCTGGCTGAGGTCGCCTGGCAGGAAACCGAGTTTTTCCCCAGCCTCTACCGCCGGACGTACCAGCAGGATGCGACGGATCTGCTCGCGTTCCAGTGCATCCACCGCGCAGGCGACGGCCAGGTAGGTCTTGCCGGTACCGGCCGGACCAATGCCGAAGTTGATGTCGTTGCCGAGGATTTCCTTCACGTAGCGCTGCTGATTCAAGCCGCGTGGGCGAATCATGCCTTTTTTGGTGCGCAGGGCGACGGCAGCGTCGGCGGGGGAGTGGTTGTCCAGCTCTTCGACGGCAGATTCCTGCAGGAACAGGTGAACCATGTCCGGCGACAGCTCGGTCCCCTTGGTTTCCCGGTACAGGCGGCGCAGGAGGTTTTCCGCGGAAGTGGTGTGTTTGCGCTCGCCGATCAGTTCGAACTGGTTCCCGCGGTTGCGGATCTCGATGGTCAGGCGCTGTTCGATCAAGCGCAGATGCTCGTCGAATTGCCCGCACAGATTGGCGAAACGGCGAGCCTCAAAAGGCTCGAGGATGAAACGATGGGGTTCTATGGGTGCGTTCAAGGTCGTATTTAGCCGCCCTGGGGCAATAGTGATGAAATCAAGGATAACGCCAGTGGCGTGGGTGCGAAAGCTCTTAAATATCGCAAGGTCAAACACCGTCCCCTGTAGGAGCCGAGCTTGCTCGCGATGTCGGTCTGGCATTCAACATTTGAGTCGTCTGACCTGGCCTCATCGCGAGCAAGCTCGGCTCCTACAGTGATGTGCGGTGTTATTGGATCAGCGAACCCCGCAGCGAATGCGGTTGGGCTGCGTCGATGCGCACATCGGCGAACTGGCCGATCAAGGTTGGATTGTCGCAGCGGAAGTTGACGATACGGTTATTTTCGGTGCGACCTTGCAGCTCGCCAGGGTCTTTTTTCGAATAATCGGTGACCAGAATGCGCTGGATCGAACCGACCATTTGTCGGCTGATTTCGAAACCTTGCTGATTCAAGCGATGTTGCAGGGCGTTGAGGCGCTCTTTTTTCAACTCTTCGGGCGTGTCATCGGCCAGATCGGCGGCCGGGGTGCCGGGACGCTGGCTGTAGACGAACGAGTAGGAGAAGTCGAAACCGACGTCCTGAATGAGCTTCATGGTCTGTTCGAAGTCTTTTTCGGTCTCGCCAGGGAAGCCGACGATAAAGTCCGAGCTGATGCAAATGCCCGGTACGGCGGCCCGCAGCTTGCGCAGTTTGGATTTGTATTCCAGCGCGGTGTGGTTGCGCTTCATCGCCGCGAGGATGCGATCCGAACCCGATTGCACCGGCAGGTGCAGGTGTTTCACCAGTTCAGGTACGTCGGCATGGGCCTGGATCAGGCTGTCGGAGAATTCCAGCGGATGCGAAGTGGTGTAGCGGATGCGGTCGATGCCATCGACGGCGGCGACGACGCGGATCAGCTCGGCCAAGTCGGCCAGGCGTCCGTCATGGGTGGCGCCACGATAACCGTTGACGTTCTGCCCCAGCAGCGTCACCTCGCGCACGCCGTTTTCGGCCAGGTGAATGATCTCGGCAATCACGTCGTCGAACGGGCGGCTGACTTCTTCGCCCCGGGTATAGGGCACCACGCAGAAGGTGCAGTATTTGCTGCAACCTTCCATCACCGAGACATAAGCGCTCGGGCCGTCGATGCGGGGCTCGGGCAGGTGGTCGAATTTTTCGATTTCCGGGAAGGACACATCGACTTGCGGCAGCTTGCTGATGCGTGCAGCGTCGATCATTTCTGGCAGGCGGTGCAGGGTCTGCGGGCCGAATACCACGTCGACATAGGGCGCGCGATCACGAATCGCGGCGCCTTCCTGACTGGCTACGCACCCGCCGACGGCAATCACCATGTCCGGGTTGGCCAGTTTCAGCTCGCGCCAGCGGCCCAGTTGCGAGTAGACGCGATCCTGGGCGCGTTCGCGGATCGAGCAGGTGTTGAGCAGGATCACGTCGGCGTCTTCAGCGCGAGCGGTGACTTCCAGGGCCTGGTGTTCGCCCAGCAGATCGACCATGCGCGAGCTGTCGTACTCGTTCATCTGGCAACCGTGGGTTTCGATATAAAGCTTCTTGGCCATGGAAAAGGGTCATCACGTGATTCGAAGAACCGCGCATTATAGGGAACATGCTCCCAGGTTCCTACCGCTGTGCGTCCGGTGGTTATGCTATAGTTCGCGCCCTCTTTTTTTCCCCCGATGTGTTGCTCGCCCACCATGACCAAACGTGAAGCTCCAATCTACAAGGTGATTTTCCTCAACCAGGGCCAGGTGTTCGAAATGTACGCCAAGCAGATCTACCAGAGCGATCTGTGGGGCTTTCTGGAAGTGGAAGAGTTCGTCTTTGGCGAGCGCACGCAAGTGGTCGTCGACCCGAGCGAAGAGAAGCTCAAGGCACAGTTCGAAGGTGTGGTGCGCAGTTTTGTGCCTATGCACTCGATCGTGCGTATCGATGAAGTCGAGCGTCTGGGCACTCCGAAAATCAGCGAAGCCCGTGGTGCGGTCGGTAATGTGATGCCGTTTCCGATGCCGATGCCAGAGAAGTAAGCCTCAAGACCGAGTTGCTACCAATCGCGAGCAAGCTTTGCTCCTACAGAACTGTGTCAGAACCCTGTAGGAGCAAAGCTTGCTCGCGATGGCGTCAGAAAGGCGGGTAAAAATCAGGGAAGGGGCGAAAAGGGCGTACGCCCATCGGCGCTCTGCAGTTCCATCAGGTATTTGCGGAAAATCTGCCCGAGTACCTGGGTGGCGACTTCCAGCTCTTCGCGGGGCATTTTCTCGGTGACTTCGTCAGCCGTGTCCAGCGCGTCTTCCGCGCCATTGACCGCCGCCATTTTCAGCAGAATGTATGCCTGAATGTTATTGGCCGGAACACCTTCGCCATGGAAGAACATGGTGCCGAGCTTGAATTGCGCCTGGGCGTGGCCTTGCAAGGAGGCCTTTTCGAAATAACTCAGGGCTTTATTGAGGTCGCGCGGCGCGTTTTTGCCTTCGTAGTAGAACTCACCCAACTCGTATTGCGCTTGCGCATCCCCTTCATCCGACGCTTTCTGGCAGGCGGCGAGTGCCTGTGCCAGGTCTTGCGGCTGAGTATTGAGGGTGCAGCGACCCATCGCTGGGATTAACAACGAGTTACCGCCTGCTTGTGCGAGCGCGAGCAGGGGCTGAAGGAGCAACAGGCAGCCCAGTGAAAGGGCGCGGCCGGTGCGGTTCATGGGAATCGACTTACCTCTGAAGGGCGCGCGGACCCATCGAGGGGATCCAATAAGCGCGCATTATGAAATAAGCAGGGCCAACCTTACAAAGTCTTTACTCGTTTTTCTGCTGCGTGGGAACTATATCGCCCACTTTGCGGGGGGAATATTGGCAGATGAGTAGGAAAAAGCGCAGGCGTGTAGGTGAAAGCTGACGTTGGCGATGGCCAACGTCAGCGCTACTGCGTTACTTCAATGCAGCGAATGCGCGTTCGGCGGCATCCAGCGTCAGTTTCAGCTCGGCTTCGCCGTGGGCGATCGAGGTGAAGCCGGCTTCGAAAGCACTCGGTGCCAGGTACACGCCGCCTTCCAGCATCAGGTGGAAGAAGCGGCCGAACAAGGCCGCGTCGCTGGCCATGACGTCTTCGAAGGTCACGATGTCATCGGCACCGCTGAAGTACAGGCCGAACATGCCGCCGGCCTGGGTGGTCACGAACGGAATACCCGCCGCGTCGGCGCGCTCTTGCAGGCCATCGAGCAGGCGTGTGGTGTAGTCGGTCAGTTCGGCGTGGAAGCCAGGGCGGCTTATCAGGCGCAGGGTGGTCAGGCCGGCCGCCATTGCCAGCGGGTTACCCGACAAGGTGCCTGCCTGGTAAACCGGGCCGAGCGGGGCGATGCGCGACATGATTTCGCGTTTGCCACCGAAGCAACCCACCGGCATGCCGCCGCCGATGATCTTGCCGAACGTGGTCAGGTCCGGCGTTACGCCGTAGTAAGCCTGGGCGCCACCGAGGGCGACACGGAAACCGGTCATCACTTCGTCGAAGATCAATACCACGCCGTGCTTGTCGCAAAGAGTGCGCAGGCCTTCGAGGAAACCTGGGGCTGGCGGCACGCAGTTCATGTTGCCGGCCACGGGCTCGACGATGATGCACGCCACGTCCTGGCCGACTTCGGCGAGCATGCTTTCAACCGCGTCGATGTCGTTGAACGGCAGGGTCAGGGTATGTTTGGCGAAGGCTGCCGGTACGCCGGCCGAGCTTGGTACGCCTTGGGTCAGGGCACCGGAGCCGGCCTTGACCAGCAGGCTGTCGGAGTGGCCGTGGTAGCAGCCCTCAAATTTGATGATGCTGTCGCGGCCGGTGAAACCACGGGCCAGACGGATTGCACTCATGGTCGCTTCGGTACCAGAGCTGACCATGCGCACCATTTCCATCGACGGCACCAGCGAGCAGACCAGGTCGGCCATCTGGGTTTCCATCTCGGTCGGCGCACCGTAGGACAGGCCGTGTTCCAATTGTTTGCGCACCGCGTCCAGTACGTCCGGGTGGCTATGACCGAGAATCATCGGCCCCCAGGAGCCGACGTAATCCACATAACGCTTGTTGTCTTCGTCGGTAACGTAGGCGCCTTCGGCGTGCTTAAAGAACAATGGCGTGCCGCCAACGCTTTTGAACGCGCGTACCGGCGAGTTCACGCCACCGGGAATGTGTTTCTGGGCGTTGGCAAACAGGGTTTCGGAACGAGACATGATCGGGCTCTCAGATATTTAGTAATTCGTTGAATGCGCGGGCGCGGCGGGTGACTTCAGCCGTGGTCTCGGCGCCAAACAGGCCATGCACCACGGCCAGCAGGTCGACCCCATGGGCCACCAAAGGGGCGGCGTTGTCGAGGGTGATGCCACCAATCGCGCAGATCGGCAGGTGCAGTTGCTGGCGGGCCTTGTCGAGCAGGTCGAGGCTGCAGGTCGGGGCACCCGGCTTGGTGTTGGAGTTGAAGAAGCGACCGAAGGCGACATAGCTGGCGCCTTCTTTGGCGGCTTGCTCGGCGAGTTCAAGTTGCGCATGGCAAGTCGAACCGATGATGGCCTTGGGGCCGAGCAAGGCGCGGGCCGGCGTGAGCGGACCGTCGGTCTGCCCCAGGTGCACGCCGACATTCAGGCGGGCGGCCAGTTCGGCGTCGTCATTGATGATCAACCGGGTCTTGTAGCGTTCGCACAAGTCGCGCAAAGCCTCGGCCTCACGCAGGCGGCGGGCCTCATCGCTGCTCTTGTCGCGGTATTGCAACAGGGCGACGCCGCCTTCCAGCGCGGCCTCGACATACGACAGGAATTTGCCGGCCAGCAACTGGCTGTCGGTAATGGCGTACAGGCCACGTAGTTTCATCGGGCAGGCCTCTTGGCGTTACGAACAGAAATCCAGTGGCAGGCGGCGCGGCACGAACTGGCCTTTGCCCAGCTGTTCGGCATCGCGCAGGGTGCGCCACGTGTAGTCAAGCGCAGTCTTTACGGCACTGGCGAGGTTTTCACCCTGGGCCAGACGACCGGCAAGGGCGCTCGCCAGGGTGCAACCGGAACCGTGGTAACTGCCGGGCAGGCGTTGGCAGGTGTAGGTCTCACGCAAGCCATCGCGGCTGTAGAGGCGGTTATGGATTTCGGTCTCGTCGCCATGGCCGCCGGTGATCAGCAGGTGCTTAACGAAGGGCAGTAGTTTTTCGGCGCACTCGTCCGCGGTGCCTTCGGGCAGTTCGGCGAGGATTCGGGCTTCGGGAAGGTTGGGGGTGGCAATGATCGACAGGGGCAGCAGGCGTTCGCGCATGGCGTAGCCGACTTCATCCTTGCCCAGTCGCCCGCCGCCACCGGCGCGCAGCACCGGGTCGCAGACCACTGGCAAATGCGGGTGCGCCGAAAGCAGTTCGACGACGGTGTCGACCATTTCCAGAGAACCAAGCATGCCCAGTTTGACCGCTGCGACTTCGGAATCGTTGAGCACGGCATTGGCCTGGGCCAACACCCACTCACGGTCGAGGACGCGGAAGTCAGTGACATTGACGGTGTCTTGCACGGTCAGGGCGGTGACGGCCGGAGCCGCATGGCAACCCTGAGCGAGCAGGGCTTCGATATCTGCCTGCAAGCCGGCGCCACCACTTGGGTCGTGGCCGGAGAGACAGAGGACAACGGGGCGAGAGCTGTAGATATTCATGGTGCGCGAGCTTACCACCAAACATCTTTTTTCGGGGCGTATGCACATCGGCATGAGACGTAGAAAAATCAAAAGATCGCAGGCTTCGCCAGCTCCTACACGGGGATCGGATCGACGCAAATATGTAGGAGCTGCCGAAGGCTGCGATCTTTTCTATGGCCGCGAAAAAGGCAGGCATTGTCACAATCCGTCAAGCGAACAGCTCTATCTCAATAATCGCCGCTAAAACGCCCGTGCTAGAGCCTTTGTAGGAAAAATTTCTGTAGTGCTCAATGGCCATCAACGGCTATGCTAGAGTGGATCCAAACTAATAACAGGTATCACCGGTTTTACGTCTACTCAAAGGGAATGGGGGCTTCCTGACAGGACCGGACAGGCCACGCTGGGGCATAAATGCGCTATTTGTTGATGTTGCTGCTGTGTTTGCCCCTCTTGGCGAGCGCCGTCGAATTCGATGAGTTCACTCAGAGCCTCCCCCTGGGCCGAACCCTGCAAGTGTTTGAAGACGTCGCGGGTCAGGCGACGATTGCGGATGTGCGGGCGCAAGCCGCGTCCGGTAACTTCAAATCCCATGATAAAGACACCCTCAACGCCGGCTATTCGCGCTCGGTGTTCTGGCTGAAGATCGACCTGGACTATCGCCCGACCAACCCTGCCGCGCAGCGTACGTGGCTGCTGGAACTGGCTTATCCGCCCCTCGATCACCTTGACCTGTACGCCCCCGATGCCTCCGGGAACTATCAATTGGTGCGCCAGACCGGCGATGCCTTGCCGTTCGCCAGCCGTGAGATCCGCCAGAACAATTATCTGTTCAATGTGAGCTTCGCCCCGGACCAATCGCAAACCCTGTATCTGCGCCTGCAAAGCCAGGGCTCGATCCAGGCGCCGGTCACGCTCTGGTCGAGCACGGCGTACCTCGAAGCGCAGCCAGTCAGGCTTTACGTGCTGGGGCTGATCTATGGCGTGTTATTGGGGATGCTGGTTTACAACCTGTTCATCTACCTCAGTGTGCGTGATACCAGTTACCTGTATTACATCTTCTACATCGCCTCGTTCGGCTTGTATCAGCTGTCGGTGAACGGCGCGGCCGTGCAGTACTTCTGGCCGGACAATCCCTGGTGGGCCAATGCGGCGACACCGTTTTTCATTGGCAGTGCCGGGCTGTTCGGCAGCCAGTTCGCCCGCAGTTTCCTGCAGACGGCCTCCTACAGTCGCTGGCTGGATCGCCTGCTGCTGGCGCTGGTGGTGTTCAGTGCATTGGTGGTGGGGTTGTCGTTGATGACCAGCTATGCCCTGGCCTTGCGCCTGGCGACGGCGCTGGCGCTGATCTTCACCGTGGTGATTTTTGCCGCGGGGATTTTCGCCTGGCTGCGCGGGCTGCGGGTTGCGCGCTATTTCATCATTGCCTGGTCGGCGTTTTTGCTGGGCGGGATCGTCAACACCCTGATGGTGCTCGGTTATCTGCCGAACGTATTCCTGACCATGTATTCGAGCCAGATCGGCTCGGCCATCGAAGTGGCTCTGCTGTCCCTGGCCCTGGCCGATCGGATCAATGCCATGCGTGAACAGCAGGCACAAACCCTGCTCGACGCCGGGCAGAAGCTGGAAGTCCTCAACCAGCAACTGGCGCGCAGTAACCAGCTCAAGGACGAATTCCTCGCGACCCTGACCCATGAGTTGCGCACGCCGATGAACGGCGTGATCGGTTCGCTGGAACTGATGCAAACCGTCGATATGGACCCGGAGCTGGAGCAGTATCAGCAAACGGCCGCAGGATCGGCACGGGACATGATGCGCATGGTCAACGGCATCCTCACATTGACCGAGCTGCAGGCCGGCAAGCTCAAGGCGTCCCCGTCGACCTTCAGTCTGCGTGGCGTGGTCGAAGCATTGCGAGCACAGTTCGACGGCAACGCCTTGAGCAAGTCGCTTGATTTCAAGGTCGACGTGGCGCCCAACGTGCCGGATCGCTTGCACGGTGACAGCGCCAAGCTGGCGCAATGTCTGGAATGTTTGCTGGACAACGCCATCAAGTTCACCAAAGTAGGTGGCCTGGCGCTGCGGGTGAGCGGGAAAACGGTCACGCCGGATCGAATGGCGCTGTCCTTCGCGGTGATCGACACGGGTATTGGCTTCACCGATCTGGGTGAGGCAACAATGTATCAGCGATTTTTCCAGCTCGATGGCTCCATGACTCGCGAGCACGGCGGTCTCGGGGTCGGGCTGGCGATCTGCCGGCAACTGGTGGAATTGCTCGGTGGTTGTCTGACCCATCGTTCCGAACCCGGGCGTGGTAGTCGTTTCCAGCTCGATGTCGAATTTGAAGTCCCGGCGGTCGAGTCTGCGTCGATGCCCTTCATGAGCCGGGATTTCCCGCGTCTGCGACTGCCGCAGGACTGCACCGTATTGCTGGCGGATGACAACGGCATCAATCAATTGGTGATGCGTGGCATGTTGCTCAAGCTCGGGTTCCGGGTGCGAACCGCTGACAGCGGTAGCGCCGCGCTCGATGTCCTGCAGCGTGAAACCTTCGATGCCGTGCTGCTCGATTGTCAGTTGCCAGCGATGGATGGCGTGTCGGTCTGCTGCCAGATTCGTGCCTTGCCGGGCTGCGCAGACCTGCCGCTGTTCATGATTGCCCAAGGGGCCGATCGAGAGCGCTGCCCGACCGGCGCGCTGATCGATCACCTGAGTAAACCGGTGAAATTCGAAGACTTGCAGGCAGCGCTCTATCGTCGAGTGCTCTGCCCGAAACAGGGCGAAAGCGCCGGCAGTTAGGCGGATATGACACTTTGTTTCGGCCGGGGGGCAGTGCTTAACTGAAACCCCTTGGCTGACCAAAGGAGCCCCGTCATGAACCTGCATCAGTTCGCCGAAACCCACGAAGTCACCAACCAGCCGCCGTCACTGGACGGTGCCAACCTGTATCGCATCGATCTGCCTTTGCAGGAATGGTCGCGGCGTTTCGGGGCCGGTTGGGCAGCCTCGCGAATCGAGGCTTATGGCGCGTTGGCTGGCGGGCCGCTGATGGAAGCGGGCTTCCTCGCCAATCAGAACAAACCGGTGTTCAACAGTCACGACCGCTATGGTCATCGCATTGATCTGGTGGAGTTTCATCCGGCCTATCACGAGCTGATGCGCACAGCGATAGAGCATGGTTTGACCTCGCTGCCCTGGGCGCATCCACAAGAGGGTGCCCACGTCGCCCGGGCCTCCATGACCTATCTGCACAGTCAGGCCGAGGCGGGCAGCGGCTGTCCCCTGACCATGACCTTCGCCAGTGTCCCGGCGCTGCGGCTGCAATCGAATCTGGCGGACAAATGGCTGCCGAAGATCCTCGCCACCGAATACGACCCGCGCAATGTCGGCATGGCCCACAAGGCCGGTGTCACCATTGGCATGGCGATGACCGAAAAACAGGGCGGTACCGATGTGCGGGCGAACACCACCAAGGCTTATCCAGTGGGCGCCAGTGGCCCAGGTCAACCCTACGAACTGGTGGGCCACAAGTGGTTCTGTTCGGCGCCGATGTGCGATGCCTTTCTGACGCTGGCGCAGACGGATAAAGGCCTGACCTGCTTCCTGCTGCCGCGCCATCGCCCGGACGACACGCGCAACCAGTTCTATATCCAGCGCCTGAAGAACAAACTGGGCAACTGCTCCAATGCTTCCAGCGAAGTGGAATTCCGCGGTGCCCTGGCCTGGATGGTCGGCGAGGAGGGGCGAGGCGTTCCGACCATCATTGAAATGGTGGCCATGACCCGTTTCGATTGCATGGTCGGCTCCAGCGCCTTGATGCGCCAGGCATTGACCCAGGCCAGCCATCACTGCGCACACCGTTCGGTCGGCGGCAAACTGCTCAGCGAGCAGCCATTGATGCAGAACGTATTGGCCGACCTGGCATTGGAAAGCGAAGCGGCACTGGCCTTGAGCCTGCGCATGGGCCGGGCGCTGGACCATCTGGATGATTCGCAGGAGGCGAAATTTGCCCGGCTGGTGACGGCGGTGGGCAAGTACTGGATCTGCAAACGGGCGCCAGCGATGATCAACGAGGCCGCCGAGTGCATGGGCGGTGCGGGATATGTCGAAGACAGCATCCTGCCGAGGCTGTACCGCGAGGCACCGGTGAACTCGACATGGGAAGGTTCCGGCAACGTGCAATGCCTGGATGTGCTGCGGGCCCTGTCGAAAGAACCGGGTGTGCTGGACGCCTTGTTCAACGAAATGGGCGACGGTCATGGTGACAAGCGACTGGCCGCGCATATCAGCCAATTGCAGGCGGCGTTCAAGGACACCAGCGACATTCAGTACCGCGCGCGGCAATTGACCGAAGACATTGCCCTGGGGCTTCAGGCCAAGTTGTTGTTGGAGGCGGGGAATGCGGCGGTGAGTGATGCATTTATTGCCAGTCGTCTGGATGGAGGCGGTCGGGTTTATGGAGCGCTGCCCCGTGGGCTGGATGTGGAAGCGATCGTCGCCCGGTCGACCCCGCAAGGCTTCTGATCGACCCCTTTCCCTGTAGGAGCGAGCCTGCTCGCGAAAGCGGTCTGTCAGCCACATCGATATTGGATGTGCGATCGCATTCGCGAGCAGGCTCGCTCCCACAGTTGATCGGTGGTGAGCACGGTATTTGTATAGTGGCCACTGTTCCCGTGAAGCGACGATGCAGGCAAGATGAAGCTCTGCAAGTCAGAACACAGGATGCTGATCGTGACCGAAGCTTTTATTGTCGTTCAAACCGCCGAGCAAGCCGTGGATCAGCTTGCGTATTTGCACCATCGTGCAACCGATGCGCTGAGCCAGGCGCTCAAGCGTTACCTCAAGGATCGTATTGAGCCGGACGCTGAGCAGCGGGCGATGTTTCGCTACCCCGAGCTGCGCCTGACCTACCACTGCCAGGGCGAAGTCCCGCAAACCACCCGCGCTTACGCCAAGGTCCAGTTGCCGGGCACCTACCGGGTCACCGTCACTCATCCCACCGCTTTCCGTAAGTACCTGCTGGAACAACTCGTCCCGCTGATGCACGACTTCACCGTGACCGTGGAAGTCGGTATCAGCGAGCAGAATATCCCGTATCCGTACGTGGTCGAGCAGGGCGATGAACTGGCCGGTTCCGGCGTCACCGCTGCTGTGCTGGCGCGGGTGTTCCCGAGTACCGACCTGTCGGCGGCGTCTGATGGCATTGCCGATGGCCTGTACGATTGGGAAAACACCGATCCGCTGCCCCTGGCCTTGTTCGATGCGGCGCGGGTGGATTTCTCCCTGCGCCGGTTGGTGCATTACACCGGCAGCGACTGGCGCCATGTGCAGCCGTGGATCCTGCTGACCAACTATCACCGCTATGTCGACCAGTTCATCGTCCATGGCCTGGAACGGCTGCGTAGCGATCCACGTTTTGTGCGCATGGTGTTGCCGGGCAATGTGATCATTGAAAAGAGCATGGACCACGGCGAAGCCTCGGCGATTGCCGCCGGTGTGGTCTGGCACCGTTACCAGATGCCGGCCTATCACCTGATCGCCAGCGATGGCCACGGCGTGACCTTGGTGAACATTGGTGTCGGTCCGTCCAACGCCAAGAACATCACCGATCACCTGGCGGTGCTGCGTCCGCATTGCTGGCTGATGATCGGTCACTGTGGCGGCTTGCGTCAGTCGCAGACCATCGGCGACTACGTGCTGGCGCACGCTTACATGCGCCGCGACGGGATTCTCGACCGTGTGGTGCCGCCGAATATTCCGATTCCGGCCTTGGCCGAGGTGCAGTTGGCCTTGCAGCAAGCGGCGGCGAACATCACCGGCGAGAAGGGCGACGAGCTGAAGAAGCGCCTGCGCACCGGCACCGTGTTGACCTACGACGACCGCAACTGGGAATTGCGCTGGGCTCAGGAGCGTCCGCTGATCAACCTGTCCCGCGCCGTGGCGGTGGACATGGAAAGCGGCACCATCGCGGCCCAGGGGTATCGCTTGCGGGTGCCTTACGGCACGTTGCTCTGTGTTTCGGACAAACCGCTGCACAGCGAAATCAAGCTGCCGGGTTCGGCCAACGCCTTCTATGAACGCGCGGTCAGCCAGCATTTGAAAATCGGCCTTGAAGCGGTGGATCTGCTGCGAACCGAGCTCAACTCGCTGCATTCGCGCAAACTGCGCAGCTTCGACGAGCCGCCGTTCCGCTGATTTGCCAATGGTCATTTATCGGTCGGGCTACTAGCATTAGCAGCCCTGACCGTTAGATGCCCCTTTCCCATGTCCCGTCCCCAACGTCCCGTTTCCCGTCGTCCTGGCGTGAAACCCTCTCCTTCCGCATCGCGCCGTGTTGCCAAAACGCCGCCAGCCGAGCCGAAGCTGATCCTGTTCAACAAACCGTTCGATGTGCTGACGCAATTCAGCGATGGCGAAGGGCGGGCGACGCTCAAAGACTTTATCGATGTTCCCGGGATTTACCCGGCAGGGCGACTGGACCGTGACAGCGAAGGCTTGCTGCTGTTGACCAACGACGGCCAGCTTCAAGCGCGCATTGCCGACCCCAAGCACAAGTTGGCAAAGACCTATTGGGTGCAGGTCGAGGGCGAACCGAACGCCGAGCAGTTGCAGCGCTTGCGTGATGGCGTGGAGTTGAATGACGGCATGACCTTGCCCGCCGAGGCGCGGCAGCTGGATGAGCCCGAGCTATGGCCGCGCAATCCGCCGGTACGGTTTCGCAAAAGTGTGCCAACGAGCTGGCTGGAGCTGGTGATTCGCGAAGGGCGCAACCGGCAGGTACGGCGCATGACAGCGGCAGTCGGCTTGCCGACGTTACGGCTGGTGCGGGTCAGGATCGGCGACTGGACGATCGAAGGGCTCGATCAGGGCCAGTGGAAGGAAGTGCCGGCGCGTTTATAGCGTGCCGGTCTCGATCAGGCCGATCACCACGCTTTTGATCACGAATGCCGCGACACCCAGGCCGAGCACGAAGAACAGAATGAAGGAACCAAAGCGGCCAGCCTTGGACTTCTTCGCCAGATCCCAGACGATGAAACCCATGAAAATGATCAGGATGCTGACAAGGCCAGTCATCATCCACTCTTCGAATACTGCAGGATCCATTGGACATCTCCAGCGCGGGCGGGGCTAAAAAGGCGCTGGAGTATAAGGCATTGAGGCGGCGTGCAGTGCGAGCCTGCGGCGGTGTGTCGCAGCTATTCGTCGCTTGTACCGGACTCTTCGCGGGCAAGCCTCGCTCCTACAGGTTCCGCGTCGAGGCCAAATCCTGCGAACGACGCTGAACCCGTAGGAGCGAGGCTTGCCCGCGAAGGCGTCCTCAACTACGCAGATGAGTCAGAGGCAGTTCGGTACTGTTCAACACCTGGTTCAACACAAAACTCGACCGCACACTGGTCACCCCTTCAATCCGCGTCAGGTGACCGAGCAGCAGTTTCTGGTAATGGTCCATGTCCGGCACCACCACCTTGAGTTGATAGTCGGCATCCATCCCGGTCACCAGGCTGCATTCCAGCACCTGCGGCAAGGTGCGAATGGCGGCTTCGAAGTTCTCGAAGCGCTCCGGGGTATGCCGATCCATGCCGATCAGTACATAGGCCGTCAGGCTCAGGCCGAGCATCTTGCGGTCGAGCAGGGCGACCTGGCGGGAGATGTAGCCGTCGTCTTCCAGCTGCTTGACCCGACGTGAGCAGGGGGAGGGCGACAGGCCGATGCGTTCGGCCAGCTCCTGATTGGAGATGCGGGCGTCGCGCTGCAATTCAGCCAAAATGCTCAGGTCGTATCGGTCGAGTTTGCTCATCAAACGGCTCCTTGTTGTAACTATTGCGACAGATTATCTATCCAGGGTTAAAAATTGCGCAAGTAATGTTTATTTGAGCAATCTTCGCAATCCTCTGCCGGCACTCCAGGCCTATTCTTATCACCAGAATCACTGCTCGGACAAACAGTCCAGTGCGGCTCGCCCAATCAGGCCAGCTGCGGTCGCCACCCCCACAGGGGATGTGCCGGCCCCCGAGCTACACACTGTCCAGAAGACGGCGTGAGGTGAGCCGACGTCAAAAGCGTCGAGCACGGACGAAGTTCTCTAAGGGGAGGCCGACGGGTCTCCCCTTTTTCTTGCGCGCGATTTGGCGCCTGCCCTCAATAAATAAGTTGCGCGACTGATAACCTGTTGCAGAACCGGCCCGAGCATTTCCAGTCTTAAATACAAACGCGGTTCGCTTCATTGTAGGAGCGAGCCCGCTCGCGATGGTCGTAAACGATAACGCGTGGTTCCTGAATAAACGCGTCGCGCTTCAGTCCATCGCGAGCAGGCTCGCACCTACAGAATCCATACCCTCAGCGAGGAACAGCATGAAGTCGCGCATCTGGCGTTTGGCCGGTGTTGGTTTGTTATGTATCAGTGTCACTGCACCAACGCTTGCAGATGAGCCGCAGAACCGTGGCCCCGATGGCGGACAGCACGGCGACGGTGGTCATCAGGGCAACAATCAAGGCCGTGGCGACAACAACCAGCCGCGCCAGCCGAACAACGACATCATTCGCGGGGACAACAGCCGACAGTTCGAGCGCGACGGTCATCAAAACAACGGTCAGAATCAAAACAACGGCCAATGGCAGAACAACGGCCAATGGCAGAACCGTCAGCAACCCAACTTCAACAACCCGATTCGCTCACCACCGCCTCCACCGCAATTGCCGGCCAATGACCTGCCGATCCAGCCGCGCCCCGACACTGTGCGCCAGACCCAGCAGCCGAGGCCCGGTTACTATCGGGACGAGCAGCCGCAGCGCAATTACCCCAACCAGCAGTGGGGTGGCTATATCGGCGCGCCGTCCAATGACAACCATTGGCAAGGTCGCCCTAATGGGCATGGCAATGGCTGGGGCTCCGGTCCGCGGTATCAGCCGGGGTATGTGATCGATCGTTTCCCGGATCGCGACTATCGCGTGCCCTATGGCGGTCGTGATTATTTCTACTCCGGTGGCTACTGGTATCGTCCGCAGGGCCAGCGTTATGTGGTGGTGCAGCCGCCACGCGGGATCCGCATCCAGTACTTGCCCGATTACGCCCGTGAAGTCGTGATCGGCGGTTCGGTGTTGTTCCTGGCGGCGGGCTCGTATTACGCCTATCAAGAAAATACTCAGGACTACATGGTGGTCGAACCGCCCGGTCAGCCGCTGACGAGCGCCAATGGTATCGACGTGGAGGCTTATCCCGCCAACGGCCAGACACCGGAACAGGTCAATCAGGACGGTTATGACTGCTATCGCTATGCGGTCGAGCAGAGTGGTTTCGACCCGCGAGTGGACACCTATCAACCGGACCCACAGGTCGTGCAAACCTACCGTCAGGCTCAGGGCAACTGTCTGAGCTCTCGCGGCTATCGCGTAACGTTCTGAGCCCTGGCGGCGTTCACCACTTCCTGCGGGTCGGCGTGCACCAGTACCTCGGCCCGCGGGTAGACGGCGTGAATCGCATCGGCGGCTTGATCGCTGATGCCATGGGCGACTGACAAGGTCAGCTCGCCGGGCAGTTCCAGGTGCAGTTGCACGAACCACTGGTTGCCGGAAATCCGCGTGCGCAGATCATGCGCGCCTAAAACACCCGGCACGCTGCAAGCGAGTTCGAGCATGTGCTGGCTGACATCCGGTGGCAATTCTTCATCCATCAACACCGCAAAACTTTCCCGGGCGATGGTGATTGCACTCCAGAGAATGTACGCAGCAATCCCCAGGCCGAACCACGCATCCACCTGATGCCAGCCAAACCCGGCCAGCACCAGCGCCACCAGAATGCTGCCGTTGAGCAGCATGTCCGAACGGTAATGCAGGGAGTCGGCGCGCACCGCGTTGGAACCGGTGGCCTTGACCACGCGATGTTGAATCATCAGCAGCGCCAGGGTCAGCCCCAGCGAGAACACAATCACCGCAATGCTGATCCATGGCGCGCCCACCGGTTCCGGGTGCTTGATCCGCTCGAACGCCTGCAACGCAATCAGCACCGCACTGCCGCCAATGAACAGCGCCTGGGCCATCCCGGCCAGCGACTCGGCCTTGCCATGCCCGTAACGGTGGTCGTCATCGGCCGGACGCAAGGCGTAATGCACTGCCAGCAGGTTGAGCAGTGACGTCACGCCGTCAAGGGCCGAGTCGGTGAGCCCGGCGAGCATGCTCACCGATCCGCTCAGCCACCAGGCGATGGCCTTGGCGATGACCAGTGTGCACGCCACCGCCACCGAGGCACGGGTCGCCAGCCGCAGCAGGCGGGCGTGTTCGGAGCTGGAGATCATGAGTGCGATTATTCCTTCAGGTGCACCGATTACGCGGCAGGTTGCAGGCCGAGCATGGCCAATTGCTGGGTGCTGCCCTTGTGCTGGATCAGGCGTGGATCGTCCAGCGGAAAGTGGCGACCCGTTTCGCGCTCCAGAATAGTCTGCAACTTGAGGTTATCGACCTTGCCGTCGGCACCGATGGCTTCCTTGAGTTTTTCCGGGGCCACCTGTGCGGTCTCGCCGGGTGCGAAGTAAATCGCGCCGGTGGCGAAATCCACGGCAAACGCGATCAGGCCCGGAATGATGTAGAACAGCAGGCCCACGGCATCGAGCACGGCGATGGCCGGGTCGATCTTGCCGTCGATCTGGCCACGGCGATCCGGGTAGAAGATCGAACCGCATGCGGTGATCTGGGTTAGCAGGGTCGCGATCAATACACCGCCGATCAGGCGAAAGGGAGCACGCATATGAAATCTCCTTGGGTCATCTCAAAACGAAGCGTCGTCGATACGAATTAAGACCGCAACGAACACCACGCAGTTCGCCGTTATACTCGGCCCTCTGTTTTGGAGCCAGCATGATTTCTCTGCCGATTGATGAAGTTTTACCCGCCCTGCGTGAAGCCCTCGCGACACGCCACGAAGCCGTGCTCGAAGCGCCGCCCGGCGCCGGTAAAACCACCCGCGTGCCCCTGGCTTTGCTCAATGAACCATGGCTGGCGGGGCAGACCATCCTCATGCTCGAACCGCGCCGCCTGGCAGCGCGGGCGGCGGCGGAGCGTCTGGCCAGCGAGTTGGGCGAGAAGGTCGGCGAAACCGTAGGCTATCGCATTCGCCTGGACAGCAAGGTCGGTCCCAACACCCGTATTGAAGTGGTCACTGAGGGCATTCTCACCCGGCGTTTGCAGGATGACCCGGCGCTGGAAGGCGTGGGCCTGCTGATCTTCGATGAATTCCATGAGCGCAGTCTAGACGCTGACCTGGCATTGGCCTTGAGCCTCAATGGCCGGGAACTGTTCCGTGACGATCAACCGCTGAAAATTCTGCTGATGTCGGCCACCCTGGAAGGCGAACGCCTGGCCGGCTTGCTCGATGATGCGCCGATCCTGCGCAGCGAAGGCCGCATGTACCCGGTGGCGATGCGCTGGGGAAGGCCGTTCCAGGCCGGTGAATTCATCGAGCCGCGATTGGTGCAGACGATTCTTGATGCCTTGAATGACGAATCCGGCAGCGTGCTGGTATTCCTGCCGGGACAGGCGGAAATCCGTCGTGTCCATCAACAGCTGGCCGATGCGTTGGGCGATAACCCGCAGGTTTTGCTCTGCCCGCTGCACGGTGAACTGGACCTGGCCGCGCAACGGGCGGCGATCGATCCGGCGCCAGAGGGCAAGCGCAAAGTGGTGCTGGCCACCAACATCGCCGAGACCAGCCTGACTATCAATGGCGTGCGAGTGGTGGTCGATGCCGGACTGGCGCGGGTGCCGCGCTTCGATCCCGGCAGCGGTATGACCCGTCTCGATACACAGCGGATTTCCAAGGCCAGCGCCACCCAGCGCGCCGGCCGGGCTGGGCGTCTGGAGCCGGGCGTGTGTTATCGCTTGTGGTCGCAGGATCAGCACGAGCAATTGGCGGCTTATGGCAGTGCGGAAATTCTGTCTGCGGATCTCGCCGGGTTGGCCTTGCAACTCGGCCGTTGGGGCGTGTCGCCGGGGCAACTGGTCTGGCTCGATGTGCCACCAACCGCTGCTTATGCACAGGCGCAGGATTTGCTTGAGCGTTTGGGCGCATTAGAGGGCGAGACACTGACCCGCCACGGTCAGGCCATGGCCGAACTGCCGGCGCATCCGCGTATCGCCCATTTGCTGTTGCGTGGCCAAGCGCTGGGGCTGGCGGACATGGCGTGCGATGTCGCGGCGCTGCTCGGCGAGCGCGATATTTTGCGCGGTGCCGGCGCTGACCTGCACAGTCGACTGGTGCTGTTGTCCGGCGAAGTGCGGGCCGCTCGCGGTGCCCTGGGCGGGGTGCAACGGGCTCGGCAACTGGCACGACAGTATCGTGGTTATCTGCGCGGCAAGGCGTCAGAGCCGGTCAGCGATCCCGATCATCCGCGCTGGCTCGGCGCGCTGCTGGCACTGGCCTATCCGGATCGTGTCGCCCAACAGCGCCGCGCCGGTGGTGCCGAGTATCGCCTGGCCAATGGCCGTGCGGCGTTGTTCGCCGAGGCCGACAGCCTGATGAAACAACCGTGGCTGGTGATTGCTGATCTGGGCAGTCGTCAGGGCCAACGTGAAGAGCGGATTTACCTGGCGGCGGATTTCGATCCGGCACTGTTCGACTCGGTACTGGCCGAACAGGTGCGCTGCGTCGATCAACTGGACTGGGACGAACGCGAAGGCGTGTTGCGTGCCGAACGCCAACGCAAGGTCGGCGAGCTGATCCTCAGCCGCGAACCGCTGACCGGTCTCGACGAAGCCGCCCGCAGTCAGGCGCTGGTCAATCTGGTGCGACGCAAAGGGCTGGAGTTGCTGCCATGGACCCCGGAGCTACGTCAGTGGCAGGCGCGAGTCGCGCTTTTGCGCCAACTGGACCTGGCCGGCAAAAACGAAAGCGAATGGCCGGATGTCAGCGACGCCGCGCTGCTCAAAAGCCTCGAACACTGGCTGATGCCGTACCTGGGCAAAGTCTCGCGGCTCAGTCATTTCGCCAACCTCGACCTGTCGAACATCGTTCACAACCTGCTGCCATGGCCGCTGCCGCAACGGCTCGACGAGCAGGCTCCCCACCATCTGAGCGTGCCCTCGGGCTCATCGATTCGCTTGGATTACAGCGAGCAACCACCGATTCTGGCGGTGCGTTTGCAAGAGCTGTTTGGCCTGTCCGACACCCCACGCATCGCCGGCGGTCGACAAGTGGTCAAACTGCACCTGCTGTCTCCGGCACGGCGGCCGGTGCAGGTGACCCAGGACCTGGCGAACTTCTGGCGCAGTACCTATGCCGAAGTGAAAAAAGACCTGAAGGGCCGCTATCCGAAACACTATTGGCCGGATGACCCACTGATCGCCGAGGCCACTGCCCGCATCAAACCACGCAAATAACCCCAGCCACTGTAGGAGCGAGCACGCTCGCGAAAAACCCAAGGACGCCGCTGGGCACCTGGTTTTACGCGTCATCGTTCACGACCATCGCGAGCGAGCTCGCTCCTACAGACGTCTTTGCAGTGCGTGTTTAAACGTCCACAGAATTACTTCCTGAAAGCCACAAATTCTTGCGCCGTTGCCTACCGCTACGCCAGAATCCGCCGGCTTGTACGCCCTGGGGTCGCTCGGTAATTTAATTCGCGTCACTGCTCATCAGTGATCGGGTTTAGTAGCTCGGTGGTTTTAATCCAAGACGTACAACGCTTCTGTCAGTCAGGCTTCGCGCCTGCATTCTGATGGTAGCTGTGCGTAGGGCGCCCTCGGGCGCGCCGGTTTCTTGGATTCCCCGGTCTACTAACCTGCGTACAGCTGCCACCCATTCTTTAGTAGGGATGGGTGATAGCCTCATTCAGGAATCCAAAACATGTTCAAAGTCACACCCAATCCGCCGGATACCGATCCCAGCTCCGCATTCGAATCCCCTTCAACCGCCGACATCAAAGCCACTCTGCGCGCACCCAGCACGCTGTTCTCCGTTAACCCCGAAACCAGAACTGAAGACCTGATGGTGTACCTGGTCGAAACCCTGGCCTCGGTCGACGTGATGGTGCATCAGTTGGTGGATCATCTGGACGGTGGCGATCGCCATGCGCTGCTGGGGATTTCCAACAGCGTGATGCTGGCGGAGATCACGGCCAACCGGGTGCTGGATCAGATTGATCCGCCGGAATAGGAGAATGGGGGCATCCACTGGCCGTGACATGAAGTTGGCTAGGGAATGTCCCCTTTGCATCCTTGAGTTCCGCAGGAAAGGATGCGCGTTTTCGAAGGGGTCGACCGCTCTATCGGATTGTTGTGTAGGAATAGGTTTCGTTCTTTTGCGGAAATTTCCTAATCGCTCCTGATGGCCCGGCCAGTGGGATTGTTAGAGGTCAGCGTTCCGCCGTCTTATTTGTCGTCGCCTAACGTTCGCTCCGCTCAGTTCAGTCGCAGAGGGAGGGAAGGCACTCCAATCGATGACAATAAGGACGTTGCAAATGAATGCACCTGTGCACCCCACCTATACCAACGAAATAACCCCGCAGGCTCTGAGCCGTCTGGATGTTTCGCCCTTCACCGAGGCGCAACTTGCAGAGTTTGGCGAGCAGGCGCGGGCGGTCATCCAGCAGCAGCGTGAGTACGTGCAAGCGCATCCACCTCTCGCCATCTATCGATTTGCCACCGAAGGGAGCCAGACCCGCGACGGCGGGGTGATCCAGCAGGCGACCTCGCTGCTGGCGTTCACATTGGATTGTGGCCGGAAAGTGCGTGCGGCACAGAAAGGCGATGCCGTTTTGTATGCCGACGGCAGTACCGCACGGATCGTAACCACTGCCGGACAAGCTAACAGTCATCTGGCACTGGTGGGCAGCCGCCTCAGTAATGGCGACGAAATCATCAATACGTTGCAAGGCATCGGCCTGTTTGTGGCGCGTCAAGGCGTGCCGATGGCAGAGGATTTTCTGCCCCGTATCAAGGGAGTGGAGATCAATGAGTAAGGGATACTTCATTGGCCTGTATGACAAGAACACCTGTGGCGGCAAAGTCCTCGATGGCGATACCCGCCTCATCATGCATGGCCTCGCCCATGCTTACGAGGGGGATCGGGTCACCTGTGGCAAGGACGGCAAGACCTAAAGTTTCGTCGGCGGTATTCCAAACATGACCACTAATGGCAAAGCCAGGGCTGGCACGCTGGATAGCCGTAGCGGTTGTCCCTGCAAAGCCCAACTGATTCCGTCGGTGTTTTCGGCCGGCTATCGCAAAGTAAGCTCCGAGCCTCCAGTGGTCCGACAAGCCGCAGCACCGGTGGAGCCTGTGGTAAGTCGCCACTCGGCGAGGACCGGTCAATCTGGTTTTGCACCTTCGAGCCATTCATCTTCAGCGCCATTTTCCAGCGTTGAACCTCAGGAACCGGGCTTCTTTGTCGCGCCCAAAAGCATGACCCGCGAAGCGCTGGAGGCGACGCTGTTCGCCACGCCCGATGCCGCCGTGATGCGCAAGTTTCGAGCGCTCAATCCTGAGCAAGGCGATATCAAGGCAGGTTCGCTGATCGTCCTGAGCGATCCGAACAACACTTCCTGCACTTATCAGGAAGCTCAATTGATGCAGGCGGCGCAGCAGGTCAAGACAGCCCTTGATCCGTTGACGCCGGACGAGGCTGAGTTCATGCACCGTCACGCGGCTGAAATCGCCAGCTTTACCGGGCAGACCTCGACGTGGCTGGGCGTCAGCGCGACGGTGATGGAAAAGCACCTGGCTAGCCTGCGGGACACCCTGCAAGCGATGGAGCGTTTGCATCAAGACAGCTACCGTCAACACGGCCATTTCAGATCACCGCAGTTCTTCGCCGACCGCCAACGCCTGCTCACGCAACTCGATGCCCACTTACTGAACTCCACCCGCCTGCGCAGCCACACGACCCTGGGCGATCACCCCAAGCTTAAAACCGCCCTGGGCATTTCCAGTCGCAGCCTGGTGCATCGCTGGGACAAGGCCGGTGGGCCGGGGCAGATACCGGGGTATGCGACGCATGTGGATGCCACCAGTCGAGCGGCCAAATACATGAAGTCCGGTGGTTACATTGGGATCGGGCTGGGTGCGGTGTCTTCGTTGCTGGCTATTCAGGAGGTTTGTAATGGTGGATCGCAAGAGGCTTGCGAGAAGATCTGGTTTACCGAGGGTGGGAAGTTTACCGGGGCTACCGTGGGTGGCTCCGGTGGTGCATGGTTCGGCCACCGTATCAGTAAAACAGCCTGCATGGCACTTAAGCGTACGCCCGTTGGCGGGGTTATCTGTGTTCTGATCGCGACAGGGGGTGGTGCATGGACAGGTGCGACTGTCGGGGAGGGCGGTGGTGAGCAAATTGGTGAACTGTTGTACGAAACGACACGGCAATGATGGTTGAGTACTTTGGTTCTCACTGGCTTGCTATTTTGTTCCTGAGCAGCCCATTCGTGTTGATTTGCCTGAGTCTCGGATTCACCTTTTATCTGAGCCGCCGTTATTTAAGGGCGATGATAGAGGCCTTGCCTAACAGTCGATACCTCTACCTCTGGGGGGCGGGTTTGTGGAAATCGGGATGGTTTGGTCGAATCTGGCTAATGAATAGCATCGCAGCGATGGTGGTATGGGCTCCGATACATATTCGTGGCGGTGATATCGACCCTGTCGATATCCAGAACTTTCCTGCGCATCTCAAGCGATTGGTGCTTATCGATACAGCGCTCCTGTATAGCGCGGTGATCTGGATGCTGGTTGTCTACGTACTAAGGAAATATGCGTGATCATTTGAGCAATGTAGTTGAGCACTACAAAACGGGCGCCATCAAGGCGCCCGTTTTGATTTACCCATCCGCCGTACCCAGTTTTTTCCTACCCCAAAACCACAAAAAACCTGCTTTCTCCCTTCCCTGTGCATGAACAGAATGCAATCACGCATGCACAGCCAACCTAAGGAGTGAGCCATGACGTTCTCAATTATCGGGCGCTGCCCTGAAACCGGGCAGCTCGGTATTGCCATCAGTTCTTCAAGCATTGCGGTGGGCGCGCGTTGCCCTTGGGCGCGGGCCGGGGTTGGTGCGGTTTCCACGCAGAACATCACGCTGCCGGCGTTGGGGGCGGAGATTCTGGATTTGCTGGAACATCAGCATCTGGATGCTGATGCGGCGCTGGACAAGGCGCTGACGTCCAATGGCTGGAGCCAGTACCGGCAGGTCACGGTGATTGATGCGTCGGGTCGGATCGCTTGTTTCAGCGGCAAGGAATCGCTGGGCGTGCACAACGCGGTCAAGGGCGATCAGTGTATGGCGGCGGGTAATTTACTCAGCGATGTGCGGGTGATCGAGGCCATGGTCGCGGCGTTCGAGGCCGAGCCGGGGCAGTTGGCGGATCGGTTGTTGGCGGCCATGCACGCGGCCATGGCGGCCGGCGGTGAGGCGGGGCCTGTTCACTCTGCAGCGCTGAAAGTGGTGGGTGATTACACCTGGCCGATCATCGACTTGCGGGTCGATTGGGCTGAGGAAGACCCCATTGGTCAGCTTGACGGGCTTTGGCAGGCGTATCGACCGCAGATGCAGGACTATCTAACCCGTGCACTCAATCCGACGGCGGCCCCGAGTTACGGAGTGCCTGGGGATGAGTGAGGTCTGCAGCCGCGACCTGCTGGAGCGCCTGGTTGGCTTCGCCACCGTCAGTCGCGACTCCAACCTGGAACTGATTCGCTTCATCGAGGCGTATTTGGCCGAGCATGGCGTGCAGAGCGAACTCATCTACAACGATGAAGGCACCAAGGCCAATCTGTTCGCCACCATCGGCCCGCTCACGTCAGGCGGGGTGGTGCTTTCCGGTCACACCGATGTGGTGCCGGTTGACGGGCAGGCCTGGACGGTTGACCCGTTCCGCCTGACGGAAAAGGACGGGCGTCTCTACGGTCGTGGCACGGCGGACATGAAAGGTTTCATCGCTTCGGTGCTGGCGGCGGTCCCGCTCTTTGTACGGCGCCCCCTCAATGCACCGGTGCACCTGGCGTTTTCCTACGATGAAGAAGTGGGGTGCCTGGGTGTCAGGCCGATGCTCGCCGAGCTGGAGCGACGGCCGCACAAACCCAAACTCTGTTTGATCGGTGAGCCGACCGAGCTCAAGCCTGTGCTGGGTCACAAGGGCAAACTGGCAATGCGCTGCGAAGTGCGCGGCGCGGCGTGTCATTCGGCCTATGCGCCCTATGGGGTGAACGCCATCGAATATGCTGCGCAGTTAATCGGTCAGTTGGGCGTCATCGGTGCCGGGCTCGCGCACCCAGATCGGCATGACGAGCGATTTGATCCGCCGTATTCAACGGTGCAAACGGGTGTGATCAAAGGTGGCCGGGCGCTGAACATCGTGCCCGCCGAATGTGAGTTCGATTTTGAAGTCAGGGCGCTGCCGAGCCTCGATGCCCAGGACGTGGCCAACCAGTTGCAGGCCTACGCCGAGGAACAGCTGTTGCCCAAGATGCGCGCGGTGCAGGCAGACACGGACATCAAACTGCGCCCGCTGAGTGCCTATCCCGGTTTGGCGACATCGCCGCAGAGTGAGGCGGCGCAGCTGCTGGCGCACTTGAGCAACTCTTCGGCGTTTGGAACGGTGGCCTTTGGCACCGAAGGCGGATTGTTCGACCAGGCGGGCATTCCCACGGTGGTCTGCGGCCCTGGGAGCATGGATCAAGGGCACAAACCTGACGAGTACATTGCGCTTGCGCAGTTGCAGGGCTGCGATGCCATGCTGGCTCGATTGGCCGACTACCTGTGTGTGCAAGCCATGACTCTGTAGGAGCCGGCTTGCTGGCGATGACGCCAGATCAATCAAAAATACAGTGCCTGACCCATCGCCATCGCCAGCAAGCCGGCTCCTACAGGTCAGTGTGTGAAACCTTCTGGCTCAGTTGTTCGCGGCAAAAGTCCACGAACAATTGTGCGGGTTTGGTCAGTTGATTGCGTTTGAGGCGGGCGCTTGCCAGGCCGGAGGTTGAGACCGGCTCCTTGATGTCGACCGTGACCACCTTTTTCCCATCGTACGTGCATTCCGAATGCGGGCGGGTCACCAGGATCGAGAAGCCGAACCCCTGGCCGACCATGCCGCGCACCATCTCGATCGACGGCGAGCTGAACACGATGTTCGGCGTCAGTGCCAATTCATGGAACAGGCTGACGAAGTAGGTCCGGCTCGGTTGCACATCGAGCAGAATCATCGGCTCCATGCACAAGTCCCTGAGCGATACCTCTTTCTGGTCAGCAAAACGGTGACCTTCGGGCAGCAGCACGTAAGGCTTTTGCGGCGGCATCAGTGGTGTGGTTTCGATGGTGCTGTCCAGCCCGTGGTCGTAGAGGAAGGCCACGTCGAAGGTGCCGGCGGTCAAGCCCTGGACCAGGTCCTGCTGCTCACCGTCACGAATGCGGATGTCGACGCCCGGATACAGCTTGCGAAAATCGGCGATCAGTCGTGGCAGGTACAGCGGCGCGACCGTCTCGAAACAGCCGATGTCGATTTGCCCGGACACCGTGTCGTTATCCGCCAGCGCGTTCTGCTCGAATTCCCTGGCCATGCGCAGCAGCTCTTGCGCCTTGTGGTAGAAGCGCGTGCCGGTGGGCGTCAGGGATACGCCCTGGGCATGGTGACGGATGAACAGCTGGACGTTGAACGACTCTTCCAGGCTTTTGATCGCCGTGGAAACCGAAGGTTGAGCGATGTAGAGCTGCCTCGACGCCTCCGCCACGCTACCGGCTTCCACCGTGGTGACGAAGTACTTGAGTTGCCGCAAGGTATAGGAAGCCACACGCACCTCTATTTGTTCTTGTTCGCGATGAAAGCCAGGATGGCCCCTGTCGCACGAAGGCTTGAATGAACCTTACCTTATGACGGTTGCGGACTGGTCAGGCGCTTGCCCAGTTTTTTCTTATACCCGGAGCATATTTTTAATAATTT
Organism: Pseudomonas putida; assembly: GCF_050990305.1. Classification (GTDB taxonomy): domain Bacteria; phylum Pseudomonadota; class Gammaproteobacteria; order Pseudomonadales; family Pseudomonadaceae; genus Aquipseudomonas; species Aquipseudomonas putida_AH. The sequence goes on along the minus strand of NZ_CP158817.1, from coordinate 5,764,018 downwards.
TCCTCTGCGTACGGTTGACGCACTATCGCTACCACTTCAGATAACAACCCCGACCAACTACCCCGACCACCCAGGCGGTCGCAAAGGGAGCGTAGCGTGTTCGACCTCGACTATTGGCAGCAACAAGCTGCCCGGCAAACCTTCCCGGACAAAGCCTTGATCGATGGCCGGCAGGTCTCTGCGTCTGGCGGTGCAACATTCGACTCGATCAACCCCGCCACCCACAAGCTGCTGGCCCGTGTTGCCGCCTGTGGCGAGCAGGAAGTGGATCTGGCCGTGCGCAGTGCCCGCCGGGCGTTCAACGAAGGCCCTTGGGCACGCATGGCGCCAGTGGAGCGCAAGCGGGTGATGCTGCGTCTCTCTGAACTGATGCTTGCCCATCGCGAAGAACTGGCATTGCTGGATTCGCTCAACATGGGCAAACCGGTGATGGATGCCTACAACATCGACGTTCCCGGTGCGGCCCATGTGTTCGCCTGGTATGGCGAGGCGTTGGACAAGCTGTATGACCAGGTCGCGCCCACCGCGTCCTCGGCGCTGGCGACCATCACCCGCGAAGCGCTGGGGGTCGTCGCTGCGGTCGTGCCGTGGAACTTCCCGCTCGACATGGCCGCCTGGAAGCTCGCACCAGCCCTGGCCGCCGGTAACAGCGTGGTCCTCAAGCCGGCCGAACAATCACCGTTCTCGGCCTTGCGTCTAGCAGAGTTGGCGCTGGAAGCCGGGTTGCCGCCAGGCGTATTGAACGTCGTACCCGGCCTGGGTGAAACCGCTGGCAAGGCGCTTGGCCTGCACCTCGATGTCGATTGCCTGGTGTTCACCGGCTCGACCCAGGTGGGCAAGTACTTCATGCAGTACTCGGCGCAATCGAACCTCAAGCAGGTGTGGCTGGAGTGTGGCGGCAAGAGCCCGAGCCTGGTGTTCGACGACTGCAAGGACCTTGATCTGGCCGCGGAGAAAGCCGCCTTCGGCATCTTCTTCAACCAGGGCGAGGTGTGCTCGGCCAATTCTCGACTCTATGTGCAGCGTTCGATCAAGGACGCGTTCATTGAGCGGCTTCTGGAAAAGGCCAAGGCGTGGATGCCTGGGGATCCGCTGGACCCTGCAAGCCGCGCCGGTGCCATCGTTGATTCAGGGCAGGCTGCCCGCGTGATGAGCTCTATCGAGCGCGCCCGGGAAGACGGGGCGACACTGCTCACCGGTGGTCGGCGCTTGAGCTTCAACGGTTCGGACAATTTCATCGAACCGACGATTTTTGCCGACGTCGCCCAAGACTCGCACCTGTCTCGCGAAGAAGTGTTCGGGCCCGTGCTGGCGATCTCCACCTTCGACACCGAAGAGCAAGCCGTGCAATTGGCCAATGACAGTATCTATGGCCTAGCCGCCTCGGTATGGAGCGATGATCTGAATCGTGCGCACCGCGTTGCACGAGCGCTGAAGGCGGGCACTGTTTCAGTGAACACCGTGGATGCCCTGGACGTCACCGTACCGTTCGGTGGCGGCAAACAATCGGGCTTTGGGCGGGATCTTTCTTTGCATTCGTTCGATAAATACACCCAGTTGAAAACCACCTGGTTTCAATTGCGCTGAGTTTCTATCAAGTAACTTTCAAGTAACTTTCTGCGCACTTTTAAATGTGCGTGGATGGGAAACGGAGAATAACAATGACAACAGACTACAAACCCCAGCGCGATACCCGCGACTATCAAGCCAGCGATGCGGCCCACCACATCCATGCCTTTCTTGATCAAAAGGCGTTGAACGAAGAAGGCCCTCGCGTCATCGTCGGTGGTGAGCGCCTGCACCTGTGGGACAACGATGGCAATCGCTACCTCGATGGCATGTCGGGCCTGTGGTGCACCAACCTGGGGTATGGGCGCAAAGACCTGGCCGCCGCGGCGACTCGCCAACTGGAGCAGTTGCCGTACTACAACATGTTCTTCCACACCACCCACCCGGCGGTGGTCGAGTTGTCCGAGTTGCTGTTCAGTTTGTTGCCCAAGCACTACAGCCACGCGATCTACACCAACTCCGGCTCCGAAGCCAACGAGGTGTTGATTCGTACTGTGCGCCGCTACTGGCAGATTCTCGGCAAGCCGCAGAAGAAGATCATGATCGGTCGCTGGAACGGTTATCACGGCTCGACCCTGGGCGCCACGGCGTTGGGCGGCATGAAGTTCATGCACGACATGGGCGGTGTGATTCCTGACGTCGCGCACATCGATGAGCCTTACTGGTTCGCTCACGAAGGTGATCTGACCCCGGCCGAATTCGGCCTGCGCGCTGCCCGGCAGCTGGAAGAAAAGATACTCGAACTGGGTGCCGAGAACGTCGCCGCCTTCATCGCCGAGCCTTTCCAGGGTGCCGGCGGCATGATTTTCCCACCGGAAAGCTACTGGCCGGAAATCCAGCGGATCTGCCGCCAATACGACGTGCTGCTGTGTGCGGACGAGGTGATCGGTGGTTTCGGGCGCACCGGTGAATGGTTTGCTCACCAGCACTTCGATTTCCAGCCGGACACCCTGTCGATCGCCAAGGGCCTGACCTCGGGCTACATCCCGATGGGCGGGCTGGTCCTGAGCCGGCGCATGGCCGAGGTGCTGGTGGAGCAGGGCGGTGTCTTTGCCCACGGCCTGACCTATTCCGGCCACCCGGTGGCCGCTGCCGTCGCCATTGCCAACCTTACGGCGCTGCGTGATGAAGGTGTCGTCACCGAAGTGAAAAATGACACCGGCCCTTATCTGCAAAATTGTCTGCGCGAGGTGTTCGGTAATCATCCGCTGGTGGGGGAGATCCAGGGCACGGGGCTTGTGGCGGCGTTGCAGTTCGCCCAAGACAAGGCCACTCGCAAGCGCTTTGCCAACGAAGGCGACATCGCCTGGCGCTGCCGCACGATTGGTTTCGAGGAAGGCGTGATCATCCGTTCGACCCTGGGCCGCATGATCATGGCCCCGGCATTGATCGCGACACGCGGTGAACTCGACGAACTTGTCGCCAAGACCAAGATTGCGGTGGATAGAACGGCTCAGGAAATCGGCGTGCTTTAAACAATAACTGTAGGAGCGAGCATGCTCGCGATGGTCCTTAACGATAACGCGTACTTGCAGGTTTAACGCTGCGTTCTTGAGAACATCGCGAGCATGCTCGCTCCTACAGGTTGTTAAGTAGTTTTTTCATAAGTAACAACTACAAAAAACATAATTTCGCTATTTGCAGTTACCGCGCAAAATAAAAAAACACCCCGCAAGCAAAGTTAAGACTTCTGAACTTGTTTATTTAAACGGCTGATCCGTCGCGACTCGGCGCGCCATAGTCGTCTCTCTTAAGGGCACAAGCATGACAACTAATAAGATCGAAATAGATACGCTTGTTGTCGGGGCCGGCCAGGCTGGCGTCGCCATGAGTGAACATTTGAGCAAGCTCGGCGTTCCGCACCTTGTTCTGGAGCGCAACCGTATTGCAGAAGCGTGGCGCACGGGTCGCTGGGATTCGCTGGTGGCCAATGGTCCGGTCTGGCATGACCGTTTCCCCGGCTTGGCGTTTGAAGACTTGGCGCCAGATGCCTTCGCCTCGAAAGATCGCGTCGCGGCTTACTTCGAAGCCTATGCCGAGAAGTTCGAAGCGCCGATCCGTACCGGTGTCGAAGTTAAAAAAGTGGTGCGCAACGCCGACCGTCCGGGTTTCACCATCGAAACTTCCGAAGGGGTGATCGAAGCCAATCGTGTGGTGGCGGCAACCGGTCCTTTCCAGCGTCCGGTCATTCCACCGATTGCTCCGAAAGACGAGCGGATCACGCAAATTCATTCGGCCCAATACTTCAACCCGCAGCAACTGCCCGAGGGCGGCGTGCTGGTGGTGGGCGCGGGCTCGTCCGGTGTCCAGATCGCTGATGAACTGCAGCGCGCGGGCAAGCAAGTCTATCTGTCGGTCGGTCAGCATGATCGTCCGCCTCGCGCCTATCGCAATCGTGACTTTTGCTGGTGGCTGGGGGTTCTGGGGCTGTGGGATGCCGAGGTCATGCAGCCGGGGCGCGAGCACGTGACCATCGCGGTCAGCGGCGCCCGTGGCGGCCAGACCGTCGATTTCCGTGGGCTCGCCAGGCAGGGCGTCACGCTGGTGGGGCTGACGCAGTCCTTCAACGACGGTGTGGTGACGTTCCAGCAGGATCTGGTGCGAAACATCGCGGCTGGCGACGAGAACTACTTGTCATTGCTGGATGCGGCGGATGCCTACATCGCGCGCAATGGCCTTGACCTGCCGGAAGAGCCCGAAGCCCGGTTCATGCTGCCCGACCCGGATTGCATGGCCCATCCGATCCTGGAGCTGGATCTGGCCGAGGCGGGTATCACTTCGATCATCTGGGCGACCGGTTACGCCGTTGATTACAACTGGCTGCAGGTCGATGCGTTCGACGACAAGGGCAAGCCTCGTCACCAGCGCGGTGTGTCGAGCGAGCCAGGTGTTTATTTCGTGGGGCTGCCGTGGCTGTCGCGTCGTGGATCGAGCTTTATCTGGGGCGTCTGGCACGACGCCAAGCATGTCGCTGGTCACATTGCCACCCAGCGCCAGTACCTCGAATACCGAGATCCATCGCAGCGTTAAGAATCGATCATCAATCAAGTTTCAGGGGAGTCAGTCAGTGCCTACTCATACTCGAATTCGCATGTTCAATACCAAGGATACCTATCCCAATCAGTCGCTGGACAATGACCTTTGCCAAGCCGTGAGGGCGGGCAACACGGTGTATGTCCGAGGCCAGATCGGCACCGATTTCGAGGGCAACCTCGTGGGGCTTGGCGACCCCGCCGCACAAGCCGAACAGGCGATGAAAAACGTCAAGCAGCTGTTGGAAGAGGCGGGCAGCGATCTTTCTCACATCGTCAAAACCACCACCTACATCATCGACCCGCGTTACCGCGAGCCGGTTTACCAAGTGATCGGCAAGTGGTTGAAGGGCGTGTTCCCGATCTCCACGGGGCTGGTGATTTCCGGGCTTGGCCAGCCTCAGTGGCTGATGGAGATCGACGTGATTGCGGTTATCCCGGATGACTGGAACCCGGCGTGATCGCACTGGATATCGACGCAAATCCTGTAGGAGCAAAGCTTGCTCGCGATTACGTCGGCACATCCAACATCAACACAGGGTGACACACTGCTATCGCGAGCAAGCTTTGCTCCTACAGGGCAGAGTCGGTACATCCAAGATCAATGTCGACTCGCGAGCAAGCCTCGCTCCTACAAGTCAAGGTGAAGCTGGGAGCAGGAATCGGGCGATCACCGGCAAATGGTCGGAAATACGCAAGGTATCGTCCTGCCTGACCATTGCCTCCACTCGCTTGATCCGCGGACTGTAAAACAGGTAGTCGACGGTACGGTCCGGCCCGTTGAGGCCCGGATCGTTCGGGTAGTGAGTCAGCCAGCGCGCACGGTCGATGCCGCTGGCTTCGTTGTTGGTGGGGATCATCGGGTATTTGTCCCACAGCACATGCAGTGCGCTGTCGGCGGAATAGGGCGTGCGTTGCTCGCTGGGCAGGCGTTGGTATTGACCCAGCGGCAACAGATTGAAATCACCGCCGATCAACCACGGCGTACCGCGGCCTTCGAGCTTGTCCAGGGTCTTGGCCACGGCCGCCACCTGGGCTTGCAGCGTTTCGTCGGGTTGCGTTGCGCGGTCCAGGTGCGTATTGAGCACCGCGATCTGAGCACCGTCGTTGAGCGGCAGGTAGGCAATCAGTAAAGCGTTTTTCGGCTGGAACTGGCGGCTGATCAGGTTGGCCTGCGCCACCGGTAATTGCAGGCGCTGGGCATGTGCGATCTGGTAGCGGCTCAGGGTTGCCAGTTGTCGGCCGACGCTGCCAAAGATATGCGGATCAGGGACGAAGTCAGCCTTCCAGTCGAACGCATGGGCACTGCACGGATACAGGTCGGCGACCCGTTCCTGCAACAGCTTGAGTTGGTTCTGGTAATCGCTGGCCTTGGCGCCGTCATCGAGCTCCTGCAGCAGCACAACGTCCGGTTGTTCGTCACGAATCACCCGCGCCACTTCATCGAGGCTGAAGGCCATGTCTTCAGGGGTAGGTGAGTCGTCGGGGCCGGCCGCCAGGTCATTCCAGAACACGTAGCGCTTGCCCGCCAGGTACTGGACGTTCCAGGTCATGACTTTCAAGGCCTGGCCGGGAGCCAGGGTCGGCGCCTTGCTGCTGCAACTGATGGGGAGTACTTCACGGGCGGCGGGGCGCCAGGTCAGGCTGTGGATCATTGCGCCTGCCAGGCCGAGCAGGATTAATACCGGCAGGGTGTAGCGCAGCAGTCGGGTCATGGCTCGGCTTATCGCGTTACGGAAATTGCCGCCGAGCATACCCGACTGACGGTCGGTCACCCAAGGTCAGCGTGGCCCGTCGATTTTTTCCGGTACATCCGTGATCAGCATGAACAGGCGGAACAGCACCACGCTGGTGAACAGTTGCAGGAAGCTGTGGGCACTGTCGATCAGCAGCGAAATCACCGGGTTCTGCGGTTCGGGATAGGCCGCCATGGTCGCGCCCTTGAGCAGCCACAATGGCCCCATCACACACAGAATGCACACCAGGATGCGGATGAAGTGTCCGCGGCTCAGGCGCAGGCTTTCCTTCATGGCCGCCAGCGGCGCCATGCCACGCAGTACCAGCAAGTACTCGCCGAACGCCAGGGTCACCATCAGATAGATACCTGGCAGGAAGTACAGCGACAGGCCGAGCAGAATCAGCAGGGTATTGAGGGCGGTCAGCAAGGCGAAGCGCGGCCAAAGGTAGGCGGACCGGGACAGCAGCTCGCGATTGCTGGGCGATTCGCCACGACTACGGGCATCGAGGAACAGGATCAGGGCGGCGGTGTACAGCGGATACACCAGCAGGCCGACGATCACGCTGATGCCGGGGAAGCTGTCCGGCTCGGTGGAGTGATCGACCACTTGTTGCAGCAAAGCCTCGACAATCACCAGCGGCAGGCACAGCTGCACGATCTGGCTCAGATTGCGCTTGAAGAAATACAGAGAGTCACGCAGTACATCGAACGGATTCATCAGTCGGGATCGCAGGTGGGAACAGTGGCTCACTTTAACCGATGACAAGGAGGAGGGCGCAAACGTAAACGTTCGGTAAAGGTCATTGAAACAACTTGTTTCAGCCTCCATTAAGGTCGGGCACCTTATCCTCAAGGGGACAAGGGCAACGATTTCCCCCGGCAATCTACGAGGTCGCCATGAACAGCGAAGAGCAAACCCTGATCGATGGACTGTTTTCCCGGCTGCAACAGGCCGAAACGGAGGCAGCCCCGCGCGACGCCCAGGCCGAGGCGCGGATCAAGGAACACCTGAACCGCCAACCGGCGGCAGGTTATTTCATGACCCAGGCCATTCTGGTGCAAGAGGCGGCGATCAAGCGCCTCGATGAACAGAACCAACAACTCAACGCGCAAATTCAGCAATTGCAGGCCGATCTGCAACAAGCCAGGGCGCAGACCGCGGCTCCGGCGCCGAGCAGTGGTGGTTTCCTGTCGAGTATTTTTGGTGGCAGTTCCCGTGATCCGCAGCCTGCGCCGATCCCGAGCCTGAGCGCGCCCGTGTCGAACGGTGGCGGATGGCGCGAACCGGGACGGTCCTCGTTCAATTCGCAGCCACCGCAGCAGAACTTCGGTGCGCCACCGCAACAGAACTATGCCCCACAGCAAGCGGCGCCGATGGCCGGCAGCAGCTTCCTCGGCGGTGCGCTGAAAACCGCCGCTGGCGTCGCGGGTGGCGTAATGCTGGCGCAAGGTATCAGCAGCCTGTTTCATCACAATCAGCAACCGCAGGAAATCGTCGAAGTCATTAAGGAAGAACCGGCCCAGGTCAACGATCAGGGCAACAATGGCTGGGGCAATGACCAGCGCATGGCCGGTAATGACTCCTGGGGCAATGACCAGGGCGGCTTTGCCGATGCTGACTACAGCGATGACAACTCATCGTTCTTTGGTGGCGACGACGATTCCTTCGTCTGATTGATTTTGATCCACCTGTGGCGAGGGGATTCATCCCCGTTGGGCTGCGAAGCAGCCCCCCCCGCGTCTGCCTAGATAGACCGAGTTGGTCGTATTTACGACCGCTGCGCAGCCGAACGGGGATGAATCCCCTCGCCACAATCCTCCTTCAGGCTGGCATACTGGACGACTTTTCGGGCCGGTTGCCTGATCTTGCCTGCGCGCCAAGGGGATGTTGCGGTGAAGAAAATCGCTGTGTTCGCCGATGTCCAGAACCTCTATTACACCGTGCGTCAGGCCTACGGTTGCCACTTCAACTATGCCGCGCTGTGGGCTGAAATCAGCAAGCAGGGGCAGATTGTCGAGGCCTACGCTTACGCCATCGACCGTGGCGACAGCAAACAGCAGCAGTTCCAGCAGATCCTGCGCAACCTCGGTTTCACCGTGAAGCTCAAACCCTATATCCAGCGCAGCGACGGCTCGGCCAAGGGCGACTGGGACGTGGGCATTACCCTCGATGTGATGGACGCCGCCGACCATGTCGACGAAGTGGTGTTGGCGTCCGGCGACGGTGATTTCGACATGCTGCTCGAACGCATCATCAGCAAGCATGGCGTGCAAGCGGTGGCCTACGGCGTACCGGGCCTGACCGCCAACTCGCTGATCCGCGCCGCCAGTCGCTACGTGCCGATCGAAGGCGCGTTGCTGCTCAAAAATTGATTTTTACGGAGTTCAAACAGGTTTGGAACGCATCGCAGTCATCGACTTTGAAACCACCGGGATCTCCCCGAGCAGCAGCTGCCGGGCCACGGAAATTGCCGTAGTGATCCTTGAGCAGGGACGCATCGTCGAGCGTTACCAGAGCCTGATGAATGCCGGCGTGCGTATCCCCGCCTTCATCGAACAACTCACCGGCATCAGCAACGCCATGCTGCGTAGCGCACCCTCGGCCGAACAGGTGATGAACGAAGTCAACGAGTTCGTCGGCACCACGCCACTGCTGGCGCACAACGCGGCATTCGACCAGAAGTTCTGGGACTTCGAGCTGGGGCGCATCAAGCGTACCCGCCTGCAGAACTTTGCCTGCTCGTTGTTGCTGGCACGGCGCCTGATGCCCGCGGCACCGAACCACAAACTCGGCACCCTCACCACCTTCGCCAACCTACCCCACACCGGCAAGGCTCACCGAGCCATGGCCGATGCCGAGATGGCGGCTAACTTGACCGCGCATCTGGCTGAAGAGCTGCGCCAAAAACACGGAGTTCAGGAGTTATCCCATGATCTGCTGTGCAAATTGCAGAAAGTGCCGGCGGCGAAGGTGGGCGAACATCTCAAGCGTTATCGCTGAATCACCTCAACCCTGTAGGAGCCGGCTTGCTGGCGATTGCGGTGTATCGGCCTCAATCAATGTTGAATGCTAAACCGCTATCGCCAGCAAGCCGGCTCCTACGCAAATGCTATTTGCCATTGCCTTCCAACTGCCTCAATGGCACGCGCTTTTCGATGGCGCTGGACAGCACGATCGATGTCTTGCTGAACCCGAACTGCGCCACCCGGTTGATCAACTCTTCCAGTTCCGGCATCGAGCCCACCGCCGCCTGCATGATCACGCACGGATCGCCTGTCACTCGGTGGCATTCGGTCAATTGCGGGATCTGAATCAGCTCGTCGTAGGCTTTCTGATTGCCGTGCTGGTTCAGGCGCAGTTCGATCACGCACTGGATCGGCAGGCCGACCTTGGACATGTCGACTTTGGCCTGGTAACCGGTAATCACGCCGCTGGCTTCGAGCTTGGCCACGCGTTCGGCCACGGCCGGGGCGGACAGATTGACCTTGCGCGCGAGGTCCGCGTAGGACGCGCGACCGTTTTCCAGCAGGGCGCTGAGCAGCATGCGGTCGTACTTATCCATCGGGGTGGCTCCTGAAAAATGGCCGACTTTCGAAAACACGGTTTATTGCCACGAACTCCGTGATTTGAAAAGTGTACTGGCGCTTTAAACAGGTTTTGTAACTTATTTTCCCGCGCCAGCCTTTCTAGAATAGCCGTTCATCTGTTCTGCCTGCGAGCTGCCCATCATGTCCGGCCTACGTCGCTTTCCGTTACCGTTGATCGCTGCCTTTTTCGCCTTGTACGTGATTTGGGGCTCGACTTATCTGGTGATTCGCATCGGCGTGGAGTACTGGCCGCCCTTGCTGCTCGCAGGCGTGCGCTTCGTGATCGCCGGCACTTTGATGTACGCCTACCTGCGCTGGCGCGGGGCGCCGGCACCGACCTGGGCGCAATGGAAAGCTGCCGGGATCATTGGCGTATTGCTGCTGGCGTGCGGCAACGGTGCGGTCAGCGTGGCCGAACACACGGGCGTGGCTTCCGGTGTGGCGGCGTTGGCGGTGGCGACGGTGCCGCTGTTTACCTTGCTCTGTGGCTATTTCTGGGGCGCGCGCAACACCCGTCTGGAATGGGCGGGCGTCGTGCTCGGCATGATCGGCATCGTCATGCTCAACTTGGGCTCCAACCTGCAATCGAGCCCGTTGGGGGCTGCCCTGCTGATTTTTGCGGCGGCCACCTGGGCCTTCGGCTCGGTGTGGAGCAAACACTTGCCGCTACCCCAGGGCGCCATGGCCAGTGCCGTGGAAATGCTGGTGGGCGGGGTGGTGTTGCTGATCGGCAGCGTGATCAGCGGCGAGCACCTGGAAAAGATGCCACCGATCGAAGGCTGGGCTGCGCTGGCGTACCTGACCGTGTTCGGTTCGATCATCGCCTTCAACGCCTACATGTACCTGCTGAAACACGTGCGGCCGGCGGCGGCCACCAGTTATGCCTACGTCAACCCGGCAGTGGCGGTGTTGTTGGGGATCGTGTTTGTCGGCGAGACCATTGGTATCGAAGAAGCGTTGGCCATGCTGGTGATCATCAGCGCCGTGGTGCTGATTGGTCTGCCGCAGTGGCGTCGCACACCGAAACAACCAGTGGCGCAGGTCGTGCCACCGGTGGTGTCGGCGGAATCCCGTGTGAATTAGGGTAAACTGCGCGCCATTGCACTCTTGTTTTGCACACTTGTTTTGCACAACCCGCGCTCAATTTTCCTACGGTACTTCCATGACTTTCGCCACCCTTGGCCTGATCGATCCCTTGCTGCGCTCCCTCGAGAAGCTCGGCTACCAGACGCCGACGCCGGTGCAGGCACAAGCCATTCCGGCGGTGCTGGCCGGCCGCGACCTGATGGCCGCCGCCCAAACCGGCACCGGCAAGACCGCCGGCTTCGCTTTGCCGCTCCTGCAATTGCTGGCCATGGAAGGGCCGAAAGTCGCCGCCAATTCGGTGCGTGCGCTGATCCTGGTGCCGACCCGCGAACTGGCCGAGCAGGTCCACGAAGCCGTGCGCCAGTACGCCGAGAACCTGCCGTTGCGCACCTATGCGGTGTACGGCGGCGTCAGCATCAATCCGCAAATGATGAAGCTGCGTGGCGGCGTGGACCTGCTGGTCGCGACCCCGGGCCGCTTGCTCGACCTGTTCCGCCAGAACGCGCTGAAGTTCAATCAGTTGCAAACCCTGGTGCTGGACGAAGCCGATCGCATGCTCGACCTGGGGTTTTCTGAGGAATTGGCGAACATTTACCGTGCGCTGCCGAAGAAGCGTCAGACGCTGCTGTTCTCCGCCACCTTTTCCGATGACATCCGCCTGCTGGCCGGGCAGATGCTCAACGATCCGCTGAGCATCGAAGTCAGCCCGCGCAACGTGGCAGCCAATACCGTCAAGCAATGGATCGTGACGGTCGACAAGAAGCGCAAACCGGAACTGTTCGTGCACTTGATGCGCAAGGGCAAGTGGAAGCAGGTATTGGTGTTCGCCAAGACCCGTAACGGCGTGGATGCGTTGGTGGAGAAACTCCAGGGCCTGGGCGTCAATGCTGATGGCATCCACGGCGACAAGCCCCAGGCGACGCGCCAACGCGCACTGGACCGCTTCAAGGCCAGCGACATACAGATCCTGGTGGCCACCGATGTCGCCGCCCGTGGCCTGGACATCGAAGACTTGCCGCTGGTGGTCAATTTCGACTTGCCGATCGTGGCCGAGGATTACATCCACCGGATCGGTCGTACCGGACGTGCGGGTTCGACCGGTGAGGCCATTTCGCTGGTGTGCGCCGATGAAGTGAATCTTCTGTCAGCCATCGAGATGTTGACCCGTCAGACGTTGAAGCGTCAGAACGAGCCGGACTTCGAGCCCGAGCACCGTGTGCCGGAGACCGATGCCAGCGGCCAGGTGATCAAGAAACCGAAAAAGCCGAAGAAACCGAAGACGTCCGGTGGTGGCGGCAAGCGCAACCTCGGGAAGTGGGTGGACAGCGGGGAGGTTTCTGCGCCGGAGCCTTCGGTCAAGCCTGTGCGAAAAGTGCCGGTGTTCAATACCGGGCCGCGCAAGCGTAAGCCTTGATTTGCTTTAGCGTCTGTTAAGCCGCCTTCGCGGGCAAGCCTCGCTCCTACAAGGGCACCATCTATCCGTAGGAGCGAGGCTTGCCCGCGATGGGCTCGCCACGGTCTTCAGTCCTGGCGCCGCAACCACTCCACCATCCCCAACCCCGCCGCACGCCCACTGGCGAAACACGCGGTCAGTAAATAGCCCCCCGTCGGCGCTTCCCAATCGAGCATTTCCCCCGCGCAGAACACGCCCGGCACCTGCTTGAGCATCAATCGCTCATCCATCGACTCGAACAACACACCCCCAGCGCTGCTGATGGCTTCATCCAACGGCCGGGTTTTGACCAGCGTCATAGGCAAGGCCTTGATCGCCTGGGCCAGCAATGCCATGTCGGCGAAGGTTTCGGCAGAGGTTAGCTCGCGCAACAGCGCGGCCTTCACGCCGTCGATGCCGAGTTGGCTGTGTAGATGCTTGCTCATCGAACGCGAACCACGGGGCTTGTTCAGCGCAGCCAGGACTTTATCCACAGGCCGGCCCGGCAACAGGTCGAGATGAATCGTTGCCGAACCGTGCCGATTGATGGCCTCGCGGATCGGTGCCGACAAGGCGTAAATCAAACTCCCTTCGATGCCAGTCGCGGTGATCACGCATTCGCCCAATCGTGGAATATCGTCGTTCAAACCGATGGCGATGTTTTTCAGCGGGGCGCCGGCGAATTTACTGATCATCAATTCGCTCCAGGCCTGCACCTCGAAGCCGCAATTGCTCGGTTGCAGCGGCGCCAGTCCTACGCCGCGTTGCTCCAGAGGCAACATCCAGGCGCCGTCTGAGCCCAGGCGCGCCCAACTGCCGCCGCCGAGGGCGAGCAGGGTGGCGTCTGCCTGGACGGTTTTTTCGCCGTCGGGGCTGTGGATAAGCAAGTGGCCGTGCTCATCCCAACCGAGCCAGCGATGCCGGGTGTGGATAACAACGCCGGCGTCGCGCAGACGCTTGAGCCAGGCCCGCAGCAAGGGCGCGGCTTTCATGTCGGCCGGGAAGACCCGGCCGGAGCTGCCGACAAAGGTTTCGATACCCAGGCCGTGAATCCATTGGCACAACGCATCGGCGCCGAAGCTGCGCAGCAGCGGCGCAATCTGCGGGGCCCGCTCGGCGTAGCGCGAGAGGAAGGCCGGGTAGGCTTCGGAATGGGTGATGTTCATGCCACCGACGCCGGCCAGGAGGAATTTTCGTCCCACCGAAGGCATGGCGTCGTACAGGTCGACCTTGATCCCGGCCTGGCTCAGCACTTCAGCCGCCATCAATCCGGCGGGACCGCCGCCGATGATGGCGACGTGGGAAGGGGAGATAGTGGAGTGCTGGGTCATGGGTGCGCTGCGGTTTGGCGGAATGAAGCCGGGCATTCTACCAGCCCTGCCCTCTGTAGGAGCGAGCCTGCTCGCGATGGTCGTCAACGATAACTCGGGAAGCCTGACACCCCGCGTTGTTCTCGAGTCCATCGCGAGCAGGCTCGCTCCTACAGTGATCGGTGGTGTGTTTGAAAAAAATAGCGATCAAAAAATGATCAGTGCTCTGTAGCCCAAGGTCAGTAAGGCCTGTAGTCCCTTTCGCTCAGGTTATCCACAGGCGGTTCCACAGGCATTGTGGGTAAAGCATCCACAACTCAGTGACAACCTGATGACTGCCACACCCGCTGCGCGCTGTGATGGAGAATGCCATGGCGGCGGGCCAAGGCCTTGCGGTCCTTGCTGTAACCGCCGCCGATCACCCCGACCACCGGAATGTCGCGGCCCAGGCAATGGCGCATCACGCTTTCATCGCGGGCAGCCACACCTTGGTCCGTCAGTTTCAGGTAACCCAGTGCGTCATCTTTATGCACATCGACACCGGCGTCATACAGCACCAGATCCGGTTGATACAGCGGCAGCAAGTAGTTGAGCGCGTCGTCCACTACTTTGAGGTAATCGGCATCGCCCATGCCGTTGGGCAGCGGAATGTCCCAGTCACTTTCGGCTTTGCGAGCGGGAAAATTCTTCTCGCAATGCAGGGAAACGGTAATCGCCTCCGGGGTGTTGTGCAGGATGCGTGCAGTGCCATCGCCCTGGTGCACATCGCAATCGAAGATCAACACCCGGTTGACCCGGCCACTTTCCAGCAGGAAATGGCTGATCACTGCCAGGTCATTGAAGATGCAGAAGCCAGCGGGGTAATCGTAGTGAGCATGGTGGGTGCCGCCAGCCAGGTGACAGGCCAGGCCATGCTCCAGTGCCTGCTCGGCCGCCAGCAGGGAGCCGCCGACCGCCCGCACCGTGCGCCGGGCCAGGGCTTCGCTCCAGGGCAGGCCCAGGCGTCGTTGATCTTCGCGGGACAGTTCGCCACCCATGTAGCGCTCGATATACGAAGGGTCATGGGCGAGGGCGAGAATGTCCGGCGGGCAAAGCTCCGGGCGTAACAGATCGGCGTCGCAGACTAGGCCGCTGTCCACCAGGTGATCGCGCAGCAGGCGAAATTTGTCCATGGGGAAGCGGTGATCCGCCGGAAACTCGGGACTGTAGTCTTCGTGATAAATCAGCGGCAGGGGCATGACTACTTTGTCTATAAAAGGCGTACAGGAGTGAGAGACGAATCCTACCAGCGTTGTAGACTTGCGACATCCTGACTGAGGGGGCGGGGGACGATGGAACCGATATTGGAACTCGAAAGTGCACGGTTGTTGTTGCGCCAGTGGCGTGACGAGGATTTGCCGGACTTTGCGGCGATGTGTGCCGACCCGCAGGTCATGCGTTATTTTCCCGCGCCGCTGAGCCGGCTGGAAAGCGCTTCATTGATCGGGCGAATCAGGGGGCATTTTGCTGAGCACGGGTTTGGCCTGTGGGCACTGGAGCGCAAGGACACCGGGCAGTTCATTGGTTTTACCGGGCTTGGCGTGGTCGGATTCGATGCGCCGTTCACGCCGGCCACTGAAATCGGTTGGCGCCTGGCTCGGGAGCACTGGGGCCTGGGGTACGCCAGTGAAGCGGCGTGGACCGCTCTGCGCTGCGGGTTTGACCGGTTGCCGCTGAACGAGATCGTCTCGTTTACCGCCGATAACAACTTGCCTTCGCAGAAAGTCATGCAGGCGATCGGCATGCACCATGACCCCGCCGATGACTTCGATCATCCGAAGCTCGTCGTCGATCACCCCCTGCGTCATCACGTGCTTTATCGCATCAGTCGTGAACAATGGCTGCAAACCTTGCATGGATAACCCGACACGGTTGTTTACAATGACCCTCAAGTTGGCACAGGCCAGAAACTGAATCGACCGACGCAGCCAGGACTGCGCGGCATTGCGTTGTGTGAGGAGAGTCTGAATGAGCCAAGTGTTGGAAGATCTGGTGGACTTGTTGACCCTGGAGCCCATTGAAGAAAACCTGTTCCGTGGTCGCAGCCAGGACTTGGGTTTTCGTCAGTTGTTCGGCGGTCAGGTGCTCGGCCAGTCGCTGTCGGCGGCCAGTCAGACCGTAGAGGAAACACGTCACGTACATTCGATGCACGGTTACTTCCTGCGTCCGGGCGATGCCGGCTTGCCGGTGGTCTATCAGGTTGATCGCGTCCGCGATGGCGGCAGTTTCAGCACGCGCCGGGTGACGGCGATCCAGAAGGGGCAGCCGATTTTCACCGGCAGCGCTTCATTCCAGTACGACGAAGCGGGTTTCGAGCATCAGTCCGAGATGCCGCAAGTGGTCGGCCCGGAAAACCTGCCCTCGGAACTGGAGATCACCCAGCAGAGAGCGCACCTGATTCCGGAAAAAATGCGTGAAAAACTGCTGTGCCCGAAGCCGATCGAGTTTCGCCCCATTACCGAGAAAGACCCTTACAACCCGAAACCCTCCGATCCGATCAAGTACGCCTGGTTTCGCGCCGACGGTGCTCTGGCTGACACCCCGGCGTTGCACAAATACCTGCTGGCCTACGCCTCGGACTTCGGCTTGCTGACCACCTCGATGCAGCCCCACGGCAAATCGGTCTGGCACAAGGACATGCAGGTCGCCAGCCTCGACCACGCGCTGTGGTTCCACCAGGATCTGCGCGCCGATGACTGGTTGCTCTACGCGATGGACAGCCCATGGGCCGGCAACTCCCGGGGGTTCTCCCGTGGCAGTGTGTTCAACCGTGCCGGGCAACTGGTGGCCTCGGTCACTCAGGAAGGCCTGATTCGCCATCGCAAGGATTGGGCATGAGCCTGGCCGATGTGCGTCATTGGGTGTTCGACATGGACGGCACCTTGACGGTGGCCGTGCATGACTTCGCGGCGATTCGCGTGGCGCTGGCGATCCCGCCTGAACACGACATTCTGACTCACCTCGCCGCGCTGCCCGCCGATGAAGCGGCGGCCAAACATGCGTGGCTGCTGGAGCACGAGCGGGATCTGGCGTTGGGTTCGAAGCCGGCACCGGGTGCTGTGGAACTGGTGCGCGAGCTGGCTGGACGTGGGTACCGACTGGGCATTCTCACGCGCAATGCCCGTGAGCTGGCCCATGTCACTCTGGAGGCCATCGGCCTGGCTGACTGTTTCGCCGTGGAGGACGTGTTGGGCCGCGATGAAGCGCCGCCAAAACCGCATCCCGGTGGTTTGTTGAAACTGGCCGAGGCGTGGAAGGTGCCGGCCAGTGAGATGGTCATGGTCGGTGATTACCGCTTCGATCTCGACTGCGGGCGCGCGGCAGGGGCGCGGACGGTGTTGGTGAATTTGCCGGATAATCCGTGGCCGGAATTGACGGATTGGCATGCGGCCGATTGTGTGGCATTGCTGGAAATGCTTTCGGCTTGAAATTGAAGATCAAGAGATCGCAGCCTTCGGCAGCTCCTACATGGGAATCGAGTACACCCTGTAGGAGCTGCCGAAGGCTGCGATCTTTTGGCGACTATTGAAACAACGCCTTCTGCCCTTCAGGCGAGGTAAACATCCCATCCCCGTCATGCCCGACCCCGGGCACCTCGACCAGTTGCTGATTCAACCCTTGCGGTTGCAGCCGCTTCAGATAGTCAAAGTAAAAACGCCCACGGGCCAATCGATACGGTCCCTGAGCCTTCGCTTCGCAGCTTTTATCCAGTGCCCGTTGGTTCGGGTCGGTGTCCTGCTGTCCCAGCAGATAAACGATGTCGCGCTGGAGGTATTTTTCCTGCAATTGCGCGGCGGTTTGTCCTTCGGCGTAGGCGGGCAGATTCGCCAGCCCGTACTTCCAGCGATTGAAGTCCGGGCAGCCGGCGTGGCTGAAGGCCACTGGTCGCCGCTCATCGAAGTACGCATAGGTTGATGGGTTGGCAATCACGTAACGCACCTTGACGCCCGCCGCTTGCAGCGCAGGTTGATCGTGCCCAAGCAGGGCGTAGCGCTGAACGACCTGAGCGCCACCGGAGTGTCCGGCGATGACGATTTGCTTCACGTCCGGAAACTGTTGGCGATCACCCAGTCGGGCGACGATTTCGTCCAGGGCTTGGTAGGAACTCAGGCGAAACGGTGCGGTGGATTCGCCAGCGGCCATCCATTCATTGCCTTGCCAGCGCAATACGGTGTCGGCCACCGGGTGTAGCGCAATGTCGGTCTCATTGAGAAATTGCGGGGCGATCACCAGGGTCGTCGCACTCTGCCCGGCCAGTTCGGCCGCGTGTTCGCCGCTCTGCAGATAGGTTTGCGCGTTGCGCAAGCGACCGTGGACGATGATCAATACGCGTTCGATTTTTGACGGGGCGGGGCTGATACCCACTGCCATCTCACCTGATTTCAACAACAGACGCCCCGGACTGATCTCCTTGACCCCATGCTCGTCAGCCCAAGTGCTTGTGAAAGGGCCCGCGCAAGTGAACAGCAACATCAACAACCATTTTTTCATTTACAGATTTTTCGCCGAGAAGGTATCGCATTGGCCGACCTGGCCTTGTGCGAATCCGGTTTTGAACCAGCGCACCCGTTGCGCTGACGTACCATGGGTAAACGAGTCCGGTACCACACGGCCCTGACCCTGTTGTTGCAAGCGATCGTCGCCGATGGCATTGGCGGCGTTCAGTGCTTCTTCGATGTCGCCCGGTTCCAACCAGTTCAGGCGCTGCTGCGCATTGTTGGCCCAGACCCCGGCCAGGCAATCGGCTTGCAGTTCCTGACGGACCAGCAAGCCGCCGTCGCCTTCCATTTGCCGGCCCTGTTGGCGAGCGGCCTGAATCTTCGCCGACACCCCGAGCAAGGTTTGCACGTGGTGTCCGACTTCATGGGCGATCACGTAGGCCTGGGCGAAGTCACCCGCGGCCCGAAAACGTTGTGACATCTCCTGGAAAAACGACATGTCCAGATAGACCTTCTGGTCCGCCGGGCAATAGAACGGACCGGTCGCCGAGGTGGCCAGGCCACAGGCCGAGTTGACGCGATTGCTGAACAGCACCAGGGTCGGGTCCTTGTATTGCCGGCCTGCCTGCTGGAACACCTGGCGCCAGGTGTCTTCGGTGTCGCCGAGGATCGAGCGCACGAATTCGGCCCCTTCATCATTGGCCGGTGGTGCCTGGCGGGTCTGGTTGGTGGCTGGTGCCGACTGTTGGCCCATCTGGCCCGTCAGTTGGCCGAGGATCTGCATCGGGTCCTGGCCGGTGATCCAGCCGATGCCGACAATCAGCAGGATCGCTGTCAGGCTCAGGCCCTTGCCGCCACCGAAACGCATGCCTCCACCGCCACCGCCGACATCATCGCCACGGGCATCGACCACGTTGTCGCTGCGCCGGCCTTTTTTCCATAGCATGTGGGAGTCCTCTGATTGTTCGTGCGATGAGTGTTGCTGCTGAGTAGGACCGGCGCCAGTCCGGTCGTCAGACAGTCCTGGGCGCTGCAGGTTCGGTAGAGAGGGGGATATGAGACAGGCGGATACTTTCCTACTGTAGGAGCTGACGAGTGAAACGAGGCTGCGATCTTTTAAAGGCAAGTTCAAAAGATCGCAGCCTGCGGCAGCTCCTACAGTTCGGTCGCGGTGAAGGTGTCGCAGGCGTCTGTGCGACCTGTGTCAAAACCGGTCTTGAACCAGCTCACGCGCTGCTCGGAGGTGCCGTGGCTGAATGTGTCCGGCCTGATGACAGCATTTTGGGAGCGCTGCAAGTTGTCGTCACCAAATGCGGCGGCGGCATGCAATGCGGCTGCAATATCGCCAGACTCCAACCAGCCCAGACGCTGTTGCGCATGGTGGGCCCAGACGCCGGCCAGGCAATCGGCCTGCAACTCCCCTCGCACCTCCAGGCCGCCATCGCCCGTGACGGGTTTGTGCTCCAGTAAGGCTTGTTCGAGCGGTTCGGACATTCCCAGTGCCAGTTGCACGTGATGGCCGATTTCGTGGGCGATGATGTAGGCACGGGCGAAGTCGCCGACCACTGAAAATTGCTGCTCCAGTTTCGCGAAGAAGGCCAGGTCGAGATACACATGTTGGTTGCCCGGACAATAGAAAGGCCCGATTGCAGAACTGGCAAATCCACAGGCCGAGGTCACGCCATCGTCGAACAGTGTCAGCGAGGGCGGTGCGTAGTGCCGCCCTGTTTGTGCAAAAAGCTGCGTCCAGGTGTCTTCTGTCTCGCCCAGCACTGACTGGACAAACATCAGTTGCAGATCCGGTTCGGGTTGGGTGTCGATGGCGGCAGCGAGTGGCGCCGGTATGTCTGAAAGCGCCGACGGCACATCACTCTGCATCGAATAAAGTCCCGCACTGGCCAGTGCCACGGCGACCAGTCCGGCGCCCAGGATTGTCCCTGTGTGTGTACGGGCATCCTTGCCCTTGCGTGTGTCATTCACGTTGTCGCTGCGTCTTGCCTTGTTCCATATCATGTTGGCGGTCTCTCATGGGTTGATGGGGCGGGTATCGCCGGGTCCATGAATAACCGCACTGGCTGAACGATATCGGAGAAATCTGTAAGGATTGGTAAGACGATGGTTATTGGTCGATGTTCTGTTCGTAAGCGGTGATTCCTGCAATGTGGCGTGCGGCGATGTAACCGAAGGTCAGCGCCGGGCCGATGTTGATGCCGCCAGCGGGGTAGTGGCCACCCATGATGCTGGCCATGTCGCCGCCTGCCGCGTATAGCCCGGCGATAGGCTGTCCCGCATTGTCGAGGACCTGGGCGTGTTCATTGACCTGGAGTCCGGCGAAGGTGCCGAAACAGCCGGGTTGGACCTTCACGGCGTAGAACGGACCCTGTTCGATCGGCGCGACGCAGGGGTTGGGCCGTTGTAAGGCATCACCCTGTTTGCGGTTATAGGGCGTCGAGCCACGGCCGAATTGTGGGTCTTCACCAGCGTGTGCATGGCGGTTGTATTCCGACACGGTGTTGCGCAAGCCGACAGGGTCGATGTCGCAAGCTGACGCCAATTCCTCAAGGGTATTACCGGTTTTCAGATAGCCACTGCGAACGAAAGGCGACAGCGGTACGGGAAATGGCCGAGAGATGCCCAGGCCATAACGTCGCTGAAAGCTGTGGCTGCAAATCAGCCAGGACGCGACTTCTTCCCCCGCTGGTGCGGCGGCAACCATGGCCGTGACGTAGTCGTAATAGCCGTTGGCTTCGTTGACGAAGCGCTGGCCGTTGCTCAGTACGCCAATCACACCCGGTTTGCCTCGTTCGATGATGTGCGGGAAGTGACCCGTGCTGCCGTCGCCGTGTGGCACCCGAGAAACCGGTGCCCAGGCGACCGGGGACTGCATATCGGTGTCCACCTTCGCGCCGACGCTTTCCCCCAATCGCAAGCCGTCGCCGGAGACGCCCAGTGGCGGCAGGGCCAGGTGTTCATGGCCCGTGGGGGTGCGCGGGAACAGCGCCTTGCGACGCTCGATGTCGTTAGCGAAACCACCGGCGGCGAGTACCACGGCTTTGCGCGCGGTGATGCGCACCGAACCTTTGGCGGTCCGGACCACGGCACCGCGTACTTGCTGGTGTTCGTGGAGCAATTGGGTGACCGGCGCCGACTGCCAAAGCAGCACGCCGAGGTCTTCGGCGGACTTTGCCAGGCGCGCCACCAGTGCCACGCCGTTGACCAGTTGCATCGCCCGGCCATGGATCGCGAGATCGAACAGGTGGCGGGTAAATCGCCGGGTGACATGCCAGGCCGCTGACAGTGAACGGGTCAGGTTCAGAAATGCGGTGAGGTCCGTGCCGGCCATGATCGGCATGCCCATGAAGGACGTTTCGCGCATGGTTTTACGCAAACGCTTTAGCAGCTTGCCGACTTTTCGGGCGTCGTACGGCGCCGCGATCACCGAGCGTCCACCCGTGCCGGCGCCTGGCGTATCGCCATGAATATCGGCAATCGCGTTGCCGTCGGCGAATTGCAGCGAGGTGTGATTTTCAAAGAAGGCGACCATGTGCGGGCCGGCCTCAAGGAATGCATCGATCATCGATGGTTGGTAATGCTCGCCCAACTCGTGCTTGAGGTAGGTGCGCGGCTGCTCCACGTCCTCGATGATGCCGCCGCGCCGGGCCAGCGGGTTGCAAGGTACCCAAGCCCAGCCACCTGACCAGGCCGTGGCGCCGCCGAACACCGGGTCTTTTTCGACCACGATGACTTTCAGGCCATGCCAGGCGGCTGTCACCGCCGCTGACAACCCGGCCGCGCCGGAGCCGACAACCAGCACATCGCAGTCGACGTCGGGAAGAAAGTGCGGTTCGGCAGGCATTGTTGGGGCTCCGATTTTTGATATTTTGGAATTGGATTCCAGAAAATATAAGAATCAGATGAGAGCAAGGCAAGAAGGTGGTGCGTAAAACGGGCGGTTATCGGACAGTCAGTTCCAGATTTCGGATTCCGACCGTTGTCTTCTAGAATCGAGCAAATTTTGCGTGGAAACCCCTATGGCCGGCAGTCAGATCGAACGTGTTTTCAGTGTGCTTGAGAGTCTCACCAGCGACCCGCGTGGGCTGCCGATGCAGACCCTGGCGGAGCAGCTGGACATCCCCAAAAGCGCCACTCACCGCCTGCTCGCCGAGCTGATCCGCCTGGGTTATGTGCGACAGAATCCGGAGAACCTGCGCTACCACTTGTCCACCAAACTGGTGGCGATGGGGTTTCGTTATCTGTCGAGCAGTGGCGCCGATATCGTGCAGCCGGTGCTCGACCGGTTGGCGCAGGAAACCGGCGAACTGGTGCGTCTGGGCGTGATCGAAGGCGATCGGCAGACCTGGATCGCCAAGTCCCAGGGTGCTCGATCCGGGCTGCGTTACGACCCGGACATGGGCCGTGATGCGCCGCTGTTCTATACCGCGTCGGGCCATGCCTGGCTGGCGACCATGAGCGATGCCGAAGCCCTGTCGCTGGTGGAGCGCCAGGCGGCGGACCGACCAGTGGAATTGGGGCCGAATGCGCCGCGTTCCAATATCGAACTGCTGGAGCGCCTGCGGCTGGCGCGGGAGCAGGGCTATGCCTGTGTCGAGGAAAGCTCGGCCGTGGGCACCTCGGCGATTGCCGCGGTGGTGCGTCATCCGGGGGATGGGCGGGTGATTGGCGTGCTGAGCATCGCCGGGCCGAGTGCGCGGATGCCGGGGGCACGGCTGCATGAGTTGGCGCCGTTGTTATTGGCGTTCACCGAGGAATTGTCGGCGGCGAGTGTGGCGTCGGAGTTGTTCTGCTAGCCGCATTCCTTGTAGGAGCAGAGCTTGCTCGCGATGAACGATACCGCGGTCTTACATGAAACACCGCGGCGTCTGCATCGCGAGCAAGCATTGCTCCTACAGATGGTGTGCGCTGTTCGCACACTTTTGCAGTTGGTTGGTGTAAGAATCTGGAACTCGGTTCTAAATTGTTGAGCTTCATCCCTCCGACAATAACCACAAGAGGACCGCTCCATGAATTCGCCCCTTCGCATCGCCCTGATCGGTGCTGGCAACATGGGTCAGCAGCATTACCGGCATTTGAAATCCCTGACAGAAGCCACCTTGTGCGCGGTGTCCGATCCCGGGCTGCAGGCGGCAAGTCTCGCGGCTAAATGGGGTGTGGCGTATTTCGCTGACCACTGTCAGATGCTGGAGCAGGCGAAGCCGGATGCCGTCATCGTCTCCAATCCGAATAATCTGCACGTCAGTACCGCGCTCGATTGCCTGGCCGCCGGCGTTCCGGTGCTGTTGGAGAAGCCGGTGGGTGTGTGCATGGATGAAGTCCGCACACTGGTAACCGCTACGAAGACCACGGGTGTTCCGGTGCTGGTCGGCCATCATCGCCGCCACAATCCGCTGATCGTCCGTGCCCATGAACTTGTCCACAGCGGCGCCCTGGGGCGTTTGACCACGGTCACGGCGCTCTGGCAGTTGCGCAAGCCCGACACTTACTTTGAAACGGCATGGCGCCGTGAGGCGGGGGCGGGGATGTTATTGACCAACCTGATCCATGACCTCGATCTGCTGCGGCATCTGTGCGGTGAAGTGCGTCAAGTGCAGGCCATCACCAGCAACGCGATTCGTGGGTTTGCCAATGAGGATTGCGCGGCGGTGCTGCTGCAGTTCGACAATGGAGCGCTCGGCAGCCTGACTGGTTCCGATGCGGTGGCGGCGCCCTGGAGTTGGGAGCTGGATGCGGGGGAGAACCCGGTGTATCCGCGTCAGGCCGACCAACCGTGCTATTTGCTGGCCGGGACCGGTGGGGCACTGAGCATCCCGCAACTCAAACGCTGGCACTACGCCGAGGTCGATGGCGGTTGGCACGAGCCCTTGCTGGCGACTCAGGAACACTTCAGTGCCGATGAAGCCTTGCGCTTGCAATTGCAGCACTTCGTGCGGGTTGCGCGCCGGGATGTCGAGCCGCTGGTGAGTGCGGCCGATGCCGCGCGCACACTGGCGCTTATCGAAGCCATTCGCGAAGCCGCCGAAACCGGCCGCGCTTGTGCGCCATCGTTGATCGAGGGTTGAGCATGAGCGAACGTATTTTTTCCCTGGCCAGCCTGACGGTGCTGGAGCTGTCGCCACCGGACATGGTCGAAGTGGCAGCGCGCGCAGGTTACAGCCATGTCGGTTTGCGTCTGGTGCCGGCCACGCCAGAGGAACATCACTTCGCGCTGGTGGCCGATGCTGACTTACGGCGCCAGACCCTGGCGCGTCTGCGCGATACCGGCATTCGTGTACTGGATGTGGAAATCCTTCGGCTGAAACCGGACACCGTCGTCGCCGATTTCGAGAAAATTCTGGCGGTGGGTGCCGAATTCGGTGCCAGTGAATTGCTGGTGGCCGGTAACGATTCTGACGAACAGCGCATGACGCAAAACTTTGCCGAACTTTGCGATCTGGCGGCGTCTTATGGGCTGCATCCGCATTTGGAGTTCATGCCCTGGACCGACGCGCGCGATCTTGAACAAGCGGTGCGCATTGTCGAGGGGGCCGGGCGCGAAAACGGTGCAGTGTTGGTGGACGCATTTCACTTTGATCGTTCGGGGTCGCGGCTGGAAGCACTGGCCAGGGTCGCGCCTTCACGGTTACGGTATGCGCAGTTGTGTGATGTGGCGGGGCCAAGGCCTGCGGACATGGCCGAGATCTTGCGTCAGGCGCGCAACGAGCGACGTTTTCCAGGCGACGGTGATTGCGATTTGCCGGGGTTGTTGAGCTGTTTGCCGGCTAACATTCCCTTGAGCCTGGAGATTCCCACGGTGCAATTGCTGGAGCAGGGTGTGAGCGGCTTGGCGCGGGCGCAGATGGCTTTGGATAAGACCCGGGATTTGTTGGCGCAGCTGTAAGCGGTGCTGCGCACCTATCGCGGGCAAGCCTCGCTCCTACGGGTATTACGTCAGTCGCGAATTTTTGGCTCGACACAAAACCTGTAGGAGCGAGGCTTGCCCGCGAAGGTTTTGATTTTTTTGATGTAAAAAAGGACCCCCAATGACCGTCAGCACCCCGCTTTCCGGCGTCAATCAGCCCTTCAAAGGGATCTTGCTGATCGTTGTCGCTACCTTCCTGTTTTCCAGTCATGACGCCATATCGAAATACCTCTCCGGGTTCTATCCGATCGTCATGGTGGTGTGGGCCCGTTACGTGGTTCATACCCTGTTGATGGCCGGGATTTTCCTGCCGCAATCCGGGCTGCGAGTACTGCGTACGAAGCGGCCGCTGCTGCAGGTGATCCGGGCGCTGTGCTTGCTGGGCACCAGCCTGTTTTTCACCACCGGGTTGATGTACATCCCGTTGGCCGAAGCCACGTCGGTCAACTTCCTGGCTCCGGTGCTGGTCACCGCGTTGTCAGTGCCGCTGCTGAAGGAGCGGGTGACGCGCGGACAGTGGTTGGCGGTGATTTTCGGCTTTGTGGGGGTGCTGATCGTCGTCCATCCGGGCGGTGACTTGTTCACCCCGGCGGTGCTGCTGCCGTTCTGCTCGGCGCTGTTTTTCTGCTTCTATCAATTGTTGACGCGCAAGCTCAGCGAGATCGACAGCCCGACCACCAGTAACTTTTTCGCCGGACTGTGCAACACCCTGGTGATGAGCGCGCTGGTGCCGTTCTTCTGGCAAATGCCCAACCTGATCCATGGCGCGATGATGTTGGCGCTAGGGGCCTGTGGGATGACGGCGCATTTGTTCTTGACCCAGGCTTTCCGTCATGCGGCACCGGCGTTGCTGGCGCCGTTCAGTTACTGCCAGATCGTGTTTGCCGGCCTGCTGGGTTGGCTGGTGTTCTCCCACACACCGAGCCTGACCACCATCATCGGCATTGCCGTGATTTGCTGCAGCGGGTTGGCAGCGGCGTGGCAGCAAAGCCGTCGCTAATTTATGGGCAGGACCGCGCAGCCTCTGTAGGAGCTGCCGCAGGCTGCGATCTTTTGATCTTGCCTTTAAAGAACAAAGTCAAAAGATCGCAGCCTCGTTTCACTCGTCAGTTCCTACAGGGGGAGTGCGTATGCATTGAGAGCTGCGCCGGGGAACATCACTCTTCTACGGTAGGGATCTTGCGCGGTGCCATGAAGTACATCCAGGTCAGTGCGATGAAGTACATCGCCGGGATCAGGGTGAACAGTACGGTGTAGTTGTTGTTGGTGACGGTCAGGATGTGGCCGACCAATTGGGTCATGAACATCCCGCCAATCGCGGCACACATGCCGCCGAATCCGAACACCGTACTCATCATGTGCTTGGGCGTGTAATCCATCACCAGGCTCCAGATGTTCGCGGTCCAGGCCTGGTGCGCGCCGATGGCCAGGGAAATGGCGGCGACCGCGACCCACAGGTTGCTGGAACCGGCCGCCACGATCACGCCGATGATGCAGCAGGCGAACAGGAACATGGACATCAGCCGCGCCTTGATCGGGTTCACTCCACGTCCGATCAGGAACGAGGACAGAATCCCGCCGCCGACACTGCCGAAGTCGGCGGTGAGGTAAATGATGATCAGCGGGATACCCATCTGGGTCACGTTGATACCCAGGTTGTATTGCTGGTTGAGGAACGGCGGCAGCCAGTACAGGTAGAACCAGAACACCGGTGCCGTCATCGAGTAAGCCAGGGCGAAGGCCCAGGTGCCGCGCATACGCAGGATTTTCGAGAAGGGGACGCGGGCCTGTTCCGGCTCGACTTCGTTCTGGATGTAGTCCAGTTCCGACTGTTTAACGCGTGGGTGATCTTCCGGGTTGAAGTACTTCAGGCCCCAGCACACCAGCCAGATGCCGCCCAGTGCCGACATGCAGAGGAACGCGGCCTGCCAGCCCCAGGCATGCAGGATCAGCGGCAGCAGCATCGGGGTGAACATTGCACCGACGTTGGTCCCGGCGTTGAAGATGCCGGTGGCCACGGCTCGCTCGCCGGCCGGAAACCACAGGCGCGTGGTTTTCACGCACGCCGGGTAGTTGGCGGCTTCGGTCAGGCCGAGGATAAAGCGGCAGACCATGAAACCCGCCGCCGACGTGGCCAGGCCGTGGGCGCCCGTCGCCAGGCTCCAGAGCAGCACGGCGCAGAAGAACACGCGTTTGACACCGACCCGGTCGATCAAACGGCCTTGCAGTACGAAGCCGATGGCATAACCGACCTGGAACCAGAAATTGATGTTGGCGTAGTCCATCGCCGTCCAGCTCATTTCCTTGGCAAGGATCGGCTGCATGACGCCCAGGGCGGCGCGGTCGATGTAGTTCAGGGTGGTGGCGAAGAACACCAGCGCCAGCATGCCCCAACGGGTTTTGCCGACGGCCATGGCGCCGCGGATTTTGTCGCCGATGCCACCAGTGGCGACACTCATGGCCGCAGCCATGGGAGAGCTTTGAGTAGGATTCATCTGTGCCATCCGTTCAATGACTGACAAGCGAGGCTCGTCGGGACTTCAAGGGCGCGTGATCAATCGAGGGCGGCGGGCGCGAGAGGACTGATCGGCTGTTTTCGTCGGCTGACGGGTTATTCAGCGAGCGGCACGGTGATGCCGGCGGTGCGCAAGGTTCGGATGGACGCCAGGCAAGGCGTAATGACGGTGGTTGGAGCGAGCAGGGCGTTGAATAAGCACATGAGCGTATACCCGTTTTTTTGAAATTTTTATGTGATGTTCTGGGTCTGGTTACCTGAGGCCGGCGGTTTGAAACCGGCCTCAATGTGGTGTTGATGTTGCGCAGTGAACAAAAAATCGTCAATTCACCAAAGCCCATTGTGTTCGATAATCGAACACAAAACTAACCGGGTAGTACACTTTAAATTGCTGTGTTGGATCGCGCAGCCAATAATTCACCTCAAGACAAACGCGATCCCTGTAGGAGCCGGCTGGCTGGCGATGGCGATCTCACGGACGCCATCGCCAGCAAGCCGGCTCCTACGAAGAAACGTGCAATGCCCCTAACAAGATTGCCTCCACCACCGGGAGCCGAACCATGCAGCGTTCCATTGCCACCGTATCCCTGAGCGGTACCCTGCCGGAAAAACTCGAAGCCATCGCCGCCGCCGGTTTTGACGGTGTCGAGATTTTCGAGAACGACCTTCTCTACTACGACGGCAGCCCGCGTGAAATTAAACAGATGTGCGCCGATCTCGGGATCGCGATCACCCTGTTTCAACCGTTCCGGGATTTCGAAGGCTGCCGTCGTGACCGCCTGTCGCGCAACCTGGAGCGGGCCGAGCGCAAGTTCGACCTGATGCAGGAGCTGGGCACCGACCTGGTGCTGGTGTGCAGCAACGCCTCGGCCGACTCCATCGGTGACGAACAGATTCTGGTCGATGACTTGCGCCTGCTCGCCGAACGCGCCGGTGCACGTGGCCTGCGCATTGGTTACGAAGCATTGGCCTGGGGCCGGCACGTGAACACCTGGCAACAGGTATGGAGCATCGTGCGGCAGGCCGATCATCCGAACCTCGGTGTGTTGCTCGACAGCTTCCATACGTTGTCGCTCAAGGGCGATCCGAGCGCCATCGCCGAGATCCCTGGCGACAAGATCTTCTTCGTGCAAATGGCCGACGCCCCGATCCTGGCCATGGACGTGCTGGAGTGGAGTCGGCATTTCCGTTGCTTCCCCGGCCAGGGCGAATTCGATTTGCCGGGCTTCCTCGCGCCGATAATCAAGAGTGGCTACACCGGGCCGCTGTCGCTGGAAATCTTCAACGACGGTTTTCGCGCCGCACCGCCACGGGCCAACGCCGCCGACGGTTTGCGGTCGTTGTTGTATCTGGAAGAGAAAACCCGCCAGCGTCTGGCACAAGAAGCCAAGCCATCGGCCAGCGTCGACATATTGTTCGAGACGCCCAAGGCCAGCGAGTACAACGGCATCGAGTTTCTCGAGTTCGCCGTGGACGAAAGCCTCGGCGCCAAACTTGCCCATTGGCTTGAACGCCTGGGCTTCGTCAAGGCCGGCCAGCATCGCTCCAAGAGCGTCAGCCTGTTGCGCCAGGGCGATATCAACCTGATCCTCAACTCCGAGCCTTACTCCTTTGGCCACAGTTTCTTCGAGGCTCACGGCCCATCGCTGTGCGCCACCGCTGTGCGGGTCAATGACAGTGCCAGCGCGTTGGCCCGGGCCGTGGCTTACAAAGGTCAGCCTTATCGTGGGTTGGTCGGTCCCAATGAGCTGGAACTCGCCGCCGTGCGCGCACCGGACGGCAGCCTGATTTACCTGGTGGATCAGCACGCCGATGTCTACGGCACCGACTTCAATCTGTTGCCCAATGCAGTGGTCAGTGGCGGACTCAAGCGCATCGACCACATGGCCATGGCGCTGCCGGCCGACAGCCTCGACAGTTGGGTGCTGTTCTACAAGAGCCTGCTGGATTTCGAGGCCGATGATGAAGTGGTGCTGCCTGATCCGTATGGTCTAGTGAAGAGCCGCGCGTTGCGCAGTCGCGACAGTTCGATTCGTCTGCCGCTGAACATTTCCGAGAATCGCAACACCGCCATCTCACACGCCTTGTCGAGTTATCGCGGTTCCGGTGTGCATCACATCGCCTTTGATTGCGACGACATCTTTGCCCAGGTCAGCCGGGCGAAAGAGGCGGGCGTGCCACTGTTGGATATTCCGCTCAACTACTACGATGACTTGGCGGCGCGCTTCGATTTCGATGACGAGCTCCTGAGTGAATTGGCCTACTACAACGTGCTTTACGACCGCGATGCCCAGGGCGGCGAGTTGTTCCACGTGTACACCGAGCCGTTCGAAGGGCGGTTTTTCTTCGAGATCATCCAGCGCAAGAACGGCTATGCCGGTTACGGCGCCGCTAACGTGGCGGTGCGTCTGGCGGCCATGGCCAAATCACGAAGTGGGGCCGTACGTCAGACAAAGTTGTAGGAAAATAGTAATCGCGTCGACAAACCGCAGCCGCACGGCTTCCTTCAGTGTGCGGCGCGGCTCATAATCGCCAGCCTGTGCAGTGATGGCCGTGAGCCCGCAATGACAATGACTTCAGAACTCCAAGCCGCATCAGACCAACCTGTCGAGCCGCGCAAGAGTCGCAAGAACAACCCGGAAAAAACCCGCGAGAACATCCTGCAAGAAGCGATCGTCGAGTTCGTTCAGCAGGGACTGTCCGGTGCTCGCGTCGATGCCATCGCCGAGCGCATCCATACTTCCAAGCGCATGATCTATTACTACTTCGGCAGTAAGGAACAGCTCTACGTCGAAGTGCTGGAAAAGCTCTACGGCGATATCCGCAGCACTGAAAACCGCTTGCACCTGGCCGAACTGGCCCCGGTGGAGGCGATTCGGCGGCTGGTGGAATTCACCTTCGATCACCATGACCGCAATGTCGATTTCGTGCGCATCGTCAGCATCGAGAACATTCACAATGCCGAATATGTGAAGCAGTCCGATGCCATCAAGGCGATGAACAACACCATCCTCGATTCATTGGGCGAGATCCTGCGTCGCGGTGCCGAGTTGGGCGTGTTCCGCGGCGGTCTTGATCCGTTGGATGTGCACTTGCTGATCAGTTCGTTCTGCTTCTATCGCGTGTCGAACCGTCATACCTTCGGTGAGATTTTTCAGATTGACCTGCCGGACGAAACCATCAAGCAGCGTCATCGCGAGATGATTTGCGAGTCTGTTCTGCGATATCTGCAGGCCTGAGTTCTGTAGGAGCCGGCTTGCTGGCGATGGCTTATTCAAGGGTGCCATCGCCAGCAAGCCGGCTCCTACGGTTCAGATATTCATGCTCTGAAAATGCGCCAGCATCCGCTGGGCATCCGGCACCCTGCCGCTGAACAATTCAAACGCCTTCACCGCCTGGAACACCGCCATGTTGCCGCCATCGAGCGTGCGGCAACCCAGGGCGCGAGCATTACGCAGCAGCTCGGTTTCCAGTGGGAAGTAAACGATCTCTGCCACCCACAACTCGGCGCGCAGCAACTCGACCGGTACCGGCATGCCCGGTAGTTTTTTCATGCCCATCGGTGTGGTGTTCACCAGGCCATCGGCCTCGGCCAGGGTCAGCGCCAAATCATGACCGGCCACTGCGCGACCGCTGCCGAAATGCTGGTTGAGGTTGTCGGCCAGGCTCTGGGCGCGGCAGATGTCTACGTCGAAAATGCTCAACTGCCGTACGCCTTCGCTCAGTAACGCGTGGGCTACCGCAGCACCGGCGCCACCGGCGCCCATTTGGACGACACGTTCCACGGCGACCCCCTGCAAGCCCCGGCGAAAACCCTCGGCAAAGCCCAGGCAATCGGTGTTGTGGCCGATGCGTTTGCCGTCCTTGAGCACCACGGTGTTCACCGCGCCGATGCCGCGAGCTTCCGGCGACAATTCGTCGAGCAGCGGGATGATCGCCTGCTTGCACGGGAAGGTGATGTTCAGGCCGGTGAAGTTCATGCGTTCGGCGGCGGCCAGCAGTTCGGGCAGAGCGTTACTGTCCAGTTGCAACTGATCCAGGTCGATCAGGCGATAGAGGTAGCGCAAACCCTGGGCATCGCCTTCATGTTCGTGCAGTGCCGGGGTGCGTGAAGCCTGGATGCCGGCGCCGATCAGGCCGGCCAATACCGTTTGATTCTGGTTCACGATGTTCACCCTTTCAAACGTTGGCTGAAATGCTCCAGCGCCAGGCGATACCCGTGGCTGCCGAACCCGGCCATCACCGCAGTGGCGATGGCGGATACGAAGGAGTGATGGCGGAAGGGCTCGCGGGCGTGGACGTTGGACAGGTGGACTTCGATCACAGGCAATTCGCTGGCGACCAGGGCATCTCGGATGGCCACCGAGGTGTGGGTCCAGGCGGCGGGGTTGATCACGATCCCGGCACAACGGCCGCGTGCGCCGTGAATCCAGTCGAGCAACTCGCCTTCATGGTTGGTCTGGCGAAACTCCACCGCCAGGCCGAACTCTTCGGCGGCCCGGCCGCACAGGGCGGAAATGTCTGCCAGGGTTTCATGGCCGTAAGTCGCCGGTTCACGGGTGCCGAGCAGGTTCAGGTTCGGGCCGTTGAGCACCAGAATGATGGGGGGCATCAAGGTTTCTCCACTTATTGTTTTTGGCATTGGCCGAGGTTTTCGGCCTGTGGAGATAAATTGTACTAACTAGTTAATGCGGTCAATTGAAGAGCGGGTCCGTCGACTATTTGTGTGCGGTGATCGAACACTTGAAAAGATCGCAGCCTGCGGCAGCTCCTGCAGGGCGTACGCGATTCTCATGTAGGAGCTGCCGCAGGCTGCGATCTTTCAACGGGGCAAATGTTCTACGAGAAAATCAATGAATGCCCGTAACCTCAACGGCACATGACGACTTTGCGGATAGAGCAAGGTAAACGGCCGCGAACGTCCGCCGTAAGGTTTGAGCACTTCCACCAATGAGCCGTCGGCCAGTTCCTTTTCGACAATGAAACGATAGGTCTGGAACAGGCCTGCGCCGTTCTTCGCCAAGGTCACGCCTCCCAGCACATCGTCGGAGCAGCAGAAATTGCCCTCAGCCAGAATCTCGCGTTGCACGCCGTTGTCATTGAACAGCCAGGCGATGCGCCGACCGCTGCTGGGCAGCTCGTATTGAATGCATTCGTGCAGTTGCAGGTCGTCCAGGGTTTGCGGCGTGCCGGCACGCTCGAGGTAGTCGGGGCTGGCAATCATCACCAACGCGGCGTCTTCCAGCGGTCGGGCAATCAGGCCCGAATCAGGAATCGCCCGCACGCGAATCGCCATGTCATAGCCTTCACCGACGAAATCGATGTTGCGATTGCTGATGTGCGATTCGACCTTTACTGCGGGAAAGCGTGCACGAAACTCAGGGAGCAGCGGCAGGATTCGGTGATGGGCATAGGTGGTCGGAATACTGATTCGCAGCGTTCCGGAAGGTACTTGCTGCTGACCCATGACCTCACGCTGGGCTTCCACCAGTTGCGCCAATGCCTGACGGCATTCTTCGTAATAACGGCGACCACTGTCGGTCAGATTGACGCTGCGGGTGGTGCGTGCAAACAGCCGCACGCCCAGGCGTTCTTCCATACGCGACACCGAACGACTCACCGCCGCGGGCGTCACACCCGCCACCAGCGCGGCCGCCGTGAAGCTGCCAGCCTCGGCGGCCAGGCAGAACAACTCGATGCTGCCCAACTGAAGATCGTCGAATAGTCTCTGCATGATTGATTACACCGGGGATCAAATGACGTGTGTGGACCAGTATTTATCAGATGCCAGCACACCGATACAGTGAGCCTCAGTGGGTCAGCCCTTCTTAATCAGCCGAGCAGGAGAAGCAACATGCCATTCGTCAACGTACGCATTACCCGTGACGGCGTTACCCGTGAGCAGAAAGCCCAGGTCATCGCCGAAATCACCGAGACCCTGCAACGCGTGCTCGGCAAGCCGCCGGAGCTGACCCACATCGTGATCGAGGAAATCGACACGGATAATTGGGGGCATGGGGGGATTACCACGACTGACATTCTAAAAAAACAGCCGGGGTGATTTCGAAGAAAGGCAAGACAGCCGTCCTTGTGACGGCTTTTTTGTGGGCGTTGGGAAAGGATTGCTAACGATTTTTCCAGGTTGCCTCGTGAGCGCTTAACAGCTTGAGCGCTAGGCTCAAATGCGTATTTGCAGTCCGATACTCAGCGCCGGTGATCGGATTTCTCCAAGGAATGTCGAGTCTTCGGATTCATTAACCTAACGGATGGGTTAGCATGAAAGTATGCAGCTACAAAGGGCTTTGGGTGGTAATCCTGTTGCGTGATGAGCATTGTCCGCCTCACGTACATGTGGATGCCGGTACGTGGAGTGCGAGATTCAGATTCAGCTTCTGGCACAACGGTGTCGAGCTCTGGGATGTGGTCCCGCTCTCGCGACGCCCGCCCTTGGCGGTGCTTGAAGGTTTGCGTCAGTCGCTCAAGCAGCCGGTCCATTTGCTGCGTGCTCGTGGCATCTGGTGGCGAAAATTGCAGACAGTTTGTCTTGAAAATCAATTGTGGGACTGGCACAGCAACGAAGTCGTCGCAGTGAAAAGAGTTGTCAGTACGACCAATATGATTGGATCGGCTCGTTACGAACCTGGAACGAACACAACGCGGCTGTTTCTGATAGGTGCACAGAAATATGTGGAGATCGAGTTATGAAAACGGTGAAGGTCAAGGTTCAGTCTGATAGACCCGTGACGGAAAGTCGTCTGGACGAAGCCATCAGACGTGGGCAATTGCGCAGAAACAGTAGCCTGCAAGCGACGGCAGTCAATTTTATTGATCCATGCCTGGCCATAAGCTTCGAGGATGGCAGCGGCATTTTGTTGCCTGTTGCGAATTATCCTGAATTCGACGATTTCGAGGCAGAGGATTTTGCCGGGCTGACCGTCGGTTTCGCCGGTACCGCACTTTGCCATGAAGGCAAGGACCTGGATGTATCTCTCGCAGGCATGATTTCGGCGAGCCAGTCATTGATGTCCATGGCTGCCTCGGTGATTGCCTCGCGCAATGGTCGTCAGAGCAGCGCTGCCAAAGCTGAAGCTGCTCGGGCCAATGGCAAGAAAGGAGGTCGGCCACGCAAGGTCGACGTGGTGCCTTGAGCGCCCACAAAAAAGCCGTCATCACGACGGCTTTTTTGTATCCGAAAACAAGTATTACCGCCGGGTCAACAACACCCCGGATTCCATGTGATGCGTCCACGGAAACTGGTCAAACATCGCGCATTGGGTGATGCGGTGGGTGTCGTGCAGTTGGGCGATGTTGGCCGCCAGGGTTTCCGGGTTGCAGGAGATGTAGAGGATGTTGTCGAAACGCCGGGTCAGTTCGCAGGTGTCCGGGTCCATGCCGGCGCGGGGCGGGTCGACGAAAACACTACCGAACTCGTAGCTTTTCAGGTCGATGCCGTGCAGGCGACGAAACGGCCGTACTTCGTTCAGCGCTTCGGTCAGTTCCTCGGCGGACAGGCGAACCAGCGTGACGTTATCCACAGCGTTTTCGCTGAGGTTGCTCAAGGCTGCGTTGACCGAGGTCTTGCTGATTTCGGTGGCCAGCACCTTGCGCACGCGGGTGGCCAGCGGCAGGGTGAAGTTGCCATTGCCGCAATACAGTTCCAGCAAGTCGTCGGTGCGATCGCCCAGTGCGTCGTACGCCCAGTTGAGCATCTTCTGGTTCACCGTGCCGTTGGGCTGGGTGAACGCGCCTTCGGGTTGGCGATAGCTGAAGGTACGACCGCCCACGTCCAATTTCTCGACCACATAATCGTGACCGATAACTTCGCGTTTGCCCTTGGAGCGGCCGATGACACTGACGTTCAAATCGGCTGCCAGCTTCGAGGCCGCCACGTGCCAGTGCTCGTCCAGCGGGCGGTGATAACACAAGGTGATCATCGCATCGCCGGCCAGGGTAGTCAGAAACTCCACCTGGAACAGCTTGTGGCTCAGCGCTGAACTGGCCTGCCACGCCGCTTTGAGCTGGGGCATCAATTCATTGATGCGCAGGCTGGCGATCGGGAATTGTTCGATCAGGATCGGCGTGCGCTTGTCTTCTTGGGAAAACATCGCGTAATGCCGCTCACCGGCTTCACGCCACAGGCGGAATTCGGCGCGCAGACGGAAATTCTGCAGCGGCGAGTCGAAGACCACGGGTTCCGGCGCATCGAAGGGCGCCAGCAGGTCACGCAGGCGCGTGACCTTGTCTTCGAGCTGAACGGCATAGGCCTGGGAATCAAAAGTCATGCGTTGAACCAACCCAGCTTGATCACAAACAGAATCGACAGAATCACCAGCGCCGGATTCAGTTCACGGCCGCGACCGGACATCAATTTGATCGCGGTCCAGGAGATGAAACCGAAGGCGATGCCGTTGGCGATGGAGTAAGTGAATGGCATGGCCAAGGCCGTGATCACGACCGGTGCGGCCACTGTAATGTCGTCCCAGTCTATTTCGGCCAGGCCGGAAGTCATCAGCACGGCGACGAACAGCAATGCCGGTGCAGTGGCGAAGGCTGGAACGCTGGCAGCCAGTGGCGAAAAGAACAGTGCCAGCAGGAACAGGATCGCCACGACGATGGCGGTCAGGCCGGTACGGCCACCGGCACTCACACCTGCGGCAGATTCGATGTAGCTGGTGGTGGTCGAGGTGCCCAGCAGGGAACCGGCCATCGCCGCCGTACTGTCGGCGATCAGGGCGCGGCCCATTTTTGGCATGTGGCCGTCTTTGCCCATCAGACCGGCGCGCTTGGCGACGCCGATCAGGGTGCCGGAGTTGTCGAACAGGTCGACGAACAGGAAAGCGAAAATCACGCTGACAAGGCCGATGTCCAGCGCGCCCTTGATGTCCAGTTGCAGGAAGGTCGGCGCCAGCGAAGGTGGCATCGACATCACGCCGCCGAACGGGGTGAAGCCCATCAGGATCGAGACAATGGTCACCACCAGAATGCCGATCAGCACCGCGCCGCGCACAGCAAGGGCTTCGAGGGCAACGATCAGGGCGAAGCCAAGGGTGGCGAGGATCGGAGCCGGTTGTTTCAGGTCACCGAGGCCAACCATGGTTGCCGGGTTGCTGACCACGATGCCTGCGTTGTGCAGGGCAATCAGCGCCAGGAACAAGCCGATGCCGGCGGCAATCGCCGAGCGCAGCGGTAGCGGGATGCTGTTGATGATCCACTCACGGATGCGGAAGATCGACAGCAGGAAGAAGCACACAGCCGAGATGAACACCGCACCCAGCGCGACTTGCCAGGTGTGCCCCATGTGCAGGACCACGGTGTAGGTAAAGAAGGCGTTCAGGCCCATACCCGGTGCGAGGGCGATCGGGTAGTTGGCGATCAAGCCCATGACAGTGGAGCCGATGGCGGCTGCCAGACAGGTGGCGACAAACACCGCGCCCTTGTCCATGCCGGTCTCGCCGAGGATGCTCGGGTTGACGAATAGAATGTAGGCCATGGCCAAAAAGGTCGTAACGCCCGCGAGAATCTCGGTGCGTACGTTCGTGTTGTGTGCCTTGAGTTGAAACAGCCTTTCCAGCATGTCTGCTCCCCGTGGCGCGCCCGGCGCCGTGAATGTATCGACCTCAAACAGCAAAGCACAGGCCACTGCAGGCGCCCGGGAATTTTCTGTGGGTCGGAAAAAGCCGCGCATCATACCAGCAGCGCAGGGTTATGGCTGCTTATGGCGGTGATCGTCGTCGATGTTTTGCGTTTTGCCTGACTCAGCCATACTGCGCACCTGATTTCGGGGTGTGTATTTCATGAAAATGCGTCTGTTGATCCTGCTGGCCATGTTACTGGGCGCACAAACCGCCCTGGCGGCGTCCGCGCCGCCGTTGACCCAGGTGAAGGTGCTCAAGGTCGAATCGCCGGGTTGTGGCTTTGAAACCATTGACGAAGGGCAAACGCAGACGCGCTGCAATCACAGTGGCCCGAACATCAGGATCTATGTGCTTGAAGTGGGTTACGGTCGCAGCCAGCCTCAAGTCGCGCTCGATGGCTTCGACGTGAACGGAACCCGCACGCCGGTGTGCGCTTATGACAACGGCAACCTGACCGATTGCGTCGCCGGTCGAAAAACCGTCGGCAATTTGTACATTTTTGATATGGCCGGCAAACAGGAAGGCACGTTCACCTTCAGCAATACCTCGATCAATTCACCGGGCAACACGATGTCGACCCAGCTTTACATCAAGTAACGTCACATCAGGAAACGGCTGGCCACGAACAAGGGCAACGAAAGCTGACTACGCTTTAAGGATCATTCTGTGGATTGCACCCATGACCTTTAGAGCTTTGATTACCCTCGCCGAGGGCATTGATGACCTGCAAGCCGTCACCCTGATCGATGTGCTGCGCCGCGCCAAGGTGGAAGTGGTGGTGGCCAGCATCGAAGGGCGGCGCATGCTCACTTGTGCCCGCGGGACTCGCTTGACCTGCGATGCGATGCTGGTGGACTTGCTGGCCCAGCCTTTTGATCTGATCGCCTTGCCGGGTGGTGCCGTGGGGGCACAGCATTTGGCGACCCATCAACCCTTGCAACAACTGATCAAGGACCAAGCCGCCGCCGGTCGCCTGTTCGCCGGCATCGCCGAAGCCCCGGCGCTGGCGTTGCATACCTTCGGCGTACTGCGTCAGCGGCGCATGACCTGCCTGCCCTCGGCCAGCCATCAACTCTCAGGCTGCAACTTCGTCGATCAACCGGTCGTGGTCGATGGCAACTGCATCACCGCTCAGGGGTCAGGTGCCGCGCTGGTATTTGCCCTGACCCTGGTGGAACAGCTGTGTGGCAAAGCCACAAGGGCGGCGGTGGCGGGGGCGTTGCTGGTTTAGCCCGGTCAAGCCTTCGCTTTCTCTTCCACCGGCACATGCATTCGATCGCGCTGAGCCAGCGTCGGGAACAGTTTGATCCAGGTCCCGGTGACCACCAGCGTGCCGATACCGCCCATGACCACAGCGGGAACAGTGCCGAACCAGTGGGCGGTCAGGCCGGATTCGAATTCGCCCAGCTGATTCGAAGCACCGATGAACAGGCCGTTAACCGCGCTGACCCGGCCCCGCATTTCGTCAGGGGTTTCCAGTTGCACGAAGGACGCGCGGATCACCATGCTGATCATGTCGGCGGCGCCCAATACCACCAGCACCGCCAACGAGAACCAGAACGAGGTCGACAGGCCGAAGGCGATGGTTGCCACACCGAACACACCAACGGCGGTGAACATCACCCTCCCAACATTGCGTTCCACGGCAAACCTCGCCAGCAACAGCGACATCAGCAGCGCACCTACCGCCGGTGCGGAGCGTAGCAAGCCCAGGCCCCACGGGCCGGTGAGCAGAATGTCTTTGGCAAACACAGGTAGCAGCGCCGTCGCACCACCGAGCAAAACGGCAAACAGGTCCAGGGAAATCGCCCCGAGAATGTCCGGGCGGCTGCGAATGAAGCGGATGCCCGCCAACAGCGAATCCAGGGTAGCCTTGCCCTTGTTCAACGGCGTTTGCCGGGCAGGCAGGTTGAGCATCAGCGTGCAGGCGATGATGTAGAGAATCACCGTCGGGCCATAAACCCAGACACTGCCGAAGGCATAGAGCAACCCGCCGAGTGCCGGAGCGACGATGGTCGCCGATTGCTGGGCCGATTGCGCGGCGGCCACCGCCCTTGGGAACAGGCCGCTTGGCACGATGCTCGGCAGCAAGGCCTGGGTGGTCGGCATTTCGAAGGAGCGGGCGGCGCCGAGCAGGAAGGCGAGGATGAAGATCATCTCCCGGGTCACATGGTCGGTCGCGCTGCCGATGGCCAACGATAAGGCGATCAGCGCCTGCAAGGACTGACAGATGGCCGCGACCTTACGCCGGTCGTAGCGGTCCGCCACATGCCCGGTGTGCAGCATGAACAGCACGCGCGGGGCGAACTCCACCAAACCGACCAGGCCCAAGTCGAGCACATTGCCGGTCAGCTGGTAGAGGTTCCAGCCAATGGCCACGGTGAGCATCTGAAAGCCACTGGCGGTAAAAATCCGGGCGAGCCAGAACGCGAGGAAAGGACGGTGGTGACGTAGCAGCAAAGGCTCTTGGCTGGGCATTTGGAGGCATATCGACGGGAAGGGAAGGGCGAGATTATCACCAAGCTGTAACAGGAAGTTGCAGGTAGAAAAAATTAATTAGCAAGACACCTATCTTGGAAAGCAAAGAAATCCCTTGTGGGAGCGGGCTTGCTCGCGAAGACGGTGGCACATCCAAAATAGATGTGACTCATATACCGCCTTCGCGAGCAAGCCCGCTCCCACAGGGGGATGTGTTTCTGCCTATTACTG
This sequence comes from Pseudomonas putida, assembly GCF_050990305.1. Taxonomy (GTDB): domain Bacteria; phylum Pseudomonadota; class Gammaproteobacteria; order Pseudomonadales; family Pseudomonadaceae; genus Aquipseudomonas; species Aquipseudomonas putida_AH. Next base: position 5,724,010 of record NZ_CP158817.1, on the reverse strand, counting down.
CGGCCATGAGGCAACTTGTCACGCGGCAAAAGACCACGCAGTTCGACCTCGTAAATGGGACTACTCTTTCAACGTTGCTTGATCCAGATCAAGACTCTCAAGGGAATTGATCAGGCGGCCGTATGGCCAGACTCCCTGCGTAGCGATGCGTGTAAAAAAGAACAAATAGAGATTCGCCACACTCCATATCCGTGGGGGCCGTGGGTGCAGGCTTTCAGCCCGCAGCCGTATTACCTGACAGAGGAAGACTTATGTTCGGTTTAGAGGCACTTGATCTCGCCCGAATTCAGTTCGCGTTCACCATCTCGTTTCACATCCTGTTCCCTGCCATCACCATTGGCCTGGCGAGTTACCTGGCGGTACTCGAAGGCTTGTGGCTGAAAACCCATAACGACACCTACCGTGACCTCTACCACTTCTGGTCGAAGATCTTTGCCGTCAACTTCGGCATGGGCGTGGTGTCGGGGCTGGTCATGGCCTATCAATTCGGTACCAACTGGAGTCGTTTCTCGGACTTCGCCGGTTCCGTGACCGGGCCATTGCTGACGTACGAAGTACTGACGGCATTCTTCCTTGAGGCCGGGTTCCTCGGCGTGATGCTTTTCGGCTGGAACAAGGTCGGGCGCGGCTTGCACTTCTTCGCCACGGTCATGGTGGCCATCGGCACGCTGATCTCGACGTTCTGGATTCTCGCCTCCAATAGCTGGATGCAGACGCCGCAGGGCTTTGAAATCGTCAACGGCCAGGTCATTCCGACCGACTGGATCGCCGTGATCTTCAACCCGTCGTTCCCCTATCGCCTGATGCACATGGCCACGGCGGCGTTCGTTGCGACTGCGTTCTTCGTCGGTGCCTCGGCGGCCTGGCACTTGCTGCGCGGCAAGGACAACCCAGCGATCCGCAAGATGCTCTCGATGGCAATGTGGATGGCGCTGATCGTGGCGCCGATCCAAGCCGTCATCGGTGACTTCCACGGCCTCAACACGCTTGAACATCAGCCCGCCAAAATCGCTGCCATCGAAGGGCATTGGGAAAACAAAGGCAACGAGGCGACCCCGCTGATCCTGTTCGGCTGGCCGGACATGAAAGAGGAGCGAACCAAGTTCGCCCTCGAGATTCCCTACCTGGGCAGCCTGATCCTGACCCACTCTCTGGACAAACAGGTGCCGGCGCTCAAGGAGTTCCCGCCTGAAGACCGGCCGAATTCGACCATCGTGTTCTGGTCATTCCGGATCATGGTCGGCCTTGGCTTGCTGATGATCTTCACCGGTCTGTGGAGCCTGTGGCTGCGCAAGCGCGACACGCTCTATACCTCACGGCCGTTCCTGTACCTGGCGCTGTGGATGGGGCCATCCGGGCTGATCGCGATCCTCGCGGGTTGGTTCACCACTGAAATCGGTCGTCAGCCGTGGGTCGTCTACGGTCTGATGCGCACGGCGGACGCGTCTTCCCACCATAGCGTCATGCAGATGAGCATCACCCTGATCCTGTTTGTCGTGGTGTATTTCGCACTGTTCGGTGCCGGTCTTGGCTACATGATGCGCCTGGTGCGCAAAGGACCGAAGATCGATGAGGGCAAGGAAACCAACGATGGAGGCCCCGGCCAGAAACGCACACCGGCGCGTCCGCTGTCCGCAGCCGATGACGAACACACCGATGCTGGCGCCAGCCTGACCAAGGAGATTTGAATCATGGGTATTGATCTTCCACTGATCTGGGCCGTGATCATCATCTTCGGCATCATGATGTACGTGGTCATGGACGGCTTTGACCTGGGTATCGGTATTCTCTTCCCGTTCATTCCCGGTAAGAGCGACCGCGATGTGATGATGAACACCGTCGCCCCGGTCTGGGACGGCAACGAAACCTGGCTGGTCCTGGGCGGCGCGGCGTTGTTCGGCGCCTTCCCGCTGGCCTATTCAGTCGTGCTGTCAGCGTTGTACTTGCCGTTGATCCTGATGCTGATCGGATTGATTTTCCGCGGCGTGGCGTTCGAGTTTCGTTTCAAGGCTCGGGACAACAAACGTCACCTGTGGGACAAGGCATTCATTGGCGGTTCTGTCACTGCAACGTTTTTCCAGGGCGTGGCGCTGGGGGCTTTCATCGACGGCCTGCCGGTAGTTAACCGTCAGTTCGCGGGCGGTTCCCTGGATTGGCTGACACCCTTCACGATGTTCTGCGGTGCCGCGTTGGTGGTGGCCTATGCGCTGCTGGGTTGCACCTGGCTGATCATGAAGACTGAAGGCAAGTTGCAGGAGCAAATGCACGATCTGGCGCGGCCATTGGCATTCGTGCTGTTGGCGGTGATCGGCATCGTCAGCATCTGGACGCCGCTGGCCCACGCCGAGATTGCCGCTCGCTGGTTCACCCTGCCGAACCTGTTCTGGTTCTTGCCGGTGCCGATTCTGGTGATGGTGACCTTGTACGGTCTGATCCGCGCGGTGGCACGTAATGCGCACTACACGCCATTCCTGTTGACGCTGGTGCTGATTTTCCTCGGCTACAGCGGCCTGGGGATCAGCCTGTGGCCGAACATCGTGCCCCCGTCGATCTCGATCTGGGATGCCGCCGCGCCACCGCAGAGCCAGGGCTTCATGCTGGTGGGCACGCTGTTCATCATCCCGTTCATCCTGGGTTACACCTTCTGGAGCTACTACGTGTTCCGCGGCAAGGTGACCCACGAAGACGGATACCACTAGTCTCCTAGGCCCAGAACCCGTAGGAGCCGAGCTTGCTCGTGATGGCGTCGGCAGCGACGCCATCAATCTCAAAGAGGTTTAAAGCAATTGACCAACAAGCACTCCCTGCACGACATCGAACAAGCCGAAAGAAAGCCGCTGTGGCAGCGACTTGGCTGGTTGGCCCTGATCTGGATGGGCAGCGTCGGTGCGCTGTTCGTCGTGGCCAGCCTGATGCGTATGTTCATGAACGCTGCGGGCTTGAGTACACATTGATCTGCGTCTTGTCCTTGTAGGAGCTGCCGCAGGCTGCGATCTTTTGATCTTAAAAAGATCGCAGCCTCGTTGCACTCGACAGCTCCTACACAGCTCCTACACAGCTCCTACGCAGCTCGTACAGAGGAGTTGAATTTACTTGCGGGCCTTGAGAATCACGAATTTTGGCGTGGCGGCCACTTGCTCGACGCCACGGAACAAGCGCGCCAATTTGCTGTGGTAACCCAGGTGACGGTTGCCGACGATATACAGTGCACCGCCCACCACCAGCGCTTCCCGAGCTTGCTGGAACATCCGCCAGGCGAGGAAATCGCCGACAACCTGTTGCTGGTGGAACGGTGGATTGCACAACACCACGTCCAGCGACTGTGGTTCCTGGCCAGCCAGGCCATCTCCGGCACGCACAACGACATCTCGCTCGCCCAGCGCTGCACGCCAGTTTTCGGCGGCCGATTGCACCGCCATGAATGATTCGTCCACTAACGTGTAATGGGCGTTCGGGTTTTGCAGGGCGCTGGCAATGGCCAGCACTCCGTTGCCGCATCCAAGGTCGGCAACCCGTGCCGCGCCCAAACTCTTTGGCAAGTGCGGCAAAAAAGCGCGCGTGCCGATGTCCAGGCCTTCGCGGCAGAAGACGTTGGCATGGTTGAGCAATTCGATGGCCGGTGTTTCGAGGCGATAGCGGGTCGGGTAGGGCGACGTGAAGGGAGCCTTGGCGTCTACCGTAGCCATCAACAAACGGGCTTTCTTCACCGCCAGCGATGCCTGCACCGGGCCGATGTAGCGCTCCAGCAGTTCACCCGCCGCGCGTGGCAAATGTTTGATCATCGCTCCCGCGATCACTTGGGCGCCAGGTGCCAGTTGGCCTTGCAAGCGAATAAGTTGTTCTTCCAGCAGCGCCAGTGTCTTGGGCACACGTATCAGGATTCGGTCAAACGGGCCGGCCACGGTTTCGCTGGCGGGAACGGCCGGCACGGCATCAAACGCTTGACCATTACGTGCCAGGTTCTTTTCCAACCCCTGAAAAGCCAGGAACGAATCGCCAGAACTGGTCACCTTGACCTTGCCGGTCAGGCTGGCGGCCAGTGCGCCGAAACTGTCGTTGAGCACCAATACCCGCGTATCAGCCGTTGGATGTTGCTCGGCCAGATGGTTGAGCAGGTATTCGTCTGCCGCATCGAAGGCTTGCAGCGGTTCATTCTGCTGTTCGGGTTGGCGGATCAAATCGAGGCTGGCGAAAGGTGTTTCGAGCAAAGGCATGGGGCGGGGCTCTGGGTTATCAACGGGTAACCCGCGCCCAGGGACGTCTTGGAGGCGGGGCCGTCCGAGTGGACTGCGTCGTGGAAAAGTCACACGTCATCACTCAGGATGGGACCGCAAATGGTACTTTTTTTTACAACGGATTACTCGCAGGTTTTTTGGATCAGCGCACTGTGTTGCTATCCAGATAGCCAGCCTTCACGGCAGCAATGACGGCCGAAACTTTATTATTGACTCCAAATTTGTGGATGATCGACTGAATATGAAAATGAACCGTGCGGGCGCTGAGATTGAGAATCCGGGCACTCTCGTCCGCGGTCTTGCCAATGGCGGCGAGTTTCAACACATCGACTTCTCGTGGCGATAATTTCGGCGTGGGCGAATTGGCTGGCCCCTTGGGCTGTGTCTGTGTGACCAGGCTATGCAAGTGATGCCCGATGAACTGGGCGAAGCCGAAATATTCATACAGTTCCCATGCGCTGACCGGGCCATGGCTTCGAGCAAGGCTCAGGATGCTGCACAACCCGCTTTGCTCATCATGAACGGCTTGCGACCAGCCATGTTGAATTCCCTGCTGTTCAAGTGCTTCCCATATCCCTGGGACGTTGCGGAAAAGTTCTTCGCTCCAAAGAATGGGTAATCTGGATTGATTGCAATGTGCCACTACTGGGTCAATGGAGGAAAGCTTGTTTTTTTCATATTCAGTGTTCCAGTCCCTCGGATAATTGTTGAACTGAACAGTGTGAAAATTTTCTGTTTTTGTTGGGCAAGTCGTTGAAAAAGAAATAAATTTAAAACCGATATTTTTCACGAAATTCAGGGATGCCTGGTAAGCGGTCTCCAGTTCAGTAGTCGATGATAGTTGTTGAAGTTGGAACTCCTTCCACCTTTCCATTATGAGGCTCCACGGTCCTGATAGCTTGAGGTCGCATCTTGGATCCAGAGGACCAATGCGATGTGGATTGTAGGATGTTTCTTATGTATGTGTTGAGATTTTTTGGGTTTAGTGAAAGCGCTCATGAAAGTTTATGGTTCTAACAGTCGTGCATAACGAGATGGTTTAAATTAAATGTCACGTTTAATTCAATAAGTATGTATTTTTAACTGGGTGGTTAAAGGCATTTAAAGTCAATGAGAATTAGAAAGTTTGCCAAAGACACTACAAAGCATCAGTGTTTATGGTGACCGCTTTGCGCGACACTGCGGTTATCTGCAAATGGAGCCCGCCATGACTGCCAGTGAAGAGAAATTTACTCGCCAGACTTTGCTCGATGTCCAGCCGTTGACCCCAAGCCTGTTCACCTTGCGCGCGACCAGGGACCCGGGCTTTCGATTTCGTGGCGGTCAATTTGCCCGGTTGGGTGTGACCAAGGCGGATGGCAGCACAGTCTGGCGCGCCTATTCCATGGTTTCGTCACCCTTTGACGAGTTTCTCGAGTTTTTTTCCATTGTGGTGCCGGGAGGCGAGTTCACCAGCGAACTGAGTCAGCTGGGTGTAGGCGACACGTTGCTGGTCGACCGCCAGGCCTTCGGTTATCTGACGCTTGATCGTTTCGTGGACGGGCGTGATCTATGGTTGTTGTCCACTGGCACTGGCCTGGCGCCGTTTTTGTCGATTCTTCAGGACTTCGAGGTCTGGGAGAAATTCGAGCGAATCATCCTGGTCTACAGCGTGCGCGAATCCCGGGAACTGGCCTATCAGACGCTGATTGCAGGGCTGGCTAAGCGCGATTACCTGGCCGAATACGCGCATAAGTTGCAGTTGATCAACACGGTGACGCGCGAACAGTATCCCGGCGCCCTTAATGGAAGGATTACTACGCTGATCGAAAATGGCGAGCTGGAGCGGATGGCCGGTGTGGCGCTGACACCCGAGCATTCGCGGGTAATGTTGTGTGGCAACCCGCAGATGATTGATGACACACGAAAATTGCTCAAACAACGTGACATGCACTTGAGCCTCAGTCGTCGGCCCGGTCAGGTGGCGGTAGAGAATTTCTGGTAAAAAAAACGGCGCTCAATGCGCCGTTTCCTTTGTCGTTGAAGTATTCAGGGCCGATTGTTCTGGGCCTTGAGCAGATCGCGGATCTCACCCAGCAATTCTTCCTCCTTGGTTGGAGCCGGCGGCAGGGTAGGGGCGACGGCCTCTTCGCGCTTCAGTTGATTGATCGCCTTGACGCCCATGAAGATAGCGAAGGCAACGATCACGAAGTCGATAAGGCTCTGAATGAATTTACCGTACGCCAGCACTACCGCCGGGGCCTCGCCCTGTGCGGCTTTCAGCGTAATGGCCAGGTCACTGAAGTCCACCCCACCGATCAGCAACCCGATAGGAGGCATCACAACATCGCCTACGAACGAAGTAACAATCTTGCCGAAAGCCGCGCCGATGATGATACCGACGGCCATGTCGACCACATTGCCTTTGACCGCGAAGGCCTTGAACTCGTTAAGCACGCCCATAGGTTATTTCCTTGTTACAGATGAGGTTGGTGAAGGCAGTGTAAATCAGCTAGATGCATCGTGCCCGAAACGTCAGCTGACAGCCTGAATGGTATCGACCGGCTGGTCAGTGAAAAGTTTGCAAAATGCCACCATTTCTTCGGTGCTGCTGGCTTTATCCGGCATCCTTTTGGGTGTTTTTCATCACGGCGCAAGAAGTTGTAGCTCATTCCTTACGACGGGTAGATGCACGGTGTATTGAGACTAAGGAGTACTGAGTCAATCTCCTCTGGTTTAAATTAAACGTTGCGTGTATTTGTTATGGTCTGATTTTAAAGTTGGTGGTATATGCTCTTTCATTAAAATGGTTCTCTTGGCGAAAGTTGCTGGGCTGTTCGTATAGGCGATGTTTAATGAGTGCTGGAAGTTGTACGTGTGAAGTTGCGCGTGTGAAGGCGTGTACAGGTTTTGCTCCTGATTTGTTGGGCGAAACTAATTTGCAGGGAGGATCGTTTAAAAAAATGTATAGGTTCTGACGCGCCTCGACGAGGAAGAAGTACTCCAGGATCAATCAAGTTTCGGTGGATACGCCTTTGGTCAAACTGCACCGCACTGATCCACTCCGGCTGAGCTATCATCGCGGTTTTTGCCGGGGGTTCAGATGGCCAAGGCCAAGCGCATGTACGGCTGCACCGAGTGCGGCTCAACCTTCCCGAAGTGGGCCGGCCAGTGCGGCGAATGCGGTGCCTGGAACACGCTGACCGAGACCATGGTGGAAAGCGGCGGGGCGGCGGCACCGACCGGACGCACCGGTTGGGCTGGTCAGCAGGCACAGATCAAGACCCTGGCAGAAGTCAGTATCGAAGAGATCCCGCGCTTTTCCACCGCCTCCGGCGAGCTGGATCGTGTGCTGGGTGGCGGTCTTGTCGACGGCTCGGTGGTGCTGATTGGCGGTGATCCGGGCATCGGCAAGTCGACCATTTTATTGCAAACCTTGTGCAACCTCGCCAAGGTCATGCCAGCGCTCTACGTCACCGGCGAAGAATCCCAGCAACAAGTGGCCATGCGCGCCCGACGCCTGGGTTTGCCTCAGGATCAACTGCGGGTCATGACCGAAACCTGCATCGAAACGATCATCGCCACGGCTCGCCAGGAAAAGCCCAAGGTGATGGTCATTGACTCGATCCAGACGATTTTCACCGAGCAGCTGCAATCGGCGCCGGGTGGCGTATCCCAGGTGCGCGAAAGCGCGGCGTTGCTGGTGCGATATGCCAAGCAGAGCGGCACGGCGATTTTCCTGGTCGGTCACGTGACCAAGGAAGGCGCGCTTGCTGGTCCTCGCGTGCTGGAGCACATGGTCGATACGGTGCTGTATTTCGAAGGCGAGTCCGATGGGCGCTTGCGCTTGCTGCGAGCGGTAAAAAACCGTTTTGGCGCGGTCAACGAACTGGGCGTGTTCGGCATGACTGACAAGGGTCTGAAGGAAGTTTCCAATCCGTCAGCGATTTTTCTGACACGTGCCCTGGAAGAAGTCCCGGGAAGTGTGGTCATGGCAACGTGGGAAGGCACCCGGCCGATGCTGGTGGAAGTCCAGGCGCTGGTGGATGACAGTCATCTGGCCAACCCGCGTCGGGTGACACTGGGGCTGGATCAGAATCGTCTGGCGATGTTGCTGGCGGTACTGCACCGTCACGGCGGTATCCCAACCCACGACCAGGATGTATTCCTGAACGTGGTGGGCGGCGTGAAAGTGTTGGAAACGGCCTCCGACCTGGCGTTGATGGCCGCGGTGATGTCCAGCCTGCGCAACCGCCCGCTGCCCCATGACCTGCTGGTGTTTGGTGAAGTTGGTTTGTCCGGCGAGGTGCGCCCTGTGCCAAGCGGTCAGGAGCGCCTGAAGGAAGCGGCCAAGCACGGCTTCAAGCGTGCAATCGTGCCCAAAGGCAACGCGCCGAAAGAGGCGCCGCAGGGGCTGCAGATCATCGCTGTCACACGCCTTGAACAGGCTCTCGACGCATTATTCGAATAAACGCGAACCTCTGTGTAGGAGCTGCCGCAGGCTGCGATCTTTTGACTTTGCTTTTATAAAGACAAGATCAAAAGATCGCAGCCTGCGGCAGCTCCTACAGTGAGTGTATTCAGATTTCGATCAGCGCACCCAATTCCCGCTCCAGCTCCTTCGGGTCCCCCAGGTTGAATTCAATCAACCGCCGCAAACGCTCGATGGACTCCAGGCTGATGTGCCGGCAGACAAAGCCGAGCTGGCCGTGGTCTTCGTGAGTCAGCTGCACATCCATTTCGATGTCGATGTCTTCGCTCAGGTGAATGTCGACAAAAAAATCCTGCCGCGGGTCGCCCAACCAGGGCTCAGGCCGTTCGATCAGCAAACCCTTGAGCGACAGGTCGATCAATTTCACCGGCCAGATGAACTCGCCCTGGCTCAGTTCGGTTTTGGCGTCGAACGCAATACGTTTGAAGCGGCGGCGATCAGCGGGGTGTTCGCTCATGGCGCAATCCTCTAGATGTTCGCTGACTATAGACCCGCCCTGTTAGAACCTGCCAGCCAGGATGGGCTCTAGACCAACGCTAGGGTATGGCCTTTGCTGTCAAGAGGGCTAAACTCGAGGTGCTGTCCTTCTGTCCACTCTGGCTGGAACAATAAAATGAAAAATAATAATAGCCCGCTACGCCACATACCCTGGCTGGTGCTGGCAATCGTTGGAGCGTGCGCTCTCGGTGTCGTGGCACTGCGCCGAGGTGAGGCGATCAACGCCTTGTGGATCGTGGTCGCTTCCGTGGCCATTTATCTGGTTGCGTACCGCTACTACAGTCTGTTCATCGCTGACAATGTGATGCAGCTCGACCCGCGACGGGCCACCCCCGCCGTCCTCAACAACGATGGTCTGGACTACGTTCCTACCAACAAACATATCCTCTTCGGTCATCACTTCGCGGCCATTGCCGGTGCAGGGCCGTTGGTCGGTCCGGTGCTGGCGGCGCAGATGGGGTATCTGCCCGGTACGCTGTGGCTGATCGCTGGCGTGGTGCTGGCCGGTGGCGTGCAGGACTTCATGGTCCTGTTCATGTCCACCCGCCGCAACGGCCGTTCCCTGGGCGACATGGTGCGTGAAGAAATGGGCCGCATTCCCGGCACCATCGCGCTGTTCGGCTGCTTCCTGATCATGATCATCATCCTCGCGGTGCTGGCGCTGATCGTGGTCAAAGCCCTGGCGGAAAGCCCATGGGGGATTTTCACGGTGATGGCGACCATCCCGATCGCGATGTTCATGGGCATTTATATGCGTTACATCCGTCCGGGCCGCATCGGTGAGATCTCGGTCATCGGTGTGGTGCTGCTGCTGGGCTCGATCTGGCTGGGTGGGCAGATTGCCGCCGATCCTGTGTGGGCCAAGGCCTTCACCTTCACCGGTGTGCAGATCACCTGGATGCTGATCGGCTACGGCTTCGTGGCCGCATCGTTGCCGGTGTGGCTGATCCTGGCGCCCCGTGACTACCTGTCGACCTTCCTGAAAATCGGCACCATCGTCGGGTTGGCGATTGGCATCCTGATCACCATGCCCGAGCTGAAAATGCCGGCCCTGACTCAATTCGTCGATGGTACTGGCCCGGTATGGAAGGGCGGTCTGTTCCCGTTCCTGTTCATCACCATTGCCTGTGGCGCCGTGTCCGGTTTCCACGCGCTGATCTCTTCCGGCACCACGCCAAAACTGCTCGATAACGAGGTCAACGCCCGTTACATCGGCTACGGCGGCATGCTGATGGAATCCTTCGTGGCAATCATGGCCATGGTCGCCGCTTCGGTGATCGAGCCTGGCGTGTATTTCGCCATGAACAGCCCGGCCGCCGTGGTCGGTGGTGATGTGGTGGCAGTGGCGACGGCAGTCAGCAACTGGGGCTTTGCCATTACACCCGAGGCGCTGCAAGCGGTGGCCCACGACATCGGTGAAACCACCATCCTGGCCCGTGCCGGCGGTGCGCCGACCCTGGCGGTGGGTATCGCGCAGATCTTGCACAATGTATTGCCGGGTGAGAACACCATGGCATTCTGGTACCACTTCGCGATCCTGTTCGAAGCGCTGTTCATCCTGACCGCGGTGGACGCCGGTACTCGTGCCGGTCGTTTCATGTTGCAGGACCTGCTCGGCTCCTTCGTGCCGGCGCTCAAACGTACCGAATCCTGGGGCGCCAACCTGATCGCCACCGCCGGTTGTGTGGCCATGTGGGGATGGCTGCTGTACCAGGGCGTGATCGATCCACTGGGCGGCATCAACACCCTGTGGCCGCTGTTCGGCATTTCCAACCAGATGCTGGCCGGTATCGCCCTGATGCTCGGTACCGTGGTACTGATCAAAATGAAGCGCCAGCGCTACATCTGGGTGACCTTGCTGCCAGCGACTTGGCTGCTGATCTGCACCACCACCGCCGGCTTCATCAAGCTGTTTGACGCCAATCCGGCCATTGGCTTCCTGGCCCTGGCGAAAAAATACAGCGATGCCCTGGCCAACGGTCAGATCCTCGCCCCGGCCAAGGACATCACGCAGATGCAGCACGTGATCTTCAACGCCTACACCAACGCGACGCTGACGGCTTTGTTCCTGTTCGTGGTGTTCAGTATCCTGTTCTATGTGCTCAAGGTCGGCATCGCCGCCTGGGGCAAAAAAGAACGTACGGATAAAGAATCGCCCTTCCAGGCGCTGCCGGATGCGTGATCAAGGAGTGCAGCATGTTCAATGACTTGAGTCGCCTGGGCAAATACCTCGGTCAGGCCGCGCGTCTGATGGTCGGCATGCCCGACTACGACAACTACGTCGAGCACATGCAAAGCAAACACCCGGACAAACCTGTGATGAGCTACGAGGCGTTCTTCCGCGAACGCCAGGAAGCCCGTTACGGTGGCAAGGGTGGGCCCAAGTGCTGTTGATTCGACAGCCAGGTTGACGCAATACCTTGTGGGAGCGGGCTTGCTCGCGAATGCAATCTGTCATTCAACATTTTTGCTGACTGACATACTGCTTTCGCGAGCAAGCCCGCTCCCACATTTAATTTGTGTTGCTCTCTATTTTTGTGAAATCAGGAGACTTGCATTTGTCCTCCCCCATTCCAGTCACGATCCTCAGCGGCTTCCTCGGCGCCGGCAAAACCACGCTGCTGCGCCATCTGCTCAAAGCCGAGCACGGCCTGAAAATCGCCGTGATCGAGAACGAATTCAGTGACGCCGGTATCGACACCCAACTGCTGGGTGATGAGCCGGTGCAAGTGATGACGCTGTCCAACGGCTGCGTCTGCTGCACCATTCACACCGACCTGACCAAGGCGCTTTACTTGCTGCTCGAACGCCTGGACAGCGGTGAAATCGTCTTCGACCGTCTGGTGATCGAATGCACCGGGCTGGCTGATCCCGCACCGGTGGCGCAGACGTTCTTCATCGACGAAGAACTGCGTGAGCGTTACATCCTTGACGGGATCATCACTCTGGTCGATGCGGCGCACGCTGATCAGCACCTGACCCAAACCATCGCTCAAGCGCAGGTCGGTTTTGCCGACCGCCTGCTGGTCAGCAAGCGGGATCTGGTGGATGAGCCCGCATTCGACGCGTTAAGTGAGCGTCTGACCCGCATCAATCGTCGTGCTCCGATTCGCGTGGTCGACCACGGCAAGATTGACTTGGCGGAGCTGCTCGATGTGCGTGGTTTCAACCTCAATGCCGACCTCGGTGGTGGCGTGAGTTTACGCCCGGTGACGAATGCCCCATCCATCGACCGCATCTCCAGCCTGGTGTTGCGCACCGACAAACCGCTGGATATCGACAAGCTCAGCGAATTCATGAATGACTTGCTGGAAGACCATGGCAAGCAGTTGCTGCGCTACAAGGGGGTGTTGAACATCCTTGGGGAGCCACGACGCATGGTGTTTCAGGGTGTTCTGAAGCTTTACGGTTTCGACTGGGACACGGAGTGGGCGGAGGATGAAGCCCGTGAGAGCGTGATTGTGTTCATTGCTGATGACTTGCCGGAGGAAACAATTCGCGAGGGGTTCGCGCGGGTGGCGGCTGAGTAAGGCTCGGATCGCCACCACAGCATAGGCTGGCTGGCGATCCGATGATGATTAACAAATGACCGATGCCGATTTGAAGGATGACGCTTGCGGGGGCAGCGTCATAGCAGGATGTTGCGTTGCAGGATATTCAATCTGAAATCCAAGGGGACCCCGCCTTTTTTTCCGGTGCAGACAGCCTGACCGGCCTGTTCCTGTGTCCTTTGGTGTGGTTTGTTTTTGTAAAGGAAAGGTTTTACATGCAGCGTACGGCCTCCTCGTGTCTGGATCCTTAGTGTCATCGAATCGCCTTGCAGTTGATCCATGGTCACGATTTTTCCGCCGCTGAGCAGGTTGTAGGTGGTCTGGTCGTCATCGTAGGGGTGAGCACTGATGAAGTCTTCATCTTCATTGCTCAAGGCTCGGTTGTGGTAGGTTCTATTGGTCATAACGTAAATCGAATAATAATCATCGATGCAGCGGAAGTAGAAAGTTAGTTGTGAGGCGGGTGCGTTATTTGAGACGCACAGGTAGTTTGATATTTCTCTTTGTGATTCGAATGAAAAGGGATCGTATCCGGTTTTCGGGGCGAGTATTTTTCGGTTATTGGTTAAGTAAGGGAGATGTAAGTGTCCTGCTGAAGTGGTTAGTGTGGCTGTAAACGATTTTTCTTGATTGGTACTCATGATAACTCATCCTTGTGTTTGAGTATTTTGGGGTAATAGGTATTGGGCGTTCGGATTTAAAAGGGTACGTTTCTTTTGAGGATGTTCAGCTTGAAAGGAAGTCCGTCATCGCCGGCGTCGGCAAGATAAATATGCGGTGATCCACGCACTTTCATTCCACCAAGCTTTCCCGCATTTCGGGCTTTTAGCCAGAGGGTGTGAACGGGTCCATACAGATCATCCAGCGTGACGACTCGACCGTTTCGGTCGAACAGGTTGAAGGAGGCCGTTTGGCTTCCGGCGGCCGGAAAGGCTCCAAGTATGCGCTTTGGATTCGTATCGATGCAGTTCCAACGATAGACCGCAGGTGAGTGAACATACATCACGTAATAATCATCGCTGCATCTGAAGTAAATGTTCAGGGGTGCAACTTTTTCATGGCAGTCTGGGCGAAAGCTTAATAGGTTTGAATGGTCTCGGCTTTGTACCGCGCCCGTGAAGAAGCCACCGCTGAATACGGTGTCGTTAATGATGACAGGCTTGCCGTGAAGGATGTTAAGGAAGTTGAGTTGATGGTGGTCGATGGTCAGTCTGGCTGTAAATGAACGCTGCTGGTCCGTGCTCATAAATAACTCCATAAAGTGTTAGTTCATGAACTTTACCTTGAGGGTGTGGACGGGTGGTTTGGTTATTGTGACGGGCTGTTTCGGTTCGCTATTTTAGTGTCTGGCAGAGCGACTGAGTTTATTCGAAAAAAACACGGGTATAAAAAACCCGGCCAAGGCCGGGTTTTTTTAATCACGATCTACAATCAAGCGCCGTACACCGGCAGCTTCTTGCAGATGGCCTTCACCTTCTCACGTACGGCGTCGATGACCGCTTCGTTGTTCAGGTCAGCCAGGATGTCGCAGATCCAGCCGGCCAGTTCCTTGCACTCGGCTTCTTTGAAGCCGCGAGTGGTCACAGCCGGAGTGCCGAAGCGCAGGCCGGAGGTGACGAACGGGGAGCGTGGATCGTTTGGCACGGAGTTCTTGTTCACGGTGATGAACGCTTTGCCCAGCGCGGCGTCAGCGTCTTTACCGGAGATCTCCTGCTTGATCAGCGACAGCAGGAACAGGTGGTTCTGAGTACCACCGGACACCACGTCGAAACCGCGCTCGATGAACACGCTGGCCATGGCCTGGGCGTTTTTCACCACTTGTTGCTGGTAGGCCTTGAACTCAGGCTGCAGTGCTTCCTTGAAGCAGATCGCCTTGGCAGCGATCACGTGCTCCAGCGGGCCGCCCTGGGCGCCAGGGAATACCGCGGAGTTCAGTTTCTTCTCGATGTCGGCGTTGGCGCGAGCCAGGATCAGGCCGCCACGTGGACCGCGCAGGGTCTTGTGGGTGGTGGTGGTCACGACGTCAGCGAATGGCACTGGGTTCGGGTAGACGCCAGCGGCGACCAGACCGGCCACGTGGGCCATATCAACGAACAGGTAAGCGCCGACTTTGTCAGCGATGGCGCGGAAACGCGGGAAGTCCAGGATCTGCGAGTAGGCAGAGAAACCGGCCACGATCATTTTTGGCTTGTGCTCGACCGCCAGGCGCTCGACTTCGTCGTAGTCGATCAGGCCATTGGCGTCGATGCCGTACTGGATGGCGTTGTAGAGCTTGCCCGAAGACGAAACGCTGGCGCCGTGGGTCAGGTGACCGCCGTGGGCCAGGCTCATGCCCAGGATGGTGTCACCGGCCGACAGCAGGGCCAGGTAGACGGCGCTGTTGGCTTGCGAGCCAGCGTGCGGCTGGACGTTGGCGTAGTCGGCACCGAACAGTTCCTTGGCTCGATCAATTGCAAGCTGCTCGACGATGTCGACGTACTCGCAACCGCCGTAGTAGCGCTTGCCTGGGTAGCCTTCGGCGTACTTGTTGGTCAGTACCGAGCCTTGAGCTTCCATCACCGCAGGGCTGGTGTAGTTTTCCGAAGCGATCAGCTCAATGTGCTCTTCCTGGCGCTGAGCTTCTTGCTCCATGGCGGCAAAGAGATCGGCGTCGTACTTGGCAATAGTCAAATCACGGCTGAACATGGCGGTCCTCAAGGATCGGGGGCGGAAAAGGGGGGCATTCTACCCCAACGAGTTTTGGAAGGCATATGAAAGGACATCATGTCGCGGACAAGTGGTGTTCATGACCTCAAAGTCAAAAGATCGCAGCCTGCGGCAGCTCCTACAGAGGGATGCATTTACAGGTAGGAGCTGCCGCAGGCTGCGATCTTTTCAGCGTTTGCGCGAAGCTTCAGTCGAAGACGAAGAGCGCATCATTGCTGAACTGCACGGCGAACATGTCCGCCGGCATCGGGCGGCCGAACAGGTAACCCTGGACTTCATCGCAACCGTGCTCCCTGAGGAAATCAAGCTGCTCGTGGGTTTCCACGCCCTCGGCGATCACCGCCAGGTTGAGGCTGTGGGCCATGGCGATGATCGCGCGGGCGATCTGCGCATCTTGTTCGCCCGATGGCAGGCCGTCGACGAAGGTGCGGTCGATTTTGAGCACATCGATCGGGAACTGCTTGAGGTAGTTGAGCGATGAGTAACCGGTGCCGAAGTCGTCGACGGCGATGCTCAGGCCGAGGTTTTTCAGGCCGTCGAGAATCTGCATGGCCTCGCTGACTTCGCGCATGAGGATACTTTCGGTCAGTTCCAACTCCAGGCACGCCGGCGGCAGGCCTGTGTCCTTAAGAGTGGTGGCGATCCGCGTGCCGAGTTGGCCATCGGAGAACTGCCGTGCCGAAATGTTCACCGACACCTTTGGCACCCGCACCTTGGCCTGATGCCAGGCCTTGAGCTGACGGCAAGCCTCGCTGATCACCCAGTCGCCCACATCCACCACCAGACCCAACTCTTCAAGCACCGGAATGAAATCACCTGGCGGAACGAGGCCACGGCGCGGATGGCGCCAGCGCAGCAGGGCTTCGGCACCGGTCAAACGTTTGCCGTCGCCACTGAATTGCGGCTGGTAAAACAGCACGAACTCATTCTGTTCCAGGGCATGGCGCAAGTCGCTTTCCAGTTCCAGGCGCTCCAGGGCGCTGGCGTTCATGTCCGCCTGATAGAACTGGAAGTTGTTCTTGCCGCGCTCTTTGGCGTGGTACATCGCGGTGTCGGCGTTCTTCATCAATTGGCTGAGCTCGTTACCATCCTGCGGGCTCAGGGCGATGCCGATACTGGCGGTGACGAAGAACTCGCGGCCCTCGAGCACGAAGGGTTTCACCAGGCTGGCGAGGATCTGTTCCGCCACATGAATCGCGCGGGTCAAGGCGATTTCACGGTTGGCCCGCGGTTGCAGGAGCAAAGTGAACTCATCGCCGCCCATGCGCGCCACAGTGTCGTCATCGTCGACGCAACCGAGCAGGCGCGTAGCCATTTCCTTGAGCATGCGGTCGCCGGCGGCGTGGCCCAGGGAGTCGTTGATCGGCTTGAAACGGTCGAGGTCGAGGAACATCAGCACCACCCAGGATTTCTGCCGCTCGGCCGCTTGCAAGGCGGTGTGCAGGCGATCCTGGAACAGTGTGCGGTTGGGCAGGTGAGTCAGGGCGTCGTAATAGGCGAGGCGGTGAATGCGCTGCTCACTGGCCTTGCGTTCGCTGATGTCGCTGAAGAAGCAGACGTAACTGGCCAAATCGCCTTCATCGTCCAGCACCGCGGTAATGCCGACCCAGGCAGGGTAATGCTCGCCATTGCGCCGCTTGAGCCAGACTTCGCCTTCCCAGGTACTGTTCTGGCTCAGCTGTTTGAGCACATAGCGCAGATGGGCTTCTTGCTGCTCGTCGACGGTCAGCATGTTCGGCAACTGGTCGAGGACCTGTTCCACCGCATAACCGCTGACGCGGCTGAAGGCTTCGTTGGCCTGGACAATGTAGCCGGCCGGGTCGGTGATCAGGATCGCCGAGGTCGAGTGTTCAAATACCGTGGCGGCCATGCGCAGGTCTTTTTCGGCGCGGCGTTGCTGGCTGATGTCGCGACCGACCCCGAGCACGCCTTCGAAGGTGCCATGCTCGTCCCAGACCAGTACCAGCCGCAACTCGATGGGAATCTTGCGCCCGTCGGCCCGCAGGCAGTCGAACAGGAATAATTGAGTCTGCACCTGGCTGCGCAACAGGGCCAGTTGTTCGGGTCGATCAAGCGCTTTGTTGACCCGCTCCATCAGGCTGTAGATGCCGGTCAATTGCTGCGGGTTGGCGATGGTCGATTGCCAGCCGTTCTGGAAAATCCATTCGGCGTCGTAACCCAGCACGAGTTGTACCGATGGGCTGACGTAATTGAGCGTCATGCGGTTGTCGGTGGAGAAAATCACGTCACTGATACTTTCGGCGAGCATACGGTAGCGCTGTTCACTGTCACGCAAGGACTCGCTGGCTTCGATCTGCTCGGTGACGTCCTTGGCCACGCCAATGATGCGGGTCACTTGATCGTGTTCGTCCCGCGCCAGGGCCTGTTCGCGAATGTCGAAACGACGCCATTCACCGTCCCGGTGCCGGAAGCGCAACTGGCATTGCATCAATTGGCTGTAGCCACCTTGGCGCTGGATCTGGCGCGAGCGGTGGTAGTAGTCGGCATCGTCGGGATGTAGAAGTATTTCCCAGAAGTACTCGCCCATCTGCTGTAGTTCGGTGCGGTTGTAGCCCAGGGTCTGGCCCAGATGGTGGTTGCTGAAGATCATGCGTTGGCTGATCACGTCCTGCACATACAGGTGATCGGGCACGGTGCGCACCACATCGGACCAGAAGCCTTCGCGCTCCTGCAATGACAACTCGATCAACTTGCGGCTGGTGATATCGGTGATGCTCAGGATCACCGCTTTATAGTCTTCAGGGCTTTGCGGCAGGCGCAACACCAGCCACAGGTGCTGGTCGCGGCCATTGGCGTCCCGGCGTTTGATTTCCAACTCAAGTTGCGGTTGCTGATTGAGAACCGCTTCGAGCACTTGATTGCCGATGGCGCTGCCATCGAGTGGGTTGCTGTTGATCAGCAGGTCCCAGGCTTGCGCGCAACCGCCGACGTTCAGCAGTTGCAGGGCCATCTGATTGACCTCGGTAATACGCAGTACCTGCAACAATTGGCGGCGTTGTTCCGGGTTATCCAGCCACGCCTGCAATTGTTCTGTGTTCTGCAATCGGGCCTTGTCGAGGGTGTTGGCGAGACTGGACATATCGAGTACGCACAGTGCGACGCCAGTGCCTTCGAAAATGTCCTGATAGCGCCGGCGACCTTCATGCAACTGGCGCTGACGCCGCCGCATGTTCAGCAGCACGATAAACGGCAATATGGAAAGGGCCAGGCACAGCAGGCATTTGCCGATGAACGCTGGCAGCAGCTCTTCGAGCACCCGCTGTCGATCGAACAGCCCGCGCAACTGCCAGTCGCTGCCGCTCAGTGGAACGGTCAGCACACTGTTCGTCAGATCGTCCTGGGTCAGCGTGCCCGGGTTGACCAACGGCAGTGCCACATCGCGGCTGATGATCTGGTGGTTGAAGCGATTTTCCACCAGCCATTGCGGACGGCCATCGGGCTCGTTCAGGTTGGTCAGTGACGAAAAGAACATCGGTTTCAGGCGCAAGGCCCAATAGCCCCGGGTGCTGCCGCTGGCCTGATGCAAGAGCAGGTGAACCACCGAGCCATCAATGGCATTGCTGAAGTAGTGAGGCTGGGCACGACTTCGGCGCACCAGTTCACTCAGATAGTCGGCGTCTTCGCTGTTGGTCGCGCTGTCCGCGAGGATTGTTCCGGACGGGCTGAGCAGGGCAAGACTGGTCAAATCAGGCAATGACTTTTGCAGCTTGCGCAGCAGCTCCTGCAGCTCGTCGGTACTTTGCGGCTGCTCGACGATCGGTAGCAGGTTGAGGGCGATCTGTGCGTTGAGCGCCATGTTCAGGCTGACTTGCGAGGCCAGGTCGGCGGTGTAGTCGATGGTGTATTGACGCTGGATTTTTCGGGTTTCGCGTAGCTGGTCCAGCAGTTGCCAGAACAGCAGTGCAAGCAGCAAAAGCACCAACATCGCCAACGCGCCTTTGAGGGTTCCGCGCAGGGGCGAACCGGGCGCTGCTGTGGGGGCGCTGGTGGTCAGGGACGGAGGAACGTTGGACAAACTTTAATCCTGCGGTTTGGCTGGACTGGCGCGACGTGCACTATAAGCCGGACGCCCGAAGGGCGGCTAGCATGCCTTGAGTTGTGGCAAAGTGCCAGTCCCGCTCGGCTGGACGGCCATCTGTCATTAAGGTAGCTTTGCCGGTTACGCGGGAGCGTTCCAGCTCCTAGAATCAGGCTTTTTCAGCGCGCACATATTGAAAGCTTCAATCGGACGTCGCGCACAGCCTGGCCAGGCATCGCCTGTGCCCTAATCATTCATCAGTCACTGACCCAAGGTTCTCCATGGCTCAATACGTATTCACCATGCATCGGCTGGGCAAAGTTGTGCCGCCGAAGCGGGAAATCCTGAAAAACATCTCCCTGTCGTTCTTTCCTGGCGCCAAGATCGGCGTACTCGGCCTCAACGGTTCGGGTAAGTCCACGCTGCTGAAAATCATGGCGGGCGTCGACACCGAGTTTGAGGGTGAAGCTCGTCCGATGCCGGAGCTGAACATCGGTTATCTGCCGCAGGAACCACAACTGGATCCGACCAAGACCGTGCGTGAAGTGGTCGAGGAAGCGGTCAGCGTGATCAAGGACGCGCAAGCTCGCCTGGACGAGGTCTATGCCGCCTACGCCGATCCGGATGCCGACTTCGACAAGTTGGCAGCCGAACAGGCCAAGCTCGAAGCCATCCTGCAGGCCAGCGACGGTCACAACCTGGAGCGCCAACTGGAAGTCGCCGCCGATGCGCTGCGTCTGCCGGCCTGGGATGCCAAGGTTGAACACCTGTCCGGTGGTGAGAAGCGTCGTGTGGCCCTGTGCCGCCTGCTGCTGTCGGCCCCTGACATGTTGCTGCTCGATGAACCAACCAACCACCTGGATGCCGATTCCGTCGCCTGGCTGGAGCATTTCCTGCACGATTTCCCGGGCACCGTGGTTGCGATCACGCACGACCGTTACTTCTTGGACAACGTCGCAGGCTGGATTCTGGAACTCGACCGCGGCGCGGGCATTCCTTACGAGGGCAACTACTCGGGTTGGCTAGAGGCCAAGTCCGATCGTCTGGCCCAGGAGTCCAAGCAGCAGTCGGCTCACGAAAAAGCCATGAAGGAAGAACTGGAGTGGGTGCGCAAAGGCGCCAAGGCCCGCCAGTCGAAATCCAAGGCTCGTCTGCAACGCTTCGAAGAAATGCAATCGCAGGAATTCCAGAAGCGCAGCGAAACCAACGAGATCTACATCCCGGCCGGCCCGCGCCTGGGCGACAAGGTCATCGAGTTCAAAAACGTCACCAAGGGCTATGGCGATCGCGTGCTGATCGACAACCTGTCGTTCTCCATGCCTAAAGGCGCCATCGTCGGCGTTATCGGTGGTAACGGTGCCGGTAAGTCGACCTTGTTCCGCATGCTGATGGGCAAGGAAACTCCGGATTCGGGCTCCATCGAAATCGGCGAAACCGTGCAACTGGCTTGCGTGGATCAGAGCCGCGAAGACCTGGACGGCAGCAAGACCGTGTTCCAGCAAATCTCCGACGGTTCCGACCAGATCCGCATCGGCAACTACGAGATCCCGTCGCGTACCTACGTCGGTCGCTTCAACTTCAAGGGCGGCGATCAGCAGAAGTTCGTCAAGGACCTGTCCGGTGGTGAGCGCGGTCGTCTGCACCTGGCCCTGACGCTGAAAGAGGGCGGCAACGTCCTGCTGCTCGACGAACCGTCCAACGACCTCGACGTTGAAACCCTGCGTTCCCTGGAAGAAGCCCTGCTGGACTTCCCAGGCGCCGCCATTGTGATCTCTCACGATCGGTGGTTCCTTGACCGCGTGGCGACTCACATCCTGGCGTACGAAGACGATTCGCAAGCAGTGTTCTTCGAAGGCAACTACACCGAATACGAAGCCGACCGCAAAAAGCGCCTCGGCGAAGCGGCTGCCCAGCCGCACCGTGTACGGCACAAGAAACTGGCCTGATTTCGGGTTGGTTGCATGAAAGAACGGAGCCTTCGGGCTCCGTTTTTTTTTGAGTTTTTTCAGTGGTGCCGATGTGAATCCTTCGCGAGCAAGCTTCGCTCCTACAGGAGTACGCGATCAACTTGTAGGAGCAGAGCTTGCTCGCGAAGAGGGAGTCACTGGTGGTGCAAAATCTGATGTGTGAATCCCTTTTTAGGTGCGCAAATACCCGTAAAACAGGATTAATTTATATCCTTTGCACCATTTAATTTCATAAAGGCGACATTCTGCGCTGTTCTTGTGCGTGAATCGTTTGTTACAGTCCGGCTCCATTTACTCCAACGACAATAAATTTGCCGAGACTTTTCCATGATCGAATCCGTCGACTCCTTCCTTGCCCGTCTGAAAAAACGCGACCCGGATCAGCCTGAGTTCCACCAGGCCGTGGAAGAGGTCCTGCGTAGCCTGTGGCCCTTTCTCGAAACCAATCCACACTACCTGACCTCGGGAATTCTGGAGCGTATCTGCGAGCCGGAGCGGGCGGTGGTGTTTCGGGTTTCCTGGGTCGACGATCACGGCAAAGTGCAAGTCAATCGCGGTTTCCGCGTGCAGATGAACAGCGCCATCGGTCCGTACAAGGGCGGCCTGCGTTTCCACCCTTCGGTGAATCTGGGCGTGTTGAAGTTCCTCGCTTTCGAGCAGACCTTCAAAAACTCCCTCACTTCGCTGCCCATGGGTGGCGGCAAGGGCGGTTCGGACTTCGATCCGAAGGGCAAGAGCGATGCGGAAGTCATGCGCTTCTGCCAGGCCTTCATGAGCGAGCTGTACCGTCACATCGGTGCCGACGTTGACGTGCCGGCCGGTGATATCGGCGTTGGCGCCCGCGAGATCGGTTTCCTGTTCGGCCAATACAAGCGCCTGAGCAACCAGTTCACCAGCGTGTTGACCGGCAAGGGGCCGAGCTACGGCGGCAGCCTGATTCGCCCGGAGGCCACCGGTTTCGGTTGCGTGTACTTCGCCGAGGAAATGCTCAAGCGTCGCGGTTTGTCGGTCGAAGGCAAGCGCGTAGCGATTTCCGGCTCCGGCAACGTCGCGCAATACGCGGCCCGCAAGGTCATGGACCTGGGCGGCAAAGTGATTTCGCTGTCGGACTCCGAAGGCACGCTGTACTGCGAAAGCGGTTTGACCGAGGCACAGTGGCAAGCGTTGCTGGAGCTGAAAAACGTTCAGCGCGGCCGTATCAGCGAGCTGGCCGGTCGTTTTGGTCTGGAGTTCCTTGCCGGACAGCATCCGTGGAACCTGAGCTGCGACATCGCACTGCCGTGCGCCACGCAAAACGAACTGGATGCCGATGCCGCTCGCGCATTGCTGCGCAACGGCTGCATCTGTGTGGCAGAAGGCGCGAACATGCCGACCACCCTGGACGCCGTGGACCTGTTTATCGAAGCCAACATCCTGTTCGCACCGGGCAAGGCGTCCAACGCCGGCGGGGTTGCGGTGAGCGGTCTGGAAATGTCGCAGAACGCCATGCGCCTGCTGTGGACCGGCGGTGAAGTGGACAGCAAGCTGCACGCGATCATGCAGTCGATCCACCACGCTTGCGTGCATTATGGTGAAGAGAACGGTCAGGTCAATTACGTCAAAGGCGCGAACATTGCCGGCTTCGTCAAAGTCGCCGATGCCATGCTGGCCCAGGGCGTGGTTTAAGCCGGTTCGATGCAGATGATCTCGATCCGCTGATCGCCGGCCGGGCGTTGCCACAGCACCTCGTCACCGAGTTGCGCCCCGAGCAACGCCCGACCCAAGGGCGATCCCCAGTTGATCAGGCCCCTGGCGGCATCGGCCTGATCTTCGCCGACCAGTTGCACGCGGCGCTCGGTATTGTGCTCATCGGCATAGGTGACCCAACTGCCGATCTGGACTTTGCGGGTTGAGGCCGCGGGCGGCACCACCTGGGCACTTTGCAGGCGTTGATGGAAGTAGCGCAGATCGCGCTCAAGGTTAGCCATCAATTGTTTGTCCGCCTGGTCGCCGAGCGCCGATTGTTCGCTGTGCAGGGACTGCAACTCGGCGACCTTGTCCTGCAACTGGGCAAGGCCTGCAGGCGTGACGTAGTTGGGTTGCGCACTGACCTGCCTTTCGACCGGCTGGTCGGCTTGGGCGGCGGCATTATCTTCATTGACGAAGGCGCGGCTCATGGTGTGCTCCCGTTATTGGATTTGGGCCATGGTTGCAGGCTTGTAGGAGCAGAGCTTGCTCGCGATGGCGTCGGCGCAGTCACCAAGATGTACCGCATTGATCCTATCGCGAGCAAGCTTTGCTCCTACAGGGTGGATGTCTATCCGCGACCTATTGCGAGCGATAAGCCCGGGCGGTGTCCTGATCCTTTTGTTGTTGCCAGGCTTTGTCGCGCTCGTCCCAATGGTTGCTGTGATAGTCCTCGCGGTCCTGGCTTTCGCGCATGGCCTGACACTGACGAAAGCCATCGCTCCAGCCTTCGGCGTAATTCGAGTCTTTCAAATAACGCGGGACATTTTTGCGAAACTCACCAGTAATGGCCCCGGCGGCTTGCCGGCCACTGCTGCACCCATCATCGAAACCATCGGCGAACGCCGGTGGATAACCCTTGGCGATCAAGTCCTCGTGGGTTGACTGGCAACCTGCGATCAATAGCAACAAACCAACAACACCTGCACAACGCCACATCCTGGACTCCCGGGCCGTCCAACGGCCGATATGGGAAGTCTAGAGGTGGGAGCGTCAGCTGGGTGTGAAGGAAAGATCAAAAGATCGCAGCCTTCGGCAGCTCCTACATGCGTACGCGACCCCTGTAGGAGCTGCCGAAGGCTGCGATCTTTTTAGTAGTGATACCACTTCACCTCAAGCATCACTTCATTCTCGGGTGAGGCCAGGTGGCTGAATTCGCGCTGGGCACTCAAGCGCAGTCCGAGATTGCGCGACAGCTCCCATTGCTGATTCAGGCTCAGGCTACGACGCACTTCGCCGTTGGTGAAGAAGTCCCCCTTGGTTTCCAGGCTGAAGTTGCCAAGTGGGTTTTTCCACAGCAGGCCGGTATTGAAGCCCGCCGCCGGGGCGATAAAGCCGGCGAAATCATTGTTGTGTTCCACACGCACGGTGCCAAGAGCGAAACCCAGCAGGTCGTCGCCCAGTTGCCAGGTTCCGCCGCCACCGCCATTGACGTGGCTGACCAGGTTCTCGTCGTCATGCTTGCCCGGCACCCGCTCCAGGCCGCCAGTGACTTGCCATGACAGTGGCTGCAGCAGCTCATTGCGCGGTGTCAGGGAGCGAATGGTCGCCAGATCCAGTTGCTGCACCTGCCAGTCATTGCCTTCGTATTGACGCAATTTAAGTTGCAGGATTTCGATCTGCGCGCCGAGGGGGAAGCTTTCGGCATTGTCGTTGAGATCGTGATAAGCCATGCGCAGGCCATATTCGCCAAAGGCTCGGTCGCCTCGGGTGCCCAGCCCGGCCTGCCAGGTGCGCGACTCATGACCGTCCTCGGGCAGCCCAGGCTGCGGGATGTCCAGCTCCGGCGCCGGGTTCTGGTTGATCGCCCGCAGCAGTTCGAAGCTGCGCTGCGCGCGTTCGGGGTCGCGCTCCTGACCGTTGGCGCGGTAGCGCTCCAGGCGATAGGCGGCATCGATGATCAGCGCCTGGCGGTCTCGGGGTTGAGCCTTGAATGCCGGGGCTTGCAGTTGTTTCTGGTCTGCGCTGACTTTCAGCACCCACTGCTGTTCGTCGTCGGTCAATGGCTCGGCACGGCTGAGCAGTTCGCGCTCGCGGGAAGGACGGTACTGAATGGACTCCACCAACCCGGCATCTTTCACGGCTTTGACCGTGTCGGTCGGGATGGCCGTGATTGGGAATTGCTCGGTCAGGCGCAGGCTTGGACGCGCCACTTGCAGCAGTTCCAGCAAACGATAGGAGCAGTTTTCGTCAAAGAAGAAATAGTCGAACTGAATCTGCTTCAGCTCCCAGACGTGCTCGACCATGCGTTCGGTCTCCGCCTGGGTCAGGTTCAAGCGGTACTCCCACAGGTCGCGGTTTTCCAGGCTGCGGTATTCGGAGAGTTTTTCCTGGTAAGGCACCAGTGCAAACAGGCCGGGATAACCGCCCATCAGGCCTTTCCAGGCGTAGAGGATGCTGTTGTCCGAGCCTTCGATGTAAGCGCCGAAGTTGATCGCGTAACTGAGCAGCGAAGTCTTGTCGCTTTGCACATCCGCCTGATCGATACGTAGCAGGGTGTGGCCGAACATGGAGGACGGACTATTGAGGTAGGCTGCCGGGAAAATCATCACCGCACTGTGGGGCGAGACATCCTTGAACCACTGCTTGAATTCGGCGCAGTCAACCGTCGGCAGATCGGTCAGGTTGAGCTGTGCTTTCAGCCAGCGGGTACGGGCCGGGTAAACGCATTGCGCATGTTGCTCGCCAGCGTTGGCCGGCGCGTACAGCGCCTGCACGGTGGCCGCCAGTTCATGGTCGGGGTGTTCGTTGCCGTCGGCGGCGAGGAAGAACTTCTTGTCGCTGACATAGCTGCGCCAGCCGCCGAGCTTGGCGGTTTCGTAATGGCCCAGGGAAATCCAAAAAGGGTCGTTGGCCAGTTGCTGCAAACGTTGAGGGTCGATGTGGGGCGCGGCGGACAGCGGGGCGCAGACACAGAGCGCCAGCCAGGCAAGGCGTTTGAGCATAGTCAGCAACTTAAACAGGAAAAAACAGAGACCCAAAACGGTTAATTTCGCTCTCTTGTAGGAGCTGTCGAGTGAAACGAGGCTGCGATCTTTTGATCTTCAAAATCAAAGATCGCAGCCTCGTTTCACTCGACAGCTCCTACAGGTGATTGGCGTTGGGCGGGTCCAAAAAATAAACCCGCTTCCCAAAAGAAGCGGGGCGGGTCGAGCTTAAGCCTGGGTGGCGTACTTGGCCAGACGAGGATCGTTCTTCAGAACGGCCAGGGTGTTGGTGTGCACATCTTCGGCGGTCACGTCAGCCTTGCTGAAGATCTGCTGGAAGTGCTCATGAGTGACGGCGGCGAAGTACGCACGGTCTTCCGGTGCCACGCCCAGTACCACGGCATAAGTGGTCAACGTTTCGCCCTGACCTTTGGCCATGTCTTCGGACAGCTCGTTCATCATGCCATTCATGGCAAACCAGGATTTGCCGCCATAGGTCAGCGACGCGTTGGTGGAGCAACCGTTGGTGCCGGACGTCATGCCGAAGGTTGCGTTACCGGAAGTGCCGTTGGTGGTGGATGCCAGGATGTGAGCCGGAGTACCACGCTGACCTTCGAACAGCATGTTGCCCCAACCGCAATCCGGGCCGCCTGGCGACTGAGCCATGGCGTTGATGGATACAGCGGTGAAGAGAGTACCGAGAAGAATCCGTTTCATAGCTTTGTTCTCTTTGTGTGCATACCAATAGACAAGGGAGCTGGCCCGGCCTGATACCCGACGGCGCCAGTAAGGCCGGTTATTAGTCCAGCCGCGCAACTTGGAGTTTAGGCACGATCACGGGGTTCCGTGATTTTTTGCGAAATATTGGCTAAAAACAGTGATTTGGCGCCGCTCTGCGCCGGGGTTTCGACTTGTCTATGCTTTGGCCTGAGGCGCTCCTTGCCAGTCAGGCATGGGCAGCGCCAGAATGCCGCTATCTGCCCCGCCTGATGTAAGGAAGCCCGATGCCTGATCCTGTTGCTGCCAGCTTGCGTCTAGCGCCTGAAGCGCTGACCCGTCCGTTTTCCGCTGAACAGTTCAGCTTCTCTACCACCAATGATCTGGAGCCCTTTCGCGGTGTGCTTGGCCAGGAACGCGCGGTCGAAGCCTTGCAGTTCGGTGTGGCCATGCCGCGCCCCGGTTACAACGTATTCGTCATGGGTGAGCCCGGCACCGGCCGGTTTTCGTTCGTCAAACGCTACCTGAAGGCCGAAGGCAAGCGCCTGCAGACCCCGGCGGACTGGGTCTACGTCAATAATTTCGATGAACCGCGCGAGCCGCGTGCACTGGAATTGCCATCGGGCACAGCCGGTGCCTTTATCGGTGACATCAACGGCCTGATCGACAACCTGCTGGCCACCTTTCCAGCGGTGTTCGAACACCCGTCCTATCAGCAGAAAAAAAGTGCCATCGATCGTGCGTTCAATCAGCGCTACGACAAGGCGCTGGACGTGATCGAGCGCCTGGCGCTGGAGAAAGATGTCGCGCTCTATCGCG
This sequence comes from Pseudomonas putida, assembly GCF_050990305.1. Classification (GTDB taxonomy): domain Bacteria; phylum Pseudomonadota; class Gammaproteobacteria; order Pseudomonadales; family Pseudomonadaceae; genus Aquipseudomonas; species Aquipseudomonas putida_AH. The sequence continues at coordinate 5,696,355 of NZ_CP158817.1, read as the reverse complement.
ACAGCAGCAACATCGCCTTTACGCCGATGCTTGAAGGCAAGGCGCTGGACGAGGCGGAGTTCGCCCAATTGCCGGAAGCCGAGCGCGAGCGTTTCCACGAAGACATCTCGGCCCTCGAAGAACGGTTGAACGAAGAGCTCGCCAGCCTGCCGCAATGGAAGCGCGAGTCGAGCAACCAGCTACGTCACCTCAACGAAGAAACCATCACCCTGGCCCTGCAGCCATTGCTGTCGCCGTTGTCGGAGAAATATGCCGAGAACGCGGCGGTCTGCGGTTACCTGCAAGCCATGCAGGTGTACCTGCTCAAAACCGTGGTCGAGCAACTGGTGGATGACAGCAAGACCGACGCCGTCGCCCGCAAGCTGCTGGAAGAGCAATACGCCCCGAGCCTGGTGGTCGGTCATTCGGCCAGCGGCGGTGCGCCCGTGGTGTTCGAGCCGCATCCGACCTACGAAAACCTCTTTGGGCGTATCGAATACAGCACCGATCAGGGCGCTCTGTACACGACGTATCGGCAACTGCGACCGGGGGCTCTGCACCGCGCCAATGGCGGTTTCCTGATCCTTGAAGCGGAGAAAATGCTCAGCGAGCCGTTCGTGTGGGACGCGCTGAAACGTGCCCTGCAATCACGCAAGTTGAAGATGGAGTCGCCGCTCAGTGAGATGGGCCGTTTTGCCACCGTTACCCTGACGCCGCAGCACATTCCGCTGCAGGTCAAAGTCGTCATCATCGGTGCGCGTCAGCTCTATTACACGCTGCAGGACCTCGATCCGGACTTCCAGGAGATGTTCCGCGTCCTGGTGGATTTCGATGAAGACATCCCGATGGTCGACGAAAGCCTGGAGCAATTCGCCCAGTTGCTCAAAACCCGTACTTCCGAGGAGGGTATGGCACCGCTGACCGCTGATGCGGTGGCACGTCTGGCGACCTACAGCGCGCGCCTGGCCGAGCATCAGGGGCGTTTGTCGGCGCGGATCGGTGACCTGTTCCAGTTGGTCAGCGAAGCGGATTTCATTCGTCATCTTGCCGGGGATGAAATGACCGATGCCGGCCACATCGAACGAGCGCTCAAGGCCAAGGCCACCCGCACCGGTCGCGTGTCGGCGCGGATTCTCGATGACATGTTGGCGGGGATCATTCTGATCGATACCGATGGCGCTGCCGTCGGCAAGTGCAACGGTTTGACGGTGCTGGAAGTCGGCGATTCGGCCTTCGGTATACCCGCGCGGATTTCCGCCACGGTGTACCCGGGTGGCAGCGGCATCGTCGACATCGAGCGCGAGGTCAACCTCGGTCAGCCGATCCACTCCAAGGGTGTGATGATTCTCACCGGGTATCTGGGCAGCCGTTACGCCCAGGAATTCCCGTTGGCGATTTCGGCGAGTATCGCCCTGGAGCAGTCCTACGGATATGTGGACGGCGACAGTGCGTCCCTGGGCGAGGCGTGCACCTTGATTTCGGCTCTGTCGAAAACCCCGCTCAAGCAGTGCTTTGCCATCACTGGTTCGATCAACCAGTTCGGCGAAGTGCAGGCGGTGGGCGGGGTCAACGAGAAGATCGAAGGCTTCTTCCGCCTCTGCGAGGCCCGCGGGCTGACAGGGGAGCAGGGCGCCATCATTCCGCACGCCAACGTGGCCACGCTGATGCTCGACGAGAAAGTGCTGGCGGCGGTACGTGCGGGGCAGTTCCATGTCTACGCGGTGCGCCAGGCTGACGAGGCGCTGAGCCTGCTAGTGGGCGAGCCGGCGGGCGAACCGGATGAGAATGGCGAGTTTCCTGAAGGAAGCGTCAATGCGCGGGTGGTGGAGCGTCTGCGGGTCATCGCTGAAATGATCAGCGAGGACGACTTGAAAGAAGCCGAGAAAGAGTTGGCGGTCGAAGCATTGGCGGAAGCCAAGCCGGCCTGACATGCCATCAACCCTGTAGGAGCGAAGCTTGCTCGCGATGACGTAGTGCCAGTCGACATCCTTTTCGCCTGACACGCCGCCTTCGCGAGCAAGCTTCGCTCCTACAGTTTTTGGTTTGTATCTGGCTCAAAAGTGCCATCACGCTGACGTCAAAATTCACACAATGACCATTCGGCGCCTTCTGGTTTCGTCTGGCGTACCCGTCAAACTTTTCTTCTATTATCTGCTCAGGGATATGGACAGTAATCACTGGATCGAAACAGCCTTCTCGTGAAGGCTGAATACCGGATCTACCGAGGGTCGCCGCCATGTCGCGCAACCTCTGCCTCACCCGTCAATGTCTGGGTCTCGTGACCCGTATCGAATGCTCCATCAAGCCATTGGCCGGTGATACGGGCATGTGGACTCTATTGTTTGCTGCCGGAATGGCTGGCGAACAACCTTCAGCCATCAAGGCTCAAGGCCCATTTCCTGGTCCGTTCGCGGCTGAATCGATACTCGACACCATCGTTGAAAGCCTGACCTTGCATGGCTACGAATTGGCCGATGACCCACAAATCTGGTGCCTGCATCTGCAAGCCCAGTTGCGGGAAATCAATGGGGGCCGTTGCCGTAGCGTCGGTGGTTTCGATTACCGGCCCGAGCATTGAACCGCGCTATTGAGCCAGTTTGGTCGTGTCAACTTTGTCGAGTTTGACCTCGTAGCCGTATTGCACGGTGACGAGGTCAGTTCGCTGATAAGTTTCCAGGCGCGTGGGTTGTCCGTAGAAATAATGCACGGTAAATAGAGCCGGGCCTTCCGGACTCGCGTCATGGCTGACCGCAAGAATTTCCTTGAGGTAATTGCCGCTGTCGTCCTTGGCATAAAACCGCCAGTCCTGTTCGGGAAAAACTTTCTGATCCACCACCAGCGCATTGCCTTTGAGTTCCAAGCCTTTGGGCAATTGGCGGGCGTCAATGCTCTGTTTTTCGACCGTGGCCAGAAACAGCGGGATGGAGCCGACCACATACGCGGGTGTTTCCGGAAACAGGTTCAAATCGTAGGTGATGATGTCGCGCAGGGGATCGACCTGATACGCCTCTGGCGGCAACTCGATCGGTTCATCGCGTTTGCCATTGCGGTCCTCGGTGAAAAAGCTCACCGGGCTTTCGCCAGGATTGAAGTCGGTGCCGAGCAGCTCATCATTGAAGGTTTTGAGATGGTTGAACTCGATTCGCGCCGCGCTCGGGTCGTCCACCGACTGACTGATGGTGACGCTTTTTTTCAGTTGTTCTTCGGTCAGCGTCGCGCCCTTGAGCCAGATGGGCGCCTGGTCGCCATACACCAACACCGGCAGGTTCAGCGGCTGGATGGTCTTCTGCGTGGTGTGACGGTCAAAGCGACGGACCGGCAGGTTCAGGTCTTTGTGGGTCACGGTGACAGCTGAAAAGTCCAGCAGGCTGACTTCGAGGGTCTCGATAGGGCCATTGAAGTACACCTTCGAATAACGGTGAGTCTGCTGTTTCTCGAACGTACGCTGTTCTTCATCGAGCTGTTTTTCGAACGCCTCGTTCCAGGCTTTCTGTTGCTGCATTTTTGCCAGTTGTCGCTGATAGAAGGAAATCTGCGCGGCAGTTTCGTTGATCGAGCCGGAGCGCGTAAGGAATTGCCCGGTGGCGTCTTTGGCCTGGACAATCAGCGGGTTCAGTGGTGTCTCACTGACCTCAGGTGCTTGTGGCGCGCTGTTGTTGAATTCGATTTCTGCGTAGTTGGTGCCCAGTTTCAGCAGCGTGACGCTGAGGTTGTCGTTGGTGCGGGCCTGGCCAACATCCTTTTTCGTCAAGTTGAAGCTGTAGAGCCGGCGCGGCGCAATGACTTCCACCTTGCCTTGCAGGCTGACCGGCTGTGGCTGGTTCTTGATGTCGACATCGAGACCTTCGATGAACGGGTAGGTGACGGTCAGGTCATCGGGGTTGCTCAGGTTGGAACTCGATGGGCTCAGTTGAATGCCGGGATCGGTTTCCGACCATTCCGGCTGGAAGGCAATGACGCGTTTGTTACTCAGGGTCACTGACTGCCATTCCAGGCCATGGGGAAAAAGAAAAGCGGCCGGAATACTGAAGTTGAAAGGAAAAACCGGCTGCAGGTCGGTCAGGTAGTCGGAACTGGATTCTTTATGCAGCACGAACAGGCCGTTGATGTAGGTGTCGACCAGCGCCTGCGGTGTGGGGTAGTGCTTGAGGACGGCGAGGGCATCCTCCCCGTATTCGGTCACCACCGGTTTGCTGTTGAGCTTGAGCTGTGCCCGTTCAAGCAGCAACAACGAACCGCCGAGTTCGGCCACGGCATCCTTGAGTTTCGGGTCGGTAATGGCATCCAGCGATTTTTCGAACTGCGCCGTCTTTTCTTCAAGGCTGACCTCATGCTTCTCCTCGCTTGGCGAGCAGGCACTTAGCAAAAGAGCCAGGCAGATTCCGGCGCTGGTCAAGGGCAAACGCACATCCATTTCCAGTCTTCCTGTCCGATATCACTGAGCCGTCAATGGTTTGGACACTAGCAGAAAAACTTTGATACACACGGGCAAGTCGCGGATTCCCGACGGTTTTATGGTCGCTTCTGGTGACTGTTATACTCGCGGCCATTTTCAGACCACGTGTGAGATTCAATGGAACGCTTTATCGAAAACGCAATGTACGCCTCTCGCTGGCTGCTGGCACCGATCTACTTCGGGCTGTCACTTGGGCTGCTGGCCTTGGCGCTGAAATTCTTCCAGGAAGTCTTCCACGTCATCCCCAACGTCTTTTCCATGGCCGAGTCGGACCTGATCCTGGTGCTGCTGTCGCTGATCGACATGGCGCTGGTGGGTGGTTTGTTGGTGATGGTGATGATCTCCGGTTACGAAAACTTCGTTTCCCAGCTGGACATCGACGACACCAAGGAAAAGCTCAATTGGCTGGGCACCATGGACTCGTCTTCGCTGAAGATGAAAGTTGCTGCCTCGATTGTGGCGATTTCTTCCATCCACCTGCTGCGCATCTTCATGGATGCCAAGAATGTCGATCCCGAACACCTGCAGTGGTATGTGATCATTCACATGACGTTCGTGGTCTCGGCCTTCGCCATGGGCTATCTGGATAAAGTAACCAAGCACTGAGGCCTGACGAGCTTCCTGTGGCGAGGGAGCGTGCTCCCGCCGGAATCCCGCCTTCCTGGGGCTGCTGCGCAGCCCAACGCGAGCAAGCTCGCTCGCCACAGAGTATTTCGTCAAAACAGACGAGCGGCATGGTTTTTGGCTTGTGCTTTGATGCGCCGAGGCATATCCCTGTGATGGTAATGATTCGTCACTGCTGAGGTGCGTTCATGAACCTGCAAGAGCTGAATGCTTATGCCGTCGCCGGAAAGGTCGATGAGCTGAATCTGATTTCGCTGGAAGGCGGGATCTACCTGCTGGAGGCGCGGATGCATGGCGCAGCCTATCCATTGAACGATGGGCACGGTCACATGATGCACCTGCGTTCGGTGGAGCATGCCCGTGATGTTCTACGCTCCTTTCCGAAGTTGAACTTCAACCTTGTGCATCACCTGGTGCATGACGAGATGTGCGGGCTCGGTGACATTGACGAGAGCCTGAAGGTGCCGATCGACCAACGCTCTGCACGACAGGTCTGACAGCCCTGATCATCACGATGGCATCTGTGCTAGTCTGCTGACCCTTTTTGGTTCCGGGCGCTCCGGGGACGCGCTGTGCATGCACGGCAAGTTCGCGGGCCGTCCGCACAGCGGAGCAGTGTCATGTCCGAAGTAAATCTGTCCACCGACGAAACCCGCGTCAGCTACGGCATCGGCCGTCAGCTGGGCGATCAACTGCGCGACAACCCGCCACCGGGCGTCAGCCTGGACGCGATCCTGGCAGGCCTGACCGACGCATTCGCCGGCAAGCCAAGCCGTGTTGGTCAGGAAGAAATGTCTGCCAGCTTCAAGGTGATCCGCGAAATCATGCAAGCCGAAGCTGCAGCCAAGGCTGAAGTGGCCGCAGGCGAAGGCCTGGCTTTCCTGGCTGAAAACGCCAAGCGTGACGGCATCACCACCCTGGCTTCGGGCCTGCAGTTCGAAGTACTGACTGCCGGTGAAGGCGCCAAGCCATCCCGTGAAGACACCGTGCGTACCCACTACCACGGCACCCTGATCGACGGCACCGTGTTCGACAGCTCCTACGAGCGCGGCCAGCCAGCAGAGTTTCCGGTTGGCGGCGTGATCGCCGGCTGGACCGAAGCCCTGCAACTGATGAATGCCGGCAGCAAATGGCGCCTGTACGTGCCGAGCGAACTGGCTTACGGCGCTCAAGGCGTTGGCAGCATTCCGCCGCATAGCGTACTGGTGTTCGACGTCGAGCTGCTCGACGTTCTGTAAACCGTGATCCTGTAGGAGCGAAGCTTGCTCGCGATTGCGTCACCTCGGTTTCAAGTAAACCGAGTCGCCTGCTTCGCGGGCAAGCCTCGCTCCTACATGGGTTTCAGCGGCTTTCATAGTTCAATCTTGTTGTGTAGCTCACCGGTTGGGCGCAATGCCCGGGCATAGCAGAACAGGAACAGATTCCTCACCACTTCCTTGAGCACCATCGGCTCACTGGAGCTCAAGCCATCGAGATCCAGATCACCTTGATCCTGCAGCTCGTTCAAGGCTTCTTCTTCAAGTACCGCACAGACTTCCCCGGTTTCCCGATGCAGAATCCTCAGGTAAGGGTGTGGGCGATCCAGCCAGGCATCGATCAAATAAGTCATGTCTCATCTCCATTGATTGAGGTTCAATGAGAATAATTCTTATTCATTAAATAGCAAGGGGCTATTGGCGGATTGCGATTTTTTCCGGGTAAAGATTGCGTCAGGTCAAAACGAATGGCGTTTGGCTATTGCGAGGAAGGAGTGGGGTGATGCGGGAGGAGGGGGCGCCACCCCACGGCGGGCGTGGGATGGAATGCAGCGGGATCAGACTTTTCTGACGAACTCGGACTTGAGCTTCATCGGGCCGATGCCGTCGATCTTGCAGTCAATGTCGTGATCGCCATCGCACAGGCGGATATTTTTGACCTTGGTGCCGACCTTGACCACCAGAGACGTGCCCTTGACCTTGAGGTCCTTGATCACGGTGATGGTGTCGCCGTCCTGCAAGACGTTGCCAACCGAATCCTTTTTCACGGCATCATCGGATGCCGCTTCGGCTTCACCGTTGGCGGACCATTCGTGGGCGCACTCGGGGCAGATCAGCTGGGCGCCGTCTTCATAGGTGTATTCGGAATTGCATTTCGGGCAGGGTGGCAACGTGCTCACTAAGGCTCCTTGAAGTCAGGATCGCTAAAAAGCGCACATTATATAGGGTTTTATTCCTGGGTGGAGCCAAAAGCAAAAGATCGCAGCCTTCGGCAGCTCCTACAGAGTGTGTAGGAGCTGCCGAAGGCTGCGATCTTTTGCTCTTGCTTTGCGATCAGTGCGTTCGGGCGACCGCAAACTCGCTCAACTCGACCAGTGCGTCACGATACTCGCTGGCAGGCAGCGCATCGAGGCACTTGATCGCACGGGCTACATAGTCGCGGGCCAGTTGCGCGGTGTACTCCAGCGAACCCGAGGCTTCCACGGCTACGCGGATGCTTTCCAGGTCTTCGATGCCGCCTTTCTGGATCGCCTTGCGCACCAAGGCTGCCTGCTCAGGCGTACCTTCGCGCATGGTGTAGATCAGCGGGAGGGTTGGCTTGCCTTCAGCCAGATCGTCACCGACGTTCTTGCCCAGGGTTTCGGCATCGCCCTTGTAGTCCAGCAAGTCGTCGACCAGTTGGAAGGCTACGCCCAAGTGATCGCCGAAGGTGCGCAGCGCTTCGCTCTGTTCAAGCGTTGCACCGGCCAAGGCCGCTGCGCTGTGGGTCGAGGCTTCGAAGAGCATCGCGGTCTTGCCGCGGATGACTTCCATGTAGGTTTCTTCGGTGGTGCTGGCGTCACGGACCTTCGACAGCTGCAGCACTTCGCCTTCGGCGATGATGCGTGTGGCTTGCGAAAGAATCTTCATGACCGGCATGGAGCCCAGTTCGACCATCATCTCGAAGGAACGCGAATACAGGAAGTCGCCCACCAGCACGCTTGGGGCATTGCCCCACATGGCGTTGGCGGTCGAGCGGCCACGGCGCATGCCGGACATGTCGACCACGTCGTCATGCAGCAGGGTCGCGGTGTGCAGGAATTCGATGGTCGCGGCCAACAGGCGCATGTCATCGCCTTCGCGACCCAGGGCCTTGCCACACAGCAACACTAATAAAGGTCGAAGGCGTTTGCCGCCGGCCGAGGTAATGTAATCGCCGATTTTCGATACCAGCGGCACTCGGGAAGTCAGCTGCTTCTTGATGATGCCGTCGACGGCGCTAAAATCGTCCGCCACCGCGCGGTAGAAAGCTTGGGGTTGCATCAGCGACAGTCGCTCCAGAAGGGTTGCGCGGCATGCTAGGACCCACGTCCGGGCCTGTCAAGGCGCGATGGACGGCCTATTGCAAGGCGCTCGTGCCTTGCGTACAATCGCGCACCCTGAACTTCCTGGGCAGCACCTGCCTTACGCAATTGCAAGCGGGCCTTCCAGCCCCATGCAGCCATGCCAGCCAATACCTCTTCTTATAAAGAGCTGGGTGAGCAGGATTATCGGAGAAATACCATGTCTTATGCAGTAATCGTTACTGGCGGCAAGCAATACAAGGTCGCCCCGGGTGAATACCTGAAGATCGAAAAACTGGAAGTCGCTACCGGCGAATCCGTTACCTTTGATCGCGTTCTGTTGGTTGCCAATGGCGACGACGTGAACATCGGCGCTCCAGTTGTTGCTGGCGCTACTGTTGTGGCTGAAGTGATCTCCCAAGGTCGTCACGATAAAGTCCGCATCATCAAGTTCCGTCGCCGTAAGCACCACATGAAGCGTATGGGCCACCGCCAGTGGTACACCGAGATCAAAATCACCGGTATTCAGGCTTAATTACAGCCTAATTCCTCACTAGGAGAATTGAACTCATGGCACACAAAAAAGCTGGTGGTAGTACCCGTAACGGTCGCGACTCAGAAGCCAAACGCCTTGGCGTGAAGATGTATGGCGGCCAGGCTATCAAAGCAGGCAACATCATCGTGCGTCAGCGCGGCACCCAATTCCACGCTGGCTACGGCGTTGGCATGGGTAAAGATCACACCCTCTTCGCTAAAGTCGAAGGCGTGATCAAGTTCGAAGTAAAAGGCGCCTTCGGTCGTCGTTACGTGAGCGTTGTCGCAGCCTAATTGCGAGAATGCTGGAGAAGCCCTGTCTTGCGACGGGGCTTTTTCGTTTGTGGGGTGAGTCTCTTGCAAAGCTGTTTGTATGGGCTGTCGGCGTGCGATGCGGGTCGTGATTTGGGGTCGCTGCGCTCATCTTTGCAAGAGTCTTATGTCTTGATTGTTTTTCGGCTCGTCCGTATGGCGAGAGGCGTTTTGTTATGAAGTTTGTTGATGAAGTATCGATCCGAGTAAAGGCTGGCGACGGCGGTAACGGTTGCATGAGTTTCCGTCGCGAAAAATTCATCGAAAACGGTGGTCCGAACGGTGGTGACGGCGGCGACGGCGGCTCGGTCTTCATGATCGCCGACGAAAACCTCAATACCCTGGTCGACTATCGTTACACCCGGCATTTCGATGCCGAGCGTGGCTCCAATGGCGGCAGCACCGATTGCACCGGCAAGAAAGGTGAGGATCTGGTGCTGCGCGTTCCAGTCGGCACCACGGTGATCGACTCCGCCACTCAGGAAGTGATCGGTGACCTGACCAAGGCTGGCCAGAAGCTGCTGGTGGCCCATGGTGGCTGGCACGGCTTGGGTAACACCCGTTTCAAGTCCAGTACCAACCGCGCGCCACGTCAGACCACGCCGGGCAAGCCGGGCGAGCAGCGTGACCTGAAACTGGAAATGAAAGTGCTGGCGGACGTGGGTCTGCTGGGCTTGCCGAATGCGGGCAAAAGTACCTTTATTCGTTCGGTGTCGGCCGCCAAGCCGAAAGTCGCCGACTACCCGTTCACCACTCTGGTGCCAAACCTGGGTGTGGTCAGCGTCGATCGCTGGAAAAGTTTTGTGGTCGCGGATATTCCGGGTCTGATCGAAGGGGCATCCGACGGTGCTGGTCTGGGGATTCGCTTCCTCAAGCACTTGTCGCGTACCCGCCTGCTGTTGCACCTCGTCGACATGGCGCCGCTGGATGAAACCAGTGCTGCGGACGCGGCAGAAGTCATCGTTAGCGAGCTGACCAAGTTCAGTCCTTCCCTGGCTGAGCGTGATCGTTGGTTGATCCTGAACAAATGCGACCAGATCCTCGATGAAGAGCACGATGCTCGCGTCAAGGAAATCGTGGAGCGCCTGGAGTGGACCGGCCCGGTTTATGTGATCTCGGCCATCGCCAAGCAGAACACCGAGCGTCTGTGCCACGACATCATGCGTTACCTGGAAGATCGTGCCGATCGCCTGGCGAACGACCCGGCCTACCGGGAAGAGTTGGCGGAGCTCGATCAGCGTATCGAAGACGAGGCCCGTGCCCAGTTGCAAGCGCTGGATGATCAGCGTGCTCTGCGTCGCAGCGGCGTCAAGTCGGTTCACGACATCGGCGACGATGATTGGGACGAAGAAGATGTGGATGATGAAGACGGTCCGGAAATCATTTACGTGCGTGACTGATCCGTTGCGATAAACTTAAGCGCCGCTCAATCGAGCGGCGTTTTAGTATCTGGAAATCGATAGTTCTGTAAGTTGGTAATCACGAATAACGTTACGGGCAGCGCCAAGTCGCGCTGCCCTCGAGCTAAGGTTGAAGATGATGCGGAGCAAGGTGACGGGTGCGCAGCGTTGGGTCGTGAAAATCGGCAGCGCTTTGCTGACGGCGGACGGCAAGGGGCTGGACCGCGCGGCAATGGGTGTCTGGGTTGAACAGATGGTGGCCTTGCATGAGGCGGGTGTCGAGCTGGTGCTGGTGTCCTCCGGGGCGGTGGCGGCCGGCATGAGCCGTCTGGGCTGGACCTCGCGACCCAGTGCGATGCACGAGCTCCAGGCCGCTGCAGCAATCGGTCAGATGGGGTTGGTGCAGGCCTGGGAATCGAGCTTTGCCGAGCATGGCCGGCACACCGCGCAGATTCTTCTGACTCACGATGATCTGTCTGATCGCAAGCGCTACCTGAACGCCCGCAGTACTCTGCGTGCTCTGGTCGAGTTGAAAGTCATTCCGGTGATCAACGAAAACGACACCGTAGTCACCGACGAAATCCGATTTGGCGACAACGACACCCTGGCGGCGCTGGTGGCCAACCTGGTCGAGGCGGACTTGCTGGTGATCCTGACGGATCGCGATGGCATGTTCGACGCCGATCCGCGCAACAATCCCGATGCCCAGTTGATTTACGAAGCGCGCGCCGATGATCCGGCGCTCGATGCGGTGGCGGGCGGGACCGGTGGTGCGCTGGGGCGCGGCGGCATGCAGACCAAGCTGCGTGCGGCACGTCTGGCGGCGCGTTCCGGTGCGCATACGATCATTGTGGGTGGACGCATCGAGCGCGTGCTGGATCGCCTCAAAGCGGGTGATCGCATTGGCACCTTGCTCTCGCCAGAACGTGGCATGTTGGCGGCGCGCAAGCAGTGGTTGGCCGGGCATTTGCAAACCCGTGGCACCCTGGTGCTGGATGCGGGGGCAGTGACCGCGCTGTCCCAAGGCAACAAAAGTTTGCTGCCGGTGGGGGTTAAGCTGGTTCAGGGCAGCTTCCGTCGCGGTGAGATGGTGGTGTGCGTAGCGCCGGACGGTCGAGAGATCGCTCGCGGCCTGGCGAACTACAGTGCGCTGGAGGCGCAAAAAATCATCGGTCAGTCGTCTGAAGCGATCGTCGGTTTGCTGGGTTACATGGCTGAGCCGGAGCTGGTTCACCGCGATAACCTGATTCTGGTCTGAAGGAATATCTGAATGCGTATGGCAAAAGGTTTGTTGGGATTGCTGCTGGCGATGCCGTTGCTGGCGTCGGCCGAGGAAATCGGCCAGGTATCGACAGTGTTCAAGTTCGTCGGTCCCAACGACCGGATAGTCGTAGAGGCATTCGATGATCCGAAGGTCGAGGGTGTGACCTGCTACCTTTCACGCGCCAAGACCGGTGGCGTGAAGGGTGGCCTGGGTCTGGCCGAGGATCGTGCCGAGGCTTCGATTGCCTGTCGCCAGGTCGGGCCTATCAGCTTCAGGGGTGAGCTCAAGGATGGAGATGAGGTGTTCAAGGAGCGCACATCCCTGGTGTTCAAGACCATGCAGGTGGTGCGTTTCCTGGATAAGAAGCGCAATACGCTGGTGTATCTGGTGTACAGCGATCGCTTGATCGAGGGCAGCCCGCAGAATGCGGTGACGGCGATACCGATTTTGCCGTGGGCGAGCCCCCAGTAGGCTGCAAGTACCCTGTGGGAGCGAGCAAGCTCGCTCCCACAGTTTTTTGTGTGCCTGGTAAATAGCAGGCAATAAAAAACCGACCCTGAGGTCGGTTTTTTAATGAACGCGTCGCTTAGGCAGCAGCGGCAACGTTCAGGGCCTTAACGTGGCCATTCAGGCGGCTCTTATGGCGAGCGGCCTTGTTCTTGTGGATGATGCCTTTATCGGCCATACGGTCGATAACTGGCACAGCCAGAACGTAAGCAGCTTGTGCTTTAGCAGCGTCTTTTGCGTCGATGGCTTTAACTACATTCTTGATGTAGGTACGAACCATGGAACGCAGGCTGGCGTTGTGGCTGCGACGCTTCTCAGCCTGTTTTGCACGTTTTTTGGCGGAAGGTGAGTTGGCCACCGTCGAGCTCCTCGAAAGACTTTTTAGGAAATAGCAAACAAAATAGGCCGCGAATCATGCCGATGAGTTGAAGTCTTGTCAAGGGCGGTTGATGCGTTCCGCTGAGTGGTCGATCTGAAGAGGCGGGATATTTATTTCCGGCGCTTGACCTGTAAACTCGCGAGCTTTGGCTCTGTGCTGTTGCGGCGCGGAGTATCGCACAAGTAGGCGCCGAGTTCGCCTGCTGTTTATCGACAGGCACGCACAATTTCAATGAATCTGCTCAAATCGTTGGCCGCCGTCAGCTCTATCACGATGCTTTCCCGGATTCTGGGTTTTGTTCGTGACACCCTCATCGCGCGTACCTTTGGCGCCGGAATGGCGACCGACGCCTTCTTCATCGCCTTTAAACTTCCCAATCTACTGCGTCGAATTTTTGCCGAGGGGGCGTTTTCCCAGGCGTTCGTGCCGATTCTTGCCGAATATAAAAGCCAGAAGGGCGAAGAAGCGACGCGCACCTTTATTGCCTACGTTTCGGGTCTGTTGACGCTGGTGCTGGCGCTGGTCACGGCATTGGGCATGCTGGCGGCACCGTGGGTTATCTGGGTAACGGCGCCGGGCTTCACCAACACCCCGGAGAAATTCGAGCTGACGTCCAGCCTGTTGCGGGTGACGTTCCCCTACATTTTGCTGATTTCCCTGTCCTCCCTGGCGGGAGCAATCCTAAACACTTGGAACCGTTTTTCGGTGCCGGCCTTTGTGCCGACCCTGCTCAATGTGAGCATGATCATCTTTTCGCTGGTCTTGACGCCGTATTTCGATCCGCCAGTGATGGCGCTGGGCTGGGCGGTGCTGGTGGGTGGGTTGGCACAGTTGCTGTACCAACTACCGCATCTGAAAAAAATCGGCATGCTGGTGCTGCCGCGCCTTAATTTGCGGGACAGTGGTGTCTGGCGGGTGATGAAGCAGATGCTGCCGGCGATTCTTGGCGTGTCGGTGAGCCAAATTTCGTTGATCATCAACACCATTTTCGCTTCGTTCCTGGTTGCCGGCTCCGTGTCCTGGATGTACTACGCCGACCGCTTGATGGAGCTGCCGTCTGGCGTGCTAGGCGTGGCGTTGGGGACGATTCTGTTGCCGACCCTGGCCAAGACTTACGCCAGCAAGGATCGTCACGAATATTCACGAATCCTCGATTGGGGGTTGCGCCTGTGCTTCGTGCTGGTACTGCCTTGCGCTTTGGCTCTGGGGATTCTGGCCGAGCCGTTGACCGTTTCGTTGTTTCAATACGGTCAGTTCGACGCGCATGATGCGGCCATGACTCAGCGAGCATTGATCGCCTATTCGGTTGGTTTGCTCGGAATTATTGTGATCAAAGTGCTGGCACCGGGCTTTTATGCGCAACAAAACATCCGTACACCGGTGAAGATCGCAATTTTCACCCTGGTCGTGACTCAGCTGTTCAACCTGTTGCTGATCGGCCCGCTGGCCCATGCCGGTCTTGCGCTGGCCATCAGTGCCGGCGCCTGCCTCAACGCTGGGTTGCTCTTCTATCAACTGCGCAAGCAGCAGATGTATCAGCCACAGCCGGGGTGGGCGAAGTTCGCATTCAAGCTGGTGGTCGCGGTGGCGGTGATGTCTGGCGTGCTGTTGCTGGGGATGCACTTCATGCCAGCGTGGGGCGAAGGGCAGATGCTTGAGCGTTTCCTGCGTCTGGGTGTCCTGGTGGTGGCCGGTGTGGTGGCGTATTTCGGCATGTTAGTGTTGCTGGGCTTCCGCTTGCGCGATTTCAATCGCAAGGCGCTGGGCTGAGGATAAAACCTCGATAATCACGGTCGGGCCGGCATTTTTGTCGGCTCGATCACTTTGGGTGGCGGTGTTGCCTGTCGTCGGCCGCCGGGTGTGGTTATAATCGACCACTTTATGAGCAAGAAGCGCGTTATGCAGCTGGTTCGAGGCCTCCACAATCTGCGCCCCCAGCATCGGGGCTGCGTCGCCACTATTGGCAACTTTGACGGTGTACACCGTGGCCACCAGGCTATCCTGGCGCGGCTGCGTGAGCGTGCGCTCGAGTTGGGCGTGCCCAGCTGTGTGGTGATTTTCGAGCCGCAGCCACGGGAATTTTTCGCTCCCGACACTGCTCCGGCGCGACTGGCCCGCCTGCGGGATAAATTGCAGCTGCTGGCGGCTGAAGGTGTCGACCGGGTGCTCTGCCTGGCGTTCAATCAGCGCCTGAGCAAGCTCAGCGCCAGCGAGTTCGTCGATACCATCCTGGTCGACGGCCTTGGCGTGCAGCACCTTGAAGTCGGTGACGACTTCCGTTTCGGTTGTGACCGGGTCGGTGATTTCGATTTCCTGCAGCAGGCTGGCGTCATGCAAGGCTTTACCGTCGAAGCGGCGCAGACCGTCGAACTGGACGGCATCCGGGTCAGCAGCACCCAAGTGCGTAACGCGCTGGCTGCTGCTGATTTTGGCCTCGCCGAACGCCTGCTCGGTCGCCCGTACCGGATTGCCGGGCGCGTGCTGCACGGTCAGAAGCTGGCTCGGCAACTGGGTACGCCCACCGCCAACATACAACTCAAGCGCCGTCGCGTGCCGTTCACTGGGGTTTATCTGGTCGACGTCGAGATCGACGGCAAGACCTGGCCCGGCGTCGCCAACATTGGCGTGCGGCCCACGGTTCAAGGTGATGGCAAGGCCCACCTGGAAGTACATCTTTTAGATTTTGCCGGCGATCTGTATGACCGGCGTTTGACGGTGGTTTTCCACCACAAGCTGCGTGAAGAGCAGCGTTTCGCCTCTCTGGAGGCGCTGAAAACGGCGATCAACGCGGATGTCGCCGCCGCCCGTGCACTAGCCGCACCTAGCGCCCATCGCTAATGAAGAGCCTTAAATGACCGACTATAAAGCCACGCTAAACCTTCCGGACACCGCCTTCCCAATGAAGGCCGGCCTGCCTCAGCGCGAACCGCAGATTCTGCAGCGCTGGGACAGCATTGGCCTGTACGGAAAGTTGCGCGAAATTGGCAAGGATCGTCCGAAGTTCGTCCTGCACGACGGTCCTCCGTACGCCAATGGCACGATTCACATCGGTCATGCACTGAACAAGATCCTCAAGGACATGATCATCCGCTCGAAGACCCTGTCGGGCTTCGACGCGCCTTATGTTCCGGGTTGGGACTGCCACGGCCTGCCGATCGAGCACAAGGTCGAAGTGACCCACGGCAAGAACCTGGGCGCGGACAAGACCCGCGAACTGTGCCGTGCGTACGCCACCGAGCAGATCGAAGGCCAGAAATCCGAATTCATTCGTCTGGGCGTGTTGGGCGATTTCGCCAACCCGTACAAGACCATGGACTTCAAGAACGAGGCCGGTGAAATCCGTGCCTTGGCCGAAATCGTCAAGGGCGGTTTCGTGTTCAAGGGCCTCAAGCCTGTGAACTGGTGCTTCGACTGCGGCTCGGCCCTGGCCGAAGCGGAAGTCGAGTACGAGAACAAGAAGTCCTCGACCATCGACGTAGCGTTCCCGATTGCCGATGAAGCCAAGCTGGCTGCCGCTTTCGGCCTGCCATCGCTGGCAAAACCTGCCGCGATCGTGATCTGGACCACCACCCCGTGGACCATCCCGGCCAACCAGGCGCTGAACGTTCACCCGGAATTCAACTACGCCCTGGTCGATATCGGCGACAAGTTGCTGGTTCTGGCTGAAGAGCTGGTTGAGTCCTGCCTGACCCGTTACGGCGTCGAAGGCACCGTACTGGCCACCGCGCCGGGTTCGGCACTGGAACTGATCAATTTCCGCCACCCGTTCTACGACCGTTTGTCGCCAGTTTATCTGGCCGACTACGTCGAACTGGGCGCCGGCACCGGTGTGGTTCACTCCGCCCCGGCGTATGGCGTGGACGACTTCGTGACCTGCAAGAAGTACGGCATGGTCAACGACGACATCCTCAATCCGGTCCAGAGCAACGGCGTATATGTGCCATCGCTGGAGTTCTTCGGTGGCCAGTTCATCTGGAAGGCCAACCCGGCCATCGTCGACAAATTGACTGAAGTTGGTGCGCTGATGCACACCACAGTCATCGAACACAGCTACATGCACTGCTGGCGCCACAAGACCCCGCTGATCTACCGCGCCACCGCGCAGTGGTTCATCGGCATGGACAAGCAGCCGACCACCGGCGATACCCTGCGCCAGCGTTCGCTCAAAGCCATTGAAGACACTAAATTCGTCCCTGCATGGGGCCAGGCGCGCCTGCACTCGATGATCGCCAACCGTCCGGACTGGTGCATCTCCCGTCAGCGCAACTGGGGCGTGCCGATCCCGTTCTTCCTGAACAAGGAAAGCGGCGAACTGCATCCACGCACCGTTGAACTGATGGAAGAAGTCGCCAAGCGCGTCGAAGTCGAAGGCATCGAAGCCTGGTTCAAGCTGGACGCCGCCGAGCTGCTGGGCGACGAGGCGCCGCAATACGACAAGATCAGCGACACCCTGGACGTCTGGTTCGATTCGGGTACCACGCACTGGCACGTCCTGCGCGGTTCGCACCCGATGGGTCACGAAACCGGTCCACGCGCCGACCTGTACCTGGAAGGTTCGGACCAGCACCGTGGCTGGTTCCATTCGTCGCTGCTGACCGGTTGCGCCATCGACAACCACGCGCCGTACCGCGAACTCCTGACCCACGGATTCACCGTCGACGAGTCTGGCCGCAAGATGTCCAAGTCCTTGGGCAACGTCATTGCGCCACAAAAGGTCAACGACACCCTGGGCGCCGACATCATGCGTCTGTGGGTAGCTTCGACTGACTATTCTGGCGAGATGGCTGTTTCTGAACAGATCCTGCAACGCAGTGCGGACGCCTACCGGCGTATCCGTAACACCGCGCGTTTCCTGCTCTCGAACCTGACCGGCTTCAACCCGGCCACCGACCTGCTGCCGGCTGAAGAAATGCTGGCACTGGACCGTTGGGCCGTGGACCGTACCCTGCTGCTGCAACGTGAGTTGCAAGAGCACTACGGCGAATACCGCTTCTGGAACGTGTACTCGAAGATCCACAACTTCTGCGTGCAGGAGCTGGGTGGTTTCTACCTCGACATCATCAAGGACCGCCAGTACACCACCGGTGCCGACAGCAAGGCCCGTCGCTCCTGCCAGACCGCGCTGTTCCACATCTCCGAAGCACTGGTGCGCTGGATCGCTCCGATCCTGGCGTTCACCGCCGACGAGCTGTGGCAATACCTGCCGGGCGAGCGCAACGAGTCCGTCATGCTCAACACTTGGTACGAAGGCCTGAGCGAACTGCCGGAAGGCTTCGAGCTGGGTCGTGAATACTGGGATCGCATCATGGAAGTGAAGGTGGCGGTCAACAAGGAAATGGAAATCCAGCGTGCGGCCAAGGCTGTCGGTGGCAACCTGCAAGCCGAAGTGACGCTGTTCGCCGAAGACGCCCTGAGCGCCGACCTGGCCAAGTTGAGCAACGAACTGCGCTTCGTGCTGATCACGTCCACCGCCAGTGTTTCGCCTTTCGTGCAAGCACCGGCGGATGCAGTGGCCACCGAAGTCAGCGGCCTGAAGCTGAAGATCGTCAAATCGGCTCACGCCAAGTGCGCCCGTTGCTGGCACTGCCGTGAAGACGTCGGCGTGAACCCGGAGCATCCGGAAATCTGCGGTCGTTGCGTCGACAACATCAGCGGTGCTGGCGAGGTTCGCCACTATGCCTAATGCCGTTGGCCGTTTTGGACGGCTGAGCTGGCTCTGGTTGAGTTTGCTGGTTCTGGTCATTGACCAGGCCAGCAAGTTCTACTTCGAAGGCAAGCTCCAGATGTACCAGCAGATCGTGATCATTCCCGATTACTTCAGTTGGACCCTGGCCTACAACACTGGCGCCGCGTTCAGCTTCCTGGCGGACAGCTCCGGCTGGCAGCGCTGGCTGTTCGCCCTGATCGCCGTGGTGGTCAGTGGGGTGCTGGTGGTCTGGCTCAAGCGCCTGGGACGCAACGAAACCTGGCTGGCCATCGCCCTGGCATTGGTGCTGGGCGGTGCGCTGGGCAACCTTTATGACCGCATTGCCCTGGGCCATGTGATCGACTTCATTCTGGTGCACTGGCAGAACCGCTGGTACTTCCCGGCGTTCAACTTTGCCGACAGTGCCATCACTGTGGGCGCTGTCATGCTGGCACTGGATATGTTCAAAAGTAAGAAAACCGGAGAAACCGTTCATGACTGAACAGGTATTGGCTGAACAACGTATCGGCCAGAACACGGAAGTCACCTTGCATTTCGCATTGCGCCTGGAGAACGGCGACACGGTGGACAGCACCTTCGACAAAGCCCCGGCGACCTTCAAGGTCGGTGATGGCAACTTGTTGCCAGGTTTCGAAGCGGCACTGTTCGGTTTCAAGGCAGGGGACAAGCGTACCCTGAGCATCGAACCGGAAAACGCGTTCGGTCAGCCAAACCCGCAAAACGTGCAGATCATCCCGCGTTCGCAGTTCCAGGACATGGACCTGTCTCCAGGCCTGCTGGTGATCTTCAACGATGCGGCCAATACTGAATTGCCGGGTGTGGTGAAAGAGTTCGATGACACCAACGTGACCATCGACTTCAACCACCCGCTGGCAGGCAAGACACTGACCTTTGACGTGGAAATCATCTCCGTCAAAGCGCTTTAACTGACCGAACACGGTCATCTGTAGGAGCAAAGCTTGCTCGCGATAGCGTCATTTCAGTCGACATCATTGTTGGCTGATCCACCGCTATCGCGAGCAAGCTTTGCTCCTACAGGTTTACGATCAATTTTCGCGCGCAAGACACGAGGCACAGCATGCAAATCAAACTCGCCAACCCCCGTGGCTTCTGCGCCGGTGTGGACCGGGCGATCGAAATCGTCAACCGCGCCCTGGAAGTCTTCGGGCCGCCGATCTACGTGCGCCATGAAGTGGTTCACAACAAATTCGTCGTCGAAGACCTGCGCAACCGTGGAGCGATCTTTGTCGAGGAACTGGATCAGGTGCCGGACGATGTGATCGTGATCTTCAGTGCCCACGGTGTTTCCCAGGCCGTGCGTACCGAAGCGGCTGGCCGTGGTCTGAAGGTGTTCGATGCCACCTGCCCGCTGGTGACCAAGGTGCACATCGAAGTTGCGCGTTACAGCCGCGACGGTCGTGAGTGCATCCTGATTGGCCACGCCGGTCACCCGGAAGTCGAAGGCACCATGGGTCAGTACGATGCCAGCAACGGCGGGGCAATCTATTTGGTCGAAGACGAGAAAGATGTCGCCGAACTGCAAGTGAACAACCCGGAAAAACTGGCGTTCGTGACCCAGACCACCTTGTCCATGGACGATACAAGCCGCGTCATCGACGCCCTGCGTACGCGCTTCCCGGCCATCGGCGGTCCGCGCAAGGACGACATCTGCTACGCCACCCAAAACCGTCAGGATGCGGTCAAGCAACTGGCCGACGAATGCGATGTGGTGCTGGTGGTCGGCAGTCCGAACAGTTCCAACTCCAACCGCCTGCGTGAACTCGCTGAGCGCATGGCCACCCCGGCCTACTTGATCGACGGTGCCGAAGACCTGCAGAAGAGCTGGTTCGAGGGCGTCGAGCGTATCGGCATCACCGCGGGCGCCTCAGCTCCGGAAGTCCTGGTGCGTGGCGTGATCCAGCAATTGCAGGCCTGGGGTGCTACGGGTGCCGATGAGCTGGCGGGTCGGGAAGAGAACATCACGTTCTCCATGCCTAAAGAGCTACGTGTTCGTTCCCTCCTCTGAGTCTTCTCCTCCCACGCAAAGCGCCTGTTCAGTCCTTTTACTGCGCAGGCTGACATTGCCGGTCCGGGCCAATACCACTTGGTATTGGCTCAAGGACTCCCGGGCGGAGCAAATGTGTAATGTCCCCGCTTGAAACGCGCCACTGGGCAGCAAGGGCTCGCCCAAATCGCTGAACCTTACAAAAATCCTGACCGGTCTATTGCCCACGACAGGCACCCGGGCACTGCTCTGGCGTTCAATAAGCAGCGGATTGCTGTCGTCTTCATACCCCTTGCCACTCACATCCAGAATCATCCGCCAACCCTGACCCCAATCGCCGTTTATCCCGTGAACGACAACAGTCTGGCTTCGGGCAATGGCTTCGCTTCTTGCACTGCGCAATCCACTGACCAGTGACCTCGCCGCTTCCTCGCGATAGTTCGATTCAGTAACGGCCGCGAACGCTGGACTGACCAAATGCAGAACAATCCCGACAATCGTCAGTCCCATAAGCAGTTCGATCAGACTGAAGCCTTGCTGGCGCATGACATGTCCCTCCCTGGAATGTGATGGCCCGTGCGATCCATGCACGAGTAATGGCACGACAACCGCGCTGCGGTGGTCGAATGATTTAGCGTGTAAGAGCAGGTATAGCCGAGGGTAACGGAGGGCAGCGATGGATCATCGTACAAAAGGTTTCACGCTGATCGAGTTGCTGGTCGCCATCGCGATCTTTCTGGTCCTGATCACCCTGGCGGTCCCGGCGTTCACCCGTTCCACGCAAATTTCCAGGGCCGACACCGAGGTCGGTGATTTGCAACGTGGCTTGAACTTCGCCCGTCTGGAAGCGATCAACCGGGGCGTGACCACGCGTGTGCGTCCCACGGCGGATGGCAGCGCCTGGACCGGGGAGCTGTCGGTGTATGACGGGATCGGCACGCCGGCCAATGTGTTGCGTGTTGTACCCGCGATGAGCAGTGGCGCGACTCTGACGCTAACCTCAGGCGTGACCGCCATCGATTTCAATAATCTTGGCGGGCTGTCGTCATCGTCCACGGCGGTGGTGATCAGCTATGTGCTAGGAGCACAAAGCAGGACGCTGAATGTGTGTTTGAACGGACGAATTCTATTGGGCGGAAGTTGCGGATGATTCAATGGAGCAAGCGTGCACAGGAAGGCATGACGCTGATCGAAGTCCTGGTGGCATTGTTGATTCTTGGCGTGGGGTTGTTGGGAGCAGCATCGATTCAACTTAATGCGCTCAAGTACACCGACAGCGCGCGCATGACCAGCCAGGCCAGCTTTATCGCCTACGACATGATGGACCGCATCCGCGCCAATTCAGCCGCCGACTACACCGTCACACCGCCGACCTCGGGTAACCTGAGTATTGCCCGGGACCAGGACCTCTACGATTTCACCACTAATATCGCCAGTTTTGGTGGCCCGACGGCGACCGGCAGCATCAGCCTCAATCAGCGTGTGTACACCATCACGATTACTTGGGATGACTCTCGGGCCGCCAATGCTGCCAATTCCCGACGCAGCTTTGTGCTCACCAGCCGCTCTACCGTCGACCCGGTGGCGACACCATGAGCCGCGTCCAAAAAGGCTTCGGCCTGATCGAGTTGTTGATTGCTCTGGCCTTGAGCCTGGTTGTGGTGCTCGGTGTGGTGCAGGTGTTCATTTCCGCGAAAAACACCTATGTCAGCCAGAACAGCGCGGCTGCCATGCAAGAGGATGCGCGTTTCGTATTGAGCAAAATGATCCAGGAAATCCGCATGGTGGGTATGTTCGGCTGCCTGAGCACTATCACTGATGTAGATTCGGGGGGGCGCTTCAATGCCAGTCAGGTCACGCCGATCAATTGGGATAACGCCACTCAGCAGTTGACCCTGGTAACCGCGGACGTCGGCACCAATGGCGGAACGCCAACCTGGACAGTGCTTTCCGATTGTCGCACCAGTGCGTCGGCCTATTCCGGTACGCAAACACCCGCATCCGGCCAACTGGCCTTTCCGATTCGCAGAGTGATCTACAGCCTGAAGAATGGCCAACTGACAATGGGCGTTGGCAGCGGTACGCCGGCCCAGCAAGTGCTGGTCGATAACGTCAGTGCCTTCAACGTGAGCTTCGGCCTCGCCAGCTCTGCTTCCGATTCAGCCGCTTCCAGTTACAGCAGCAATCCATCGGACCCGGCTCGCATTCGAAGCGTGCGTTTGAGCCTCACCCTCACCGATCCAAATAACCGGGTGAGCAATCAAACCTTCAACGTGGTTGCCGCTCTGCGCAACCGCTTGCCGTGAGGGGAGGGCCGATGAGTATTGCGTCGACAACATCCCAGCGCGGCATGGCGCTGCTGGTGAGCCTGGTATTTCTGTTGCTGCTGACGCTGATCGGCATTTCCTCGATGCAGAACGCCACCCTGCAGGAAAAAATGGCCGGGAGTGTGAGCCTGCGCAATCAATCGTTCCAGGCCGCAGAAGCGGTTTTACGCGTGGGCGAAAGCGCGGTGCAACTCGATAGTTACTCGCTGACTGTATGCAACGGCACGACGCAGTGCGCGCCGCCGGCCGAGTCGTCCACCATTACAGCCGCCGGACTCAACGCCACCTCGGGGGTGATCTGGATTGCCTCCGGTAGTGGCTTTTACGGCGTGCAAAACATCGGCACCAGCCTGACCGCCGTCAACGTACCGAGCAACACCTCGGCAACGTTGTATCGAGTGACCGCCGTGGGTATTGCGGGCAGTTCGCGCAGCGTGGTGGAGAGTATTTATGCGAAGTACTGAAAGGGAGGGCGGATTTCTGCGGCTGTTGTGTGGCTTTGTTCTGGGGCTGTATCTCTCGGCACCCGTCTATGCCTTCACGCCGTCGGACTCGCCGTTGTTGAGTGCTGCGGCGGTCGCACCGAACGTGATGCTGATGATCGACGATTCGGGGAGTATGAATAACATCATCTGGGCACCGGGTTTCGATCCCACGGTCAGTCGCGCGCAAATTGCCATTTGCAGCTCCAACTCCCTCTGTATCAGTGGTCAGAACCTGGACATGACCGATACCAACATTTCTCTGTCGAGCCTGAACCGCGGCGGCTGCTCGACCAGTGGCAACTGGTACGGGTTCTATCGTGGCTTCCTGGGGTTGACGCCCGTTTGCCTGAAACTGCCAGACCCCGTGGGCAATGGCAACACCCGCTACACCGCTAACTACCTGGCCTATCTGCTGGGTCTGGCCAACGGTTCCAACCGCGACTTCACCACCGGTGCCAACGCAATCCCCAACGATTACCGCATCAGTGTGGCGCAGGACGTTTCTACCAGTCTGGTCACCAGCAACCGCACCTTGCGAATCGGCCTGGCCACCTTCAATCCGCCGGTCAACAACAATCCGGGCAATGGTGGTTTTATCGCCCGGGCGGTCAGTGATTTGACGGTGGATGCCAACTACAACGCGTTGATTGCCTCCATCAACGGCTTGAGCGCCGTGGCCAACACGCCGCTGGCAGAAACCTACTACGAAGTGACGCGCTACCTGCGCGGCATGGCGCCGTACTACAACTCGACGCCCTCTGCCTACACCAGCCCGATCCAGTACCGTTGCCAGAAAAATTACGGTGTGGTGATCACCGATGGCTTACCCACCTACGACCGAACTTTCCCCACCAATGACCCACTGGGCGGGACCCGCTTGCCCAACTGGGACGGCAACAGCGCCAACGACGGCGATAACCTCAATGGTGACGGGGAGGGGGACACGCTGTACCTGGATGACATCGCCAAGTTCGCCTTCGACATCGACATGCGCTCCACCGGAACGGATCTGGCGGGCAAAAGCTGGAATGCTACGGATTTTCCCAAGCAGAACATGAACACCTACACCGTGGGTTTTACCGCGGCGAATCAGATGTTGTCGGACGCTGCCGGTTATGGTCAGGGCAAGTACTACCAGGCCACCGACAGCGCCGGGCTGAACGCCGCGTTGTCTTCGGCCCTGAGCGACATCACGTCCAAGGCTGGCTCCGGTGGCAGCGGTGTCACCAGTGGGACAATCCTGACCAGCGGCACCAGCTACTTCCAGACCAGCTACGACCCCAAGGATTGGCGTGGCACGATCAAAGCCTATGGTTTCAACGCCAACGGCTCAGTCAATGCCGGCAATGTGCTGTGGACCACCGACTCGGTCATCGTGCCGGGCGCCACGACGCCGACTTATCAATCCTGGAACAATCAAATCAACGCGCCAGTGGCACTGGCTTACGCCAACTTCTCCACGACCCAGCAGGCCGTTCTCAATCAGGGCCTGCCCACGGGTATCACCGGCGGCGATCTGGTGGAGTGGAGCAAGGGCACCAACAAGACCGGCCTGAAGGTGCGAAGCGCACTGCTCGGTGACATCATCAATTCGCCGCTGGCACTGGCGTCACCGACAGACAAGACGGCCGCCGACCTGTCGGGCGACACCACTTACAGCACCTACCTCGCCACCAAGGCGACCAACATGAGCGCCAGCCTGGTGGTCAATTCCAACGACGGTTTCGTCGATATCATCAACACCGCTAATGGCACTCGGCGTTACGCCTATATGCCGTCCAGTGTATTGCCGTCGTTGCGCTATATCGCGGATACCGCGTACATCAATGGCGTCAGCCACAAGTTTCTGGTGGACGGGCAGGTAGGTGTGTTCGATGCCCAACTCAACAGCGCCTGGAAAACGCTCGCGCTGGGCGGGACGGGGGCGGGTGGGCGTACTTTCTATGCGCTTCAACTGTTCGATGCCTCGGCCGGCAATGTGACCAAGGCGCTGTGGGAGATCAGTGCGCCGAACACCGCCAGTACGGCGAATGCTTTCAATGATCTGGGTTATGCCTATGCCCGCCCGGAAGTGGCACGCTTGGCCGACGGTCGATGGGCGGCCTTCATTTCCAACGGCTATGGCAGCAACTCTGGAGTGGCTGCGTTGTATGTGGTGGATATCCGTGACGGTTCGTTGATCAGGAAAATCGTCGTCGACAGCACTGAAACGACCAACGGGTTGTCTTCGGTCAAGCTCAAGGTCAATGCCCAGAACGTGGTGCAGGCGGCTTATGGCGGTGACTTGAAAGGGCGGCTGTGGAAGTTCGACCTGAGCAGTACCAGCACCGACAGCTGGGGCGTGGCGTTTGCCGGTAAACCGCTGTTTACCGCTGCGGGAGGTGCCACTCAGCCGATCACCGCGCAGCCGTTGCTGGCGGATAATTCGCTGGGTGGCAAAGTGGTTTTTTTCGGGACCGGGAAATTCAACGAGACGGCGGACAAAACCAACAAGGATTTACAGGCGTTCTACGCAGTATGGGATGCGGACGGTGGCTCCGGGCAGATCACCACGTCCAGCTTGCAGGCCCAGGCCGTGACCGGTGTGTTCTCGGGAAGCTCTGGGCAATTGATCACCACCAGCCAGAACGACGTGACCTATCCGGCAGAAAAAGGCTGGTATTTGCCGCTGGTGTACAACAACGCGTTGACCGGCGAACGGGTGATCAATCAAGCCAGCCTGGTGCTTGGCCGAATTGTGTTTACCACCGCCAGCGTGGATACCACCGACCCTTGCGCAAGTTTCGGCACTGGCAAACTGGTCGAACTCGATGCGTTCAGCGGTAAGATGCTCAACTACGCGGTGCTCGACAGCAACGGTGACGGGGTGGTCGACAGCAATGACACGATATCCAGTGGCGTGGTCTTTACCGGCGGTATCCCGACCGTCAATGCCATCGTCAATGGCGCAACCCGAAAAATCGTGAACGATTCCAGTGGCGGCATCACCACGCTGGTGGAAAAATCCGGCGGCGGCAGCCGTCGCATCATGTGGCGACAAATACAGTAAGCGAGAGTTGAGGCATGCACAGATCCAACCGCGGTTTTACCCTGATCGAAATCATGATCGTGATTGCGATTATCGGGATTGTCATGACCATCGCCATGCCGAGCTTTACGGAATATCTGAACAAAGGGCGTCGTACTGAAGTGGCCGGTCTGCTGTCAGAGCAGGCACAGATCCTCGAGCGTTTTTATTCACAGAAAAACGTTTACACCGGCGCCACCGGTCTCAGTGTTGGTAACGATTACTACACCATCACGCCGACGCTGACCGATCAGGCCTTCCTGCTGACGGCAGTACGTAAGACTGGAAAAAGCATGTCCACTGACAAGTGTGGCGATTTCACTATCACCAATACCGGAGTTCGTAGCATGGTCAACGCCACCGCTGGCCTGACCACCAAGGATTGCTGGGGGCGCTGAGTTTCCTTTTTCGGGCGCCATTTGCGCCCTCTGTCTATTTATCGGTTGGATCAGAATATGACCAGGCAACAGCAAGTGGTGATCGTTGGCGGCGGGGTAATCGGCCTGCTGACGGCCTTCAATCTCGCGTCCGAAGTGCAGAACGTTGTACTGCTGGACCGTTCGAATGTCGGGCAGGAATCGTCCTGGGCAGGTGGAGGCATCGTATCGCCGCTCTATCCATGGCGTTACAGCCCGGCCGTCACCGCGTTGGCGCATTGGTCCCAGGACTTCTATCCACAATTGGGTGAGCGTTTGTTCGCCGCCACCGGGGTCGATCCCGAGGTGCACACCACTGGCCTGTATTGGCTGGACCTGGACGATGAAGCCGAAGCACTGGCCTGGGCCGCACGGGAAAATCGTCCTTTGCGGGCTGTGGATATCTCGGCGGCTCATGATGCGGTGCCGGTGTTGGGAGGTGGTTTTTCCCGGGCGATCTACATGGCCGATGTGGCCAATGTGCGTAATCCGCGGCTGGTGAAGTCCCTCAAGGCTGCGCTGCAGGCGCTGCCGAACGTGACGATTCATGAACAGTGCGAAGTCAGCGGTTTTATTCGCGAAGGCGAAAAAGTGGTGGGCGTGCAGACTGCCACAGGCGCGATCCACGGTGATCAAGTGGTCCTGACCGCCGGTGCCTGGAGCGGCGATCTGCTCAAGAGCCTGGGCCTTGAACTGCCAGTCGAGCCGGTGAAGGGGCAGATGATTCTCTACAAGTGCGCGGCGGATTTTCTGCCGAGCATGGTGTTGGCCAAGGGGCGTTATGCGATTCCGCGACGCGACGGGCATATCCTGATTGGCAGTACGCTGGAGCATGAGGGTTACGACAAGACGCCAACAGAATCGGCGTTGGAGAGCCTCAAGGCTTCGGCGGTGGAGTTGATTCCGGCATTGGCGGAGGCCGAAGTGGTGGGGCATTGGGCTGGTTTGAGGCCGGGCTCGCCGGAAGGCATTCCCTACATTGGCCGGGTGCCAGGGTTTGATGGGCTGTGGCTCAATTGCGGACATTTCCGCAACGGGTTGGTACTGGCGCCGGCGTCGTGTCAGTTGTTTGCCGATGTAATGCTGGGCAGGGCGCCGATCATCGATCCGGCGCCGTATGCGCCGGCCGGGCGGATCTGAAGCAAGACCAAAAGATCGCAGCCTGCGGCAGCTCCTACAGAGGAACGCATTCCTACTGTAGGAGCTGCCGCAGGCTGCGATCTTTTAAACGTCAATCCAGGCCCAATTTTTTCAGCCTGTAACGCATCGACCTAAATGACAAATTCAACCGCTGAGCCGCCGCCGTGCGGTTCCAGCGCGTTTCCTCCAGCGCCTGGAGAATGAGCTGGCGCTCGACGTTTTCCAGGTAAGCCTCCAGATTGTCGATCTGCGTGAGGTCAGGCACACCGCCCTCGGCAGCACAGTTGCCTTCAGCCAGGCGCAAGTCTGCGGCTTCGATCTGTTTGTTTTCACACAGCGTGTGCGCCCGTTCGAGCATGTTCTCCAGCTCCCGCACATTGCCTGGGAAGCGGTAGCTTTTCAGCGCATCGAGGGCTTGAGGGTGGAGTTTTGCCATGGGTTGACCGGTATCGGCAGCCAGGCGTTTGAGCACATGGCTGGCCAGCGGTTCGATATCGTCGCGGCGTTCGCGCAAGGGCGGCACCCGCAGCTCGATCACGTTCAATCGGTAGTACAAATCCTGGCGAAAGCGCTCGGCGGTGACTTCGGCCGCAAGGTCTTTGTGGGTGGCGCAAAGGATGCGTACATCGACCACCATTTCCTGTTGCCCGCCGACGCTGCGTACGGCTTTTTCCTGAATCGCCCTCAGCAGTTTGACCTGCATCGGCAATGGCAGGTCAGCCACTTCGTCAAGGAACAGGGTGCCGCCATGGGCGGCCTGGAACAGTCCTGGCTTGTCTTCGATGGCACCGCTGAAGCTGCCTTTGCGGTGGCCGAAAAATTCGCTTTCCATCAGCTCGGAAGGAATGGCTCCGCAATTGACCGGGACAAAGGGTTGATTGGCGCGTGGCCCGCGGTCATGGATCAGGCGTGCGACCAGTTCCTTGCCGCTACCGGATTCTCCGCTGATATAAACCGGCGCCTGGCTACGTGCCAGCTTATCGATCTGTTTGCGCAGGCTGCGCATGGGCGGTGAATCGCCGAGCAAGCGACGATCGATGGCAATGCCGGGGGCGGGCAGCAGCAAGGCGCTGGTGACCAGCTCTCGCAGGCGAGTGAGGTCCACCGGCTTGCTCAGGAAGTCGAAGGCGCCGGCCTTGAGCGCACTGATCGCCGTGTCGACGTTGCCATAGGCGGTGATCATGGCCACTGGAACTTGCGGGTAACGTTGTTGGATGTGCTGGACCAGTTCAAGCCCCGTGCCATCCGGCAAGCGCATGTCGGTCAGGCACAGATCGAATGTCTCGCGCCTCAACAAGGCCAGAGCCTCGGCAACATTGCGGGCGCTCCAGGTATCGAGCTTCATCCGACCGAGGGTGATTTCCAGGAGTTCGCGGATGTCTGGTTCGTCGTCGACGATCAGGACCTTTTGCCGTGGGCTCATATTCAACTTTGTTTCCGTCCGTGAGCAAAGGTGATACGAAAGCAGCCGCCGCCTTGGCGTGGTTTGAAGTCTAGGCGGGCCTGATTGCTTTCGCACAGCTCACGGGACAGATAAAGCCCCAGGCCAGTGCCCTGGTGGCTGGTGGTGAAGAAGGGCTCGAACAGTTGCGCTTGATGATCCGGGGCCACGCCGGAGCCGTCGTCGAGGATCTCGAGGATGGGTAATTGGCTATCGGGATCGATAAACAACTCAAGCCAGACTTGTGCCTGATCGCGACTCTGGCCGCTGTGACGCCAGGCATTGCGAATCAGATTATCGAGAATCTGATTCAGTTGGTTCGGATCCATCAAGGTCTTGAAGTCTCCGGGAGCGATGTGCAAATGAATCTGCTGACGCTCGGTCGCACCCTCGCGGATTTCGCTGACGAACTGTTCCAGCCATGGCTTGAGGTCCAGTCGTTGCGGCACGGTTTGCTGGCGGCGGGACAGTTGCAGGACGTTTTCGATTATCCGATTCATGCGCTGAGAGTGGTCTTGAATGATCTGCGTCAGACGGTGATCGGCGCGGTTCAGTTCCTCGGATTCTCGCAATAGCTGCGCGGCATGACTGATGGCGCCCAGTGGGTTACGGATTTCATGGGCGATACCGGCGGTCAGGCGCCCAAGGGCCGCAAGTTTCAACTGCTGGGCCTGCTGGGCAATCTGGGCGAGGTCTTCAAGAAACACCAGGGTTTGGTGCTGGGGACTTGGGTCCAGTGCAATGAAGCTGGGCTGCAGTTCCACGCCGCTGCTGGCGACTTTCAGACTTTGCGGGCGCAGCGTCGGATTACTGAGCCACGCGTGCAGGCGATCAACGAGGGCAGGGACGTGGTCGTCGATCAGGCAACCCTCGAGGGTGCGGCAGCCGAGCAATGACAAGGCACTGTGATTGGCCAGTTGCACGCGCCGCTGTTCGTCGAGTACCAGAATGCCGGTGCGCATGCGTTGCAGGATCAGGGCGTTGAGTGCTTCCAGACCGACGACTTCACTGGCCTTCTGCTCGGCGAGGGTTTCGCTCACCTCAAGGCGCCGGGCCAGGCCTTGCACTAACAACGCCGCAGCAAAGCACAGGACGCCCAGGGTTCCGATCTGCAAATAGTCATTGGGGTTGGGGGGATGGCTGAAACTCAGCAGGAGACTCGAACCGACGATGCCAAGAGCGCCGAGGGCAGCAATCAGCAGGCCGATGCGCCTTCGCAGCAGCGTATTGCTAATGGCCACCGACACGATCAGCAAGTTGCCCATGGCGCTGGCCACCCCGCCGCCAGCGTAAAACAGGACGCAGAGCAGCAAGACGTCGAGTAGCGCCAGACCGAACAGTTGTGCCGGACGGCGGGTGCTCTCGAAGAAGACCACCAGCAGAATATTCAGTACGAGGTACAACCAGCTGCCGCCACGCAGCAGGTCGTCATCGGCTGACGTCAGCAGCCGGTTGTCCATGTTGCTGGAGATCAGCAGCACCAGGGTGATGCCGACACTCAAGCGGTAGAGATGATAAAGGCGCAGCAGTCGCTGGGCCTGTTTGGCGCCGTGACTGGACGTCTCAGCGATCACTGGAGCCGGGGCCTTGCTCTAGATGAGCCTGGCTGCAATACCACTGTTGTTGAAAGCTCACCGCCCGATCACGGGGCAGGTGCACGCCGCAATGGGCGCAGCGGACCATTGGAGCCGCTTCCAGCTCGGCAGGGGACTTGGGTACGGCGGTCTGACCCTTGTACTTGCGCCAGAACCATACGGCGGCGGCAATCACAGCAATCCAGAATAATAAACGAAGCATGGTGAGCGGCTTTTTGGTTGATGAACCGGCAGTTTAGCCAAGGTCATGACGGGCGCACAGCGCCAATGCGCGCTACAAAAAAGGCGCAACAAAAAGGGAGGCTCGAAAGCCTCCCTTTTTCGTACATCGGGTCGTATCAGTCGAATACGCCGAAGGTCATGTAGCTGAACCACGAACGGTCTTGGTTGTTGCCTTCTGCTTCGTGGTCTTCTTCTTGGATCACGTCACCGTCCGAATTTTTAGGCTTGAGCTCGGCCGGAATCGCGTCCTTGGCGTCCTGGAACTGCTTCTGCACGTCCTGATTGGCGCGGGTTTCTCCCGGCGGCAGTGGCGGACGGGATTCGATCAGGCCTAGGGTGACCTTGCTCAGCCACGAACGGTTGTCGGCTTCGGCGACGGACGGTACGAACTGACCGTCCACCAGGCTTGGGTGGTTCGGGTAGTTGAGCTTCAGGGTTTCGAGGCTGGTGGCAGCCAGGTCATCCAGGTGCAGGCGCTGATAGGCCTCGGTCATCACCGCCAGGCCGTCGCCGACCGAAGGGGTTTCCTGGAAGTTTTCCACCACGTAACGGCCACGGTTCGCAGCGGCGACATAGGCCTGGCGGGTCAGGTAGTAGTCGGCAACGTGAATTTCGTAGGCCGCCAGCAGGTTGCGCAGGTAGATCATGCGCTGCTTGGCGTCTGGCGAGTACCGGCTGTTGGGGAAGCGGCTGGTCAGTTGGGCGAACTCGTTGTAGGAGTCGCGAGCGGCGCCAGGGTCACGCTTGGTCATGTCCAGCGGCAGGAAACGCGACAGCAGGCCGACGTCCTGGTCGAAAGAAGTCAGGCCCTTGAGGTAGTAGGCGTAATCGACGTTCGGGTGCTGAGGGTGCAGGCGAATGAAACGCTCGGCAGCGGCTTTTGCAGCCTCAGGCTCAGTATTTTTGTAGTTGGCGTAGATGAGTTCCAGCTGCGCCTGATCGGCATAACGACCGAACGGATAACGCGATTCCAGAGCCTTCAGCTTGGCGGTGGCGCTGTTGTAGCTGTTGTTGTCCAGATCAGTTTGAGCCTGTTGGTACAACTCGACTTCACTCAGGTTTTCGTCTACGACTTCCTTCGATGAGCAAGCAGCGGTCAATGCGAGGATGGCGATCAGCAGCAGGTGTTTCACTTGCATGGCGGCTTGCGTCCCTATGACGGCCGCTGTCTTGGGCGTGGCCGTCCTGTTATGATGAGCGCCCCGTTGAATAGCCTCGGGGCAAAAGACGCCGTATTTAACCACAAGCGCGCAGCCGAAACCAAAGGCTGTGCCGACGCCTAGTCTGAGCATGTCCGATAAAATTGAACTCCGCGCAGAGGTGCCGTCCGAATTGGGCGGCCAACGCCTCGATCAAGTCGCCGCACAATTATTCGCTGAGCACTCGCGCTCGCGCCTTTCCGCCTGGATCAAAGACGGCCGCCTGACTGTGGATGGGGCGGTTATCCGCCCGCGAGACATCGTTCACGGTGGCGCCATCCTTGAACTCACTGCCGAGCAGGAAGCTCAGGGCGAATGGGTTGCTCAAGACATCGCCCTGGACATCGTCTACGAAGACGACGATATCCTGGTGATCAACAAGCCAGCGGGCCTGGTGGTGCATCCGGCCGCCGGCCATGCTGATGGCACCTTGCTCAACGCCTTGCTGCATCACGTACCGGACATCGTCAATGTGCCCCGCGCCGGTATCGTGCATCGTCTGGACAAGGACACCACCGGTCTGATGGTGGTGGCCAAGACCATTCAAGCGCAGACGCAGCTGGTTGCACAGCTGCAGAGCCGCAGTGTCAGCCGAATCTATGAGTGCATCGTGATCGGTGTCGTGACCGCTGGCGGCAAGATCAACGCGCCGATCGGTCGCCATGGCCAGCAACGCCAGCGCATGGCCGTGATGGAAGGTGGCAAGCAAGCCGTCAGCCATTACCGCGTGCTCGAGCGTTTCCGCTCCCATACGCATGTGCGGGTGAAACTGGAAACCGGTCGTACCCACCAGATTCGAGTGCACATGGCGCACATCAACTTCCCGTTGGTCGGTGATCCTGCTTATGGCGGTCGTTTCCGTATCCCGCCGGCGGCGAACCCGACCATGGTCGAGTCGCTGAAGAACTTCCCGCGTCAGGCGCTGCATGCGCGGTTCCTGGAGCTGGATCACCCGACCACCGGTAAACGCATGAGCTGGGAGTCGCCGCTGCCGGAAGACTTCGTCTGGTTGCTGACCCTGCTCAAGCAAGACCGCGAGGCATTCGTCGGATGAGTGACTGGCTGATTCCTGACTGGCCCGCGCCGGCTGGGGTCAAAGCCTGCGTAACCACCCGTGCGGGCGGCGTCAGCCTCGCGCCGTTCGACAGCCTCAATCTTGGCGATCATGTCGACGACAGTCCCGAGGCGGTTGCCGAAAACCGCCGTCGCCTCACCGATCACTTCGCTATTCAGCCGGCTTGGCTGCAACAGGTCCACGGTATTGTCGTGGCTCATGCCGATCCGAGCCAAGTCGTCACCGCCGACGCCAGCTGGACGTCTACCCCGGGGATCGCCTGCGCGTCGATGACTGCCGATTGCCTGCCCGCGCTGTTTTGCGACCGCGCCGGCACTCGCGTGGCAGCGGCTCACGCCGGTTGGCGCGGGTTGGCGGCGGGTGTGCTGGAAGCGACCCTCGACAGCCTGGCCGTAGCACCTTGCGATGTACTGGTCTGGCTTGGCCCGGCCATTGGCCCGCAAGCCTTTGAAGTCGGCCCCGAAGTGCGCGAAACCTTCGTTGAGCAATTGCCTGAGGCTGCCGAAGCCTTTGTGCCGAGTCAAAACGAAGGCAAGTTCATGGCCGACATCTATAGGCTGGCGCGTTTGCGTCTGGCTGCTCGTGGCGTCACCGCTGTTTATGGTGGCGGTTTCTGCACCGTGACTGACCCACGTTTCTTTTCTTATCGCCGTGCGCCCCGTACCGGCCGATTCGCCTCCTTGATCTGGCTCGAACGCTAGACTTGCCTGACCTGCATCAACGTCAAGACGCTTGAAACTCCCAGAATCGACCACATCTATTGTGCTATCTGGCAGGTTTCTTCATTCAGGATGTTTTATAGGTCCGGCCTGCTCAAAAGGAAGGTGACCCATGCGTATAGACCGTTTAACCAGCAAATTGCAGTTAGCGTTGTCCGATGCCCAATCCCTGGCTGTCGGCCACGATCATCCGGCCATTGAACCGGCGCACTTGATGCAAGCCTTGCTTGAACAGCAGGGCGGCTCGATCAAGCCCCTGCTGATGCAAGTGGGCTTTGACGTCAACAGCCTGCGTAAAGAGCTGACCAAAGAGCTCGACCAGCTGCCGAAAATCCAGAATCCAACCGGCGACGTGAACATGTCGCAGGATCTGGCGCGCCTGCTCAACCAGGCCGATCGCCTGGCCCAGCAGAAGGGCGATCAGTTCATTTCCAGTGAGTTGGTATTGCTCGCCGCCATGGACGAGAACAGCAAGCTCGGCAAGCTGTTGCTTGGCCAAGGCGTGAGCAAGAAAGCCCTGGAAAATGCGATTAATAACCTGCGTGGTGGCGAGGCGGTAAACGACCCCAACCACGAGGAGGCGCGTCAGGCGCTGGATAAATACACCGTCGACCTGACCAAGCGCGCCGAAGACGGCAAGCTCGATCCGGTGATCGGCCGTGACGACGAAATTCGCCGGACCATCCAGGTCCTGCAACGTCGTACCAAAAACAACCCGGTGCTGATCGGTGAACCTGGCGTAGGTAAAACCGCCATTGCCGAAGGCTTGGCCCAGCGCATCATCAACGGTGAAGTGCCGGACGGCCTCAAAGGCAAGCGCCTGTTGTCCCTGGACATGGGGGCGTTGATTGCCGGTGCCAAGTATCGGGGCGAGTTCGAAGAGCGGCTCAAAGCACTGCTCAATGAACTGTCCAAGCAGGAAGGGCAGATCATTCTGTTCATCGACGAGCTGCACACCATGGTCGGCGCCGGTAAGGGCGAAGGCTCGATGGACGCAGGCAACATGCTCAAGCCGGCCTTGGCCCGCGGTGAGCTGCATTGCGTCGGTGCGACCACGCTCAACGAGTATCGCCAATACATTGAGAAGGATGCGGCCCTAGAACGGCGCTTCCAGAAAGTGCTGGTGGATGAGCCCAGCGAAGAAGACACCATCGCAATCCTGCGTGGCCTGAAAGAGCGCTATGAGGTTCACCACAAGGTGGCGATTACCGACGGTGCGATCATCGCGGCGGCCAAGCTCAGCCATCGCTACATTACTGATCGTCAGTTGCCGGACAAGGCCATCGACCTGATCGATGAGGCCGCCAGCCGCATCCGTATGGAGATCGACTCCAAACCAGAAGTGCTGGATCGTCTGGAACGTCGTCTGATTCAGCTGAAGGTGGAATCCCAGGCGCTGAAAAAAGAAAGCGACGACGCGGCGAAGAAACGTCTGGAAAAGCTGCAGGAAGAAATCGCTCGTCATGAGCGTGAGTATTCGGATCTCGAAGAAATCTGGAACTCGGAAAAAGCCGAGGTTCAGGGATCGGCGCAGATCCAGCAGAAAATCGAACAGTCCCGTCAGGAGCTGGAAACCGCGCGCCGCAAAGGCGACCTGAACCGCATGGCCGAGCTGCAGTACGGGGTCATCCCGGACTTGGAGCGCAGCCTGCAAATGGTCGACCAGCATGGCAAGAGCGAAAACCAGTTGTTGCGCAGCAAAGTGACTGAAGAGGAAATCGCCGAAGTCGTTTCGAAGTGGACCGGTATCCCCGTGTCGAAAATGCTCGAAGGCGAACGCGAAAAACTGATGAAGATGGAAAGCCTGTTGCACCAGCGTGTGATTGGCCAGGAAGAGGCGGTGGTGGCGGTGTCCAACGCGGTGCGGCGTTCCCGTGCTGGCTTGGCTGACCCGAATCGTCCAAGTGGTTCGTTCATGTTCCTTGGGCCGACCGGTGTCGGTAAAACCGAGCTGTGCAAGGCGCTGGCCGAGTTCCTCTTCGATACCGAGGAAGCGATGGTGCGCATCGACATGTCCGAGTTCATGGAGAAACATTCCGTGGCTCGCTTGATTGGTGCACCACCAGGATACGTAGGCTATGAAGAGGGCGGTTATCTGACCGAGGCGGTGCGTCGCAAGCCGTATTCGGTGATCCTGCTGGACGAAGTCGAGAAGGCGCATCCGGACGTGTTCAACGTCTTGCTGCAAGTGCTGGAGGACGGACGCCTGACCGACAGCCATGGCCGCACGGTGGACTTCAAGAACACCGTGATTGTCATGACCTCCAACCTGGGCTCGGTACAGATTCAGGAACTGGTGGGTGATCGTGAGGCCCAGCGTGCGGCGGTGATGGACGCGATTTCCTCGCACTTCCGTCCGGAGTTCATCAACCGGGTCGACGAAGTGGTGATCTTCGAGCCGTTGGCGCGAGATCAGATCGCCGGTATTACCGAGATCCAGTTGAGCCGTCTACGCAGTCGTCTCACCGAGCGGGAGCTGAAGCTGGAGTTGAGCCCTGAGGCCATGGATAAGCTGATCGCGGTCGGGTATGACCCGGTGTATGGCGCACGACCACTCAAACGTGCGATCCAGCGCTGGATCGAAAACCCGCTGGCACAGCTGATT
Source organism: Pseudomonas putida (assembly GCF_050990305.1). GTDB lineage: Bacteria > Pseudomonadota > Gammaproteobacteria > Pseudomonadales > Pseudomonadaceae > Aquipseudomonas > Aquipseudomonas putida_AH. The sequence continues at coordinate 5,659,599 of NZ_CP158817.1, read as the reverse complement.
CTTTCCGGTCGCTTCATGCCGGGGGATACGGCGAAAGGCACTGTGGAAAACGACGAAATCGTTTTCAACTGAGCCAAAACGGCGGTTGTAAAATGAAGGCCTCGCATTGCGAGGCCTTTTTTTCGCCAGGCTGTTGAACTTAAAGGAAAAGGCTTGTAAAGTGCGCCCCGCAGTAAGTCACCCGGTAGGGTTTCTGCTCCCCAAGCAGGAATCTGAAATAAGTTGCAAATCATTAACTTGAAAGCGATTTAGGGGGTTGACAGAGGTGCTTAAGATTGTAGAATAGCGCGCCTCAGACACACGAACGCAGCGATGCGAACGAGTCGAAGAGAACGCAGTAAAGCTTCACCGTTGTAAATTGAAATGTGTAGTTCCGTGATAGCTCAGTCGGTAGAGCAAATGACTGTTAATCATTGGGTCCCAGGTTCGAGTCCTGGTCACGGAGCCAATTTCAAACCGGGGTATAGCGCAGTCCGGTAGCGCGCCTGCTTTGGGAGCAGGATGTCAGGAGTTCGAATCCCCTTACCCCGACCATATTTGGGTCGTTAGCTCAGTTGGTAGAGCAGTTGGCTTTTAACCAATTGGTCGTAGGTTCGAATCCCACACGACCCACCATTTTTGAGACCAGTTCGCTGGAATCGAATCTTAAGATCAGACGCCAAAAGCTCTGTTCGCAGAAGGCGCCTTTCGAAGGTGCCTTTTTTTTACCGGGGTATAGCGCAGTCCGGTAGCGCGCCTGCTTTGGGAGCAGGATGTCAGGAGTTCGAATCCCCTTACCCCGACCATACGAAAGATCCCCGTATCGAAAGATACGGGGATTTTTTTTGCCCTCAAGAAATGCAGATCACTTCAAGTCATCGTACAACTTGCCGATAACGAGCTGTCGGGGCATGGCCCTCCACTCAAGCCAATAAAAACAAAGGCGCTCGTTATGTTTCTTCGTCAGTTGAATATTGCCCCCCGTGCCGCGCTGGGTTTCGCTGTGATTGCGGTGCTTGTGGCGCTACTCGGTATCTTTGCCCTGGGGCAGATGTCGAGCATTCGAGAGAGTGAAGTGGCGGTAGAGAAACGATGGCTACCGAGCATTCGTGGCGGAGACGAGATCCGCGAAATCATGCTGCGCATCCGCACCATCTCCCTGCGCATGGCGCTGGACCAGGATCCGACGAACATCGCGCAATATCGCAGCCAGATGGACACCCGAGACAAGGAACTGAGCGAAAAAATCGCCGCCTATGACAAGTTGGTGAACACCGCTGAAGGCAAGGCCTTGTATGACCAGTTCAAAAATACCTTCACGGCTTATCGAGCCGGCATTGCCCAATCGTTCACCCTGGCCGAGCAAGGGCGCCGCGACGAACTGACCAAGCTGTTGTTGGTGGACATGAAAACCGTGGTCGACGGCTCCGGCAAGCAACTCAATGACCTCGCGCAGCTGTTCACCCAGCAAGTCGCGGCAGAAAGTGCGAAATCCAAAGAGCACTACGAAACGTCGCGCACCATTGTCAGCGTGTTTATTGCCCTCGCGGCGTTGGCGACCGTCGGATTGGCGATGTTGCTGACTCGCAGCATCGTGCGCCCGCTGAGTGAGGCAGTGGACGCCGCAGAGCACGTGGCCCGGGGTGACCTGACGCGCCCGATCGAAACCCATGGCAATGACGAAGTCAGCCGGTTGCTCAAGGCGTTGGCGGCCATGCAGCAGAACCTGCGGGAAACCCTGCAAGGCATCAGCGGTTCTGCCACACAATTGGCCACGGCAGCCGATGAGCTGAGCGCTGTTACCCTCGATAGCACCCAAGGCCTGCAACAGCAGAACAACGAGATTGAACAGGCGGCCACGGCTGTCAATGAAATGACCAGTGCCGTGGAAGAGGTCGCGCGCAACGCGGTGTCCACCTCCGATGCCACTCGTCAGTCCAGTGAATCGGCGCACTTGGGGCAGGAGCGGGTCGGCGAGACCGCCAGTGCCATCCGTTCACTGGCCCATGAGGTGCAGAGTACCGGGGAATTGGTGCAGTCCCTGGCCAATCAGTCCCAGGATATTGGCAAGGTGCTGGATGTGATTCGCGCCATTGCCGAACAGACCAATTTGCTGGCGCTCAACGCAGCGATTGAAGCGGCACGGGCGGGGGAGAGCGGTCGGGGATTTGCGGTGGTGGCCGATGAAGTACGGGCCCTGGCCTATCGCACGCAGCAATCGACCCAGGAAATCGAGCAAATGGTCCAAGGCATGCGCAGCGGTTCGAGCGTGGCTCTCGACGCCATGAACGCCAGCGCCTCCCGTGCCGCCAGCACGCTGGTATTGGCCGAACGCGCAGGCCAGGCCCTGCAAACCATCACTGCTTCGGTGCATGAGATTCACGAACGCAACCTGGTGATCGCCAGCGCAGCCGAAGAGCAGGCGCAGGTGGCCCGTGAGGTCGATCGCAATCTGGTGAATATTCGTGACTTGTCGGTGCGTTCGGCGGCAGGGGCTGATCAGACCAGTGCTTCAAGCCATGAACTGTCGCAACTGGCGAATGCGTTGCAGGGGATGGTGCGGCGGTTTCGGGTTTAAATTCGACAGAAAGCCTGTAGGAGCGAGCCTGTTGTGGCGAGGGGATTTATCCCCGTTGGGGTGCGAAGCGCCCCTAAACCCGACCAACGCAATCTTGAATGAGAATGCGCTGACCAGTTTACGATTGCTTCGCAATCGAACGGGGATAAATCCCCTCGCCACAAAGGCTCGCTCCTACAATGATCAGGGGTTAGTGCAGTTTCAGGCGCGGCTCAGTCCCGCGCCCAATCTTGCTGCCCAGCATCAGCATCGCCGTGCGGAACCAGCCGTACAGCGCCATCTGGTGCATGCGGTACAGCGACACGTAGAACATCCGCGCCAGCCAGCCCTCGAGCATCACGCTACCGGTGAGGTTGCCCATCAAGTTACCCACAGCGGAAAAACGCGACAGCGAGATCAACGAGCCGTAGTCGGTGTATTTGTACTCTGGCAACGCCTTGCCTTCGATTCGCAATTTCAGCGATTTGGCCAGCAACGACGCTTGTTGATGCGCCGCCTGCGCGCGCGGCGGCACGTTGCGGTCGGAGCCCGGCTGCGGGCAGGCCGCGCAGTCACCGAAGGCGAAGATGTTCTCGTCGCGGGTGGTTTGCAGGGTCGGCAGCACCTGCAGCTGGTTGATGCGGTTGGTTTCCAGGCCATCGATGTCCTTGAGGAAACCCGGCGCGCGAATCCCCGCGGCCCAGACTTTCAGGCTGGCATTGATGACTTTGCCGTCAGCGGTAATCAAGGCATCGGTCGTCACTTCGCTGACCGCCGCGTTGGTCATGACGTTGACCCCGAGTTTCTCCAGGGTTTTATGCACAGGCCCGCCGATACGCTCCGGCAGCGCAGGCAGTACCCGTGGCCCGGCTTCGATCAGGGTGATGTGCATGTTTTCCGGTTTGATCCGGTCCAGGCCATAGGCCGCCAGTTCATGGGCCGCGTTGTGCAGTTCGGCGGCCAGTTCGACGCCTGTGGCACCGGCGCCAACGATGGCCACGCTGATTTTCTCGACCTGATCGGTCTGCCCGGCGTGGGCGCGCAGATAGTGGTTGAGCAGTTGTTGATGGAAGCGCTCGGCCTGTTTGCGGGTGTCGAGGAACAGGCAATGCTGTGCCGCGCCCTGGGTGCCGAAGTCGTTGGTGGTGCTGCCGACGGAAATCACCAGCGTGTCGTAAGGCACTTCCCGCGCCGGCACCAGTTCCAGGCCGGCTTCGTCATAGGTGGCGGCCAGCTGGATTTTCTTCTGTGCGCGATCGAGCCCGCTCATGCGCCCCAGCTGGAACTCGAAGTGGTTCCATTTCGCCTGGGCGACATAGTTGAGTTCGTCTTCGGAAGAGTTCAGGGACCCGGCGGCCACTTCGTGCAACAGCGGCTTCCAGATGTGGGTCAGGTTCGCGTCGACCAGCATCACGCTGGCCGTACCGCGCTTGCCCAGAGTCTTACCCAGACGGGTAGCCAGCTCCAGACCGCCGGCGCCGCCGCCGACAATAACAATACGATGGGACATAGGGATAACTCGCAAGGCTAAAAGAAATCGGTGCAACTACCCTCGCGAGCGCAATGCTGCTCATAGCGTCAGGTAACTGATAAGTCGGCTCAACAGGCCCAGACCAATGGTCACTGCCAACACCAGCACCAGGAGCATCCACGGCCGGAAAGGCCGGCGCTCGACTCGGTGCTGGGACAACTGCAGGTACTCTTCGACATGCTTCTGGTCGTCTGGGTTCAGGCGGCTGGTCATAAAGGCCTCGTCAGGTAGACGTTGCTGAATGTGTAGAAGCTACAGGCTGTTTCAACGAACGATGAACGGAGCATAGCCGGTCTCGGGAATGGGCTCGACGCTCACCGTGTCGTCCAGGCGAATGATGCCACTTTGTATCACTCGGGCGGTGATTCCGCCATGCCCGCGCACGGCCTGGAAAGTCCCGCGGCCCAGGTTGATTTCAAGGCGTGCGCAAGGCTGGCACCAGCCGGTGGTTTCGAAAATCGCTTGGCCGATCCGGAAGCGCCGACCCTTGAGGCTGAACAGATTGATCCCACTGATAACGAGATTGCGCCGCAAATCTTCAGGCCTGACCGGTTGATCGACAGCGCGTCCCATCAGGGCACTGATCACGGCCAGGTGTTCCCATTGAATCAGCGTGACTTGCCGCGCGTTTCGTGTGCCGGGACGCGCATGATCACCGGTCAGGCCGGCCTCCAGCCGCGCTTCGACAGCCTCCAGTTCGAACATCGGCGAGCGTGATTGCGGGCGCACGCCGATCCAGCGGACGCGACCCTGTTGCGGCACTTCGGCAATCAATTGCTGCAATGGGCTCACAGGCTGATCCCGACATCGAAAACGATGCTGCGCCCCAGGTTGCTGCGCAGGAAGTCCGGTGCCTCCGGGTGCGCAAACAGCACGCGGGCGAAGGTCGGGCCCACCAACGACAGTGAGCGCCAGCCTTGGCGAAGGTATTCGGTGGGTGGCGGGAAATGGCTGTTGAGGTCCAGCACCTCACGCTTGAGGCTGGCGAAGGCGATGATGTCCAGCTCGCCCAGATCCATCCCGCGCTCTTTGTAGTTATGCGCTTTTTTGCGCAAGGTCGGCGCCAGTCGCAGCAGGAACTCATTGGCCGGGATACGCCGGGGTTTGGCCTCGCGCCGTACCAGTTGGCTGAGGGAAAACGCGCTGCGCCGGCGTTGCAGCTCGTCGCGCCATTCGTCATTGAGTCGCCGGCCTTCGTCGAGGACGAAAAACACTTCGAAGCTGGCATCGCGAAACAACACATCCGGCGGTTCGCCGGCCGGGGTGAACTCATCGGCGCGATAAGGAATGTTCAAGCCTTGCAGCAGGCGTTGGCACACCCAACGCTCACGCTCCCACTTGCGGGCATTGGACAGGAACGCATTGGCTTGCTCGGCCGCGATGGTCAGCAGGCGTAAGTAATCTGAGTCATCCATAGGCCCAAGCTTAGCGCTCAAATGTGATCGCAAAGAAAACAGTTTGTCGTGCCACCGCAAATCCTTGCGCGACGCCCCCACCCGTAAACCCCTCTGCACAAAACGGATAGCGATCTGCGCAGCACGGATATTGACCTGCCTCTTGCACCTCTAGCATCGGCGTTACGGACGTTCGCCGTCTTACCGACGATCTGAAAAACAACAACAAGAGATAAACGCCATGCGCAAGATCGATGTACATGAGGTTATCGACAAGGCCCGTTTCAACCGCTTTCACTGGATGGTGCTGTTCTGGTGTGCCCTGATCATCATCTTCGATGGTTACGATCTGGTGATCTACGGCGTGGTTCTGCCGATGCTGATGAAGGAGTGGGGCCTCAGCCCGCTGCAAGCCGGCGCTCTGGGCAGTTATGCATTGTTCGGCATGATGTTTGGGGCCCTGTTCTTCGGCCCGCTGTCAGACAAAATCGGTCGCAAGAAAGCCATCACGATCTGCGTGATGCTCTTTAGTGGCTTCACGGTGCTCAATGGTTTCGCCAGAAACCCCACGGAATTCGGCCTTTGTCGTTTCATTGCCGGCCTGGGGATCGGCGGTGTGATGCCTAACGTCGTGGCGCTGATGAACGAGTACGCGCCGAAGAAAATCCGCAGCACCCTGGTCGCAATCATGTTCAGCGGTTACTCGGTGGGCGGCATGCTCTCGGCCGGGCTGGGCATTGTGCTGATTCCGAGCTTCGGCTGGCAGTCGGTGTTTTACGTGGCGATCCTGCCGTTGCTGTTGTTGCCGCTGATCATGTACTTCCTGCCCGAATCAGTAGGTTTCATGCTACGCCAGGGCCGTCATCAGGAAGCGCGTAGCGTTCTGCAACGAATCGAGCCGTCCTACGTCGCGCAGACCGACGATCAGTTGCACATGAGCGAAGTGAAGGGCACTGGCACCCCAGTGTTGCAACTGTTTCGCGAGGGGCGTGCGCTGCGCACACTGATGCTGTGGCTGGCGTTTTTCTGCTGCCTGCTGATGGTTTACGCCTTGAGTTCCTGGCTGCCGAAACTGATGGCCAACGCCGGCTACAGCCTGGGCTCGAGCCTGTCGTTCCTGTTGGTGCTGAATTTCGGCGCGATCTTCGGTGCAGTAGGCGGTGGCGTGTTGGGTGACAAGCTCAACTTGCCGCGCGTGTTGTCAGTGTTCTTCGCCATGGCAGCCGTGTCGATCACCTTGCTGGGCTTCAACAGCCCGATGCCGGTGTTGTACCTGCTGATTGCCATTGCCGGCGCCACCACCATCGGTTCGCAGATCCTGCTGTATGCCTGCGCCGCGCAGTTCTACGCCATGACCATTCGCTCCACGGGCCTGGGTTGGGCTTCAGGGATCGGACGTAACGGTGCGATCGTCGGACCGCTGCTGGGCGGTGCCTTGCTCGGTATCAACCTGCCGCTGCAACTGAACTTCATGGCGTTTGCCTTGCCCGGTGCGGTGGCGGCCATCGCCATGGCGGTGTTCGCCATCAGCGCTCGGCAAGCGCTGTCGGGCTCGCTTCACAAGTCGCCAGACAGTGCTGTTGGCGAGGTCTCATGAACACGCTATTACGAGACTTTTCCCTGTCTGCGGCCGTCGCCGGATTCATCGCCACGGTGATTTCCTATGCAGGTCCCCTGGTGATCATTTTCCAGGCCGCCGACGCCGCACACCTGTCGCGAGAAGTGCTGTCGTCGTGGGTCTGGGCGATTTCCATCGGCAGCGCCGTACTGGGCATCGGTTTGAGCCTGCGCTATCGCGTACCGGTGATCATCGCGTGGTCGGCGCCGGGCTCTGCATTACTGGTGGCGCTGTTGCCGGGGATCTCCATGCCGGAAGCGGTGGGGGCTTATCTGGTCAGCAGCCTGATCATTTTCCTGGTCGGGGTGTCGGGGGCTTTTGACCGGATCATCGGCAAGCTGCCCCCGGCCATCGCGGCGGCGATGTTGGCTGGGATTCTGTTCAGCTTCGGCACCGGGTTGTTCGTCTCGTTGGAGAGCAAGCCGTTGCTGGTGCTGGCGATGTTTGCCACGTATCTGGCAGGCAAACGGCTGATGCCGCGTTATGCGGTGGTGATGGTGCTGCTGGTGGGATGTTCGATGGCGTTTCTCGCCGGTGATTTGCACAGCGAAGCCCTGGTGATCGGTTTGGCCACGCCGGTGTGGATCACCCCGGCGTTCAGCCTGAGCGCAACGCTGAACATCGCCTTGCCGTTGGTGATGGTGGCGCTGACCGGACAGTTCGTGCCCGGCATGACGGTGTTGCGCGCCAGCGGCTACGCAGCGCCGGCCGGCCCGATCATCGCCAGTAGCGCACTGGGCACGGCGTTGTTGGCACCGTTCGGTTGCCATGGGTTGAATCTGGCGGCCATCACCGCGGCCATTTGCACGGGCCGCGAGGCCCACGAAGATCCCGGCAAGCGCTATGTGGCCGGGGTCGTGGGTGGCCTGTGTTACCTGGTGCTGGGGATCTTCGGCGCCACCCTGGTTTCACTGTTTTCGGCGTTCCCCAAAGAACTGATCGCGGCCTTGGCCGGGCTGGCGCTGTTCGCTGCCATTGCCGGGGCGATGACAGGTGCGATGGCGGTGCCCAGTGATCGCGAAGCCGCGCTGGTGACCTTCCTGACAACAGCGTCGGGCATGTCGCTGTTGGGGCTGTCCGCGGCTTTTTGGGGGTTGATATTCGGCATGGTCACCCACCTGCTGTTGAACGCCCGTCGAACCATCCCTCACAGCGAAAGCACGGCGGCCAAAGCCCTTCTACCTGTCGATCAATAACAATAAGAGAAAAAACGATGAAACAGATTTTTCCAGCAACCGGTTCAGTGTTGTCCATGGCGCTCGCCTCGAGTTTTTCTTGCGGTGCGATGGCGGCCGAGGGCGGCTTCATCGAAGACACCACGGCGACCTTGCAAGCACGCAACTACTACTTCAGTCGGGACTACTCCGACATCGTCGGCGCCAATCAGCAGTCAAAGGCGGAGGAGTGGGCGCAGGGTTTCATTCTCAACGTGAAATCCGGTTACACCCAAGGGCCAGTCGGTTTTGGTGTGGACGTCATCGGCCTGCTCGGGCTCAAGCTCGACAGCAGCCCGGACCGGGTTAATACCGGTTTGTTGCCGGTGCAAGATGATGGGCGTGCGGCGGATGATTACAGCCGCCTGGAAGGGGCGTTGAAGGTGCGTTACTCCAAAACCGAGCTGAAGGTGGGGGAGTTACAGCCCAATTTGCCGGTGCTGGTGTTCAGTGATATCCGATTGCTGCCACCGAGCTATCAGGGGGCAAGCATCAGCTCGAACGAAATCAATGGCCTGACCTTGCAAGGCGGACACTTGAGTAGCACCAGCCTGCGCAACGAAGCCGGTGACGAGAAGATGCAGGCGATGCTCGGCCATATACCGCAACGGCAAGTCAGCAGCGATGGCTTCAACTTCGCCGGCGCCGATTACGCCTTTAACGATAAACGCAGTTCGGTCAGTGCCTGGTTCGGGCAACTGGAGGATATCTACAACCAGCGTTTCCTCGGTTTCAAGCACAGCGAGCCGATGGGTGACTGGGTTCTGGGCGCCAACCTCGGTTACTTCGATTCCCGTGAAGACGGCAAAAAGCTGCTGGGCAACATCGACAACCAGGCGTTCTTCTCCCTGCTGTCGGCCAAGCGCGGCGGCCATACCTTTTATGTCGGCTATCAGGGCATGTTCGGCGACAGTGCATTCCCCCGGGTATTTGCCAACATCTCGCCACTGGGTAACGAAGTGCCTACCTATGAATTTGCCTTCACCGACGAGCGCTCCTGGCAGGCGCGTTACGACTACGATTTTGCGGCCCTCGGCGTACCGGGGCTGACCACCACCGTGCGCTACATCACGGGCAACAATGTCGATACCGGCAAGGGCTTTGAAGGCAAGGACCGCGAGCGCGATCTGGATCTGGGTTACGTATTGCAGAGCGGCAGCCTCAAAGGGCTCGGTATCCGTGTGCGCAATGCGATGGCGCGTTCCAACTACCGCAGTGATATCGATGAAAACCGTTTGATCCTCAGTTACACCTGGACACTGCTATGAGCCACTGATCAGAGGTTGCTCGTGCAGTCGCCCATGACCTCGTAGGTCACCCGGCGGGTCTGCCCCTGATGATCGACATAGACCATGGTCGCCGGCACGACGCCACACGCCGTCGCGGTGTTCGACACGGACACCACTTTGGCGATGTCCAGCGGTTGTGCCGGGTTGTACAAGACAGTGAGAGGCTCATTGTCAGCGGCCATGGCCGAGGTGGCGATGAGGGTCAGAAACAGGCTGAACACTGTTTTCATCAGGGCGTGCTCCGTGTGGGTTTCGATGATTCAAGTCTAGTCTTTGCCCCCAACGGATAAAGGGGCGAACACCTGATGCAGCCTTACATAAAACGTAACAGTCACGGCCCGAGGGAGGCTTATGGATTTGCTTAACAACTTGCGTGTGTTCGTCCGTGTGGTGGACTGCGCAAGTTTTACCGCCGCCGCCGATGCGCTGGAATTGTCCACCGCGCAAGTGTCGCGACTGGTCGCGGATTTGGAGCAGCATGTGCAAGCTCGCCTGCTGCAACGCACCACGCGACGCTTGAGCCTGACCGAGGCTGGCGAGCGATTGCTTCTACGCAGCCGGTCGATACTCCAGGAGATGGAGGAGGCGACGGCGGAGGCTCGCGGCGCCCATCTCAAACCGAGCGGACGGTTGCGGGTGCACAGCATGAACGGCCTCGGTGTGCTGATCACCCCACTGATCGCCCGCTATAGCGAGCTTTATCCCGATGTGGTGTTCGAATTGACCCTGTCACAACGCAATCCGGATCCTCTGGAAGAAGGACATGACGTGGTGATTTCCATTGCCCACGAGCTGGCCGATTCGCAATTGGTCGCCCAGGCACTCGGGCAGATATACAGCGTGCCGTGCGCGTCCCCGGAGTACTTGCAACGCCGTGGCGTGCCGGGCAACCCGCAGGCACTGAACGAGCACCGATGCCTGCGCATGCTCGATCCGTTGTACAGCGATCAATGGCTGTTTCAGGACGAAGAGGGCGAGCACGCCGTCAGCCCGGCCATGACCTTTCAGTGCAACGTCGCCGAGTCGATGGTCAAGGCCTCGGAGGCTGGCATGGGCATCAGCCTGCTTCCGTTTTACACCGCCACGCGGCCCTTGAGCGACGGCACCTTGTTACGCCTGTTACCGACTTATCGCCCGCGCCAGCGCAACGTGTACGCGTTGTATCCGTCACGGCGTTTTCTCGATGCGAAGGTCAGGACTTGGGTGGATTTTCTCAAGACCGAACTGCCCAGGTTGTTCGCCGAGCATGAAACGGTGATGAACGATCCCCGGCACTGGGCGTGAAGTCGAAGGGCGGGCAAGGGGCGGTGTAGACTGAGGGCCTGTTTTCTTTGCGCAAGACAAGGGAGTGTGCCCCGCCATGATCGGCGCCGAGTTGCTGTCATCCGAAACCCTCACCCTGGGGTGGCTGATCTATGTGCCAGCGCTGATATGGGCCGTTGCGCGGGTATCCTGGGTGGAGTTGTTCAGCGATAGCCGTCGCCAGCATCTGCTGTTCGGCACGGTGTTCGCCCTGTTTGCACTCTGGTTGGTGCGCAGGGATTTCGATACCGGCGTGTCCTATCACTTCATCGGCATGACAGCAGTGACCCTGTTACTCGACTGGCCGCTGGCAATCGTCGGTGGTTTGGTGGCGCAAGCGGGACTGGTGCTGCTGGGACGTCAGGATTTGGTCGCGATGGGCGTGAATGGCACGCTATTGATTTTGCTGCCGGTGTTGGTCACCGAGTGTTGCGCGATTGCGGTGGAGAGGGCGCAACCGCGCAATCTGTTCGTGTATATCTTCTGCTCCGGTTTCTTCGCGGCGGCGCTGTCGGCGTTGCTGTGCCTGCTGCTGTCGTTGACGTTGTTGTGGTACGACGAACGTTTCGCCATGCCGTACTGGCTGGAAGATTTTATCGGTTACCTGTGGCTGATCATTTTTCCCGAGGCGTTCATCAACGGCATGGTGGTCAGCGCGCTGGTGGTGTTCTGCCCGGAATGGCTGGAGACTTTCAATCGCACGCGCTATCTCTCTGCGCCCTGGAAGGACGACGATCCGAAGTCTTGAGTCCTTTCAAGCCTGCCAAAGAATCCTTGCGCGGCTTACAGCATTTCAATCAAGTAGCTGATCAATCAGCACCGCATTGGTATAGATCAGGCTGCCATCGCTCGCTCGGTGCCCGACCAGATGGAACTGACCGCGCTCGTGGTGCAAGTAGACGCGCATCTGGCAGTCGGACAAGGGACCGTAGCCCTCTGGCACCCTCAACTCCAGGGTATCAAAGTCGACATCGACCATGGCTTCGCGCTCATGGGTCGACTGCAGGCGTTCTTCGGCTTCCTCCAAACGCTGATGGAGGGGGCCATCGACGAAAAAGTGAATCTCCCCCGTTGGGGTGGACTTCTGGTCGGCGCGGGGCTTGCACCAGCCTTCGATCGTCAGGGCGCTCATGACGAAATCTCCGTGGTGGACTGCTGGACTCTGTGGCGCTTGCCTCTTCTCAAGGCCATCACTTGTCTGACTCTTACGCCTGGTCAGGGTTCGTCTTTTTTCGGCGGTTTACGATCGATCCCTGCCATGGGTAATCCGATATTGAGTATAGCTGGCAACCGGGTTTCGCTTGCCGACCTATACTTTTCACTGACTTTGCCACCCTGGGTGGTACTTGCCTGGCCTGCCTGGATGACAGTGGCGATGCGCGCGCATCACCCATGGGCAACAGGAATAGGATGAAGAGAAATGGCAATAGCAATTATCTTGATTCTAATCGTTATTGCATCCGTGCTCTTTCATCTACTGGCGCCCTGGCATGCAGCACCCCCAGCGTCCAACTGGGGATCAATCGACACCACAATGTTCATTACGCTGGTCATCAGCGGAATATTCTTTGTCGCCATTACGGTATTCATGGCCGTCGCGATCATGCGTTTTCGCCACCGCGAGGGCGTCAGGGCGCACTACCAGCCAGAAAGTAAAAAACTGGAACTCTGGTTGATTGTCATTACTTCGATCGGTATTGCTGCGATGCTGGCGCCGGGCCTGGTTGTTTACAACGACTTCATCCGGCCGCCGAAAGAGGCGTATGAACTTGAAGTCATCGCCCAGCAGTGGCAGTGGGCTTATCGTTTTCCCGGCCAGGACGGTAAGTTGGGAAAGTCCGATATCAAGTTTGTTGATGCGGCCAATCCCCTCGGTGTCGATCCCAAGGATCCCGCCGGGCAGGACGATGTACTGATAATCAGCAGTGAAGTCAGACTTCCGCTCAATAGGCCGGTAAAAGTTTTACTGCGCTCCAAAGATGTGCTGCATGATTTCTATATCCCGCAAATCCGCAGCAAGATGGACATCGTACCGGGGATGGTGTCGTACTTTTGGTTTACCCCGACTAAAACCGGGAAGTATGAAGTGCTTTGTGCCGAGTTTTGTGGCGTCGGCCATTACAACATGCGCGGTCAAGTGATCGTCGAAGAGCAGGGCGCTTTCGATCAATGGTTGAGTACTCAACCGACCTTTGCCCAGACATTGGCGTCAGCGGCCAAGCCCAGTCGCGACAGCCTTGTGGAAAAAGGCCGCCAGCTAGCCGAAAAATACGGCTGCGTTGCCTGCCATAGCCAGGATGGCGGCAGCAGTCTCGGCCCGGGGTGGAAGGGGTTGTACGGCCGCACTGAACAGCTGTCCGATGGCAGCCACGTACAGGTCGATGAGGCCTACGTGAAAGAGTCGATTCTCAAGCCGCAGGCCCGTCTGGTACAAGGCTACCCGCCGGTCATGGTGGCCTATACTCTCAGTGACGATGAACTGGGGGCACTGGTTGCCTTGATCAGGTCACTGGGCACTGCGCAGCAAGGCAATGAAGGCTCTGCCGGCGCGGGCGAGGACCCGGTGGCGCAGGGGCAACAGCTGGCCCAGTCGCTCGGCTGCCTGGTCTGCCACAGTGTCGATGGCAAGCAAGGCGTTGGCCCCACCTGGCAGGGCCTTTATGGCTCGACCGTCACCCTCGCCGACGGTACGAGCATCAAGGCCGACGAAAGCTATCTGAGAGAGTCCGTGCTTGAGCCAGGTGCCAAAATCGTCAAGGGCTTTGCAGCCGTCATGCCGGTCTTTAAGCCAAGCGATAAGGAGCTGGCCGCGCTGATCGCCTTTATCAAATCCAAAGCCAATGCCGACACTGATGCGAGCAAGGCGCCAACAGGAAAGTCGCCGTAGAGCAGCCAGGAATGCACTGAAACTTCGACAGGAGGATGACGTGATGGCCTATGCGGAGCAAGCCGAAACAGAAGCACTGCACGAACCCAAAAGTTTCCTGACCAAATACATCTGGAGTCAGGATCACAAGGTCATCGCCGTTCAGTATTCATTGACGGCGCTGTTCGTGGGGCTTGTTGCCATCGTGTTGTCCGACTTGATGCGCCTGCAAATAGGCTTCCCCGGCAGTTTGCCATTCATGGATGCCAGTACGTATTACCAGGCGATGACCATGCACGGCATGATCATGGTCATTTACTTGCTGACGGCCTTGTTTCTGGGAGGTTTCGGTAACTACCTGATCCCGCTGATGGTGGGCGCCCGCGATATGGTTTTTCCCTACGTCAACATGCTCAGTTATTGGTTCTACCTGCTGGCGGTCGTGGTGTTGCTCTCCAGTTTCTTCGTTCCCGGCGGCCCTACCGGTTCGGGCTGGACGCTTTATCCGCCACAGTCCATTACTCAAGGAACACCCGGTGTCGAATGGGGCATCGTGCTGATGCTCGTTTCACTGGCGATTTTCATTGTCGCCGCCACCATGGGCGGCTTGAACTACGTCACCACGGTGTTGCAGGCGCGTACGCACGGTATGACCTTGTTTCGCATGCCGCTCTCGGTATGGGGCATCTTCATGGCCTCGATCATGGCCTTGCTGGCGTTCCCGGCGTTGTTTGTCAGTGCAATCATGATGCTGTTCGACAAACTCTTGGGCACCAGTTTCTTCATGCCGGCGATCATCTCGTTGGGGCAGCCGCTGGATCACCAGGGCGGTAGCCCGATCCTGTTCCAGCACTTGTTCTGGTTCTTCGGCCACCCGGAGGTCTACATCGTTGCATTGCCCGCGTTTGGCCTGGTTTCCGATCTGATCAGCACCCATGCGCGCAAGAACATCTTCGGCTACCGAATGATGGTCTGGGCCATTATTGCGATTGGCGTGCTCAGCTTTGTGGTGTGGGCGCACCATATGTATGTCAGCGGAATGAACCCGTACTTCGGCTTTTTCTTCGCCGTGACCACCCTGATTATTGCAGTGCCGACTGCGCTGAAAGTCTACAACTGGGTACTGACACTTTGGCAGGGCGATATCCATCTGACCGTGCCAATGCTGTTTGCCCTGGCTTTCATCATTACCTTCCTGGTGGGTGGCCTGACCGGGTTGTTTCTCGGCAATGTGATTGTGGATATTCCGCTCTCGGACACCTATTTCGTCGTCGCACATTTTCATATGGTCATGGGGGTCGCGCCGGTATTGGTGGTGTTTGGCGGTATTTATCACTGGTTCCCGAAAGTCACCGGGCGAATGTTTAACGACACCCTGGGCAAGATGCATTTCTGGATAACTTTTCTGGGCACCTACGCCATCTTCTTCCCCATGCATTATCTGGGCTTCCAGGGCATGCCTCGACGGTACTACGCCTATGACAACTACGCGTTCATACCGCAATCGGCGCATGAGTTGAATGCCTTCATTACGGTGGTCGCATTGACCGTCGGTGTCTCCCAACTGCTATTCGTGTTCAACATGGCCTGGAGTGTCTTCAAAGGCAAACCTGCTGGCAGTAATCCCTGGGGCGCGGCGAGTCTGGAATGGCAAACGCCGGACACTCCACCCAAACACGGGAACTGGGGCGAGAGGCTGCCGGTCGTGCATCGTTGGCCTTATGACTACAGTGTGCCGGGCATCGAACAAGACTTTGTTCCGCAAACGGTCTCCGCCGAGGCGTTGGAGCAACTTCGGCAAACCGGCAGCGGCACCACAAAAGCGGACGCTAAAACATGAACAGTCTGTTTTTGAGAAACGCCGACGACGCAGATCCCGGCGGCAGCTGGAGTCGCGGTCCTGAAGGGCCTCGGGCCGTCGAGAGGGCCGACAGGAGCCAAATCGCCAAAACAGGCCTGCGCTTGTTTCTGGCTGTCGTGAGTTCGTTGTTCTTTCTCTTCCTGATTGCCTTTATCGCCCGCTCACAAATGGCCGACTGGCTGCCTCTGACCGAGCCGTTGGCGCCGTTGGCCAATCCATGGCAACTCTGGGTGAATTCGGTTTTTCTGGTGTGCAGTTGCATCGCGCTGCAGTGGTCACGCATGGCGGTCAGGCAGGCTCGACCGGGCCCGACTGTTATGGGGTTTGCATTGGGTGGCGTATTTGCCATGGCCTTTCTGGCGGGACAACTTTGGGTCTGGCAGCAATTTGTCGCCTGGGGCTACTTTGTCGCCAGTAACCCGGCCAACAGTTTCTTCTATCTGTTGACTGGCATGCATGGGCTCCACCTGTTGGGCGGGTTGATCGCCTGGGGCTGGATCGGCGCCAAGCTTCTGCTCCACGTGCCGCTGCCGAAATTGCGTATCAGCGTGGAGCTCTGCGCCACCTATTGGCATTACCTGCTGGGTCTCTGGTTCGTGCTCTTCGCGCTACTGGCCAGCCCACCACAAACCTATGAAGCCATCGCCAGGTTCTGCGGCCTGAGGTGAACAACCATGGCATCGAATCCACAAGCCCCGGCCGAGCCCGGCACATCCATTCCATCACTCTCGCCGCCTGTACCGGGATGGCAGGGCATCGCCAGCGACTGGGCCTCGGATAAGGACGCGTTCAAGCAGGTCCCCTGGGGCAAGGCGATGATGTGGATCTTCCTGCTCAGCGATACGTTCATCTTCACCTGTTTTTTAACCGGCTACATGTCGGTACGCATGACCATCACCGACGCCTGGCCCAATCCCAGTGAAGTTTTTGCGTTGACCATCGGCGGTCGGGAAATTCCCCTTATTCTCATCGCCATCATGACCTTCGTGCTGATCAGTAGCAGCGGAACCATGGCCATGGCCGTGAACTTCGCCTATCGCCGTGATCGAGTGAAAACCACGGCGCTGATGCTGGCGACCGCAGCGTTGGGGGTGACTTTCGTCAGTATGCAGGCCTTTGAATGGAGCAAGCTCATCGCAGAAGGCGTGCGGCCTTGGGGTAATCCCATGGGCGCGGCGCAATTTGGTGCCAGCTTTTTCATGATTACCGGTTTCCACGGACTGCATGTATCAATCGGTGCGATCTACCTCAGCATCGTGGCGAGGAAAGTACTGCGGGGAGATTATGAGCGCTCCGGCAACTATCAGAATGTCGAGATCGCCGGGCTTTATTGGCACTTCGTGGATTTGGTGTGGGTGTTTATTTTTGCTTTCTTCTATTTGTGGTAGAGGAGCGCGAATGATGGCGCATGCCCAAGCTCAGCAACATCCAATCAGTTTGTACCTGAAGATCTGGGGGCTGTTATTTGTTCTCAGCACGATGTCGTATCTGGTCGACTACTTCCACTTCCACGGGTACCTCAGGTGGGCCCTGATCATCACGTTCATGCTGCTGAAGGCCGGTTTGATCGTCTCCATCTTCATGCACATGGCCTGGGAGCGGTTGGCCCTGGTCTACGCGATATTGGTTCCACCGTTGTGTCTGTTGGTGCTCGTCGGGCTGATGGCCACCGAGGCGGACTATGTGTTCCTCAGCCGGGTCATATTCTTCGGCCAATAAGCGGGTGTTGCAGGAGTGAGCATGCTCGCGATGGACTTTAAAACGCTGCGTTTATCCAGTAAGCATGCGTAATCGTTAACGACCATCGCGAGCATGCTCGCTCCTACAACAGCAGTACGCTATTGATGGCTTTAAATCGTTCGCTTGAACTGGTGCCACCTGTGCAGCCAGGCGACTGTCCAGTGGGGGGAAGCTGCTCCCGTGCCCGCGACCGTCAACTTTGGATGGTGTCCAATGACCCGTTCCAGCACCGATTCCTGGTTCGGTTCAACATCTACGAAGAAGACATGTTTGCCCGCTTCTACCATCTGTTTGAAGTTGCGGAAGTGAGCGTTTGGCACTTGGATACCAAAGAAACCGCCTTCCCAGATGCTGAAGCCCAGTACGACAACGGCAAGAAAGATAAAAGGTACCCAGCCTGCCGCGGTTTCGGTCCAGCCCAGCCAATAGGCGCCGCCGAGGATCAGCGCCGCGAGCGGCACACCGACCACCGCACCAATCTCGCCAGAGTGAACGACATCTTGTTTCATCAACGAATTAACTTCGTGGAGATGATGTTCTTCAACATCAGCAACTTTTTCACTGAGTACATGAATTTGTTCGGTGTTGATGCCGCTGGCTTCCAGCTCATTTTCAACGGCTTCGAGATCGTCGAGATTGTCACTGACGTAATAGTGTCGATTCATGCCACACCTCCCATCTCTTGTTGTTGCTGTAGACCTCCTTTGTCCGGCAGCTTTTAACTGAGACTTACCATCGGTATCGGTGCCCGCGAGGAACGTTGCGCTCTTGCAGCAACACGAAAGAAGTATAGCACTCGGTATCTTGCGGCTATTTGAGGGCGAGATGCAGCAGGCCTAAAATTGCCCGCCACATGTCATCGATTTACGGCATACGTGACGCTTGTTCATCAGCATCAGTGACGCGGGTCGAATTCGCCGCTGAACAACTCGTCCTCGGCATCGGGCGCCACCGGAATCTTGTGCTCTTCCGAGGCCCAGGCACCCAGGTCGATCAGTTTGCAACGGTCGGAACAGAACGGCCGGAATTTGTTTTCAGGACTGAATTCGACAGGGGCGCCGCAGGTTGGGCATTCGACGGTTGGGATCTGGCTCATGACTGGCCTCCACGCAAAGTAAGGTAATAGTGATGCAGGCGTTCGACCTCACTGTGCAGCCAGGCGAGGTCGCGGTCATTGACCACCACTTCGTCGGCATGGCTGATGCGGTCCTGGCGGCTGGACTGGGCCTTGAGGATCGCCTGGACCTGCTGTTCGCTGGTCTGGTCACGCCGCAGGGTGCGTTCGATCTGCAACTGTTCGGGGGCATCGATTACCAGCACCCGCTGGGTCATGGCGTACTGGCCTGATTCGATCAGCAGCGGCGAAACCAGAATCGCATAAGGTGATTTTGCCAGCGCCAGATGATGAGCGATTTCCTCGGCGATCAGCGGATGCAGCAAGGCTTCCAGCCAGCGGCGTTCATCCGGCACTTCAAAGATCAATTTACGCAGGGCGGCGCGATCCAGCTGTCCGTCAGCTTGCAACACGCCGGGACCGAAGTGTTCGGCGATTTTCGCCAGTGCCGGCCGGCCTGGCTCCACCACCCAGCGCGCGGCATGGTCGGCATCGACCACGTGCACGCCGAGGTCGATGAAGTGTTGGGCCGCCGCGCTTTTGCCGCTGCCGATGCCGCCGGTCAGGCCGAGAATCCAGGGTTTTTCCACAGGGGTATTCATTTCAAACCGACAAACTGCCAATAGAAGTCGGTTATTTGACCACCCCAGAGCAAGGCAATCCAGCCGGCAATCGCCAGATAAGGGCCAAAAGGGATCGGCGTCGAGGTTTTCGCCTTGCGCAGGCGCAAGGTCATCACGCCGATCACCGCGCCTACCAGGGAGGAGAGCAGAATGGTCAGGGGCAAAATCTGCCAGCCGCCCCAGGCCCCGAACATCGCCAGCAGCTTGAAATCACCGTGCCCCATGCCGTCTTTGCCGGTGATCAACTTGAACAGCCAGAACACCGACCACAGCGCCAGGTAGCCGGCAATGGCGCCCCACAGCGCGTCATGCAGCGGCACGAAAAGGTCGAGGCTGTTGACGATCAGTCCCAGCCACATCAACGGCAGCACCAGCACATCCGGCAATAGCTGATGCTCGGCGTCGATCAGGCTCATGGCCAGTAAGCCCCAGGTCAGGAGCAATGTCATGCAGGCCTGCCAGCCGAATCCGAAATGCCAGGCAATGAACGCCGTCAGCAGGCCGCAGGCCAGTTCGATCAAGGGATAGCGTTTGCTGATCGGCGTTGCACAGGCTGAGCAGCGTCCGCGCAGAAACAAAAAGCTGAGTACGGGAATGTTCTCCCAGGCACGAATCTGGTGGCCGCACTCCGGGCATTGTGAATGGGGCAGCAGCAGGTTGTAGGTGGGCTGGGGCGTTTCGCCGGGCAGCCCGAGGATCTCATGGGCCTGCACACGCCATTCGCGCTCGAGCATTTTCGGCAGGCGCCAGATCACCACGTTGAGAAAGCTGCCGACCAACAGGCCGACAAGCCCGGCGATGACCACGAAGGCCAGCGGGTAGTGAGTCAGTATTTCGTTCAGGGGCATGTCAGATCGCTGAGCCGAGTTGGAAGATGGGCAGGTACATCGCAACCACCAGGCCGCCGACGATAACACCCAATACCACCATGATGAACGGTTCCATCAGGCTGGTGAGATTGTCGACCATATTGTCCACCTCGTCCTCGTAGAAACCCGCGACCTTGTCGAGCATGTCGTCCAGTGCGCCGGACTCTTCGCCAATGGCCGTCATCTGTACCGCCATGTTCGGGAAGATGCCGGAGGTGCGCATGGAAAAATTCAGTTGCATGCCCGTCGACACGTCCTGCTTGATGCGCAGTACGGCGCGCTTGAACACGATGTTGCCGGTGGCGCCGGCCACGGACTCCAGGGCTTGGACCAAAGGCACGCCAGCGGCGAAGGTGGTGGACAGGGTGCGGGCGAAACGGGCGACGGCGGATTTGTACATCAGGGTCCCCACCAGTGGCAGCTTCAGCAGCCAGGTGTCCGTTCGATCGCGAAAGCCTGGTGACGTCTTGAAGGCATGGCGCACCCCGAAAAACACCGCCATCAATACGCCGATCATCACCCACCACCCATCCTGCATGAACCGGGACAGACCGATGACCATCACGGTAAAGGCGGGCAGCTCAGCACCAAACCCTTCGAAAACCGACTGGAATTGCGGCACCACTTTGACCAGCAGAATGCCAGTCACAATCATGGCAACGCAGACGACAACCAGCGGGTAGGTCATGGCTTTCTTGATCTTGGCCTTGAGGCTTTCGCTCTTTTCCTTGTAGGTCGCTACCCGCTCCAGCAGGGTATCCAGGGCGCCCGCCTGCTCGCCGGCATCCACCAGGTTGCAGTACAACTCATCGAAGTACCTGGGTTTTTTACGCAGGGCGTTGGCGAAGCTGTTGCCGGCCGCGACCTCCTGTTTGACTTCGTCCACCAGGGTGCGCATTGCCGGGTTGTCGAAGCCTTCGCTGATGATGTCGAACGACTGTAACAGTGGCACGCCGGCTTTCATCATGGTCGCCATCTGGCGCGTGAACAGGGCAATGTCCTGGGCCTTGATGCGCTTGCCCGTGTTGAACAACGAGGTGCTTTTTTTGCGGACCCTGGCGGGGTTGATGCCTTGTTTGCGCAGTTGCGCCTTGATCAATGCCGGGTTCTGCCCGCTCAATTCGCCGGTGACTTTCGTGCCCTTGCGGTCGGTGCCTTCCCAGGCGTATACGCTGATTTTCGCTGCTTTGACCGCCATGTTCAGTCCCTGGTAACCCGATTGATTTCTTCAAGGCTGGTGATGCCTTGCATGGCTTTGAGCAGGCCCGAGGTGCGCAGGTCGTTGAAGCCGTCCTTGCGCATTTGGTCATCGATCTGTAATGCATTGCCTTCGGCCATGATCAGCCGTTGCAGGTCCGGAGTGTTCTTCACCACTTCATAAATCCCCACGCGTCCTTTGTAACCGCCGTTGCAGTGTTCGCAACCGACCGGTTCATAGATCGTGAAGGTACCGATGCGTTCCTCGGGGAAGCCTTCCTTGATCAGCGTCTCTCGTGGAATGTCGAGGGGGACCCGGCAATGGCTGCACAGTTTGCGTGCCAGGCGCTGGGCGATGATCAGGCTGACGGACGTGGCGATGTTGAAACCCTGGATGCCCATGTTGTGCAGACGGGTCAGGGTTTGCGCGGCGCTGTTGGTGTGCAGGGTCGACAGGACCAGGTGCCCGGTCTGGGCGGCCTTGATAGCGATTTCGGCGGTCTCGAGATCGCGGATCTCGCCGACCATGATCACATCCGGGTCCTGGCGCAGGAACGAGCGCAGAGCCTGGGCGAAATCCATGCCTTGCTTGGGATTGACGTTGACCTGGTTGATGCCTTCCATATTGATTTCCACCGGGTCTTCGGCGGTGGAAATATTGATGTCCACGGTATTGAGGATATTCAACCCGGTGTAAAGCGAGACGGTTTTGCCCGAGCCGGTAGGGCCGGTTACCAGGATCATGCCCTGGGGCTGCTTGAGCGCGGTCAGGTACAGGTCTTTCTGGTCGGGCTCGTAGCCGAGGGCATCGATGCCCATTTGCGCGCTGGACGGATCGAGGAGCCGAATCACCACTTTTTCGCCCCACAGGGTTGGCAGGGTGTTGACCCGCAAATCGATGGATTTGCTCTTGGACAAACGCATTTTGATCCGCCCGTCCTGAGGTTTGCGGCGTTCGGAAATGTCGAGGCTGGCCATGACTTTCAATCGCGCGGCGATTCGGTTGGCCAGCTGGATCGGCGGCTTGGCGACTTCGCGCAGCATGCCGTCGGTACGCATGCGCACGCGATAGACTTTCTCGTAGGGCTCGAAATGCAGGTCGGAAGAGCCGCCTCTGATCGCGTCGAGCAGCATCTTGTGAACGAAACGCACCACTGGCGCGTCATCGGCATCCTGGCCGCCGATGGCATCCTGGCGTTCGTCGGTCGACTCGATGTCCATGCCATCCAGATCAACGTCGGCCATGTCTTCCAGACCCGCTCCATGGCTGTCGAAGAATTTTTCGATGGCGGCGCTGAGCTTGTCGTCCTCGACCAGGATCGCTTCGGTGGTCAGGCCAGTGCTGAATTGAATGTCGTTGATGGCCTGGTGATTGGTCGGATCGGAAATGCCCACGAACAACTTGTTACCGCGACGCCAGAGGGGCAGGGCGTGGTGCTGGCGGACCAGTTTTTCGCTGACCAGACCCTTGGGTTGGGTTTCCTTGTCCAGGCTGTCGAGGTCCATCAAGGCCATGCCGAAATGCTCCGAGGCAATCTCGGCGACCTGGCGGCTTCTCACCAGTTTGTTCTGCACCAGGTAACTGACCAGGGAGATGCGATTGCGTTGAGCTTGTTGCGTGGCCTGTTGCGCGCTTTTGTCCGTGAGCAGCTCGGCCAGGACCAATTGCTTGGCCAGGCCGCTGAGGGCGATGTCATTCATTGTGATACCGGGTGAAGACCGTTGGATGATTTATAGCCTAGTCAAGTGATGGAGCGAAACCTGCGACGGCGGGGTGACAAAATTCGTCAGATAGTGCGGATCCTGGAGGTAGGAAGGGGCGCTGTGGCGCTCATGCCCCCCGCCGACAGGGCATACGGCGATTGGCATGGGCTGTGCTGAGTCAGGTTCAGATCATGAGATTTCGACTCATGCACGGAGGCTGTCCATGAAGAATCAAAAAGGTTTTACCCTGATCGAACTGCTGATTGTGGTGGCGATCATCGGGATCCTCGCGACGTTTGCGATTCCCGCTTACTCCAAGTACCAGGCGCGGGCCAAGGTGACGGCGGGGTTGGCGGAGATTTCGGCGCTTAAGGTCCCATTTGAAGATGCGATGAACCAGGGGACCAACATTGACAACAAGGTTGTGGCATTCAATGCAACCACATCCAATTGTGTAACCGCTTCGACCGGCACAGGCAGTTCCGGCGATGGGTCTATCGTTTGTACGATTGCCAATGCCCCGGCACCGGTCGTAGGCAAAACCATCACCTTGTCCCGCACTGCAGCGGCCGGCTGGTCGTGTGCGACGACCGTTGCACCTGATTATTCCCCTAAAGGTTGCACTGCCAGCGGCACTTGAGAACCCGTCTTCTGCATAAGCAATGCCCCGTCTTGCAGAGGACGGGGCATTTTTTATTGCGTCGCCGACGTAAAAGAGAAAACTTCCCACAATTCATGGCCTTAGGCCTTCTTCAAAACCCGCAACTTGCATGTAGAGAATCACCCAGTCATGCATTTTGCATGATTTTGAAAGTGAGCGATTTTTATAACCTACTGATTTATAAGGGGTTATTGGGTGTCTCAAAGTTGGCACAGCGTTCGCAATATCTCTGGTAACCCTGCTGACATGACACCCGGCAGAATTTCCAGAAAAACAGGAGTTACTCGTATGAAGAAGTTCGCTATCGCTGCCGCTACTGCTACCGCGCTGACCCTGACCATGGCCAATGCTGCGTTCGCACAGACTCAAGCCACCCAGGCGCCAATGACGCTGGCAGCCGGTGAAATGACCAAGGCCACGGAAGCCACTTCCGATACCTGGATTACCACCAAAGTCAAAGCAGACCTGGTAACTGAAAAAGGCATTCCTGGCACCGACATCAAAGTTGAAACCAACAAAGGCGTTGTATCGCTGTCATCGGCCACTCCACTGACCGATGCTCAGAAAACCACAGCAGTGGCGATCACCAAGAAAATCAAAGGCGTCAAAGCGGTCTCCGCTGACGGCCTGAAAGCCGAATAAGGCAAGGCTTCTCGCCTGGACCGGGAGAAGGTGCGGTAGACGGGCCGAGTCATACGTCTGCCGCTTCTTAGTGTTCATGCGAACGGCCACAAGGATGTGGCCATTACAGGCCCCGGCATTCGTGTCGGGGCCTGTTCTATTTGAATAAAACAAAAGATCGCAGCCTTCGGCAGCTCCTACATGAGATTGAGTTCTACTGTAGGAGCTGCCGAAGGCTGCGATCTTTTGATGTTCAGTTGCCGCGTTTGCTGGTGATCTGCACCAATCGATTGCCCTCGAACCGCAAGTACTGATACATCCCGCCATGGGGCGCGTAGGTCCATTCCTCGACCTGAAACTCTTCCCGTTTGTTGGCGCTGCGTTTGTAACCCAGCAGGTCGCGGCTGACCGGCTCACCGCACTTTTGCAGCACTTCGCTCGACCGGTCGCCGACGCTGATCAACTGGCTGCCGCATCGCAGTGTGTCCGCCGCTGAGGCCTGATTCGAAACCATCGCGAGTGTCAGTACGAGCAGCAGTCGCTTGCCCATCATTCGGCGTCCAGGTGCATCGGGGTAATGACCTTGCCGTCTTTCTCCGCTTCGCCCAACTGAGCATCGATGAAGTACACGCGATCATCGGCAAGCTGACCCTTGTCGACCAGGTAATCCTTGATGCTGCTGGCGCGGTCCTGACCCAACTGGCGCAGCAGCACTTCGCTGGTACTCCAGGATTGGATCACGCTTTCGCGCATCTTGGCCGTGCGTTCCTCCTTGCCCAGGTCTTTCCATTCAGCTGGCGGCTGGGCCTTCAGGCGAGTGCGGTAAATCCCTTCCAGCAATGGGCCTTTTTCGTTGTCCGGCACGTCCAGCATGGAAGCCTGGGCGGGCACCTTGTCGCCGCGCCGCTGGAGCATTTTGTAGTAGTTGTACTGGTATTCGCGTTCCAGGCGTTGTTCGGCAATCAGCGGGCCGTCACTGCTCTTGGCAGCGGTGCCTTCGATTTCCAGGCGCAGGGCCGGGCGATCCTTCAGAGCCTTGGACAGCTTGTCCAGTGCCGCTTCGGCGTCTTTGCTCAGGTCGCTTGAGCCCGGTGCAAACGCCACGGTACCCAGGTCTTCCGAGCCGCCACCGGCCACCAGTCCACTGATGAGTTTGAACGGCGCGGCGGCGGCCTTGACGACCAGGTTTCGCAGGGTCTGCCAGATAATCGGCATAACACTGAATTGCGGGTTGTTCAGGTCGCCGGAAACCGGCAGTTCGATGGAAATCTTGCCATCGACATCCTTGAGCAAGGCAACCGCCAGTTTCAGCGGCAGGCTCACGGCGTCCGGACTGTCGACCTTTTCACCCAGCTCCAGTTGTTCGACCACCACCTTGTTTTCGGCCTGGAGCTTACCCTTGGTGATCTTGTAGTGCAGGTCCAGATTCAGCCGGCCCTTGCGGATGCGGTAGCCGGCGAACTTGCCGGAATAAGGCGTCAGCGTGGTCAATTCCACGCGCTTGAAACTGGTGGCGATGTCGAGGCTGGCCATCGGGTCGAACGGGTTGACCGCGCCCTTGATGGTCACTGGCGCATAACGGTCGACCTTGCCCTTGACGTCGACAGCGGCCGGTTTTGCCTGACGGCTGTCGATGGTGCCGATCTGGCCGTTGAGCTCTTGAATCGCGGTGGCGAAGTTCGGTGTCAGGCTGAAGTCGGCGAAGTTGGCCGAACCGTCATTGATCACGATCCCGCCGATGTGGATGCCCAGTGGCTTGTCCTTGCTGGCGACGGGTTTGGCAGCTGTTTTGGCACCGGAGTCGGCGGGCTGCGGGATCAGCAGGTCATCAATGTTGGTGGTGCGATCATCGTTGATCATGAAACGCGCGTAGGGCTGCTGCATGTTGACCTTGTCGATCGACAGGCTGTCACCGTGCTGATAGTTCAGGCCTTCGACCACCACCTGTTGCCATTTGACGAAGTCGCGGGTTTTCAGGGTGTCGAGGGTGTGCAGTTGGTCGACCTGGGCGCGGCCGGTGACGCTGAAGGCCAGCGGTTCGGTGCTTTTCAGGTTGACGGCCAGATCGCTGCTAAGCATGCCGCTGCGCAGTTCCAGGCGAATGAACGGGCTGATATAGGACTGGGCAACGCGCAGGTCAATGTCCTTGGTCTTTACGTTGAGCTTGGCACTGATCGGGGCCAGATTGACCTCGCCCTCGGCCAGGAGCTTGCCCTGCTTGCCCACGCCGGTGTCGAGTTTGAGCAGGAAGGGCGAGCCATTGAGGCTGTCGAACTTCTGCAAGTCGAGGTTCAGCGGGCTCAGGTCCACTTCTACGGCAGGCTGAGCCTTGCGGTCCGCCAGGTGCACCTTGTAATCGCGCAGTTGCACGTCATTGAGCAGCACTTGCCAAGGTTTGGCAGCGGGTGCGGGTTCGGGTTTAGGTGAATCGGCCGCCGCTGGGGTGCTGGCGGGTTCGGCCTTGGCCTTTGCCGCCGGTTTGGAAGGCTGGCTGGCGAACAACTTTTGCCAATCGAGCTGGCCATCGGCTTCCAGGGCTGCCCAGGTTTCCAGCTTGTTGCTGCGGATCTTGCCGACGACCACTTGCTGTTTGGCCAGATCGATAGTGGTCTCAGAGACGTCCAGTCTTTCCAGTTTCACCAGTGGCCGGCCTTCAGGGGACTTGATGGCGAAGGGTGCGACGGTGGCCGAGACATTGCTCAGCAGCAGTTCAGTTTCTTTGGACAGGTTGAGTTTGTAGTCAGTACTGAGGCTGATAACACCCTCTTCAAGCACCAGTGGCACCGCGTCGCGCACGTAGGGCCAAAAGGCCTTCATCTTGCCATCGGTGAGTTTCAGTTTGCCTTCGGAGGCAAGCGGGATGAGGCTGAAATTGCCGGTCCAATCGATCTGCCCACCGTTGGGACCGATGGCCGACAAGGTCATGTCGGCACTGTCTTCGGGCAGGGTGCTGAGGTTTTTCAGTTCGAAGTCGAGTTTGTCATAGAGAAATTCGATGGGTTCGCTGGGGCGATCATCCAGGAAGTGTACGGCGCCGCCCGCCAGTTTGATGCTGTCTATGCGCACCGGAAACGGCTTGGCATCGGGGGCGGCTGGAGTCGGCTCGCTGGCTGGCAGTTTGAACAGGCCTAGTAGATTGAGCTTGCCGTCTTTGCTGAAGAGCACTTCAGTCTTGGACTTGTCCAGTTCGATACGGGACAGATGCAACGCCTTGGTCCAAAGACTGTCGAGCTGCATGTCGACGTACAGGCGTTCGAAGCCAACTTGCTCCTTGCCGGGTTCGCCAATGTTCAGGCCCCAAAGGGTCAATTCAAGGCTGAACGGATTGAACTCGATCCGCTGGAGCGTGGCAGGCGTCGTGGCGTAGTTGGCCAGTTGCTGGTTGGCTACCCGCAAGGCAATGCCCGGCAAAATCAGAAAACCCAGCAGGCTGTAGAGAGCCAGAGCAGTCAACAAGGCGCCAACGACGCGAATCAATCCTTTGTACATGTTTGGGTTCATCTGTCTGAATCGGAGTGCCTTGGAGTATGGCACGCGTTTCCGGTTCCGAAACAATCCCGCTGTTCAGCACTTTTCAGATTTGTCTGACACAGATCAAAGCTGCAGGATCAGGGTTTTGAGCGGTGGTTGCTGATCCATCGACGGGAAATCGCCGCCCGGTTTCATCACGGTCCACTCGCGCACTGGCCGCCCGGCTTTCTCGGCGCAACGCAATACTTGTTCGCGCCAATCGTCCATGCTGACCTTTGCCAGGTTGTTGCAGCAGATCAGCACGCCGTTGTCGGCAGTGGTCAGCAGCGCGGGCTTGAGCAGGCTCTGATAGTCGCGCAGCAGGTCGACGGTGCCGAAGGCGCTCTTGGCCCAAGCTGGAGGATCGAGCAGCACCAGATCGTACTGACGTTGTTCCAGGCGCTGATAGCTTGGCAGCTTTTGCCCGCGACGCTGGCTGATGGGCAGGCCGGCCAATTGGCGGATGGCGGGGAAGTAGTCGGACTGGATGAACGCCATGGTCGGCAACTGCGGGTTGAGCTGACCATTTTCACGACCGACCGCCAAGTTGCCTTCGGCGAAGTCCAGATTGCACACCTCGCGAGCGCCACCGGCCGCAGCACTGAGGCCGACGCCACAGGTGTAGGCAAACAGGTTCAGCACGCTTTTGTTTTTGCTGTGTTCCTTGACCCAGCCACGGGTGTTGCGCAGGTCGAGAAACAGCAACGGGTCCTGTCCGGCATGGCGCCCGCGTACACGGTAATTGAGGCCCCATTCGTGGCCGATCAGGTCCTGAAGTGCGGCTTCATCGGCCCGGTAGACGGTGTCTTCCCGGTCAATACGCGAATTGCCACGGGAGCGGTCGTTGTAGACCAGCAAACTTTCAAAGCCCAGATGCTGATTGACGATTTCGTGCAGTTGCAGCAGCGCCTCGCGTTCCAGCGACTGGTGAAAACTTTGCACCATCAGCTGCGGACCATAGCGATCGATGGTCAGCCCCCCGGCGCCTTCCTGGCTGCCGTGGAACAGGCGGTAACAATCGGTGCCCTGGCCATGCAGTTCAGCCAACAGGTCCTGGCGACGTTCGAGGGCGGCGCGCAGCGCCTGATTCAAGGAAGACATGCTGGGCGCCTTGCAGGAGGGAATTGGGCGCGGGAGTTTAGCAGCTTGAGCGCTGTAGTACCTGTAGGAGCGAGGCTTGCCCGCGAAGGCGTCAACGCGGTTATCCAGATTCACCGCGTTGGCGCCTTCGCGGGCAAGCCTCGCTCCTACAGGGTTGATCAGGTCAATAGGCCCATTCGTCGCTTGGCCCGCTGCACCGAGCCATTACGCACCGCCCAGCGCAGCATCGGCACGCTGCGATTGACGCTGGCGCGGATCAGCTTGCGTTGCAGCGGGTTCTGGCTGACACCGAGCAGGTCACTGGCCCAGTCCGGCAGCAGGTCGATTCCGGCTTGCATCATCAGGCTGCCGAAAGGCTGGGCCAAACGGCTCGGCGATGGCGCGTTCAACAACAATCGAAGCACTTCCCGACTGCGCTCGTCGCACACCAGTTGCGGCCTGATTCGCGCAAGGTAATCGGCCACTTCCTGTCGACAGCGGGGCACATTCGTGGCGCCCAAGCGTTCGGCGATCAGCGCAATCTCTGCGTAGTAGCGGTCCTGGTCGACCAGTGACAAGTGCGGGTTGCGATAGCGCAAATGTGCGGCAAGAAAGTTACTGACTTCGGCCACATGCACCCAGGTCAGCAGCTCAGGATCGCTGGCCGCGTAGGGGCGGCCATCGGGGGCCGTGCCGGTGACTTGCAGGTGAATGGTGCGGACTTTCTCGATCAGCCAGTCGGCATCCTGGCGCGAACCGAATGTGGTGCCAGAGATGAACTGCCCAGTGCGGCGCAGCCGGCCAAGCATGTCCTCGCGGAAATTCGAATGATCCCACACGCCGGCCAAGGCCAGCGGGTGCAAGGCTTGCAGCATCAAGGCGCTGATCCCGCCGATCAACATGCTGCTGAAGTCGCCGTGCACTTGCCAGCTCACCGAGTCCGGCCCGAACAGGCCTGGATCACCCTTGGGATTTTCCAGGTCGAGCTTGCCCAGGGACAGGCCTGTCAGGCTCATGATTTGGGTTTCGATGCGACGGCGGATGAATTCCATGGTGTCCCGATGATTTCTAACACTTCTGTAGGAGCATGGCTTGCCCGCGACGAACGATAACGCGGTATGCCGATGAACCGCGTTATCGTTCATCGCGAGCAAGCTTTGCTCCTACAGACGGCAGTAGGTTATTGGTTCAGGCGTTTATCGATCAGGCCTTGTACCACGCTTGGATCCGCCAGGGTCGAGGTATCTCCCAGACTGTCCAGTTCGTTGCAGGCGATCTTGCGCAGGATGCGTCGCATGATCTTGCCTGAGCGGGTTTTCGGCAAGGCCGGTGCCCACTGGATCAGGTCGGGTTTGGCAAAGCTGCCGATTTCCTTGCTGACCATCGCCAGCAACGCTTTTTTCAACTCGTCGCCAGTTTCGACGCCATTCATGGGCGTGACGAAGGCGTAGATGCCCTGGCCCTTGACGTCGTGGGGGTAACCGACCACGGCGGCTTCGGCAATGCTGTCGTGCAGCACCAGGGCACTTTCCACTTCGGCGGTGCCGATGCGGTGTCCGGACACGTTGATCACATCGTCGATGCGCCCGGTGATCCAGTAGTCGCCGTCTTCGTCGCGGCGAGCGCCATCACCGGTGAAGTAGTAGCCGGGGTAGGGCTTGAAGTAGGTGTCGACCATTCGTTGCGGATCGCGGTAGACGCTGCGGATTTGCGCAGGCCAGCTGGATTTGATCGCCAGCACGCCGCTGCCGGCGCCTTTGATTTCCTTGCCCTGTTCGTCGAGCAGCACCGGTTGCACACCAAACATCGGTTGCGTGGCGCAGCCGGGTTTGATGCGTTGGGCGCTGACCAAGGGGCTGAGCATGATGCCGCCGGTTTCGGTCTGCCACCAGGTATCGACAATCGGGCAACGCTCTTCGCCCACCTTGTGGAAGTACCACTCCCACGCTTCAGGGTTGATTGGCTCACCGACGGTACCAAGCAGTCTTACGCTGGCGCGGGAGGTTTCCTTGAGCGGTTCAGGACCCTCACGCATCAGGGCACGCAGGGCGGTCGGGGCGGTGTAGAAAATGTTGACCTTGTGCTTGTCGATGACTTGCCAGAAGCGCGAAGTGCTCGGGTAGCTTGGCACGCCTTCGAAGATCAGCGTTGTGGCGCCATTGGCCAGCGGCCCGTAGACGATGTAGCTGTGACCGGTCACCCAACCGACGTCAGCGGTGCACCAGAAGACTTCGCCGTCGCGGTAGTCGAGCACATACCTGAACGTCATCGCCGCTTGCAGCAGGTAGCCGCCGGTGGTGTGCATCACCCCTTTGGGTTTACCGGTGCTGCCGGAGGTGTAGAGGATGAACAGCGGGTCTTCGGCGCCCATCGGCTCTGGCGGGCAGTCGTCGCCGACGTCACGCAGGGCGTGGTGATACCAGATGTCACGACCTTCGACCCAGTTCACTGGGTTCTGCGTGCGCTCGACCACAATCACAGTGCTGACATCGGGGCAGCTTTGCAGGGCTTTATCGACGTTCTGTTTGAGCGGGACGAACTTGCCGCCGCGCACGCCTTCATCGGCGGTGATCACGGTACGGCAGTCGGCATCGAGAATGCGGTCGCGCAGGGAGTCTGGGGAAAAGCCGCCGAACACCACCGAGTGGATGGCACCGATGCGCGTACAAGCGAGCATGGCGTAGGCGGCTTCGGGGATCATCGGCATGTAGATGCATACCCGGTCGCCTTTCTTCACGCCACGGCTTTTGAGCACGTTGGCCAGGCGGCAAACGTTGTGATGCAGTTTTTTGTAGCTGATCTGGGTGGATTCGGCGGGATCGTCGCCTTCCCAGATGATCGCAATTTGATCGCCGCGTTTTTCCAGGTGTCGATCGATGCAGTTGTAGCTGACGTTCAACTCTGCTCCGGCAAACCAACTGGCTTCGCCGGTTTTCAGGTTGTAACGCTGGACGGTGTCCCACGGTTTGCTCCAGTCGAGAAAGCGCGTGGCCTGTTCGGCCCAGAACTGGCTGGGGTGCTCGATGGATTCGCGGTACAGGCGGTGGTAGTCGTCTTGACTCAGTTGTGCAGCCCGGCGGACGGCATCGGCGTTGGGAAACGTGCTGATATCGAACATGACGGTTCCTTATTCTTGTTTTGCGACAAGAGGGGAGCTGCGCGACCCTCGTAGGAGCCGGCTTGCTGGCGAAAGCGGTGTGTCAGTCGACAAAAAATGTTGACTGACACACCACTTTCGCCAGCAAGCCGGCTCCTACAAGGTTAGTACCCCACAGGAACGGCGTCGGATCAGCCGCGGTGACGACCACGGAAGTAGTTGATCAGACCTTGGGTGGACGGATCTTCAGCCGGGGTTTCCTCGCTGCCGACCAGGCGGTTGTAGACGCCTTTGCCCAGTTCCTTGCCCAGCTCCACGCCCCACTGATCGAAGGCGTTGATGCCCCAGATCACGCTTTGCACGAAAACCTTGTGTTCGTACATCGCCACCAGGGCGCCGAGGCGACGCGGGCTGATGCGTTCGACCACCAGGGTGTTGCTCGGACGGTTGCCCGGGATCACCTTGTGCGCCGCGAGTTTCTTCACGTCGGCATCGCTCATGCCTTTGTCGCGCAGTTCGGCTTCGGCTTCGGCCAGGGTCTTGCCGAGCATCAGCGCCTGGCTTTGCGACAGGCAGTTGGCGTACAGCCACTGGTGGTGGTCGGAAACCGGGTTGAAGCTGACGATCGGCACGATGAAATCGGCCGGGATCAGTTGGGTGCCCTGGTGCAGCAACTGGTGGTAGGCGTGCTGGCCGTTGCAACCTACGCCACCCCAGATGACCGGGCCGGTGTCGGTGGAGACTGGCTGGCCGTCCTGACGCACGCGCTTGCCGTTGGATTCCATGTCCAGCTGCTGCAAGTGCTTGGTGATGTTGCGCAGGTAGTGGTCGTACGGCAGGATCGCGTGGCTTTGCGCGCCCCAGAAGTTGCCGTACCAGACGCCGAGCAGCGCCAGCAGTACCGGCATGTTCTGTTCGAAAGGTGCGTTCTGGAAGTGCTGGTCCATGGTGTAGGCACCGGACAGCAGTTCCTTGAAGTTCGACATGCCGATGGCCAGGGCAATCGGCAGGCCGATGGCCGACCACAGCGAATAACGCCCGCCGACCCAGTCCCACATCGGGAAAATGTTCTCTTCACGGATGCCGAACGCCACGGCGGCGGCATTGTTGCTCGACACCGCGATGAAGTGACGATGCAGTTCGGCTTCCGAGCCGCCCTGGGCCAGGTACCAGGCACGGGCGGCCTGGGCGTTTTTCAGGGTTTCGAGGGTGTTGAAGGATTTCGACGAAACGATGAACAGCGTGGTTTCGGCGCGCAACTTCATGGCCAGCTCATGGAACTCGCTGCCGTCGATGTTCGCCAGGTAGTGGCAGCGCACGCCTTTCTGGGCGTAGGACAACAGTGCCTCGGACACCAGCTCCGGGCCGAGGAACGAGCCGCCGATGCCGATGTTCACCACGTCAGTGATCGGCTTCTCGGTGTAACCGCGCCACAGGCCGTCGTGGATGCGACCCACGAGATCGGTCATCTGATTGAGTACTTTGTGCACTTCCGGCATCACGTTGACGCCGTTGACCGACAACTTGTCGCCGACCGGACGGCGCAGCGCGGTGTGCAGGGCAGGGCGACCTTCGGAGGCGTTGACGATCTCGCCGTCGAACAGCGATTTGATCGCGCCCTTGAGGTCGACTTCGTTGGCCAGGCCCACCAGCAGATTGCGGGTCTGGGCGTTGATCAGGTTCTTCGAATAGTCGAGAAACAGACCGCAGCTGCTGAGGGTGAATTGAGTGAAACGCTGCGGATCGGCATTGAAGGCCTCGCGCATGCTGAAATCCTGCATGGCTTGGCGGTGGTCATTCAACGCTTGCCAGGCGGGCAGAGCGGTAACGTCATGAGGAGTGCGGTAGTACGCCATCGCTGCGGGTTTCCTTATTACTTGAACGGCCTTTTGAACACTAAAAATCCCGGAGCGCTGTGGGTGGGCGTCCCGGTCAACTGCGTCGACACGAATTCATGGCGCAGGGCGAATACAGTAAACCCCGCGCGGTGATCTGTCTTGAGTTTGTCTGACCTGTTTCCGGTACTTTTTTAACATTGAGGTTAGGAACAGTCCGACAAACGGAAGCGAGACAGGGTTTCGATCAGGCGACCTGGACCGGAATCGCGTTGCTGGTGTGGCTCAGCTCATTGCCCGGCGCCATGTAGAGCATGCGCGGCTTGAAGTTGAGCAGTTCGGCTTCGCTGTAGTGGGCATAGGCGCAGATGATCACGCGATCGCCGACCTTGGCTTTATGTGCAGCAGCGCCGTTGACGGAGATCATGCGCGAACCTTCTTCGCCACGAATGGCGTAAGTGGTGAAGCGTTCGCCGTTGTCGACGTTGTAGATCTGGATCTGTTCGTACTCACGGATGCCGGACAAGTCCAGCCACTCGCCGTCGATGGCGCAGGAACCTTCGTAATCGAGTACAGCGTGGGTGACTTCGGCGCGATGCAACTTGGCTTTGAGCATGATGGCGTGCATGAGTGTTTCCCAGGTCGGAGTCGAACGGTGGGCGGTTGCCCTTTGATTTTTTGGGTGTGGATATCCTCTGTAGGAGCTGACGAGTGAAACGAGGCTGCGATCTTTTGATTTTATTTTTTCAAGATCAAAAGATCGCAGCCTCGTTTCACTCGTCAGCTCCTACAGGGGTTGTGGTGTTTAGGCGGGAGTGTCGAGATTCAGGTGCAGGTTGTCGATCAACCGCGTGGTGCCGAGGAACGCAGCGACCAGAATCACCAGGTCCCGGTCCTCGGGAGTCGCCGGGCGCAACGTCAGGGCGTGACGGATTTCCAGGTAATCCGGACGCAATCCGGCGGCTTCGAGTTGTTTAATTTGTGCGCTGATCAAGGCCGGGAAGTCGCGCTCACCTTGTTTAATCGCCTCGGCGATCTGGCTCAGGGTGCGATACACCACCGGCGCGACGCCACGCTGCTCTTCATTGAGGAAACCATTACGCGACGACAGCGCCAGGCCATCGGCTGCGCGAACGGTCGGTTCGCCAATGATCTGGATCGGCATGTTCAGGTCATGGACCAGGGCGCGGATCACCGCCAGTTGCTGGAAGTCTTTCTGGCCGAAAATCGCCAGGTCCGGCTGGACCATGTTGAACAGTTTGCTGACCACCGTCGCCACACCTTCGAAGTGCCCCGGGCGGCTGGCGCCGCACAGTCCTTCGGACAATTGCGGGACGCTGACGCGGGTCTGACCGGCCATGCCGTCGGGGTACATCTCTTCGGCCGTTGGCGCGAACAGCAGGTCGCAACCGGCCTCCAGCAGTTTTTCCTGGTCGGCCGCGAGGGTGCGCGGGTACTTGTCGAGGTCTTCGCCAGCACCGAATTGCAATGGGTTGACGAAAATACTCGCGACCACGAAGTCCACTCGCTGGGTGGCCTTGGTGATCAATGCGATATGGCCGCTGTGCAGGTTGCCCATGGTCGGCACTAAGCCAATTCGCTTGCCTTCGCTACGGGCGCGGGCCACGGCGGCTCGCAGTTCGCGTACGGTTTTTACGGTGTTCATGCAGAGAATCCATGTTCGATGCCAGGGAAGGTCGCCGCTTTGACTTCGGTGACGTAGGCGCTCAAGGCTGCGTGAATGCTCTCTTGGCCGGTCATGAAGTTCTTCACGAATTTAGGCACCCGACCGGTGATGGACAGGCCCAGCATGTCGTGCAGGACCAGTACCTGGCCGTCGGTGCCATGGCCGGCGCCGATCCCGATCACCGGAATCTTCACCGCCTGGGTGATCTCTTCGGCCAGCTCGCTCGGTACGCACTCGAGCAACAGCATCGCTGCGCCAGCCTGTTCCAGCGAGATCGCATCGGCACGCATCTGCCGCGCCTGGTTTTCGTTGCGGCCCTGAACTTTATAGCCGCCGAGAATATTCACCGCCTGCGGGGTCAGGCCCATGTGTGCGCAGACCGGAATGCCGCGCTCGGCCAACAAGCGGATCGATTCCGCCAGCCACAGCGCGCCTTCGACCTTGACCATGTGCGCGCCAGCCTGCATCAGCAGGGCGCTGTTGGTCATGGCTTGTTCAGTGGTGGCGTTGGCCATGAACGGCAGGTCAGCGAGGATCAACGCATCGGTGTTACCGCGCTTGACCGCCGCCACGTGGTAAGCCATTTCGGCGGTGGTGACCGGCAGGGTGCTGTCGTGGCCTTGCAAAACCATGCCGAGGGAGTCGCCCACCAGCAGCACTTCGACGCCAGCCTGATTGCAGGCGTGGGCGAAGGTCGCGTCATAGCAGGTCAGCATGGTGATCTTTTCACCTTTCTGCTTGAGGCTCTGGAGCGTGGTCAGGGTGATGGCTGGCATGTCAAAAAATCCTCGTTCAGGCGCTCTGGAAACTACTGCGAGTAACGCGCGTGATTCGTCATCTACTCAGGCGCACGGTCTTTTTGTCGTGCTTATAAGGCCTGGATTGCGCCCTTTTAGTGCCGTGTTGGCGGCAGCGGGACGCCTATAGTCGTGAGGAGAACTCGGGAAGTCAATCCGGTGTGTTACCGCATTGTTACGTTGGGGGTGTTACCGAAGGGGACTGATGCGATTCAGCAGTTGGGATATCGTGATGCGGCCCAGAGTAGGTGATTTCTGTAGGAGCGAAGCGTGCTCGCGATGGCGGTGTGTCAGCCTGCACAACTGTCGGATACAAGTCCGTGATCGCGAGCAAGCTCTGCTCCTACAGGAGGTCAGTGCTGAATCGGTGAGACGCGTTCCAGGCCGACGAACGGGCAGGCTGCGAGCATGTTGGCCAGCGTGCGGCCATCGGCCAGGCGCAGATCCGCAGGCGCCAGTTCAGCCAATGGATACAACACGAAGGCCCGCTCTTGCATATGGTAGTGCGGCACCTTGAGGCGGGGCTCGTCGATCAGGCGATCACCGAACAGCAGAATATCCAGATCCAGGGTACGAGGGCCCCAGCGCTCAAGGCGTTCGCGTCCCTGCTCGTTTTCGATGGCTTGCAGCGCATCGAGCAAGTCCAGCGGCGCGAGGGAGCTGTCGAGGGCGGCGACCGCGTTGGTGTAGCGCGGTTGGCCGGGGAGCAGCGAGTCGCTTTGATAGAAGGCGGAAACCCCGATCAGCTCCGATTGCGGTAACTGGGCCAGTGCGGCGACGGCGTTGCGCAGTTGTTCGGCGGGGGCGGCCAGATTGCTGCCCATGCCGATGTAGATGCGTTCCATGAATTACTCGCCCGAGGCCCCCGAAACACCGGCGGCGCGCTTGCGCTTGGAGCCGCCACTGCGACGGCGCTTGCGTGGTGCGCCGGTGCCGTCGTCCTTGCCGCTGAGGTCACGGATCATGTCGCGCCGCTCACTCTCGTTGGCGTCCTGGTAATCGGTCCACCATTCGCCCAGGCCATCGGTCTGCTCACCAGCGCTTTCGCGCAGTAGCAGAAAGTCATAGCCGGCGCGGAAGCGCGGGT
The DNA here is from genome assembly GCF_050990305.1 of Pseudomonas putida. GTDB lineage: Bacteria > Pseudomonadota > Gammaproteobacteria > Pseudomonadales > Pseudomonadaceae > Aquipseudomonas > Aquipseudomonas putida_AH. Next base: position 5,622,366 of record NZ_CP158817.1, on the reverse strand, counting down.
TGTCCAGTAACAGGTCGGCACGTTTACCACTGCGCCGTGGCAGACGCTCCTGCATGTCCCAGATCTCGCGGATCGGCATGGTGAAGCGTTTAGGAATTGCTATGCGTTGGCACTGTTCGGCAATCAGTTCGTGTGCGGCTTCCTGCATCGCCGGAATCGGCGGCATCCCGCGCTCTTGCAGACGCAGTACGCGCGCAGGCAGGGCAGGCCAGAGCAGGGCGGCAAACAGGAATGCCGGGGTCACCGGTTTGTTCTGCTTGATCCGCAGGTCGGTGTTGATCAGCGCTTCGCTGATCAATGTGTGGGTGTAAGTCGGGTTGTATTCCAGCGCCTCGGCACTGGCCGGGAACAGCGGATCGAACAGTTGCAGGTCGACCAGCATCTCAAAGGTGTCCGCGGCATACCCGGAGAGGAACAGCTTGAGGACTTCTTCGAACAGACGGGCTGCCGGAATTTCGCGCAGCATCGGTGCCAGATCGCGGATCGGCAGAGCGCTGTGCTTTTCGATGCCGAAATTGAGCTTGGCCGCAAAACGCACGGCCCGCAGCATCCGCACCGGGTCTTCCTGATAGCGTTGTTTTGGATCGCCGATCAGACGGATCAGGTGATTACGGATGTCGTGTACGCCATTGGCGTAGTCGAGGATGCGCTCACTGACCGGATCGTAATACAGGGCATTGATGGTGAAATCGCGACGTTGCGCGTCTTCCTCCAGGGTGCCGTAGACGTTATCGCGCAGAATGCGCCCGCTCTCGTTGCGGGAAGACTTGTTGTTGTCTTCCTCTTCTTCGTTTTGCGGATGATTGGCGCGGAACGTCGCGACTTCGATGATCTCGCGGCCAAAGTGGATGTGCACCAGTTTGAAGCGGCGCCCGATGATTCGCGCATTGCGAAATTCGGCTCGCACTTGTTCTGGGGTGGCACTGGTGGCGACGTCAAAGTCTTTCGGCGTGATGCCGAGCAGCATATCGCGGACACAGCCGCCGACCAGATAAGCCTGGTAACCGGCGCCCTGCAGGCGTTCGACGATATTCACCGCGTAGCGGCTGAATTGCGCCTTTTGCAGCGAATGTTGGCCGCTGTTGAGCACTTCAGGCGTGCTGCGAATGTGTTGCGTACGACGCAGAGGAGTACGGAATGACTGGAACAGCTTCTTCAGCATGGGATGCACTGTTTGAAGGAATGTTCGGCCAAAACGAAGAATGACCGCATGATGGGCGGGGATTCTAGCATTTAGTCGGGGGATGGTGTAGGACGCAGCAGATTTGAGCTGTAGGAGCGAGCTTTGCTCGCGATGGTCGTGAACGATAACGCGTAAAGTCGGGTGTGCAGCGGGTTTTCCGGATTACGGAAACTACAAGGGGAGCCGAAGCTCCCCAAGAAGTAGTTGCATGCTCTATTTTTGTTATTGGTTTCGGGCTTCTTGTTTTTGTTGAGTGCCCTTGCCATGAAGCTTTCCTTCATGACCCTCCCAATCGGGAGCCAAGAGCAAACGGATTGCTTTGGTCGCTGAATTGCAGTGATCTTTCGATCCAACCAGTACAGGCTCTGTCTAAAGACAGTTTTTTGTTGTTCTCGGCCTGGTCGTGGGGCAAGCCCCAAATACAACGCCTCTCCAAAAGAATCAGTTAGCTGCGCCTCTCGCCGTCTTGTTTTTATTGTGCGTGAGTCGATTCGTCTTATTTTTATTGTCTTGTGCATTGCTTGTTATTGTTCTTGTACCAAACATATAGCAGGGTGCGTGCCAACTTTTGCAAAGCCCAGTAAAACAAGGGGTTAGGCATGCTGATGGTCATCGCGAGGGCGAAAAAAAGCCGGGGCTTCGTTACCGTAAGCCCCGGCTTCTGTTACGTGAAAAATCTGAGGTAACAGTTTCTTCACAATGTCACGTGTTACCCGCACATCAGACAGCTGGGGTTCAGCTCTCGCTGGCTACCCCGGTTTTGCGCCGTGGAATGCCCAGGCGTTGACGGCGTTCCCACAGGCACTTGCGGCTGACTCCGAGTTTACGGGCCAGTTCGGTCTCGGTCATGTGGTCCTGATGCTCGAGCACGAAGTGCTGGAAGTAATCTTCCAGGGACAGATCTTCTGTTGGCTCGTGATTGTTGTTACTGGCGCTGTTGCCCTGTTGCGGGGGTAGGCCGATGAATTCGTCCTCCTCCAGATCGCCCAACTCGATGTCGATACCCAGTAGCTCGGCGGAAATCTCCGGGCTCTCGCACAGGATCACGGCGCGCTCGACAGCATTTTCCAGTTCGCGAACGTTACCGGGCCATGAGTAATGGCGAATGGCTTGTTCGGCGTCCGGTGCGAACTTCAGGTCGGTGCGATTGATCCGTGCGCTCTGGCGCGCCAGGAACGCATTGGCAATTTCGTTGACGTCGGCACCACGTTCACGCAGGGCTGGCAGTTTCAGGGCGATCACGTGGAGGCGGTAGTACAAGTCTTCACGGAATTGGCCGATTTTTGCCAGGTTCTTGAGATCACGGTGAGTCGCGGCAATCAGGCGTACATCGACTTTTTGTGACTGAACCGATCCGACCCGACGAATTTCACCTTCCTGCAGCACCCGCAGCAGTCGGGCCTGGGCTTCCAACGGCAGTTCACCAATTTCGTCGAGAAACAAGGTGCCACCGTCCGCGGCTTCCACCAGGCCGGCACGCCCGGCGCTGGCACCGGTGAACGCGCCTTTTTCGTGGCCGAACAGTTCGGACTCGATCAGGCTTTCCGGAATGGCCGCGCAGTTAACCGAAATCATCGGTGCCTTGGCCCGCTTGGACAGGTTATGCAGGGCGCGTGCTACCAGTTCTTTACCGGTGCCGGACTCGCCTTGGATCAGGACATTGGAATCGGTCGGTGCCACTTTGCGGATCTTGCCGTACAGATCCTGCATCGGTGGGCACGAGCCGATAATGCCGATCTCGCCATTGCTGTTATCGGTGCCCGATTTAGCCGCACCGTTGGCAGCTTTGCCGGCAACCGGTTCGCTACTGGTTTGCGCCGATTGGCGGTCTCGAAGGATGCGCGCGACAGCCTGGAGCATTTCGTCGTGATCGAAAGGCTTGGCGATGTAATCCACCGCGCCCATCTTCATCGAGTCCACTGCCGAACGGAGGCTGGCATAACTGGTCATGATCAGCACCGGGGTGCCTTGGCCCAGTTTGATCAACTCGGTGCCCGGTGCACCTGGCAAGCGCAGGTCACTGACGATCAGGTCGAACGTGGGAATGGTGAAGCGTTCTTGTGCTTCCTGCACGGAACCGGCTTCGCTGACCTGATACTGGTTGCGTTCCAGCAGGCGGCGCAAGGCGGAGCGGATAATGGTTTCGTCTTCGACGATCAAAATGTGCGGCATTGATTCGATACTCTCGACGGTCTCAGTTCACAGCGGACGTCGCTTCGACATGACGCGGTAATGTCACCCGGATACGGGTGCCGCGTTGGCTCTGAACATCAGCCGGGCTGTCGATGGTGATTTGTCCATAATGCTCTTCAACGATGGAATAGACCAGTGCAAGGCCCAGGCCGGTGCCTTCACCCGGGTCCTTGGTGGTAAAGAAGGGTTCGAACAATCGGTCCATGATGCTCGACGGTATACCGCTGCCTTCGTCTTCCACGATCAGGTCGACCGTGTGTTCGCCGGCTTCGCTTTTGACGCGCACTGCACTGCCCGCAGGTGAGGCATCACGGGCGTTTGAGAGCAGGTTGATCAATACCTGGGCAAGCCGTTGCGGGTCGCCTTCGACCCAGTGTTCTGGGTCGCAGAGGTTGTAGAACTGCACTTCGAAATTACGCCGGTTCAAGGCCAGCAGGCCGATCGCATCCTGGGCGACTTCCGCCAGACAGACGGGCTCGTCACTGTGCTGGTGGCTACCGGCATGGGCGAAGCTCATCAGCGACTGGACGATGCGCGATACGCGTTTGGTCTGCTCGAGGATCTGCCCGCTGATTTCCTTGAGTTCGCCATCTTCTTCGCGCTCTTCGCGCAGGTTCTGCGCCAGGCAGGCGATACCGGTAATCGGGTTGCCGATTTCGTGGGCTACACCCGCCGCCAGGCGACCGATGCTGGCCAGGCGCTCGGAGTGCACGAGTTTGTCTTCGAGCATCTGGGTTTCGGTCAGGTCTTCCACCAGCAGCACCAGGCCACTGTTACCGGGAGCCAGCGGTTCGTCGATCGCCGCTTTGTGCAGGTTCAACCAGCGGGTCTGGCCGTCGAGGGTCAAGTGCTGTTTGTGCAAGTGCTCGTCCGGGACATTGATGAAGCCTTGCAGAAGCTCCTTCCACGGGTCGGCAATGGTGCTCAATCGCGAACCGACCACCCGTTGCGCGGCGATCCCCGTCAGTTCCTCCATGGCCTTGTTCCACATGAGGATTTCCTGATCCTTGGCCAGGGAGCAGACCCCCATCGGCAATTCTTGCAATGTCTGTCGGTGATAGCGGCGCAGGGCATCGAGTTCGGCGGCCAGTCCGGTCAGGCGCGAGTGATAATCCTCGAGGCGGCTTTCGATGAAATGGATGTCCTCGGTGACGTAGTTCTCGCCGCCGGCCTTATAGGGCAGAAAGGTTTCGACCATGTCCTGGGCCACGCTCGGTCCCATCAGGCCGGAGAGGTTGGCCTCGATTCGGTCGCGCAAACGGCGCAGCGCGTAAGGTCGGCGTTCGTCGAATGGCAGATAGAGGTCGCGCAGGGCTTGTTCGACTTCCTTCTGTGCGGCTTTGGCGCCCAAGGGTTTGGCCAGTTGCGTGGCGAATTCCTGGGGCGAGGCGGCGTGCAGTTCACGGCGCTGCGGGCGACGCACATTGTCAACGGCGCAGGCTTCGGCGGCGCTGGCCTCTTCGGTGCTGGCGTTGGTGAACAACGAAATCAGAGTGAACATCAGAACGTTGGCAGCCAGCGAGGCGATGGCCGCCATGTGCCAACTGGTGTCGTCCAGCACGTAGATCATGTTCAGCAGCGGGATATAGAAGCCCTGTAGATTGCCGACCAACGGCAATAGCATGGTCACCAGCCATACCATGATCCCGGCCAGCAAACCGGCGATGAATCCGCGACGATTGGCGGTCGGCCAGTACAGCACCGACAGTACGCCTGGCAGGAATTGCAGGGTGGCAACAAAGGCAACGATGCCAAGGTTGGCCAGGTCCTGCTCCGCGCCCAGCAATAGGTAGAAACCGTAACCGGCCATGATGATCGCGACGATCAGCGCCCGGCGTGTCCACTTCAACCAGCGGTAGATGTTGCCTTCGGCCGGCGGCTGATACAGCGGCAGTACCAGGTGGTTCAGGGCCATCCCCGACAGCGCGAGGGTGGTCACGATGATCAGTCCGCTGGCGGCCGACAGACCGCCGACATACGCCAGTAGTGCCAGGGCCTTGCTGTTGGCGGCGATGCCGATGCCGAGCGTGAAGTATTCCGGGTTGGTGGTGGCACCGAGTTTCAGCCCGGCCCAGAGAATCAGTGGTACCGCCAGGCTCATCAGTAGCAGGAACAGCGGCAAGCCCCAGCTCGCACTGACCAGCGAACGTGGATTGAGGTTTTCGGTGAACGTCATGTGGTACATGTGCGGCATTACGATCGCCGACGCGAAGAACACCAGCAGCAGCGTGCGCCACGGGCCTTCTTGCAGTGGTGTGTGCAGCGCAGCGAGGGCGGTCTGGTTTTGCAGTAGCCACAGTTCCAACTGTTGCGGGCCGTCGAACACGCCGTACAGCGCATACAGACCGACACCGCCGAGGGCAATCAGCTTGATCACCGACTCAAAGGCTATGGCGAACACCAGGCCTTCATGCTTTTCGCGGGTGGCGATGTGCCGGGAGCCGAAGAAAATCGTGAACAACGTAATCAGGGCGCAGAAGCTCAGGGCTACGCGGTGCTGCACTGGCTCGCGGGTAAGGATGCCAATCGAGTCGGCCACCGCCTGAATCTGTAAGGCCAGCAGCGGCAGCACGCCGACCAGCATGAAAATCGTGGTCAGCGCGCCGGCCCACGTGCTGCGAAAGCGAAACGCGAACAAGTCCGCCAGGGATGACAGCTGATACGTGCGAGTGATCTTCAGGATCGGATACAGCAGCACTGGCGCCAGCAGGAATGCCCCGGACACCCCGAGGTAACTGGACAGGAAGCCGTATCCATATTGATAGGCCAGGCCCACGGTGCCATAAAACGCCCATGCGCTGGCATAGACACCTAGCGACAGGGTGTAGGTGAGCGGGTGGCGAATGATCGCCCGGGGAATCATGCCCCGTTCACTGATCCAGGCCACGCCGAAAAGCACCGCCAGGTAGGCGGCGCTGATCAGGATCATCTGGGTCAGGCTAAAGCTCATCGGCATCTTTTTGGCTCTGCAGGATGAAGGTCACGACGATCAGGATCAGCCACAGCAGATAAGGGCGATACCAGGCGCCTGTGGCGTCGATCCACCAATCCATGATGGCCGGGGAAAACAGATAAATCCCCACTACCAGGAGCAGGACCAAGCGATAGATGTACATCCCGGCCTCTCTTTTTTATGCGCATGCCCGAAAACGTGCGGCGATGGTAACGGATGGGCGCGCCACTGCAAGTGTGTTCACTGTAGCTGCGCCTCGGGCAGGCTCAATGTGCGTGGGATCAGGTTGGCATCCCAGTGCACGATACCCCACGCCAGCACTTCCTTCGGCGTGGCGTCAGAGAGCTCGGAACCCGGAGTCTGGCCCAACGCACGCAAGGCGCGCAGCAATAAAGGGGTGGCCTGGTCTTCGGTCAGTGGCGGTGAACGGTAGGATTTGCCGAGTTTGTTGCCATCCGGCTGGGTGATCAGCGGGATGTGCAAGTAACGCGGTTGCCGCAGGCCGAGCAATTCCTGCAGGTAAAGCTGGCGTGGGGTTGAGTCGAGCAGATCGGCGCCGCGCACGATATCGGTGATGCCTTGCCAGGCATCATCGAGCACGACCGCCAGTTGATAGGCGTAGAGCCCGTCGCGGCGACGGATCACGAAATCCCCGACATCCCGGCCCAGGTGCTGATGGAACTCACCCTGCACACGGTCGATGAAGTGGTAGTCCAGTTCGGGAACACGCACCCGGATCGCCGCATCCTTGGCGTCATGCCCGGCATTGCGGCACAACCCCGGGTAGATGCCGTGGTACGGCTCCAGTTGCTTTCGCGAACAGGTGCAGGCGTAGGCCAGGCCGTGGTTGAACAGGCGACTGAGCACTTCTGCATAAGCATCGTGCCGGTCACTCTGGCGGACCATCTCGCCATCCCACTCGAAACCGTAGCTCTCCAGGGCCTTGAGGATGGCTGTCTGGGCGCCGGGCTCCTCCCTGGGCGGATCGAGGTCCTCCATGCGCATCAACCAGCGACCGCCTACCGAGCGCGCGTCGAGATACGAGGCCAGCGCGGCGACCAAAGAGCCGAAATGCAGGTGGCCACTGGGCGTGGGGGCGAAGCGTCCGATGTAGGTGGGAGTTGCGATAGCGGTCATAGGGGGCTGTAAGGCTGTCCAATCGTTTGAGCGCGGTTTGAAGCCGCCTTCGCGAGCAAGCTTCGCTCCTACGGGTCAATCTCTGTAGGAGCGAAGCTTGCTCGCGAAGGCGATTGCCTAGAAGTCTAGAGTTCTGGCAAATGTCAGAAACAAAAACGGAGCGTTCGCACGCTCCGTTCTTCTTTCAAGTCGATATTACTTGCCGACTTGTTTTTCCTTGATTTCAGCCAAGGTCTTGCAGTCGACGCACATGTCGGCGGTAGGGCGGGCTTCCAGGCGCTTGACGCCGATTTCGACGCCGCAGGATTCGCACCAACCGTACTCTTCGTCTTCGATCAATTGCAGTGTCTTGTCGATCTTCTTGATCAGCTTGCGCTCACGATCGCGAGCTCGCAGTTCGAGGGCGAACTCTTCTTCCTGGCTGGCACGGTCTGCCGGGTCCGGGAAGTTGGCTGCTTCGTCCTTCATGTGGTCAACCGTGCGGTCGACTTCCTGCATCAAGTCCTGTTTCCACTTGTTCAGGACTTTGGTGAAGTGCGCACGCATGGGCTTGCCCATGTACTCCTCACCCGGAACTTCTTTATAGGGTTCGAAGCCGCTGATCGACTGGACTGCCTGTTGCTTTGCTTGGGTGGACATGAAATAGACCGCCTCTACTCTTATAATCCATCTGCGCAGGATTGCTCCATCACCGGCACCCGCCGGCCCTGCGGCTGCAAGCGGGCGAACTTACCAGATCAAATCAGCCCGCGCTACTCCCGGATGTCGAGGCCCCGGCCTGCGGCGCTTTTGAGTGATGGCAAAGCGCTGTCTGGTGGCACTGGAGCCCTGATCAATTATTGATTTTAGTCAAACCTGGAGCACTCGTTCGAGTCGTTTCAGGCTTGGGTTATACGGCTCTGACCGCTTTAGGTTCTCGCTCGTTCCTGTGCTTGGGTAGAATCGGTTCTTTTCTTCGTTGAAGGAAGGCTAATGGCTCAGTCCTATAGTGCCCGAAGTCGTGCGATCGAACCTTTCCATGTCATGGCGTTGCTGGCGCGGGCCAATGAGTTGCAGGCCGCAGGTCACGATGTGATCCACCTGGAAATCGGCGAGCCGGATTTCACCACGGCCGAGCCGATTATCCGCGCCGGCCAGGCCGCATTGGAGTCGGGGAGAACGCGCTACACCGCCGCGCGCGGCATTCCTGAGCTGCGGGAGGCCATTTCGGGCTTTTATCAGCAGCGTTACGGCTTGAATATCGATCCGCGACGCATCCTCATCACCCCGGGAGGTTCCGGCGCGCTGTTATTGGCCAGTGCCTTGCTGGTCGATCCGGGCAAGCATTGGCTGTTGGCGGATCCGGGCTACCCATGTAACCGGCATTTCCTGCGATTGGTGGAGGGCGCTGCGCAATTGGTGCCGGTTGGCCCGGACGTGCGGTATCAATTGACGCCGGACCTGATCGAGCGGCATTGGGACCATGACAGCGTGGGTGCACTGGTGGCATCCCCGGCGAATCCAACGGGAACGATCCTCACGCGTGACGAACTGGCTGGGCTGTCTACGGCTATCAAGCAGCGTCACGGCCATCTGGTGGTGGACGAGATCTACCATGGGCTGACCTACGGCACTGACGCGGCCAGCGTGCTCGAAGTCGATGACAGTGCCTTTGTGCTCAATAGTTTTTCGAAATATTTCGGAATGACCGGATGGCGTCTCGGGTGGCTGGTGGCGCCCGATGGGGCGGTGAGTGAGTTGGAGAAGCTCGCCCAGAACCTTTACATCAGCGCCCCGAGCATGGCGCAGCATGCTGCGTTGGCTTGCTTCGAACCGGCAACCATCAGCATTCTCGAGGAGCGTCGCGCCGAATTCGGTCGTCGTCGCGACTACCTTTTGCCGGCTTTGCGCGAATTGGGTTTCGGTATCGCCGTCGAGCCAGAAGGTGCGTTCTATTTGTACGCCGATATCAGCAAGTTCGGCGGTGATGCCTTCTCATTCTGTCGTCATTTTCTGGAGACTGAACACGTGGCTTTCACCCCCGGGCTCGATTTTGGGCGCTATCAGGCAGGGCACCACGTGCGCTTTGCCTACACGCAAAACCTGGAGCGATTGCAGGAAGCGGTGGAGCGTATCGGACGTGGCCTGCGGAGCTGGCAAGGCTGATGCGTTTTCATCCTCCTCTGGAAGAAGGTCGCCTGATTCGCCGTTACAAGCGTTTTCTTGCCGACATCGAAACTGTTGGCGGCGAGTTGCTGACCATTCACTGTCCGAACACGGGCTCGATGCTCAATTGTCAGGTCGAAGGCGGGCAGGTCTGGTTCAGCCGTTCCAACGACCCCAAGCGCAAGCTGCCTGGTACCTGGGAGATCGGCGAAACCCCTCATGGCCGGCTTTTTTGCGTGAACACGGGGCGGGCCAACGCCTTGATCGAGGAAGCCCTGCAGGCCGGCGTGATCACCGAGCTGAATGGCTTCACTGAGTTCAGGCGCGAAGTGGCTTACGGTCAGGAAAAGAGTCGGATCGATTTCCGTCTCGAGTACCCCGACGGGCCGGCTTATGTGGAGGTCAAAAGTGTCACGCTCGGTTTTGACGGTACCGCAGTGGCCGCGTTTCCCGACGCGGTGACCCAGCGTGGGGTCAAGCATTTGCGTGAGCTGGCCCATCTGGCTCGAGACGGGGTTCGTGCGGTGCAGTTGTACTGCGTGAACCTGACTGGAATCGACGCCGTGCGTCCGGCGGAAGAGATCGACACGGTCTATGCGCAGGCGCTGCGTGAGGCCGTGGCGTGCGGGGTTGAGGTGTTGGCCTATGGCGTGCGCCTGACCCATGAAGAGATGGTGGTGGATCGGCGGCTTGAGGTGTTGATCGGCGATTAAAGGTTGACCCAGATGCCCTGTGCATCCTCGCGACAATCGACGCGGGTCAGCGATTGTCCTGCGCAGGGGCCGGCGACACACTCGCCATCCTCGATCAAAAACAGGGCGCCATGGGTGGCGCACTGGATCAGGCTGTTGCTCGGGTCCAAAAACTGGTCGGGCGTCCATTCCAAGCCAACGCCGCGGTGCGGGCAGCGATTGATATAGACGTACACCTGACCGCCCCGGCGCACGGCAAACAACTTTCTCCCTTCGAGTTCGAACCCGCGACTACTGGCGTCGATCAGCTCAACGCCTTTACACAGAAACTTCATGCCTACCCTCAAATAGCACCGACGTGAGCGGAATTGCCCGAGCTTGATGTGCATATGCAAGCAAATATCAAACGGCTGATCCGCCCAGCAGGAGCAGTTGTCAGGTGTATAGGATACTTGGCCTGCTCACCTTATGCCCGGGAAACTCTAAAAGGATGCTGATTGTGCGCCTGAGCCCCCGCACGTTTTCGACAGGCAAAAAAAGACCCGGCAAGAGCCGGGTCAAATAACCGTGATTAGCCTGATGAGGAGATAATCTGAGAGTCCGAACCAAGGGCTATTCAGAATATCGACCAGTCTCGCGACCAGTTGTGATAATCATATCGATTCTCATTACCAAGTCAACAGCTCATTTTCCATTTGCTTGATTTGTGTCGCACGTGTCTTGCAAGTCCTTGTAAGGGTTAGGTATTGGTCTGTCGTTTTTAGTGCGCTGATTTGAGCGAATGACAGGCATTGCGCACCGACTCAATTCTTGTGACGGGAAGATATGGCTTCCAGTTGTTTGTTCAGGGCCTCTTTGCGCTCGGCGGGAATGTCGTTCCAGTGCACGTCCATCAGGGCGCCTTCGATTGCATACAACAACACCTTGGACGCCCGAAACCCCCGCGTGCGCACGGCCCGGTAAGCGTCCACCGCTCCCAGGCGACGCAAGTCCGAGGCGCTGTGGATGCCCACTGCATGCAGCCACTGCGCCGACGTCTTGCCAAGATTCTTAAGGTGTTGCAGTTCATCATTCATCAAGCCTCCTTGCGATGGCCGAATGGTGCGTGGGCAAGCTTCTGAGGAGTGTAGCCATCAGTAGGAAAAGCGTGATTGTTTGGTCGTTTTCGACGCAAATGCTTCTAAGCGGCAGGCGGTTGTTGAGGGGTGAAAATCCACGAAAGGCGCAGTGGAGCGGCTGGATTTTGGCGTGATCCAGGCCGAAGTCCAGTGCGAAGCGGGGGCACCGGACTTGTCAATTTACGCTGTTGCTCAGCGGGTGCGATAACGCAGCCGGGTGCCGAAGTTCATTGACATGAGTATTTCGTCAGCACTCAGTTCTGGCGGAAAGTACGCACCGGAAATCTGCGCATGGGCCAGGCTTGCGCCTTCAAGTATTGCTTGGCGAAAGTCGATGCCGCGCAGATCGGCGGAGCGGAAATAGGCGTCGGTGAAGTCGATGCCATCGGCGTTGAGTTCACGCAAGTCCAAGCCCCTGAAGTCTCCGCCGACCATGTCGATCGGACCCTCCTTCGGGCGTTCGTTGTTGAACCCTGTGATGTCGTCTTTGTGCAGCAAGGCATAAAGCGCGGAGTCGAGAAGCTTCGGCTGGCTCATATCACGTCACCTGTTGGTTTTATGATGCCAGTATAGTGCCACTATTTGGCAGCCGTGAAGCCGGCGATGGCTTCACGGCTGAAATAGTTTCTTACAGGCCTGGCAAGCGCTGGCGAATTTGCGCTACGACGGTGTCGAGCGTTCCGCTTTCATTGGTCTGTACGCGTTTGCTGCAGAGGATTTCTGCTGGCGTCAAGGCTTCACGGCTGGCTTGTTGAGCTTCGATGACGGCTAGCGTCGCGTCGGATGGGTCGGTTTTATCGGCCTGACGCAGGGCCAGCCAGCTCTCGATCACGGCTTGCGGCGCATTGCAGTCGAGGATCAGGAAGGGCGCACCGGTAGCCTCGGCAATTTTCGCTGCGCTCTCGCGCTGGGCCTGCTTGAGGTAGGTGGCATCGATCACTACCGGGAAGCCGGCGTGGAGGATAACGGCGGCAATTTCATGTAGGTGGTTATAGGTTGCGGTGCTGGCGTCGGCGCTATAAATGCCGGCTTGCAGGTCATTCGCGACAGTTTGCTCGCCGAACAGGCGTTTGCGTTCAACGTCGGAGCGCAGGCGGATCGCGCCGAGCGCTTCCACCAGGCGCATCGCAACGTGGCTTTTGCCGACAGCGGAAACGCCGTGAGTGATAGCCATGAAGCGCGAAGGGATAGTGCTGTAGCTTTCCGCCAGGTTGGCGTAGGTGCGGTACTGGCGCAGGGTGGTTGCGCGCTGAACTGCAGTGGCGTCGGCCGGCATGCTGAACAGGCTGACCTTGGCGCGAACCAATGCACGGTAGGCCTTATAGAAGTTGAGCAGTTCCAGACCCTGGTAATCACCGGTCAGCTCCAGGTACTGGCTGATAAAGCGGCGAGCCAGGCACTTGAGGCCGCGGTCTTCCAGGTCCATGGCCAGAAAGCCTGTGTCGGCATACACATCGGTAAAGCGGAAAGGTTCGTTGAATTCGATGCAGTCGAAAATCACGACCTTGCCGTCGATGACCGTGGCATTGCCCAAATGAATGTCGCCATGGCATTCGCGGATAAAACCGTCGGCCTTGCGCTGGGTGAGTATGGGTTTGAGGCGGTCAAAGCTGCTTTCGGCCCAGGCGAGCAGGGCGTCGAGTTGCTGCAGGTCGGCCTTGTCGCTCAGGAATGGACGGATTTGTTCGAAGTTCTGCCGCACCGGCGCCATGACGGCGTCAGGAGTGCCGGCTTCGTGTTCGGCCGGGACTTTGGGGGCGCTGAGGTGGAAGCGGGCGATTTGTGCCGCCATCGCGTCGATATGCGCGGTGGTCAGTTCGCCATTGGCCTGCAGGGTGCTGAGCAAGCCGTTTTGTGGGAATTGGCGCATTTTCAGCGCGTACTCAATAACAGGACCCTCGCCACCCAGTTGCGGGGCCTCGCTGCTGCCAGTGATCGGCAATACTTCCAGATACAAGTCGTCTGTCAGGCGCTGGTTCAGACGCAGCTCTTCACCGCAGAAATGCTTGCGAGCCTCGAGGCTGGTGAAGTCTAGGAAACCGAAGTTAACCGGCTTCTTCACTTTATAGGCGTAGGAGCCGGTGAGCAGTACCCAGGAAATATGGGTCTCGATGACCTGGAATCCGTCTACGGGATGCGGATAGAGGGCCGGGTTTTGCAGGGCGGCGATCAGGGACTGGCTCACGGGGGTGGTCCTTCAGAGTCTGGAAAAATTCAGGTCGTCATTATGGCGGCTAGCCAGCCTAACGCAAACGCGGAGGGCTCCTGTTGAGTATCCATAAAGTGCGTATAATCCGCCGCCATGACTCGTACTCAATCTCCCCGCACCCCTAAAAAACCACCTTCCCGAGGCCTGCGGCCTTGGCTGGGCTGGGCCCTTAAACTCAGTCTGGTCGGCCTTGTGGTGCTGGCCGGATTCGCGGTTTACCTCGACGCCATCGTGCAGGAGAAGTTCTCCGGCAAGCGCTGGACCATTCCGGCCAAGGTATACGCGCGCCCGCTTGAGCTGTTCGTCGGACAAAAGCTGAGCCGGGACGATTTTCTGACCGAGCTCGATGCCTTGGGCTATCGGCGCGAAAGCGTGAGTAACGGCCCGGGCGCGGCGGCGGTCAACGGTAATACGGTTGACTTGAATACCCGTGGCTTCCAGTTCTATGAGGGCATGGAGAGTGCTCAAGCGGTGCGTGTGCGTTTCTCCGGCGACTATGTCGCCGAGCTCTCGGCGACGAACGGCTCGAAGCTGTCCGTGGTACGCCTTGAACCGCTGTTGATCGGCGGGATATACCCGAAGAACCTCGAAGATCGCATTCTGATTAAAATCGATCAGGTCCCGCCGTATCTTCTGGAAACCCTGGTCGCCGTGGAGGACCGGGATTTCTATAGCCACTGGGGCGTGTCGCCCAAGTCGATTGCACGAGCCGTCTACGTCAATACCTCTGGCGGCAAGATGACTCAGGGCGGCAGTACGCTGACCCAGCAATTGGTCAAGAATTTCTACCTGACCAGCGAACGCAGCCTGAGCCGTAAGCTCACCGAAGCCATGATGGCGATGTTGCTTGAGTTGCATTACGACAAACGAGAAATTCTTGAGGCTTACCTCAATGAAGTGTTCGTCGGTCAGGATGGCCAGCGAGCTGTGCATGGTTTCGGCTTGGCCAGCCAGTTCTTCTTCGGGCAGCCATTGTCCGAGCTGAAGCTGCATCAAGTCGCGATGCTGGTGGGCATGGTCAAGGGCCCGTCTTACTACAACCCGCGTCGCAATCCTGAGCGGGCGCTTGAACGGCGCAATCTGGTGCTCGATGTGCTTGAGCAACAAGGCGTTGCCACTGCCGAACAGGTTGCTGCTGCGAAGAAAATGCCGTTGGGAGTGACAACGCGGGGCAAGTTGGCCGACAGCTCATTCCCTGGCTTCCTCGATCTGGTCAAGCGTCAACTGCGCGAAGACTATCGCGACGAAGACTTGACCGAAGAAGGCCTGCGAATCTTCACCAGCTTCGATCCGATCCTGCAGATGAAGGCTGAAGCGTCAGTCAATGACACCTTCAAGCGCCTGGCCGGGCGCAAGGGCTCCGATGATGTTGAAGCGGCGATGGTTGTGACCAATCCGGAAACCGGTGAGGTCCAGGCCATGATCGGCAGTCGCCAGGCCAGTTTTGCCGGCTTCAACCGTGCACTGGATGCGGTGCGTCCAATCGGCTCGTTGATCAAGCCCGCGGTGTACCTGACGGCGCTTGAGAAGCCGAGCCAGTACACCCTGACCAGTTGGCTGTCAGATGAATCATTCTCGGTCAAAGGCGCGGACGGTCAGGTCTGGAAACCGCAGAATTATGATCGTCGTTCCCATGGCACGGTCTTCCTTTATCAGGGGCTGGCGCATTCCTACAACTTGTCGACGGCGCGCCTCGGGCTGGCGGTAGGGGTGCCGAATGTCCTCAAAACCCTCGGGCGTCTGGGTGTGAGCCGCGAATTTCCGGCGTTCCCGTCGATGTTGCTGGGGGCGGGCGGTATGACTCCAATAGAAGTGGCAACCATGTACCAGACCCTTGCCAACGGTGGTTTCAATACGCCGATGCGCGGGATTCGAAGCGTACTGACGGCCGAGGGGGAGCCGCTCAAGCGCTATCCGTTCCAGATTCAGCAGCGTTTCGACCCGGCTTCGATCTATCTGATTCAAAGCGCCATGCAGCGGGTCATGCGTGAAGGCACCGGTAGTTCGGTTTACAACGTGCTGCCCAAGACCCTGACGTTGGCAGGCAAGACCGGTACCAGTAACGATTCGCGAGACAGTTGGTTCGCAGGTTTCAGTCAGGATCTGCTGGCGGTGGTCTGGTTGGGTCGCGACGACAACGGTAAGACGCCATTCACTGGTGCTACGGGTGCGTTGCAAGTCTGGACCAGCTTCATGCGCAAGGCCGACCCGTTGCCGCTGGACATGCCGCAGCCGGATAATATTGTTCAGGCCTGGGTGGACTCCCGGACCGGACAAGGCTCTGATGCCAACTGCCCCGGCGCGGTACAGATGCCGTATATTCGCGGCAGTGAACCACCTCCCGGAGCCGCTTGCGGTGGCGAAAGTCCTATCAACGGTGAAACGGTGATGGATTGGGTCAAGGGCTGGATGAATTAAGCAAAGAGGGCTTCAAGTGAACAAGTGGTTGATTCCAGCGGTTGCCGCCGTGGCTTTGCTCAGCGGCTGCTCCACCGTACAGCGTGGCTCGATTCCGGTTGAGGATGCCGGCACCACTGTCTCCAACAGTGAGCGGATCTCGGCAAATGGCGGTTTCCGTCAAACGACGGTGAAACGTCCGGTGCAAGCCAAGGTGCAGGAAATTCCGCAAGGCGATACCGGTGTGGTGGTGATGGTGCCAGGCGGTGGTGCGACGACTTCGACGCCGATCAGCACTACGCCTATCACCCCGGGCCCGATTACGCCGGGGCCGATCGATACCTCGCCGGTTCAGTCCGCACCGATCAATCAAGGCAGCTACAGCCTGCCGCCGACGCCGAGCGGGATTCCGTCAGCCAGCGCCGGTGGCCTGTCTGCCGATGAGCAACTGGATGGTCCGGTATTGGCCCTGTTGACCACGGCTCAACAGCAGCAATCCAGCGGCGATCTCAATGGTGCGTCTTCAAGTCTCGAACGCGCCCAGCGTGTTGCTCCGCGCGAGCCGCAAGTGCTTTATCGACTGGCGCAAGTGCGCATGGCTCAGGGCGATGCCGCTCAGGCTGAGCAATTCGCCCGTCGCGGTCTGACTCTCGCCAATGGTCGTCCTGCACTTCAGGCCAGCCTGTGGGAATTGATCGCTCAGGCGCGTGAGAAGCAGGGTGACTCATCTGGCGCGGCACTGGCACGTCAGAAGGCTAAGGTTACGTCGTGATGGATATGCGCTTTCCGAAGATTGCCGATCAGTTGCTGTTGATCGAGCGTGAGCTGCGGCTGCAAGGTTGGTGGGACGAGGCCTCGCCCTCCGCTGAGGCGCTATCCAGCGTAGAACCCTTTTCGGTCGATACACTGGATTTCGAACAGTGGTTGCAATGGATCTTTCTGCCGCGGATGAAAGCGATCCTCGAGCAAAATCTGCCCTTGCCAAACGCTTCAGGGATTCAGGAAATGGCCGAAATGGTCTTCGCCTCTCGTAATGTTCAGGGCAAGGATCGACAGCTGCAGGTGCTGCTTAAAGAGTTCGATCAGCTGATCGCTGCGGCCCGCTGATCCCCTCCCTTCTGTAGGAGCAGAGCTTGCTCGCGATAGCGGTCCTCCATTCAGCAAATGTGTTGAATGTCAGGTCGTCATCGCGAGCAAGCTTTGCTCCTACATGCAGTTGTCCGCGATCTGTTTCTGCGTTTCGCCTATGCGCTCTTGGCGCTGAGTGTCGTCCAGGCGACGCAACTCTCCCTCCACTTCCTCTCTGAGCCGCGGATTGTTCTGCAACTGCGCGAGATTCGTTCGTGCCTGTTCACAAAACACTTTCAGTTCTGCCTGTTGCTCGGCGACCTGCTTTTTGACGTTTCTGTCGATGGCCTGTTGATCGCCTATCGTGCTGCTTTTTGTCGATGTGGCAGGTTTGACGATGGCCGGGGAGGGCGTCACGACAACGGCGGCTGGCTGGCCCGAGGGCGGTTGCGCATCGAAATGGGTGACGCCTTGGGCATCGACCCACTTATAAATCTGGGCGGCCATGCTCAAAGGGCTGAGGCTGATCAGCAGGCAGGTGCTCAGGAAAAACGATCGCATGTCATTTCCTTGTCTCAGGTTGCGCAATTGAAGCTAACACACTTGAGGTTTCACGGTTTTTTCTTGCTTTCTCATGTGCTTAGTTCAATTAAGCACATAGACGACTTGACTTGCAGGGGACGAAACAGAAGAATCCAAAGTCCGCTGTAGAGGGACTGCCAGAAGCAGACCCACTCAGCAGATCATGAGGCGCATATCCGCGTCGACCTGTTACACCCGCAACGCGTTACCTCGCGCTGGGTGGGAAAGGCCCGCAACACTTGGGACGATCCCAATACTTGCTCAGTCAGTGCTGACGTAGTCGGCGACCACCGTCGCTCATGCTCTGCTGAGAAGTAAACCTATTAAGACCCGTCCCATCTTTCGTGGGCGGTATTCTGGCGTTTTAGAGGTGAGCAACGTGGAGCTTTTATCTGGCGGTGAGATGCTCGTCCGCTTTTTGCGCGACGAAGGCGTCAAATATATCTACGGGTACCCGGGTGGTGCTCTTCTTCATGTTTACGATGCCCTGTTCAAAGAACCGGAAGTGACCCATATCCTGGTTCGTCACGAGCAGGCTGCTACCCATATGGCTGACGGTTATGCCCGTGCCACCGGCAAAGCTGGTGTGGTACTGGTGACGTCCGGTCCGGGCGCAACCAACGCCATCACCGGTATCGCCACAGCCTACATGGACTCCATTCCGATGGTGATCATTTCCGGCCAGGTGCCAAGCACCATGGTTGGTACCGACGCTTTCCAGGAAACCGACATGATCGGTATTTCCCGGCCGATCGTGAAACACAGCTTCATGATCAAGCACGCGTCCGAAATCCCGGAAGTCATGAAAAAAGCGTTCTACCTGGCGCAATCCGGTCGTCCTGGTCCAGTCGTTGTCGATATCCCGAAAGACATGACCAACCCGGCCGAGAAGTTCGAATACGTCTTCCCGAAAAAAGCCAAGCTGCGCTCCTATAGCCCTGCTGTTCGTGGTCACTCCGGACAAATTCGCAAAGCGGCAGAAATGCTTCTGGCGGCCAAGCGTCCTGTGCTGTATTCGGGCGGCGGTGTGATCCTCGGTGGTGGTTCCGCGCCGCTGACCGAACTGGCCAAGATGCTCAACTTGCCAGTGACCAATACCCTGATGGGCCTGGGTGCCTACCCGGGCACCGACCGTCAGTTCATCGGCATGCTCGGCATGCACGGCAGCTACACCGCCAACCTGGCGATGCACCATGCTGACGTGATCCTGGCCGTTGGTGCGCGCTTCGATGACCGTGTTATCAATGGCGCATCCAAGTTTTGCCCGAACGCCAAGATCATTCACATCGACATCGACCCGGCTTCGATTTCCAAGACCATCAAGGCCGACGTGCCTATCGTGGGTCCGGTCGAGAGCGTCCTGACCGAAATGGTCGCGATCCTCAAGGAAATCGGCGAGACCCCCAACAAGGAGTCCGTGGCCAGTTGGTGGAAACAGATCGACGAGTGGCGCGGTGATCGCGGCCTGTTCCCTTACGAAAAGGGCGACGGCAGCAAGATCAAGCCGCAAACCGTGATCGAAACCCTGTGCGAAGTGACCAAGGGCGACGCCTTTGTGACCTCCGACGTAGGTCAACATCAGATGTTTGCTGCGCAGTACTACAAGTTCAACAAGCCGAACCGCTGGATCAACTCCGGTGGCCTGGGCACCATGGGCTTCGGTCTTCCGGCAGCCATGGGTATCTCGTTGAGCTTTCCGGATGCGGACGTCGCCTGCGTAACGGGCGAGGGCAGCATCCAGATGAACATTCAGGAGTTGTCCACCTGCCTGCAATACGGTTTGCCGGTCAAGATCGTCATCCTGAACAACGGTGTACTGGGCATGGTTCGCCAATGGCAAGACATGAGCTATGGCAGCCGTCACTCGCACTCCTACATGGAGTCCTTGCCTGATTTCGTCAAGCTGGCAGAAGCCTACGGTCACGTCGGCGTGCGCATCACTGAATCGAAAGATTTGAAGTCGAAGATGGAAGAGGCGTTCGCCATGAAAGATCGCCTGGTGGTCATCGATATTTCGGTCGACACCAGCGAGCACGTCTATCCGATGCAGATCAAAGACGGCTCCATGCGCGATATGTGGCTGAGCAAGACGGAGCGTACCTAATCATGCGGCACATTATTTCCTTGCTTCTGGAAAACGAACCCGGTGCTTTGTCTCGCGTAGTCGGCCTGTTCTCGCAGCGCAACTACAACATTGAAAGCCTGACCGTGGCACCTACCGAAGACCCGACATTGTCGCGTCTGACGCTGACCACTGTGGGCCACGATGAGATCATCGAGCAGATCACCAAGAACCTGAACAAATTGATCGAAGTGGTCAAATTGGTCGACTTGTCGGAAAGTGCTCATATCGAGCGCGAACTGATGCTGGTCAAGGTCAAGGCTACCGGTGCCCAGCGCGCCGAGATCAAACGCACTACCGATATTTACCGTGGGCAGATTGTTGATGTCAGCGCCAGCGTTTATACCGTTCAACTGACCGGTACCAGCGACAAGCTCGACAGCTTCATCCAGTCCATCGGCACCGCTTCGATTCTGGAGACCGTCCGCAGTGGCGTCACCGGGATTGCCCGCGGCGACAAAGTACTCAGCATCTAAACCAAATTAGCGAATGGCCTGAACGGCCTGGATATATAGGGGAAATTCATGAAAGTTTTCTACGATAAAGACTGCGACCTGTCGATCATCCAGGGCAAGAAAGTTGCCATCATTGGTTACGGCTCCCAGGGCCACGCTCAAGCGTGCAACCTGAAAGACTCCGGCGTTGACGTTACCGTTGGTCTGCGTAAAGGTTCGGCTACCGTTGCCAAGGCTGAAGCCCACGGCCTGAAAGTGACCGACGTGGCTGCCGCCGTTGCTGGTGCCGACCTGGTCATGATCCTGACTCCGGACGAATTCCAGTCCCAGCTGTACAAGAACGAAATCGAGCCGAACATCAAGAAAGGCGCCACCCTGGCCTTCTCCCACGGCTTCGCGATCCACTACAACCAGGTTGTACCGCGCGCCGACCTCGACGTGATCATGATCGCGCCGAAGGCTCCAGGCCACACCGTGCGTTCCGAATTCGTGAAAGGCGGCGGTATCCCTGACCTGATCGCGATCTACCAGGACGCTTCCGGCAACGCCAAAAACGTTGCGCTGTCCTACGCTGCAGGCGTGGGTGGCGGTCGTACCGGCATCATCGAAACCACCTTCAAGGACGAGACTGAAACCGACCTGTTCGGCGAACAAGCCGTTCTGTGCGGCGGTACCGTTGAGCTGGTGAAAGCCGGTTTCGAAACCCTGGTTGAAGCTGGCTACGCGCCGGAAATGGCCTACTTCGAGTGCTTGCACGAATTGAAGCTGATCGTTGACCTCATGTACGAAGGCGGCATCGCCAACATGAACTACTCGATCTCCAACAACGCCGAGTACGGCGAGTACGTGACCGGTCCGGAAGTGATCAACGCCGAATCCCGTCAGGCCATGCGCAACGCCCTGAAACGTATTCAGGACGGCGAGTACGCCAAGATGTTCATCAGCGAAGGCGCTACCGGCTATCCTTCGATGACCGCCAAGCGTCGTAACAACGCCGCTCACGGTATCGAAATCATCGGCGAGCAACTGCGCTCCATGATGCCGTGGATCGGTGCCAACAAGATCGTCGACAAAGCCAAAAACTAAGTCTGACACTTGTACGAAAAACGCGGCCCAGGCCGCGTTTTTTCGTTTGGCCGACCGGTTCTGGTATAAAGCTGCATCGTTTGCGATGCGAACCGGTGTCGCAGACATCTGTCGAAACTTTCCACCCCGTTGCAAGGTATTGTCCATGAGCGAACGTCCCGAAGAGCCAAACCAGGCTTCTGACGCCGAAAGCCTGCTGCCCATTGATGAACATGTCGAAGAAGGGCATGACGCAGAAGGCCGTAAAGTCCGGCATCGTGGCATCTATCTTCTGCCGAATCTGTTTACCACTGCGAATCTGTTCGCAGGGTTCTACTCCATCATCAACTCCATGAGCGCCCAGAGTGCCTTGAGTGCCGGTGATTCTGTGGGGGCGAGCAAGTATTTTGCTTTCGCCGCCATCGCCATTTTTGTCGCCATGGTGCTCGACGGCCTCGACGGTCGCGTTGCTCGCATGACCAATACCCAGAGCGCCTTCGGTGCCGAGTACGACTCGCTATCGGATATGGTCGCTTTCGGTGTCGCGCCGGCATTGCTGGCCTTTGGCTGGGCCTTGGGTGACATGGGCAAGGTCGGCTGGATGGTGGCCTTCATCTATGTTGCGGGCGCGGCGTTGCGTCTTGCGCGCTTCAATACCCAGGTTGGCACTGCCGACAAGCGCTACTTCATTGGCCTGGCCAGCCCGGCTGCCGCCGGAGTGGTGGCGGGAATTGTCTGGGCGTTCAGCGACTACGGCATTCAGGGTTCCAAGATGTCATTCCTGGTGGCGTTGATGGTTGCAGCTGCGGGTATGCTCATGGTCAGTAACATCAAGTACAACAGCTTCAAGGAATTGGACCTGAAAGGGCGTGTGCCATTCGTGGCAATCCTCGCTGTGGTGCTGGTGTTCGCGGTCGTGTTCAGTGATCCACCGCGCATTCTGTTGCTGGTTTTCCTTGCTTACGCAGCATCCGGTCCGGTGCAATATCTGTTACGTCTTCGTCGGAACAAAAACGCGTAATTTCCCCCATACTCCGCAGTCTATTGGTACATACATCCTCCAGTACTGCGGAGTAGCCATGCTGATCAAAGTCCCCAAGACCTCCGACTGTCGTGAGTCGGAGGTCACGCCTGAATCCTTCTATTTTTCTCGACGTAATGTATTGGGTGCAGCCGTTGCCGGCTTGGCCATGAGTGGTCTGCCGCGCTGGGCAAGCGCCGAGAGCGCGACGCGTTATGCCGATGCCGAACCTGGTCAACCGCCCTCATGGTTTAGCGAAAAACTTCCGTCAACCAAGTGGGGGGAGGTCAGCGTCAAGGATGAGGCGATAACGCCGTTCAAGGATGCAACCCACTACAACAATTTCTATGAGTTCGGTACTGACAAGAGCGATCCGGCTGCAAATGCCGGTGGACTAAAGACTGAGCCATGGACGGTGGTGGTGGATGGTGAGGTGGGCAAGCCTGGGCGTTATGCGCTGGAGGACTTCATGAAGCCTTATCAACTGGAGGAGCGCATCTACCGTCTTCGTTGTGTTGAGGCCTGGTCGATGGTCATTCCATGGATGGGGTTCCCTGTTTCGGCTTTGCTTAATCAGGTCGAGCCAACGTCAAAAGCCAAATTCATTCGTTTCGAAACCCTGCAGGACCCGCAGAGCATGCCCGGGCAGCGGTCGGGGTTCGCCTTGATCGACTGGCCCTATGTAGAAGGGTTGCGACTGGATGAGGCGATGAATCCATTGGCGATGCTTGCAGTGGGGATGTACGGGCGAGAGTTGCCGAATCAGAACGGGGCGCCGCTGCGATTGGTTGTGCCGTGGAAATACGGTTTCAAGAGCATCAAGTCTATCGTTCGGATCAGTCTGGTGAGTGAACAGCCAAAAACCACCTGGCAGAGCATTGCCTCAAATGAATATGGCTTCTATGCCAATGTGAACCCGACAGTTGATCATCCGCGCTGGACGCAGGCTCGTGAGCGGCGCTTGCCAAGTGGCCTGTTCAAGCCAAATGTGCGCGACACACAAATGTTCAATGGTTATGCGGATGAAGTGGCCTCTTTATATACAGGGCTCGATCTGCGGAAGAACTACTGATGCGATATCCGCTTTGGCGTATGGGTGTTTTTGTAGTCGCGGTGGTGTGGCCGCTGCTTTGGTTGTATCAGGCTTGGACGGACGTGCTGGGGCCTGATCCGGGAAAGGTGCTGGTAGACCGGTTGGGGTTGGGGGCGCTTGTCCTGCTGCTCATTACATTAAGCATGACGCCGCTGCAGAAGCTCTCGGGGTGGGCTGGATGGGTTGCTGTCCGGCGGCAGCTGGGTCTTTGGTGTTTCGCTTACGTTGTTCTTCATTTGAGCGCCTATTTGGCATTCATCCTTGGGTTCGATTGGTCTCAGCTGGGCGTCGAGTTACGCAAGCGTCCGTACATTATTGTTGGTGTGTTGGGGTTTCTTTGTTTGTTCGCGTTGGCGGTGACTTCCAATCGATACAGTCAGCGGCGTCTGGGGAGGCGTTGGAAGCAGCTGCATCGTCTGGCGTATCTGGTTCTCGGGCTTGGATTGCTGCATATGCTCTGGATTGTGCGCGCCGATCTAAAGGAGTGGTCGATCTATGCCGCCGTTGGAGCGTTGCTATTAGTGTTGAGGCTCCCTCCTGTTACTCGGCGAATCCCACGAATAATGGCTAAAAAGGCACCATCTGCGAAAAAAGCGTAATTAGTGGTTGACGGCAGATTCTGGAGGCCTATAATTCGCCCCACTTCCGGCGCAGTCGAAACGGAAAACTCCTTGGTAAACAATGAGTTACGCAGTTTTCGGCGGCAGGTTGCTTCAGGTCATCGAAGCCGAAAGGAAGTTGAAAAAGAGGTGTTGACAGCAGCGAGTAACGCTGTAGAATTCGCCTCCCGCTGACGAGAGATCGAAAGCGCAAGTGGTTGAAGTTGTTAAGGAAATCCTTGAAAACTTCTGAAAATAATCACTTGACAGCAAATGAGGCTGCTGTAGAATGCGCGCCTCGGTTGAGACGAAAGATCTTAACCAACCGCTCTTTAACAACTGAATCAAGCAATTCGTGTGGGTGCTTGTGGTATCAGACTGCTAGTCAACAGATTATCAGCATCACAAGTTACTTCGCGAGAAATCAAAGATGTAACCAACGATTGCTGAGCCAAGTTTAGGGTTTTCTCAAAACCCAAAGATGTTTGAACTGAAGAGTTTGATCATGGCTCAGATTGAACGCTGGCGGCAGGCCTAACACATGCAAGTCGAGCGGATGAAAGGAGCTTGCTCCTGGATTCAGCGGCGGACGGGTGAGTAATGCCTAGGAATCTGCCTGGTAGTGGGGGACAACGTCTCGAAAGGGACGCTAATACCGCATACGTCCTACGGGAGAAAGCAGGGGACCTTCGGGCCTTGCGCTATCAGATGAGCCTAGGTCGGATTAGCTAGTTGGTGAGGTAATGGCTCACCAAGGCGACGATCCGTAACTGGTCTGAGAGGATGATCAGTCACACTGGAACTGAGACACGGTCCAGACTCCTACGGGAGGCAGCAGTGGGGAATATTGGACAATGGGCGAAAGCCTGATCCAGCCATGCCGCGTGTGTGAAGAAGGTCTTCGGATTGTAAAGCACTTTAAGTTGGGAGGAAGGGTTGTAGATTAATACTCTGCAATTTTGACGTTACCGACAGAATAAGCACCGGCTAACTCTGTGCCAGCAGCCGCGGTAATACAGAGGGTGCAAGCGTTAATCGGAATTACTGGGCGTAAAGCGCGCGTAGGTGGTTTGTTAAGTTGGATGTGAAAGCCCCGGGCTCAACCTGGGAACTGCATTCAAAACTGACAAGCTAGAGTATGGTAGAGGGTGGTGGAATTTCCTGTGTAGCGGTGAAATGCGTAGATATAGGAAGGAACACCAGTGGCGAAGGCGACCACCTGGACTGATACTGACACTGAGGTGCGAAAGCGTGGGGAGCAAACAGGATTAGATACCCTGGTAGTCCACGCCGTAAACGATGTCAACTAGCCGTTGGGAGCCTTGAGCTCTTAGTGGCGCAGCTAACGCATTAAGTTGACCGCCTGGGGAGTACGGCCGCAAGGTTAAAACTCAAATGAATTGACGGGGGCCCGCACAAGCGGTGGAGCATGTGGTTTAATTCGAAGCAACGCGAAGAACCTTACCAGGCCTTGACATCCAATGAACTTTCCAGAGATGGATTGGTGCCTTCGGGAACATTGAGACAGGTGCTGCATGGCTGTCGTCAGCTCGTGTCGTGAGATGTTGGGTTAAGTCCCGTAACGAGCGCAACCCTTGTCCTTAGTTACCAGCACGTTATGGTGGGCACTCTAAGGAGACTGCCGGTGACAAACCGGAGGAAGGTGGGGATGACGTCAAGTCATCATGGCCCTTACGGCCTGGGCTACACACGTGCTACAATGGTCGGTACAGAGGGTTGCCAAGCCGCGAGGTGGAGCTAATCCCATAAAACCGATCGTAGTCCGGATCGCAGTCTGCAACTCGACTGCGTGAAGTCGGAATCGCTAGTAATCGCGAATCAGAATGTCGCGGTGAATACGTTCCCGGGCCTTGTACACACCGCCCGTCACACCATGGGAGTGGGTTGCACCAGAAGTAGCTAGTCTAACCTTCGGGGGGACGGTTACCACGGTGTGATTCATGACTGGGGTGAAGTCGTAACAAGGTAGCCGTAGGGGAACCTGCGGCTGGATCACCTCCTTAATCGACGACTCAGCTGTACCATAAGCTCCCACACGAATTGCTTGATTCATTGAAGAAGACGATAGAAGCAGCCCGAAATTGGGTCTGTAGCTCAGTTGGTTAGAGCGCACCCCTGATAAGGGTGAGGTCGGCAGTTCGAATCTGCCCAGACCCACCAATTTTGTGTGGGAAACGCCTGTAGAAATACGGGGCCATAGCTCAGCTGGGAGAGCGCCTGCCTTGCACGCAGGAGGTCAGCGGTTCGATCCCGCTTGGCTCCACCACTACTGCTTCTGAAGTAAGAGCTTAGAAATGAGCATTCCATCGAGTGATGGTGAATGTTGATTTCTAGTCTTTGACTAGATCGTTCTTTAAAAATTTGGGTATGTGATAGAAAGATAGACTGAACAGCACTTTCACTGGTGTATGTTCAGGCTAAGGTAAAATTTGTGAGTGACTCTTAAGAGTTTTGCGAATTTTCGGCGAATGTCGTCTTCATAGTATAACCAGATTGCTTGGGGTTATATGGTCAAGTGAAGAAGCGCATACGGTGGATGCCTTGGCAGTCAGAGGCGATGAAAGACGTGGTAGCCTGCGAAAAGCTTCGGGGAGTCGGCAAACAGACTTTGATCCGGAGATGTCTGAATGGGGGAACCCAGCCATCATAAGATGGTTATCTTGTACTGAATACATAGGTGCAAGAGGCGAACCAGGGGAACTGAAACATCTAAGTACCCTGAGGAAAAGAAATCAACCGAGATTCCCTTAGTAGTGGCGAGCGAACGGGGACTAGCCCTTAAGTGGCTTTGAGATTAGCGGAACGCTCTGGAAAGTGCGGCCATAGTGGGTGATAGCCCTGTACGCGAAAATCTCTTAGTCATGAAATCGAGTAGGACGGAGCACGAGAAACTTTGTCTGAATATGGGGGGACCATCCTCCAAGGCTAAATACTACTGACTGACCGATAGTGAACTAGTACCGTGAGGGAAAGGCGAAAAGAACCCCGGAGAGGGGAGTGAAATAGATCCTGAAACCGTATGCGTACAAGCAGTGGGAGCAGACTTTGTTCTGTGACTGCGTACCTTTTGTATAATGGGTCAGCGACTTATTTTCAGTGGCGAGCTTAACCGAATAGGGGAGGCGTAGCGAAAGCGAGTCTTAATAGGGCGTCTAGTCGCTGGGAATAGACCCGAAACCGGGCGATCTATCCATGGGCAGGTTGAAGGTTAGGTAACACTGACTGGAGGACCGAACCGACTACCGTTGAAAAGTTAGCGGATGACCTGTGGATCGGAGTGAAAGGCTAATCAAGCTCGGAGATAGCTGGTTCTCCTCGAAAGCTATTTAGGTAGCGCCTCATGTATCACTGTAGGGGGTAGAGCACTGTTTCGGCTAGGGGGTCATCCCGACTTACCAAACCGATGCAAACTCCGAATACCTACAAGTGCCGAGCATGGGAGACACACGGCGGGTGCTAACGTCCGTCGTGAAAAGGGAAACAACCCAGACCGTCAGCTAAGGTCCCAAAGTTATGGTTAAGTGGGAAACGATGTGGGAAGGCTTAGACAGCTAGGAGGTTGGCTTAGAAGCAGCCACCCTTTAAAGAAAGCGTAATAGCTCACTAGTCGAGTCGGCCTGCGCGGAAGATGTAACGGGGCTCAAACCATACACCGAAGCTACGGGTATCACTTAGGTGATGCGGTAGAGGAGCGTTCTGTAAGCCTGTGAAGGTGAGTTGAGAAGCTTGCTGGAGGTATCAGAAGTGCGAATGCTGACATGAGTAACGACAATGGGTGTGAAAAACACCCACGCCGAAAGACCAAGGTTTCCTGCGCAACGTTAATCGACGCAGGGTTAGTCGGTCCCTAAGGCGAGGCTGAAAAGCGTAGTCGATGGAAAACAGGTTAATATTCCTGTACTTCCGGTTATTGCGATGGAGGGACGGAGAAGGCTAGGCCAGCTTGGCGTTGGTTGTCCAAGTTTAAGGTGGTAGGCTGGAATCTTAGGTAAATCCGGGATTCTAAGGCCGAGAGCTGATGACGAGTTACCCTTTGGGTGACGAAGTGGTTGATGCCATGCTTCCAAGAAAAGCTTCTAAGCTTCAGATAACCGGGAACCGTACCCCAAACCGACACAGGTGGTTGGGTAGAGAATACCAAGGCGCTTGAGAGAACTCGGGTGAAGGAACTAGGCAAAATGGCACCGTAACTTCGGGAGAAGGTGCGCCGGTGAGGGTGAAGCACTTGCTGCGTAAGCTCACGCCGGTCGAAGATACCAGGCCGCTGCGACTGTTTATTAAAAACACAGCACTCTGCAAACACGAAAGTGGACGTATAGGGTGTGACGCCTGCCCGGTGCCGGAAGGTTAATTGATGGGGTTAGCTAACGCGAAGCTCTTGATCGAAGCCCCGGTAAACGGCGGCCGTAACTATAACGGTCCTAAGGTAGCGAAATTCCTTGTCGGGTAAGTTCCGACCTGCACGAATGGCGTAACGATGGCGGCGCTGTCTCCACCCGAGACTCAGTGAAATTGAAATCGCTGTGAAGATGCAGTGTATCCGCGGCTAGACGGAAAGACCCCGTGAACCTTTACTATAGCTTTGCACTGGACTTTGAATTTGCTTGTGTAGGATAGGTGGGAGGCTTTGAAGCGTGGACGCCAGTCTGCGTGGAGCCATCCTTGAAATACCACCCTGGCAACTTTGAGGTTCTAACTCAGGTCCGTTATCCGGATCGAGGACAGTGTATGGTGGGTAGTTTGACTGGGGCGGTCTCCTCCTAAAGAGTAACGGAGGAGTACGAAGGTGCGCTCAGACCGGTCGGAAATCGGTCGTAGAGTATAAAGGCAAAAGCGCGCTTGACTGCGAGACAGACACGTCGAGCAGGTACGAAAGTAGGTCTTAGTGATCCGGTGGTTCTGTATGGAAGGGCCATCGCTCAACGGATAAAAGGTACTCCGGGGATAACAGGCTGATACCGCCCAAGAGTTCATATCGACGGCGGTGTTTGGCACCTCGATGTCGGCTCATCACATCCTGGGGCTGAAGCCGGTCCCAAGGGTATGGCTGTTCGCCATTTAAAGTGGTACGCGAGCTGGGTTTAGAACGTCGTGAGACAGTTCGGTCCCTATCTGCCGTGGACGTTTGAGATTTGAGAGGGGCTGCTCCTAGTACGAGAGGACCGGAGTGGACGAACCTCTGGTGTTCCGGTTGTCACGCCAGTGGCATTGCCGGGTAGCTATGTTCGGAAAAGATAACCGCTGAAAGCATCTAAGCGGGAAACTTGCCTCAAGATGAGATCTCACTGGAACCTTGAGTTCCCTGAAGGGCCGTCGAAGACTACGACGTTGATAGGTTGGGTGTGTAAGCGCTGTGAGGCGTTGAGCTAACCAATACTAATTGCCCGTGAGGCTTGACCATATAACACCCAAGCAATTTGACTACTCGAAAGAGCATCAGATTGCGGTGTGTGAAGACGCAATGAACCGAAAGTTCGCGTAACTCGCAAATCACCGAAAGCTGTCACATACCCAATTCGCTGGAACGTCGCAAGACGGCCCGGCTCAAGAATTTCTTGACGACCATAGAGCATTGGAACCACCTGATCCCATCCCGAACTCAGAAGTGAAACGATGCATCGCCGATGGTAGTGTGGGGTTTCCCCATGTGAGAGTAGGTCATCGTCAAGATTAAATTCCGAAACCCCTATCTGCGTATGCAGGTAGGGGTTTTGTTTTTGCCCGCTGTAAAAGCACGATGTTCGCACAAATTGCACAGTTATTTTCGATTCAGGGCACTAGAATAGTCCCAACTTTTTCGGAGCCAGAGCCTTTATGCCAGATCCGGTTGACGCCTCCGGGCTGTCAGAATTACCGCTGGACGATTTGGTGGCGTGTCATGAGTGCGACTTGCTGATGCGCAAGCCTGAGCTCACTCATGGTGAGAAAGCCCTGTGCCCGCGCTGTGGTTACGAGCTCTACGCCCATCGATACAACGTCGTGCAGCGCAGCCTCGCCTTGGTGATTGCCGCACTGTTGCTGTACATCCCGGCGAACTTTTTACCCATCATGCAGCTCAATCTACTCGGGCAGTCATCGCAGGATACTGTCTGGAGTGGTGTTCTCGGCCTTTTCAACACGGGCATGCAAGGCGTGTCCGTGGTCGTGTTCCTGTGCAGCATGGGGATTCCGCTGCTCAAACTGCTCTGCCAACTGGCCGTCCTGCTGACTATCCGTTTTGATGTTGGACGCAGTTACGGCTTGTTGCTCTATCGGATTTATCACCACCTACGCGACTGGGGAATGCTTGAGGTCTACCTCATGGGCGTGTTGGTGGCAATCGTAAAACTGGCAGATATGGCAGCCATGACCTTAGGTCTGGGGCTGGCATGCTTCATCGGATTGTTATTGGTCCAGGTCTGGTTGGAGGTCGTGATGTCGCCTCATCAGATCTGGCAGGCGTTATCAGGAGAGGATGCCCATGCGGGCGATTGATGCAGGCATTCTGATTTGTGCCGAATGCCATGAATTGAACAGACAGGAAGCTGATACGGATGAACAGGTCTGCACTCGCTGTGGTGCGCTGGTTCATGCTCGACGTCCAAACAGCCTGGCGCGGACCTGGGCGTTGCTGATCACGGCGGCAATTCTCTATATCCCGGCCAATGTGCTGCCGATTATGACCATAAACTCACTGGGCAAAGGCGATCCCAGCACCATCATGTCCGGTGTAATTCTCCTGGTTCAGCACGGCATGATTCCCATCGCAGCCGTGGTGTTTATCGCGAGCATCCTGGTGCCCACCTTCAAATTGGTTGGCATTGCACTCCTGTTGTATTCCGTGCAACGCCGTCAGCCTCTCTCGGCCCGACAACGCATCTGGATGTACCGCTTCATTGAGTTCATTGGCCGCTGGTCGATGCTTGATATCTTCGTGATCGCGATCCTGGTGGCGCTCGTGAATTTTGGACGGCTTGCCAGTATTGAGGCCGATCTAGGCGCTATCGCCTTCGCCAGTGTGGTGATTTTGACAATGCTTGCCGCAGTAACTTTCGATCCCCGACTGATTTGGGATAACACGGAGTCGGACGACGACCATGACTGATTTGCCTGTAGCGAAAACCCGACCAGCCTCGAACTGGTCCGCCATCTGGGTATTGCCCCTGATCGCCTTGATCATCGGTGGCTGGCTTGGCTGGCGTGCCTATAACGAGACAGGTATCGAAGTCCAGGTACGCTTCGAAAGCGGCGAAGGCATTCAAGCCAACAAAACCGAAGTGGTCTACAAAGGCATGTCGGTCGGTAAGGTGAAGGCGCTCAAGCTGGATGACGAGGGCGCGTCCAAGGGCGTCATAGCCACCATCGAGATGAACAAGGATGTGGAGCAGTACCTACGTACCAGTACGCGTTTCTGGCTGGTCAAGCCGAGCGTGAGCCTGGCCGGTATTACGGGGCTGGAGACGCTTGTTTCCGGCAATTACGTCGCGGTCAGCCCGGGCGAAGGCGAGCCGACCCGCAAGTTCAAGGCACTGGCCGAAGAACCGCCATTATCCGACGCCCAACCTGGCCTGCACCTGACGATCAAGGCTGATCGACTGGGGTCGCTAAACCGAGGCAGCCCAGTGTTTTACAAGCAAATCAAGGTCGGCCAGATCAAGAGTTACTTGCTATCCGAGGATCAGAGCACTGTTGAACTGAAGGTGTTCATCGAGCCGACTTACGCCAAATTGGTGCGCAAACACACGCGCTTCTGGAACGCCAGCGGTATCAGCATCGACGCCAATCTGTCCGGCGTTAAAGTGCGCAGCGAATCCCTGGCCAGCATCGTCGCTGGCGGTATTGCCTTTGCCACACCGGAAAACCGCAAAGACAGCCCACCGACCGATCCGAGCCTGCCGTTCCGTCTCTACGAAGACTTCGATGCCGCAGCGGCGGGGATCAAGGTCAAGGTCAAGCTCAGCGATTTTGAAGGCTTGCAGGCCGGTCGCACACCCGTAATGTACAAAGGTATTCAGGTCGGCACGCTCAAGGGGCTGAAGGTTGATCCGGATCTGTCCGGCGCCACGGCCGAATTGACGCTCGATCCGTTGGCCGAGGACTACCTGGTCGATGGCACTCAGTTCTGGGTGGTCAAGCCTTCGATCTCCCTTGCCGGCATCACGGGGCTTGAGGCGTTGGTCAAAGGTAACTACATCGCCGTGCGTCCTGGGGATAAAGGTGCAGCACCGCAGCGTGAGTTCGTCGCAAGGCCCAAGGCGCCGCCGCTGGATTTGCGTTCGCCGGGACTGCACCTGGTGTTGTTCACTGAAAACCTCGGTTCGCTGGAAGTCGGAAGCCCGGTGCTCTACAAGCAGGTCAAAGTAGGCTCGGTTCAGAGCTATCAGTTTTCGCGCAAGAAAAACCAGTTGGTGATCGGTGTCCACATCGAGAAAGAGTACGAAAATCTGGTCAACGCCTCGACGCGATTCTGGAATGCCAGTGGCATTACGCTCACGGGTGGGTTGACTGGCGGAATCCAGGTTAAAAGCGAGTCGTTACAAAGCCTGATGGCCGGTGGCATTGCGTTTGAAACGCCGGAAGCAAAGGCGCCGCTGCAGAAACGCATTCCTCGCTTCAAGTTGTTTGCCAGCCACGAAGACGCCACGCAAAAAGGCGCAGTGATCACCATCAAGGTTGACCGTGCCGATGGCTTGCGCGCCGGGACACCCATTCGCTTCAAGGGCCTGGATGTCGGCAAGATCGAAAATGTCGACCTCAGCGATGATCTGCAATCGGTGCTGTTGACGGCACGCATTACTGAAGTGCCCGAGCGCATTGCCCGGGTCGGCAGCGAGTTCTGGGTGGTCAAGCCGGAGTTGGGGTTGATCAAAACCTCCAACCTTGAAACGCTGGTGACCGGGCAATACATCGAAGTGCAGCCGGCACCGAAAAACCTCGGACCGCAGAAAACCTTCGTCGCGCTGGCCAATCCGCCGGAGGCGGCCAAGCAGGAAGCGGGGCTTAGCTTGGTGTTGAGTGCTGCTCGACGCGGCTCTCTGAAGGCTGGTGTACCAGTGACATACCGTGAAATCACTGTAGGCAAGGTGACGGGATATGAGTTGGGCCAGACAGCGGATCGGGTGCTGATTCACATCCTGATCGAACCGAAGTACGCGCCGTTGGTGCGTAGTGGTACCCGATTCTGGAACACCAGCGGTTTTGATTTCGATGTTGGTCTGTTCAAGGGCGCGACACTGCGTACCGAATCGCTGGAAACCATGATCCAGGGTGGCGTGGCGTTTGCCACGCCGGACGGTGATCGTATGGGCAGCGTGGCACGAGCGGCACAAACGTTCCCGCTGTTCGATAAGTTCGAAGAAGAATGGCTGACTTGGGCGCCGAAGATTCCCCTCGGCAAATAACAGAGGTTTTTTCAGTCGTCTGTGATGACGCCTTCGCGGGCAAGCCCGCTCCCACAGGACGTTGCGGTGTCTAAAAGATCTGTGAACAACTGATACCCCTGTAGGAGTGGGCTTGCCCGCGAAGAGGCCCTTGAGTTCACTGCAAAGCTAAATGACTCACCTATGAAAAAGGACGCGATCCATTGGATCGCGGCCTTTTTTGTTGCCATCAACTAAAACCAATCAAACCGCATCCAGCTCCGGCTCATCGGCTTCGACATTGACGGTCGCCTTCACCTGATCATGACGACGAATGTACTTCCAGTCTGCCTCGTCGATGTAGATGCCGGCCGGGCCGCTGCCGCCTTCCAGATCGATCGCCACACTGGCGCAGACCTGCGGCTTCACGCTCGCCAGGATCGGCACGAAGCCCAGTTGCAGGCTGGTCTCCAGCAGCGCTGCCTGATTCTTCTCGTCGATGTCCGCCGCCTCGTCGAGGTAGTACGGCAAGCGCACACGTCCGGCCAGGTCGCGGTCCATCAAGTGCAGCAACAGGTACATGTTGGTCAGCGCCTTGATGGTCATGGTGGTACCGTTGGACGCGGCGCCGTCGATGTCGGTATGGATCACCGGTTGACCGTTGACCTTGGTGATCTCGAACGCCAGTTCGAACAAGTCCTTGAGGCCGAGCTGGTTGTGGTTGGCGGCCACCAGTCGCGCCAGATACTCCTTGGCCTCTTCGTTTTTGTTGTCCTGCTCTGCACTCTGGCTCAGGTCGAAAACCGACAATGTCTCGCCTTCTTCGTACTGGCCGGCACTGTGGATGATCTGGTCGATGTGCTTGAGCGCTTCCTTGTTTGGTGCGAGGACGATGCGGAAGCTCTGCAGGTTCGACACCTGGCGCTTGTTGATCTCACGGTTGAACAGCGCCAGTTGATGTTCGAGGCTGTCGTAATCGCTACGAATGTTGCGCAGGGTCCGGGCGATGTCGGTTACGGCTGCACGGCGGGCCTTGCCCAGCGTCAGGGCTTCATCGGTGCGGTGTGCATAGGCGTTGATCAGCAGTTGCAGGCGACGCTCCATGTCGTCTTCGCTGTCGAACTTGGCTACACCCTTGAGGCGTACCTGAGCGTACAGCGCTTCGATTTGTCCGTCAGCGCGCAGCAAGCCTTGCCAGCTGTCCTGGTAGTCGTTGAGCAGCGGCAGCAGGTTGTCCATGGAGTCGTCGACCGGGTCCATGAATGGCGTGCCGAATGGCAGGTCCGCTGGCAACAACTGACGGCGGCGCAGGGCGTCATCGAGGGTGCGTTGCTTGGCTTCCATATCGGCGATCTGCCGACCGACCAGTTGCAACTTCGCCGAGAGCTGCTGGACACGCTCGGTGAAGGCATCGCTGGAGCGCTTCAATTCGTCCTGCGCGGCCTCCATCTGCGCGAGCTGCTCGAGTTTGTCGCCTTCCTCGGCACTCAAGGTCTGTGTACGACGGAAATCCTCCAGGGCCTTCTGCGCATCCAGCACTTGCTGATACAAGGCCTCGGTTTGAGTCTTGCTCGCGGCGCGGTCGGCGGCGACGGCCTGCTGGGTTTTCAGCTGCTTGAGTTCTTTTTCCAGACGTTCTTTCTGGTCGCGCAACGCCGCCCGATCAGCCAGGGCTTGCAGAGCCGGTGGTTCGATGTGCGACAGGTCGATGGACAGGCCAGGCACTTCGAAG
The DNA here is from genome assembly GCF_050990305.1 of Pseudomonas putida. Classification (GTDB taxonomy): domain Bacteria; phylum Pseudomonadota; class Gammaproteobacteria; order Pseudomonadales; family Pseudomonadaceae; genus Aquipseudomonas; species Aquipseudomonas putida_AH. The sequence continues at coordinate 5,587,243 of NZ_CP158817.1, read as the reverse complement.
CGTTCGCCCTTGAAGCCGTCGAGAATCAGCTCCACGGATTTGACCCAATCGCCGTTGTCATCCAGCGCAATGCCGTGCTCACCCAGCGGCAGGCTGAACAGTGCGCTGTTGAACAGGCGCATCAAGCGCTCGACATCCTGTTGCGAAAATTCTTCGCGCAGGCGGGCGTAGCTGTTGTTGTCAGCATGATCGAGTTGCTGCTTGACAGATTTCAGGCGTTTTTCCAGATCTCGCAGGCGCTCTTCCAGATCTTCGGCGCTGAACTGACGGGATTGCGCCAGGGCACCGGCCAATTCGTCGTGAGCATCCTTGGCCGCCAACAATTGCTGTTCCAGCACCTTGACGTCGTCGACCAGGGCGAAGCGATGCTTGAGCACGGACAACTCGCCAAGCCAGCGCTGGATGCCGGTGATTTCCCGCTCCAGGCGCATCAGTTCCTGAGTGCCACCACGTTGGTCGTTTTGCAGGTCGTCCTGCTCGCGACGGTAGTGCTCGGCCTGGATGGTCAGTTCTTCCTTACGCGCACTGGCGTAGTCCGACCAGGTGCCGAGCAGCGAGTCGAGCAGTGGCGACAGGCGATGCAGCTTGCCGCGCAGCACGTCGCGCTGTTTCACGCCGTTGGCCAATGCTTCGACCAATGGACCGGCGGCGACCAGGGAGTTGTAGTCCTGCTCCATGCGTCGTACATCGCGGAAGGCTTCTTCGCACGCGGCGATGTAGTCCACGCTGCCGGAACGCAGGCTATGCTCGAAGGCATCGAGGAACAGCTGCTTGAGCTTGGCCGCAGTGATTTCGCGCATGTGCAGCAGGTTGATGAACAACGCGCGGAAGGTCTTCAGGCTCTGTTCGCTGGTGGAACGCAGTGGAATCAGCGTCAAGTCCAGCGGAATCGAGGTGTGACCACCGACCAGCAGTCGGCGCAACTCGTCCGGCTTCAGCTCGTAAGCTTTCAGGCCCTCGCGCTCAAGGTTGGTGAACAACTCTTTCTGGCGCAGGCAGGTGTCGTTTTTCTGGTAATGGGCCAGGTCCAGTTTGCCGGCGTAAGCAAAGAACTGGTGACTGAAACCGCCCCCAGGGCCGCGACCGACCACACCGATCACATGCGGGCCATGGGGCAGCGAGACTTCCACCAGGATGTAACTGGTGTCCGAGGCGAAGTAGAAACGTCGGGATTGTTCCAGGCTGTACTTGCCGAAGCTCATGTCCGACATGCGCGCCAAGATCGGGAACTGCAGCGCGTTGATCGAAGCGGATTTACCGAGGTTGTTCGCACCGTAGACCGACAACGGCTCCTCCAGCGGGAACAGGCCGAGGCTATAGCCGGCGGTATTCAGAAGGGCAAAGCGGCGGATACCGTAGCGTTCCTTGCTCATGCGTCGAGCTCCTGTTCTTCGGCAATGGCGCGGGCCAGTGCGTCTTCTTCGCTTTCTTCTTCAAACTCGGACAGATCGAGCGGATCGTCGGACTTCAGGAATTTCGCTTCGGCTTCTTCGTCGATCAGAACGGGCGTCGGCAGCGGCAGAACGCTGTGCACGCTGGCTGCCAGATCGCGGTCTTGCTGTACCGACAGGCAAACGTCGAGGAAACGGTGCATCGGTGGCAGGAAACGGTAAACGCCGTTTTCTTCGCTGGCAAAGCCGAGTTGGGTCATGCGGCGCATGATCTTTTCTTCCAACTCATCCTGGGTCTGCACTTCGGCCTGGATAAACAGGTCGCGGTACTTTTCCAGCAACGACGGCAACTCTTCGCGGCCCAGGCTGCCGCCATCCAGCACGGAGATCGGGTCGCGGCCCTGGTCAGCCAGGTGCTCGACAAGGATGAAGGTGAACAGCGCCAGGCGCTGGGCAGTCTTGTTCACGGCGGCGGCAGCGAGGTCCGGCACGAAGTAGTAGAAACCACGGGTGTCGCAGACCAGTTCAAAGCCCAGGGCCTTGAACAGCGTGCGGTACTGGTCCTGAAAGTTGGACAATTGCGCGTACAGTTCCGGGTCGCGGCGGCTGACGTGGTAACCCTTGAACAGCTCGCGAAAGATCGGTGCCAGATGGGACAGTTCGGATAGATCAAGATGCATGGGACGTACCTGCAGAGAGAGGGCTCGCAGAATTCTCGGTGGCGTCGTTGCCGGCCGAGAGCAGGGCGAAGGAGCGCAGGCTCACCTGGTGCTCGTGTGTGTAGTACTCGCGGCGTTCCAGGCGCTCGCGCTTGAAACGTTTCTCCCGGGACAGGCGCGAGAACCAGTACAGCAATTCGTCGGTGGCGCTGTCCGGCTCCTGTTCCAGCAACCAGGTCATCAGGTCCGGCATGGGCAGGGCGTCTTCGCAGCGCTCGAGCATCTCCCGGACCGTGCGCGGTGCGCGGGGAGCATCGCCGCCCTTGTGCGTCTTGTGCGCCTTGGGGAAGCGTGCCGGTTTCGGCTCGAAACGGGCCAGGGCATAAACGTAGGCCTCAACCTGGCTGGCGCTGCCCAGGAAGGTACTTTGCGGTCGTGTGAACAGGGGCATGGCCGCTTGCGGCACGGCGTCGATGCCTTTGCGACGAATCATCGACAGGGCCAGCGCAGCGCCACGGGTCACGGCGTTGTGCCGGCGGGCTTCTTCACGCAGCGGCAGCAGCAGTTCGCGGGCATGACGCAGGGTCAACTGGGCACTGGTCTGCATTTCGAGGATGCGCGCGTGGGTGCGCAACAGCATGTCATCGTCAACCAGATGGCCGAGGCGCTGCTGTTCGCTGAGCATCTTCAATAGCACGGTTTCGACCTTGCGTACGCCTTGTTCGAAGGCGCCGTCGGCGTTCACCAGATCAATCATCGGCTCGACGTATTCGTCCCAGGTCGCCAGTACTTCAGCGTAACGCTGGCGCAACGGAATCTGCCGGTCGCTGGTTTTTGCCCGTTCGGCGACGGCCACCAGGGCCTGTTCGTCGTTATCGAGTTTCTTCAGTACATCGCGAACCCGCATGTCGAGCAGGCGCAGTTGTCGGGCCAGGTCGTTGCCGTCGCGGATGTCGAAGGCGTCCTGGATATAACCGGCCAGGCGTTCGAGGTGGCGCAGGTAGGCTTCGATCTCCAGGCACAGGCCCAGGCGGTGTTCACGGCGCAGGTAAGCGAGGAAGTCGTGGATCTGTGCATTGAGCTCGAAACGGTTCGGGCTTTTCGCCACGGGAACCAGAATATCGAGGCGAATCCACACGTCCAGCAGGCTGGTGATGTCCTGCGGCGTACTGTCCAGTTGCTGGGCGGCCAACTGTGAACGCAATTCGTTGAGGCTCAGGGTGCCTTGGTCGAAGTGCTCGCACAGAGGCTCCAGAAGTGCCCAGTGTTCAGCGAGGGCGCGCAAGACGCGCTTGGGTTCGATCATCGGAATGGCCGGCTGGTTGGCGATTAAAAGCCGCGATTGTACTGCATCAGGCGCGATGCGATTCACTCTCGGGACGGGCTGTCGCTTTTTTATAGGTGCAGAGACTGTTGGTGAAGACTATCGATCAACTGCGGGCGATCTTGAGCGAAGGGCGGTAGAATCATCCACTTTAGTTATCCACAAGTGGCTGACCTTTGCTTATCGAGTCCCGTCGCCGCGCCTATCTGAGCGCCATGCAGGTGGTCAACTGGCTGCCGCGTACCGAATTGCCCTTTGCTGCGCCGTCGCGGCCCGAACTGCTGGCGCCGCCCGAGCCGTTGGTCGTTGCGCCGGTTGTACCGGCACCACAGGCAGAAACCGCGGCACAACCTGTTGTGCGCCCGGTAGAGCGGGCGAAGATCGAAGTGCCACGTCCGTCCCCGGCCGGCACCCGTGCGGCGAGCAAACCGGTAGAAGGCGCCGAGGAGGCGCCGGTGGTCGCCAAGCCAGCGCCTGTGCCACCACCGCGTTTTGCGCTGCAGCTGTTGCGCGCCGGACGTTGCTTGCTGCTGGTGGAGTTACCCACAGGCGAAGCCTTTCAGAGCCGCGACCCCGCCTATTTGTTGCTCAAGGACATGCTGCGCGCGGCCGGTCTGCCGGACAGCCCGCAAATCATCGGCGAGCCGGTGCGCTGGCCGCTGCTGGTGCGTGGCTCCATGGACCAGGGGCCGGAAGCTGCTCGTGATTTCGTGCAAGGTTTTCTTTCGGCTCGACTGGAAGACGCACCGTGTGTCTGTCTATGGCTGATCGGTCTGCCGGCAGTGCGTTTTGCCGGTGAGGCGAACGCCGAATCCTACAACCGCGAACTTCAGGTCGAAGGCCTGGGTTCGGTCTGGGCCCTGCCGGGCCTGGAGTCATTAATGGAAGAGCCACAGCGTAAGGCTGATGTCTGGCAAGCCATGCGTCGGCTGATGGCGCGCTGGAAAGAATCGAATGAGTGATGCTGTATCGTTCCGCCCGATGATCGAGGCGGACCTGGACGCTGTACTGAAAATCGAATACGCCGCCTACAGTCACCCCTGGACCCGGGGGATTTTTCTCGATGGGCTGGGCAAGTATCAGATCTGGCTAATGTTTGAAGGCCAGCAGCAGGTTGGCCACGGTGTGGTGCAGATCATTCTCGACGAGGCACACCTGCTGAACATCACCGTCAAGCCGGAAAACCAGGGCCGTGGCCTGGGTTTGACGCTGCTGGAGCATCTGATGTCGATCGCCTACAAGGCCGACGCACGGGAATGTTTCCTGGAAGTGCGAGACAGCAACACCGCTGCGTTCAAGTTGTATGAGCGCTATGGTTTCAACGAGATCGGTCGGCGTCGGGATTATTATCCCGCGGTCGGCGGGCGCGAAGATGCGGTGGTCATGGCCTGTACGTTGGTGGATTAGGGTATTCGCGGGCAAGCCTCGCTCCTACAGGGTTCGTCCTCCAGACGTGCGCAAATTCTGTAGGCGCGAGGCTTGCCCGCGAAGGCGTCCTGATTGATTGGATCAACGTTTTTTATCGAGTGGATCAAGGCGCGCCAATTCCGCTTCATCCAGTCCCTTGCCACCCCCGATGTCGTCCTCATCGACAATGCTCAAATCCCAATCAGCCCGGCTGTCTGCACCTGACTCATAGGCATCACGGGCACCATCTTCGCGGATCAGGGTTTCAGGGCTCATATCATCATCAGTAGGCTCGCCGGTCATGCCGCCTTCACGCACACGCCGACGCGGCATCGATTGTTCGCGCTCGTTTTCCGGCAGTTCGTCGCCAATTTTCACACCGGACTGTTCGTCGTCGAAATCCAGCTCATGCACCGAACCCATGCGGTCTTCGTTATCATCGATGGGTTCCGGTTGCACTGCATCGTATGGGCGTCGTGAGTCAGTCATGGTCATTGCTCATAATGTAGGTCTTACTAGGGTGGACTCACCCGGCACACGAGAATTCCAACGAAAACACCTGCAATCCATTCGTGACCCCGACGGACGGCTGTGTGTCAAAGCAGCAAATCATTCTTGAGGCTTCCCAGCATGCACGACTTACAAGACCTGATTGATAACAACGAGCGTTGGGCTGACGCGATCACCAAGGAAGATCCGGACTTCTTCGCCAAGCTGGCTCGCCAGCAAACCCCTGAATACTTGTGGATCGGCTGCTCTGACGCGCGCGTGCCGGCCAACGAGATCGTCGGCATGCTGCCGGGAGATCTGTTCGTGCACCGCAATGTGGCCAACGTGGTGCTGCATACCGACCTTAACTGCCTGTCGGTTATTCAGTACGCGGTCGACGTGCTCAAGGTCAAACACATCCTTGTCACTGGCCACTATGGCTGTGGCGGTGTGCGCGCCTCGATGCAGGATCGCCAATTTGGTCTGATCGATGGCTGGCTGCGTTCGATTCGCGATCTTTATTACGAGAAACGCGAAGAACTGGCCCAGTTGCCCACCGAGGAAGAGCGGGTTGACCGCCTCTGCGAACTCAATGTGATCCAGCAAGTGGCCAATGTCGGTCACACCAGCATCGTGCAAAACGCCTGGCACCGTGGACAGAACCTGTCGATCCATGGCTGCATCTACGGCATCAAGGATGGTCGTTGGAAAAGTCTGAACACCACCATCAGCGGTTTTGAGCAATTGCCGCCGCAGTACCGCCTGCGTCCGTTCGAACCGCTGTAAAACCTGTAGGCGCTGAGCTTTTGCTCGCGGGGAGAGGGTGATAGTGAATCCGCCATCGCGAGCAAGCTTCGCTCCTACAGCCGACGCCAGTGCTTCAAAAAAATCTGGCCGTCGGTGTTGGGTACCTCGTCGTAACCGGTAATCCAGCCCCGACAATTGTGCGAGCCGCAGCGACAGGCGAACTGCTGCAGCAGTTTGTCTTCACTGACGGTGAAGTCCATCGTCAGCCAGTCGCCTCTTTGTATGTCTTGCAAAGCCCATAACCACAGATCGTTCAATTCCAGATAGACGTTGGGGTTACACGAGTGGCGTAGCAGTCCGCAAAAGCGTGGGTCGTAGACGTGCACTCCAGGTGTCAGTTGCCGTGTATGTTGGCAGCGATAGGGCAACAATTGCCCCGATACCCGACAAATCTGGCTCATTCGTGGGAAATCACGCAATGCCATTGCGGCTACAGCCTCGCCAGTGGTGTTCGTGAGGATTTCGAAGTCGGCCAAGGAAGGAAACCCGAGCTGCAGCGGCAGTTCGGCATAGGGATAAATACCTTCAGGGAGACGTGCCAGAGGCTTGCGCAATGCATTGGCTTTCATAACGATCCTTGTTGGCTAGGTGTTGTGACTTCCATCCGCTGACGATCCTGTCAGCATAGCAGCACATGAATACGCTCCAAGACTCTCGCAAATAGAATGAGCGGCATACTGTCGTAATTGACAGGTATACCGCCGTTCGTCGATTTACAGCGGCGGTGGAGGGAGCGCAGTGGCCGGTGCTGGCGCCTTGAGCTGTTTGAGCTGGGGCGCGATGGTCGCTGACGCGCATTTGCCTGCGGCCTGTGCGGGCGTCAGGCTGCGGATGGAGGTGTAGAACAACTGGCAGGTTTTCTCTTTCTCGGCCACTTGCCAGGTTTGCGTGCAGCTTTTGAGCTCAATGTCGGGATTGCTCTCCGGATCACGGCCCATGGCGGCCTGCCAGCAGGCGACGCTCAAATCCTGGCCCATGACTTTCAGTCCCGCCGTGTCGGCCTTGGCCTGGGCATCTTTGCCGGTATAGCTAGCCGGGTCAGCGGCGTACCAGATGTAACTTGGGTGGTTGGAACCGAGCACCGGTACTTTCAGCCCTTCGCGAGGGCTGATGCTGACCAGGCTCAGAACATTCACGGTCGGCCCGTATTGCTGCTTGACCCAGTTACGCACCGGAGTACCAAAGGCAACCATCGGTAATGCATCGCTGCTGCCACGTTCGGTGATGTCCCTGACCATGGTGGTCTGGTAGTCCTTGAAGTAGTCGTAGACACCTTCCAGGTCTTTGCCGGCGTTGGATGGTGCTGCAATCGGGGCAATATCGATAATGGTCTGGAAGGCCGGTATCTGTTCGGCCGGGATGCCATTGAGGGTCAACAACGAGGCCCAGCGATCGGTGGTGGCGGACTTCAGGTAATCCTGGGCCTGGGTCAGCGAAGTGTCCGGTGGGAAGTGCAGCAACTCGACGCTTCTGCGGTTTTCCAGCGCCAGGCCCAGTGGCAGGAACAGGTTCCAGCTATAAGCCCACTTGCCATCTGCGTTCAATTTGCTGGCGCCGGTATAGGCCAGGTCGCCAGCATCGAGCAGTGCAGCTAAAGGCTTTTCATAACTTTTGGGCACTCCGCTGATGTCGACGTAGAGCTGACCCTTATCGGTCTTTACCAAAACTTTCGCATCGCTGTAACCATCACGCTGCACGCTCTGGGTCAGGTAATGCTCAACGGTTTGCTCCAGCGTCCAGTTGCGAAAGCAAATCACGTTGCAATTATTGGGGTATGCAAACAGGCGGGTGACGCGTTCGGGGTCGCCCAACTTAAGGCTGACATCGGCGTGGGCGGTGGCACTCAGGGCGAGGGCGGCGAGGGAGAGTCCTGCAAATTTGAACATGCACCGGTCCTTTTCAGCGTTTAGATCCAACACTTATTGAAGCAGACATGATCGGACAAAGAGGGGAGCCAATAAAAATATTGGCTCCTTTTGGTGTTACGGCATCACCGGCGCCGTGTACGCCAGCGTTGTCCCCAGCGCCCACAGCAACACCAACACCAGCGGCGTGTGCACCAGCAGTTGTACAAACGAAAACCCGATCAAGTCCCGCGCCTTCAACCCCAGCACGCCCAGCAACGGCAGCATGTAGAACGGGTTGATCAGGTTGGGCAGCGCTTCGGCGGCGTTGTAAATCTGAACGGCCCAGCCCAGGTGGTAGTTCAAGTCGTTGGCCACTTGCATCACGTAGGGCGCTTCGATGATCCATTTGCCGCCGCCGGACGGGATAAAGAAGCCGAGAATCGCCGAATACACGCCCATCAGCAGCGCATAAGTGTCGTGGGAAGCGATGCTGACGAAAAAGCTCGAGATATGGTGGGCCAGCGTCTGCGCATCGGCGCCTTTGACTGTGGTCATCAGCGCGGCGATCGAGCCGTACAGCGGGAACTGGATCAGCACGCCGGTGGTGGTCGGTACCGCGCGGGCCACTGCGTCGAGGAAGCTGCGAGGACGCCAGTGCAGTAAGGCACCGAGCATGATGAACAGAAAGTTGTAGGTGTTCAGGCCGGAAATGGCACTGATGGCCGGTTTGGTCGAGAACTCATGGAACAGCCATCCGGCCGCCAGCAGCACCAACAGAATGATCAGCAGCGGGCTGTGTTCCAGCCATTCGCCGGGACGGGTACGCGGTTGCAGGGGCGGCAGGTTGAAGCTCGGGTCGACGCCGCAAGCCTTGGCGTCACGGGCCGAAGCAGGACCTGGGGCCGTGGCGTAGGCAATGATGATCGAAATGACGACCAATGCCAGCAGCATCACACCGGACTGCCAGAGAAAGATTGTTTGGGTGAATGGAATCACCCCGGTAATCGACAGAATCGACGGTGGCAAGCTGGCCGGGTTGGCCTGCAATTGTGCTGCGGACGACGACAGGCCCAGGGCCCACACCGCGCCCAGTCCAAGGTAAGCCGCTGCCCCCGCTGCGCGGTAGTCCATTTTCAGATCGGTACGGCGGGCGAGGGCGCGTACCAGCAAGCCACCGAACACCAGCGACAAACCCCAGTTCAGCAGGGAGGCGACCATGGAGATCAAGGCAACCCAGGCCACGGCGGAGCGACCGTTTTTCGGCAACTTCGCCAGGCGATCAATCAGTTTCACCGCCGGCGGCGAACTGGCGACGACATAACCGCCAATGACCACGAAAGCCATCTGCATGGTGAAGGGGATCAGGCTCCAGAAACCGTCGCCAAACGCCATGGCGGCGTCGGTGGGTTTGGCGCCCATGAACAGGGTCGCCACGGTGACGATAATCACCGCCAGGGCGGCAAACACCCAGGAGTCGGGAAACCAGCGTTCGGCAAAGCTTGAGCAGCGCAGGGCAAAGCGGGCGGAGCGGCTATCTTCGATATCAGCGGCCACGGGAATACCTCGGATTTTTATGTTTATTGTGGTCTTCGGGGCGGCACCGGCCCGTCTAGACAGGCACTAACAGTAAATCAAGCAGTGTTTTTTTGCGGGGCTGATTTGCGGCTATGGGACTTTGGTCTAACGGGTTGTCCGTGGGCGCGTTTGCGTAGACCATGGGCGCCTTGGTTTTTGCCTGTGCCAGAGTTCTTTCAATGACTGCCAACATCGATACGCGCCCGACGCCGTTCAATCGCTCGGACTACAAGACCCTGGGGCTCGCGGCCCTCGGCGGGGCGCTGGAAATTTACGACTTCATCATCTTCGTATTTTTCGCCCTGACCTTGAGCCAACTGTTCTTCCCGCCGGAAATGCCCGAGTGGCTGAGGTTGCTGCAAAGCTTCGGGATTTTTGTCACGGGTTACCTGGCGCGACCGCTGGGTGGCATCCTGATGGCGCATTTCGCCGACCGGCTAGGGCGCAAGCGGGTGTTCAGCCTGAGCATCCTGATGATGGCGCTGCCGTGCCTGCTGATCGGGATCATGCCGACCTACGCGCAAATCGGCTATTTCGCTCCCCTGTTGTTGCTGATGCTGCGCGTCCTGCAGGGAGCAGCCGTGGGCGGAGAAGTGCCGAGCGCCTGGGTGTTCGTTGCCGAGCATGCGCCGGTGGGGCATCGCGGTTATGCCTTGGGCTTTTTGCAGGCGGGGCTGACCTTTGGCTACTTGTTGGGCGCCTTGACGGCGACGTTCCTGGCCCAGGCGTTCACCCCGGCAGAAATTCTCGATTACGCCTGGCGCCTCCCGTTCCTGCTCGGTGGTGTGTTCGGTGTGATTGGCGTCTGGTTGCGTCGCTGGCTCAGCGAAACCCCTGTATTCATGGCCATGCAGGCGCGACGTGAAGAGGCGGTCGAATTGCCGTTGCGGGCAGTCCTGCGTGAGCATCGACTGGCGATGTTGCCAGCGATGATTCTGACCTGCGTACTGACCTCGGCCGTGGTGGTGTTCGTGGTCATCACCCCGACCATGATGCAGAAAACGTTCGGCATGACCGCCAGCCACACCTTCGGCTTGAGTGCGCTGGGCATCGTTTTCCTGAACATTGGCTGTGTGCTCGCCGGATTGCTGGTCGACCGTATCGGCGCCTGGCGCACCGTCATGCTGTACAGCCTGCTGCTGCCACTGGGCATCGGCGTGCTCTATGCCTGCCTGATCAATGGTGGTCAGTGGATCGGTCTGGCCTACGCGGTAGCCGGCCTCGCTTGCGGGGTGGTCGGCGCGGTGCCATCGGTGATGGTCAGTCTGTTCCCGGCACGAATTCGCGTTTCGGGAATTTCCTTCACGTACAACATTGCCTACGCCGCATGGGCGAGTATCACACCCTTGCTACTGATCGGTCTGATGCCGTGGAGCCCATGGATCTGCGTGATTTTCTGTGCGGTGATGGGGGCGGTGGGGGTGAGCAGTGCGGCGTATTTCGGCGCGCGCATGCCGAGAGTGGCTGGCTGTTCGACGGCCAGTGCGACGTGATCGACAGGCATCGCTGGCACTGCGCAACTTTTTTTGTAGGACAAAGCTGAAGCGCTCTTAAGAAAAGGCTCCCAAGGCCGATGGTTAGGCTGCATATCGCTTTCTATCCCAGTCCATCGGTGCATCCCCATGTTCAATAAACGCTTGAAGCAGGAGCTGTCGGCTCTTCGTGAAGAACTTTCCAGCCTCCAGCAAGTGAAGGAAAGCCTGGAAAGCGAGATGCTCGTGCTGACCGTTGGTTCTGATGGGCGGGTGCAATCGGTCAATCAGAACTTCCTCGACGAAATGCGCTACAAGCGCCACGAACTGATCGACCGGCACATTGAAGACATCGTCCCTGATCATGTAAAAACCGATGAATTCCACCAACGGTTCAAAAGCGCACTGACCCGTGGCGAGCACTTCGCCGGTGCCGTGCGCTTGTCGCGTGGAACCGGTGAGGAAGCCTGGTTGCGTTCAATCGTGCAGCCTGTGCGGTCCTCCGATGGCCGGATCAAACATTTCTCGATTTTCTCCAGCGACCTGACCCGCACCATCGAAGCCTCCCGCGAACACGAAAACCTGATCGGCGCCTTGGTCCGTTCGACGGCAGTGATCGAGTTCGACCTCAATGGCAATGTGCTGGCGGCCAACGATCGCTTTCTTTCCGGGATGGGTTACAGCCTGGCGCAGATCAAGGGCAAGCATCACCGCATGTTTTGCCTGCCGGATGAAGCCAATAGCGCCGAGTACCAGAATTTCTGGCGTCGCCTGAACGCGGGTGAGTACGTGGCGGCTCGTTTCAAGCGTATCGATAGTCATGGTCGTGCTGTTTGGCTGGAGGCGTCCTACAACCCGGTGGTCGATGCCAACAACAAGCTCTACAAAGTGGTGAAGTTCGCCACGGTCATCACCGACCAGGTCAATCAGGAACAAGCCGTTGCCGAAGCCGCGAACATTGCCTACAGCACTTCGCAACAAACCGACCAATGCGCCCAGCGCGGCAATACGGTGGTCACGCAGGCAGTGGATGTGATGCGTGATTTGGCCAAGCATATGCAAACCGCAGGTGATGGCATTGAGGCCCTGAACGAACAGTCGTTGGTGATCGGCACCATCGTCAAAACCATCAGCGGCATCGCCGAACAAACCAACCTGCTGGCGCTCAATGCCGCTATCGAGGCGGCGCGTGCCGGTGAGCAGGGGCGCGGTTTTGCCGTGGTGGCGGACGAGGTGCGGCAACTGGCTTCGCGTACCAGCCAGGCCACCGATGAGATCGTGTTGGTGGTACGTCAGAACCAGGAGATGGCCCGTAACGCCGTGGCCCTGATGACCGACGGCAAGCTCCAGGCGGAGCAGGGGCTGGCGCTTGCTGCGGAGGCGGGCACAGTGATCGTCGAGATCCAGGACGGTGCTCAGAAAGTGGTGAATGCGGTGGGGCAGTTCGCCAATCAGCTGTCGAGTTGATGCCTTCTCCTGTAGGAGCGATGGAGGTCAACGAAAACGCGTGCTGTCTGAATGCCCGCGTTGTCCTGACGCCCATCGCGAGCAAGCATCGCGCCTACAGGTTTTTGAGACTCTTATCCCGCTACAATCGGCTCTTTTCCCCAAGGAGCAGACATCCATGAGCGCCTCCCACCGCCGCCCGGTCCCTTTGCCCAAGGCTTATCGTTTGCTCAATCACGGGCCGACCGTGCTCGTCAGTGCCTCCCACGGCGGCGAGCGCAATATCATGGCGGCGGCTTGGGCCATGCCCCTGGATTTCGAGCCGCCGAAAATCGCCGTGGTGCTGGACAAGTCCACCTGGACTCGCCAACTGCTGGAAGCTTCGGGGACCTTCGTGCTGAATGTTCCCTGCGCCGCACAAGCCGACATCGTGCAAACCGTTGGTTCGACGTCAGGCCTGGAACTGACTCGGGACCAGGGGCGTGACAAGTTCCAGATTTATGGCTTGCAAACCTTCAATGCCGAGCTGATCGACGCGCCGATGCTCGAGGGTTGCGTTGCCTGGCTGGAATGTCGACTGCTGCCGGAGCCCAATAATCATCAGCAATATGATCTGTTCCTGGCCGAAGTGATTGCCGCCCAGGCCGATGAGCGCGTATTCAGTGACGGGCGCTGGCACTTCGAGGGACGAGACGCATTGCGTACTCTGCACCACGTGGCGGGTGGACACTTTTTGACCATCGGCCAACCGGTGGACGGCAAGACTTTGCAGCCGTAGGTCGCTGCTAACCTAGCCATAAGCACATTCACATCGAGGCTAGGTAATGAGCAAATTGCGTGTGGGAATTATCTTTGGCGGCCGCTCGGCAGAGCATGAGGTGTCACTGCAGTCGGCGAAAAACATTGTCGATGCCCTGGATCGTTCGCGTTTCGAACCGGTGCTGATTGGCATCGACAAACAGGGCCATTGGCACCTCAACGACCCCTCGAACTTCCTGCTGAACCAGGAAAACCCGGCCCTGATTGCCCTGAATCAGTCCAATCGAGAATTGGCCGTGGTTCCGGGCAAGGCAAACCAACAACTGATGGAAACCTCCAGCCAGGAGCTGCTGGGGCACGTTGATGTCATTTTCCCGATTGTCCACGGTACCCTCGGCGAGGACGGTTGCCTGCAAGGCCTGCTGCGCATGGCTGACTTGCCGTTTGTCGGCTCCGATGTGCTGGGGTCGGCAGTGTGCATGGACAAGGACATCAGCAAGCGCCTGCTGCGCGACGCCGGGCTGGCAGTCACGCCGTTCGTGACACTGACCCGCACCTCTGCGGCTCGGATCACATTCGCCGGGGTTGTGGATAAGTTGGGATTGCCGCTGTTTGTCAAACCCGCGAACCAGGGTTCCTCCGTTGGCGTGAGCAAGGTCACCGACGAAACTGAATTCGTGGCGGCAGTCGAACTGGCGCTGGGATTCGATGAAAAAGTATTGATCGAAACCGCCGTCAATGGTCGCGAGATCGAATGCGCAGTACTCGGCAACGAAGACGCCGTCGCCAGCGGTTGCGGCGAGATCGTGGTGCACAGCGGGTTTTATTCCTACGACAGCAAGTACATTGATGACAAAGCTGCTGAAGTGGTGGTGCCCGCCCATATCAGTGTGGAGGCCAGCGAACGTATCCGCGCCATGGCCGTGGAGGCGTTTCAGGTACTGGGTTGTTCCGGGCTGGCTCGGGTCGATGTCTTTCTGACCGACAGCGGCGAAGTGCTGATCAACGAAATCAACTCGCTGCCGGGATTCACCCGCATCAGCATGTACCCGAAACTGTGGCAGGCCACAGGCATGACCTACAGTGAACTGGTCACACGGCTGATCGATCTGGCGCTGGAAAAACACCGGGCTCGACAGGCGCTAAAAATCAGTCGTTAAGTGGGTGCGACATTGCGTCCTGCCCGCTCAGAGAGAATGTTGCTGTGTTTTGTATACAAAAATAACCAGCAGAGGCTACAAAGCAATGAAAGTCAGCGCCCGTAACGTGTTCAAAGGCACCATTAGTCAAGTGCAGTCCGGTGCCGTCAACGCCGAGATATCCCTGAAGTTGCCGGGTGGCAATGAGCTGGTGGCCGTGGTCACGATGGAAAGCGTGAAGAACCTCGGTCTGGCGGTTGGCAAGGAAGCGGTCGCGTTGGTCAAGGCGCCGTGGGTCATGCTGATGACCGACTCCAGCGACATTCGCCTGTCGGCGCGCAACTGCCTCGAAGGCAAGGTCACCAAGGTCAGCGATGGCGCGGTGAATGCCGAGGTGGTGATCAAGCTCGACGGCGGCACTGAGGTTTACTCGATCGTCACCCGCGAAGCCGTGGCTGAGTTGGGCCTAGCGCCGGGTGTGAGTGCGACGGCGGTGATCAAGGCGTCCCACATCATTCTGGGTGTGCCGGCCTGATTTCAGACCTTCCATGAGAAAGGGTCTACCACTTGGTAAGCCCTTTCTCACACCTGCGTACGACTCAATCCCCCAGCGCCTCTCCCTCTCGCCGAGGATCGGCGCCTCCCGTCAGTGTCGCTTTACCCTGCGCATCCTTGACCCGAACAATCGCCTGGGTGCCGCTGGTCATGTCGATTTCGGTCACATTGTGGCCTTTGTCCTTCAGCGCCTGGATCAGGGCGGGGCTGAATTGGCCTTGTTCCAGTTCGGTCGGGCCGTTGCGGCTGCCGAAGTTCGGCAGGTTAATGGCCGCTTGTGCATCGAGTTCCCAATCCAGCAAGCCGACAGCGGTTTTGGCGACGTATTCGATGATTTGCGAGCCTCCGGGTGAGCCGACGCTGGCGACGAATTCACCGCTCTGGCGGTCGAATATCAGCGTCGGGGCCATGGAAGAGCGCGGACGCTTGCCAGGCTCGACACGGTTGGCGACTTTTTGCCTCTTCTCCTCAGGGATGAACGAGAAGTCGGTCATCTCGTTATTGAGCAGGAAGCCCTGAACCATCAGGTGCGAGCCGAAGGCGGACTCGATGGTGGTGGTCATGGACACCGCGCCCCCCTGGTCATCGAAGGCCACCACTTGTGAAGTGGAGATGCGCAGCGGCGAGCGGTCCGGCGCGAAAGCAACCTGGATGCCCGGTGGAGTCCCCGGTGTCGCCGTACCCATGCTGCGCTGACCGATCAGCGCGGCGCGGCTGGCCAGGTACGACGGGTCCACCAGCCCTTTGACGGGCACCGGCACAAAATCAGTATCGGCCACGTATTGGGCGCGATCGGCATAGGCCAGGCGCTCGGCCTCCGAGATCAGGTGCACGGCCTCAGGAGACGGCTCAAGGCCGGCGGGGGCGTTGGTCCTGACCGGTTTCATCGGCGCCAGGGCAAAGCGTTTGTCACGGCTCTCAAGGGCTTGCAGCGTGCCGAGGATCTGCGCCACGGCAATCCCGCCCGATGACGGTGGCGGCATGCCGCACACCTGCCAGCGTTTGTAGTCGGTGCACAGGGGCGCACGCTCTTTGGCGCGGTAACCTTGTAGATCGTTCAGCGACAGGCTTCCCGGGTTGGCGTGCCCCTGTACCTTGGCCACGATTTCCTCGGCGATAGCACCCTTGTACAGGGCATCCGGCCCTTCTTTGGCGATGCGCCGGAACACGGCGGCCAATGCCGGGTTTTTCAGGCGTGTGCCGACGGCTTTCGGGCTGCCGTCGGCATTCAGAAAGTACGCTGCCATGTCGGGTGAGTTGGGTAGTTTTGAGTCCGAAGCGATCAGCAGATGCAGGCGCGGAGAGATGGCGAAGCCTTGCTCGGCAAGTTCAATGGCCGGTTCGAACAGCTGCGCCCAGGGCAGGCGCCCGTGCTTTTGATGGGCCAATTCGAGGGCGCGTAAAACACCTGGTGTGCCCACCGAGCGACCGCCGATCTGCGCCTGGGGGAAGGGCATCGGCTGCCCGTCAGGCTGTAGGAATAGTTTCTCGGTGGCGCCGGCCGGTGCCGTTTCGCGACCATCGTAAGTGCGCACGGATTTGCCATCCCAGAGCACGATCAATGCGCCGCCACCGATGCCCGACGATTGCGGCTCGACCAACGTCAATACCGCCTGCATGGCAATCGCCGCATCGATGGCTGAACCACCACGACGGAGCATCTCCCGCCCGGCCTCGGCCGCCAATGGGTTGGCCGCTGCGGCCATGTGCCGAGTGGCATGTCGGGTTTGCAGATCGGTGCGAAACCCGGAAGCGTTTTCCGGCGCCAGTGGCAGCGTTGAAACCGAAGGTGAAGAAGGGGGAGCGTTGCAGGCGGCCAGCGTTAAAGCGATGGCCATCAGCGACAGCGCCGACAGGCGAAAGCGGCTCAAGTGGAAGGCTGAAAACACGTTGGGCACTCCGTCCGTTGGAAAGGGGGTCAGGGGACTTTATCGGCCACCACTCGATGGCGCAAACCGAGTCCTACGACAAGGCCGTTTTTGTCCTTCATCAATGGAGGGAATTTCTGTAGGGTCGTATCCAATCGCCTGACTAGAAAAATCAACAAGAGGCCCCTATGCACACTGAGTTTCCGACCCAGCCAAGCTACCGTTCACAACGCGAGCAATTTCTCTCGACGGCCACTGCGGCCGGGGCGACGCTGACCGAGTATTCACACCCGCTCACAGGGCCGTTTGGCGAGCACTTGAGCACTGATGTGGCGGTACTGGGCGATCCGGATGCCAAACGTCTGCTGATCGCGCTCAGTGGCACCCACGGCGTCGAAGGCTTCTATGGCTCGGGTTGTCAAATCAAATGGCTGCAGGAGCTGGGCAAACGCTCGCTGCCGGCGGATGTCGCCGTGGTGATGATCCATTCGATCAATCCGTGGGGCATGGCGTGGTTGCGCCGGGTCAATGAAGACAATATCGACCTGAACCGAAACCATCTGAACTTCGACGGCCCCTTGCCGGATAACCGGGCCTATGACGCACTGCATGAAATTTATGCGTGCTCACAGTTGCAAGGTCCCGAGCGTGATCGCGCCGACGGGCTACTCGATGAGCAAATCCGCAATCATGGTTGGCCGGCGGTGATGTCGATTGTCGAAGGGGGCCAGCATCGGCATCCCGACGGCTTGTTTTTTGGCGGGCTGGCGCCGAGCTGGTCGAATCGTACCTTGCACCAGATCCTCCAGAAGCACGTCGCCCATGCCGACGTCGCCATGTGCTTTGACTTGCACACCGGCGCCGGCGAATACGGTCATCCGATGTTATTGACGATCACTGAAGCGGCTTATCCGGCGCTGGCCGATGCCCAGGGGATTTATGGTCCGTGGCTCTACACCCTGCATACCGGCGCCGACACACTGAGTGAAACCGGCGTGGCCGCCACGGCGACCGGCTACACCTCACAGGCGTTACTCAATGCGCTGCCGCAGGTGCGGTTGATGCCGTTCGTCATCGAGTGTGGAACGTATCCCGGCCCGCAGGTGCATCGCTATTTGCGCGATGATCACTGGCTGCATCTGCATGGCAATCCGAGTGATGGGGTAGGGCGTGATATCAAGTTGAATCTGCTCGAGCAGTTCTATCCAGCCGACAGCGATTGGCAGGCGATGGTCTGGCTACGGACCTGGCAGATCTGGGAGCGGGCGTTGTCGGCGCTGCCGGCGATTCGCATCTGAAACGATTTGCCGAAGGGCGGTACGCTCCCCCTGTAGGAGCTGCCGAAGGCTACGATCTTTTGATCTGGTTTTTTTCAATCAAAAGATCGCAGCCTTCGGCAGCTCCTACGCAAAGCGCAAGGCATTCTGTTTTCGGCATTTTCTCGAGGCATAAAAAAACGGCCTACCTTTCGGTAAGCCGTTTTTAGTACTTGGTGGCTACACAGGGACTTGAACCCCGGACCCCAGCATTATGAATGCTATGCTCTAACCAACTGAGCTATGTAGCCAAGTGGCGCGCATTATTCACCGGTAATGCAGATGCGTCAAGCATAAATCTAAAATATTTCTCTACACTTTCAACCGCTTATCCTCCTGAGCCGAAAAAACGGCTCAGGGGAGGGGCTCAATTGAGCTGAAATCTGCCGGTGTTGGCGCTCAACGCCTTGCTGCCCTGGCTCAAGGTATCGGCTGCAAGGTTCACGGCCCGCGCGCCTTCGAGCAAACGGACCGCCGCCTGATCGACTTGTTGAATGTTGCCACTGACTTCGTCGGCGGTGCTTGCCTGTTCGTCGACCGCCGTAGCGATCTGCGCCAGCGTGTCGGTGACGCCCTGCACGGCACTGGCAATTTCTCCCAGCCGCTCACCCTTGCCCGCTCTGTAGGCCGACTCTGTGACGAAACTTCCCATTCTCGGTCCCCTTTGTAAGGGGGCCGCGTTGAAGCGGAGTAGCAAGGCAAGATTCAGACCATGGCTATGAGCTATCAATTTTTCGGAAGTGAGAATCCAGTTCGTTAGCAGGCTAAGGGGATGGCGCTTGTGCACAAAAAAATGGCACATTGGCGCACCTGCCTGTGTGCACCTACCTGTTGTCCGGAACCTCTCATGGCTATCAGCAACATTCAGTCGGCCACCGCGTCGACGTCCGCCTCTTCACAAAGCAGTCCGCTGGTTATGCGCATCATCGGCGCGGTGGCGTTGGCGCATTTGATCAACGACTTGATTCAGTCGGTGCTTCCATCGATTTACCCGATGCTCAAGGCCAGCTACGGCCTGACCTTCACTCAGGTCGGCCTGATCACCCTGACCTTTCAACTGACGGCTTCATTGCTGCAACCCTGGGTCGGTTATCACACCGATCGCCATCCTAAGCCGTGGCTGCTGCCCGCTGGTACGGTCTGCACATTAATCGGGATTCTAATGATGTCGGTCGTGGGCAGCTTCCCGTTGATTCTGTTGGCTGCAGGGCTGATCGGTATTGGTTCTTCAACCTTTCACCCTGAAGCTTCTCGTGTGGCGCGGCTGGCTTCGGGTGGGCGTTTCGGGCTTGCACAGTCCACCTTTCAGGTTGGCGGTAATGCGGGGTCGGCCTTCGGTCCTTTGCTGGCGGCAGCGATCATTATTCCCTTTGGTCAAGGGCATGTGGCCTGGTTCGGGCTGTTCGCGGTTTTCGCGTTGTTTGTGCTCTACCGGATCAGTCGCTGGTACGCCAACCACTTGAACCTGTTCAAGCTCAAGCAAGGTCAGGCGGCGACTCATGGTTTGTCCAAGGGGCGAGTGATGAGCGCGCTGGTGGTGCTTGGGCTGTTGGTGTTTTCCAAGTACTTCTACATGGCGAGTTTCACCAGCTACTTCACCTTTTACCTGATCGAGAAGTTCGATCTGTCGGTGGCCAGTTCCCAGTTGCACCTGTTCCTGTTCCTTGGGGCAGTGGCGGCGGGGACCTTCTTTGGTGGGCCGATCGGCGACAAGATCGGGCGTAAGGCTGTGATCTGGTTCTCGATCCTCGGCGTCGCGCCGTTCACGCTGATCCTGCCCCACGTCGACCTGTTCTGGACCAGCATCCTCAGCGTGGTGATCGGCTTCATCCTGGCGTCGGCGTTCTCGGCCATCGTGGTCTATGCCCAGGAGCTGGTACCGGGCAATGTCGGGATGATCGCTGGGGTGTTCTTCGGGCTGATGTTCGGCTTCGGCGGGATAGGGGCGGCGTTGCTTGGGCATCTGGCGGACATCCACGGTATTGAATACGTGTACTTCCTGTGTTCGTTCCTGCCATTGCTGGGTGTACTGGCGATCTTCTTGCCGCGTACCAAAAAGGCCTGACCGCACACTGGCCTGTAGGAGCGAGGCTTGCCCGCGAAGAACGATGGCGCGGTGAATCATTCAAGCCGCATAACGGCCTTCGCGGGCAAGCCTCGCTCCTACAACAGGCACAAAAAAGCCGCGTCTAAACGCGGCTTTTTCTTGGGCGGGTGCTTCGTCGTGAAAAACTTAAACGTTGAAGCGGAAGTGCATCACGTCGCCGTCTTTAACGACGTATTCCTTGCCTTCCAGGCGCCATTTGCCGGCTTCCTTGGCACCGGCTTCACCCTTGTACTGGATGAAGTCGTTGTAGGCGATCACTTCGGCGCGGATGAAGCCTTTTTCGAAGTCGGTGTGGATCACGCCAGCGGCTTGTGGTGCGGTGGCACCGACGCGGACGGTCCAGGCGCGGACTTCTTCGACGCCGGCGGTGAAGTAGGTCTGCAGGTGCAGCATTTCGTAGCCGGCGCGGATCACGCGGTTCAGGCCAGGTTCTTCAAGGCCCAGGGCTTCGAGGAACATGTCTTTTTCTTCGCCGTCATCCAGCTCGGCGATTTCCGCTTCGATCTTGTTGCAGACCGGTACAACTACGGCGCCTTCTTCTTCGGCAATGGCCATGACCACGTCGAGGTGCGGGTTGTTTTCGAAGCCGTCTTCGGCCACGTTGGCGATGTACATGACCGGCTTGGTGGTCAGCAGGTGGAAGCCCTTGATCACCAGTTTCTCTTCGGTGCTCATGTTCTTCATCAGGCTGCGCGCAGGCTTACCTTCGGTGAAGTGAGCGATCAATTGCTCCAGCAGGCCTTTCTGAACCACGGCGTCCTTGTCTCCGCCCTTGGCATTGCGCGCGACTTTCTGCAGTTGTTTCTCGCAGCTGTCGAGGTCGGCGAAGATCAGCTCCAGGTCGATGATTTCGATGTCGCGTTTCGGGTCGACGCTGTTGGAAACGTGAATCACGTTCTCGTCTTCGAAGCAGCGGACCACATGGGCGATGGCATCGGTTTCGCGGATGTTGGCCAGGAACTTGTTACCCAGGCCTTCACCTTTCGACGCGCCGGCAACCAGGCCTGCGATGTCGACGAACTCCATGGTGGTCGGCAGGATGCGCTTTGGATTGACGATGGCTGCCAGGGCATCCAGACGCGAATCCGGCATCGGCACGATACCGCTGTTGGGCTCGATGGTGCAGAAGGGGAAGTTCTCGGCCGCGATACCGGATTTGGTCAGGGCGTTGAACAGGGTGGACTTGCCGACGTTAGGCAGGCCGACGATGCCGCAATTGAATCCCATGGTGTTTCCCCTCGGGTAAAAGTCAGGCCTTCTGGCTGTGCAGGTTTTTCATCGCGCGGTTCCATTCACCGGCGAGGATATCCGGCAGCACGCCGAGGGCAAAATCGATGCTGGCATCGAGTTTTTCCTGTTCGGCGCGTGGCGCACGACCCAGGACGAAATTTGAAACCATACTGGCAACGCCCGGATGGCCAATGCCAAGCCGCAAGCGGTGGAACGTGTTCTGATTGCCCAGTTGCGCAATGATGTCGCGCAACCCGTTGTGACCGCCATGACCGCCGCCCACTTTGAGTTTGGCAACGCCCGGAGGCAGGTCGAGTTCGTCATGCGCCACCAGGATTTCTTCAGGCTTGATGCGGAAGAATCCGGCGAGTGCCGCCACGGCCTGGCCGCTGCGGTTCATGTAGGTGGTGGGAATCAAAAGACGAACATCCTGACCCTGGTGCGAAAAGCGCCCGGTCAGGCCGAAATATTTGCGATCGGCCACAAGGTTCACGCCCTGTGCGTTCGCGATGCGCTCAACAAAAAGGGCCCCTGCGTTATGCCGGGTCTGTTCGTATTCAGCGCCTGGATTTCCCAGGCCAACGATCAGTTTGATGGCAGTCACGATAGGGGCCCTTCCTTGAAGTGGTGGATAACATCGCCGCGATCAGGGAAAGCGGCGAAAGTGGACGAAAAATGCTCATTTACCATGAATGTAAACTCCGCGTTCCCGCCCGCTTTCTCGCTATGTTGCAGTCCGCGATGTTTCCGTCACTCCGGCGTACAGAGTGAAATTACTCTGCAGCGCCTTCTGCAGCTTCTGGAGCAACACGTGGAGCGTGGACGTTGGCAACAGCCTTGTCATCGCCGTGTGCCAGAGCAACGAACTCAACGCCTTTAGGGGCTTTGAGGTCGGACAGGTGAATGATCGAGCCGATCTCGGCGTTAGCCAGGTCAACTTCGATGAATTCAGGCAGGTCTTTTGGCAGGCAGGAAACTTCGATCTCGCCAACAACGTGGGAGATTTCGCCGCCTTTCTTGGTCGGTGCTTCTTCGTTGATGAAGTGCACTGGAACGATAGCGGTCAGTTTCTGGCCAGCGACTACGCGTACGAAGTCAGCGTGCATCACGTGGCCTTTGGCCGGGTGACGTTGCAGAGCTTTGATCACGACGTTTTGCTTGGTGCCACCAACGTTCAGCTCGATGATGTGGCTGTAAGCCGCTTCGTTTTCGAGCAGTTTGGCAACTTCTTTGGCCAGCATGCTGATGGATTCAGGGGCTTTGTCGCCACCGTAAACTACAGCTGGAACCAGGCTTGCGAGACGACGCAGGCGGCGGCTCGCACCTTTCCCCAGGTCGGAACGCACTTCAGCATTCAGAGTAAAATCGTTCATGTTGTATCTCCAAAATAACCACATTCGCCCCAGCGTTTGCGACCAGCGCTAAAGGCGATATGGGCAAAAAAGCCCCGCCCCGACAGGAATGCCGGGGCGGGGCGCTTTTCGTCAACGAGATGTTCGAGAAGGGCAGGGCCCTTAGCGGAACATCGCGCTGATCGATTCTTCATTGCTGATGCGGCGGACCGCCTCGGCAACTACCGGTGCGATATCCAGTTGACGGATACGCGCACAGGCTTGTGCTGCAGCGGACAGCGGGATGGTGTTGGTCACCACCAGCTCGTCCAGCACGGAATTTTCGATGTTTTCGATCGCCCGACCCGACAGCACAGGGTGCGTGCAGTAGGCGAAAACCTTGGCAGCGCCATGCTCTTTCAAGGCCTTGGCCGCGTGGCACAGGGTGCCGGCGGTATCGACCATGTCATCGACCAGGATACAGGTGCGCCCTTCGACATCACCGATGATATGCATCACTTCAGAGTGATTGGCTTTCTCACGGCGTTTGTCGATGATCCCGAGATCTACGCCCAGGGATTTGGCAACAGCACGTGCACGCACGACGCCACCAATGTCCGGGGACACGATCATCAGGTTTTCAAAGCGCTGATCTTCGATGTCATCCACCAGAACCGGGGAGCCGTAGATGTTATCTACCGGAATATCGAAGAAACCCTGAATCTGGTCAGCATGCAGATCAACCGTGAGAACACGGTCGATGCCGACTACGGTAAGCATGTCAGCAACGACTTTCGCGCTGATAGCTACACGTGCGGAACGCGGACGGCGATCCTGACGGGCATAACCAAAGTAAGGAATAACAGCAGTGATACGAGTAGCCGAGGAGCGGCGGAAGGCATCAGCCATCACTACCAGTTCCATCAGGTTATCGTTGGTCGGAGCGCAAGTCGGCTGAATAATGAAGACGTCTTTACCGCGGACGTTTTCATTGATCTCGGCTGTAATTTCGCCGTCGGAAAACTTACCGACAGAGATGTCACCGAGAGGGATATGCAGCTGACGTACGACACGCCGAGCCAGATCGGGGTTAGCATTCCCCGTAAAGACCATCATCTTGGACACGCGCAGTACCTAGAGGCTGAGGGTAACCTGGATGAGTATAGAAAATGGCAGGGGCGGCTGGATTCGAACCAACGCATGGCAGGATCAAAACCTGCTGCCTTACCGCTTGGCGACGCCCCTGTATCTGTTGCAACGAGTACCCAGTACTCGTGTTCCTTTAGAGCAGGTCTTGCAGCTTGCGATGCAACATCGAAACGTTGCTTCCTTTTGCTACAAATCCTGTAAGGGTCTCTGTAAGAAGGGCCGAGACTTTATCAGCTTCAGCTTTGCTTGGGAAGCCCCCAAACACACAACTTCCAGTTCCGGTGAGTTTTGCTTCGGTAAATTTACCTAGCAAATTCAAGGCGTTACGCACTTCTGGATAACGTCTTGTTACCACCGGCAAGCAGTCGTTTCGACTGTTTCCCTTGGGAACGGGGCGCACTTTAATGGGAGGCGTGTTACGTGTCAACAACGGATCAGAAAAAATTTCTGCTGTGCTGACAGAGACTTGCGGCACCAGTACGACATACCAGGGTTCCTCGGGATCAACCGGCGTCAGTTTCTCTCCAACGCCCTCGGCAAAGGCCGCGTGACCGCGCACGAAAACCGGGACATCGGCGCCCAGCGTCAGACCCAGGGTGGCCAACCGGTCTTCGTCCCAGCCCAGTTGCCAGAGATGATTCAGGCCGAGTAGCGTGGTTGCCGCGTTCGAGCTTCCGCCGCCGATCCCGCCACCCATTGGCAGGATTTTATCGATCCAGATATCGATGCCGAGTGAACAACCGGATTGCGCCTGGAGTTTCTTCGCGGCTTTCACGATCAGATTACTGTCGTGGGGAACGCCTTCGAATTCGGTATGCAACTGAATGACACCGTCTTCGCGCACGGCAAAAGTGATTTCGTCGCCGTAATCGAGAAACTGAAACAGCGTCTGCAGTTCGTGGTATCCGTCTTCACGACGACCGAGAATGTGCAACATCAAATTGAGTTTGGCCGGGGAAGGCAAGGTCAGTTGATTGGTTGCCATGTCAGCTCCCCAGTTTGCGCGGTTGCCAGGCCTTGATCACCAGGGTGACATCAAGGTCGGTGCCGTGCAGTTTGATCCGCTCGGGCAGCCAGTAACCGTTTTGCTCGGTATAGGCGGTGTATTCGACCTGCCAGCCGTCCTGTTCCAGATTGGCCAGGCGGCTGTCGCCGTCCAGGGTCAGGCGGCTCTTGGTGTCCGGAGCCGGGAGCCCGCGCACCCACCAGGCCAGATTGGAAACGGGAAGCTTCCAGCCCAGTTGTTCTTCAAGCAACGCATCCGGGGACGGCGCTTCATAGCGCCCTTGATTGGCGACTTCGAGGGAGACTTTTCCGGGGCGCCCGGTCAAGCGGGCGGCGCCGCGACCCAAGGGGCCGGAGAGGCGAATGTCGTAGTAGTCCTGGCGCTGTAACCAGAACAGCGTGCCGCTGCCCGAATCCTTGGGGGCGCGAATGCCGATCTTGCCGTCGATTTGCCAGCCGTCCAGGTGGGTCAGTTGTTCTTTGTGTTCACGCCATTGGGTGGCGTTGCCGTGCCCGCCAACCGACTCGCGGGAACCCATGCCGGCGCAACCGGCCAGCAGGGCGATGAGGCTGAAAACAATGATGTGGCGCAAAAACATAATCTTAAAGAGTCTCTGATCCGGTCAGGCGCTTGATGGTGCTGCGCAGGGTAGGGCTGTCGGGTTGTTCCTTGAGGAATTTGCCCCAGATTTGTCTGGCTTCGCTTTGCTTGCCATTGGCCCACAGGACTTCGCCAAGGTGGGCGGCGACTTCCTGGTCGGGGAAGCGCTCCAGTGCCTTGCGCAGCAAGCGTTCGGCTTCGTCCAGATTGCCAAGACGGAAGTTCACCCAGCCGAGGCTGTCGAGTACCGCCGGGTCTTCCGGATTGATCTGGTGGGCCTGTTCGATCAGGGCCTTGGCTTCGGCGTAACGCGTTGTGCGGTCGGACAGGGTGTAGCCGAGGGCGTTCAGCGCCATCGCATTGTCCGGGTCGCGCTTGATGATCAGCCGCAGGTCTTTTTCCATTTGCGCCAGGTCATTGCGTTTTTCCGCCTGCATGGCGCGGGTGTAAAGCAGGTTCGGATCGTCAGGGTACTTCTGCAGCGCCTGTTGCAGGACGTTCCAGGCCTTGTCGCCCTGATTGTTGGCGGACAGGGTTTCCGCCTCGATCAGGTACAACTGGATCGCATAGTCCGGTTGCTCGTCGCGTTCGGCCGCGAGTTTGCGCTGGGCTTCGGCGGTCTTGCCGTTGTTCATCAGGATATCGGCCTGGCGCAATTGTGCCGGCAGATAGTCGTTGCCAGGGCCGACCTGGCCATATTCGATCAGCGCCCCTTGCGGATCGTTGCGCTCTTCGGCGATACGCCCCAGGTTCAGGTGTGCGGAGTCAACATGGCTTTCGCGGGCGATCAGGTCTTCCAGATAGCCTTTGGCCTCGTCCCAGGCCTTGGCTTCCAGGCATACCAGTGCCAGGGAGTAACGCAGTTCGTCGTCTTCCGGGTATTGCTGGACCAGGCTCGAGAATTCGGCCTTGGCGTCATCCATGCGGTTTTGTTCGACCAGCATGCGGGCGTAGGTCAGGCGTAATCGCTTGTCGTCCGGGTATTTCTTGATGCTTTTTTGCAGCAGCGGCAAGGCTTCGTCGCCTCGATCGAGGGATTGCAGCAGGCGTGCGCGCAGCAGGATCGGAGCGATTTCGCCGTCTTCCGGCGGATTATTTTCCAGCAGCGTCAGCGCGCCTCGGGAGTCGCCGTCCTGTTGCAACAGCAAGGCCTTGCCGAAAATCAGCTGGCCGTTGTTCGGGTGACGCTGCAGCAAACGGTCGAAACTCTTCATCAGGCCGTTACGCGTGTCCTGGTCGGTATCGGCCGCGGACAGCGCGAGAAAGTCGAAGTGGGTGTCGCCCTTGCCCTGCAGGACTTTTTCCATATAGACCATGGAGTCGTCATAACGACCGGCGCGCGCGAGCTGCACCGCTGCGGCCCGTTGCGCCTCAAGGTCGTCCGGGGCGTTTTTTGCCCAGATCATTGCGGTGTCCAGGGCAGCTTGATCGGCACCCAGGTATTCGGCAATGCGAAATGCCCGCTCGGAAATGCCCGGGTCCTGGGTATTGATGGCCTGGGTCACATAGTTGTCCAGGGCAATGTCGAAACGATTGCGCTGGCCAGCCAGTTCGGCGCTCAGCAGGCTGAAGACTGTGTCTTCGCTGAATGAGCTGTAAACCTTGGGTTTTTCAGGCGCCGGTGCGCTGTCTTCGGTCGGCGACGTACCGTCCGACGAGACGGGGGCCAAGGCTTGGCAGCCGCTGAGGAAGACAAAAGCGAGAAGCAACGCGGAAGATCTATTCATATAGGAAGAGGACGACTAACCTGCGGTCGGATCATCATGACACAAGCCTTGGGCCAAACATAACCGGCCGGGCAATTTACCCGTTCGGGCGTTATCTGTAGGAGCTGCCGAAGGCTGCGATCTTTTGCCTTTACGACAAGATCAAAAGATCGCAGCCTTCGGCAGCTCCTACAAAAGCGGGTTAACGAGAATCGATCTCGGTATGCGGCGATGCCTACCCGGGCGATAGATATCCAATAGTTGTTCTGAATCTGACGAAGTAGGACAATTGCCGGCTTCACGTCACCATCAGCGACTTTGAATGGCCTTCCTTGCACTCGGTATTAACCACAAGACTGCTTCAGTAGACGTCCGCGAGCGCGTGGCCTTTACCCCTGAGCAGCTGGTTGAGGCCTTGCAGCAGCTCTGCCGACTCACCGACAGCCGCGAAGCTGCGATCCTCTCCACCTGCAATCGCAGTGAACTTTATATAGAACAGGATCACCTGTCGGCCGATATCGTGCTGCGCTGGCTGGCCGAATATCATCAATTGAGCTTCGAAGAGCTGCGTGCAAGTGCTTATGTGCACGAAGATGATGCGGCAGTTCGTCACATGATGCGGGTGGCTTCCGGTCTCGATTCGCTGGTGTTGGGCGAACCTCAGATTCTCGGCCAGATGAAGTCGGCCTACGCCGTGGCCCGTGAAGCCGGGACCATCGGTCCGTTGCTCGGGCGATTGTTCCAGGCCACGTTCAACGCGGCCAAGCAAGTGCGCACCGACACCGCCATCGGTGAAAACCCGGTGTCCGTGGCGTTTGCCGCGGTTAGCCTGGCGAAACAGATTTTCAGCGACCTGCAACGCAGCCAGGCCTTGCTGATCGGTGCTGGCGAGACCATTACTCTGGTCGCCCGCCATCTGCATGACCTGGGGGTCAAGCGTATCGTGGTAGCAAACCGCACATTGGAGCGGGCGAGCACTCTGGCGGAGCAATTCGGCGCCCACGCGGTGCTGCTGTCGGAGATTCCGGCCGAACTGGTGCGCAGCGATATCGTCATCAGTTCCACGGCCAGCCAATTGCCGATCCTCGGCAAGGGCGCCGTGGAAAGTGCTCTGAAGTTGCGTAAGCACAAACCGATTTTCATGGTGGATATCGCCGTTCCGCGAGATATCGAACCGGAAGTCGGCGAGTTGGACGACGTTTATCTGTATAGCGTCGACGATCTCCACGAAGTGGTCGCCGAGAACCTCAAGAGCCGTCAGGGCGCCGCGCAGGCCGCCGAAGAGATGGTCTCGGTCGGCGCCGAGGATTTCATGGTCCGCCTGCGCGAACTGGCGGCGGTGGACGTGCTCAAGGCGTATCGTCAACAGAGCGAGCGCCTGCGCGACGAAGAACTGCAAAAGGCCCAGCGCCTGCTGGCCAATGGCGGCAGCGCCGAAGAGGTGCTGGTGCAACTGGCCCGAGGCCTGACCAACAAACTGTTGCACGCCCCGAGCGTGCAGTTGAAAAAGCTCTCTGCCGAAGGGCGCCTCGATGCGCTGGCGATGGCCCAGGAACTCTTTGCCCTTAATGAGGGCTCATCGGAAAGCTTTTCGGAAAAGAAATCGCAATGAAAGCGTCACTGCTCAATAAGCTGGATGTCCTCCAGGATCGTTTCGAAGAATTGACCGCCTTGCTGGGCGACGGTGAGGTCATTTCCGATCAGGCCAAATTCCGCACCTACTCCAAGGAATACGCGGAAGTCGAGCCGATTGTCGAAACCTATAAACAGTTGGTCAAAGTACAGGGCGACCTCGAGGGCGCCCAGGCCCTGCTCAAGGACAGCGACCCGGACATGCGCGAGATGGCCGTGGAAGAAGTCCGCGAAGCCAAGGAACAACTGGTCGAACTGGAAGCCAGCCTGCAACGCATGCTGTTGCCCAAAGACCCGAACGACGGACGCAACGTGTTCCTCGAAATTCGCGCCGGCACCGGTGGTGACGAGGCAGCGATCTTTTCCGGCGACCTGTTCCGCATGTATTCGCGCTACGCCGAGCGTCGTGGCTGGCGCGTGGAAATCCTCTCGGAAAACGAGGGTGAGCATGGCGGCTATAAAGAGGTCATTGCCCGGGTCGAAGGCGAAAATGTCTACGGCAAGCTCAAATTCGAATCCGGCGCCCACCGCGTGCAACGGGTTCCAGCGACCGAATCCCAAGGGCGCATCCATACTTCAGCCTGCACCGTGGCGGTATTGCCCGAGCCGGACGAGCAGGAAGCGATCGAGATCAACCCGTCGGACCTGCGCATCGACACCTATCGCTCCTCCGGTGCTGGCGGTCAGCACGTCAACAAGACCGACTCGGCCATCCGCATCACTCACTTGCCGTCGGGCATCGTCGTCGAGTGCCAGGAAGAACGTTCGCAGCACAAGAACCGTGCCCGGGCGATGGCCTGGCTGTCGGCCAAGCTCAATGACCAGCAGACCAGCGCTGCCGCCAATGCCATTGCCAGCGAGCGCAAATTGCTGGTGGGTTCCGGTGACCGTTCCGAACGTATCCGCACTTACAACTTTGCCCAGGGTCGAGTCACCGATCACCGGGTCAACCTGACGCTGTATTCCCTCGACGAAATTCTCGCCGGGGGCGTCGAAGCGGTGATCGAGCCGCTGCTGGCCGAGTACCAGGCCGATCAACTGGCAGCGATAGGTGAGTAAATGACGATCATTGCCAGTTTGTTGCGCGCCGCCGATTTGCCCGACTCGCCTACGGCGCGTCTGGATGCCGAGCTGTTGCTGGCGGCGGCGTTGGGCAAGTCCCGCAGCTTTTTGCACACCTGGCCGGAGCGCATTGTCCCAAGCGAAGCGGCACTGACCTTCGCCGAGTACCTGCGGCGTCGCCGCGGTGGTGAGCCGGTGGCCTACATTCTCGGCCAGCAAGGTTTCTGGAAGCTTGATCTGGAAGTGGCGCCGCACACGCTGATCCCGCGCCCGGACACCGAGTTGTTGGTGGAAGCCGCACTTGAATTGTTGCCCGCCACAGCTGCCAAGGTACTGGACCTGGGCACTGGCAGCGGGGCCATTGCACTGGCCCTGGCCAGCGAGCGTCCGGCCTGGAAGGTCACGGCCGTGGACCGTGTACTGGAAGCCGTGGCCCTGGCCGAACGCAATCGCCAGCGCCTGAATTTGAACAACGCCACGGTGCTCAGCAGTCACTGGTTCAGCGCACTGCAAGGCCAGCGTTTTCAATTGATCATCAGCAATCCGCCTTACATTGCTGCAGCCGATCCGCACTTGGTGGAAGGCGATGTGCGCTTCGAGCCGGCCAGTGCGCTGGTCGCGGGTGTCGACGGGCTCGACGATCTGCGTCAGATCGTCTCCCAGGCACCGGATCACCTGGAGACTGGCGGTTGGGTGATGCTCGAACACGGTTACGATCAAGCCGAGGCCGTGCGTGATCTGTTGCTGAGCCGTGGCTTCGAAGAAGTCCACAGCCGTACCGATCTAGGCGGTCATCAACGCATTAGTCTGGGGCGCTTGCCGTGCTGAATGATCAGGAATTGCTGCGTTACAGCCGGCAGATTTTGCTGGCGCACATCGATATCGATGGTCAGTTGCGACTCAAGGACAGCCGCGTTCTGATCGTCGGCCTTGGCGGTCTCGGTGCACCGGTCGCCCTTTACCTCGCCGCCGCGGGTATCGGTGAGTTGCATCTGGCGGACTTTGACACGGTCGATCTGACCAACCTGCAGCGCCAGATCATTCACGACACCGACAGCGTCGGCCTGAGCAAGGTCGATTCGGCGATCAAGCGCCTGACGGCCATCAATCCCGAGGTTCGACTGGTTGCCCATCGCGCGGCACTGGATGAAGACTCGCTGGCGGCTGTCGTGGCCGGGGTGGATCTGGTGCTCGATTGTTCCGACAATTTTTCTACCCGTGAAGCAGTCAATGCCGCCTGTGTGGTTGCCGGCAAACCGCTGGTCAGCGGTGCGGCGATTCGTCTGGAAGGGCAATTGTCGGTGTTCGACCCGCGCCGTGCCGAGAGTCCTTGCTACCACTGTTTATACGGGCATGGCAGCGAAGCCGAATTGACCTGCAGCGAAGCGGGCGTGGTCGGCCCGCTGGTGGGGCTGGTCGGCAGCCTGCAAGCCCTTGAAGCGCTGAAGTTGCTGGCAGGATTTGGCGAACCGCTGGTAGGGCGCCTGTTGCTGATCGATGCATTGGGCTCGCGCTTCCGTGAGTTGCGGGTCAAGCGTGATCCGGGCTGCAGCGTCTGTGGGGCCAGGCATGCGTGACGCGCCGATCGGCGTGTTCGACTCCGGTGTCGGCGGGCTTTCGGTACTGGCCGAGATCCAGCGTTTGTTACCCAACGAATCCCTTTTGTACGTCGCCGATTGCGGGAATATTCCTTACGGCGAGAAAACCCCGGAATTTATCCGGCAGCGTTGCAGCGTCATGGCCGATTTTTTTCAACAGCAGGGCGCCAAGGCGCTGGTGTTGGCCTGTAACACGGCAACGGTCGCGGGCGTGGCTGACCTGCGACGCGATTACCCCGAGTGGCCCATTGTCGGTATGGAACCTGCGGTCAAGCCCGCCGCCGCCGCCACCCGCAGCGGCGTGGTCGGCGTGCTGGCCACGACGGGCACGCTGCAGAGTGCCAAATTCGCGGCGCTGCTCGATCGGTTTGCGACCGATGTCCGGGTGATCACGCAACCGTGTCCCGGCTTGGTGGAACTGATCGAGAAGGGCGATCTGCACAGTCCAGCCCTGCGCCAGTTGCTTGAAGATTATGTTCGACCGCTACTGGGCGCGGGTGCGGACACCATCATTCTCGGTTGCACTCACTACCCCTTTCTCAAACCATTGCTCAAGCAGATGATCCCTGACGACATCAGCCTGATCGATACCGGCGCGGCGGTCGCGCGGCAGCTTCAACGCTTGCTGGCCGAGCGCGACTTGCTCGCGTGTGGCACCCGTCAGGAGGCCGCACAGTTCTGGACCAGCGCCGATCCGGTTCATTTCACAAATATATTGCCGATACTGTGGAATACCGCTGGCATTGTGAGAAGCTTCCAAAGGTAAGCAAGTCCGGGGTAAAGCAAGATTGGGGTGAACTTCTTATAAAACGTCGACTTCTATAGCGGTGTGCGTCAAGCGATAAAAAAACTAAACGAAATCGTGCGAAAAGGATGTTTCTATGAAGCGACTGATTTGCTTGGCTGCGATTGCGGCCGCATTGATGGGGAGCAGTTTGACTGCGCAAGCTGCAGGCGTGGAGTTCTCGGTCGGCGAGACCGGCGAGTCGACCATGACTTATCGCTTGGGCATGCAATGGGATTGGGACAAGAGCTGGTGGCAGAGTGACGTGGGTCGATTGACCGGTTACTGGAGTGGCGCCTACACCTATTGGGACGGCGACGAAACCGCCAGCAATCACAGCCTCTCTTTCTCACCCGTGTTTGTTTACGAGTTTGCCGGCCAGAACGTCAAACCGTACGTTGAGCTGGGGGTTGGGGTGGCGTTGTTTGCCGATACCGAAGTTGAAAGCAACAACTTGGGTAGCTCGTTTCAATTCGAAGACCGTTTCGGCTTCGGTCTGCGCTTTGCCGGCGGACATGAAGTCGGGATTCGTGCGACGCACTATTCCAACGCCGGAATCACTAATCCCAACGATGGTATAGAAAGTTACGCCCTGCACTACACGATGCCGTTGTAATCAGGCAACGTTTTTAATGTGGGAGCGAGCCTGCTCGCGAAAGCGGTATAACATTCAACACTTGTGTTGTCTGAAACTCCGCCTTCGCGAGCAGGCTCGCTCCCACATGAGTCATCAGTGAACGCCACCTTATCGATACGCCGTGGAGATTCCCTGGCGTTCATCAATGCATTCCGGTGCGCCCATCTCGAACTCCCGGCAGATCAGCGGGCGTTTTTCGTAAATGGTGCACATCATCGTGTCGCGATCCAGAGCTGCGCACCAGCCGTCATCCAGGCGCAACATGACTTCCCCACCCCAGTCATCGGTATCGATGTACTGCTCGGGCACGCCTGTGTCGGTGATCAGCATGACTTCGAGCTGGCAGCAGCAGGCTGCACAGGTCGAGCAGGTGACGGCGGTCTCGGTGATTTGTGTGTGGGGGATGGTTTTCATGGCGCGCAGTGTAAGGCAGTCACTGGGTGGTGTGTGAAAGCGCTGACGGGCGCCCAGTGTTATCCGCCAGCAGTTATGGCCATGCTCATGACTAGTCCTTGATCGGCGGGCTGCTGTGCAGCTTCACAGGGTCAGGCATTTTCGAGAGAGGCCAGAGCTCGGCCATGAACAATCCTGGAAACGCAATTTCCAGCGGACGATCCTTGAGCTTGTCGAAAATGTGTTGCGCGGCTTTATCCGCCGGCCAACTGAGTGGCGCTGGCAAGTCACTCTTCTTCGCCAGCGCAGGGTCAACAAAATCCGGGCCGACAACCGTGACTTCGATGCCTTCTGGTGCCAGCGCAATGCGCCGGGATTCAAACAGATGTCGCATCCCGACTTTCGCAGCACCCTGGGTCTCAGTCCGGGGCAGCGGCAGGAAGGTCACTGCACTGGCCAAGCCCACCAGATGTGGCGCGATGCCTCCCTGTAACAGCGGCAGGGCGGCTTCGATGCAGTAGCTGCTGGCGAGCAGATTGGTGCGCAATACGTGCTCGATGATCGAGGCATCAAACTGCTTGGCGTCTACGTACTCGCAGGTTCCAGCGTTGAGAATCAACGTGTCCAGTGAGCCCCAGAGTTCGGTGATCTGTTCTGCGATTTCTCGCACGGCCTGACTGTTGGTCAGGTCGCCACAGGCCACCAGGACCTGGCCTGGATAGCGTTGGGACAAGACTTTCAACGGCGCCGCCGAGCGTGAGCTCGCGGCAAGGTGAGCGCCGGTTTTCAATATTTCTTCCGCCAGGGCCGCGCCAATGCCGTTGCCGGCACCGGTCAGCCAAAATCGTCGTGGACGCGCGAGGCTCATCCTATTCTCCTTTTCTGGCTAGCAATCATTCGCTCCAATACCGCTAAACGTTCACCCTGCAGTAACCCGACATTAAAGTTAACCCACCGGCAATAACATTCATTGCGCTGGATCAATGGTTCTGATTGTTGGTGCGTATACCGCAAGCAACTATGCATGGTCGCCTCCGGCGTGTTGCCTGGACGGCAAGTTCCTGAACGCGGCGAGCGCCCGTGTCCGGGATGCGTGCAGGTCGACAATCGGGGACGGATAATCCGCCACCCTGAACAAACCGCCGAGATTCGCCGGGTTGTGCACCTCTTTTTTGTTCAGTCCTACCAGTTCCGGTAACCAGTGCTTGATAAACAGGCCCTCGGCGTCGAACTTCTCCGACTGGCTCAATGGATTGAAAATCCGGAAGTAGGGCGCTGAGTCGGTCCCGGTGGATGAACTCCATTGCCAGCCGCCGTTGTTGGCTGCCAAGTCGCCATCGATCAAATGCTGCATGAAAAAGCGTTCGCCTTCGCGCCAGTCGATCAACAGATTTTTGGTCAGGAACATGGCAACAACCATGCGCAGGCGATTGTGCATCCAGCCGGTTTCCAGCAATTGGCGCATGGCCGCGTCGATGATGGGCACGCCGGTACGGGCTTGTTGCCAGGCAGCCAGTTCTGCCGGTGCATCGCGCCAGGCCAGGGCCTCGGTTTCCGGGCGGAACGCGCGATGCCGGGAAACCCTTGGGTAGCCCACCAGAATGTGTTTGTAGAATTCACGCCACAGCAGTTCGTTGATCCAGGTGACCGCGCCAACCTTGCCGCTTTCGAATTCGCCCTGATTGCTTTGCAGTGCCGCATGCAAACACTGGCGTGGGGAGATCACTCCGGCAGCCAGGTAGGGGGACAATTGACTGGTGCCGGGCTTCGCCGGGAAGTCCCGTTCGTTCTTGTAGTCATCGATCCGGTCGTCAGTGAAGGTATCGAGGCGGCTTCGTGCTTCGCCTTCACCCGCCGGCCACAATGCACGCAAGCGGTCGGTCGGTGGCGTGAACCCGTTGATTTGGGACGGGATCTTGTCGCTGGAAATGTTCAGCGGTGCTTGCACCATGGGGGCGCTGACCAGGCGGGGTAACGACCGGTACAGGCGTTCGTAACAGACTTTGCGGAACTGGCTGAACACCTGGAAGTACGTACCGCTTTTGGTCAGCAGGGTACCGGGTTTGAACAGCAACTGATCGAGATAACTGTGAACGGCAATGCCTTCGGCTTGCAGTGACCTCATCACCGTGGCGTCGCGGCGGGTTTCATGAACACCGTATTCCTCGTTGAAATGCACGGCATCGATCGCCAATTGCCGGCACAGTTCGAGCAATACCCTGGGCGCTTCTTCCCAGCGCGGAGCCTCGCGAATCAGCAGGGGAATGTTCAGCTCGCCCAACGCCTGGCTCAATTGATCAAGGTTGCGTAGCCAGAAGTCCACTTTGCACGGCGCATCGTCGTGCGCCAGCCATTGCTCCGGGCTCAGCAGGTACACCGCCACGCACGTGCCAGCCGCAGCGGCGGCCGAAAGGGCAGTGTTGTCGTTTACGCGCAAATCGCTGCGCAGCCAGATCAATTGCATGTTGTTAACCATTAGATGAGCCCACGCTGAACGAGTGCCTGGTGTGCCAACAACGGATCTGCGGCCAGGTACAAATCAGCAACCACGGCAGTTTTCTCGGACAACTCGGTGGAGTGAATGCACACCGTTGGTCCGGCGATCATTTTTGGGCAGCTGACGCCATTCAAAAGTTTCGTCAGCTGCGAAAGGTTTATGGCTTTGCTGGAATACAGCAGTACGCCTCGGGGTTGCAGATGTTCAACCGCCAGCGCCAGTTCACCGGTGGGCAACGGCCAGTCGAACACCTCCACCGGGCAATCGGCGCTGCTGATCAGCCACGCGGTGAGCCACAGATGAGGTTCCAGTGGCAAGTCCGAGTGGTTGATCAACAGCAGTGGCGTGGTGTTTAGCTGGCGGTTGTTATGGTAGATGCGCGCGCCGAATTTGCTGCGTAGCCAGGAATAAAAAAACACGCGTTCCATCTGTGCGCCGAACTGGCCCTGCCAGCGCTGTTCCAGTTCAGCCAGCAATGGCATCAACAGGTGTTCGCACAAAGTGCGTGGCGGGTACAGTGCCATGGCCTGATTGACGGTGTCGTCCAGCGTGCGTTCGGTCAGTCGCGAGACCGCCTGGAGCAGTGTCTGGCGCAGCCGTTGCCAATCGTTTTGTGCGGATTCGGTGAAAGTTTGTGGGGTGTCGAGCAGTTGCTTGACCTGGCTGACGGCGACGCCGCGATTGAGCCATGTGAGGATCGCCAGAATACGTTGCACATGCTCGGCCGAAAACAGTCGATGCCCCTTGGGAGTGCGTTGCGGCACGATCAATCCATACCGCCGTTCCCAGGCGCGCAAGGTGATGGCGTTGACGCCGGTCTGCCGGGCCACTTCGCGAATCGGCAGCCAGCCTTCGTCGAGCGCTTTGTTGAACGCCGCGCCATGGCCATCGCTGGCACTCTTGTCGAGTAGAGGTTTCATTAAATGGTGTTTCGCAGGCTGAGGTTTTCCGGATGCGGTTGCAGGTAAACCTGCTGCGCGATGTAAGGGTCCGGATGGTGGCGAAAGTGATGCTTGAGCAGTGTCAGCGGCACCACCAGTGGCACGATACCGTGGCGATATTGGCCGATGACCTGCTGCACCTCTTGCTTGTCCTCGGCACTGATCGCTTGTTTTAGATAGCCGCTGAGGTGCTGCAAGACATTGGTATGGGTGCGGCGCGTGGCGCATTTTTTCAGGGCGGTCATCAGCTCACTGAAATAGTACGGGCCCAGTTCATGTGGGGCGCTGCGCCCCATGTTGCCCAGCAGCGCCCCCAGTTTTTTGTATTGCACCGGGTTATGGGCCATCAACAGGTACTTGTAGCGCGCATGAAAGTTCGTGAGGCCGCGGCGGCTCAACCCTTCTTTGCGCAGTTGTTGCCAGGCACTGTAGGCGAATACGCGGGTGAGGAAGTTTTCTCGTAGCACCGGGTCGTTGAGCCGGCCGTCCTCTTCGACCGGTAAATCCGGATGCAATGCGCAGAACGCTTGGGCATAGATACCGCGACCACCACTGCCCTGCAGTGATCCGTTGGCGTGGTAGACCTTGACCCGCTCCAGGCCGCAGGACGGGGATTTCTGCATGAAAATGTAGCCGCAGATGTCGTCCAGGCTCACCGCCATCTGTTGGCCGAAGTCGGCCAGTGGCCGGGTGACATTGAGCTCGCGATCAACCGTGCCGACGGCCTCGAGCTGATCGGGATTACCCACCAGGCGGATCGGTTCGCGAGGAATACCCAAGCCAATGGCCACTTCCGGGCAGACCGGCACGAAATCGAAGTAATCGGTGAGGGTTTGGCTGCATAGCCGTGACGCCTTGTGCCCACCGTTGTAGCGCACTTCGGCTCCTGTCAGGCAGGCGCTGATGGCAATTTTGGGCTTGGGGGCGGACAGGGGCATGGCAGCACCTCGGAATCAAAACCTGTACAGATATTTTTATCTGTACAGTTTAGGTTCATCATAGATTCAAAGGTGTGCAAGTCAAATTTTTTGTATAGGTTTTTGTAGAAGCTGCCGCAGGTTGCGAACGTTTGATCTGATTCTGGGGCGTCTGCAAAGAGCAAGATCAAAAGATCGCAGCCTTCGGCAGCTCCTACGAAGGCGCCACGATCTCACTGCAAATGCGCGTGCAGACGGCGGGCGGCCTCCTGACCACTAAGCCAGGCCCCTTCGACTCGTCCGGACAGGCACCAGTCGCCGCAGGCATACAGACCCAGATCGGCATCGGCCAACGTGCCCCACTCGTGGGTGGCGCTGGGGCGAGCATAGAGCCAGCGGTGGGCGAGGCTGAAGGTCGGCGCGGGCATCGAGTCGTGCAGCAATTCGGCGAAAGCGCCGTGCAACTGTTCGATCACAGCCTCTTTTGACAGGTCAATGTGCTGTCGGCTCCAGGCGCTGTTGGCGTGCAGGACCCAAGTATCGAGGGTATTGTCGCGGCCGGGTTTGCTGCGGTTGCGCGCCAGCCAGTCGAGGGGGCTGTCCTGCACGAAGCAGCCTTCCATGGGGGTGTCCAAAGGCGTTTCGAAGGCCAGTGCGACGGCCCAGGTGGGGTCCATTTTCACACCGGCGGCCGCACCGGCGAGTTTAGGTGCAGACGCCAGTAATGCCGTCGCCTGCGGGGCTGGCGTGGCGATCACGACATGGCTGAACGGGCCGTGGGTAAAACCCTCGGAGTCCTGCAGATGCCAGTGTTCTTCGCCCCGGTAGACTTCGGTGATCCGGCAGGCGAAATGCACTTCGAGATCGCCGATCAAGGCGCGGGTGATGGCGCTCATGCGCGGCGTGCCGACCCAGCGTGTCTGTTCGTCCGGCGACAGGTTGAGCTGGCCACCCTGGTAGGTGTACAGCTGCGGTGCCCATTCGGCGACCCAGCCCTTGGCTTGCCAACGCTGGACTTCGGTCACGAAGCGACGGTCACGGGCAGTGAAATACTGCGCGCCCAAGTCCAGGGCGCCCGCATCGCTACGTTTGCTCGACATGCGTCCGCCGCTGCCACGACTTTTGTCAAAAAGTTGCACGACATGCCCTGCGTCTGTCAGGGCTTGTGCGGCTGAGAGCCCGGCAATGCCGGTGCCGATGATTGCGATAGGTACAGTCATAAGGGCCTCGTTTACCTTTCTGTACAGACTACGCCGGGGTTTAAACCTGTACAATATTGTTTTTCGGTATAACTTTCAGCGTTCTCGTTCTGACAGCTTGGCCTATTGTTAAACACAGAGCCTGCCCGATATCAAAGATCCCTTGCTTATAAAAATAGACTAGTGATCAGGGTAAAACGCCACGCGAGGAAGAAGTCATGCACATATTGCTGACCGGCGGTACTGGTTTGATAGGACGTCAGCTCTGCCGACACTGGTTGAGTCAGGGGCATCGACTCACGGTCTGGAGTAGAACGCCATCAAAAGTCGCCAAGGTCTGTGGTACTCAAGTGCGTGGTATCGCTCGACTCGAAGAGGTGGGGCAGGAGCCTGTTGATGCCATTATCAATCTCGCCGGCGCACCCATCGCTGACCGTCCTTGGACCACCAAACGTAAAGCGTTGCTCTGGAGCAGTCGCATCACTCTGACTGAAACACTGCTGGCCTGGCTCGAAAGTCGCGAGCAAAAACCTGGGGTATTGATTTCCGGTTCTGCGGTCGGTTGGTATGGCGATGGCGGCGAGCGTGAATTGACCGAAGACTCACCCCCGGTAATCGATGATTTTGCCAGCCAGTTGTGCATCGCCTGGGAAGAAACCGCCCAGCACGCCGAGGCCTTGGGCATCCGCGTAGTTCTCATTCGCACCGGGCTGGTGCTGTCCGCCGAGGGCGGCTTTTTGTCGCGGCTGTTAATGCCATTCAAACTGGGGCTGGGCGGGCCGATTGGCAATGGCCGGCAGTGGATGCCGTGGATTCACATCGACGATCAAATCGCCCTGATTGATTTTCTTCTGCATCGCAATGAAGCCGGCGGTCCCTATAATGCCTGCGCACCGAAGCCGGTGCGCAATCGCGAGTTTGCCAAAACCCTGGGCAGCGTATTGCGCCGCCCGGCGTTCATGCCGATGCCGGCCCTGGTACTGAAGGTCGGCCTGGGCGAGTTGTCGTTATTGCTGCTGGGAGGCCAGCGGGCGACACCGGCACGCTTGCTCAAGGCGGGTTTTACTTTCAAGTTTACCGATTTGCGCGCGGCCCTGGACGATCTGTCCAGCCGCCTCTGAAATAGGACGTTGC
Source organism: Pseudomonas putida (assembly GCF_050990305.1). Classification (GTDB taxonomy): domain Bacteria; phylum Pseudomonadota; class Gammaproteobacteria; order Pseudomonadales; family Pseudomonadaceae; genus Aquipseudomonas; species Aquipseudomonas putida_AH. The sequence goes on along the minus strand of NZ_CP158817.1, from coordinate 5,547,266 downwards.
ATGACCGATCACGCATTGCTTCTGGTCAACCTGGGCTCACCTGCCTCCACCTCGGTGGCAGATGTGCGCAGCTACCTCAATCAATTTCTGATGGACCCGTATGTGATCGACTTGCCATGGCCCGTGCGGCGCCTGCTGGTGTCGCTGATTCTGATCAAGCGCCCAGAGCAGTCGGCTCATGCCTATGCCTCGATCTGGTGGGAGGAGGGCTCGCCACTGGTGGTGCTCAGTCGACGCCTGCAACAGGCCATGACTGCCCAATGGCACCACGGGCCAGTTGAGTTAGCGATGCGTTACGGCGAACCGTCCATTGAATCGACCTTGCTGCGCCTGACGGCTCAAGGCCACAAGCGCATCACCCTGGCACCGCTTTACCCACAATTCGCCGACAGCACGACGACCACTGTGATCGAGGAAGCCAAGCGGGTCGTGCGTGAGAACAGACTTGATGTGCAACTGTCGGTGCTCCAGCCGTTCTACGATCAGCCGGAATACCTCGATGCCCTGGTGGCCACTGCCAACCCGCACTTGCAACAGGATTACGATCACTTGTTGTTGAGCTTCCATGGTCTGCCGGAGCGGCACCTGAAGAAACTCAATCCGGGCCACAGCTTTGACGGCGGCGGTGATTGTTGCGCCGGTGCGCCGCCAGAAGTGGTCGCCACCTGTTATCGCGGCCAGTGCCTGCGAACCGCAAAAGAGTTTGCCAAGCGCTTGGGCCTGCCGGACGGCAAGTGGTCGGTGTCTTTCCAGTCGCGTCTGGGCCGCGCCAAATGGATCGAACCTTACACCGAAGCGCGCCTCGATGAGCTGGCCAAAAGCGGCGTGAAGAAGGTGCTGGTCATGTGCCCGGCCTTCGTGGCCGATTGCATCGAGACGCTGGAAGAAATCGGTGATCGCGGGCGCGAACAGTTCCGCGAGGCGGGGGGCGAGGAGTTGGTGTTGGTGCCGTGCCTCAATGATGACCCGCAGTGGGCGCGGGCGTTGAGCACATTGTGCGAAAGGGCGCCGTTGGCGCTGTAAGAGGTATCAATTGTGGCGAGGGGATTTATCCCCGCTGGGTCGCGAAGCGGCCCTAAAAAATGGGACTGCTCCGCAGTCCAGCGGGGATAAATCCCCTCGCCACAGGGTACTCGGTCGTCTGTTAGATCAGCGGCTCATCCGCTTTCTTGTGCTTCCAGCTGTCATTGCCCGGCAGAATCAGGTTCAGCGCAATCGCCACCACCGCGCACAGCGCGATGCCTTTGAGGCCGAAATCGTCAGGGCCGGTGCCGGTGCCGACGAGTACGCCACCAATCCCGAACACCAGGGTCACCGAAACGATCACCAGATTACGTGCTTCGCCCAGGTCGATCTTGTGGCGAATCAGCGTGTTCATGCCTACTGCCGCGATCGAGCCGAACAACAGGCACAGAATCCCGCCCATTACCGGCACTGGAATGCTCTGCAGCAGCGCACCGAATTTGCCGATGAACGCCAGGCTGATGGCGAAGATCGCCGCCCAGGTCATGATTTTCGGGTTGTAGTTCTTGGTCAGCATCACCGCGCCAGTCACTTCGGCGTAGGTGGTGTTGGGCGGACCGCCGAACAGGCCGGCGGCGGTGGTGGCGATGCCATCACCGAGCAGGGTGCGGTGCAGGCCTGGCTTCTTCAGGTAGTCGCGACCGGTCACGCTGCCCACGGCAATCACGCCGCCGATGTGTTCGATGGCCGGCGCCAGGGCCACGGGAACGATAAAGAGGATCGCCTGCCAGTTGAACTCCGGTGCGGTGAAGTGCGGCACCGCGAACCACGGCGCAGCGGCAATTTTCGCGGTATCGACGACACCGAAGTAAAACGACATGCCGAAACCCACGAACACGCCGGAGATGATCGGCACCAGGCGGAAAATACCTTTGCCGAATACCGCGACGATCAAGGTGGTCAGCAAGGCTGGCATCGAGATCATCATGGCCGTCTGGTAATGAATCAGTTCGGAACCGTCACCCGCCTTGCCCATCGCCATGTTGGCGGCAATCGGTGCCATGGCCAGGCCAATGGAAATGATCACCGGGCCAATCACCACGGGCGGCAGCAGGCGGTCGATGAAACCGGTGCCTTTGATCTTCACGGCCAGGCCGAGGAAGGTGTAAACGAAACCGGCCGCCATCACGCCGCCCATGGTCGCCGCCAGACCGAACTGGCCCTTGGCGAGAATGATCGGGGTGATGAAGGCAAAGCTCGACGCCAGGAACACCGGCACCTGACGCCCGGTGACGACCTGGAACAAAATTGTCCCAAGACCTGCGGTAAATAGTGCCACGTTCGGGTCCAGGCCCGTGATCAGTGGCATCAGCACCAGGGCGCCAAAAGCCACGAACAGCATCTGCGCGCCAGACAACACCGTGCGCCAGAGCGGATCGTTGAACTCATCCTGCATGGTCACGCGTCCTTCTGCTTGGTGCCGAAGATCTTGTCACCGGCATCGCCCAGGCCCGGGATGATGTAACCGTGTTCGTTGAGTTTTTGATCGATGGAAGCGGTATAGATGATCACGTCCGGGTGAGCTTTCTCGACCACGGCAATGCCTTCCGGCGCGGCGACCAGCACCATGGCGCGGATGTCTTTGCAGCCGGCCTTCTTTAACAGGTCGATGGTGGCGACCATCGAACCGCCGGTGGCGAGCATCGGGTCGATGATCATCGCCAGGCGTTCGTCGATTTCCGGTACCAGTTTTTCAAGGTAAGTGTGGGCTTCGAGGGTTTCCTCGTTGCGGGCCACGCCCACGGCGCTGACCTTGGCACCCGGGATCAGGCTCAGTACGCCTTCGAGCATGCCGATACCGGCGCGCAGGATCGGCACCACGGTAATCTTCTTGCCAGCGATTTTTTCCACCGACACGGTGCCGCACCAACCTTCGATATCGTAGGTCTCCAGCGGCAGGTCTTTGGTGGCTTCATAGGTCAGCAGGGCGCCGACTTCCTGAGCGAGCTCACGGAAATTCTTGGTGCTGATGTCTGCGCGGCGCATAAGGCCAAGTTTGTGACGGATCAGCGGATGGCGGATCTCGAGGATGGACATGGGAAAGGCTCCGGCGGCGGGCAAAAAAACCGGCCTAGATTAATCTATCCGAGGGTGTTGTCCTATAGACATTACTGTACGTTAGTCCACAAACGCTTGATCTGATCGTGCTTGATGCGTACCTTTGCCCGCTTTTCCGAAATCGACCCTCCCCCTCAATCCCTTGGAGAGCGCCATGTCCGCTAATCTCGAGCATATCCGTCAAATCATGCGAGAGGCTGACTGCCTGTACACCGAAGCTGAAGTCGAGGCGGCCATCGCCCGCGTCGGTGCGCAAATCAATGAACAACTGGCGGACAGCAACCCGGTGGTGTTCTGTGTGATGAACGGCGGGCTGATTTTCTCCGGCAAACTGCTGACCCATCTGAACTTCCCACTGGAATCGTCCTACCTGCACGCCACCCGCTATCGCAACGAAACCAGCGGCGGCGAGTTGTTCTGGAAAGCCAAACCGGAAATCTCGTTCATCGACCGTGACGTGTTGATCATCGACGACATCCTCGATGAAGGTCACACCCTGGGCGCGATCATCGACTTCTGCAAACACGCCGGCGCGCGCAAAGTGCACACCGCCGTCCTGATCGACAAGGATCACGACCGCAAGGCTCGCCCGGACCTGAAGGCCGATTTCGTCGGATTGCCATGCATTGACCGCTATATCTTCGGCTACGGCATGGACTACAAAGGCTACTGGCGCAACGCCAACGGGATTTTTGCCGTTAAAGGCATGTAAGCAATGGCCATACCGCGCTTTCTTGATCAAACGCTGTTCACAGAACTGGCCGAGAAAGCCGGGGCCAATCCCCGTGGCCGCCAGCACCATAATTTCCACCAGATGGAAGAGGCCTGCCACCGCATGGCGGTCGGACTGCAACCGGGCACCTATATTGCGCCTCACCGTCACTTGGGTGAAAACAAGGCCGAAACCTTGCTGATCCTCAAGGGATGCCTTGGGCTGTTGATATTTGATGAGGCCGGCGCGGTGGTAAAAAAGCAGATCCTGCAGGCGGGGGGCGACTGTCTCGGCGTGGATCTGCCGGCCGGGGTATTCCACAGTCTGGTTGTGCTGCAAGCCGACAGCATGATGTTTGAGTGCAAGGCTGGCCCTTATCGCCCGGTCGGTGAAGGTGAACTTGCCCATTGGGCTCCCCGTGAAGGTGAGCCGGGCGTCGCCGAGTACCAGGCCTGGATGCGCGCGCAGTTCGATTAACCATTTATCCCCCCTGTAGGAGCGAGCATGCTCGCGATGGTCGTCAACGATAACGCGGGAATCCAGATACCCCACGGTGGCCTCAGGTTCATCGCGAGCATGCTCGCTCCTACAGGGGGACGCGCGTGCTAGAGTGCTCGGCCCCGATTCCGGAGCCTGTCATGAACCTGTTGATCCGCGGCTGCGCCGTCCTCTTTTTGACCCTTAGCCTGCCCCTGGCCGCCGCCCCGGCGCCGATGCATGCGCAGTTCCTGCCTGCGGACGACCTGACCCTGCGCGATGCCGAACCTGAACAGCAGCAACTGATGCAGGTCACCGACTATTCGGTGGTGGTCGGCAGTCAGCGTCAGTCCAACCAGCAACCGATCCCGGTCACTTCGCCACTGTTGATCCGCCTCAAGGGTAAATCCCTGAACAAGGGCGCGACGATCAGCCAAGTACTGGTCAATTTCGATGGCGAAAGCAAAAGCCTGAAAAAGCCGGTCTACGACGAGCAAAGCAAGACGCTGACGCTGTATTACCCGTTGGCTCAGTATCGGGTGGTGATCGACTTGTTGCGCAATGACACGGTGTATTGCCAGTTCCTCAGCTACGCCAACGGTCACATCTGGGCCGATCTGCACACCGGCAGTGTTCGTCCGCGTTGAGTGCCGGGCGTGCGCAGGGGTAAACTGCCCGCCCCGTGAAATGTCTGCGAGCTGGAGTCGGCAATGCGTAAAGATAAGAAACAAGTGATTGGTGACGAGATCGGCGACGAGCAGATCAAGTTGTTCCTCGATTTTGAACCGGTCGACGCCACTTCGCCTTCGTTGCACAAATTGATCAAGGCCTATCGTGGCCTGCGTATCGACGACTTCGAGCGGTTCCTGACGTTCTTTGTCGAGGCCGGTTATGACGTGAACGGCAAGGACGAGCACGGCAATAACTTTATTGCCCTGGTCCAGGATCAGCGCAACGCGCCGGAATACATCGAGCTGATCGAAAAGGCTCGCGGCTGATCATATCTGAGGCGAATCGATACCTGTGGTGAGGGGATAAATCCCCTCGCCACAAGGTTAAGTGAGCCAGCAATATTGGGTTCATCACGCATAAAAAACGCCCCGCCCTCAATGAGGACGGGGCGTTTTTATTGGGGCCGAATCAAGCGTAGCTTTCGGTTTCGCTGCTGGCTTCAACCAGTTCCAGGGCGACGTTGTTCTGCGAGTTGATCTTGCGATACAGCGCAGCGTCGGTTTCCAGGATTTTCTCGCGGGCCGGGAAGATTTCCGCCAGTTTGGCAGCCCACTCGCCTTTGGCTTTGCCCGGGAAGCATTTTTCGATCAGTTCCAGCATGATCGAAACGGTCACCGAGGCACCTGGCGAAGCACCGAGCAGGGCGGCGAGGGAGCCGTCCTTGGCCGACACCAGTTCGGTACCGAACTGCAAAACGCCGCCTTTTTTCGGGTCTTTCTTGATGATCTGCACCCGTTGGCCAGCCACTTCCAGGCGCCAGTCTTCGGCTTTCGCTTCCGGGTAGAAGCGACGCAGGGATTCCAGGCGCTGCTCCATCGATTGCATCACTTCGCTGACCAGGTACTTGGTCAGGTCCATGTTGTTTTTCGCCACGGCCAGCATCGGACCGATGTTGCCGGCGCGAACCGACATCGGCAGGTCCATGAAGGAGCCATGCTTGAGGAACTTGGTGGTGAAACCGGCGTAAGGTCCAAACAGCAGAGACTTCTTGCCGTCGACGACGCGGGTGTCCAGGTGCGGTACGGACATCGGTGGCGAACCCACGGCCGCCTGGCTGTAGACCTTGGCCTGGTGGTGCTTGACCACTTCCGGATTGTCGCAACGCAGCCACTGGCCACTGATCGGGAAGCCGCCGAAACCTTTGCTCTCTTCGATGCCCGAAGCTTGCAGCAGCGGCAATGCCGCGCCACCAGCGCCCAGGAAAACGAACTTGGCGTCGACTTCACGGGTGTTGCCGGTGTTGACGTCCTTGATGCTGACGGTCCAGCCGCCATTGCTACGCTTGAGGCCCGTCACGCGCTTGCAGTACTTGACCTGGGCATCGGGTGCGCTGGTCAGGTGCTTGAGCAACTGGTTGGTCAGGGCGCCGAAGTTGACGTCGGTACCATTGATCACGCGGGTGGCGGCGAGGACTTCGCCAGCGTCACGTCCCGGCATCATCAATGGCATCCACTCGGCCATCTTGCCTTTGTCTTCGGTGTACTCCATGTCGGAGAAGGCGTGATGCTTGCTCAGCAACTTGAAGCGTTCCTTGAGGAACGACACGCCTTTGTCGCCCTGCACGAAGCTCAGGTGCGGCACCGGGCTGATGAAGGATTTGCACGAGCCGAAGGTGCCTTTTTTGGTCAGGTACGACCAGAACTGCTTCGACACCTCGAACTGGGTGTTGATGTGCACGGCTTTCTTGATGTCGACTTTGCCATCGGCGGACTGCGGCGTGTAGTTCAGCTCGCACAGGCCGGCGTGACCGGTACCGGCGTTGTTCCACGGGTTGGAACTCTCCGCGGCACCGGAATCCATCAGCTCGACGACTTCCAGCTTGATCGCGGGGTCGAGCTCTTTGAGCAGTACCGCCAGGGTGGCGCTCATGATGCCGGCCCCTACCAGTACTACGTCGACTGCTTCGTTATGCGCCATTTAACGCGTCTCCAAAATCTGCAGCACCAAATTGACGGCATGGCTGCCAGGCGTTCCGGGGCGAGTCAGTGATGCCCCTCGAACTCATGGCAGGATCGCCATGTCCGAATCTTCGCAATTTTTTGCAACTTCGACGGACGCTGCCTGCCGGGTCTAATCAGAGTTCATATGAACTCATTTCAACGGGCGGCTGGCAATTCGACTTATGGTCGATACATCCGTTTGTGCAACCAAATCCGTAGCGGACAGGCTTCAGGCTCCGGTATTCGAGGTGTACTCGGTCCTGTGTCGTCGGGCTGTTGTAGACGCTAATGGTGCATGTTCAGACGCAAAACTATTCATTTGCTCGCCACACTCTTGTGAAGTTGTGAAAACCCGTTTTTTTCACGCTCTTTTGAAGACGTGAACCTCAAAAAAGGGCTGTCCCAGCCTGGCACCGTGCCCGGGTGGTTGGCCGCCAGGCAAAACGTGGCGGGCAAATCGGGCAAACAGCTCAGTGACCGAGCGTAATGACAGCTCTGCAGATTCGCGAAAAGTGGAGGTTTTGCTTGAAGAACAGCAAGCGCGCCAGCTTCACTCGATCTGTGTGGGCGGCTCTCTGTGGGCGGTGCGGGGTGTCAATACCACGGCATTGACGATGCTGCGAGGCCCGATCAGGAGACGTCCTTATAATCGGGGGGAGATTGTAGCGAAGAAACGCGGGGAATTGGTCGTGTTTAATGACTTTTATTAGGCGTCTGGTCAGGTCGTCAGCAGTTGCCGTGTACGCGAGCGCGGCTGATGCTGGGTGATGCGTGCGCTGGCAGGCAACGGCTGGTGCAACCAGTTCAGGCGGATTTCTTCGATTTCCACCCAGCCATCACCCATCGGCTGGAGGCTGCACTGCTTGAACGCCTGGCAATGGCCATTTTGATCGAGCAGGGCAAAGCAACGATGTAAGGGGCGTGGCGCGAACATTGAGACGAGAAAGCGCATGGCAAATGACCTTGTGGGTGATTGCCTCAAAGATTGCCAGTCAGTCGTGACGTGTTGGTGAAAAAAGGGTGAAAAATCTGTGACATCGAACCCGGACCGGCAGGGCTTGTCAGAGAATTCAGCAATCGCGGTGGGCGGCTGGTTAGCCGCAGTGGCGCACCGCTATACTGCCGGCCTGTTTGTGCCTGATTCTGGAGAGAAGAGCATGTTGCAACGCCTGTTGTTCGGTTTGATCACTGTGACTAGCTTGACGCTGGTTGGCTGCGCCCACAGCCCGCAACAACTGAACCCGGAGCCCAAGCTGACGGCGCAACTGGCACCGGTCGGTCACGGCCAGCCGGTCGTAGTGCGTGTGGTGGACGGTCGTCCATCGCCAACCCTGGGCACCCGTGGTGGCCTGTACCCGGAGACCAGCGCGATTACCGTACAGGGCGCGCAGATCCTGCCGAAACTGCAGGCTCAGGCCGAAGCGGCTGTGCGTCTGTTGGGTTTCACCCCGACGGCCAATGCTGCGAACGCCCCACAACTGACCGTGACCCTGACCGAGCTGAAGTATCAGTCGCCCAAAGAAGGCATGTATGTGACCGAGGCGACCATTGGTGCAACGTTCCGCTCCGATGTGCAGAATGCCAACCGTCGTTACAGCGGTCGTTACGGTTCATCCCTGGACCAGCGTTTCGGCATGGCACCGAACCAGGAAACCAATACCAAACTGGTCGGCGACGTGTTGAGCGATGCGTTGACCCGCTTGTTCAAAGACCCGACCGTGGGTCAGATCCTCGGCGAATAACCGTTCGCGAGATGTAAAAAAGCCCGGCGCCAACGATGGCCCCGGGCTTTTTCATGTCTGCTGAAAGTCAACTGTAGGAGCGAGGCTTGCCCGCGAAGGCGGCCTTATATTCAACCTGTATGTCGTTTGACACACCGCCTTCGCGGGCAAGCCTCGCTCCTACAGGGGAATGTGGGGTTTCAGGCGGCTTCGCAGTAAAAATCCAGCACACTCACCCCTGTCAGCAAATCCGCTTCCGGCAAATCCGCATGTTGATGGCCGCCCAGTGCGCAATACACCAGCCAGTGACGGTCCTGGACGTTGAAGGCGAGGCCGCCGACGAGGGCTTCTTGCTCGTCGCTGTGATTGATGAGGTAGAGGCGATCCTGGTTTTCAGCGTGGAGCATGTCGCTATCCCTGTCGGTTTCGAGGGGCGACAGACTGGCCTATTCAGATGACGAAGCCGTGACGCAGAGCAGTCATTGGTCAAATGTTTCGTTTTTTGTCGGAAAGAGAGGGCAGGTGGGGAGGCTTTCGGTAGAATCCGCGCCGCAGTCGCCGGTTCGGCAACTGCCACCTGTTTTTACTGAGGCTTGTGATGTCGCTGCATTTGATGACGCTGTTAACCGCCCATCCCGCCAAGTTGATCAACCTGTTGGCCCTGTTCTTTGCCTTCCCGGGCGGCTGGTTGCTGCATGCCACCCGTCGCCGCGAACAGCGTGCAATGGCCAGTCTCCAGGCGCAGCGCCAGAGCCGCCCCAGCGAAGAGCCCACGCTGGATTGGGCGACTCTGCGCATGAACCGGTTTTTCTACGTCTTCGGCTTTGCCTGCCTCGGCTTGGCGCTGCTCGTATCCTGGATCAGCACCCGCGTGTAGGTTTTGGTCGCCGCATCGCTCGCTCCTACATGATCTTGAAAAACGGCGCCCCAGGCGCCGTTTTTGTATCCGGAGTTAAAGCGGCAATCCCGCCTTCACCCGATACTGATTGCGTACCGGCGTCGCATATTGCAGCACCAGGAACGGACGATGTTCCTCGGGGCAAGCATCCAGTCGTTGCTGCCACTCTGCCTGGGCCTTGGCCAGTTCATCGGCAGCAAATATTTCAGCGGCTTTTGGCACCTGCAATTGTGGATCGGCGTCTTTCCACTGGGCATAAGCCAGGTAGTGCACCGGGAACAAGCGATAACCACCCAGAATCTGCTTGTCCATTTCGACTGCTAACTGCTTGGTGTCTTCGAACAACTCGGTAATCGGCGCGGCAAAGTTCACATGCACCCGGCCTTTGTAACCGGTGATGCCCTTGGCGATGCTCACGTCGTCCTCACCTGGCGCCTTGGTGTAGGTGCCGGTGGTGGCGCGGATATAGAGCTCGCGGGCCTTGGCCTGGTCGCAGGGGTCGTATTCGTAGCTGATCGACACGGGCGTCAGGTTCAACGAGCGGATGACTTCGCCGAACGGCTCGTCCTTGCGGCTCATGTGGAACATCTTGAGAATCGCCGACTCGGTACGGTCGTCGCCGTCCTTGGCCCGGCCTTCGGCCTGGGCGATCCAGATCGAGGCGCAATCGTTGCGGATCGAATGGTTGATGTAGGCGGAGAGCAACTGATACGCCGCCATTTTTTCGCGGCGCCCGGTGATCGAACGGTGCACGATAAAGCTCTTGTTCAGGCGCATCAGATCGCTGACGAAAGGCTTTTGCAGCAGGTTGTCGCCAATGGCAATGCGCGGAGTCGGCAGGCCGGCGTGGTACACGGCGTAGTTGACGAAGGCCGGGTCCATCACGATATCGCGGTGGTTGGCGATGAACAGATAGGCGCTGCCGGACTTGAACTGCTCGACACCGGTGTAGGTCACCCCGTCCGTGGCGCGTTCGATGGTGTGGTCGACGTAGTACTCGACTTTGTCCTGCAACGTGGCCACCGACGTGATGCCGGCGAACTCGCGGCGCAGACGATGAGCTATAAGGGGTTTGAGCGCCCAGCCTAAAGCGCCGGCAAAACGCGGAAAGCGGAAGTGGGTGAGGATATCTAGAAACGCCTTGTCGCCGAGCAGTCTTGCCAGCACCGCTGGGACTTCGCTGTCGTCGTAAGGTCGGATGGCATCGAATTCGCCCATCATGCTCTCTTGTTAGAAACGGCTAGGGTAAGTAAAGGTTCTGATCGAAATACGGCGGGGCACGGTCTGAAAAAGTAGCCAGACAAAAATAGCCCTGCAAATAGACCGGCGATTATACGCACAAGTCACCCGGGAGACCGCGATGCTGGAAGCTGCAGTTTATGAATGTCCGTATTGTGGTGAGGAAGTCGAGACCACGCTGGATCTATCCGGTGGGGATCAGACCTATATTGAAGACTGTCAGGTGTGCTGCCGGCCGATCACCTTTGTTTTGCAGGTTCATGAAGACGAGTGGCATCTCGAAGTGTTCAGCGAGAACGATTGAGGGGCTTCCATGCAGCGAATCTACGAACCGGAAAACCTGATGGAGGGCGAGTTGCTACAGGGCATGCTCGCCAGCGAAGGCATCGAGGCGCATCTGGTGGGCCGCGATTTGGTCGGCGCCAGTGGCGAACTGCCGATCTTCGGCTTGCTGGGGTTGGCGGTGGAGAACGACCAGGCCGATTACGCCCGCGAGCTGATCCGTGCGTACAATGCCGCGCTGCCGCTCCCTGGCGATGAACCGGAGAGCTTTCCCGGCACGCTGGTCTGTTAGGCTGGCGTTCGTTTGATCAAGAGTCGTACTGCCCCATGTGTGGACGTTATGCCCTGTTTCGCTGGAACCCCGCCTTCGCGGCCCTGCCTGGCTTCCCCGCCGATCAGCAGGCCCAGTGGAACATTTCCCCCAATGATTCGGTGTTGATCCTGCGTGCCGACGAGAAAGGGCAACGTGGGTTGGCACGCGCGCGTTGGGGGCTGACGCCGCCGTGGCTGACGGACCTGTCCCGCACCCCGGCCCATGCCCGGGCCGAAACGGTGGCTGAGCAGCCAATGTTTCGCGAAGCCCTGCGACTGCGCCGTTGCCTGCTGCCGGCCAACGGTTTCTACGAATGGCGCGGCACCACGCGCAAGCGCCCGTACTGGCTGACGCCGGGGGAAGGTTCATCGCTGTTTTTCGCGGCGATATGGGAAGCGTATCCGGTGCAGGAACAGGTGTGGCTGAGCACGGCGGTGATCACTCAACCGGCGGCCAGTCAGCGCCGGCCGTTGATTCTCGATGCGGCGGCGCAGGACGCCTGGCTCGATCCGCAAACACCGTTGCACACCTTGCAAGCCCTGCTGGCCAGCGAACCTGCCGCATTGCGCGAGCGAGTGCTGGCGAATATGGTCAATGATCCGAAGCTCAATGGGCCGGAGTGCCTGACCCCGGGTTGATTCGGCGCCTGTGCTGACGCATTCGCGGGCAAGCCTCGCTCCTACAGGGGATCGCTGAACCCGTAGGAGCGAGGCTTGCCCGCGAAGAGGCCTTTGGGTCAGACCTTGAACTGATTGATCAACCGCCGCTTTTGCCGCGTGCCGCGTGCTTTCGTCCGTGGCCTTTCTCTGTCTCTGAATTTTTTCTGACGGCTTTGAGCACTCTCTCAAAAGTTGGCGTCTTACCTTCGTTGTATCTAGCGCCGACACATTTCCGCGCCTACGATAAAGGGATGTTTTTAGGGAGTTTTTTTGATGAACAAGATATTGGTGTTGTGTGGACTGAGCGCAAGCCTGCTGTTCACTGGCTGCCAGTCGGTCAATACCACCAGCGCGGGTGCTGTAGGTGTTGAGCGCAAACAGTACATGTTCAGCATGTTGTCCTCCGAAGAGGTCGACCAGATGTATGCCCAGTCTTATCAAAAGACCGTCGGTGATGCGACCAACAAGGGCGTATTGGACAAGAACAGCACCGATGCCAAGCGAGTTCAGGCGATTGCCGATCGGTTGATTGCCCAGGCACCGCATTTCCGTCCGGACGCCGCTCAGTGGAAGTGGGAAGTCAATCTGATCAAGAGTGATGAACTCAATGCCAACTGCGGGCCTGGCGGCAAGATCATTTTCTACACCGGGCTGATCGACAAGCTGCAACTGACCGACGATGAAATCGCCGCGGTGATGGGGCATGAAATCGCCCACGCCCTGCGTGAGCACGGTCGTGAGGCGATGTCCAAGGCATACGGCATCGAGATGGCCAAGCAGGGGGCAGGTACCTTGCTCGGTCTGGGTCAGGACACCCTGGCACTGGCGGACACGGTCGCCAACTACGGCATGACGTTGCCCAACAGCCGCGAAAACGAAAACGAGGCGGATTTGATTGGCCTTGAGTTGGCTGCACGCGCCGGCTACAACCCGAACGCCGCGATCAGCCTGTGGGGCAAAATGAGCAAGGCCAACGAAGGCTCACCGCCGGAGTTCATGAGCACTCACCCGTCTTCCAGTAGTCGGACTGCAGCGTTGCAGGCAGCGATTCCGAAGGTGATGCCGCTTTACGAGCAGGCCAAAAAGTAGATTTGTGATCTGACTGCTGACGCCTTCGCGGGCAAGTCGGGTCGCCGCATCGCACGCTCCTACGGTTGAAATACCTGTAGGAGCGAGACTTGTCCGCGAAGAACGATAACGCGGTCTATCGACCTATCTCGTCAAACCCACCCACTGCTCTGCATCGCCTTGTACACCGCGACAATCGCCAGGATGAAGAACGCCGACGCCGCCAGTCGACGAATCAACGTCAGTGGCAATTTATCCGCGGCGAAGTTACCCGCCAGAACCACCGGCACGTTGGCAATCAACATCCCGGCCGTGGTGCCGATAATCACCAGCCACAACTCCGGATACTGCGCCGCCAGCATCACGGTCGCGATTTGAGTCTTGTCACCGATTTCTGCCAGGAAGAACGCAATGAGCGTGGTCAGGAACGGCCCGAATTTGCGGGCAGTGCTGGCTTCGTCGTCATCCATCTTGTCCGGTACGAGGGTCCACAGGGCGGTCGCGGCGAAGCTCGCTGCGAGGATCCAGTGCAATAACGTGTCGGAGAAGAAGCTACCGACCCAGGCGCCTACCGCACCGGCTGCCGCGTGGTTGGCCAGGGTCGCGGCAACAATGCCGGCGATGATCGGCCAGGGTTTGCGGAAGCGGGCAGCAAGGATGAGCGCGAGCAGTTGCGTCTTGTCGCCGATTTCGGCCAAGGCAACGATTGCGGTGGGAACGAGTAATGAATCCAGCATCAGGGGTTTTCCTAAGGGGCGGGTCGACACGGCTATGACACGTACAGCCTTCCCGCCCCGGGTAAGGTGTTCGTGTCATAGGTCTTGTCAAACCCTGCGATCCGTCTGATGCGGTCGCTTGGGTCGCATGCGCCATGGTCTGAGGACCAAGTATGTTGACGCATGCCGGACGAGCATGGCGCTCGTGGGAGACTACTCCCCTAGGACGGAGCGGATTCTGCCTAGGCAAATCCGATTGAGCAAGCACAAATTTTTAGCCGCGCTTGGCCCGGTAGATCCTGAATCCGTTCCCCTCAGCCTTGATTGCACACGGCCCAAGGTGCTCTTCAATCAGTGGTTGGTACTTGAGGAAACTATTGGCAACCAGCCGTAGTTCACCGCCATTTTTCAGATGTTTTGCTGCTTTTCGCAGCAAGTTCTCGGTGGCGTAATAGTCGGTGTGAACCCCGACATGAAACGGCGGATTGCTCAGAATCGCGTTCAAACCCATGGGTGCTGCGTCGATGCCATCGCCGGTAATGACGTCGGCTTCCAGACCGTTGGCGGCCAGGGTCAGACGGCTGCTGGCTGCGGCAAATGCGTCCACGTCCAGCAGGGTGACCTGATTGTGTGGATAACGACGCTTTACCGTCGCCCCCAAAACGCCGGCACCGCAACCGAAATCCAGCAAATGGCCGCTCGGCAGTTTGTCCAGGTGCTCGAGCAGCAATGCACTGCCGCGATCCAGTCTGCCGTGGCTGAACACCCCCGGCAGGCTGATGACTTTGAGCGGTCCTTCGGCCAGCGGCAGTTCGTATTCCTGGGCCAGGCTTTCCAGTGGTTTGGCTTGTGGCGCGTTGGCCACGGTGACCTGCCAGAGCTGGCAATGCCGTGCGCTGTCGAGCTTTCGCGGCTTGCCAAAGGGATTCAGCTGCTTGGCCGCGCCTTCGATACCGCTTTTTTTCTCGCCGACCAAATACACCTCACGACCTTCCAGTCGTGAGGCGACGGCGTTGAGAATGTAGTCGGTCAGATCCTTGGCCTTGGGCAGAAAGACCACGGCGGCTTCAAATTCGAATTCCGGCACGTTCACGCCAAAATCGCTGCGTCCGGCAAAGCGTGCATCGAGCGCGGCTTGATCACCGGCATGCCAGCACCAACCGCGTGCGTCGGGCAGACGGCCGAGCAAGTCGTCGGCAGGCAAACCGGCCAACAGCACCGAGCCTTGGAATAATTCAGCCTGACGAAGCAGTACTTCACTGCGCGGATCCATAACTGCTCCTGTGAAAAAAAGTGCCGCAGTTTATCAACTGACGACCCGCAGTGCCTTACCGCTGAAGTATCCCAAGGCGTTTTCGGTTACCTGGCCCACGATTCGCTGCCGTGCTTCGCGGCTGCCCCAGGCATTGTGCGGGGTCACGATCAACCGTGGGATGTCGTGGGCCAGTAACGGGTTGCCGTTGACCGGTGGCTCCACGCTCAACACGTCGGTGGCCGCGCCGCCCAAGTGACCGTTGCGCAAGGCATCGGCCAATGCTTGCTCATCGATCAGGCCGCCACGGGCGGTGTTGACCACGAAGGCACCCGGTTTCATCGAGGCCAGTTCCCGGGCACCGATAAAGTGCCGGGTATGTTCGTTGAGCGGGCAATGCAGGGTCAGTGCGTCGATCTGCGGGAGCAACTCGTCCAGCGGCAAACGGTCGGGCCGGGCAGGGCGCCCCGGAATCTGGCCCAGCAATACGCGCATGCCGAAGGCTTCGGCCAGTCGCGCCACCGCGCCACCCAGCTCGCCATGACCGAGCAGACCGAGGGTTTTGCCTTCCAGTTCGACGATCGGGTAATCCAGCAGGCAAAACTGCTTGGCCTGCTGCCAGCGTCCTTCACCGACAGCTTTTTGGTAATCGGCCAAACGCGTCGCCAGGTTGAGCAACAGCATGATCGTGTGTTGGGCCACCGATGGCGTGCCATACCCCTGGCAGTTGCACACCGTGATTCCATGGGCGCGGGCCGCGGCAAGGTCGACGTTATTGGTGCCGGTGGCGGTGATCAGGATCAGCTTCAGCTCGGGGCTGGCGGCGATGACTGCGGCATCGATCACGATCTTGTTGGTGATGGCGACCGTGGCGCCCTTGAGGTGTTCGATCACTTGATCAGGCAGTGTCTGGGCGAACAATTGCAATTCGCTGAAGCACTCGCGCAACGGGCTGAGGTCGAGGTCGCCCAAGTCCAGGGACGGATGGTCGAGGAAAACGGCGCGGCGAATGTTCGTCATCAACTGTACCTTTTGTGCAATGAACTGAAGGCGTAATCTGCGCAGCCTATCAGATGAAATAAATAGTTACGTGCTGCTGAAGCGCTCACAAACCTGTGGCGAGGGAGCTTGCTCTCGCTGGGCTGCGCAGCGGCCCCAATACAGACAACCGAGTTTTAACAGGCAAACAGCGTCTACCGGTTTACTGCTGCTTGGCAGCTGAACGGGAGCGAGCTCCCTCGCCACAGATGGTGTTTTTCCTGAAAGCTCAATTGATCATCCAGTCCCAAAGGAACCCGTATGTACTGGACAGAATTCTTGACCGTTGCCCTGATTCACCTGCTGGCCGTGGCCAGCCCCGGCCCGGACTTTGCCGTGGTAGTACGTGAAAGCGTGACTCACGGTCGTCGCGCTGGCACCTGGACGGCGTTGGGCGTCGGCACGGCGATTTTCCTGCATGTGGGCTATTCGTTGCTGGGTATCGGACTGATCGTGTCCCAGTCCATCGTGCTGTTCAATGCCCTGAAATGGGCCGCTGCTGCTTATCTGCTGTACATCGGCTTCAAGGCATTGCGGGCGCAACCGGCCAAACCGGTCACGGACGATCTGCATAAAGAAGCAGGCGTGCGCACAGCGCGTGGCGCCTTCACCTCAGGTTTTGTCACCAACGGTCTCAACCCGAAAGCCACCTTGTTCTTCCTTTCGCTGTTCACCGTGGTGATCAACCCGCACACACCGCTGACGGTGCAGGCCGGTTACGGGATTTACCTGGCGGCGGCGACGGCGACCTGGTTCTGCCTGGTGGCCATGCTGTTCAGCCAGCAACGCGTGCGCGCCGGTTTCGCCCGCATGGGTCATTGGTTCGACCGGACCATGGGCGCGGTACTGATCGCCATCGGCGTGAAGCTCGCGTTCACCGAGATGCATTGATTAAACCTATATCCCTGTAGGAGCTGTCGAGTGCAACGAGGCTGCGATCTTTTGATTTAGTTTTTTTAAGATCAAAAGATCGCAGCCTTCGGCAGCTCCTACATTTGAGGGAGTCGAATCTCATGAATGCTGGCGCAACGCTAGCATTTGTACGGCTCTGCAAATCATTCCTTTGGCTGATTTGGCCGGCGAAAAGGGGCACTACAGTGCTTACTTTCAGCCACGACCGTGCAGTCAGAAAAGGGATTCTTATGTTGCAGACACGCGTTATTCCCCCAGCCGAAGGCGCTTACCAGTATCCGCTGCTGATCAAACGGCTTTTGATGTCCGGTACGCGTTATGAGAAAACCCGTGAGATCGTTTATCGCGATCAGTTGCGCTACAGCT
Source organism: Pseudomonas putida (assembly GCF_050990305.1). GTDB lineage: Bacteria > Pseudomonadota > Gammaproteobacteria > Pseudomonadales > Pseudomonadaceae > Aquipseudomonas > Aquipseudomonas putida_AH. The sequence continues at coordinate 5,529,860 of NZ_CP158817.1, read as the reverse complement.
ATCCGACCCTGATCGAGCGGGTCGCGCGACTGGCCAATGTGCTGACGGCGGCCGGGGTCAAGCCCGGAGACACCGTAGCGGTCATGGATTGGGACAGTCACCGTTATCTGGAATGCATGTTTGCCATTCCAATGATCGGTGCAGTGATCCACACCATCAACGTGCGCCTGTCGCCGGAGCAGATTCTTTACACCATGAACCACGCCGTGGACCGCTATGTGCTGGTCAACAGTGAGTTCGTGGGGTTGTACAACGCGATTGCCGGCCACCTGACCACCGTCGAGAAAACCCTGCTGTTGACCGACCTGCCCGAAAAGACCGCAGACTTGCCCAACCTCATCGGCGAGTACGAGCAGTTGCTGGCGGCCGCAAGTCCGCAGTATGACTTCCAGGACTTCGACGAAAACTCGGTCGCGACCACGTTCTACACCACGGGTACCACCGGTAATCCCAAAGGTGTGTATTTCACCCATCGGCAATTGGTCCTGCACACCATGGGTGTGACGTCCATCATGGGCGCCATCGACAGCGTGCGCCTGCTGGGCACCAACGACGTGTACATGCCGATCACCCCGATGTTCCACGTGCATGCCTGGGGCCTGCCGTACGTGGCGACCATGCTCGGGCTCAAGCAGGTTTATCCCGGTCGCTACGATCCGGAGTTCCTGGTGCAGTTGTGGCGCAAGGAGAAGGTCTCTTTCTCTCACTGCGTGCCGACCATCCTGCAAATGGTCCTCAATGCCAAGTCGGCACAAGACACGGACTTCGGTGGCTGGAAAATCGTCATCGGCGGGAGCGCGCTCAATCGCGCTTTGTACGATGCGGCCAAGGCCAAAGGCATTCAATTGACCGCGGCTTATGGCATGTCGGAAACCGGGCCGCTGGTGTCGTGCGCACACCTCAACGATGAGCTGATGGCGGGAACGGAAGACGAGCGCACCACCTACCGGATCAAGGCCGGTGTGCCGGGGCCTCTGGTGGAAGCGGCGATCGTCGACGCTGATGGCAACTTCCTGCCTGCTGATGGTGAGACCCAGGGCGAACTGGTGTTGCGAGCCCCCTGGCTGACCGAGGGGTATTTCAACGAACCGCACAAGGGCGCCGAGCTCTGGGCTGGGGGCTGGCTGCACACCGGTGACGTGGCGACCCTGGACGGCATGGGCGTGATTGATATTCGGGACCGGATCAAGGACGTCATCAAGACCGGCGGTGAGTGGATTTCCTCCCTCGACCTCGAGGATCTGATCAGTCGTCACGCGGCGGTACGTGAAGTAGCAGTGGTAGGAATTGCCGATCCGCAGTGGGGTGAGCGGCCGTTTGCCTTGCTGGTGCTACGTGAGGGCCATGAAATCGGGGCCAGGGAACTCAAGGAACACCTCAAGCCGTTCGTGGAATTGGGGCACCTGAGCAAGTGGGCCATCCCGAGCCAGATCGCCCTTGTTACTGAAATTCCCAAGACCAGTGTCGGTAAACTCGACAAGAAGAAAATTCGCCTCGACATCACCGAATGGCAGGCCACCAACAGCACCTTCCTTTCGACGCTTTGAGCGCCCTTTGGCGTGCCTGAAATGGCACGCCAGTCCCACCAAGCAAGCGCTTGGCTTGTCAAATCCGATTTTTCAGCCATGATTGCCGGGCCGACGGGTGTCGGTCTGGCGAAAGGACTGTTCCAGAGTGTCTGGCGGGCGCAAATCACACTTTAGAGGGATCAAGCACTACTACCTGCTGGATATAGTCCGCTCAAGGATTTTTAAGAACGGAGCAAACGCACAAACCGGGGCGATGCAACTTTGGAATGACTTTGGGAAGCCTTGGCTCCCTGTTATCCAAGCGTTTTTAAAAGTGCTCAATGCCATAACAATAAAATGCACATGGAGAAGCGTCGATGACATCAGTAAACCAGTTCTGGCGCCGGGCGAAACTGCCCCTGGCTGTCAGTCTTGCCTCTACGCTCGCCGGGCCAGCATTCGGCGTCAGTTTCAACGTTGGTGAAATCGAAGGTCAGTTCGACTCGTCCCTGTCGATCGGTGCCAGTTGGTCTACTGAGAACCCTAACAAGAACCTCATAGGCGTCAACAACGGTGGCCGCGGCCTGTCCCAGACTTCCGATGACGGTCACTTGAACTTCAAGAGTGGTGAAACCTTCTCGAAGATCTTCAAGGGCATTCATGACCTTGAGTTGAAATACGGCGACACCGGCGTTTTCGTCCGTGGCAAATACTGGTACGACTTTGAACTCAAGGACGAAAGCCGTCCGTTCAAAGACATCAGCGACGACAACCGCAAGGAAGCCGCAAAGTCTTCCGGTAGCGAGATTCTCGACGCCTTCGTCTATCACAACTATGCCATCGCCGATCAACCGGGTTCCGTGCGTTTGGGCAAACAGGTGGTGAGCTGGGGTGAAAGTACCTTCATTGGCGGCGGCATCAACTCGATCAACCCGATCGACGTGTCCGCGTTCCGCCGTCCAGGCGCCGAGATCAAGGAAGGCCTGATCCCGGTCAACATGTTCTACGTATCCCAGAGCCTGACCGACAGTCTGTCGGCCGATGCTTTCTACCAGATCGAATGGGACCAGACCGTCGTCGACAACTGTGGCACCTTCTTCTCCCAACCTGACATCGTGGCCGACGGTTGCGACAACAACCTGCGCGTGCTGAACAAGCGTTCGACCATTCCGGCTGCCGCCTTGCCGACCCTGACCCGACTGGGTGTCGACGTCGACAACGAAGGTGTGCTGGTACGCCGTGGTGCAGACCGCGATGCGCGGGACAGCGGCCAATGGGGCGCATCCCTCAAGTACATGTTCGATCCGCTGGACACCGAATTCGGTGCCTATTTCATGAACTATCACAGCCGGGCGCCGATCTTCAGCGCAACCGGTGCGCCGGCGTCGGTCTATGCCGGGGCAGCCGCCTTGCCAGCGCAATTGCGCGCTCTGGCGCCTTTGATTGTTGCGGGTAACTCGAACTACTTCATCGAGTATCCCGAAGACATCCGCCTGTACGGTTTGAGCTTCTCCACCACCCTGCCTACCGGTACGGCGTGGAGCGGTGAGATCAGCTACCGCCCTAACGCACCGGTGCAGCTCAACACCACTGACATCCTGTTCGCCGGTGTCCGTCCACTGGGTGGCGCGCTGACCAACGCATCGCTGCTCAACGGCGTGCCGGGTCAGGACCTGCACGGTTATCGCCGCAAGGAAGTCACCCAGTTCCAGACCACCCTGACGCACTTCTTCGATCAGGTCATGGGCGCCAGCCGTCTGACCCTGGTGGGTGAAGTGGGCGTGACCCACGTCGGCGGCCTGGAAAGCACCTCCGACGTCCGTTACGGCCGTGACCCGGTATTCGGTCCTGGCGAACTGCCGGCTACCGGTGGCCAGAACACCTGTATTGCGCTCAACCAGAGCACGATCAACGGTGCCGGTCCAGGTACACCGACCAACAACCTCAGCCGCAATTGCACCGACGAAGGCTTCACTACACCGACTTCCTGGGGCTATCGCGGTCGTGCGATCTGGGAATACAACGATGTATTCGCCGGTGTGAACCTCAAGCCAAACGTAGCCTGGTCCCACGACGTGGAAGGTTACTCGCCTGGCCCTGGCGGCAACTTTGAGGAAGGTCGTAAAGCGGTCAGTCTGGGTGTCGATGCCGAATACCAGAACACCTACACCGCAAGCCTGGCGTACACCAACTTCTTCGACGGCAAATACACCACCGTGGATGACCGCGACTTCGTTGCGCTCAGCTTCGGCGTGAACTTCTAAGCACTGTATTTTCAGGACGAGCACACACATGAAAATTACAAAGAATCTGTTTCACGCCGGTGTCTTGGGTCTTTCGCTGCTGGCGACCAGCGTAATGGCTGCGGTCCCAGCGGCCGAAGCGGATAAATTGGGCAAGAGCCTGACCCCGATGGGGGCCGAAATGGCGGGCAACGCCGACGGTTCGATCCCGGCCTGGAAACCGATGCCGAAAACCGCCGGCACCGTTGACAGCAAGGGTTTCCTGTCCGATCCATACGCCAGTGAAAAACCGCTGTTTACCATCACGGCGCAGAACGTCGATCAGTACAAGGACAAGCTCGCGCCGGGTCAGTACGCGATGTTCAAGCGCTATCCGGAAACCTTCAAGATGCCGGTTTACCCGTCCCATCGCGGTGCCACCGTGCCGGATGACGTGTTCGCCGCCATCAAGAAAAACGCCACCAGCACCGAGCTGGTGTCCGGCGGCAACGGGCTGAAAAACTTCGAGACGGCCGTACCGTTCCCTATTCCGAAAAGCGGCGTCGAGGTCATCTGGAACCACATCACCCGCTATCGCGGTGGTAGCGTGACGCGCCTGGTGACCCAGGCTACACCGCAGGCGAACGGCTCGTTCAGCCTGGTGTACTTCCAGGATCAGTTCGTGTTCCGCGACAAGATGAAGGACTACGATCCGTCGAACCCGGGCAACATCCTGTTCTACTTCAAGCAAAAAGTGACTGCGCCGGCACGTCTGGCCGGTGGTGTGCTGCTGGTGCACGAAACCCTCGACCAGGTTGCGGAACCGCGTTCGGCGTGGGTCTACAACGCCGGTCAGCGCCGCGTGCGTCGTGCACCACAAGTGTCCTATGACGGCCCGGGTACCGCCGCCGATGGTCTGCGTACTTCCGATAACCTCGACATGTACAACGGTGCGCCGGATCGCTACGACTGGAAACTCGAAGGCAAGAAAGAGATGTACATCGCCTCCGACAGCTACAAGCTTGACGATCCGAAGCTCAAGTACGCCGACATCATCAAGGCCGGCCACATCAACCAGGACCTGGCTCGCTACGAGCTGCGTCGTGTGTGGCATGTGGTTGCAACCTTGAAGGAAGGCCAGCGCCACATCTATGCCAAGCGTGACTTCTACATCGACGAAGACACCTGGCAAGCGGCGGTGATCGACCACTACGACGGTCGTAATCAGCTCTGGCGTGTAGCGGAAGCCCACTCCCAGAACTATTACAACGTCCAGGTGCCGTGGTACACCCTGGAAACCCTGTACGACCTGCAATCGGGTCGCTACCTGGCACTGGGCATGAAGAACGAAGAGAAGTCGGCGTATGACTTCGGCTTCACCGCCACCACTGCGGACTTCACCCCGAACGCCTTGCGTCAGGATGGTATTCGCTAAGCACTGCAATCCGAGGCCGCATCCTCAGAAAACGCCCCGACTGGTTCGGGGCGTTTTTTTGCCTGAAAGATCGTAGCCTTCGGCAGCTCCTACGGGTAAACGCATTCCAGGGTAGGAGCTGCCGAAGGCTGCGATCTTTTCACGAGCGACGACGCTTTACAGGCGGGAGATTTTTGTTCGTAGACTTTTTGTAGCCATTTGTAGCAATTATCTTCATTCCCTCATCGATTACCGCTAGTCTGCGGACATCTGCAACGCCGCCACCCGTATTTCAAACAAGAGCCGGCCATGACTGATCTGTTCCCACCGCCAGGTCCTGCAAGCGTTGTTGTCGCCGCGTTGGACGGGCGCTTTTTCCGACCGCCATTGCCTGACGGCCATGTGTTGCGCCCACGACTGTGCGAGCGTTTGAGTGCGGGGCTCGGTGGCAGATTGCTGTTGGTCTGTGCTCCGGCGGGGTTCGGCAAAAGTTCGTTGGCGGTGGAGTTCTGCCAATCGTTGCCGGCGCATTGGCAAAGCCTGTGGCTGGGCTTGAGTGCGCGGGACAGCGATCCGGGTCGATTCCTTGAGCGGTTGCTTGAAGGTCTTCAGGACTATTATCCACAGCTGGGCAGGCAGTCCCTCGGGCTGTTGAAAATGCGCCAGCGCCACCAGCCGTTTGCCTTTGAAGAATGGCTGGATGGCTTGCTCGACGAATTGGCCGTGCATCTGTCGACGGCGACGCCATTGTTGCTGGTGCTCGATGATTATCATCTGGCCCAGGGACCGGTGCTCGATCGCTGCCTGCAGTTTTTCCTCAATCACCTTCCCGATGGTTTGCTGGTGATGGTCACCAGCCGTCAACGCCCTGACTGGCATCTGGCACGGCTGCGTTTGTCGCGGCAACTGTTGGAGTTGCACGAACAGGACCTGCGCCTGACCCATGATGAAGCCCTGAGCTTGCTCGCTCGACACAGCAGCTCCTTGCGCGGCGAGGCCCTGGAAAATCTGATCCAGCGCAGTGAAGGCTGGGTGGCCGGCTTGCGTTTCTGGCTACTGGCGGCGTCAGAAGCAGGCACTCATGGTGCTTTGCCCCAGGCACTCCACGGCGGGGAAGGCCTGATCCGCGATTACCTGCTTGAAGAAGTGATTGATTGCCTGCCTGCCGAGGTCCAGGCGTTTCTCTATGACACAGCGCCCCAGGAACGCTTTTGCAGCGAACTGTGCGACGCCGTCCGCGACGCCCATGACAGTGCCGAAATCCTGCGGTTTCTGGCAGCCCACCAGGTGTTCCTGGTACCGCTGGACGAACATGGTCATTGGTATCGTTATCACCATCTGTTTTCCGACCTGCTGCGTTCGCGGCCTGCCGCCCAGTCGATGGTGCCGGCCGCCAGTCTGCACCTGCGCGCCTGTCGCTGGTTCAATGCCCAGGGATTGCTCGATGAAGCGGTGGAGCAGGCATTGCGTGCCGGGCATCTGGACGTTGCGGCGAACCTTGTGCAAAACCTGTCGGAAGAACAGCTGCTGGCCGAACAGAATGTCGGCATGTTGCTGCGCTGGAAAATGGACCTGCCCGACAGCCTGCTGATCAGTACGCCCCGACTGATCGTGCTCTACAGTTGGGCACTGGGAATGGCTTGTCAGCTGGACGCCGCCGAGGAGCTGGCCAGTCATTTGAGCCGTTTTCTGCCGGCCCCTTCAGCCACCGCGCAAAAGTCGATGCTGGCGCAATGGTTGGCCTTGAGCGGGATCATCGCTCGCGGGCGCGGCAACCGTGAGCTGACACTGCGCTATTGCAGCGAAGCGCTGGCAAGCCTGCCGTGCAAGCGTTACGGCCAGCGATTGATGTGCCTGTCGACCCTATCCAATCTGGCCATTGCCGATGGTGACCTGTGGCGCGCGCGTGAGTTGAACCGTGACTCTCTGGAATTGGCGCAACGAGTCGGCAACCCGCTGTTCGAAGCACTGGCTCACTATGACCGCGCGCGCGTGCTGCAAGCTCGGGGGGAAATCCTGCGCGCCCTCGATGAAGTCCGGCAGGGACTGCAACGCCTGCAAGGGCTCTCACCGCAGCGGCTCTATGCTGTACGTGCGCGGCTGATGTTGTACGAAGGTTTCCTGCTGGCGTTGCGTCTGCAACCGCAAACGGCGCGGGCGCGCTTGCAGGCTGGATTGAGTGAAGCGCGAGCGTGTCGCGATATCAGCGTATTGATTGGTCATTGCGTGATTGCCCGGCTCGAAGGCAACAGCGGCGAATTCGCCAAGGCCTTCGCTGAACTGGCCGAAGCTGAAAGGCTGATGCATATCTGGGACGTGCCGCCTATTTACTATCTGGCAATGATCACCTTGGTCAAATGCGAGCTCTGGCTCGCCCAGGGGCGCATCGATCTGGCTGAAGCCTGGCTGGCCCGACTGGGACAGACCTATAACGGCGAAAAGCCGGCAGCACCGCCGGAATTTCATCCGCAATTGCCCCTGCATATCGAATTGCAACAAGCCTTGCTGGAGGTCATTCAGGGGCAACCGATGCTGGCCGAGGGGCGTTTGAATGCGCTGCTCGAACACGGTCAGCAAACCGGTCGACAGATGCTCAGTGCGCTGGCGCTGACGCAAAAGGTTTCGTTGCTACTGGGCAACGGGCGCGAGCCCGAGGCTCGCAAAATGCTGAGTCAGGCACTGGATGCCGCCGCTGGCGGCGTGCTGCAACCCTTTGAAGGGCTGCTGGCCGAACATCCGGATTGGCTTCGCGCTCAGTTGCAAAACAGCGCGCAGACGACGATTTCCCAGGACCTTGTGGATAAGCTGCCGACATTGGCAAACCGGTCCATGCTGGAATCTGCTCCTGCGACTGAACAACTCAGTACACGTGAACTGGCCGTCCTGCGCCTGATTGCCCAAGGCTGCTCGAACCAGGAAATCAGTGATCAGTTGTTCATCTCGCTGCACACCGTAAAAACCCATGCCAGTCATATCAACAGCAAGCTGGGCGTCGAAAGGCGTACGCAGGCTGTTGCGCGAGCGAAGGAATTAGGGGTTTTAGGTTAAGAAAATCTTCACGTTACATAGCCGGGTAAAGGACGGGATACTTAATTGTGCGAAAATCGCTCGTCCCCTGTTTATCGAGCAGACCCCTGATGTCCCAGAAGCCCGCCCTGATCCGCGAAACCTTCCCCGTCGGCCCTTTGCAGTGCAACTGCACGATCATCGGCGATCCGATCACCAAAAAGGCGATCGTGGTCGATCCGGGGGGCAATCATGAGCAGATCCTTGCACGTCTTGATGCCCTGGGCCTGAAGGTGGTCAGCATCATTCATACCCATGCCCACCTCGACCATTTCCTCGCTTCCGGTCAACTCAAAGAGAAAACCGGCGCCACCCTGCACCTGCACAAGGACGATCAATTCCTGTGGGATAACCTGGAAATGCAGTGCCAGATGTTCGGCGTGCCATACACGCCGGTGCCGTCGCCGGACCGCTGGCTGGCCGACGATGAAGAGTTGGCCTGCGGTTGCGGCGTGGCGCTGCACACGCCGGGGCATACGCCGGGCTCCATGAGTTTCTGGTTTTCCGAGGCTAAGCTACTGATCGCCGGTGATACCCTGTTTCGTCGCGGAGTAGGGCGCACGGATTTGTGGGGAGGCGATCAAGCGGCTATCGTGCGTTCGATCAAGCAGCGCCTGTATACCCTCGATGAAGAAGCGACCGTGGTGGCCGGGCATGGTCCCGACACACGCTTAGGGGATGAAATGCGCGACAATCCGTTCGTTCGCGCGTGATTTGTAACAAGTGGAATTTTTGCGAGCCGAAATGATCCAACGCCCGCGAAGGTTCGATGCATACGTCCGTTGCACCATAGAATGCAAAAAGTAGGAGCTCTACATGTTCACCACCCGTCGTTTGATTATCGTTGCTACTGCCGTGGCGCTGTTGTCCGGTTGTGCATCGCCTGGCCAATATGACTCAAGTCAGGGACAGGCTGATACCGGCTCTCAAGGCATGAGCAAAACCGCAAAATACGGCGGTCTCGGCGCGCTGGCCGGTGCGCTGGCCGGTGCTGCCATCAACCACGACAACCGTGGCAAGGGCGCGCTGATCGGTGCGGCAGTGGTCGGTGCTTCCGCCGCCGGTTACGGCTACTACGCCGACCAGCAAGAGAAAAAGCTGCGCGCTAGCATGGCCAACACCGGTGTTGAAGTGCAGCGCCAAGGCGATCAGATCAAGTTGATCATGCCGGGCAACATCACCTTCGCCACCGATTCGGCGAACATCGCTCCAAGTTTCTATCAGCCGCTGAACAGCCTGGCGGGCTCGCTGAAAGAGTTCAACCAGAACCAGATCGAAATCGTCGGCTACACCGACAGCACCGGCAGCCGTCAGCACAACATGGACCTGTCCGAGCGTCGTGCACAAAGCGTGGCAACCTACCTGACCTCGCAAGGTGTCAGCGGTGCCAACCTGAGCGCGCGCGGCGCGGGTCCCGATGGCCCGATTGCCAGCAACGCCGACGTCAATGGTCGTGCACAGAACCGTCGTGTAGAGGTCAACCTCAAGGCGATTCCGGGCCAAGAGTACGGTGCCCAGTAATAAGGTAACGTTCAGCGTTAACCCTAATTGCCTGACTGAACCCCAGGCATAAAAAAACCGCCCGATCCTCAATGGTTCGGGCGGTTTTTTTGTGTCCTTGTAGAAGCTGTGTAGGAGCTGTCGAGTGCAACGAGGCTGCGAACTTTTGATCTTGATTTTAACAATCTAAAGATCGCAGCCTCGTTGCACTCGACAGCTCCTACAGGGGGGGGTTCTTACTTCTTCAGACCGTAATGCTCATCGAGCATGCCTGGGGCATTCGGGGCTTTGGGCGCGTAATCGCGCGGCGGCTCCTGATTGCGCGGTGGCGTCAGGCGTTCCCGTGGAGCCTGTGCCGCATCGGCGTGCAGGGAGGCCAGCAAGCGTTGGCGGGTCTGCTCGTCCAGGGCCAGGCGGTTGGCGCCCTCGGCGAGATGATCCTGCACTTCCTGATAGCTCTGAGTCAGTTTCTTGACCAGTGTCGCGGTGCTGTTGAAGTGGGTCACCACCTCGTTCTGATAACTGTCGAAACGTTCCTGAATATCGTCCAGCTGACGTTGCGTGCTGCTAGGCGCGGCATTCGGCGCAAGGCGAGCAATCAGGAATCCAATGGCGACACCCACAACCAGGGCAAGAGTCGGTAACAACCAAACTAAGAGCGAGTGTTCCACGAGTCCTTCCTCTATAAACGGCTTTGCTTTACGTTAACGGCTCGAACCTGCGCTGTATACCGCGATTCACTGGTAATAGACAGCCGCAGACAATTTGCTAGACGAATCGACCCGATTCGAGGTCACGGAGTTCCTTCCTTGCTGATGCGTGAAACCCCTGTAGTGATCGATGGCCCGGTGGGTCAACTGGAAAGTCTGTATCTGGACAATGAGCAACCACGTGGTATAGCGCTGATTTGCCACCCCAACCCCGTGCAGGGCGGCACCATGCTCAATAAGGTGGTCTCGACCCTGCAGCGCACGGCACGCGATGCCGGCCTGATTACGTTGCGCTTCAATTACCGTGGCGTTGGTGCCAGCGCGGGTGTCCACGACATGGGTACCGGTGAAGTCGACGATGCCCAAGCCGCCGCCGCATGGCTGCGGGAAAAACACCCGGATTTACCGCTGACCCTGTTCGGTTTTTCCTTCGGTGGTTTTGTGGCGGCCAGCCTCGGCGGGCGTCTGGAAGCCAGGGGCGAGCAGGTCAAACACTTGTTCATGGTCGCGCCAGCGGTCATGCGCCTGGGCGATCAGGATCAACTACCACAACAGGGCGAACTGACCCTGATTCAGCCGGAAACCGACGAAGTCATCGAGCCGCAAGTCGTCTATCAATGGTCCGACAAGCTCGAACGTCCCCATGAGCTGCTGAAAGTGGCAGAATGCGGGCACTTCTTTCATGGCAAGCTGACCGATCTCAAGGATCTTATCCTGCCGCGTCTTTCGAATTGATTGCAGTCTGACAAGCGATTACCCATGACGACTCGTACCCGTATCCTCACCGGCATCACCACCACCGGCACGCCACACCTGGGCAACTACGCTGGCGCCATCCGCCCGGCGATCGTCGCCAGCCGTGACAGCAATGCTGATTCGTTCTATTTCCTGGCCGACTATCACGCCCTGATCAAGTGCGATGACCCGTTGCGCATCCAGCGCTCGCGTCTGGAAATCGCCGCGACCTGGCTGGCCGGTGGCCTGGATGTGGACCGCGTGACGTTCTACCGCCAGTCCGACATCCCGGAGATTCCCGAGCTGACCTGGTTGCTGACCTGCGTTGCCGCCAAGGGCCTGCTCAACCGCGCCCACGCCTACAAGGCCTCGGTGGACAAGAACGTCGAGACCGGCGAAGACCCGGACGCCGGCATCACCATGGGCTTGTACAGCTATCCGGTACTGATGGCCGCCGACATCCTGATGTTCAACGCACACAAGGTGCCGGTCGGTCGTGACCAGATCCAGCACGTGGAAATGGCGCGGGATATCGGTCAGCGCTTCAACCACCTGTTCGGCCAGGGCAAGGAGTTCTTCACCATGCCCGAAGCGCTGATCGAGGAAAGCGTGGCGACCTTGCCAGGCCTGGACGGTCGCAAGATGTCGAAGAGCTACGACAACACCATTCCGCTGTTTAGCAGTGCCAAAGAGATGAAAGACGCGATTTCGCGGATCGTCACCGACTCCCGCGCGCCGGGCGAAGCGAAAGATCCGGACAATTCGCACCTGTTCACTCTGTACCAGGCCTTTGCTACTGCGGCGCAAGCCGACGAGTTCCGTAGCGATCTGCTGCAGGGCCTGGGTTGGGGCGAGGCGAAGAATCGCCTGTTCCAGTTGCTGGACAACGAATTGGGCGAGTCCCGTGAGCGTTATCAACTGCTGATCGAACGCCCGGCGGATCTGGAAGACATCCTGCAACACGGTGCGAAAAAGGCCCGTGCGGTGGCGACGCCGTTCCTCACCGAGTTGCGTGAAGCGGTTGGCCTGCGCTCTTTCGTCGCCCAGACACAAGTGGCGGCGACCACCAAGAAGAAGGCCGCGAAAGCCGCGCGTTTTGTCAGCTTCCGCGAAGACGATGGCAGTTTCCGCTTCCGTCTGTTGGCGGCCGATGGCGAACAACTGCTGCTGTCGCGCCACTTCGCCGACGGTAAAACCGCAGGTCAAGTGACCAAGCAACTGCAATCGGGTCAGCCATTGGACGTGCGCAGCGAAGACCTGAGCTTCAGTGTTTGGCTGGAAGGCGAGTGCGTCGCCGACAGCCCGGCATTCGCGGACAGCGCCGCGCGCGACGGTGCGATCGACGCTCTGCGGATTGCGCTGACACCGATTCAGGAATAATCAACGGCTCGACCCGACCAAGGGTTGATTGCCATTCCCACGGGCCATCGCTAAAGTGACGGCCCGTTTTTGTTGCCTTGCTAACGAATTATGACGCCCCTAGAACGATATCAAGCTGATCTGAAACGCCCGGAGTTTTTCCATGACGCTGCGCAGGAAACGGCCGTGCGTCATTTGCAACGCCTGTACGACGACCTGGTCGCGGCCGAGCAAAACAAGCCGGGCCTGCTAGGCAAACTGTTTGGCAAGAAGGATCAGGCGCCGGTCAAGGGCCTGTATTTCTGGGGCGGGGTAGGCCGCGGCAAGACTTACCTGGTCGACACCTTCTTTGAGGCGCTGCCGTTCAAGGAAAAGACTCGTACGCACTTCCACCGCTTCATGAAGCGCGTGCACGAAGAAATGAAAACCCTGGGTGGCGAGAAAAACCCGCTGACCATCATCGCCAAGCGTTTCGCCGCCGAGACCCGGGTGATCTGTTTCGATGAGTTCTTCGTTTCCGACATCACCGACGCCATGATCCTTGGCACGCTGATGGAAGAGCTGTTCAAGAACGGCGTGAGCCTGGTCGCGACTTCGAACATCGTGCCGGACGGCCTGTACAAGGACGGCCTGCAACGTGCGCGTTTCCTGCCGGCCATCGCGTTGATCAAACTGCACACGGACATCGTCAACGTCGACAGTGGCGTCGATTACCGTCTGCGCCATCTCGAACAAGCGGAACTGTTCCACTTCCCGCTCGACGAAGCCGCCCACGAAAGCCTGCGCAAGAGCTTCCGTGCGCTGACGCCGGAATGCACGGCAGCGGTCGAGAACGACGTTCTGATGATCGAAAACCGCGAAATCCGCGCCCTGCGCACCTGCGATGACGTGGCCTGGTTCGACTTCCGCGAACTGTGCGACGGCCCGCGTAGCCAGAACGATTACATCGAATTGGGCAAGATCTTCCACGCCGTGCTGCTCAGCGGCGTCGAGCAGATGAGCGTCACCACCGACGACATCGCCCGTCGTTTCATCAACATGGTCGACGAGTTCTACGACCGTAACGTGAAACTGATCATTTCTGCTGAAGTAGAGTTGAAAGACCTCTACACCGGTGGTCGCCTGACGTTCGAGTTCCAGCGGACCCTCAGTCGTCTGCTGGAAATGCAATCTCATGAATTTCTGTCCCGGGCGCACAAGCCTTGAGACGATTCAGAAAATGAAAAAGGGCCTGCCAATGCAGGCCCTTTTTTGTATCGAAGATCCTTGTAGGAGCACGGCTTGCCGGCGATGGCGATCTCACGGGCGCCATCGCCAGCAAGCTGTGCTCCTACAGGGCGTGCAGGGCTTTAAGCAGCCTGCTGAAACTGTTGCCGATACTGGTTCGGCGACAGTTCTGTGTGCTGGCGGAACAGTCGCGCAAAGAAGCTCGCATCGTCATAGCCGACTTCATAGCTGATGGTCTTGATGCTCTTGCGGCTGCCGGACAGCAGACCTTTGGCGGTTTCGATGCGCAGGCGTTGCAGGTAGTGCAGCGGCTTGTCGCCGGTGGCGGTCTGGAAGCGGCGCATGAAGTTGCGGATGCTCATGCCGTGTTCGCGGGCGACATCCTCGAAGCGGAATTTGTCGGCGAAGTGTTCTTCGAGCCAGTGCTGGATCTGCAGGATGATCCCGTCCTGGTGCAGCTTTTGCCCGCCAAAGCCGATGCGTCCCGGCGAGTAGCTGCGCTGCACTTCATAGAGAATGTCACGGGCCACGGCCTGGGACACATTGGCGCCGCAGAAGCGCTCGATCAGGTAGATGTACAGATCGCATGCCGAGGTGGTGCCGCCGGCGCAGTAGAGGTTGTCGGCATCGGTGAGGTGCTTGTCCTGGTTGAGGTAAACCCGTGGGAAGCGTTCGGCGAAGGCATTGAAGAAGCGCCAGTAGGTGGTCGCTTCCTTGCCGTCGAGCAGCCCGGCCTCCGCGAGCCAGAACACGCCAGTGGCCTCGCCACACAGTACCGCACCGCGTGCATGTTGCTGGCGCAGCCAGGGCAGGACTTGTGGGTAGCGTTGGCACAGGGTTTCGAAGTCATCCCAAAACGCTGGGATGACGATGATGTCAGTATTTTCCAGTCCGCCGTCCACCGGCATTATCACGTCGCTGAAGCTGTTGACCGGCTTGCCGTCGGGGCTGACCAGTCGGGTTTCGAAGGCTGGAACCAGGCCGCGACCCAGTTGTTTGCCGTAGCGCAGGCTGGCGAGGTGAAAGAAATCTTTGGCTTGCATGAGGGTGGAAGCAAAAACCCGGTCGATGGCCAGGATGCTGACGCGCCGCAGGGGCGTGGAGGCTTGGTTAGACATAATTCAACTTTATTCTTATAGGGGAAAGTGGTCACCAGACGGCTGGATCGTCTTATTTTTTGTCGGATGTGTCCAGTGTCCTGTATCGGACCCGGGGCTTAGTCTCTGAAGGTCAACCTCCTCTAAAAATAACGACAGGTGCCGCATGATTCCCAGAACCTTGTTCAGTTCCGAGCACGAACTTTTTCGCGACAGCGTGCGAACGTTTCTTGAAAAAGAGGCCGTGCCGTTCCATGGGCAATGGGAAAAACAGGGCTATATCGACCGTAAACTCTGGAACAAGGCGGGGGAGGCGGGGATGTTGTGCTCGCATTTGCCGGAGGAATACGGCGGGCTGGGGGCGGACTTTCTCTACAGTACGGTGGTGATTGAAGAGGTGGGGCGCCTGGGGCTGACGGGCATCGGTTTCTCCCTGCATTCGGATATCGTCGCGCCTTACATCCTGCATTACGGTAGCGAAACACTGAAACACAAATACCTGCCGAAACTGGTCTCCGGGGAGATGGTCAGTGCCATCGCCATGACCGAGCCGGGCGCCGGTTCCGACCTGCAAGGCGTGAAGACTACTGCCGTGCTCGATGGTGACGAATATGTGATCAATGGCTCGAAAACCTTCATCACCAATGGCTTTCTGGCTGACCTGGTGATCGTCGTCGCCAAGACCGATCCAAAGGCGGGTGCGAAGGGCACCAGTCTGTTTCTGGTGGAGGCCGATACGCCAGGCTTCGACAAGGGCAAGCGCCTGGAGAAGGTGGGCATGAAGGCCCAGGATACGTCGGAACTGTTCTTCCAGGACGTTCGGGTGCCCAAGGAAAACTTGCTGGGCCAGGCAGGGATGGGATTCGCCTATCTGATGCAGGAGTTGCCTCAGGAGCGCCTTACCGTGGCCATTGGTGGCTTGGCTTCAGCCGAAGCGGCGTTGCAGTGGACGCTGGACTACACCCGCGAGCGCAAGGCCTTCGGCAAGTCGATTGCCGACTTCCAGAACACACGATTCAAACTGGCGGAGATGGCGACCGAAATCCAGATCGGTCGAGTCTTCGTCGACCGCTGCCTGGAACTGCATCTGCAAGGCAAGCTCGACGTGCCGACGGCGGCGATGGCCAAGTACTGGGGCACCGACCTGCAATGCAAGGTCCTCGATGAGTGCGTGCAGTTGCATGGCGGTTACGGCTTCATGTGGGAGTATCCGGTCGCCCGGGCGTGGGCCGATGCAAGGGTGCAGCGGATTTATGCCGGGACCAATGAAATCATGAAGGAGATCATTGCGCGGTCGCTTTGACCTATCGTTGATGGCTAAAAAGATCGCAGTCTGCGGCGGTTCCTACAGGAGATTGGTGTACACCCTGTAGGAGCTGCCGCAGGCTGCGATCTTTTTCAAATTACGGTGCAGGATTCGGGTGATCTTTGTGAATCGCCTCAATCCCTTCCAGCACTTCATCCGACAGATTCAGATCAAAACTGGCAATGTTGCTGTCCAGTTGTTCAAGCGTCGTCGCGCCAATAATGTTGCTGGTCACGAACGGCTGTTGCGTCACGAAGGCCAGCGCCATTTGTGCCGGGTCCAGGCCGTGCTGACGTGCCAGTGCGACATAGCGGCTGCACGCCGCTTCCGACTGCGCGTTGAAGTAGCGGCTGAAGCGGCTGTAGAGGCTCAGGCGGCCTTTTGGCGGGCGTGCGCCACCTTCGTACTTGCCTGACAGGAAACCGAACGCCAGCGGCGAATAGGCCAGCAAGCCGCACTGTTCACGAATGGCAATTTCCGCCAAGCCGATTTCGAAGCTGCGGTTGAGCAGGTTGTACGGGTTCTGGATCGATACTGCTCGTGGCCAGCCGCGGGCTTCGGCCAGGGCGAGGAAGCGCATGGTGCCCCACGGGGTTTCATTGGACAGGCCAATGTGGCGGATCTTGCCGGCCTTGACCTGTTCGTCGAGCGCTTCGAGGGTGTCCTCCAGAGGCGTCAGGTTGGCTTCGATCTTGTGCTTGTAGCCCAACTGTCCGAAGAAATTGGTGCTGCGCTCGGGCCAGTGCAATTGGTACAGGTCGATGTAGTCGGTCTGCAGGCGTTTGAGGCTGCCATCCACGGCTTCGGTGATGTGCTGGCGGTTGTGTCGCAGGTTTTTGTCGCGAATGTAATCGATGGTATTGCCAGGGCCGGCGATCTTGCTGGCCAGGATCCAGTCGGCACGATCGCCGCGGCTTTTGAAGTAATTGCCGATGTAGCGTTCGGTGGTGGCGTAGGTTTCGGCCTTGGGCGGTACCGGGTACATCTCGGCGGTATCGATGAAGTTGATACCCGCGCTCTTGGCGCGCTCAATCTGGGCGAAGGCGTCGGCTTCGCTGTTTTGCTCGCCCCAGGTCATGGTGCCGAGGCAGAGTGCACTCACGTTCAGATTGGTCCGGCCTAACTGGCGATACTCCATCAGGGAGCTCCTTGGGCAAAACAATCATAAAAGCAGGTTGAAATATTTTTCGCAATCTGCATAATTGCGCACCTCTTTCTGCAGTGGAAGTGATGCGCCGCCGCCGAAGAATCTTGCCGTTGAACGGACGCGCCGACCCGAGCCCCCGAAAGCGTCTGTATCCGGCTGCCTTTGACTTGTCAAAGTACGCACTATTCAGTAAGATCCGCCGTCTAATTTACAGGGCGGCCCCTGAGGCTATAAAGAATGAAAACTTTTACTGCTAAACCGGAAACAGTAAAGCGCGACTGGTTTGTCGTCGACGCTGCTGGTCAGACCCTGGGTCGTCTGGCCACCGAAATCGCGAGCCGTCTGCGTGGCAAGCACAAGCCTGAGTACACTCCTCACGTTGACACCGGCGACTACATCGTCGTAATCAACGCTGAGCAGATCCGTGTTACCGGTGCTAAAACCACTGACAAAATGTACTACTCCCACTCCGGTTTCCCGGGCGGCATCAAGTCGATCAACTTTGAAAAGCTGATCGCCAAGGCCCCTGAGCGCGTGATCGAGACCGCGGTCAAAGGCATGCTGCCTAAGAACCCGCTGGGTCGCGACATGTACCGTAAGCTGAAAGTCTATGCGGGCGCTGCACACCCTCATACTGCTCAGCAGCCCCAAGAACTGAAGATTTAACGGAATAGTTCATTATGTCGGCGACTCAAAATTACGGCACTGGCCGTCGCAAGACCGCAACCGCACGCGTTTTCCTGCGTCCGGGCACTGGTAACATCTCCATCAACAACCGTTCGCTGGATAATTTCTTCGGCCGCGAAACTGCCCGCATGGTAGTTCGTCAGCCGCTGGAATTGACTGAGACTGTCGAGAAGTTCGACATCTACGTCACCGTGATCGGCGGTGGTGTAAGTGGTCAAGCTGGCGCAATCCGCCACGGCATCACCCGCGCTCTGATGGACTACGACGAAACTCTGCGCAGCGCTCTGCGTAAAGCCGGCTTCGTAACCCGCGATGCACGTGAAGTTGAACGTAAGAAAGTTGGTCTGCGTAAAGCGCGTAAGCGTCCGCAGTACTCGAAGCGTTAATTCGTTTCCACGTTCAAAAAAGAACGCCCAGTATCCTCACGGAGCTGGGCGTTTTTTTATGCGTGCGATTTATTAAAGAATTGCGCTGTGACAACTTGCCACATCCGTAGAGGCCCTATACTACAAGGCTCGGGAGGAGCGCCCCAGGGTAATTACCTTGTCAGAATTGGGGCTTTTCATTACCATTCGGCAAAATTTTTATAAGTACATAGATTTACTTAGTAGATGCCTGATTTAACAGGCCACAAAGCTGATGGGAGAGGACTGAATGAGCAATGACGGCGTGAATGCAGGCCGGCGTCGCTTCTTGGTAGCAGCCACATCCGTGGTGGGTGCTGCAGGAGCGGTGGGGGCTGCGGTCCCGTTCGTGGGGTCATGGTTTCCCAGTGCCAAGGCGAAAGCCGCAGGTGCACCGGTGAAAGTGAATGTCAGCAAAGTCGAGCCAGGCCAGCAGATGATTGCTGAATGGCGCGGCCAGCCAGTATTCATTGTCCGCCGTACCGAGGAAATCCTGGGGAATCTGAAAAAGATCGAGGGCCAGCTATCTGACCCAACCTCCAAGAACTCGACACAACCGACGTATGTCGATCCGGAAACGCGTTCGATCAAACCTGAGGTTCTGCTGCTGATCGGTATCTGCACGCACCTGGGTTGTTCGCCGACATTCCGTCCTGAAGTGGCTCCTGCCGACCTGGGCAAGGACTGGGTAGGTGGTTATTTCTGCCCTTGCCACGGCTCCCACTACGACCTGGCTGGTCGCGTCTACAAGTCGCAACCCGCGCCTTTGAACCTGCCAGTTCCCCCGCATTCCTATGAGACCGATGAGATCATTGTCATTGGCGTCGATACGGAGAAAGCGTGATGAGCAAGTTCATGGATTGGGTTGATGCGCGCTTTCCCGCGACCAAAATGTGGGAAGACCATCTCAGCAAGTACTATGCCCCGAAGAACTTCAACTTCTTCTACTTCTTTGGCTCCCTGGCGCTGCTCGTTCTGGTCAACCAGATCGTCACCGGTGTCTGGCTGACCATGAGCTACACCCCGTCGGCGGAAGAGGCCTTTGCTTCCGTCGAATACATCATGCGTGACGTCGAGTACGGCTCGATCCTGCGGTTGCTGCACTCCACCGGCGCTTCGGCATTCTTCATCGTGGTCTATCTGCACATGTTCCGTGGCTTGCTCTACGGCTCGTATCAGAAGCCGCGCGAGCTGGTGTGGGTCTTCGGCATGCTGATCTACCTGGCGCTGATGGCCGAAGCCTTCATGGGCTACCTGCTGCCGTGGGGCCAGATGTCCTACTGGGGTGCCCAGGTGATCATCTCGCTGTTCGGTGCGATCCCTGTCATCGGTAACGACCTGACCCAGTGGATTCGTGGTGACTACCTGATTTCCGGTATTACCCTGAACCGCTTCTTCGCCTTGCACGTTGTTGCCTTGCCGATCGTGATCCTCGGCCTGGTAGTGCTGCACATCCTGGCATTGCACGAAGTCGGCTCGAACAACCCGGACGGCGTGGACATCAAGAAGCACAAGGACGAAAACGGTATCCCGCTGGACGGCATTGCTTTCCACCCGTACTACACCGTGAAAGATATCGTCGGTGTGGTGGTGTTCCTGTTCATCTTCTGTTCGATCGTGTTCTTCTTCCCGGAAATGGGTGGTTACTTCCTCGAGAAGCCGAACTTCGAGCAAGCCAACCCGTTCAAGACGCCTGAGCATATTGCTCCGGTCTGGTACTTCACACCGTTCTACGCAATTCTGCGGGCGGTTCCAGACAAACTCATGGGTGTTATCGCCATGGGGGCGGCCATTGCCGTGTTGTTCGTCCTGCCGTGGCTGGATCGCAGTCCGGTCAAGTCGATGCGCTACAAAGGCTGGCTGAGCAAGATCTGGCTCGTGGTGTTCTGCATCTCGTTCGTCATCCTGGGGATTCTGGGTGTATTGGCGCCTACTCCAGAGCGTACGTTGCTGTCGCAGGTATGTACCTTCCTGTACTTCGCCTACTTCATTTTGATGCCGTTCTACACCAGGCTCGAGAAGACCAAACCGGTTCCGGAAAGGGTGACTGGCTGATGAAAAAGCTATTTGCTGTATTGATGCTTGCTGCGCTGCCAGTGTTTGCTTTCGCTGCTGAACACGGTGGTCCGGAGCTGGAAAAAGTCGACATCGACGTTTCCGACAAGGCTGCCATGCAGGATGGCGCGCGTACGTTTGCCAACTATTGCATGGGTTGCCATAGCGCCAAGTTCCAGCGTTATGAGCGTGTTGCCGATGACTTGAACATCCCTCATGAGCTGATGCTGGAGAAGCTGGTGTTTACCGGTGCCAAGATCGGCGACCACATGACAGTTGGCATGCAGCCGGCTGACGCCAAGACCTGGTTCGGCGCGGCGCCACCGGACCTGACTCTGGTGGCTCGCGTTCGCGGTACTGACTGGCTCTATGGCTACCTGAAGTCGTTCTATGAAGACCCGTCGCGCCCATGGGGTGTGAACAACAAGGTCTTCCCGAACGTGGGCATGCCTAACGTTCTGGTCGGCCTGCAAGGTCGTCAGGTCGTCGGTTGCAAACAGGTTCAGATCGTCGAAGACGGCAAGAAGCAATATGATCCGCTGACCGGTACCGCGCTGACTCATGAAGCGTGCGATCAGCTGACCATCGTGCCTAAAAGTGGTTCTTTGACCGAAGAGCAGTTCGATGAGAAGGTCAAGAATCTGGTAACCTTCCTGGCTTACTCGGCTAACCCGGTTAAGCTGCAACATCAGCGCATCGGTACGTATGTATTGCTGTACCTGGCGTTCTTCTTCGTTTTCGCTTATTTGCTCAAGCGTGAATACTGGAAAGACGTGCACTGATAAAGCTTCAAGCAATTGCTGTTAATCGCGCGCGCCCAAGGGCGTCTCTGAAGGAGTAACGAGTCTGGCTAGCCAGGCGTTACGGGAGACGCCCTCTGGGCGCGCTCGTTTTTCCGCTTCCGACTATTTCTACAAGCGAGGAGGATCGCCATGGGCGTGACCAATCGGTTGGCCTGTTACTCCGACCCCGCCGACCACTATTCCCACCGCGTGCGAATCGTACTGGCAGAGAAGGGTGTGAGCGCCGAGATCATCTATGTGGAAGCTGGCCGCCAGCCGCCTAAACTGATCGAAGTGAACCCTTACGGCAGTTTGCCCACCTTGGTCGATCGTGACCTGGCGCTGTGGGAATCTACGGTGGTGATGGAATACCTGGATGAGCGCTACCCGCACCCGCCACTACTGCCGGTTTATCCAGTGGCGCGTGCCAACAGTCGTCTGCTGATGCATCGCATCCAGCGGGACTGGTGTGGTCTGGTGGATTTGATACTGGACTCTCGGACCAAGGAAGCCGCTCGAGCCGTGGCGCGTAAAGAGCTGCGAGAAAGCCTGACGGGTGTGTCGCCGCTGTTCGCCGACAAACCATTTTTCCTCAGTGAGGAACAAAGCCTGGTGGATTGCTGCCTATTGCCAATACTCTGGCGATTGCCGATTCTGGGTATAGAACTGCCGCGGCCTGCCAAGCCGCTGCTTGATTACATGGAGCGTCAGTTTGCGCGTGAGGCTTTCCAGGCGAGTCTGTCTGGTGTCGAACGCGACATGCGCTAAGGCTTAAGGAGCCGCTATGAACTCCAGTCGACCTTATCTGGTCCGCGCGCTCTACGAGTGGATTGTGGACAACGATTGCACCCCGCACATGCTGGTCAATTCCGAGTATCCGTCGGTGCAAGTGCCACAGGGCTTTGCCAGTGATGGGCAAATTGTCCTGAACGTATCGCCACAAGCCGTACGCCATTTGCATATGGATAACGAGGCGGTGAGCTTCGAAGGCCGCTTTGGTGGTGTGCCTCACACCTTGTACGTGCCTATCGCATCGATTCTGGGCATCTACGCCCGGGAGAACGGTCAGGGCATGGTGTTCGATCTGGAATCGCCTATGGAAGACGAAGATGAGATCGAGCCGGATGACGATATTCCACCGCCAGACAGTGAGCCACCGCGTCCCAGCGGTCGGCCAAGCCTGAAAGTGGTGAAGTAATAAAAAAGGCGATCCGCAAGGATCGCCTTTTTTATTACTTGTAGGAGCACAGCTTGCTGGCGATAGCGATCTTAAAGACGCCATCGCCGGCAAGCCGTGCTCCTACGGGGTGGTGATGGTTTCAGAATCGTAACCGCCGAGGGGTCAGTCGATGTACTCAAACAGCTTCACAATCTTCTGAACACCGGAAACCCCTTGCACCAGATTGGTCGCCGCAGCGGCTTCCTGCTTGGTCAGCAGGCCCAGCAGGTAGACGATGCCGTTCTCGGTGACAACCTTGATGCGCGAGCCGGGGATGTTCGGGTCGGTGAGCATCTGGGTCTTGATCTTGGAGGTCAGCCAGGTGTCGTTCTGGCGGGCAAGGAAGCTGGAAGGTGGCAGGATCTGAATTTCGTTGTGCACCGTCTTCACGCGTTGAACAGCGGCGGCGGCTTGTTCGGCTTTGGCCTTGAGGTCGGCGCGTGGGGTTTGCCCGGCGAGCAGTACGACGCCGTTGAAGCTGGTGACGACGATGTGCGAGTCGTTATCCAGTGCCGGGTCGGCTTTGGCGACGTTCACGCCGACCTTGGTGTCGATCAGGGAGTCGTCGATTTTGCTGCCGAATGTGCGCGTGCCGCGATCGTCTTCGATGGGGGCTTCACGGCTGGCATTAACCACCGAGGTGCAGCCGCTGATGCCGAGGCACAGGGTCAGGGCCAGTAGGCCGAGGCGATTAGGGGTCATTCTTCACTCCCGAACAGTTGGCTGTCGATCAAGTCGCAAAGGCAATGGATCGCCAGCAAGTGGACTTCTTGAATACGTGCGGTGACGTTGGCTGGTACGCGAATCTCCACGTCCTCGGGCAATAGCAGTGACGCCATGCCGCCGCCATCGCGACCGGTCAAAGCTACGACAATCATTTCGCGATCATGTGCGGCCTGGATCGCTTGAATAATGTTTGCCGAGTTGCCGCTGGTGGAAATTGCCAGCAATACGTCACCCGGCTGGCCGAGGGCGCGGATCTGTTTGGAGAACACTTCGTTGTAGCTGTAGTCGTTGGCGATCGAGGTGATCGTCGAACTGTCGGTGGTCAGTGCAATGGCCGGCAGGCTCGGCCGCTCACGCTCGAAGCGATTGAGCAATTCGGACGAAAAGTGCTGGGCGTCACCGGCAGAGCCGCCGTTGCCGCAGGACAGCATTTTGCCTTCGTTGAGCAGGGCGTTGACCATGACCTGGCTGGCTTGCTCGATGTGCGGTGCAAGTACTTCCATCGCCTGTTGCTTGGTGTCGATACTGGCCTGAAAAAGCTGGCGAATTCGGGATTGCATGTCCATCTGTGTGACCTTAATGAGCGCGGCTATCCGGCACGTGAATGTGCAGCCCGCAAAGCAAAGAGCAAAAGTGTTGGGTGTTGTCCGTTCCGGAGTGTAAGCATTCAGCTGTCGAAGGCATTCTGTAACCAGTTCAGCTGATTGGGGTCGCTATCAATGGCGACCACGTCGAAACGGCAAGGGGAGTTGGCCCAGCGCGGCTCGCGCTGTAGAAAATATTGCGCGGCAAAAACCAGTTTCTGCCGTTTGCGCTCATCGATGCTATCGAGCGCGCCACCCCATTGAGTGTTTTTTCTGTAGCGAACTTCAACGAATACTACTGTATCGCCATCTAGCATGACCAGATCAAGCTCGCCGCGTTTACACAACCAGTTCTGCGCCAACAGGCGCAGACCTTGTTGTTGAAGGTGTCCGAGCGCTTGGCGCTCGGCATCTTTACCGCGTTGCTGGCGTGACCTGTCAGGCATCAGCGCGAAGTGTCCGGCAGGCGCTGGACCTGGCCATTGACGAACTCTGCCCATGGCAGCTGTCGTACGATGCGCTGGTGCTGCGTCATACCCAGGCTGCCCGATTGGCCTTCGATTCGGCTGTCTGGCAGGGCCTTGAGTTGCCCCAGGCGTGGCGCCAGGCGATAGGCGTCGACACCCATTGCATACAGGCGACCCAGGCTGCCGGCCGCTTGTGGCCATTGTGCCGTGACCTGTTGGCGCAGCGGATCATTGGCGTCCAGCAACCATGGGGTTTCGCAGAAGCGAATGCCATTCATGTCGTTGTATTGGTTTACATCGCCGCTGGCGCTGAATACGTGGGACGTGGCGTAGACCGGAACGTCGCCTGCGTACTGGAAGTTCAGCGTCGGTTTGATCTGTTGAGCCTGTTGCGGTGTGGCGGCCAGGAAGATGAACTCGATGTCCTGGCGACGGGAAGGCTGGGCAGCGACTTGCGAGCCTACCGTGCTTTGCAGGCTCTTGGCGCGACCTTCGCTCTGGCGCAGCTGGAACATGTCAGCAATCTGCTGGGCCAATTGAACCGGCTGGTCGACACGCTCGGTGGCGACGATGCTGCCGCCGTTGGCTTGCCAATCCTGACTGAATGCTCGAAGCACACGGTCGCCCCATTCTCCTTTTGGCACCATGATGGCGGCGCGATGCAGGCCGTCGGCGCGGGCGCGACGGGATACTTCACGGGCCTCGTCTTCAGCGGCAAGACCAAACTGGAACAGTTGGGCCGGGCCTTGATCGCCTTCGCTGTAGTTCAGTGCCAGGGTGGTGATCGGCAATTGCGGGCGAGTGCTCAGCTGTTTGACCAGTGGCTTCTCCAGCGGGCCGACGACCAGTTGCACGCCATCAGCCTGGGCCTTGCGATAGAACTCATCGAGAGAGGTGAGGCGCGAGCTGTCATAAAACTCGATGGCTGGCGGCTTCTGCCCGGCTTGTTGTGCCTGGTAGTGAGCGGCCATGAAACCCTCGCGCAGTGCTTTGCCGACCGAGGCCAGTGGGCCGTCCTGCGGCAGCAGTAAGGCGATCTTGCCCAGGGGTTGGCTGGCCAGTTCCTTGAGCTTGGTCAGTGGCAGTGGCAACTGAATGGCGGCCGGGTGTTTCGGATTCTGCTTGCGCCAGTTGTCGATGGCAGCCTGCTGTTGCTCCAGCGTGCCGGCAGTTTTTACCGCCAGCGCCAGGGCCATCCAGCCACCAAGATCGTCGGTATTGTTCGGTTGCAATTGCTCGGTTGGCAACGAGGCTATCAGTGTCCAGATCGCGTCGTGGTTTTTGCTGGCCGCTTCACCGCTGAGCATTGGCGCAATAAAAATGCGTTCCTTTGCGGCAGCCAGGGTTTGGCCATCAGCTTCGAGGGCGCGAGCGCGAACAGTGCCGGTGCGAACCTGTTGCTCCTGCGGCAATTCACCGAGGCGCTGCATGCTCGGGTGACTCAAGGCTGTCAGTGCAGCTTTGGGTTGGTTGCGGGTCATCGCCAATTCGGCGGCGAGTGTGCTGGCGAACACCTGCTGGGCGGGCTTGAGTTGCTCCACTGGCACTTGTTGCAGGATTTGCGCGGATTGGGCGGCGTTGCCCTGGCGGTAGGCCAAGTCTGCTGCGCTCAAGCGCAACAGGGCGGCGTCTTCCGGCGATTTGCTTTGGGCTGCTTTCTCGAGCAGTTGCTCGATACTGGCATCCGCGGTCCGTGGAAGTTCGCCGAGGCTGGAGGAGGGCGAGCTGGCGCAAGCCGCCAGTAAGGCAGCAAGGCAGAGGGCAGTGAACAGCCGCAGGCAAGCGATCATGTAGTGTTCCTGATACTCGATCAAATTAGCGTGGAATTGTACCCAAGCACTGGCCGGGGCGCGATGTTACTGGCGTGAATCGATCAATTTAGCTCGTGAAAATGTTGCTGTGCGGCACAAAAGGTGGAAAAACCCGGCGTTGCTTGCGTCTATCACAAGCGTCGCTACGCGCTACAATGGCGGCTTTATCGATCATGAGGTGTGCGCTTTGACTGTTCCAGGTGCTTTGAATTCCGCTGCGGGCTCGCTTTATGTGGTGGCGACGCCCATCGGCAACCTGGACGATATCAGTGCGCGCGCGCTGAAAATCCTGCGCGAGGTCGCCCTGATCGCCGCCGAGGACACTCGACATTCCCAGCGTTTGATGCAGCACTTTGGTATTCCTACGCCGTTGGCCGCTTGCCATGAGCACAATGAGCGCGATGAAGGTAGTCGATTCATTACTCGTCTGCTCGCGGGTGATGATGTGGCGCTGATCTCCGATGCTGGTACGCCGCTGATTTCCGATCCTGGGTATCACCTGGTGCGTCAGGCTCGCGCTGCCGGTATCAATGTGGTGCCGGTTCCGGGGGCTTGTGCATTGATCGCGGCTTTGTCGGCGGCCGGGTTGCCGTCGGATCGCTTTATCTTCGAGGGGTTTCTGCCGGCAAAGGCTGTGGGGCGGCGTGCTCGTCTCGAGTCGATCAAGGAGGAGCCGCGCACGCTGATCTTTTACGAGGCCCCACACCGTATCCTTGAATGTTTGCAAGACATGGAACTGGTGTTCGGCGCCGAGCGTCCTGCATTGCTGGCGCGGGAACTGACCAAGACTTTCGAAACGCTCAAGGGTTTGCCCCTTGCCGAACTGCGCCAGTTCGTCGAGTCGGACAGCAATCAGCAGCGTGGCGAGTGCGTGGTGCTTGTAGCGGGTTGGTCGGCTCCCGAAAGCGAGGACGCGGTCAGCAGTGAGGCCATGCGCATCCTTAACCTGTTGCTTGAAGAAATGCCTCTCAAGCGTGCCGCCGCATTGGCGGCGCAAATTACCGGTGAGCGCAAGAATGTTCTCTATCAGGTTGCGCTGGATAAACAGAAAGGGGAGTAAAACCCGACGCACAGGCAGGGCCAAAGGCGTTTAGCGCTTGTTCTTCGGGCGCTCTGCCGTTAACCTTCGCGGCGGAGAGTCGATCGGACAGTCGCTGCCCTCTATGAAAATTAGGGGGGGGAGGAAAGTCCGGGCTCCATAGGGCGAAGTGCCAGGTAATGCCTGGGAGGCGTGAGCCTACGGAAAGTGCCACAGAAAATAACCGCCTAAGCGCTTCGGCGCCGGTAAGGGTGAAAAGGTGCGGTAAGAGCGCACCGCACGTCTGGCAACAGTTCGTGGCTAGGTAAACCCCACTTGGAGCAAGACCAAATAGGGTCCCAAGGCGTGGCCCGCGCTGGGGCCGGGTAGGTTGCTAAAGATGTCCAGTGATGGCCATCGTAGACGAATGACTGTTCAAGACAGAACCCGGCTTACAGATCGACTCTCCACCTTTTTTCAATCCTCTGCTTAAATCATTAGGCAGGGCGCCAGTGATGTCGTTTGGCCTGCTCTGGTAACGATTTCACATGCTCAATGCGAGCCCGATTTACCTCCTTTCAGAATGTCGGCAGAACCACTTTCGTAATACCAAAAAAATCTTACTCTTAATAAATTACTTTAACTTTCGAACGCAGCCTTCTGTGCTGATTCAAGTTATCGGGCAGTTTCATCTGCCGAATTCTCGTTACCCCTCCTCTTATGCTTCTAAATCTCAGTTCTGTAAGGGTTTTCCTTCAATGCGCGCCTTGACGGTGTGGTGGGCGCATTCCTATAGTGTGCGCAAGTGGCGGAAAGTGGCATGAAGTGGGTTTTTTGAACGCAAAACGCTAAAATTTGGAGAAACGCTGACGTGTTTCGCGGAGCCAACGCTATCAGTCTCGATGCAAAGGGCCGTCTCGCCATGCCGAGCCGGTACCGTGACGAGCTCGTTTCGCGTAGTTCCGGTCAGTTGATCGTCACCATTGATGCCGTTGATCCATGTTTATGTGTTTACCCCCTCGACGAGTGGGAAATTATTGAAACCAAACTGCGCGCACTGCCTTCGCTTCGCGAAGAGAACCGCCGCCTGCAACGTTTACTGATTGGTAATGCCGTCGACCTCGAGCTCGATGGCAGTGGTCGTTTTCTGGTTCCGCCGCGTCTTCGCGAATATGCCAAGTTGGATAAGCGCGCGATGTTGGTAGGCCAACTGAACAAGTTCCAATTGTGGGACGAGGATGCCTGGAATGCGGTTTCTGCCGCTGACCTGGCAGCTATTCAACAACCGGGCGCCATGCCTGATGAACTGCGTGATTTGATCCTGTGACTATTGATAGCGGCTTTAACCACATCACCGTACTGCTTGACGAAGCCGTCGAGGCACTTGCCGTACGCCCTGATGGCTGCTATCTGGATGGCACGTTCGGGCGCGGCGGGCATAGCCGGTTGATCCTCAGCCGGCTTGGTCCGGATGGTCGGCTCCTCGGATTCGACAAAGATCCACAAGCGATTGCCACCGGGCAGACGCTAGCGGCCGAAGACGGCCGCTTTGTCGTTGTGCAGCGCAGCTTTGCCGAACTTGGATCCGAAGTGGCCGAGCGCGGTCTGCACGGCAAGGTCAGTGGTATTTTGCTCGACCTCGGCGTGTCTTCTCCGCAGCTTGATGACCCGGAGCGTGGTTTCAGTTTTCTCAATGATGGTCCGTTGGATATGCGCATGGACCCATCCCGTGGGATCAGCGCGGCCGAGTTCGTCAATACCGCCCCGGTGGAAGAAATTGCCCGGGTGTTCAAGGAGTACGGCGAAGAACGCTTTTCCGGACGCATGGCCCGTGCCGTGGTCGAGCGTCGTGACATCAAGCCATTCGAGCGCACCGCCGATCTGGCTGAAGTATTGAAAGTCGCCAACCCGGCTTGGGAAAAGGGCAAGAACCCTGCAACCCGTGCATTCCAGGGTTTGCGTATTCACGTCAACAACGAACTGGGCGATCTGGAAACCGGCCTCGAAGCCGCCCTGGAGTGCCTGGAAGTGGGCGGTCGTCTGGTCGTGATCAGTTTTCACTCGCTTGAAGACCGCATCGTCAAACTGTTCATGCGCAAGCTGGTGAAAGGCGAAGCCGACAACCTGCCGCGCAACCTGCCGGTTCGGCATGTCGCCTTCGAACCGAAAATCAAAGTCCATGGCAAAGCGCAGACGGCCTCCGACGCCGAACTCAAGGCCAACCCACGTTCCCGTAGCGCTGTCATGCGTGTGGCGGAGAAGCTGCGGTGAGCAAGCTCTTCGCCAAGCCACTGCCCGGCGGAAGCTTCTTCATGCTGCTGCTGTTCATTGGCGTGCTTGTGTCCGCCATCGGCGTGTCTTACAGCGCGCACTGGAATCGTCAGTTGCTCAACTCGCTGTACAACGAGTTGAGCGTGCGGGACAAGGCGCAGGCCGAGTGGGGTCGGTTGATTCTTGAGCAGAGCACCTGGACTGCCCATAGCCGTATCGAAGTGCTGGCCACCGAACAGCTGAAAATGCGAATTCCCGGTGCCGCCGAAGTACAGATGGTGGCGCCATGATGAAGCTCGAGGGGGCACTCTTTCCCTGGCGTTTCCGTCTGGTGGTGGGCTTGCTCGGCATCATGGTCGTTGCGATCTGCTGGCGCATCATCGACCTGCAGGTGGTTGACCGTGACTTCCTCAAGGGGCAGGGCGACGCACGCAGCGTTCGTCATATTCCGATTCCGGCTCACCGAGGTCTGATCACCGACCGTAACGGCGAGCCGTTGGCTGTCAGTACGCCAGTGACTACCTTGTGGGCCAACGCCAAGGAAATGCAACTGGCCAAAGAGAAGTGGCCAGCACTGGCTGCTGCGTTGGGCCAAGATCCGAAAGCCCTGGCCGAGCGCCTTGAAGCCCAGGCCAATAAAGAATTCATTTACCTGGTGCGCGGGCTGACGCCTGAGCAGGGTCAGGCTGTGCTCGATCTTAAAGTGCCGGGCGTCTACGGCATCGAAGAGTTCCGCCGCTTCTATCCAGCCGGTGAAGTCACTGCGCATATGGTCGGCTTTACCGACATTGATGACCATGGCCGTGAAGGTGTCGAACTGGCCTATGACGAATGGCTGGCCGGGGTTCCCGGCAAGCGACAGGTCATCAAGGATCGGCGTGGCCGATTGATCAAGGATGTCCAGGTCACCAAAAACGCCAAGGCCGGAAAGCCCTTGGCGTTGTCCATTGATCTGCGTCTGCAATACCTGGCCAACCGCGAGTTGCGCAACGCAATCATCGAGAACGGCGCCAAGGCTGGCAGTCTGGTGATCATGGATGTGAAGACCGGCGAAATCCTCGCCATGGTCAACCAGCCGACCTACAACCCGAACAACCGTCGCAACCTGCAACCGGCGATGATGCGTAACCGCGCGATGATCGACGTGTTCGAGCCGGGTTCGACCATGAAGGCGATCTCCATGAGCGCGGCTATCGAAACCGGCCGCTGGAAGCCGACCGATACCGTCGAAGTGTACCCGGGCTCCTTGCAGATCGGTAAATACACCATCAAGGACGTATCCAAGACTGAAGGCCCGGTACTGGATATGACCGGTATTCTGATCAATTCCAGTAACGTCGGCATGAGTAAGGTCGCGTTCGATATCGGTGGCGAAACCATTTTCCGCCTGGCGCAGAAACTTGGCCTCGGTCAGGACACGGGGCTGGGCTTCCCTGGCGAACGTGTCGGCAACCTGCCGAACTACCGTGAGTGGCGCAAGGCCGAGACCGCTACGCTGTCTTACGGCTACGGTGTTTCGGTGACCGCAATTCAGCTGGTCCATGCCTTCTCGGCGCTGGCCAACAACGGTCGCCTTGCACCCTTGACGCTGATCAAAACCGACAAAATGCCGCAAACCACCCAGGTGCTGCCAGAAGCCGTCGCGAAAACCATGCACGGCATGCTGCAGCAAGTGATCGAAGCACCACGCGGTGTGTTCCGTGCGCAAGTGCCGGCCTACCACGTTGGTGGCAAGTCCGGTACTGCACGTAAAACGTCGGTCGGCACCAAAGGTTACGCAGAGAACTCCTACCGCTCGCTGTTCGCAGGTTTCGGCCCGATGAGCGATCCGCGTTATGCCATCGTGGTCGTCATCGATGAACCGACCAAGGCCGGTTATTTCGGTGGCCTGGTTTCGGCGCCGGTGTTCAGCCGCGTGATGTCCGGCACCCTGCGCCTGATGAACGTTTCCCCGGATAACCTGCCACCTGTCCAACAAGCTAACGCCACCCCGACCGTTCCGCTGAAAGCCAATGGAGGGCGCGGCTGATGTCATTGAGTCTGAATAAAATTTTCCCCCACGCCGGCCACGATCTGTTGATCCGTGAATTGGCGCTCGACAGCCGTAATGTGCGCGCGGGTGATCTCTTCCTCGCGGTGCCAGGCGGCAAGTTTGATGGCCGTGCACACATCACCGACGCATTGCAGCGCGGTGCCGCTGCCGTGGCTTACGAAGTGGAAGGCGCTACCGTGCTGCCGATCACCGAAGTGCCATTGATTCCAGTCAAGGGGTTGGCGGCGCAGTTGTCGGATATTGCGGGCCGTTTTTATGGTGAACCGAGTCATCACCTGAACCTGATCGGTGTGACCGGAACCAATGGCAAAACCAGCGTGACCCAACTGGTAGCCCAGGCACTCGACTTGCTCGGTCAGCATTGCGGCATCGTTGGCACGCTTGGCTCCGGCTTCTACGGTGCACTGGAAAGTGGTCTGCATACCACGCCGAACCCGATTGCCATGCAAGCGACCCTTGGCGACCTGAAGAAGGCCGGTGCCAAAGCCGTGGCCATGGAAGTCTCGTCCCATGGTCTGGATCAGGGCCGAGTCACCGCATTGGCATTCGACGTGGCGGTGATGACCAACCTGTCCCGCGATCATCTGGATTATCACGGCACCATGCAGGCCTATGGCGAAGCCAAAGCCAAGCTGTTCGCCTGGAACGATCTGAAATGCCGGGTGGTGAATCTCGATGATGATTTCGGCCGGCAACTGGCTGCCGACAAGCGTGAGTCGCGGCTGATCACCTACAGCCTGCTCGACAAAAGCGCCTACCTGTATTGCCGCGAAGCACAGTTCGACGACGAAGGCGTGCGTGCCACGCTAGTCACGCCTCAGGGCGAGCACCATTTGCGCAGCACGTTGCTCGGTCGCTTCAACCTGAGCAACGTGCTGGCTGCCGTCGGCGCCTTGCTGGGTCTTGATTATGCCCTTGATGAAATCCTCAAGGTGCTGCCGAAACTCGAAGGCCCGGCCGGTCGCATGCAGCGCCTGGGCGGTGGCACTCAGCCGCTGGTGGTGGTCGATTACGCCCACACGCCGGATGCCCTGGAAAAAGTCCTCTCTGCGCTGCGCCCGCATGTCAAAGGTCGTTTGCTGTGCCTATTCGGCTGTGGCGGCGACCGTGATCGGGGCAAGCGTCCGTTGATGGCGGAAGTGGTCGAGCGCCTGGCCGATGGCGTGCTGGTGACCGATGACAACCCGCGTACCGAAGACCCGGCGATTATTTTCGATGACATCCGCGCCGGTTTTACCGCTGTGGATAAAGTCACCTTCGTTGCCGGTCGTGGCCAGGCCATTGCCCAGTTGATTGCCAGCGCTTCGGCGGACGACGTGATCGTGCTGGCCGGCAAAGGCCATGAGGATTATCAGGAAATCAACGGAGAGCGTCATGCCTTCTCTGATCTGGTCGAGGCCGATCATGCCTTGACCGCCTGGGAGGTGGACCATGCTTAAAGCATTGAAACTCAGTGAACTGATCGGGCCGTTGAAGGGCCGTTTGATCGGCGCCGATGCCAGTTTCGACGGTGTCAGCATCGACAGTCGCGCGATCAAGCCGGGCCAGTTGTTCATCGCCTTGGCCGGCCCGCGCTTCGATGGTCATGACTATCTCAATGATGTGGCTGCCAAGGGCGCCGTCGCGGCACTGGTCGAGCGTGAAGTCGCTGACAGTACCCTGCCGCAATTGCTGGTCAGCGATACCCGTCAGGCTCTGGGGCAACTAGGCGCGCTGAATCGTGCGGCCTTCAACCAGCCGGTCGCTGCCGTCACCGGCTCCAGCGGCAAGACAACTGTCAAAGAAATGCTCGCGAGCATCCTGCGCACCCGTGGCTCAGTGCTGGCGACCCGTGGCAACCTGAACAACGACCTCGGCGTTCCACTGACCCTGCTCGAACTGGCGCCGGAGCATAACGCTGCCGTTATCGAGTTGGGGGCTTCGCGCCTGGGTGAAATTGCCTACACCGTCGGGCTGACCAAGCCTCACGTTGCCATCCTCAACAATGCCGGGACCGCCCACGTGGGCGAATTCGGCGGGCCGGAAAAAATCGTCGAAGCCAAGGGCGAGATTATTGAAGGGCTGGCTGCCGATGGTGTCGCCATACTCAATCTTGACGACAAGGCTTTTGAAATCTGGAAGAAGCGCGCAGCCGGTCGCAAGGTGCTGACGTTCGCGCTGACCAATGGCAAGGCGGACTTCCACGCCAGCGACCTGTCCACCGATGCTCGTGGATGCCCGGCATTCAAACTGCACACCCCTGAAGGTGTGGAGCATGTGCAACTGAACCTGCTCGGCACCCATAACGTTGCCAACGCAATGGCCGCTGCGGCCGCCGCCCATGCGCTGGGCGTATCGCTGTTCGGCATCGCCACTGGCCTGGGCGCGGTGCAGCCGGTCAAGGGCCGCACTGTCGCGCAACTGGCCAGCAATGGCATGCGCGTGATCGATGACACTTATAACGCGAACCCCACCTCCATGTGCGCCGCCGTTGATATACTCGCCGGCTTTTCCGGCCGCACCGTCCTGGTGCTCGGAGATATCGGCGAGTTGGGCGATTGGGCGGAGCAGGGGCACCGCGACGTGGGCGAGTACGCCCGCGGCAAGGTTTCTGCGTTGTACGCCGTCGGGCCCATGATGCTTCACGCCGTCAACGCCTTCGGTCCACAGGCTTTTCACTACAGCACGCAGGCTGAACTGATCAAGGCCCTTGGCGCCGAGCAAGACACAAACACCACCATTTTGATCAAGGGCTCGCGCAGCGCTGCGATGGAAAACATCGTCGCCGCTTTGTGCGGGACCAGTCTGGAGAAACATTAATGCTGCTGCTGCTAGCGGAGTATCTGCAACAGTTCTACAAAGGCTTCGCGGTCTTCCAGTACCTGACCCTGCGCGGGATTCTCGGTGTACTGACCGCGCTGGTTTTGTCGCTGTGCTATGGCCCGTGGATGATCCGCACCCTGCAGAACCGTCAGATCGGTCAATCCGTTCGTAACGATGGTCCGCAATCGCACCTGTCGAAGTCCGGTACCCCGACCATGGGCGGCGCGCTGATTCTGTCTTCTATTGGCGTCAGTACCCTGCTGTGGGCTGACCTGACCAACCGTTATGTCTGGGTCGTATTGCTGGTCACGCTGCTGTTCGGCGCCATCGGCTGGGTGGACGACTACCGCAAGGTGATCGAGAAGAACTCCCGTGGCTTGCCGAGCCGCTGGAAGTACTTCTGGCAGTCGGTGTTCGGTCTGGGCGCGGCGATCTTCCTTTATATGACTGCCGCCACACCGGTGGAAACCACGCTGATCCTGCCGATGCTCAAGGACTACAGCATCCCGCTGGGCGCAGGCTTTATCGTCCTGACCTATTTCGTGATCGTCGGCTCGAGCAATGCGGTCAACCTGACTGACGGCCTCGACGGCCTGGCGATCATGCCGACGGTGATGGTCGGCGGCGGCCTGGGCATTTTCTGCTACCTGTCGGGTAACGTGAAATTCGCCGAATACCTGCTGATTCCTTACGTGCCGGGCGCGGGCGAGCTGATTGTGTTCTGCGGTGCGCTGATCGGTGCCGGTCTGGGCTTTCTGTGGTTCAACACCTATCCGGCGCAGGTCTTCATGGGTGACGTTGGTGCGCTGGCACTGGGCGCGGCCCTGGGCACCATCGCCGTGATCGTCCGTCAGGAAATCGTTCTGTTCATCATGGGCGGTGTGTTCGTGATGGAAACCCTTTCAGTCGTTATTCAGGTTGCTTCCTTCAAGCTGACCGGTCGCCGTGTATTCCGCATGGCGCCGATTCATCACCACTTTGAACTCAAGGGCTGGCCCGAGCCACGCGTGATCGTCCGTTTCTGGATCATCACCGTGATTCTCGTGCTGATCGGCCTTGCCACCCTGAAGCTGAGGTAGAAATTCGTGTCTCTGATCGCTTCTGACCACTTCCGCATTGTTGTCGGCCTCGGCAAGAGCGGCATGTCTCTGGTTCGCTTTCTGGCGAACCGGGGCAAGCCGTTTGCTGTCGCCGATACGCGGGAAAATCCACCGGAACTGGCCACGCTCAAGCGTGACTATCCGCACGTGGAAGTGCGTTGTGGCGAGCTGGACGTCGAGTTCCTGTGCCGTGCCGACGAGCTCTACGTGAGCCCCGGCCTGGCGCTGGCGACCCCGGCCCTGCAGGCTGCCGCCGCCCGTGGCGTGAAACTGTCCGGCGACATCGAGCTGTTCGCGCGTAACGCGAAGGCGCCGATCGTGGCCATCAGCGGCTCCAACGCGAAAAGCACCGTGACCACCCTGGTCGGCGAGATGGCCGCCGCGGCCGGCAAACGTGTTGCCGTCGGTGGTAACCTCGGCACACCGGCGCTGGACCTGCTCAGCGACGATATCGAGTTGTACGTGATGGAGTTGTCGAGCTTCCAGCTCGAAACCACCGATCAGCTCAATGCCGAAGTGGCGACCGTGCTGAACATCAGCGAAGACCACATGGACCGCTACAGCGGCCTGCCGGCTTACCACCTGGCCAAGCACCGGATTTTCCGTGGCGCCAAGCAGTTCGTGGTCAACCGCCAGGATGCCCTGAGCCGTCCATTGATGGGCGAGGGGCAGCCGTGCTGGACCTTCGGCCTGACCAAGCCGGATTTCAAGGCGTTCGGTCTGCGCGAGGAAAATGGCGAGAAATACCTGGCCTTCGAATTCCAGAACCTGATGCCGGTGCGCGAGCTGAAAATTCGTGGCGCCCACAACCAGTCCAACGCCTTGGCTGCTTTGGCGTTGGGCCACGCCGTCGGTTTGCCGTTCGACGCCATGCTGTCGGCCCTGCGCAACTTTGCCGGGCTCGAGCATCGCTGCCAGTGGGTGCGTGATCTGGATGGCGTGGGCTACTACAACGATTCCAAGGCCACCAACGTTGGTGCCGCGCTGGCGGCCATCGAAGGCCTGGGCGCGGACATCGACGGCAAGATCGTATTGATTGCCGGTGGCGACGGTAAGGGTGCCGAGTTCAAGGATCTGCGTGATCCGGTAGCCGCCAACTGCCGCGCTGTTATTTTGATGGGCCGTGATTCCGACAAGATCGGTGAGGCCATTGGCGACGCTGTTCCGCTGATTCGCGCAAGCTCTCTGATTGAAGCCGTAGAGCAATGCCGCGCTGCCGCCCAGCCGGGTGACGTGGTCCTGCTGTCGCCGGCCTGTGCCAGCTTCGACATGTTCAAGAATTACGAAGACCGTGGTCACCAGTTCGTCCGCGCCGTGGAGGATCTGGCATGAGCCTCAAAGGCATCATCAAGCCATACCCATCGCCGATCATTACCGGACGCGGTATAGACCTCGACTTCCCGATGCTCGCCGGTTGCCTGGCGCTGCTCGGCCTCGGGCTGATCATGATCGCCTCGGCGTCGACGGAAGTGGCGGCGGTGCAGTCGGGCAGCCCCCTGTATTACATGATTCGCCACTTGATCTACGTCGTGCTGGGCCTGGGTGCCTGCATCGTCACCATGATGATTCCGATCGCCACCTGGCAACGCCTGGGTTGGATGATGCTACTGGGTGCCTTCGGATTGCTGGTGATGGTGATCATCCCCGGGATCGGCCGTGAAGTGAACGGTTCGATGCGCTGGATCGGCTTCAGTTTCTTCAACGTGCAGCCTTCGGAAATCGCTAAGGTATTCGTGGTGATTTACCTCGCCGGTTACCTGGTGCGCCGTCAGAAAGAAGTGCGTGAAAGTTGGATGGGCTTCTTCAAGCCGTTCATTGTTTTGCTGCCAATGGCGGGCCTGTTGCTGATGGAGCCGGACTTCGGTGCAACCGTCGTGATGATGGGGGCCGCTGCGGCGATGTTGTTTCTCGGCGGCGTCGGTTTGTTCCGGTTTTCCTTGATGGTCGTCCTGGCGGTCGGGGCGGTGGTGCTGTTGATTCAGATGCAGCCGTATCGAATGGCGCGTCTGACCAACTTTGCCGATCCATGGGCCGACCAGTTCGGTGCCGGTTATCAGCTGTCTCAAGCATTGATCGCTTTCGGGCGTGGCGAATGGCTGGGCGTCGGCCTGGGTAACAGCGTGCAGAAGCAGTTCTACCTGCCGGAAGCCCACACCGACTTCGTGTTCTCGGTCCTCGCTGAAGAACTGGGTGCGGTCGGTTCGTTGTGCACAGTGGCGTTGTTTGTTTTCGTTTGTATTCGCGGCATGTACATCGGCTTGTGGGCCGAGAAGGCCAAGCAGTTCTTTGCCGCCTATGTGGCGTACGGTCTGTCGTTCCTGTGGATTGGTCAATTCTTGATCAATATCGGGGTGAACGTCGGCTTGCTGCCGACCAAAGGCCTGACATTGCCGTTCCTCAGTTATGGCGGCAGTTCGTTGGTGATCTGC
Organism: Pseudomonas putida; assembly: GCF_050990305.1. Taxonomy (GTDB): domain Bacteria; phylum Pseudomonadota; class Gammaproteobacteria; order Pseudomonadales; family Pseudomonadaceae; genus Aquipseudomonas; species Aquipseudomonas putida_AH. Next base: position 5,492,161 of record NZ_CP158817.1, on the reverse strand, counting down.
TGCGCCTGTCTTGGCTTGCTGCTGCGCATCGAATGGGAGAGTCGAACCCATCTGGGCAGTGAAGAGATGGAATTCCATGAGAGTGACTTCGCCGAGGAGCCACACCATGGGCGCTAACGTATTGATCATGGCCGGCGGTACCGGTGGCCACGTGTTCCCGGCACTGGCCTGTGCTCGCGAGTTCCAGTCCCGCGGTTACACCGTGCACTGGCTCGGAACGCCGCGTGGCATCGAGAACGATCTGGTACCGGCGGCAGGCATCGAACTGCATCGGATCAACGCCAGCGGCCTGCGCGGCAAGGGCAAGTTGTCCCTGCTCAAGGCGCCGTTCATGTTGCTCAAGTCGGTCTGGCAGGCACGGGCGATCATTCGCCAGTTGCGGCCGGTCTGTGTGGTCGGCTTTGGTGGTTATGTGACCGGGCCAGGTGGTGTTGCCGCCAAATTGGCCGGCGTGCCGGTGATCGTTCACGAACAGAACGCCGTGGCCGGTACCGCCAATCGGTTGCTGGTGCCGTTGGCCGCCCGGGTCTGTGAAGCGTTCCCCGACACCTTTACCCTGTCGAACAGCCGCCGCACCACCGGTAACCCGGTGCGCACCGAGCTATTCCTCGAAACACCGCGACCAGCCCTGGCCGGTCGCAAAGCGCGTTTGCTGATCCTGGGCGGAAGCCTGGGCGCAGAACCGTTGAATAAATTGCTGCCTGAAGCCCTGTCGCAAGTCGCCGTCGACCTGCGCCCGGACGTGTTCCATCAGGCCGGCAAAAATCACGATGAAGTGACTGCAGAGCGCTATCGCGCCGCTGGCGTCGAGGCGCAAGTGCAGCCGTTCATCAAAGACATGGCCCAAGCCTATGGCTGGGCCGACCTGGTGGTCTGTCGCGCAGGCGCGTTGACCATCAGTGAACTGGCCGCCGCCGGTCTGCCCTCGATGCTGGTGCCCTTGCCCCACGCGATCGACGATCACCAGACCCGCAACGCCGATTATTTGGCCCGCGAAGGCGCTGCCTTCGTGATGCCGCAAAGAACGACTGGCGCAGCGGATCTTGCCGCTCGCCTGACTGAGGTATTGATGCAACCACAACGACTGAACGATATGGCCAACGCGGCACGCCGCCTTGCCAAACCCGATGCCACCCGTAGCGTGGTCGATGCCTGCCTGGAGGTGGCCCATGGTTGAGAATCAGAAAGCCATGCCTCAACCGGAAATGCGCCGTATCCGTCGTATCCACTTCGTCGGCATCGGCGGCGTGGGCATGTGCGGCATTGCCGAAGTATTGTTGAACCTGGGCTATGCAGTGTCCGGTTCCGACCTGAAAGCCTCGCCGGTCACCGAGCGCCTGGAATCCTTCGGCGCACAGATCTTCATCGGCCACCGCGCCGAAAACGCCGCCGCTGCCGATGTGCTGGTGGTGTCGAGTGCCGTGAACACGTCCAACCCTGAAGTCGCCAACGCGCTGGAACGCCGCATTCCGGTGGTGCCGCGCGCGGAAATGCTGGCTGAGTTGATGCGCTATCGCCACGGCATTGCCGTCGCCGGTACCCATGGCAAAACCACCACCACCAGTTTGATCGCGTCGGTATTCGCCGCCGGCGGCCTGGACCCGACGTTTGTCATCGGTGGCCGTCTGAACGCCGCGGGCACCAATGCCCAGCTTGGCACCAGCCGTTACCTGATTGCCGAAGCCGACGAAAGCGATGCCAGCTTCCTGCACCTGCAGCCGCTGGTGGCCGTGGTCACCAACATCGACGCCGATCACATGGCGACCTACGACGGTGACTTCAACAAGTTGAAGAAAACCTTCGTCGAGTTTCTGCACAACCTGCCGTTCTACGGCCTGGCCGTGATGTGCCTGGACGATCCGGTGGTGCGTGAAATCCTGCCGCAGGTCAAGCGTCCGACCGTGACCTACGGATTTGGCGAAGACTGCGACGTGCGCGCCATCAATGTTCGCCAGCAAGGCATGCAGACCTTCTTCACCGTGTTGCGCCCGGATCGCGAGCCGCTGGATGTCTCCGTGAACATGCCGGGCAACCACAACGTACTCAACGCACTGGCGACCATCTGCATTGCCACCGACGAAGGCGTCAGCGATGAAGCCATCGTCCAGGGCCTGTCCGGCTTCCAGGGCGTCGGCCGACGCTTCCAGGTCTACGGTGAGCTGCCGGTCGATGGCGGCAACGTGATGCTGGTCGACGACTACGGTCATCACCCGACTGAAGTTGCAGCTGTCATCAAGGCCGTACGCGGTGGTTGGCCGGAGCGCCGTCTGGTGATGGTCTACCAGCCGCACCGTTACAGCCGCACCCGCGACCTGTACGACGATTTCGTCAATGTACTGGCCGATGCCAACGTGCTGCTGCTGATGGAAGTCTATCCGGCGGGTGAAGAACCTATTCCGGGGGCCGACAGCCGCAAGCTGTGCAACAGCATCCGCCAGCGCGGCCAGCTCGATCCTATTTATATCGAGCGGGGTGTCGACCTCGCGCCGGTGGTCAAGCCGCTGCTGCGCGCCGGCGACATTCTGCTGTGCCAGGGCGCCGGTGATATCGGTGGTCTCGCACCAAAACTGTTGAAAAGTGAGTTGTTCGCCGGTGCCGTTGCCGCGCCGGAGAAGGGGAAGTTGAAATGACCGCTGCCTACGCCAACCTCGTCTCCACCATCGCGCCGAAGGACTTCGGCCGGGTCGCCGTGCTGTTCGGTGGCAAGAGTGCCGAGCGTGAAGTCTCCCTGAAGTCGGGCAACGCGGTTCTCGATGCGCTGCAAAGCGCGGGTGTGGATGCGTTCGGGCTCGACGTGGGCGATGACCTGCTGCAGCGTCTGCTGAGCGAGAAAATCGACCGCGCCTTCATCATCCTCCACGGTCGTGGCGGTGAAGACGGCAGCATGCAGGGCCTGCTCGAGTGCCTGGGCATTCCTTACACCGGCAGCGGCATCCTTGCGTCGGCACTGGCCATGGACAAACTACGCACCAAGCAGGTCTGGCACAGCCTGGGTATTCCGACGCCACGTCACGCGGTCTTGAGCAGCGAAGCCGATTGTATTTCCGCGGCTGCGGAACTGGGCTTCCCTTTGATCGTCAAACCGGCCCATGAAGGTTCAAGTATCGGGATGGCCAAAGTGATTTCCGCGTCCGAATTGATCGACGCATGGAAAGCGGCCAGTACCTACGATTCGCAAGTGTTGGTCGAGCAATGGATTCAAGGTCCGGAGTTCACCATCGCCACCCTGCGTGACCAGGTGTTGCCTCCGATTGCCCTGGGCACGACGCACAGCTTCTACGACTACGACGCCAAGTACATCGCCAACGATACCCAGTACCGCATTCCGTGCGGCCTGGACAGCGCCAAGGAAAAGGAACTCATGGACCTCACGGCAAAAGCCTGTGAGGCGCTGGGCATTTCCGGTTGGGGCAGGGCGGACGTGATGCAGGACGCTGACGGGCAGTTCTGGTTCCTGGAGGTCAACACCGCACCAGGCATGACCGATCACAGCCTGGTGCCGATGGCGGCCCGTGCTGCCGGTCTGGATTTCCAGCAACTGGTTTTGGCCATTTTGGCTGCAAGCGTTGAGGTAAGAGGTTAAGACCATGCAAGGCGCACAGCTTCGTCATCAGCCACCCGCACCCGGCCGCAAGCCGGTGCCGCGGGGTGCCAGCCGAATGGTGGCCAAAGAGCCGATGTCTGCGCGCCTGCCGAAAGCCAACTTCGGCTTTCTGAAAAGCCTGTTCTGGCCGGTACTGCTGGTGGCATTGGGCTTCGGTACTTACGAAGGCGCGCAGCGCTTGCTGCCCTACGCCGATCGGCCAATCACCAAGATCAACGTGCAGGGCGACTTGAGTTACATCAGCCAGCAAGCGGTGCAGCAGCGGATCGCCCCCTATGTGGCGTCGAGCTTCTTCACCATCGACCTGGAGAACATGCGTACCGAGCTGGAACAGATGCCGTGGATTGCCCACGCGGAAGTGCGGCGGGTATGGCCGGACCAGGTGGTGATTCGCCTGGAAGAACAACTGCCGGTAGCCCGCTGGGGCGACGAGTCGCTGTTGAACAACCAGGGGCAGGCGTTCACGCCGCGTGAGTTGGCGAACTACGAACACTTGCCGCAGTTGTTCGGCCCACAGCGGGCTCAACAGCAAGTGATGCAGCAATATCAGGTACTGAGCCAGATGCTCAGGCCGCTGGGATTCTCGATCGCGCGCCTGGAGTTGCGTGAGCGAGGCAGCTGGTTCCTGACCACCGGCCCTGGCAGCGCGGGCCCCGGAATCGAGCTGCTGCTGGGACGCGGCAACCTGGTGGAAAAGATGCGCCGTTTCATTGCCATCTATGACAAGACGCTCAAAGAACAGATTACGAACATTGCGCGCATCGACCTGCGCTACGCCAACGGCCTCGCTGTTGGCTGGCGGGAACCTGTAGCGCCGACGGCAGCCGTACCCGCTGTCGCGAAGAATTAAGAGAGGCAGGACCCATGGCAAACGTGCAAAGCGGCAAAATGATCGTCGGTCTCGATATCGGCACCTCCAAAGTGGTGGCGCTGGTAGGCGAGGTCGCGGACGACGGCACGCTCGATATCGTCGGGATTGGTACGCACCCGTCCCGCGGCCTGAAAAAAGGCGTGGTGGTGAACATCGAGTCCACCGTGCAGTCGATCCAGCGCGCCATCGAAGAAGCGCAGCTGATGGCGGGTTGCCGAATCCACTCGGCATTCGTTGGCGTGGCCGGCAATCACATCCGCAGCCTGAACTCCCACGGCATCGTGGCGATTCGTGATCGCGAAGTGAGCTCCGCCGACCTCGAGCGCGTGCTCGACGCCGCCCAGGCCGTGGCGATCCCGGCCGATCAGCGCGTCCTGCACACCCTGCCGCAGGATTACGTGATCGATAACCAGGAAGGTGTCCGCGAGCCCCTGGGCATGTCCGGCGTACGTCTGGAAGCCAAGGTTCACGTGGTCACCTGCGCCGTCAATGCCGCACAGAACATTGAAAAATGCGTGCGTCGCTGCGGCCTGGAAATCGACGACATCATTCTCGAACAACTGGCTTCCGCGTACTCGGTGCTGACCGATGACGAGAAGGAACTGGGCGTGTGCCTGGTGGACATCGGCGGTGGTACCACCGACATCGCGATCTTCACCGAAGGCGCGATTCGTCACACCGCAGTGATCCCGATTGCGGGCGACCAGGTGACCAACGACATCGCCATGGCGTTGCGCACACCGACCCAGTACGCCGAAGAGATCAAGATTCGCTACGCCTGCGCCCTGGCCAAACTGGCCGGTGCCGGCGAAACCATCAAGGTGCCAAGCGTTGGCGACCGTCCGCCGCGCGAGCTGTCCCGTCAGGCCCTGGCCGAAGTGGTCGAGCCGCGCTACGACGAGCTGTTCACGCTGATCCAGGCTGAGCTGCGCCGCAGCGGCTACGAAGACCTGATCCCGGCCGGCATTGTGCTGACCGGTGGTACCTCGAAAATGGAAGGCGCCACTGAACTGGCCGAGGAAATCTTCCATATGCCAGTGCGCCTGGGTGTGCCTCACGGCGTGAAAGGCCTGGATGACGTGGTCCGCAACCCGATTTATTCCACCGGTGTCGGCCTGTTGATGTACGGCCTGCAGAAACAATCCGACGGCATTTCGTTCTCGGGTATCGGCAGCCGCGACAGCTACAGCAACGAAGAACCGAAGGGCGCCTTGCTCGATCGCATCAAGAGCTGGGTCCAAGGCAATTTCTGATTTACCGCAACACCGCAGCACAGCAACAAAAGCAGTAGGCGAAAAAACTAGAGAACGTAAAGGAGAGGGAAAATGTTCGAACTCGTAGACAACATCCCCGCAAGCCCGGTCATTAAGGTTATCGGTGTTGGCGGTGGCGGCGGCAACGCCGTGAATCACATGGTCAAGAGCAACATTGAAGGCGTCGAATTCATCTGCGCCAACACTGATGCCCAGGCGCTGAAGAGCATCAGCGCGCGGACCATCCTGCAATTGGGTACCGGCGTGACCAAAGGTCTGGGCGCTGGCGCCAACCCTGAAGTAGGTCGTCAGGCCGCTCTCGAAGATCGCGAGCGCATTGCCGAAGTCCTGCAGGGCACCAACATGGTGTTCATCACCACTGGCATGGGCGGTGGTACCGGTACCGGTGCTGCGCCGATCATTGCTGAAGTGGCCAAGGAAATGGGCATCCTCACCGTTGCGGTGGTGACCCGTCCGTTCCCGTTCGAAGGTCGCAAGCGCATGCAGCTGGCCGACGAAGGCATCCGCCTGCTGTCGGAAAGCGTCGACTCGTTGATCACCATTCCCAACGAGAAGCTGCTGACCATCCTGGGTAAAGACGCCAGCCTGCTGTCGGCTTTTGCCAAGGCTGACGATGTACTGGCCGGTGCCGTTCGCGGTATCTCCGACATCATCAAGCGTCCGGGCATGATCAACGTCGACTTTGCCGACGTACGTACCGTAATGAGCGAAATGGGCATGGCGATGATGGGCACTGGCTGCGCCAGCGGTCCGAACCGTGCACGTGAAGCGACCGAAGCGGCCATCCGTAACCCATTGCTCGAAGACGTGAACCTGCAAGGTGCGCGCGGCATCCTGGTGAACATCACCGCCGGTCCTGACCTGTCCCTGGGTGAGTACTCCGACGTGGGTAGCATCATCGAAGCCTTCGCTTCCGAGCACGCCATGGTCAAGGTCGGTACCGTTATCGATCCAGATATGCGTGATGAGCTGCACGTAACTGTCGTAGCAACCGGCCTGGGCGCTAAAATCGAGAAACCTGTGAAGGTCATCGACAATACCGTTCATACCTCGATCGCTTCGCAGCCACAACAACAAGCCCCTGTTCGTCAGGAAGCTCCAGCGGTGAACTACCGCGACCTGGACCGTCCGACCGTCATGCGCAACCAGGCCCAGGCCGGTGCTGCGACTGCCGCGAAGATGAATCCGCAAGACGATTTGGATTACCTGGACATTCCGGCTTTCCTGCGTCGTCAGGCCGATTGATGAAATGTATCAGGGCTATGAAGGTGATTGGTGTTCAGCAAAGGCGTGGTCTGCTATCATCGCCAGCCTTTGTTGATACCAGTTCGCAATTTGCGCTGAAGCGGCCCAAGCCATGATTAAACAACGCACACTGAAAAATATTATCCGTGCCACAGGTGTAGGTCTGCACTCCGGGGAGAAGGTTTACCTGACCCTCAAGCCTGCGCCGATCGACACCGGCATCGTCTTTCGCCGTGCCGACCTCGATCCTGTGGTCGAGATCCCGGCTCGTGCGGCCAACGTCGGTGAGACAACCATGTCGACGACGCTGGTCAACGGTGACGTCAAGGTGGATACGGTTGAGCACTTGCTTTCGGCCATGGCTGGCCTGGGCATCGATAACGCCTACGTCGAGCTCTCCGCGTCCGAAGTCCCGATCATGGATGGCAGCGCTGGACCCTTCGTATTTCTGATTCAGTCGGCTGGCCTGGAAGAACAGGACGCCGCCAAGAAGTTCATCCGCATCCTGCGGGAAGTGACAGTGGAAGACGGCGACAAACGCGCCACTTTCGTCCCTTTCGACGGGTTCAAGGTGAGCTTCGAGATCGATTTCGATCACCCGGTTTTCCGTGACCGCACACAAAGTGCAAGCGTGGACTTTTCCAGCACTTCGTTCGTAAAAGAAGTCAGTCGCGCCCGTACCTTTGGTTTCATGAGTGACATCGAGTACCTGCGCAAGCACAACCTCGCACTCGGCGGCAGCGTTGAAAACGCTATCGTGGTCGACGCGGATGGTGTACTGAACGAAGACGGCCTTCGCTACGAAGACGAATTCGTGAAGCACAAGATCCTCGATGCAATTGGTGACCTGTACCTGCTGGGCAATAGCCTGATTGGTGAGTTCAAGGGCTTCAAGTCCGGTCACGCACTGAACAACCAGCTGCTGCGCAAGTTGATTGAGCAGACAGATGCCTGGGAAGTCGTGACGTTCGAAGACGCCAGCACTGCACCGATCTCTTACATGCGTCCTGTTGCGGCCGTGTAAGTAAAAACCTCTCTAGTTTTTAAAGGCCACCTTCGGGTGGCCTTTTTTTGTCCAGAATTTGGTGGTGACTTCACCGGCCCCATCGCGGGCAAGCCTCGCTCCTACAGGGGATCGCCGGCCCCATCGCGGGCTACAGGGGATCGCCCGCCCCATCGCGGGTTACGGGGATCGCCGGCCCCATCGCGGCTTACGGGGATCGCCGGCCCCATCGCGGGTTACGGGGACCGCCGGCCCCATCGCGGGTTACGGGGATCGCCGGCCCCATCGCGGGCTACAGGGGATCGCCCGCCCCATCGCGGGTTACGGGGATCGCCGGCTCCATCGCGGCTTACGGGGATCGCCGGCCCCATCGCGGGTTACGGGGATCGCCGAACCCGTAGGAGCGAGGCTTGCCCGCGAAGAGGCCAGTAGCGTCAACGCAAAATTCAGGCAGACACCACCCGATTACGCCCCCCATCCTTGGCCTGATACAACGCCTTGTCTGCCGCAAACAGCAGTTGCTCCAGGCTGATGTCGCTCGCTGTCGTCCAGGTGCTGATGCCAATGCTGACCGTCATCGGTTGGTCATCGCCTGCCATTGTTGGCAATTGCTCCACCTGCCCGCGAATGCCTTCGGCGATCTGCCGCGCACCCTCGTTGCCGGTTTCAGCCAGGATCACCGAAAACTCCTCGCCGCCGTATCGGGCGACCAGGTCTGTCGGGCGATGGACGTTGGCGCCAATGACCTTGGCCAGCGAGCGCAACGCCTCGTCGCCGGCCTGGTGTCCGTTGCGATCGTTGAACGCCTTGAAATGATCGGCATCGATCATCAGTAGCGACATCGGTTTGCCCGAGCGTCGCGCCCGAAACCACTCATGGCGCAAGGTCTGGTCGAGGGTTCGACGGTTGGCCACGCCGGTCAAGGCATCGGTGGCGGCCAGTTGTGCCAATTCCTGTTCAGCGATGTGGCGCAGGCGCAACTCGCGGCAGAGCAGCCAGGTCAGCCAGAGCAGCGCAGCGCACAGGACCCCGGTGGCACCGCTGATCACAATGGCCGTGCGCCTCCAGGTGGCAAAGACCTCGTCACTGGCCAATGCGACGATCACTGTCAGCGGCAGGTTACCGACCCGGCTGAAGGTGTACAGGCGAGACTTTCGGTCGATACTCGACACGCTGTCAAAGCTGCCGCTGCCCTCGCGCAACATGCGCACGACGTTGGGCCGACCGGCAAAGCTTTTGCCAATCGAGCTGTCCTGCCGAAACGGCTTCTGCGCCAACAGGACCCCGTCATCGTTGATAACGGCCAGTGTGCTGCCAGTGCCGATGTCGAGGCTGTTGAACAAGTGGTCGAAGTACGCCAGGCGCATCGAGGCCACCGCGACCCCCAGAAACTCGCCAGTACTCGAGGACATTCGACGGCTGAAGCTGATTTGCCATTCATTGCTGTAATCGCAATCGCAGCGAGGTTTGAAGGGGCGGCTGATGTACATGCCAGTGTCGCGGTTGAAGGCTTGGGCGAGGAAATAATCACGGTCAGCGAAGTTGCCCGGTTTGGGTTCGATCAGCGACGAGTCAGCGAGCACTTCGCCGTGCTTGTCGAGCAACAGGACGTCACTTTTGTAGCGTGCGGTGGTGGAGCGATCGAAGAGTATCTGGTGGCGGATCTGCGCCGGCACCTGCTTGAGGTCATCGCGTTGTGCGGCGGCGACCAAGCCTTGCAGGGTCAGGTCGTAAAGCTCCACCGTGCGCAGCACGTCGGCATCGATCAATTGCGCGACGGTGGTTGCACTGCGTATGGCCTCCTGATGAGCGTTGGCATGCTCGCGGATCAGTAGAAACGTCACGATGCCGAGAATCGCAATGACCGTCAGGCTGCTGCCGAGGATCACTAGACGCTCAGGGCGCCTGGCGCTGCCTGAGGGGGATGGGGTGCGGCGTAGGGGCATGGGGCTCAAGTCTGCTTGAATGACTTGATAAGCGTAGTTGTATAACTGTAGGAGCGAGCAGGCTCGCGATGGTCGTGAACGATTACGCGAAAAACCAGACGCCCCGGGGTGCTCTTGAGTTTTTCGCGAGCAGGCTCGCTCCAACAGATTTCGTCCAGCGTTGATCAGAAAATATTGATCGGATAGTCGACGATCACCCGGTATTCATCGGTGTCCTGATCCAGTGCGCCATAGCCGTTGCCACCACGGTTGGTTGCCCATTGAACACGCACCGCCAAGTCCTTGGCTTGACCGCTCTGCACCACGTATTTCATTTCAATATCGCGTTCCCAGTGCTTGGCATTCTTGCCGTCAGCGCTGTACCACGCGGCATATCCGGGGCTGTCCGGATCGACCTTGGTCAGGTCCAGTTCGCCACGGGAGTAAGACAGCGCCGACGTCAAGCCAGGCAGGCCCAGTCCGACGAAGTCGTAGGCGTATTTGAGTTTCCACGAGCGTTCGTTGGGGCCGTTGAAGTCCGAGTACTGCTGAGAGTTGTCGAGGAAAACGCTGTCACCCTGGTTGATGTAGTCGAACGGCGTGTTGCCGTTGACCCGCTGGTAAGCGGCCGTAACGCTGTGATTACCCACGCCAACGGTGAAATGCAGGCTGTAAGTGTTGTTGTCGATGTTGCCCAGCAGTGCATCACCGGTGTCCTGGGTGTGATAGAAGTGCAGGCCGGGGTTGAGACTGACCAGGTCATTGAGCGCCCAGGTGTAATCCAGGTCGTAGTAGTACTGGTTCCAGATGTCCTTCAGTTCGGCCGCGTACAGGCTGCTGGTCAGCCCCGGCAGACCGCTCCAGGCCACACCGGCCCAGTTCAGGTGCTGGCTCTCCTCACCCTGGGGCAGGCTGCCATAAGACGTACCGATGCGCGTATGGCCGCTCTGGTTGTAGAGCTTGGTGAAGCTGGCCTGTCCACCCTCAATCAACACGCCGTCGAAACTGTGGTTGGTCAGGCTGACCCCGCGAAAGGTCTGCGGCAGCATGCGGGTTTCGCCACCGGCAATCACCGGGTTGGCAAGAAACAGGTCGCCGGCCTTCAACTCGGTATCGAAGGCGCGCATTTTCAGGGTGCCTCCGGCGGTCGAGAACGACCCCGGCGCTTTGCCGTTGCCATCGCTGACCGGCAGGATGCTTGAATTGTCGGTGCCACCACCGCCATCCAGCTTGAGCCCGAGCATGGCGTGGGCGTCAATGCCAAAACCTACCACTCCCTCGGTGAATCCGGATTCGAATACCCCCAGAAAGCCTTGGCCCCACTCGATGTTGTCGTCGGCTTGCTGCAAGCGGTTGCGGTTCATGTAGTAGTTGCGTGCATTGAGCTTGAGGCTCGAGCCGTCGACAAATCCTGCCGGGGCCGAATCGTCGGCGGCGGACACGTTAGAGGCCATCGTTACAACGAATGCAATGAATAACGGAGTGGGACGGAATTGGAAAAGCACGTGCGGTAAAGCTCCTTGGTCAACTTTGAACGTCACTGTTTTTGAAATTGGAAAGGGTGTTCAGCTCAGATGGCACAGCAATAAGTTTGAAAACCACAACGAAAAAAAGCCGCTGATAGCAGCGGCTTGGAGGACAACTTTTCAAGGGGAAGAGCCGATGAAAAGTGTCGAGGGAAACAGGAGCGATGCGCAAAAATCAGCTGTCTTTTTCAACCTGTGGCTGGGCGTGAATGCTTGATGCTTGCGGGGCCTGGGTGGCTTCCTGGGCTTTGGCGGTCATCTCGATCTGGTGTTCTTCGTAAGCGGCGGCGCGTGCGGTGTTATGCGCGACGAAAGATTGCGATTCTTCCGCCATGACGAACGGAGCGGCGAACAAAGAGGACAAAACGAAAGCGCTGGCAATACCCATACTGTTGGACATCTTAAAAACCTTCTTGCTTGGCAAGTGCTGTTTGGTGCGGGCAAAGATAAGGGGGGAGGGCGATTGGAAAAAGAGCGGATTCATGAAAGGACTGTTGCGGGAAAGGCAACAGTTGGTTTTTTGTGGATTGCTCTTTGTGGCGAGGGGATTTAGCGAAACGTCGCACCGCCCCGTTCGGCTGCGAAGCAGTCGTAAAAACGGCCTGCACGCTATGTCTGACGAAAAGATGGTGTTTGTTTTAGGGGCTGCTTCGCAGCCCAACGGGGATAAATCCCCTCACCACAAGGGGCGTGTGAATCAGACAGGCAGATGGATGCCGAAGGTGTTCATGCCATGGTCACTGCGCACGAACACATCCCCGCCATGCATCAGCGCAATCGCCTTGACGATGGCCAGCCCCAACCCGTGGTTGTTGCCGCTGTTGCTGCGTGACGCATCGACCCGGTAGAAACGTTCGAACAGACGCGGCAGGTGTTCGTTGGCTATTGGTGAGCCAGGGTTCGCCACACCGATACTGACCTGATGCTCTTGGGCTTCGATGCGCACCTGGATCACCTGTCCGGGCTCTGTGTGTTGCACCGCATTGTTCAGCAGGTTGATCAACGCCCGACGCAGATGAGCGATTTCGATGCGCACCTGGGCATCGCCACTGACCTGCACCTGGACGTGGGCATCTTCGAGGATGAAATCCAGGTATTCCAGGGTCGTCGCCACCTCATCGGCCAGCGATGTGGACGTCAGTTTGGTGGCTTTGCTGCCCTGGTCCGCGCTGGCGAGGAACAGCATGTCGTTGATGATTGAGCGCAGTCGCTCAAGTTCTTCGAGGTTCGATTGCAGCACCTCGAAATAATGCTCCGCCGAGCGGCCTCGGGTCAGCGCGACCTGGGTCTGGCCGATCAGATTGGTCAACGGCGAGCGCAGTTCATGGGCGACATCGGCGTTGAACGACTCCAGCCGCGAATAAGCCTGCTCGACCCGCTCCAGCGTGGCGTTGAACGAGTTGACGAACTGGTTCAGCTCCGGCGGTAGCGACGACATTCGCAGACGTCCGGAACGCAATGGCGGGGCCAGGCGCTGGGCTTCCTGCGACAACTTGATCAACGGCTTCAGGCCGATCCGTGCTACCCAGTAACCCAGCGCCGAGGCCAGCAGCACACCCACAATCGCCAGGCTGATCAGGGCGATCAGCAATTGATGCTGAGTTTCATAAAAGGTCTCGGTGTCGATGCCGATCATGAAACGTAACGGTGGGCGCTGATCCTTGGCCGGGAACTGGCTGACCAGCACTTTCAGCGGGTAGGGTCGGTCTGGCAACGTCATGTCACGCATACCCAACGGGCCTTGGGCAAACGCGCGGATCTGCGGTGTCAGGTTGCCGTATTCGTAGTGCGGATCGCCGCTGGTGATCCAGAAACTGATGCGTTTGTCTTCCTCGCCCAACAAATTCAATTTGCTGTTGATCTTGACCCAATGCTCCGGCGTGCCGTAACGGCCCACCGTGGATTCGAGCACGCTGTAGCGCGCGTCCAGCTCCGCTTCGGGCAGCAGACCCAAGCCCTTGTCGACCTGCTGATACAGCGCCCAGCCGATCAACAGGAACACCAACAGCGCGACCAGCGTGAACATGCCGCTCAGGCGCAAGGCAATGCTGTTACTGGACACCACGGCTCTCCAGCACATAACCCATGCCCCGGATCGTGTGCAGCAGTTTTTCATCGAACGGCCCGTCGAGCTTGGCCCGCAGGCGCTTGATCGCGACTTCGACGACGTTGGCGTCGCTGTCGAAATTGATGTCCCAGACCATTTCGGCAATCGCCGTTTTCGACAGGATTTCACCCTGACGGCGCGCGAGCACACTGAGCAGCGAGAACTCCTTGGCAGTCAGGTCCAGACGCGTGCCGCCACGGGTGGCCTTGCGGCTGATCAAATCTATCCACAGGTCGGCGATGCTCACTTGCACCGGTTCGTGGCCGCCGCTACGGCGTGTCAGCGCTTGCAGGCGGGCCACCAGTTCGAGGAAAGAAAACGGCTTGCCCAGGTAATCGTCGGCACCGTCACGCAGGCCTTTGATGCGGTCCTCGACCCGCTCGCGGGCGGTGAGCATGATCACCGGGGTTTGCTTGCGCGCACGCAGGGCGCGCAGTACGCCGAAGCCGTCGAGGCCCGGCAGCATCACGTCGAGGACGATCACCGCGTAGTCGCTTTCCAGCGCCAAGTGCAGGCCTTCCACGCCATCGCGGGCCAGGTCCACGGTGTAACCCTGTTCCGTCAGGCCGCGGTGTAGATAGTCCGCGGTTTTTTCCTCGTCTTCGATAATCAGAACGCGCATGACCCCGCCTCAGTCTGTGGTCGCCAGCGCCGGTAACGGCGAAGGTTTGGGCCGATGAAATAGCCGCTCCAGCCATAAGTATATGACTGGCGTGGTGAACAACGTCAGCATCTGGCTCACCAGCAAACCACCGACCACCGCGATCCCCAGTGGTTGGCGCAACTCGGCGCCGGTGCCGTAGCCGAGCATCAGCGGCAGGGCACCGAGCAGGGCGGCGAGGGTGGTCATGATGATCGGCCGGAACCGCGTGAGACAGGCCTGGAAGATCGCCTCTTGCGCTGGCAAGCCGCCTTTGCGTTGCGCTTCCAGGGCGAAGTCGATCATCAGGATGCCGTTCTTCTTGACGATACCGATCAGCAGCACCAGCCCGATCAGCGCCATGATCGAAAAGTCCTGGCCGCAGATCCACAACATGATCACCGCACCCAGACCGGCGGCGGGCAACGTCGAGATGATGGTCAGTGGATGCACGAAGCTCTCGTAGAGCACGCCGAGGATGATGTACACCGCCACCAGCGCTGCCAGGATCAACCAGGGCTGGCTGGCCAGCGAACTCTGGAACGCCTGGGCTGCCCCCTGGAAATTGCCGCTGATCGCCACCGGCATGCCGATCTCGGCCTTGGCCTGGTCGAGCATGATCACCGCATCGCCCAGCGCCACGCCAGGTGCCAGGTTGAACGACATATTGGCGGCCGGGAACATGCCGTCATGGGCGATGGACAACGGCCCGATGCTGGGCGCATCGAATCGGGCCAGCGCCGACAGTGGCACCATCTCACCGCTCAGCGGCGAACGCAGATAAAAGTAGTTGAGGCTTTCCGCCTTGCCGCGCTGTTGGGTGTCCAGTTCCAGGATCACGTTGTACTGGTTGACCTGGGTTTGGAATTCGTTGATCTGGCGCTGGCCGAAGGCGTCGTACAGCGCCTCGTCGACATCGCTGGCGGTCAGGCCGAAGCGTGCCGCCGCGCTGCGGTCGATACTGATGTGCGTGATGCTGCCACCCAGTTGCAGGTCGTTGGACACGTCGCGGAATGCCGGGTTGCTGCGCAGTTTTTCCGTCAGGCGCTGGGTCCAGGTACTCAGTACCGCGCCGTCATTGCTCTTGAGCACGTATTGGTATTGGGCACGGCTCGGACCGGAGCTGAGGTTGATGTCCTGGCCGGCGCGCAAATACAGAACGATGCCGGGGACCTTCATCAGTTGTGGGCGAATCCGGTCGATGAACTCACTGGCGGACACGTCGCGGTCACCGCGTTTTTTCAGGGCGATCCAGAAGCGGCCGTTGGCGATGGTCTGGTTGCTGCCCGACACGCCGACCGAATGCGAGAACGACTCCACCGCAGGGTCGGCAGCGACGATTTCAGCCATCGCCAGGTGTTTTTTCACCATGTCGCCGTAGGAAATATCCGCAGCGGCTTCGGTGGTGCCGAGGACAAAACCGGTGTCCTGGATCGGGAAGAAACCTTTGGGAATGAAGACGTAGCCGCCCACAGCCAGCGCCACCGACAGGCCGAAAATGCCGAGCATCAGCTTCTGGTGGGCGAGTGCACGGCGCAGGCCTTTTTCATAGAGGTCCAACAGGCGCTCGCCGAAACCTTTCTTGCCGTGGGCATGGTGCACCGGGGCGCGCATGAACAGCGCCGCCAACGTCGGTGCAAGGGTCAGGGAAACGACCACCGAAATCAGGATGGTCGAAGTGGCGGTGAGCGCGAACTCCTTGAACAACCGCCCGACCACGCCGCCCATGAACAGCAGCGGAATGAACGCCGCCACCAACGAGAAGCTGATCGAGACCACGGTGAAACCGATTTCCCCGGCGCCTTTGATCGCCGCCTCGCGCATGCCGTCACCGGCCTCCAGGTGGCGGTGGATGTTCTCCACCACCACAATCGCATCGTCGACCACAAACCCCACGGCCACCACGATCGCCACCAGCGTCAGGTTGTTCAGGCTGAAACCCATGACGTACATCAGGGCGAAACTGGCGACCAACGACACGCCAAGCACCGCCGACACAATCAGGGTTGCCGACAATTGGCGCAGGAACAGCGCCATCACCGCCACCACCAGCATGATCGCGATCAGCAGGGTTATTTCCACTTCATGCAGCGAGGCGCGGATGGTCTGGGTGCGGTCGATCAGCGTCTTGACCTGCACCGAGGCGGGCAGCATCGCTTCCAGGCTCGGCAACGCTGCCTGAATGCGGTCCACGGTCTCGACGATGTTGGCCCCCGGCTGGCGGAAGATCACCAGGTTGACCCCCGGTTGCGTGCCCGCCCAGGCCTGGACGTAGGCATCTTCCGAACCATTGACGACTTTGGCCACGTCCTTGAGATGGACCGGTGCCCCGTTCTTGTAGGAAACGATCAGTTGGCTGTAGTCATCGGGGTGGAACAGTTGATCGTTGGTCGATAGCGTCGAGATGCTCGACTCTCCGTACAGCGCGCCCTTGGCCAGGTTGAGGCTGGTCTGTTGGATCGCCAGGCGAATGTCCGCCAGCGTCAGACCGATGGCCGCCAGTTTGTCCGCCGAGACCTGGACGCGAATCGCCGGGCGTTGCTGACCGGTGATATTGACCTGGCCTACGCCGTCGATCTGACTGATCTGACGGGATAACAAGGTTTCTGTCAGGTCACTGAGTTCGGGGCCGGGCATCAGCGATGAGTTCACACTGAGGATCAGCACCGGACTGTCGGCCGGGTTGACCTTGCGCCAGGTTGGCAGGTTCGGCATGTCCTTGGGCAGTTTGCCGGCGGCAGTGTTGATCGCCGCCTGCACTTCCTGAGCGGCGGTGTCGATGCTCTTGTCGAGGGTGAATTGCAACGTGAGGATGGTCGAGCCCAGGGCGCTGCTCGAGGTCATCTGCGTCACGCCGGGGATGGCGCTGAACTGCACTTCAAGCGGCGTAGCCACCGAGGACGCCATGGTTTCCGGGCTGGCACCGGGCAATTGAGCCGACACCTGGATAGTCGGGAACTCCGCCTCGGGCAAGGGCGCCACCGGCAGCCGTGGAAAAGCGATGGCACCCAGCAGCACCAAGGCAAACGTCAGCAGTACCGTCGCTACCGGGTGGTCGATGCACCAGGCGGATACCGAACCGTGTCCCTTCATTGCGCGGCCTCCGATTGCACCACCTGCGCGGGCTCGGTCAGTACCTGCACGGTAGAGCCGGGCTTGAGTCGCGACTGGCCGTCACTGACCAACACGTCCCCCGGTTGCACGCCTTTGATGATGTTCTGGCCGCTGCCCTGATAGACCATCTGCACGGGTACGGTTTCGACCTTGTCGCCCTTGATTCGGTAGACGAAATGTTGATCGAGACCGCGCTGTACGACAGTGGGCGGCACCACCAGAGCATCTTTGTCCAACGCCGTCTGAATCTTTACCGTCACCAGCAGGCCCGGCCAGAGTTTCTGCCCGGCGTTGTTGAATTCGGCCTTGGCGCGAATGGTCCCGGTGTTGGTGTTGATCTGGTTATCGATCAGGGTCAGGTGGCCTTCACCCAGCAGGTTGCCGGTTTCGCCGTCGGTGTCGGCGCCGATGTAGGCCTTGACGCTGGCGTGTTGTGGGTCGTTGATCAGGCCTTGCAGGGTCGGCAGCATCTGTTGCGGCAGGGAGAATTCCACGGCGATCGGGTCGATCTGGGTGACGGTGAACAGGCCTTGGGTGTCGGTCATGCGCAGGAAGTTGCCTTCATCCACTGTGCGGATACCGACGCGGCCGCTGACTGGGGAGCGAATTTGTGTGTAGGACAGTTGTACTTGGGCCGCATCGATCGAGGCCTGGTTGCCCTGGGCGGTGGCCTTGAGTTGGTTGACCAGTGCTTGTTGCTGGTCGTACGTCTGTTTCGACACGCCGTCGTCGACGCTCAGCAGCTTGTAGCGCTTGAGGTTGACTTGCGCCACTTGCAACTGCGCCTGGCTTTCACCCAGTTGTGCCCGGGCCTGGTCGAGGCTGGCGCGGATCGAGCGGTCGTCGATGGTGGCCAGCAGGTCGCCTTTGTTCACCAGTTGGCCTTCCTTGACCATGATTTTGGTGAGAATGCCGTCGATCTGCGGGCGGACGACGACGCTGTGCAGCGACAGGACCGAGCCGATGCCGCTGACGAAGCGGGGGACGTCTTTTTCGACGACGGCGACCACGCGCACGGGGATGGCGGCGGGCGTCGCGAGTTTGGCCTTGGCGGGTTTGGTGGCATACCACAGGCCCAGCGCTGCCAGGACAATCAGAAGGGCGACGAGCAGGACGGGTTTTTGCTGGATTCGCATGCGAGTGAGGCGCCAGGGCTGGGTGATCGACAGGTTGGTATGTTCCTTTATAAACCTGTTTGGGGGTCAGGAAGGTGACTGGTAACTGACGGCGCTGTCAGTTTCGCTCGGGGCTTGGCGGCCTTATAGCCGACCATGCTGTGGGTGGGGGGGACATATCCGTTTCTTCGGTAACGGCGGCTTATGGTTTCGCCCTTACGGCGAGTCCCTTTTTCAGACGCCAAAAAGGAACCAAAAGGCTTCGCCCCGGCGTACGGCCCCTCGCTAAAGCTCGGGGTTCCTTCGCTCCGGCATTCATCCGGGGGCATCGCCCTCCGGTTGGCTTCGCTGGCACCTACATGCGATGGGTTCGACTGCGTCGAACGGCGCTGTGCGCCAATCCCCGGATGAACGCCTCCACTCAGCCTGCCGAAGGGGCGGGTGGATCAAGATCAAGATCAAGAGCTGCAGGCGAGCTGACACTCGGCCTGTTGAGTGGTGAAGAGCGGGTTGGGTGCTCGCGATTTGCTCTGTTCTTGTAGGAGCAAGGCTTGCCCGCGATGGCGGCCTGACAGCCGACCTGTTACTCACGGATGTATCCAATCCAATGTAGGAGCTGCCGCAGGCTGCGATCGTTTGATCTGCTTTTAAAAATCAAAATCAAACGATCGCAGCCTGCGGCAGCTCCTACACCGATTGTGCGATATCTGAAAGGATCAATTCGCCACTCGCGCCCCCGCCAAACTCCCGCTCAGTTCATAGGCCGCCAATTCCGCCTGATGCGCGGCCAACAGCTCCGGCAGCGACCCACGCAGGTGTTCTACCCAGGTTTTGATCTTCGCATCCAGGTACTGGCGCGATGGGTAGATCGCGTACAGGTTCAGTTCCTGTGAACGGTATTGGGGCATTACTCGCACCAGCGAGCCGTTGCGCAGGCCGTCGATGGCCGCGTACAGCGGCAGTACGCCGATGCCCATGCCGCTGATGATCGCGGTTTTCATGGCGTCGGCGGAGTTCACCAGGAACGGCGAGCTGTTGATCGTCACCATCTCCTGGCCTTCAGGACCGTCGAAGGCCCATTTTTCCAGGGGAATGACCGGGCTGACCAGGCGCAGACAGGCGTGGTTGAGCAGGTCGCTGGGCTTTTGTGCGCAGCCGTTGGCTTTGACGTAGGCCGGCGAGGCGCAAACGATGCTGTAGGTGATGCCCAGGCGCTGGGAGACGAAGCCCGAGTCGGGCAGTTCGCTGGCGAGCACGATGGACACGTCATAGCCCTCGTCCAGCAGGTCCGGGACGCGGTTGGCCATGGTCAGGTCAAAGGTCACGTCCGGGTGGGTCTTGCGGTAGCGGGCGATGGCGTCGATGACGAAGTGCTGGCCGATGCCGGTCATGGTATGCACTTTCAACTGCCCGGCCGGGCGTGCGTGGGCGTCGCTGGCTTCGGCTTCTGCTTCTTCGACATAGGCCAGGATCTGTTCGCAGCGCAGCAGGTAGCGCTTGCCGGCTTCGGTCAGGGCGATGCGTCGGGTGGTTCGGTTGAGCAGACGGGTTTGCAGATGGGCTTCCAGGTTGGAGACCGCGCGCGAGACGTTGGCGGTGGTGGTGTCCAGTTGCACGGCGGCGGCGGTGAAGCTGCCAGCCTCGGCCACGTAACTGAAGGCGCGCATGTTTTGCAATGTGTCCATGGGGTGCTCTCGGGTTCGATGGCAAATTGTGACACGAAGTTTCAGGGCCTGAGACCCAGACTTAAGGATTATCTCGTTAACGGTAACAAAGATTCACAGGAATCCCAGCTTATCGCCCGTAATACCCACCCATAGAATTGCGAGCACTGTAGGAGCCGGCTTGCTGGCGATGGCATCACCTCGGCCTATCTGCACACCGCAGCGATGCCATCGCCAGCAAGCCGGCTCCTACAACCTCTCCACCTCAGGAATTTTCAGCAGTGCCGCGTCGCATCAGCAGAGCGCTTTCGCCGCTCAGTATTCTGGCTTTAACCCTGGCAATCAGCGGCTGCATCGGAACCGGAGGTATTGCCCCGCAGGGCAAGGCGCTGGAGGCCAATTCACTGGTCACCGACGAAGCCATCCAGAGTGCCGCCCAGGATGCACACTGGCCCACCGCCCAATGGTGGCAGGCCTATGGCGACCCGCAATTGAATCATTGGATTGACCTCGCCGTGCAAGGCAGCCCGAGCCTGGCCATGGCCGCCGCTCGGGTGCGTCAGGCCAAAGCCATGGCGGGCGTGGCCGAAGCGGCCGAGTCGCTGCAGATCAATGGCGAGTCCACCCTCAAACGTCACAACTGGCCCACCGATCAGTTCTATGGCCCCGGTGATCTGGCCAACAGCACCACCTGGGACAACAACGCCGCGCTGGGCTTCAGTTATGCCCTGGACCTCTGGGGCCGCGAAAGCAACACCACCGAGCGTGCCGTGGACATGGCCCACATGACGGTCGCCGAAGCGCGTCAGGCCCAGCTCGAATTGCAGAACAACATCGTGCGCGTCTACATCGAACTCTCGTTGCATTACGCCCAGCGCGACATCGTCGAAGCGACCTTGAAGCAGCAACAGCAGATCCTCGATCTGGCACAAAAACGTCTGAACGGTGGTATCGGCACGCATTTCGAAGTCAGCCAGGCCGAAACGCCGTTGCCGGAAACCCATCGGCAGATCGATGCACTGGACGAAGAAATCGCCCTGAGCCGCAACCAATTGGCCGCGCTGGCAGGCAAAGGACCGGGGGAGGGTGCGCAATTGCAACGGCCGACGCTGTCGCTGGGCGCACCGCTGAAATTGCCGTCGTCATTGCCCGCGCAATTGCTCGGCCAGCGCCCGGACGTGGTCGCCAGCCGCTGGCAAGTGGCGGCGCAGGCCCGGGGTATCGATGTGGCCCATGCCGGTTTCTACCCCAACGTCGATCTGGTGGGCAGCCTGGGTTACATGGCCACCGGCGGCGGGGCACTGGAGTTCCTGACCGGCAAGAAACTCAACTACAGCGTGGGACCGGCGATTTCCTTGCCGATCTTCGATGGCGGGCGTTTGCGCGCCGAGTTGGGTGAAGCCTCAGCCGGCTATGACATCGCCGTGGCCAAGTACAACCAGACCCTGGTCAATGCGCTGAAGAACATCTCCGATCAGTTGATTCGCCGCGAGTCGATGGACAAGCAGCAAGCCTTCGCTGCCGAGTCGGTGGCCACGGCGCAGAAGACCTATGACATCGCGATGATCGCCTATCAGCGCGGGTTGACCGATTACCTCAACGTGCTCAACGCCCAGACATTGCTGTTCAAGCAGCAGCAGGTTCAGCAGCAGGTGCAGGCGGCGCGGTTGAGTGCCCATGCCGAACTGGTGACGGCGCTCGGCGGTGGATTGGGCGCGGGCAACGACGTGCCGAAAGACAGCCAGACCGCCGCCCCGAAAACCCCGGTCCTCCTACGGTGAACACAAAACCCGTGGGAGCTCACTTTTGTGGCGAGGGGATTTATCCCCGTTGGGTCGCGAAGCGGCCCCAAAAGCTGCAACCGCGTTTCAGCAGTAAAACTGCATTTGTCGGGTTTACGACTGCTGCGCAGCCGAACGGGGCGGTGCGACGTTTCGCTAAATCCCCTCACCACAAAAGCTCTCCGGCCGCAGGCATGCTTTTTTTGATGATGAGCAGGATTTGATGACCCCCATGCCCGCCCCTTTGCGCTGGCTGTACTCCCTGGAATGGCGCCGGGGTTTCTTCGACTGGGCACGCAGCGATGGCGTGACCTGGGTGTACATTTTCAAGGTGCTGATCGCCGCGTTCCTGACGCTTTGGCTGGCCATGCGCCTGGAGCTGCCGCAACCGCGCACGGCGATGATCACCGTGTTCATCGTCATGCAGCCACAAAGCGGCCAGGTGTTCGCCAAGAGTTTCTACCGCTTCCTCGGCACCCTGGCCGGGTCGGCGGTGATGGTGGCGCTGATTGCGTTATTCGCGCAGAACACTGAGCTGTTCCTCGGCGCGCTGGCGATCTGGGTCGGCATCTGCACGGCCGGTGCGGCCCGCAGTCGCAACTTTCGCGCCTATGGTTTCGTGCTCGCCGGTTACACCGCCGCGATGGTCGGATTGCCGGCGCTGGCGCACCCCGAAGGCGCCTTCATGGCGGCAGTCTGGCGGGTGCTGGAAATCTCCCTGGGGATTCTCTGCTCGACCCTGGTCAGCGCCGCGATCCTGCCGCAAACCTCCAGTGCCGCCATGCGCAATGCCTTGTACCAGCGCTTTGGCGTGTTCGCCCTGTTCGTCACCGACGGCTTGCGCGGGCGCAGCAAGCAAGAGGCGTTCGAAGCCGGCAACGTGCGCTTCATCGCCGAGGCGGTGGGCCTGGAAGGCCTGCGCAGCGTCACCGTGTTCGAAGACCCGCACATGCGTCGGCGTAACGGTCGACTCAGTCGCCTGAACAGCGAGTTCATGGGCATCAGCACCCGCTTCAATGCCTTGCACCAGTTGCTGGAACGCCTGCGCAGCAACGGTGCTGATCATGTGGCAGCAGCGATCAAACCGGGCCTGCAGGATCTGGCCGAACTGCTCGATGGCTTCAGCGGCCGAGCCCTGACCAGCGCCGATGCGGCACGGCTGGTCACGGCGTTGACGGCTTACAAGGCGGACTTACCGGCGCGGGTGCGCAGCCTGCGGGCGGTCTTCCAGGAGAGTGGCCCGAGCGACGCCGAGCAACTGGATTTCCACACCGCGTACGAACTGCTCTATCGCTTCGTCGATGACTTGCACAGTTATGCACAGACCCACGCGTCGCTGGCCGATCACAGCCACGAGCGCGAACAGTGGGATGAACCCTTCACCCCGCAAACCAACTGGCTGGCCGCTGCCGCGTCGGGTATTCGTGCTGCGTTCATTCTGGTGGTGCTGGGCAGTTATTGGGTGGCCACCGCCTGGCCAAGCGGGGCGACCATGACCTTGGTGGCCGCCGCTACCGTGGGCTTGTCCGCCGCCACGCCGAACCCCAAGCGCATGTCATTCCAGATGGCCTGCGGCACCTTTCTTGGCGCGTTGATCGGTTTCGCCGAGATGTTTTTCATCTATCCGTGGATCGATGGCTTCCCCTTGCTGTGCGTGATGCTCGCACCGGTCTTCGTGTTCGGCGCGTTTCTGGCATCGCGGCCGCAATACGCCGGGGTCGGTGTGGGTTTGCTGATCTTCTTCAGTATGGGTTCAGTGCCGGACAACCTCACGGTCTACAACCCCTACACCTTCATCAATGACTACATCGCCATGGTGATCGGCATGCTGGTCTGCGCGGCGGCAGGGGCGATCATTCTGCCGCCCAACAGCCGTTGGTTGTGGCGGCGTTTGGAGCAGGATCTGCGCGGCCAAGTGGTGTACGCCATCAGCGGCAAACTCAAGGGGCTGGCGTCGAGCTTCGAAAGCCGCACTCGCGACCTGGTGCATCAGGCCTACGGCTTCGCGGCGGGGCAGCCACAAGTGCAGCGCAATTTGCTGCGCTGGATGTTCGTGGTGCTGGAGATCGGCCACGCGATCATCGAGTTGCGCAAGGAACAGGCGACGCTACCGGTGCATCCGGCCTATGCCGAATCCCAGCCGTGGCGTCAGTCGATCCGGGTGATGGGCCGGGCGCTGGTGCGGCTGTTTCTGCAACCGGGGCAAAGCAATCTGGAGCGCGCCTTGGTGGCGGTCGATCATGCGATCAGCCGCGTGCAAGCCACCGATGAACCCTTCGCCCCGCACTTCGACACGTCGGCGTTGCGCCGGGTCAAAAGCTACCTGCACTTCATCCGAACTTCGTTGCTGGACCCGCAATCGCCGCTGTCCAGGTACTCACCCGCCGCCAAGCCTCAAGGACTTGCACATGCCCCGTGAAATCGCCTTCCACGGCGTGTACATGCCCCGTGAAATCGCCTTCCACGGCGTGTACATGCCGACCATGACCCTGATGTTTTTGATCGCCGCCGCGCTTGCCTGGGGGCTTGACCGGTTTTTCTCCGGGTTCGATTTGTACCGCTTCTTCTGGCACCCGGCTTTGCTGCGCCTGAGTCTGTTTACCTGTCTGTTCGGCGCCATGGCGCTGACTGTCTACCGTTGAGAACACTCTGATGAAAAAGTTTTTCAGCCTGCTTGCGACCCTGCTGGTACTCGCCCTGGCGATATGGACCGGTCGCACCCTCTGGGTGCACTACATGGAAACCCCGTGGACCCGCGACGGTCGGGTGCGTGCCGACATCATCAACGTCGCCGCCGACGTCACCGGCGAAGTGGTGGATGTGCCGGTGCGTGACAACCAGCTGGTGAAGAAGGGCGACCTGCTGATGCAGATCGACCCCGAGCACTACCGCCTCGCGGTGAAGCAGGCGCAGTCGCTGGTGGCCTCGCGCAAGGCGACGTGGGAGATGCGCAAGGTCAATGCTCATCGCCGTGCGGACCTGGACAACCTGGTGATCTCCAAGGAAAACCGCGACGACGCCAGCAACATCGCCGACTCGGCCCTGGCCGACTATCAACAGGCCCAGGCGCAACTGGAAGCCGCCGAGTTGAACCTCAAGCGCACGGAAGTCCGCGCGGCGGTGGACGGTTACGTAACCAACCTTAATGTGCATCGCGGCGACTATGCGCGCATTGGCGAAGCGAAAATGGCCGTGGTCGACATGAACTCGTTCTGGGTCTACGGCTTCTTTGAAGAAACCAAACTGCCCCACGTGCGGGTGGGCGATAAGGCCGACATGCAACTGATGAGCGGTGAAGTGCTCAAGGGGCATGTGGAAAGCATTTCGCGCGGCATCTACGACCGCGACAACCCGGAAAGCCGCGAGCTGATTGCTGATGTGAACCCGACCTTCAACTGGGTGAGATTGGCGCAACGGGTGCCGGTGCGGATTCACATTGATGAAGTACCGGAAGGGGTGCTGTTGGCGGCGGGGATTACTTGCACGGTGGTGGTCAAACCGATTTAACCCTGCCCCTGTAGGAGCGAGCATGCTCGCGATGGACGTCAACGATAACGCTGGAAGCCCGATGCCCCGCGGTGTTCTATCGTCCATCGCGAGCATGCTCGCTCCTACAGGGGGCGGGTGATTGAAGTGCTCAGCAGAACGTTTCCTGCAAATGCCGCCAAAGGATCTTGCCATCGACCTTCTCGAATACCACGGTCGAGCGGCGATCGGAGTGTAGGCCGGTAGCGTCGGTCTGTTGTTCGCGATAACTCACTGTCGCGCCGGCATCGTGCAGTGCGAGGCCACTCAGCTCGCTGAGCTGGATGCGAAAGCCGAGTTTCTTGCCGCCCGCCAGGGTGAACAGTTCGTTCAGCGCGTCGAAGTCCAGCACCCGGCCCAAGGGCGAGACCATGGAAAACTGTGGCGAGAAACGGCTCAGTAGGTGATCCAGTTCCGACATGTCCTGCTCCTCGGCCAGCCATTTTTCGATGGCGACGTGGGCCTGGATCACTTCGTCGAAGTAGTCGGTGTAGTCGGTCATGGTGATTCCTCAAATTCTGTGGTGTTTGTTCTGGCGCCATCGCGGGCAAGCCTCGCTCCTACAGGTCCTGTGTCGCTCACACTATCCGCGACACCTACCGTTCCTTAGGAGCGAGGCTTGCCCGCGAAGGCCGCGACGCGGTCTCAGAGCTGCCCACGCAATCCGAACCGCTTCATCAATGTCGATTCCAGCAAACCCTTGGGTACCAACCCCGCCAGCAGCGGCAGCGCCCGGCTGCCATTGCCCAGCCGCACCAGCCGCGGTGGCTTGCTCTGCTGCACGGCCTTGAGCAATCCAGCTGCAAATTCACTGGCTGGGGTCGGGTTGTCCTGGGACGCCTTGGCCCGTGCGCGAATACCTTCACGCAACGGGAACCAGGGCGATTGTTCACTGATCAGTTGCTCGGCCTCGTGGCCGGCGTTCTTGGCAAAGCTTGAGGCAATGGCGCCAGGCTGCACTTCCATGACATGCACGCCAAACGGCGCCAGCTCCATGCGCAAGGCATCGCTCAAGGCATGCACGGCAGCCTTGGACGCGCAGTAAGCGCCCGCGAACGGCGTGACCAACACCCCTGAAACGCTGCCGATGTTCACCACGATTCCTTTGGCCCGGCGTAACACCGGAAACAAGGCACGGGTTACACCGACGATGGCAAAGACATTGGTTTCGAATTGGCGCTGCATCGCCTGCACGCCGCCATCGAGCAAAGGACCCATGGCACCGTAACCGGCGTTGTTGATCAGCACATCGAGGCCGCCGTGCTGCTGGTTGATCCGTTCGCTCAACTGTTCAAGTGCCTGACCGTCATTGACATCCAGTTGCACGGCGGTGAAGCCGGCAGCGCTCAACAGGGCGACATCTTCAGCCCTGCGTGCAGTGGCCCAGACTTCGTAACCGACCGTTTTGAATACATCGGCGAGGGCGCGGCCGATGCCGCTGGAACAACCGGTGATCAACGCAACAGGCATGGCGCGTTCCTTGTGCAAAGAGTGGGAAATCAAGTCAGTCGGAGCTGTTTAGTCGGAGAAACTACCCTGCAAACGCTCGGCGCGAAACTCCAGGGTTTCCGGACGGTAGCCGGGTCGCAGTGGCGGTAGGGGCAAACAGTCTTCCCAATTGCCACCGGCCTGCAATTCGCCGGGGCCGCGGTAGCGCGGGGCGGTGTATTGATTGTCGGCCAGGTTGACCGTGTCGCCCGGCGCATAAGCGGTGACTCGCCAGCGCAGCTCGGTCAGCGGCACGTCGTTGCCATTGTTCAGGGTCAATTTCAGCGGACGGTCGGCGGGGCATTGTTGCGGTGCGTAGCTGATGCGCAATTCCAGGCGCTGCAGTTGCTTGAGTTCGCGGTGGTCCATCCAGATCACCCAGGTGGCGACGATACCCAGGCCGACGGCGGCGGCCAGGGAAACCGGCAGGGCCTTGGCGGGATAGCGCAGCAACAGGATCACCCAGGTAATGACCAGCAGGATGCCGATGAACATGGGGCGCAAACCTCGGGGATGGGGAGACCATCGTACCTAAGCGCGGGTGAGGTTGGCGATGGGAGAAGCAAAGTCAAAAGATCGCAGCCTTCGGCAGCTCCTACAGTGACCGCAATCCCCTGTAGGAGCTGCCGAAGGCTGCGATCTTTTGCTCTTGCTTGAAAAAAAGCCCCTGACCAACCCGCTGCGGATAGGGGACGCAGCAGGCCGGTCAGGGGCTCAAGGTCTACAGAGGTTTACTGCGCGATGGTTTTCACCGACACGCCGCGCTCGATCGGGGTCGAACGACCGTAGATATCTTCAAACCGCTCGATATCGTCTTCGCCCAGGTAGCTGCCCGATTGCACTTCGATGATTTCCAGCGGGATCTTGCCCGGATTGCGCAAACGGTGAACCGAGGCAATCGGGATGTAGGTCGACTGGTTCTCGGTCAACAGGAACACGTTTTCATCGCAGGTCACCTCGGCGGTGCCGCTGACGACGATCCAGTGCTCGGCGCGGTGGTGGTGCATCTGCAGCGACAGGCACGCACCCGGCTTGACCGAGATGTGCTTGACCTGGAAGCGCCCGCCCATGTCCACCGAGTCGTAGGAGCCCCACGGACGATAGACTTCGCAGTGGTTCTGAGTCTCGCTGCGACCCTGTTCGTTGAGGGTGTTGACCATCTGTTTAACGCCTTGGACCTTGTCCTTGTGCGCGATCATCATGGCGTCCTTGGTTTCGACGACCACGATGTTTTCCAGGCCGATCACCGACACCAGTTTGCCGTTGCCGTGGATCATGCAGTTGCGGCTGTCCTGGACCACCACATCGCCTTTGGTGACGTTGCCGTTGGCGTCTTTCGGGTTGACCTCCCACAACGACGACCAGCAGCCGACATCGCTCCAGCCGGCGGTCAGCGGCACCACGCAGGCGCGCTGGGTTTTTTCCATCACCGAGTAGTCGATGGAGTTGTCCGGGCAGCAGGCGAAGGTGGCTTCGTCGAGGGAGACGGTGTCGGCGTCCTGCTGGCTGCGTTCCAGGGTCAGCAGGCAGGTGTCGTAGATGTCCGGATCATGCTTTTTCAGCTCTTCCAGGAAACGGCTGGCGCGGAACAGGAACATGCCGCTGTTCCAGAAGTAACCGCCGGACTGGACGTACTCGGTGGCACGTTTGACGTCAGGTTTTTCGACGAAGTGCGAGACGCGGCTGACGCCTTCGGGCAGCAGCGAGTCGTTGGTCGACTTGATGTAGCCGTAACCGGTTTCCGGTTTGGTGGCCGGCACGCCGAACAGCACCATTTCACCGTTTTCGGCGGCAACGGTGGCCAGGGCCAGGGCGCGTTGCAGGGCTTTCTGATCTTCCAGCACGTGGTCGGCCGGCAGCACCAGCATCAACTCGTCACGACCTTCATTGACCAGCATCATCGCGGTCAGGGCCACGGCCGGCGCGGTGTTGCGGCCGAACGGTTCCATCAGGATGCGCTGGGTTTCCAGCTTGCGGGCGGCCAGTTGCTCGTTGACGATGAAACGGTGGTCCTTGTTGCAGACCACGATCGGGGTGTCCATGCCTTCGAACACCAGGCGCTCCAGGGTTTGCTGGAACAACGTGTGCTCGCCGGTCAGGGCCAGGAACTGTTTAGGGAACTGCTTACGGGAAAGCGGCCAAAGACGTGAGCCACTACCACCTGACAAGATCACCGGAATCATGTTGTTACTCCTTGCAAATCGTTTGGTTAGAGCTACGAACGTTGTGTCGTTTCACTCTTGTTTTTGTTTCGAGTCGGATTGCCCTCGCCCTCTGTAGGAGCCGGCTTGCTGGCGATGGGGCCCTTGAGGACGCCATCGCCAGCAAGCCGGCTCCTACGGGGGACCGCGTTTTTTCAGCGGTCCAGGGGAGCAATCCGGGAAAATGTTTAGCGCGTCGATACCGGGCGCTTGACCCAGACCGGCGACAGGCTGCTGCCGCTGCCGGTGACGTACAGCACCGCGGCTTCACCGCGTTCCAGGGCGACTGGCTTTACGTCGCCGACTTTCGTTGCGCCATCGTATAGCGCCAGGCTGACTTTCACCGGGTTGATTTCACGCTCGCCACGGCCCTTGGCGGCCACGTTCGGCACCACGTCGGTCTTGCCGTCGGCGGTCTTCAGGGTCAGCGACTTGTCGCTGAGGTTCTGCACGCGCACCAGGGATTTCTGTTTGTTCTTGAACGGCGGCTCTTCGATCAGTTGCGGCGCGCCGCTGGCGTTGTTGACCAAGGTGTAATAGTGGTCGCCGGCCAGTTTCACCGGCAGCGTCTGGCTGCCGACCTTGGCGCTGTAATCACCGCCCGGCATGAAGCTGAAGTCACTGCTCGACAGCGGCGCGACGTCGCTCAGGTTGGTGCTGCCGACGGTGGCGCTGACTTCGGCGCTGCTGGCGTTGTAGATACGTACGAAGGTCGAGCCTTTCGGCGCGGTCGGGCCATACAGCGCAGCATCGCCACCGGCGAAGGCCTGCATCGAGAGCACACTCATACCAGCAACCAATGCAAAGGTCTTGGCGAGACGACGAGGAGTAGTAGTGAAAGTCATGGGATTACCTCTCTCTTTCAGTTTTGCGCCCGGTCGGGCGTCTCGGATTTAGTGTTTGCGGCTACGTTTTGTTGGCGGGCGCCGGCTTGTTTAAGCTCTGCGACCCACTGCGGGTCGGCGTCGCCGATTTCGTTGTTCACAGGCAGATATCGTTCAGGGAACTCCCAGATCAGCACCTGGGGCGGGCTGTTCTTGAAAGCGTCGCTTTTGAGGTAGCTGAGCATCGGCAGGATCGGGCCGTGGCCGTCTTCGGCGTAATTGACCACGTCGCTGTGCAGGGCTTGCTTGAGCGCGCCGACGAAGTTCCAGTTAGGGTTGGCGCTGTAGCTGGTGCCGATCAGCGCGACGGGTACTTCGGTGTTGGCGAACAGCGCGTCGTCACCGGCAGGCTGGCTGACTGCGGCCACGGTGTTGCGCTTTTGCAAAGGTTCTTGCGCCGGCATCAGGTTTTCGAACAGCGGGTCCAGCGGCAGGAACAGACGCAGGTCGCCCTTGTGCGTGACCTTCTCTGCAGGTTCGGTGACGAAGTTTTGCGGCTCGCCGCTCAGCGGGAACTTGTCAGCAATGGTCTTGGCCAGGCGGTTGGCGGCGATTTCGGCGCCTTCCGGAGTCCAGTGCGTATCGGTGCGCAGGAACACTTGCTTGCCGTCGTTCTTGGCGGCTTGCAACGGACCGAGCAGGTCCGGTGCCGGAATCCGGTCGGCGGCCAGGCGCTGGTGGAAGTCCTTGTACAAATTGGTGTGGATGCTCGCCGGTTTCACCTCGCCGAGATGTTCCGGGTACAGGCGCACCTTGGCCGGTACCACTGCCATCACCAGTTGCACACCTTTGGCTTTCAGGGTCTGGCGCACGCCTTCGACCAGCGCGTAGTTACCTTGCAGGTTCAACTCTTCGTTGACCACCGGATGGAATTCTTCATCGCTGTACAGCCACTGGTCGCGACCGAGCACCACGCCCGGACGACCTTCGTTGAACAGTTTGAAATCCAGCGCCGCCCAGAGGTTGGTGCCCAGTCGCTTGATCGGAAATTCGTCGTCGTAGTGCGTCTCTACTGCCTTGGTCCAGCGGCCATTGAGCACCGTCGCGTCGGCGTTGGTGCTGAAGCCCAGGAAGCTGCGGACCGACCACAGGCCCAGGGCCAGCAGCGTCACCAGAAACAGGGCGATGTAGAAGATGCGTAATGAGCGGGTCATGGTCAGATCCCTCAGAACTGGAAGTAAAGGAACGGCGAGAAGCTTTGCGCCGAGAGTTTGAGAATCGAGGCGATGAACAGCAGCAGCACCAGCGCACGCATCACGTAGCGCGACCAGTTAGCGGTCCAGTAAGCCGGTTGCACCTGCGCTTCCACGCCCCCGGTGTAGCCAGGCTGGTGGATGCTCGCCGGGTTATCCCCAGGCACGGCCTTGATCGTGCCGGTGGTCGCGGCGGCCGGGCCATCGACATCGACATTCACGGCAGGCTTGGTCTTGACCGGCGGCTGATTGGTGTAGAAATCGCGCAGGCCGAAGAACGCCAATGTCACGTAAGCCACGATCAACGTCGCCACTTGCAGGCCGGTGAGGCTGGCCTGGTTGAGTTCCGACAGCGACCAGTCGCCGAAGCTGAACATCGCGCCGTACATACGACCAGCTACGTGCAGGTTCTCGGCACGGAAAATCACCCAGCCCATCACCACCAGCAGGAAGGTCAGTGCCCAGCGGATCGGGTTGAAGCTGCGTGGCGTGGTGTTCAGGCCGATGGCTTTTTCAATCGCCAGCCACATGCCGTGCCACGCGCCCCAGACGATGTAGGTGATGTTCGCGCCGTGCCACAGACCACCGAGCAGCATGGTCAGGAACAGGTTGCGATAGGTCATCAGCGTGCCTTTGCGGTTGCCGCCCAGGGTGATGTACAGGTAGTCGCGCAGCCAGGTGGACAGGCTGATGTGCCAGCGGCGCCAGAACTCGGTGATCGACTGGCTGACGTAGGGCTGCTTGAAGTTTTCCATGAAGCGGAAACCCATCATCAGACCCAGGCCGATGGCCATGTCGCTGTAACCGGAGAAGTCGAAATACAACTGCGCGGTGTACGCCAGGGCGCCGAGCCAGGCATCGCCCGTGGTCGGGTTTTGCAGGGCGAAGCAATGGTCGGCCACCACCGCGAGGGTGTCGGCGATGAAGACTTTCTTGATGAAACCCTGCATGAACCGCGTGCAGCCCTCGGAGAATTTGTCGAGGGTGTGGGTGCGGTTGTTGAACTGATCGGCCAGGTCGCGAAAGCGCAACACGGGGCCGGCGATCAGGTGCGGGAAGATCGCCACGAACGCCGCGAAGTCGATCAGGTTTCGGGTCGCCGGGGTGTCGCCACGGTAGACGTCGATGATGTAGCTGATGGACTCGAAGATGTAGAACGAGATCCCGATCGGCAACAGCACGTGGGTCAGGATGAAAGGTTCCAGACCGACGGAAGTCATCATCGCGTTGATGCTGTCCACACCGAAGTTGGCGTACTTGAAGTAGCCCAGGATGCACAAGTCGACGGCCACGCCGAGCAGCAGCCAGCGCTGTGCCGGTTGGGTCTTGACCCCGGGGGCGCCGACGCGCAGGCCGATCCAGTAGTTCCACAATGTGACGGCGGCAAACAGCGCCAAAAAGTCCACACGCCACCAGGCGTAGAACACGTAGCTGGCGATCAGCAGCAGCAAATTGCGATAGCGTTGCCCGCTCAGGTAGTACAAGCCGAGGAAGATCGGCAAGAACAAAAACAGGAACACGTTGGATGAAAAAACCATCCCGATCTCTCCTTGTTTAATGTGTAGGAGCTGGCTTGCCAGCGATGGCGGTGTGTCAGGTACACCGTGTTGTTCCAATCGCCAGCAAGCTGGCTCCTACGCTTTTAACCAACAGTCAAGGGCCAACGGCCCCCCCAACCCCCCCACAAAAAACGGGGGATGCATTGCAATCAAAGCCTCAACAATTCTCTGTAGGAGCCGGCTTGCTGGCGATTGGGGCGACACGGTGTGTCAGGTACACCGTGTAGTCCCAATCGCCAGCAAGCCGGCTCCTACGAACCTTTGCCTTTTTCATTGGCCGGGTCGTAAACCTTGGTCAGGTCACCGCCGAGGCGGAAGGTCTTGAACGGCTGCATCGAATGTTTCTTCTGCAGCACATCCGCCGAGCAGGTGTAGAGCGTGCAGAACGGTTCGAGCCAGGCGAATTTCATGTCCTCCTTCAGGTCGGTCATGTCCTGTTTCTTGCCGTTTTTCTGCTCGAATTCGTCAGGGTCCTTGACCCCAGCGAGTACGCGGTCGCCCAGGCGTTTCAGGGCGCCATTGTTTTCCTGACGCAGATCCACACCGTTGACCTGGGCGAAACTGGCGATCATCGCCAGCGGCGGCAGGGCGTAGTTGTGGTAGGCCAGCGCCCGTTGCTGGCGCTTGAGTTCGTTGGGCAGGTAGCCATCGGCGTCGACCTGGTTGGCGCCAACCTTGTATTCCTTCACGGCCCAATCGAACAGGTCGCGGCGGTTAGTGGCGATGGAGGTTGCCATCACCGACCAGGCAGCCCAGTACGAGTGGTTGTTGGTTTTTTCCAGCGGCAGGTTGTCCCAGTCGCTGACCACCTGGTCGGCCATTTTGCTGAACCAGGCTTCGATCAGTTGCGACTCTTGCTGGTGGTTGGCCAGCGGATGGGAATCGGAGAATTTCAGGCGAATGTAAGACGACGCCATGCTGCCCAGCGCCCATTTACGCATCGACTTGCCGGTGTGGTTGAAGTCCTTGGACATCAACGCATCGGCCTTGGCCCAGCCCGTCAGCCAATTGAGCGTACATTCCAGTTGTTCCGGACGGCCGTCACGCATGAACTGCATGACTCGCTTGCTGGTGCCGCGCTCGATTTTGGTGATGTCGGCGGTGCTGTCGCGGAAGGCTTTTTCCGATTGCACGTTCAGGGTCGCGCGGGCCTTGTCCGAGCCTTCGTACTTGCTGCGAAATTGCAGCGAGCCGGTATACGGCGTCGGCATCGCATCGCAGCCTTCGCCGTTGTCACCGGTTTTGACTTTCTCGATGGGTGCGAAGTACCCCTGAGGCGGACGCAGAGGCGCGGCCGCTTGGGTGGTTGCGGCGAACATCGCCAGGCTCAAGAGCGTCAGAGTTGCAAGTTTCGGATATCGCATGGCAGACCTCATTGCCCGGCCGAAGCAGTACGTTGCTCCGCGCCCGGGAATACGTTGCGTTTGCAGATTTTCGCGTCGACCTTCTGCGGCGCGGCGCCTGGTTTTTCAGGCCCCTGGACTTCGACGGCCAGCAGGTTCTGCGAGGCCCAGTCTTCGTCCGTGCGCAACTCGAAGGCGAAACGTCCGTCGGTTTCGGAGGTTTCCGGTTTTTCGATCTTGATGTCCTCGTGGCGCCCGTTCATGTACCAGAGGGTGGCTTGCAGGGTTTTCACCGAGGTGTCGGCGAAGCGGATGTCGACCTGGTGACTGCTGTTACGCAGATCGAGGTTGTTGCTGTTGACCATCAACTCGTTTTTGCCCGGCTTGAGCGTGGTGCTGCCGGACATTTGTGCAGCCTTGCCTTCGCAACCGTTGTCCAGCAGCGCCATCATCTGGCGGTAGATGGTTTCCTGGTCCAGGCGGTAGAGCGGCGAGAATTCCCAGATGAGAATCTTCGGCGGGTTCTTCTGGAACTCGTCGCTGCCCAAGTACTGCAGCATCGAACCTTCCAGACCGCCGCCGGGGAACGCCACGTTGAGAATGTCGGCGCCGATGGCCTCTTCGAGGAAACCGGCGAAGTTGTAGTTCTTGCCACTGTGGGAGGTGCCCACGAGGGTGATCTGCGGGTTGCCGGAATCGCCGAACAGATCGCCATCGCCTGCTTCGCCCTTGGGCTCGGTGGTGAATTGATCCATGTACTGGATCGCGTAGCTGGTGCCACAGAGTTGACCGGCCATGTTGTGCAATGTTCCGGTCTTGCCCATGCGACCCGACTTATGGGTCTCGAATTCACGTTTGGGAATGTCGGCGAATTCAGGCAGCTGCTTGACCTTTTCGGCAACGATTTTCGCCGTGCGCTGGGCGCCGTACGGGGTCCAGTGTTGGTCGCCGCGGAAGTAGAAATCGTGGGCCGGCAGGGTATCGGGCAGCGACTCGTTGGTCAGCGGCGACAGGTCCGGCACCACGTAACCCATGGCGGCGAAACGGCCGAGCATGGTCTTGTAGTTGCGCAGCGCCTTGTCGAAATCGAAGCTGGCTTTTTCCGCCGGATTCAACTTGTTGCGGTTCACCAGGCCACGGGTCGGTTGATACACAACAACCAGTTCCACACCCTTGCTCTTGAACGCATCGTGCAGCTGTTTCATGCGTTTATAGCCGGCGGGGGTGGTGTCGAATTCAGTGCGCAAATCTTCTTGCGTACGGAACAACCAATCGCCCTGGGCCTGCACCAGCGTGGTGAAGTTTTGCTGGTAGCGGGTGGTGTAGTTCTTCGCATCGTGGGCGGCCGGGCACAGGCTGCAGCACGGCTCTGCCGAGAACTTGGGCGCTTGTACTTCGTCGGCACGCGCGCCGTTGCTGGCGGCGAGAATGCCGGCGGTCAGGGCCGACAGGCTGAGTAATTTGATCAAGTGTGGGTGCATAAAATTATCCTCAGTCCCGCATTTCGGTCTGGCGTTCGACAGGGTCGATCAGCACGGCTTTCTGCTGGCGCACCAGCAGGTCGAGAATTTCATCCTGGCGCTCACCGAGAATCCCCGAAAAGCTGATGCCGCTGGATTTGGTCGGGGCGAGCATGGACACGCGGTACAGCTCCACGCTCAACGGTGAGTCGATGGACAGCGGGCCACTGCCATTGGCCGCCAGTTCACCGCCGACCACGATCAGTGACACCTCGGCGTCGAACGGGTCGAGCTTGATGTCACGGTCAGTGTTGGAGAGGTCTTTGATGTGCCCGTAGACGCCCGTCAGGCCGTTGGCCATGGCGACGTTTTCGTACAGGCGAATGTTCACACTGTTACGAATGCGGATGCCGTGGCGGCGGTTGCTCAATACCTTGTTGCCCCACAACAGGTTGTCGGCACTCTCGTAGAGGGTGATGCCGTCGGTGTGGTTCTGGTAAACCTCGTTGTGGGCGATCAGGTTGTTGACGCTGTTACGGTCGATCACGATGCCGGACAGCTTGTTGTCGAAGGTGCGGTTGTTGAAGATGAAGCTGTCGTTGACCTCACGGGAAATAATGATCCCGTGCTTCTTCTTGGTCCCGTGCACCGTATTGTCGGCGATGATCAGACCGTGCGAGCGGTCATGGGGGTCGATGCCGTAGACGATGTTGTCTTTGTAGGTATTACCCTTGACCACGAAATCGCGGGTTTCGTAGCAGTAGAAGCCGTACCACATGTCCGAGAACTCGGAGCCGACGATCCAGCCGGTCGGCATCGGTCGCTTGAGCACCTTGGCCATGTTCGGCGTGTACTGGGAAATACTCACGCCGTAGGACTTACTGTTGGCGTAGCCGAAGCTGGCCATCTTGCTGTTGGCGATGTAGGTCTCGGTGCCACCCCAGGCCAGCAGGAACGGACGGAATTCCTTGGGCGAGTTGAACGTGGCCGGGCCGTTGTCCTTCTCGCGCCAGCCGGTGATTTTGGTGTCACGCACAAACAACTGACCGTCGTTGACCAGGAACGAACCGGCCTCCTGGGACAGGCGCAACTCCTGGGTCTGCTTGTCGATTTCCAGGATGCCGTGACGGCCGACCACGATCGGCAACTTCGCCAGGTACACGCCTGGCGCGGTCTCGATGATGTACTTGGGCTGCTTCTTCGCCAGGTCCTTGAAGTTCATGTAGCCGTCGTCGACGAAGATCGCCTGGGGGATGCCGTGCTGGCGCACGACCCACTCGGCCATCTTGTTGTCGCCGCCGATGAAGTCCTTCAAGGCGTCTTCCTGCATCATGCGGCGCACGCTGACTTTGCCTGCTTTGCTGCGCACGATTTTCGCGGCGACGGCCTCGGCGGTGTAGCCCGAAAGGTCCGGCAGCTTCGGCGTGTCCAGTTCCAGCGGTGCGGTCGGTGCGCTGCTGACGGTGTAGGTCTTGGCCTGTTGCAGTTCCTTGGCCATGGTGGCCGGCTTGCCCTGTTGGGGGGCGGCCGGCTCCACATTGGCGAAGGCAGCGGCACTGGCCAGCAGCATCGCGCCGGCCAGCAGGCTGATCGAGCCCTTTGAGGCTTGATGGTTCATCCGGGAGACTCCCTTCGCAATGTGCATCAGAAGCGCCAGATCACGTCGATGAACGCGCGGTGCATGTACGAATCGACTTCTTTGCCATAGGCGTCACCCGGCTTGAACACGCCGCCACGGAAGCGCACCAGGGCCGAAGGCTCGTCGATGGACTGGCTCAACGCCGCCGGCAACAGACCCTGCTTGAAGTACTTGGTGACCACCAGGTCCATTTCCTGACCCATGTCTTTTTCACCGTCGTTCAGCGGCAGCGAAGTGCTGGACAGCACGGCGCCAGTCACGTCGTCGGTGTTGTTCTGCACGGCGTTGATGCCGTTGCTGCCCACCGGCTTATTGCCGTCGACACGCCAGAACTTGTGGTAGATCAGGCTCGCGTCGTACTCGTCGTTGAGCATCCAGGAACCGAACAAGGTCGCGGTTTGCAGGTTGTTCATTTCGCCACGGAAGGCCTCGCCGAAACGGTGCACGCGCGAGCGGGTACCAGTGAAGTTCGAGCGGTTGCTTTCCAGGCCGTTCTGTTCGTACTCGGCGCTGGCGCGGGCATAGGCAGCACCGACTTGCCATTGCGGATCGAGGCGCAGGCGTACACCGATATCGGTCGCCCAGCCGTTGAGGTCTTCACCGCGCTTGGCTTCGGCTGGACGTGTGCCGTCGGCATTGAGTGGGTTGACGGTGTCGGTATTGCCACTCATGCCGGTGATGCTGCCCCAGTAATTGACCGTGTTGGTGTTGCGCCAGTTGTAAGCGTCACTGTCGGCAGTCAGACCGAGCCAGCTGATGTCACCGTTCTGCTTCTTGTCCAGCGTATCGGCCGGCACACCCGGCTCCGGGTAGTCGAGCTTGCCGTTGTCATGGGTGTGATGACCGCGAATGCCGACCCAGTTGCCCGGTGTCCACTGGTACGCGGCATCGGCGTAGGCGTGCAGGCGATCCTTGTCTTTGGGCGCCAGTTCTTTCAAGTCGGTGCGGTACTCGCTGAAGCGTTCGGCAACACCGGCGTTGGCGCGCAACAGGGTGGTGTCGAAGGTCCAGTTCAGGGCTTCGATGTTGGTGTCGCGCCATTGGCCGTCGTCGTTGCGCAGGCGCTGGCGACCGAGCTTGAGGATCTCGCCGGGGTAGGGCGTGAAGCCGCTGTAGCCGACCCAGAACTCACGCATGGCCAGGTAGTTTTTCTTGGTTTGGCGATCACCGTTGTCCGTGGTCTCGGCGCCATCGGACTGTTGCAGGGTGTCGGTCTCGATGATGTCGGTGGACGTCACCGCCTGGCCCATGGCGTAGGCGCTCCACGCGCCGCTTTCGCCATACACCCACGGGCGCAGGTCAAGGCCGACACCGTTGACGTCACCGCCAGGGGCGGTACCCAGGTCACGGTCGTCTTCGGACTGGCCGGTGATTTTCACCTCAAGGCCGAAGTTCTTCGGTGCTTCAGTCATCGCCGCCAGTGTCGGACACGACCAGATCAATGCGAACGTCAGGCCGATACCGGCCTTCATGAATGGATTCAACTTCATAGGGATTCCTCGCCGTCTTCTTGCAGGGCCTGCAGCTGTGGCGTGTTCTGGCTCAAGGCACCGCGAACGGACTGTTCCTGTTTCAACAGGCGTTGGGCTTCGGCCATTTGCGCAGGTGGCAGTTGGGCTTCGAGTGTTTGTGCAAGCTCGGTCGCTTGCGGGGTGTTCTGGGCTTTGGCGAGCTGGCTGAACACGTAGGCGTTGAGTGGGTCAGGCTTGGTGCCCTTACCCTGGGAAAACAGTTGGGCGATGGCGAAGTCGGCGCTGTTCTGGCCGTTGCGCGCAGCGGTCAGCAGGTGGTCGAGGGCCTTCTGCGGATAGACCTTGCCCAGGTAGCCACGGCGATAGATCTGGCCGAGGTAGTAATCGGCGGCGACTTCGCGGCCGACGGCTTTCTGGAAGTGTTCCTCGGCGACCTTGGCGTCGGCCGGGACCATCTTGCCTTCGTAGTAGAGCTTGCCCAGCAGCAGTTCGGCGCGGGGCTGGTCGGCGGCGCGGCCGTTGTCCAGGTACTTCATCATCTGGTCGACATCGCCCAGTTCGGGGAAGTCGTAGATCAGTTGTGCGAGGGTGACCCAGGACGCCGGGTAGCCCGGGGCGATGGGTTCGAGCAGCGACTGCGCGGTTTTTTCGTCGGTCTTGCCCAGGGTCGGATCGGCCAGTACACGCGCAACACTGTCCACTCGCTGAGCGGACACGGTTCCCCGACTGTGCGCGGCCTGCATCTGCTTGATCAGCTCGGCCTGTTGCTCCGGCTGGGCCTTTTTCTGATAGACCGTGGCCAGTTCGACGTAGCAGATGTCGGTGGTGTTGAGCGCGGCCTTGCAGATTTTTTCCACGTCATCCAGGTGCTGGTCGTAGGTGCCCTGGGTGCGGTACAGCAGCACTTGCGCCAGGCCCGCTTCCGGCTTGCCTTCGGCGCGCCATTGGCTGATCTGCTTTTGCGCGTCGACGTTGGGGAAGCTGTGCGGGAATTGCAGGTACAGCATCGCCAACGGGATCAAGGTGTTGC
The DNA here is from genome assembly GCF_050990305.1 of Pseudomonas putida. Classification (GTDB taxonomy): domain Bacteria; phylum Pseudomonadota; class Gammaproteobacteria; order Pseudomonadales; family Pseudomonadaceae; genus Aquipseudomonas; species Aquipseudomonas putida_AH. The sequence continues at coordinate 5,452,498 of NZ_CP158817.1, read as the reverse complement.
CTTCGCCAGCGGCGGAGGCTTTTTTCAGCAGGCCTTCGGCTTCGAGGTGCTCGGCTTCGGTGGCACCGGGCTTGGCCACCAGCAGGCGGCCGAGACGTGCCTGGGCGCGCGGCGAAACGCTGGCCGCCGCACGGTAGGTAGCTTCGGCCTGTTTCATTTGCGCCGGGTCGCGGCTATCGACCTGAATATCGGCCAGGCCGACCTGGGCTTCGCTATAGCCCAGGTCCGCCAGTTGCTGATAGTTCGCCGCGGCGGTGGCGGTGTCGCCACGTTTCAGTGCTTCGTTGGCCAGGCGCTGGTCGGGCAGGCCGGCGCAGCCGGCGAGGCTCATTGCCAGTGCCAGCGCACACACTGCGTACCCACTGTGGGAGCGAGCCTGCTCGCGAAGCAGACGACGCGGTGTATCAGGCAAACCGAGTTGATCCCTTCGCGAGCAGGCTCGCTCCCACAGGGTCGGCGGTGTGTTGAGGGTAGGAGTCGTCACAGGCATGTCCTCCGGTTACAGACCAGCTGCCATGGCTTTGTCGATCAGCCAGCTCAGGTTCGGGCCGCGGTCGCTGTTCACTTCCACCGGGCGGCCGGCGAGGGTGCTGTCCAGGGCTTCGTCTGGTTGGATCAAAACGCGGATGTCGGAAGACAGGTCGGCGCTTTTCAGGCTGGTGCTGCTGACGATCTTGCCGGTGCGGGTCTTGTCTTCACCGGCGACCTGGAAGCGCACGGCGGTGCCTGGCAGCACGTCGCCGAACTGACGGTAGGAGAAGCGCGCTTCGACATTGGCTTCGGTGTTGCGCGGTACCAGTTGGAAGATCACGTCACCCTTGCTGGCGTACTGACCGTTGGCGACCATTTGCTGGCCCACGGTGCAATCACACGGCGACGTCAGGGTGCCGGTCATTTGCTTGCCGAACAGTTCCTCGACCTTGGCCGGTGTCAGTTGATCGTCTTGCAGATGGCCCTTGAGCACGTCGAGCATGCTGGTGCTGAAGGTCGCCAGCGGGGCGCCTTTGGCGGCGACGCCGTCGGCTTTGATCAGGCTCTGTACGGTGCCGTCGCGAGGCATGGTGATGTTCACGCCCGCCACGCTGACCAGGCCGGCCTGGGCGTGGCTGACGAAGTACATGCCGTACACCGATTTGAAGATGAAACCGAACGCCGCCAGACCGACCACGAAAACCCCCAGGCTGAAGGTCACGGCCTTCATACGCCCGAACGCTGTCATGCCATGGCCACCGTCCTTCATCTTGCGCGCCTTGGTGAAGTTGTCGCGCTGCAGGGTTGCCAGCACTTCGCCGATGCTGACGATGTCGCCGGCCAGGTGCGAGGTGATCAGGTGTCGCAGAGTCGAGATGTCTCGCGGTTCCAGGTTCTGGAACTGGCAGCCGGTACGGCCGGTGTCGCGATCGTAGGAACGCACCTGCAGTTCGACGTCCATGGCCAGGCCGAGGCTGTCGATGACGAACTGCAGGCGGGCCTTGTACACATCGCCGATCTTGAGCGGCAGTTGACCGGCATTGAAGGCCAGGCCACCGGCGGACAGGTCGATTACACGTGCTTCGACCGGCGTACGGTCGGGGCCGAAGAAACGCAGCTTGGCCGGGATTTTGACCCGGGCGTGTTGGCGCTGGGCTTCGGATTCATGCACTACGTTGGCGTTGACGGCGGTATTCATATGGGCGGTTTCCTAGTTAATTCAGGCGAGTTCGGTCAGACCATCATCAGCAGCACGGCGACGAAAATGCTGCCGGCGGAGAAGGTCATGGTCCGAGACGACCAGGTGTTGAACCAACGTTGAAAGCTGGCGAGATCACGGGACAGAGAAGTGGGTTGGCGAGTCCAGGACTGTTGGTCGAGGCGGAAGAACACGTAGATCTTCACCAGCGCGCCGACGATCTGGTTGTAATAGAGAATCGCCGGGTAAGCCGGGCCGATCCGGTGGCCGGAGCAGGACAGCAACAGGGTGAGGATCAGGCGGGTGATGCCGATCCACAGCAGGTAAACCAGGATGAACGCGGTCCCGTATTTGAAGCTGGCGATCAGCGCCACGGTCAGGCCCAGCAGGGAGGTCCACATCGACACGCGCTGATCGAACAGCACCACCGAGGTGAACGCGCCGAGGCGTTTGATCCCCAAGCCCAGGGCGCGGGAGTTCTGGCGCAGGTTGTTGCCGTACCAACGGAACATCAGCTTGCGACTGGCCTTGATGAAGCTCTTTTCCGGTGGATGCTCGACGGTGTTGATCGCGGCATCAGGCACGTAGAAGGTGTCGTAACCTAGGCGCATCAGGCTGAACCAGCTGGACTTGTCGTCGCCGGTGAGGAACTTGAAACGACCCAGGCGCCAGTGTTGCAGCGAGTCGCTTTCCACGTCGGCGATGAATTCCGGGTTGGTGACCACGGTGGCTCGGAACACCGACATCCGCCCGGTCATGGTCAGTACGCGCTTGGACAAGGCCATCGAGCACATGTTGATGTGACGCTGGGCGAAACGCAGCTTGTGCCATTCGCTCATGATGTAGCCGCCGCGCACTTCGCAAAATTCGTTGGTGGTCAGGCCGCCGACGTTGCCGAACAGCTGGAACCACGGCACGGTCTTGCGCACTACGCCTTCGCCGAGCACGGTGTCGCCATCGATCACGGCTACCACGGCACGGTCGTCCGGCAGGTGACGGGAGATGGCACGGAAGCCGTAGGCCAGGCCGTCGCGCTTGCCGGTGCCGGGAATGCGCACGAAGTCGAGCTTGACCCGGGCCGGCGGGTTCATCCGCTTCCACAGGCTCTTGACCAGCAGCTCATCGGACATTTCCACGATGGAGCAGACCACGGTGGTCGGCAGTTCGCAGTCGATGGCTTCGCGAATCACCGAGCTGTAGACCTGCGCGGTGGTCAGCGCATCGATCCGGAAACTGGTGACCATCAGAAATACGTGGGACGGGTCCGCCGCCTTGCCCAGCTTGCGCACTTTGCGCCGCAGGTGCGGGTAGACCACGTACAGAAACAGCATGCCGCGCAGAAAGTGCGTGGCCCCCATCGAGTAGCGCCAGATGCCGACGATACCGATCAGGAAAATGAAGTCCTTCGACTCGGGGTCGAATGTAGACACGGGCAACGCCACGGCGAGGCCCATCAACAAACTTAAATAAAACAGCCAACCGGCGGCCTGGAGTAGGCCGTGCTTTAGCCTGAGCATAATCGGAATCCTGAAGTCATTGGCGAGCCTCCCGCCCCCGTAGGAGCACAGCTTGCTGGCGATGGCGAACTCATGGACGCCATCGCTGGCAAGCCAGCTCCTACAGGTTTCGGTGATCCGTAGGAGCCGGCTTGCTGGCGATTAGCGCGAAGCGCTTACGACCCGTTGTTACCAGCAGATGCCTTCGGCGCGGCTCGTCGCGCTGGTGGCTTGAGACATAAAGCCCACCAGGTCGATCACTTGCTTGCCGTGAGGGACGTCCTGCACCAGGGCGCGGAACTTCTCGTCACGGTTGCCCAGGATGATCACGTCGGCGTTGTTGATCACGGCGTCGAAGTCGGAGTTGAGCAAGGACGAGACGTGGGGAATCTTCGACTCGATGTAGTCCTTGTTCGCGCCGTGGACACGGGCGTATTCGACGTTGCTGTCGTAGATGTTCAGGTCGAAACCTTTGCCGATCAGCATTTCTGCCAGGTCCACCAGCGGGCTTTCGCGCAGGTCATCGGTGCCGGCCTTGAAGCTCAGGCCCAGCAAGGCGACTTTGCGTTTTTCGTGGCTTTGGACGATGTCGAAGGCGTTCTGCACCTGGGACTCGTTGCTGCGCATCAGCGAGTTGAGCAGCGGGGCTTCCACGTCCAGGGATCCTGCGCGGTAGGTCAGGGCGCGGACGTCTTTTGGCAGGCAGGAACCGCCGAAGGCGAAGCCTGGGCGCATGTAGTACTGGGACAGGTTCAGGGTCTTGTCCTGGCAGACCACGTCCATCACTTCACGACCGTCGACGCCGACGGCCTTGGCGATGTTGCCGATCTCGTTGGCGAAGGTCACCTTGGCGGCGTGCCATACGTTGCAGGTGTACTTGATCATTTCGGCGACGGCGATGTCCTTGCGGATGATCGGTGCGTCGAGCTCTTCGTACAGCGATTGCAGAACGTCGCCCGAGGCCTTGTCGAACTCGCCGATCACGGTCATCGGTGGCTGGTCGTAGTCGGCGATGGCGGTGCTTTCGCGCAGGAACTCAGGGTTCACCGCGACACCGAAATCGACACCGGCTTTCTTGCCGGAGCAGTCTTCGAGAATCGGGATGACCACGTTGGCCACGGTGCCCGGCAACACGGTGCTGCGCACCACGATGGTGTGGCGGGTGGTCTTGTCGCGCAGGACAAAGCCGATTTCGCGGCACACCGCTTCGATGTAGTTCAGCTCCAGGTCGCCGTTCTTTTTGCTCGGCGTGCCGACGCAGATCATCGACAGGTCGGTGTCGCGAATCGCTTCGGAGAAGTTGGTGGTACCGCGCAGGCGACCCGTCTGAATACCTTGCGCCAGAAGTTCGCCCAGACCCGGCTCAACGATTGGCGATTTGCCTGCGTTGATCATATCGATCTTGTCTTTGGCAACATCGACGCCAACGACGTCATGGCCCCGTGCAGACAGGCAACCGGCACACACTGCGCCAACGTAACCCAAACCAAATATGCTGATGCGCATCGCAAATTACCTCTGTGTTTTATCAAGCCATTGAATGGCCGGAGTTAATGGTGTTCAGCGGTTATAGTGCGCCCGGAAGTGCGCCTTGCAGGCACAGCAATACCCTGTAGTGGCATTAAAGTTCCGAGTGTCTAAATAAGTGCACTCAAGGTGTGCGCAACTTGGGCTTATTGTTATGAAGTGCCCTGTTATGCAGCCGCTCTTCTGTTCAGAAGATATTCGTGCAATTGCCTTGCGCGCTCGACATCAGGCCCTAAGCCCGTGGGTCAAGCGGTTGAGTGCTCGGGTGAGCACGTTATAGGGGCGCTGCCATGGCCCTGTAGGGGATAGTTCTCATCGTTTATCTCCTGTCCTTACTGTGTTGCCCAAATCAGGGATTAGTCTGCGGAAGTTAATATGACAACTTCGCTACTTGGATCTCTGTTCTGCGTAAGTCATCTCCTACAGACACTGTGAGAATCGTTACCGGTGGTATGAGCGGTGCATTCAGACATAGTTCCGATCCGCCCATCGCCAATTCTGAAATTTCTTGAAATATTGTAAAAGATGGCACTGCTCTCATATTGATAGCACTTGCCGTTTCGCCCTTTATATATAGGCGGGATATTGGAAGGGATAGTTTTTTGCCAGCACCGATAAAATTTTTCAGTGCCACTACTGAAAAAAAAGTTTGGCGTCGAGTGAAACTAAAGTTAAAAAGTTGATTGATATATTTTTGACGCCATAAAAATGGCGATATAGGCGGGGGAAATGACGTCAATTAACGGTCGGCGCACGCAGGATTTTCAGCGAGCGCCAACTGGGTGAATCACTCGGGTGCGTGGTCGCGCAGGAACACCAGATTGTCCGGTTTAGACTGCTCGGCACTGTAGCGATAGCCCTGGACGTCGAACTGCTTAAGGGCAGCGGGGTCGTTGATGCGCTCTTCAATCACGAAACGGCTCATCATGCCCCGGGCCTTTTTCGCGTAGAAGCTGATGATCTTGTACTGACCGTTCTTCAGGTCCTTGAACTCGGTATTGATGATGCGCGCGTTCAGGGCGTTGCGTTTGACGGCCGAGAAGTACTCGTTGGAGGCCAGGTTCAGCAGTACGTCATCGCCTTGATCGGCCAGGGCTTCGTTCAGCCACTCGCTGATGCGCGAGCCCCAGAAGGCATACAGGTCCTTGCCTCGGGCGTTGACCAGTTTGGTGCCCATTTCCAGGCGGTAAGGCTGCATCAGGTCCAGCGGGCGCAGCAGGCCGTAGAGGCCGGAGAGCATGCGCAAATGTTGCTGGGCGTAATCGAAATCGGCTTCGCTGAACGTCTGTGCATTCAAGCCGGTGTACACATCGCCCTTGAACGCCAGCAATGCCTGCTTGGCGTTTTCCGGGGTGAAGGCCGGGGTCCAGCTGCCGAAACGGGCGGCGTTGAGGCCGCCGATCTTGTCGGAGACGTGCATCAACTCGCTGATCTGTGCCGGCGTCAGGTCGCGCAATTGCAGGATCAGTTCCTGGGAGTGGTCGAGGTACTGCGGCTGGGTAAAGCGCTGGGTCGCCGGCGGTGTTTCGTAATCGAGGGTCTTGGCGGGTGAAATCACCATCAGCATGAAGTCGTCTCCTTTAATCGTGCGGGCGATTCTAGGGGGTTGTCCTTGTTGACTCCAGCTATAGGGGTAATAGGTGATCGATGGTCCGCGCCAATCCCGGTAGGAGCCGGCTTGCTGGCGATTGCGGCAGTCCAGTCAACAATGCAGTGCCTGACCCACCGCTATCGCCAGCAAGCCGGCTCCTACAGGGATATGGGCACTATCGGCTATAGTGCCGCGCGGGTTTTGTTATGGAGACATCCCATTGCGTATCGTTTTTTTATTCTCGGCGTGGCTTTTGAGCATGGGGGCCATGGCGGCGCCGGGCGATGTGGCGACACTGGATCGTGGCACCTGGCCGGAAAAGCTCAACAACCCGACGCTGTTCGACGTGGCGTCCCGTGCCGAAATCCTTATGTTCGCCCGAGGACTGCTGGCCAGCGAATCCCTGGATGAGCCCGCAATGGCCCAGCGCCTGGGGCTGCGCACGGTCAACATGGAATCGGTCAACCGCGTTCGCCAACGCATGTGGGAGCGTTTGCTGAGCAGCTTCAATTTTGCCCAACAGAGCTGCGATCAGGATGCGTCCTTCTGTTTCCTGGTCGAAGATATGCCCACCCTGCGTGAGCAAGCCGGCAAGTTCCAGGTCAGCGAAGACAGCTACTACATCAAGTGGGCCGAGCCGAGCCGCTTGTTCCATGCCCAGTACCTGGACGAGCAGTTGCGCAAAGCCGCGCTGTTTCCACAAACCAGCAGTGAAGTCGATCAATTTGGCGACTACGAGCGCAATGGCGACGCCATGCACGACCGGCTGTTCCTGCTGACGTTCGACAGTGCCGCGAATGCCGCGCCAGACAACACCGAGTGGGTCGCCGAGTATCTGCGCAAGGCGAACATGAGCGGCACCTTCTTCGTCCTCGGCAAGGATATCCAGGCGCGTCTGGCAGAGGCTTCGGTGGCCAGCCTGCAATCGATGTATTCAGCCCAGTGCGTCGGCGTGCAAGGCTGGGAGTTCCGCTCCCACAGCCACTGGCAGGACTGGCAGGACTCGGTGCGACGCAGTGTCGATCTGGTGAAAAGCAAACTGCCGGAAAACTACGTGCCGCTGTTCCGCCCACCCGAAGGCCAGCGACGGCCGGACGCCGGGACGTTCTTCAAGTCCCAGGGCTTGCAGGTGGCGTTGTGGAACATCGATGCCCAGGACGGTGCAGGCAAGCTCAAGGCGAGCCAGAGCGCGCAGCGAGTGCTGACTCTGATGCTGCTGTGGCGTCATGGCGTGATCAATTTCAATGTGAAGCAGGACGGGGTGAAAACGACGTTGCCCTGGCTGGTGACGCAAACGGCGCAGAGTGGAATCGGCTGGGAAGACTGTCAGAGTGGGTTTCAATGAAGTGGCGGGGAAATCAGGGACGGCCCGTAAACACTGGGCGAGAGGCGATTTTTGGAGAGATTTTGCAACAGGTTGATTTCCGACTGTAAACGGATGGTGGCAGTCCGCCAAGCGCTTTTCGTCACTCTGAAAAATAAACTTCAAAAAAGCGTCAAAGTGCTTTTTTCTGTCATGTGTTTTGGAGTATTACGAAGACAGACCGCCGAAACCTGCAACACAGGTGGCGTCTCCCAAGACCCGTTTGTTTGCAGTCACTTAAGTCTCCGTAGGTGAGATCGGCGGCCACTTCGAGGCGCAGCACCGCCCAGGTATTGCGTCCACTGGCTCTGACAAAGGTGACCGAGTATGGATGATCACGGACGTAGCTCTTCTTCCAACCAGCCAATCCTTTATGTACTCGATACCAACGTACTGATTCACGATCCAAACGCGCTGCTCAATTTCGAAGAACACCACGTCGCCATCCCAATGACCGTGCTGGAGGAGCTCGACAAGCTCAAGAGCGGCCATCACAGCGTTGCGGCCGAATGTCGCCAGGCCATTCGCCTGATCGACAAAACCCTGGGTGATGCCTCACCCGAGGACGTCGAGCAGGGCGTTCCGATCCAGCGCGGCAAGAGTGGGCCGAAGGGTTTGCTGTCAATTCTGATGAGCAAGCAAAGCGAGCCCCACCTCGTTTTACCCGAGCACCTGAACGACAACAAAATCATCAATCAGCTGATTGACCTACACACTCGCGATCCGAAGAAGCCTGTGGTGCTGGTCACCAAAGACATCAACATGCGCCTCAAGGCCCGGGCTTGCGGGATCGCGGCAGAGGACTACAGCACCGACCAACTGGTTGACGACGTTTCGCTGCTTCCCAATGGCTATCACGAGATGAAGGGCTCGTTCTGGGACCTGGTGAGCAAGGTCGAGACCCGCCAGGGCCATGGCCGCACCTGGCATCAGGTGAAATTGATCGACAACCTGCCGGCGGTGCACATCAATGAGTTCATCATTGACGAGCAGGGATTCGTCGGCTGGATCAAGGAGATTGAAGGCGACCAGTTGCTGATCCTGGACCTGCACCAGGAGCCGCTGCTGCACCAGGAAGCCTGGGGCCTGAAACCCCGTGACATCTACCAGAGCCTGGCGCTGTTCGCCTTGCTCGATCCGGACATCCACCTGGTCAACCTGTCCGGTGCGGCCGGTTCTGGCAAGACCATCCTGGCGTTGGCGGCTGCGATCGAGCAGACCATGGTCAGCAAGCGTTATCGCCGCATCATCGCCACCCGCAGCGTGCAGGGCCTGGATCAGGAGATTGGCTTTTTGCCCGGCACCGAGGCGGAAAAAATGGAGCCCTGGCTGGGCGCCATCACCGACAACCTCGAAGCCTTGCACATGGATGACGAAAGCACCCATGGCAGCGTCGACTACATCCTCAGCAAGGTGCCGTTGCAGTTCAAATCCCTTAACTACATCCGGGGCCGCAGCTTCCAGCAGAGTTTGATCCTGATCGATGAATGCCAGAACCTGACACCGCACCAGATGAAAACCATCATCACCCGTGCCGGCGCCGGTTCCAAAGTGGTGTGCCTGGGCAACCTGGCACAGATCGACACCCCTTATCTGTCCGCGACCAGCTCGGGGCTTACCTACCTGACCGAACGCTTCAAGGATTTCCCTAACGGTGTGCACATCACCCTGCAAGGGGTGCCTCGCTCGATTCTGGCCGAATACGCCGAATCGCATCTGTAATTCACCCAGACCGGGCGGCCATAAGGTCGCCCGGTTTTTTGTGCTTGAGGTAAAAATAGTGTCCGTCACTCAAGCGGATTCCCGGGCGCAGTCTACGCACTCATCGTCGCAACGTATTTCCCTGCCTATGATGATCTACACAACTACGACGCTTCCTATTTACAGAGGCTGCGAAAAATAGATGTTGAGGGTTTTCTTGAGTATTGATTGAGCGTCCAATACCTCTTGGGTCGGCTCTGGCTGTGAGCTAATGAACCTTTTTCGCGCCCAGCTGAAAAAGAGTGGGCCGTCAATAATACGTTCATTATGTTCCGCCAAATATAATTTGGTCACGGAAGCATACCTGGGGAAAACATGAAAATGCAGTTCAGGGTTGAGCTCGGAAATACGCATAATGTATATTTTTTCAGGAGAAAATAGAGTGTTTAAGGCTCGTTCCGCAAACGCTAAACCCTTCATAAGTTCAGCACTTTCCGCCAAACTGAGCTCCGCGAGTTTAGATATGAGCCGCTGAGGTGAAATAATCATGTAGCCAGGAACTTCACAGTCCCGGCAGTGAGAGATCACGATGTATTTCCCCGAATAAATTATCCGCGCTGACGACATGACTAGTCTCCCATGTACCAACCATGATTAACGTGTATGGTCTGGCCGGTTAAGCTCATTTCGGAGGTTAGTAGGAAAGTGAGCGTGTTCACAATTTCTTCAGGAGTGCCTAGCTGATGACTGGGTATTTGTTCTTTCAGGGTTTTGATGAACCCCTCATCGAATTTACCCATCCCGCCGGAAACCGCGCCGGGAGCAATAGCGTAGACCGGGATATTGAATTCGCTGAGTTCGCGTGCCAAAGACTTTGTTAAGTTGATCACGCCAGCTTTTGATGCGCTGTAATGTGCTGCAGAGACGCTATAGGGAAATATCTGGTGAGTATCAACGCCAGAGCCGGTGACGCCCATCATGGACGCAATATTGATAATGGTTCCTTCCTTGGCTTTCAGTACGCCGAAAAAATACTTACACATCAAAAAAACGCTTTTTAAATTGGTTTCCATTACAAGGTCCCACTCCTGGTCATCAATATCCAGGGTCGGTATTTTCTTGCCATTGGATAACTTTGGAGAGATACCTGCGTTATTGATCAGTATGTCGATGCCCTTGAATCTATCTTGGACTAACTGTGCCGCACAGATCACTTCTTGGTGCGAAGAAATATTAGTTTCTAGCGCAAGTATTTGAGTTTCGGGGTGTTGGGTGTGGATTTTCGATTGAAGAGTGTATAGATTGCTTTTGTTAGTATCGATAATTACCAAGTTATAGCCAATACTTGCCAGGTGCGTGGATAGACATGTGCCGATTGTGCCTCCTGCGCCTGTCACCACGGCGGTCAATTGTCCTGAAGGCATGGCTTATGCTCCTATTTGCTGCAATGTCGAAGTATAGGCGTTGAGCACAGAGTCAATGTGACACTGTGATGTTGAGTCTTTGTTCAATACCTCGAGACTGACCGGTGCCTTGACGCCCATTTCCCGAAGGGTTTTAAAAAACGGGATGAGAGGAAAATCACCTAGACCGGGTGCTACCCGGTAGCCGCGGGTTATTTCGATCAGTGACAGCTTCGAAAAAAGCTCAGGGTTATTAATCAAGTCATTGCTATGGATGAGAAAGATTTTTTCCGGTGGGATCTTCTTCAACGCCTCCAGATCTGGGTCACCCATAAAGAAATGATAGGTATCCAACAGGATACCCACGTTGTCTCGGTCGATAGCGGCAAGTAGTTCTTGTAGTTCTGTGATTGAAGGGATCTCTGTCCATGGAAGGAATTCGATCGCTAGGGAAATATCCTCCTGCTCCAGTTTTTCTGAGAGTTTTCTGATGTTATCTCTATACAGAGAAGGGTTAAGATTTTCTCCAAATGTTGCCGCAGTGAGAAAGGGCGCACCGAATAGCTTTGCATAATAAATTCCTTGCGAAATTTCATGCTGTAGTTTTGGGCTTTCATACTCATGAGTGAAAAGAAATTTTAAGAAATTAATCTCAATTACGTCGACTTTTTTTGTCTGCAATGCAGACTTGATGTCCTGCAGGTCAGTGCTCTCCTGGTCCAGCCAAAGATCAATTTTCTCGAACCATAACCCAATGCCAGAAAATGGTGAGTCGGAGATTAGGTTTATCTTTTCCAACGGTGACATACCAAATCCGAAACTACCCTCATTGATATAAATCTTCATCGGTCAACCCTCCAATATACTCAGGCATTTATTGAAAATTCCTGGGGTGTTAAGCGTGTGAAATTCTAAAGCTCTGTCATAGGTTTGGTTGCGAACGACTAGGTCACCCACCCCCAGGCAATGTATCCTGCTACCGGCCTGCTTCACGGACGACGAAAATCCTATGGAGGCTCCGGTTCCGCAGAACGCCAGGTGTTCTTCTACAATCAGCAGGTTTTGGTAATGATCCACGTATTCTTGGGTGCGTGACTGCAATCGCTTAACATCCAGATCGCACAGCGGATGCACCGGGATGTTAAGTTTTAAACTTGACTTCAAGTGTTCCGAGGCAAGTAGGCTTCGTTTTACCGACTGGCCTGTCGCGAGTATTGCCAATGCGATTGAATCGTTGAGCGTGGATGAACTCGAGGCAATATGGGTATTGAGGTAATCACTCCCGGGGAGCGGGTTCTCGATTCTAAAGTATGACGGTCCCTGATGCTCAAGCGCATCGTCAAGGCAACGCATAGTGCTGGGAATGCTGTAAGGTGAGTATATATTGAGGTTCGGCAGCGACCGAGTAACATTGATGTCATCTATTTGTAAATGCGTATACCCCTGGTCGGAGTAATAGAGGCCACACCAAAGACCGATAAATATAACCTTGAGCTTGTTATCACAAATTATTGAACGTAGTTGTTCATACCCTCGGTATAGCAGAAAGGTCGATATTCCAAACACGAACACCGTCGCCCCTTCTCGGGCAAGTCCAGCAGCGACGTCAAAGGCGTTTTGTTCGGCTACTCCCACATCGATAAAGCGATGACCCAGTTGACTCTTGAAAATGTGCAGGTTTGAAGAAATAGCGGAGTCGACAGCAATGACATAAATGTCCGCACTTTCGGCGTGTAAAATAATGTGGTTATTAATTATATCCCTCAAGTCTTTCTTCATCTGCGCGGCTCCTAGCGTGGTTCAATGAATGTCCAGTTCGTTTTTTACAAAATCCAACTCAAGTGCAGTAGGGACACGATAGTGCCAACTGAGATCTTTGGTGCAAAAGCTGATGCCGTGCCCTTTTATAGTATGGGCAATCAGTACAGAAGGGCCTGAGGTTTTATTCCGCTTGATGGTGGTAATGGCATTGACGATTTCTTCAGTATTATGTCCATTCACACTGAGTACGTTGCAGCCAAAGGAAGTTAGTTTGTCGACCAAGGGCTCGATATTCATTACCATCGCAGTAGGGCCATCAATTTGAACTTTGTTGTAGTTGATAATGATGATAAGGTTGTTGATCGAAAAGTGAGCGGCCGCCATGATTCCTTCCCAGTTACTGCCCTCATCAAGTTCACCGTCACCGACGACCACATACAAGGTATTCTCAGCGGTAGTGTTAAATTTTTCATACAGGCCCATTCCAACAGCCATGGAGATTCCATGACCGAGAGAACCAGAGGTCATGTCTGAAAACGGTAGGTCGTCATTAGGGAACATGGTTAAGTCTGATCCCTCTTTTAAAAAATCAGAAAGTTCAAATCCTTGATTTTTTAGTGCGTATTGCACGCAATAAAGGGCCAATGCGCCTTGGCAGGAGCTCAGCAAAAATCTATCGTGCGTTGGTTTGTAGTGAGTGGAAAAAACAGACCATAAAATTTCCACCATCGACAGCGAAGAGGCAATATGTCCGCCCCCCGATTCATGACACAGTTTGAAGATCTGATAACGGATATTTTTTTCAATGCGCCCATAACTAATCATGTGAAGTCCGCCGCATATTATCAGTTGAAGTCAAATACTGATTTGATTCCTTTTGGGTTCCGAGCGAAATTGAACGCCTGTTGATAATCATTCGGACTAAAGAAGTGAGTCGTCAGTCCGGTGAGCTTATGGCCGTTGGTTTCCATGTAGTTACAAGCCGTCACCATATGGCTGTGGTGTATGCCTTTGCTCGTAGATATGCGGCACCCGCTTTTTACGATGTCGGAGGCGCTGATGCTTTTTTCTGTTGAGAGGTTCAGGATTCTGAGATGTCCGCCGGGTTTACACCTACTCAGCGCAAACGTTATGCCGGAACTGGTGTTGCTCGAGTCAATGACGAGGTCGTACTGCTGCAGTTTTGCTGGTGCTACATCAGTTTTGAAGGCATTCTTTGCGCCGAGACTAAGTGCTTTCTCAAGGCGTTGATCGTCGCCGCTCACGCCAAACACATCGACCGAGTGATCGCTTTCCGCCAACAGGAGCGTATGCAGAACACCCAATATTCCTGGCCCGACGACGGCGACCGTCAATGCCTTATCTTGACGCCCTTCAAAAATACTGGCCATGGAGTTCTGGGCAATGGAAAGCGGCTCTGCGAGCACACTGATTTGGGGAGGGATGTCTTTCGATATCTTGTGAACCATCGACTCGTCAATGGTCAAGTACTCAGAAAACGTACCGTTGGTATTGATACCGATATGCAGCCAGTTGCTGCAGTAATTAGTCAGGCCTTTTACACATGTGTCACATTTCTGGCAGGGGAAAACGGTCTCAAACACCACATGGTCTCCCGTCTTGAAGAGACTACCAGGAGAGCTTTGGGCAACGTGGCCACACCCTTCATGACCGAGTATGCCGTTGGGCTTTAACAACGCTTTGTTGTAGTACTTGCCGTCGACGATTTTCAGATCAGTCGAACATATGCCTGCCAGCTGGATTTTGATCTTTATGGGACGAGAATAAAATTCAGCATCACGGTGATGAACGTCTTGATAAATGACGCTTTTCCCATCATAGATCAACGCTTTCATTTTTAATCTCCTGTTTTATTTTATCTACAACGACCATGTTGCTCAGAGCATCGTCTATATTGACCAAGGGTGTGTCTTTACCTTCGATAACTCTGATGAAATGGTCCATTTCCAGCTTAAGCGGATCCTCGCACGCCACTTTGGAGGCGATAGATTTCTTCGAAAACACGGAGAACCAATCTCCGGAACCTTCATAAGGGTATAAAGTTAAGCTTGGGAAGGTGATAGCCCCTTTGTCGCCGAAGACTTTTAGGAAGTCCACATCGCTTGAGGGAAATGAATGGTTTTCATCCATCGTTTTTTCATAATTAAATGGTGACGGGATGTTGTCCCCTATCAACAGGGTGCCGATAACCTCGTTTTCCAGTTTGAAAATTGCAGTGATATTTTCTTCGATGGCTAAGCTTCTGTTGCTTTTACCTAAAATGGCCTTGGTGAGACTGATCTCACCAAATAGGAACCTGACAGTGTCTATTTCATGAATTCCGTTGATTGCTAAAGGACCTCCCCCTTGGATCGCATGAATTCTCCAGTTACTTTCATCATTTTTGAAATACTCATCATTTTTTTTTGATGCACCACACCGAATCAAAAGATATAACGTTTCCTATGATGCCGGAATCAATGATCCTTTTGAACTCCTGCAGCTTTGGAGAGAATCTTCGGTGATGTCCTATCAATGCCGTGCAATTATTCTCTTGAAGTGTTTTCTTTATTTTGATGATTTCTGCCGAGTCGTGAGCTACCGGTTTTTCAATCAGGAAAAATTTAACTCTTTCCGCACTGAATTCAATTATTTCCCGAGCTAGATTGTGTGGACCGGCCAAGACCAATGCGTCTAAATTTACCTCGTTAATCATTTTTTTATAGCTGTCGTACGTTTGTATCTCGCTTTCAAGATTAGAGATTTTGGAGAGGTCTTTGTAAGTAAGGCCTTTGACCAAGGCTTTATTGGAATGATAGTGCTGTATGTTTTTCAGGTGTTTCATTCCGTGGTTGCGACCAATAATTCCGATATTCAACATGAGTCGATCCTCTTTGGTTATTTATCGCCCACCGGCGACTCTGAATAGCTCACCTGTGATGTAGTTAGCGTCGGGACTGGATAGAAAGAATTCAACGCCAGCAATATCCTCAGGTAACGCAATTCTTCCTAAAGGGACCAAGTTTACAAGTCGCTCTAAGGTTTCGGCAGGCAGCCCCAGCGCGGCATCCGTCATGGTCAGGCTGGGCATGATCGCGTTAACCCGGACGTTGTACGTCGCCAACTCCTTTGCTAGGGATTTCGTCAGACCGATCAGCGCGCTCTTGGAAGTTGCGTAAGCGCAGGCCATCGGGTATCCATCGGTGGCGGCCACCGATGCCATATTGACGATCACGCCTTCACGCCTTCTTTTCATACCGGGTATCACTGCTTTGCATAAATGGAAAACGCCATCTAGATTGGTGCCGAGGACGTTTCGCCAATCATCATGATTGATGTGTTCTAAACCGTCAGACGGCTGTTGCTGAATGCCGGCACAGTTAACGAGAGTATCAATGTTCCCCACTTCTGAAAGTATCTGGTCTATACAGTTGTTAACTGCTTTGAAATCACGAACATCACATTTGATTACATGAATATTTGCGTGCGTCTTGCTAATTTTTTCAGGGTTTAAACATAGTGAAAATACGGTGCCACCCGCTATTGCGTGTCTCTCTGAGATGGCTAGGCCAATTCCCCTGGTGCCGCCGCTAACGACAATAATCCTGCTGGACATGGGATGTTCCTCCGGAGGATCAGTAGAGTTAAGTTATGATCCAGCCGCCATTACAATCAAGTGTGGCTCCATGCACGTAGTCAGCGTGTTTGGAAATTAAAAACAAAATGACCCCTGCAATATCTTCGCCCTTGCCGAGCCTGCCAAGGGGGACGTGGTTTTTAGCCCAGTCGGCGCTTAGGTTTGCGTCGGAGATCATATCTGTGTCTATTCGGCCGGGTGCAACGGTATTAACAGTAATGCCACAGTCCCTTAACTCGTAGGCGAGTCCTTTAGTTAAACCAATAAGCCCTGCTTTTGACGAAATGTAGTCGGCGGAGGCGAGTATTCCCCCAAATCTGGCTGAGGCGGAAGATATATTGATGATGCGGCCATAGTGGTTCATTTTCATATAAGGAATCACTTGTTTGCAGGTGTAAAAAGCGCCGGATAAGTTGGTGTTGATTACCTGGTGCCAGGTTTCATCTCGGATGTCCTCAATCAGAACTCGACCATCGGGTTTGACATGAGAGATGCCGGCATTATTGACGAGTATGTCGATCTTGTAGTGCGTGTCAATAATCTGTCTAATCATTGTGGTAACCGAGCTTGAACTGGAGATGTCACACTGAATGTATTCCACGCCGACAGGAAGTTTGATTTCAGGGTGAGACTTAGTGCCGCACGTGATGATCTTTAGGTTTTCTTTCGATGCGAGTGACGTGATGATGGAAAAACCAATACCTCTGGTTCCACCCGTGACCAGAGCAACTCTCATGATGGTGACTTTCCTGTATTGAAGTTTGTGAGGGTGTTGGCTGCGTTGATTACCCTAGTCAGGCTGAATGGTTCGGTCAATAATTCAATTGTAGGAATATTCGCTACAGGTATCGGGTGTGGTCTTACGTAAAGTTCCTACGTCGAGATTTATTTTAAGGTAATCAGTTAATTATTGGCTGTTTCATAAATGTAAGCTGTTCTATGGGTTAAAAAATACGCATTTCCAGTAGCATCTTGTTGCACTTTGTACTGTCATTGGGACTAACTTTCATCGCTGTTTACAATCTTGATCACGAACCGATCTACGTCGTTTTCAAAATTGTTTGCCGAGTGACTTGATGCAGATCGAACAGAGGCCTGCGCCTCGGTGCGACAATCTGGCGTGCCAGAATTTGACTCACAGGTTTACAATCGTCGCTCCTGATCAGGAGTAATCCCGTGCTGACTCATCTCGATTCCCAAGGT
This sequence comes from Pseudomonas putida, assembly GCF_050990305.1. Taxonomy (GTDB): domain Bacteria; phylum Pseudomonadota; class Gammaproteobacteria; order Pseudomonadales; family Pseudomonadaceae; genus Aquipseudomonas; species Aquipseudomonas putida_AH. The sequence continues at coordinate 5,435,147 of NZ_CP158817.1, read as the reverse complement.
CGCGCCAACATGGTCGACGTCACTGAAAAAGCCGTGACGTTCCGTGAGGCGACGGCCCAAGCGCTGGTGCGCATGCTCCCCGAAACCCTGCAGATGATCGTCAGCGGCGGTCATCCCAAGGGGGATGTGTTTGCCGTGGCGCGCATTGCCGGCATTCAGGCGGCGAAGAAGACCAGCGATCTGATCCCGCTGTGCCATCCGTTGATGCTCACGGGCGTCAAGGTCGAGCTCAGTGCCGAAGGCGACGACAGCGTGCGCATCGTGGCGCGCTGCAAGTTGTCCGGGCAGACCGGGGTGGAAATGGAAGCCCTGACCGCTGCCAGCGTTGCAGCACTGACGATCTATGACATGTGCAAGGCCGTTGATCGCGGCATGACCATCGAAAGCGTTCGGCTGCTGGAAAAGGTCGGAGGCAAGAGCGGACATTTCCAGGCGGACCAGTCATGAACGTCACTGTGAAGTTTTTTGCCCGCTACCGTGAAGCGCTGGGCGTGGATTCGGTGAAGGTCGAAGGCCAGTTCGCCACCGTCGATGACGTGCGGGCGTTGCTCGCGCAGCGTGATGGCGCCGAAGTGCTGAGCGAACAGAACCTGATGTGTGCGCGCAACGAAGACCTTTGCCAACTTGACGAACCGGTCAGCGATGGCGATGAAGTGGCGTTTTTTCCGACCGTGACCGGGGGCTGATCATGGCGATCCGCGTGCAGCCTGAGCCGTTCGATCCGGGGGTTGAAGTCAACGCCATGCACGCCGCCAATGTCGGCGTCGGCGCGGTGGTGAGTTTTGTCGGCTACGTGCGCGACTTCAATGACGGGCTCGATGTGGCCGGCATGTTCCTCGAGCACTACCCGGGCATGACTGAAAAAGCCCTCGGCAAAATTGCCATCGAGGCCGAGCAACGCTGGCCGTTGCTCAAGCTGGAAGTGCTGCATCGCATCGGCGCCCTGGAGCCGGGTGAGCCGATCGTCTTTGTCGGTGCCGCCAGCGCCCATCGCCAGGCCGCGTTCGATGCCTGCGCTTTTGTCATGGACTACCTGAAAACCCGCGCACCGTTCTGGAAGAAAGAGAACACCAGCGATGGTCCGCGCTGGGTCGAAGGGCGTGACAGCGATCATGCGGCGGCGGATCGCTGGAAGCAGTAAGACTTTCATCGCTCTCAAGTACGCCATCGCGGGCAAGCCTTGCTCCTACAGGTTTTGTGTCGTTCCCTATTTTTGGAATAACTCAGAACCTGTAGGAGCAAGGCTTGCCCGCGATGGCGTCATCCGCAACACCAAAAATCTTGAAAATTCACCACCCGACCATCGGCCGGCGCGGGCTGCATTTGCCTCATTGACGACTTGTACATAAAAGTCCAGTATGGATTTATAAGTACAAAGAAGGTCTTTCCCCCGTTTCCGCTTTTTCTTCTGTCTTGCCAAACCAACAACAACCCGCGAGAGAACGAATATGAAGAAGTTCCCCCTCATCACCGGTCTGGCCCTGAGCCTGTTGGCGTGCTCCAGCCTGTATGCCGCCGAGAAAACCCTGCGTATCGGTATCGAGGCCGCTTATCCACCGTTTGCGTCCAAGACCGATAAAGGCGAGATCGTCGGTTTCGACTATGACATCGGCAATGCCTTGTGCGCCGAGATGAAGGTCAAGTGCGTGTGGGTCGAAGGCGAATTCGACGGTCTGATTCCTTCCCTGAAAGTGAAGAAAATCGACATGGCGCTGTCGTCCATGACCATCAATGACGACCGCAAGAAGTCGGTGGATTTCACCCACAAATACTATTTCACCTCGTCGCGCCTGGTGATGAAGGAAGGCGCGGTAGTGGATGACCAGTACGCCAGCCTCAAGGGCAAGACTGTCGGCGTGCAGCGTGCGACCACCACCGACCGTTACGCCACCGAGGTGTTCGAACCCAAGGGCGTCAACGTCAAGCGTTACAGCAACAACGAAGAAATCTACATGGATCTGGCGGCCGGTCGCCTGGATGCCATTTTCGCCGACACCATTCCGCTCAATGACTTCCTGTCGATGCCGCGCGGCAAGGGCTATGCGTTTGTCGGGCCTGAGCTGAAGGATCCGAAGTACGTGGGCGAGGGGGCCGGGATTGCGGTGCGCAAGGGTAATGCCGAACTGGTCAGCCAGTTGAACACGGCCATTGATGGTATTCGCGCGAATGGCGAGTATCAGAAGATTTCCGAGAAGTATTTCAAGTCTGATATCTACGGCGATTGATCGATAGCTTTCGCGGGCAAGCCTCGCTCCTACGGGATTTGTGTTGTTCGCGTACCTTGTGAACGATACAAAACCCGTAGGAGCGAGGCTTGCCCGCGAAGAGGCCGGTTCAGCCCTTCAATTCCTTCAAATGTTTGTAAACCGTCGCCCGCCCCATGTTCAGCACATTGGCCACATAATTCGACGCACTTTTACCCTTGAACGCTCCCTCGGCGTGCAACGCCAACACCAGTTCCCGTTTGTGATCGCGGGTCAGCAGGTTCAGGCTCAGTTGCCGTTCACGCAGCCAGGCGTGGAGGAAGGTGTTGATCCGCTCCTGCCAGTCATCGCGAAACAAAGAGTCCGGCTGGGGGATCAGTTTGGTCGGCGACAGGAACAGGTCCAACGCGGCCTTGGCATTCTCGAACAGTGAAATATTCAAGTTGATGCACAGCACGCCCAGCGGATGCCCTTCGCCGTCGCGCAGCACGGTGCTGACGCTGCGAATCTTCTGGCCGTCCCAATTGAGTTTTTCGTACGGCCCGATGTTTCGTTCGCTGACTTCGTCGCTAAGCATGTCTTCCAGCGAGGAATCATCCCCGATTTCTCGTTTCGAGAGGTTGTTGGCGATGTAATCGACCTTTTGCGTGCGCAGGTCGTGCAGCACCACTTCGGCATGGGGAAAGAACAGCGTGGCGATGGCATCGGCGATTGCCCGGAAGTTGTCCAGTGACAGCTCCTTCAGGGCCGGGTCTTTTTCGGGGGCATTCATACAGTAGGGCTCCGGGCGGCTTCAGCGCCCCGCATAACGGGGCTCTGAAAGTGTGACGCAATCGTGCCGGCACGTCACGTGAGGGCAATGATCAGCCCAGGCGAGCGGGGGAGAGCATGGCGGCGCTCAGGCCGAAGCGGCTCAGCTGCTCGGGCAAGGGGTGACCGCGCACCAGGGCGGCGCTGGCCTGGCCCATGGCCGGCGAGGTCTGGATGCCGTAGCCACCTTGTGCTGCAACCCAGAACAACCCTGGCACCTGCGGATCGAAACCGGACAGCAAGTCGCCGTCGCTGACAAAGCTGCGCAGGCCGGCCCAGGTGCGGGTCGGGCGGCGGATGGTCAGGGTCGTGGCTTCTTCGATCTGGTAAATGCCCATGGCAATGTCCAGCTCTTCAGGCTGCACGTCGTGGGGCTCCACCGGGTCGGCGTTGGCCGGCGAGCCGAGGAACATGCCGGCGTCGGGCTTCATGTAGAAGGATTCGTCGAGGCTGACCAGCATCGGCCAATGATGGATATCCACGCCCTCGGGGCCGGCGAAGATAAAGGCCGCGCGACGTTTGGGTTGCAGACCCAGTGGCTTGGCGCCGGCCAGTGCACCGATCTTATCGGCCCAGGCACCGGCGGCGTTGATGATGATCGGTGCGCTGAAGGTTCCAGTGCTGGTCTGAACTTGCCATTTGCCTTGGGCGTCGCGGCTCAGGTCCTGCACTTCGCAATCGGTGTGGACTTCACCCTGGTTGCGGCGGATGCCGCGCAGATAGCCCTGGTGCAGGGCATCGGTGTCGATGTCGCTGGCGGTCGGGTCGTAGATTGCGCCGTGGACTTTTTCCCGACGCAGGATCGGCAGACGCGTGCAGGCCTCATCGGCGCTAAGCAATTGCATCTCAGGTACCGTGGCTTTGGCACTCAGGTACTGATTATTCAATTCGGCCGCATCGCCGGTGAAGTCCACGGTCATTTCGCCGCGCGGGGTCAGCAGCGGGTGTTCGCAGAAGCCGCTGGGCGGGGCGTCGAAGAAGTCCCGGCTGGCTTGGGTCAGGGCGCGCACTTGCGGTGTGCCATAGGCGGCGGTGAACAGGGCCGCCGAGCGTCCGGTGGAGTGATAGGCCGGATGGGATTCGCGTTCGAGCACAACCACGCGACCGTGCTGCGACAGCCAGAATCCAGTGGAAGCGCCGGCAATCCCGCCGCCGATGATGATGAAGTCTGCGTGGCTCATGAACGTTTCCTGCTGATGGTTCGATGATTTCTGTAGGAGCCGGCTTGCTGGCGATAAGGACGTCGCGGTTGTTCAAGTAAAGCGCGGTGATGTTATCGCCAGCAAGCCGGCTCCTACAGGGGGTGTAGTCGTGTCAGTGCTGAAGACGATAGATGGCATTGGCCAGCGCAATGTCTTCTAGGCCAAGGCCGATGGAGCGGAAGAACACATGGCGATCGTAGTCTGGCCGCCGCACCTTTTCGCTGAGCAGGTCGGGCAGGTCACCGGCGATGGTGCTAGAGCTCCAGCCGTGTTGTTCACCGGCGATCAGCATTTCACCGGCCGAGCCCGGAGTGGTCAGGCGATAGTCGCAGAACACCTGCATGTCGTTGAGGCTCCGGGGCGGTACTTCGTGGGCACGCGGGGCGTTGGTACTGATGGAGGTGATCAGCGCCGGTTTGCTCAAGGTGGACGGATCGATCACCGGGCCTGCGGACGAGGTGCACAGCATGATCACATCGGCGTCGGCCATCGCGGCTTCGCGGCTTTCGGCGATGGTCAGGCGAGGATCGAGGTGGGTGATGTGGGCCTGTTCTTCGGCGCTGCTTTCGCGCAGGCCCGGCGAGTACAGGCTGATGCTCTGCCATTCGCGCAGGCCTTTCACGTAGTGCACGTGGGCCTGAGCTACTTTGCCGCTGCCGATGATCGCCAGGCGCTGGGCTTTGAGTGGCGCCAGGGCATCGACGGCCACGGCGGTGGTCGCGGCGGTGCGTGCGGTGGTCAGCTCGCCCGCATCGCACAACAGCAGAGGCTGACCGGTCTGCATCGACATCAGCAAGGTCCAGGCGGTGACCAGCGGCCCTTGTTCGCGCACGATGTAGGGTGACGTCTTGACCCCGTACACGCCATCTTCGGCCAGCACACCCAGGTAATTGATGAAATCGCCAGCGCCTTGTGGAAATTCCACCAACTGCTGCGCCGGCTGCACCGCTTGCCCGGCGGCCAAGTCGCGGAACAGTTTGCGCAGAATCTGCGGTACATCGACCTGGGCCAACAGCTCGCGGGCCTGAAGTTGGGTGATCACGTAAGGGGTGCTGGACATGGTCGGCTCCGGGAGCTGCTATTAAACTAATTTGTCCATTATGGACTTTTAGTTCTGTCTCGCAAGCGCTTGCCGATAAAAAGCCGATCCTGCACCTGCAGGAGCCGGCTTGCTGGCGATGACGGCGCATCAGCCGCCATTGCTGTTGAAGGTGAAACCGCTATCGCCAGCAAGCCGGCTCCTACGGGAAGGCTATGAATTTGGATCATAAAAAAAGCGCAGTCCGTTTCCGGCTGCGCCTCTTTTTGCACGTCGTCAATTAATGACGTTTGCGCTCAACTGCCCGCAATAGATGGGTCGGCGGGGTTTCACAGCTGATTTTGCGTCCCAGCTTTTCCTCGATGGACGGTAGCTGGTAGGAGTCGTCTTCACCGGCGAAGCTGATGGACACACCATCGGCACCGGCGCGACCGGTACGGCCGATGCGGTGTACGTAGTCGTCCGGGACTTCCGGCAGGGTGAAGTTGATCACGTGGCTGATGCCGTCGATGTGGATGCCGCGACCGGCCACGTCGGTGGCCACCAGCACGCGAATCTTGCCTTCGCGGAAACCTTCCAGGGTCTTGATGCGTTTGTGCTGCGGCACGTCACCGGACAATTGCGCGGCGTTGATGCCATCGCGCACCAGGCGTTCCTCGATGCGGCGCACTTCATCCTTGCGGTTGGCGAACACGATTACCCGCTCCCAACCGTTGTCGTTGACCAGGTTGTAGAGCAGTTTGTATTTGTCGGCGCCGGCCACTGCGTAGATGTGCTGCTCGACGTTTTCGTTGGCCACGTTGGTGACCTCGATTTCGACGATGGCAGGATCGGTGGTCCACTGTTTGGCCAGGTTCATCACGTCATCGGTGAAGGTCGCGGAGAACAGCAGCGTCTGGCGCTCGCTCTTGGGCGGAGTCTGGCGAATGATCTGGCGCACCTGCGGGATGAAACCCATGTCGAGCATGCGGTCGGCTTCGTCCAGCACCATCACTTCGACCATGTCCAGGTGCACGTCACCGCGCTGGTTGAAGTCCAGCAGGCGGCCCGGCGTGGCCACGAGGATGTCGCAGTGACGGGCTTCGAGGTGCTTGAGCTGCTTGTCGAAGTCCATGCCGCCAACGAATGTCATGACGCTGAGGCCGGTGTACTTGGTCAGGTCGGCGGCGTCCTTGGCGATCTGCACGACCAGCTCGCGGGTCGGGGCGATGATCAATGCCCGAGGCTCACCCATGTAGCGCTCTTTCGGCGGCGGGGTTTGCAGCAGCTGGGTGATGATCGAAATCAGGAACGCCGCGGTTTTGCCGGTGCCGGTCTGGGCGCGGCCGATGGCGTCTTTGCCGGCAAGGGTGAAGCCCAGCACCTGCGCCTGGATCGGCGTGCAGTACGGGAAGCCCAGGTCCTGAATGGCGTGCATCAGTTCGGGGGCGAGTTTGAAATCGTGGAAACGGGTTTTGCCTTCCTGGGGTTCGACGACGAAGTCTTCGAGCTTCCAGGGAATGATCGGCGCCTTGGGCTTGGGTTCGCGGCGCGGCTTGGCAGGTTTTGGGGCTTCACTGCGGGCCGGTTCGGCGATGGTGTCGGCGGCAGGAGCGGGTTTGGGTTCGCGTTTCGGTGCGGCGGCGGGAGCAGGGTGCCCGGCCTGGCTGGCGTCGTTGCGATGGCCGTGGGAAGGCGACGGCACGCTGGGGACTGGCGCGAGTTGCTCAGTCTCGCTTTTTCCGAACATTTTCTTGAGTGCTTTGAGCACGGTCATCTCATCAATTGGTTAAGGAATGTACGCCGGCCAGTGTAATGCAAGAAACGGGCGCGGCGTAGTGGGATGGATCAAAGGGCGCTTTTAAACAAAAACAGGCCTCTAAAACGTTTAACCCAGGCGTTCGGCGAGCCAGATACCGATGTCGCGAATTTCCTCGGGTAACACTTCATGGCCCATTGGGTACTCCTGCCATGTCACGGTGACACCATGCTGTTTCAGGTATTCGTAGGCCGTGCGGCCCATCGAGTTCTGGACCACGTCATCGTACTGGCCATGCAACGACAGCACGGGAATGCGCTGCTGGCTGGCGGACAGTTCAAGCGTTTCACTGAAGGTCGGTGCGTAAGTGGAGAGGGCCAGGACGCCCCCCAGCGGTCCCTGCCATTTCAGGAAGGCGGTGTGTAAGACCACGGCGCCCCCTTGGGAAAAGCCTGCGAGGAAGATCCGCGAGGCGTCTATTCCAACCGCTCGCTGCACATCGATCAGTTGGATGATCCGCTGCGCGGACTCTTCCAGTTGATCGCGGTTGATCGCGCGCGCCGGGCTCATGGCCAGAATGTCGTACCAGCTGGGCATCTCGTAGCCACCGTTGATGGTGACGGCGCAGGTTGGGGCCTGTGGCAGGACGAAGCGGGTGGTCAGCAACTTTTCCTGCAACGCTTCGGCCACCGGCAGAAAGTCATAGCGATCGGCGCCCAGGCCATGTAGCCAGATGACGCAAGCGTCAGCGGGCTTGACGGGTTCAAGAATCAGGGGCTCGGTCATGGCTGCTCCAAAAATGTGCGTGCGCTCTCAATCAGTGCGAGAGGTGAGAGCGCGTCGGGTTGATCAGTTACGAAGATGTCGCAAGGTTACAAGTTTTGCTATTGACCTGTCGCTTAACCGCTTAAGTGAAGGGTGTGGTACGGGCTTTGCTATAGGCAAGCTGGTACGAAAATCCCACATCTGTCGGTAACACTATCAGGCCATTTATGGCAGTGGGATAGCAAAAAATCCGGTGATGGATGTTCGCCAGTGGCCGCTACGGGCTTCGCGAACGTGAAAGGGCTACCGCCCGTTCGGCCGATTGGTGAGAAGTGAGTTGTCCATTATGTGGATTTTCTCCTACTAGACTCATGGCTACGGTCTCTACGTCGGTTGACCCCAAAACAAGCCAGCACGGGTCGACAACGCCTCAAAAGGGTGCGACAGGACTCACGCTCCGACACAACAAGAGCAAAAACTGGAGGTTTGAATGAAGATGTTGAAATCCACCCTGGCAGTCGTGACTGCAGCCGCAGTACTCGGCGTCAGCGGGTTCGCCCAGGCGGGTGCAACCCTGGATGCCGTGCAGAAGAAAGGATTCGTGCAGTGTGGCGTCAGCGATGGTCTGCCAGGCTTCTCGGTTCCGGATGCTACCGGCAAGATCGTAGGTATTGATGCTGATTACTGCCGTGCCGTTGCTGCTGCCGTCTTCGGCGACGCGACCAAGGTCAAGTTCAGCCAGTTGAACGCCAAAGAGCGTTTCACCGCGCTGCAATCGGGCGAAATCGACATCCTGTCGCGCAACACCACCATGACCAGCTCCCGTGACGCGGGCATGGGTCTGAAATTCCCTGGCTTCATCACCTACTACGACGGCATCGGCTTCCTGGTGAACAACAAGCTCGGCGTGAAAAGCGCCAAAGAGCTGGATGGCGCGACCATCTGCATCCAGGCCGGTACCACCACCGAGCTGAACGTTTCCGACTACTTCCGCGGCAACGGTCTGAAATACACCCCGATCACTTTCGACACCTCCGATGAAAGCGCCAAGTCGCTGGAATCCGGTCGTTGCGACGTGCTGACCTCCGACAAGTCCCAACTGTTCGCCCAGCGCAGCAAGTTGGCTTCGCCGAAAGACTACGTGGTTCTGCCGGAAACCATTTCCAAGGAGCCTCTGGGCCCGGTCGTGCGTAACGGCGACGACGAGTGGCTGGCCATCGTGCGCTGGGTTGGCTACGCCATGCTCAACGCCGAAGAAGCTGGCATCACCTCCAAGAACGTCGAAGCCGAAGCCAAGGGCACCAAGAACCCGGACGTCGCTCGTCTGCTGGGCACCGACGGTGAATACGGCAAAGACCTGAAAGTGAAGAAAGACTGGGTCGTGCAGATCGTCAAGCAAGTCGGTAACTACGGTGAAGTGTTCGAGAAAAACCTCGGCAAGAGCACTCCGCTGGAAATCGACCGCGGCCTGAACGCGCTGTGGAACAACGGCGGCATTCAATACGCACCACCAGTGCGCTGATGGTTCTTTCACCCGGCGGGCCAACCGCCGGGTGATGTTCTGTTCCATTATTTGCGGGGCACTACATGCAAAATTCAATCGGCGCACCAAAGCAGAGGTTAAGCCTCAGCGATCCGCGAGTGCGTGCGTGGGTATTTCAGATCATCACCATCGTGGCGGTGGTCTCCCTGGGCTGGTATCTGTTTGATAACACCCAGACCAACTTGCAACACCGGGGCATTACCTCCGGTTTTGACTTTCTGGAGCGCAGTGCCGGTTTCGGCATCGCTCAACACCTGATTGCCTACACCGAAGCGGACAGTTATGCCCGTGTGTTCGTGATCGGCCTGCTCAACACCTTGTTGGTGACCTTCATCGGCGTGATCCTGGCGACGATCCTCGGTTTCATCATCGGCGTGGCGCGCCTGTCGAAGAACTGGATCATCGCCAAGCTGGCGACAGTGTATGTGGAGGTTTTCCGGAACATTCCGCCGCTGCTGCAGATCCTGTTCTGGTATTTCGCGGTGTTCCTGACCATGCCGGGGCCGCGCAACAGCCATAACTTCGGCGACACCTTCTTTGTCAGCAGCCGTGGCCTGAACATGCCGGCCGCGCAGATGGCCGACGGCTTCTGGCCGTTCGTGGTCAGCATCGTCGTGGCCATCGTCGCCATCGTGCTGATGAGTCGCTGGGCCACCAAGCGCTTTGAAGCCACCGGCGAGCCGTTCCACAAGTTCTGGGTCGGCCTGGCCATGTTCCTGGCGATCCCGGCACTGTGCGCGCTGATCTTCGGCGCCCCGGTGCACTGGGAGATGCCGAAGCTGCAAGGCTTCAACTTCGTCGGAGGCTGGGTACTGATCCCGGAACTGCTGGCCTTGACCCTGGCGTTGACGGTGTACACCGCGGCGTTCATCGCCGAGATCGTGCGTTCGGGCATTAAGTCGGTCAGCCACGGCCAGACCGAAGCGGCCCACTCGCTCGGCCTGCGCAACGGCCCGACCTTACGCAAGGTGATCATCCCGCAAGCCCTGCGCGTGATCATTCCGCCGCTGACCAGCCAATACCTGAACCTGGCGAAAAACTCCTCGCTGGCAGCCGGTATCGGTTACCCGGAAATGGTGTCGCTGTTTGCCGGCACGGTGCTCAACCAGACCGGGCAGGCGATCGAAGTGATTGCGATCACCATGAGCGTGTACCTGGCGATCAGTATCAGCATTTCCTTGCTGATGAACTGGTACAACAAGCGCATTGCGCTGATCGAGCGGTAAGGAAAAGCGCATGACGACTCATACTTTCAAACCTGACATGCCGCCACCGAGCCGCAGTATCGGTGTCGTGGCATGGATGCGCGCCAACATGTTCTCCAGTTGGCTCAATACCCTGCTGACCCTGTTCGCGTTCTACCTGATCTACCTGGTGGTCCCGCCGCTGCTGCATTGGGCGATCCTTGATGCCAACTGGGTCGGCACCAGCCAGGCTGACTGCACCAAGAACGGTGCCTGCTGGGTGTTCATCCAACAGCGTTTCGGCCAATTCATGTACGGCTACTACCCGGTGGATCTGCGTTGGCGCGTGGACCTGACCGTGTGGCTGGCGGTCATTGGCGTGGCACCGCTGTTCATCTCGCGCTTCCCGCGCAAAGCGGTGTACGGGCCGGGTTTCCTGGTGCTGTACCCGATCATTGCCTGGTGCCTGTTGCACGGTGGCGTTTTCGGCCTGACCCAAGTGGCGACCAGCCAATGGGGTGGTCTGATGCTGACCCTGGTGATCGCCACCGTCGGTATTGCCGGCGCGTTGCCGTTGGGGATTGTCCTGGCACTGGGACGACGTTCGAAAATGCCAGCGATTCGTGTGGTCTGCGTGACCTTCATCGAGTTCTGGCGCGGCGTGCCGTTAATCACGGTGCTGTTCATGTCCTCGGTGATGCTGCCGCTGTTCCTGCCTGAAGGCATGAACTTCGACAAGCTGCTGCGGGCACTGATTGGCGTGATCCTGTTCCAGTCAGCCTACGTGGCCGAAGTGGTGCGTGGCGGTCTGCAAGCGATCCCTAAGGGACAGTACGAAGCGGCCGCGGCGATGGGCCTGGGCTACTGGCGCAGCATGGGGCTGGTGATTCTGCCGCAAGCCCTGAAGCTGGTGATCCCCGGCATCGTCAACACCTTCATTGCGCTGTTCAAGGACACGAGCCTGGTGATCATCATCGGCCTGTTCGACTTGCTCAACAGTGTCAAACAGGCCGCCGCCGACCCGAAATGGCTGGGCATGGCCACCGAAGGCTATGTGTTCGCCGCGCTGGTGTTCTGGATTTTCTGTTTTGGTATGTCGCGCTATTCCATGCATCTGGAACGCAAGCTCGACACGGGCCACAAGCGCTAAGTCGCTACCTTATTTAGGAAGTATTTCGATGAGCGAAGCAATTAAACAGCCTGTGAGCCCTGAAGGCATTATTCAGATGCAGGGCGTGAACAAGTGGTACGGCCAGTTCCACGTGTTGAAAGACATCAACCTTAACGTCAAGCAGGGCGAGCGTATCGTCCTGTGCGGGCCGTCGGGTTCCGGTAAATCCACGACCATCCGCTGCCTCAATCGTCTGGAAGAACACCAGCAGGGCCGCATCGTGGTCGATGGCGTGGAGCTGACCAACGACCTCAAGCAGATCGAAGCGATTCGTCGTGAAGTTGGCATGGTGTTCCAGCACTTCAACCTGTTTCCGCACCTGACCATTTTGCAGAATTGCACCCTGGCGCCGATGTGGGTGCGCAAGATGCCCAAGCGCAAGGCCGAGGAAATCGCCATGCATTATCTGGAGCGCGTACGCATTCCGGAGCAGGCGCACAAGTACCCGGGGCAACTGTCCGGCGGTCAGCAACAGCGTGTGGCGATTGCCCGCGCACTGTGCATGAAACCGAAAATCATGCTGTTCGACGAACCGACTTCGGCACTCGACCCAGAGATGGTGAAGGAAGTACTCGACACCATGATTGGCCTGGCCGAAGACGGCATGACCATGCTCTGCGTCACCCACGAAATGGGCTTCGCCCGTACCGTGGCCAACCGCGTGATCTTCATGGACAAGGGCGAAATCGTCGAGCAGGCGGCACCGAACGACTTCTTCGACAACCCGCAAAATGATCGCACCAAGTTGTTCCTGAGCCAGATCCTGCATTGATCGACGCTTGGCAGTGAAATAAACCCGGACTTGGTCCGGGTTTATTTTTGGCCATTAAAACATTCACTGACCCCCGTAGGCGCCGGCTTGCTGGCGATGGCGCCCGATCATTCGAGACCAGTGTGTCTGTCAGCCCGGAATCGCCAGCAATCCGGCGCCTACGGATATGTGTCGCGCTACAAGCTCGATGTCTGCGCCGCACCCCTGTAGGAGCCGGCTTGCTGGCGATGGCGCCCGACCATTCGACACCAGTGTGTCTGTCAGCCCGGAATCGCCAGCAAGCCGGCTCCTACGGATATGTGTTGCGCTACAAGCTCAATGTCTGCGCCATTCCCCTGTAGGAGCCGGCTTGCTGGCGATGGCGGCCGATCAGGCGACATCAATGAGGCTGGAGAAGAGCAAATCGCCAGCAAGCCGGCTCCTACGGATTTTGCGTGAATACGTTGTTCTCTTGGATCAAGTTGACTAACATGTCAGAAAATTCATCCTATGATTGGATGAAAGGGCGAATCCATGTCAGACATTGCTCCATTAGTGAAACGATCCCTGGTCGATCAGGCCCTGGATCAATTGCGTCAGCGCATCAACCAAGGTGTCTGGGTCGTTGGCCAGCGTTTGCCCACCGAGCCGGAGCTGTCAGCCGAGTTGGGTATCAGCCGCAACACCGTGCGCGAAGCCATGCGGGTGCTGGCGTTTTCCGGGTTGATCGAGATCCGCCAGGGTGACGGCAGTTACCTGCGGGCGGTGGTCGATCCGCTGGACACCTTGAAAGTGCTGTCGCAGTGCTCCCTGGAGCAGGCGCGCGAGACGCGGCACATCCTTGAAGTCGAGGCCATCGGCCTGGCCGCCTTGCGTCGAACAGAGGAGGACCTGGTGGCATTGCGCGAGGCATTGGGTGTCAGCGGTAGCCACTATCACGGCGATCTCGATACCTACATCGCCTGCGATCTGGTGTTCCACCGTCGCTTGGTGGACGCCGCGCACAACCCGACCCTCAGCGAGCTTTATCGCTATTTCTCCAGTGTCATCGGCGAGCAACTGCGCCATTGCCTGAACATCACCCCGCGCCGTCAGGAAGTGTTCGACCTGCACATCGAACTGCTCGAAGCCGTCGAGCAACGTGACCCGGAGCGGGCCAAAGCCTTGTCGAGGCAGTTGATCAATGAACCTTGAAACCGAGAACGCCATGTCCAGCCGCAACAGCCAGATCACCGAAGCCAAACGCCAGGCAGAGCTCGAAGAGTTACTGATCGACGCTGAAGCCGACGACGAACAGGTCCAGCAAAGTCACCCGGTTCTGCGCCGGCCGTGGCTGTTGCTGCTGGGGTTGATCCTGGTGGCGCTGAACTTGCGCCCGGCGCTGTCGAGCATGGCGCCAATGCTCAGCGAGGTGTCGAAAAGCCTCGGACTGTCGGCGTCGCAGGCTGGGTTGCTGACGACACTGCCGGTGTTGTGCCTGGGCTTGTTTGCGCCACTGGCCCCGGTTCTGGCGCGACGTTTCGGTGCCGAGCGCGTGGTGCTGGGTATTCTTCTGACCCTGGCGGGCGGGATCATTCTGCGCAGTTCATTTGGTGAAGTCGGCCTGTTCGCCGGCAGCGTGCTGGCCGGCGCCAGCATCGGCGTGATCGGTGTGTTGCTGCCGGGCATCGTCAAGCGCGACTTCCCGAAACAGGCGGGGACCATGACCGGTGTCTACACCATGGCGCTGTGCCTGGGGGCGGCGATGGCGGCGGGGGCGACCGTGCCGCTCAGTGAGCACTTCGATAAGAGCTGGGCGCTTGGCTTGGGGTTTTGGGTGATTCCAGCGCTGGCCGCCGCGATTTTCTGGCTGCCGCAAGTTGGCCAGAAACACGGTACGCATAACGTTGCCTACAAGGTTCGGGGATTGCTGCGTGATCCGCTGGCGTGGCAAGTCACGCTCTACATGGGCCTGCAATCGTCCCTGGCCTACATCGTGTTCGGTTGGTTGCCGTCGATCCTGATCGGCCGTGGCCTGACCCCGACTCAGGCCGGTCTGGTGCTGTCGGGTTCTGTGATCATTCAACTGATCAGCTCGCTGGCCGCCCCCTGGCTGGCCACCCGTGGCAAGGATCAACGCCCGGCGATCGTGATCGTCATGCTGATGACCCTCGGTGGTCTGTTCGGTTGCCTCTACGCACCGATCGAAAGCCTGTGGGGCTGGGCGATTCTGCTTGGTCTGGGGCAAGGCGCTACCTTCAGCCTGGCGCTGACCTTGATCGTGTTGCGCTCGAGGGACTCCCACGTGGCGGCCAACCTGTCGAGCATGGCTCAGGGCTTTGGTTACACGCTGGCATCCATGGGGCCGTTCGCGGTCGGTATCGTGCATGACTGGACCGGGGGCTGGAGCGCCGTGGGCTGGATCTTCGGGGTGATTGGCCTTGCCGCAATCGTAGCCGGCCTGGGTGCCGGGCGTTCACTGTACGTTCAGGTGGTCAGCGAAAAAGTCTGATCACAGGTAAACCACGTCCAGCGTCGCCGAACCGTCGAGATGCACCTCGGTACCCAGGTCCAATTCGGACGTGGGGGCGATCACTGTTTCGACAATTACTCGGCTTGTCAGGCTTTGGATGCCAATCGGGCCGGCGCTGCTGCCCGCAACGTCGGTGAATCCCAGATAGCTTCTGGCGCCAATCGGAATTGAGCGGCTGCTCGATGAACTCCAGGCCACCCCCCCGGTGGTGGAGTCGGTGCGATACACCTGCGGCCATTCATCCACCACCGTGCTGGCCGGATCGAAATTCAGCGAATACAGGCCAATTTTGTTGCCGCTGCTGTCGTGATTCAGGCCGTAGTAAATCTCGCTGTTGACGATGGCCGAGCCGTCGCGGTTGTCACGCATCAACAAGGCTAACCGCGCGGGACCGGTGCACTGGAGACTGAAATCGAGCGTCTGGTCCCGCAGTTTCGTGCGCTTGTCGAGGCTCAGGTCCTGGCGCGAAATTTTGCCGTAGTCGACCAGGCCGTTGTTCGACAGGCTGGGCGTGCAGGCGACGGGGGTGATGAGGCCGTTGACGGACAGGTCCACTGCAGAGGCAGCGAGGACGGTGGGGGCGGCGCTGATGAGCAACATGGTCGCGAATAAAGTGAAGTGCTTGTTCACGGATGAAAATCCTTTTCTTGGGGTTGCTTTGTTGATTGCCGGCATTGCCCAGGGTATGTATCCGGGCAAAGTCGGCTGCGCGTTACAGGTACTTCATTTCCAGGGTTGCCGAACCGTCCATTGCGACTTCGTGAGTCAAGTCCAGGCTGTCGGCTCGAGCGATGCGAGGTAAAACGTTCAGATGCATGTTCAGATCCTTGACCGCAATCGGCTTGGTCCAGTCATTGCTGGCGGCTACCGATAAGTAGTCACCACTCGCAAGCATCAGATAGTTATTCCAGGTAGCGCCATTATCCTTGGACGAAATCGTCTGCGCGGGTACACCGTCAGCCACTGCTGTATTAATAAAAAGAGAGTAATACCCCAGCTTTTGGGTTCCGTTGATCAAGCCCATTCCGAAAGTCCACGACGCACTACTTGAGGAGGAGCCATTTCTATTGTCGATGAGTTGAAGAGCAAGCAGGGTGCTGCTGGCACAATTCACGCCAAGCGTCAGAGTATGGTAATCGAGGCTGGTTTCGCTGGTGAGATTCAAGTCTTTGGATGAGATTTTTCCATAATCAACTACACCTCCATTGGATAGATTCGGCATACACGCTTGCGGAGTGATAGTCCCAGTGACGGTCAAGTCGGTGCTTGATGCCGCTAGTGCATAAGGCACCATGGTGATCAATACAGTGGTGGAGAGTGCTGCGAAGTACTTTTTCATCTTTGGTGCTCTTTCATTATTCGATGGTTTTCCCCCAGCACTGAACCGCTCACGCGTGCTGTCGTTGCGAGCGGTTCAGCGTTATGGCTTTAGAGGTATTTCATTTCAAAGGTGGCGGAGCCGTCGATAGTGACGTCGTCCGTTAAGTCAAGACCGTCGGCAGGGGCAATCCAGGTCTTGAGGCTAAGACCCATCACGAGGTTTTGTGCGGCAATCGGGACAAGGCCACCGACCTCGCTCGCCGATGTGATTTTGTTAGACGCTAGAGAAACCGCGCGAATCCAACTTGCCCCATTGTCAATCGACTCAATGGCTCCTGAACTTACACCGTCAGCAGTAACGGTCAGGATAACTGGCGCGTAGACGCCTATTCTTTGACCAGCCTGGGTCATTCCCACCCCAAAATTGATGCCGTCAGCGGCTGTTCCAGGTTTATTGTCGATACTATTAATCGCAAACAACATTGGCGCGTCACAATCGACGGTTAAGTCCATAGGGGTATCGGTTACCATTGTGTAGGTGGTCGGACTTAGGTCCTTCGCGCTGATTTTACCGATTTCGACCAGCCCGCCGGCGGACAAGCTTGGTGTACAAGCATTCGGTGTAATGGTGCCGGTGACAGTCAGGTCAACGCTCGACGCTGCCAGTGCAAACGGTGCAACGCTGATCAGTGCGGCGGCGGTAAGTGCAGCGAAGTAATTTTTTATCATTGGATGCGTCTTCATTTGAGAAAAGGTTTTTCTTGTCGAAGCTGAACCGCTCGCACAGGCTGCGTTGCGAGCGGTTCTGTGCTTTGGCTTCAGAGGTATTTCATTTCAAAGGTGGTGGAGCCTTCGAAGTTGACCTCGTCGGTCAGGGTCATACCGTCAGTCCTTCCGATCCAGGTCCTGATCTCCAAGTCCATCGTGACGTCTTTAGCAGTCAGCGGGATGGTAGGGGCAGAGGGAGCGCTGACCGAGAGGTACTGCGTGGCAGCCAGGAAAGGGGCGGCCACCCAGTTCGAGCCCTGGTCGGAGGATTTGATCGAGCGTGCGTCCTGCCCGTCCGCCAAAACGTTGAAAATATAGGGTATGTAGTGGCCGAGCTTTTCACCCGCCGGAGTCAACCCCAGCCCGAAATAAGGCGTGTCCATTGCTGTGTTGGGCCTGTTGTCAATTGCTTGCAAGGCGAATGTGGTCGGACCCTCGCATGCCACGCTCAGAGTTGTTCGCGGCCTTCCAATCTCGGTGTATTGAGTTGGCTTGAGGTCTTTTACTGAAATTTTTCCGAATTCGATGGTCCCTCCGTTAGGGAAGCTTGGCGTACAGGCACTCGGCACGATGGTGCCGGTGACAGTCAGGTCAACGCTCGACGCTGCCAGTGCAAACGGTGCAACGCTGATCAGGGCGGTGGCGGAAAGTGCTGCAAGGTACTTTTTCATTTTCTTACTCACTACGTTGGTTGTTTTCCTGCCTGTCCCGAGCGACTTGAACGCGCCCGGGCTCAGCAGGTTTGGGTTGGTTGTTACAGGTAAATAATCTCGATCGTCCCCGCGCCATCGAGGTGGATGGCGGAACTGAGGTCGAGGCCGTTAGTTGGGGCGATCACGGCGTCGACGGTGACGGTGGTATTGAGGTTTTGAACCATCACCGGTCCACCGTTGCTGCCAGCGCTGTCGGTAAAGCCCAGATAGCTGTTTTTGCCGATGGGAATCGGAGTGGAACTGGCGCTGCTCCATGCCACGCCACCTGTGGTGGAGTCGGTTCGATAGAGGCGCGCGTAGCTGTCGGCGCTGGCATCCGCTGGATCGACGTTCAGCGAGTACAGGCCGATCTTGTTGTTGCGGCTGTCCATGCCCAGGCCGTAGTAAATCTCGCTGTTGACCGTCGCCGAGCCTGAGCGGTTGTCGTGCATGATCAGCGCGAAAGAGGTGGGTGCGTCGCAGCTGACCCTCAACGTCAAGGACTTGGGCGGCAGGCGTGTGCTCTTGTCCGCGTTCAGGTCATTTTTGGACAGCGTGCCGAAGTCGACCATGCCGCCGTTGGACAGCATCGGTTCGCAGGCGGCCGGGGCGAAGCGGGCGCGCAAGGTTGCTTCGCGGGAGCGACCGGCAGCGATGGCGTCGAACACACCGCTCGCTTCCCAGGTCACCGCGTCACGCACCTGCATCCCTTGCTCCTGGACCCACGCTGTCACCTCAAGTTGTGCCGAGAAGCTGCGACCCTGCATGGGCACGCCAGCGTTCACCGGAACAACCCCATGATCAGGTCGCCAGATTAGGTTTGACGCGGTTTGTGCGGGGGACTGACCGACCCCGGCAATCAATCCGATGTCCACCGACTGACCATCGAGCACCGCGTCTCGAATACGCACCTGGTAGCTGCCGCGGTCGGCGAAGTGGAAGCGGTTGGCCGTCGCCGCCATGGCCCGATAAAACACACTCATGTCGACGGGGGCTGAACAACTCAGGGTCAGGCTCAAATGACGCTCGCCCAGGTTTCGCTCCGTTGATGCATCGGGGCGAACCGCTCGATTCATCAACCCGTAATCGAGCACCGGCTGGCTCAGGTTGAGCTGACAGTCGTCGGCAGAAGCCCAGGTGAGCGGCGTGAATCCGCTCAGCACCAGAGGGGCGAGGGTCACCAGCAAACAACGGGACAGGTTCATGAAGTCATCCTCAAAGGGCTCGGCACTTGGCGGGGGCGGTTTCGTAATACGCATTCGGGTCAGGCTCCGCCGGCAGTTCGAAAAGCAGTTCACAGCGCTCTATCCCCGGTGCGCTGATCCACAACGCAGGGATGTCGAGCACGTTGGGCAGAAAAACCTGACCGCCTTTCTGCACCAGCGTGACGAACTCGCCATCTTCGGTATTCACGACGGCGCCCATAGGCAGGGGCGCACCGTTGGCCGTGGTGACTTTGAGCAAGGCCCGGCGGGTCTTGTTGACGCCGAACTCGACCTTGTCGACGGCACCGCGACCGGCGGAAATCACCGCCAGGCCGTTGCTGATATCGGCGTTGCGCGGCAGGGTTTTGGTGTCGACTTCCACCGGGCTGCGACCGTAAGCCGACACCTGCGGCACCACCGCCTGACCTTGCCAGTCGGTCCACACCGGACCGCTCGGGGTCGAGACTTTGATGGCGCCCATGTCAGCCACCGAGAGCAGGGCGAAGGTGTCGCTCACCGGATAAGGCGAGAACGTCAGGCCACCGCCGTGCAACACCGCGCCACCCCGGGCACTGGCCTGATAGCTGGAGCGCTCCGCATCGCCTCGGGTGTAATTCAGGTCCAGCTGGGTGTAGCGCGGCAGCAGCGAAACGCCGGCGGTGGTCTGTACCTCCTTGTCGCGGGTGTCGTGTTCCACGCCGACCCGATAAGCCAGTTGGTCGTTGATCTGCTCACTCAAGCCCACGCCGCTGCGGTACTCGCCACCGGAGCTGCGTACCCAGGTGCGCGCCCGACGGTTTTCGCCCAAAGGAATACTGAGGTTCAGGTAGACGCTATCGTCATTGCCGTTGGCGCCGCTGACTTGCCACTCGGATGTCACCGAGACGGAAACACCACGGATGTTGGTGCCCCAGGAGGCGAGGGCGCGGCTGCTGCTTTGGCCATCGAATGAACTTGATTGGCTGAAGCCGCCGCTGAAGGCGCCGAGCCAGGGGTGGGACCATGACAGCGCAGCGCTTTGTTGGTCGCGGTAACGGGACTTGCTGTCGTCGCTGGTGTTATCGAACACCGCGTCTTCCAGTTCGCGGTAACCCAGGGTCCGGTAAGAACTGCCGGCGTTGAAGGCCCATCGTTCGCTTAACCGGTGCGATACGCTCAGGTCTGCCTGAAGCCCTTGGCTGGATTCCTTGCTGGCGTCGGCGCCGGTCAGCGTGGCTTGCACTTGAGTGTCGGGTGACGGCAGCAGACCCACCCCCACCCCCGCTGCGCGATAGTCTTCGGCACCGGTCATGCCTGCACTGAGCAACGCTTGCCGATGGACTGCACCGCTCCAACCGCCGCTGATCACCCACGGATCGCTACCGTGTTCATCGCCAATGTTGCGCACGCGACCGGCCGCCAATGAAAACCCCGGCGCCGGCAATCCGATACCGAGCATCGCGGCTGGGACGGTAAATGTGCGCTCGCTGCCATCAGCTTCCTTGACGGTCACTTCCACGTCGGAGCGGGTATTCAGGCGCCGCACATTGGTCAGTGCAAACGGACCGGCGGGCACCACTGTGGAATGAATCAGCGATCCGTTTTGCCGGACCTCGACCTGAGCCTGGCTGTTAGCGATGCCTTCAATGACTGCGCCCTGGCTTTCAACCTGCAAAGCCTGTTCATTGAGCACTTGCACGCCGGTGATCTGCGCACCGGCCAGCACCGGGTTGTAGAGATTGATCTGGCCGGCCTGCAGTACCGCTTCGTGGCTGGCGAACGTGCGTTGGGCATAGGCTGCGATGTGTGAGGTACGGGAGACGTCGTCCTGCCAGGTTTGTACCTGGCGGCTGCGCACGATCCAGTCGCCGGCATTGAAACCCAGTTCGGTGTTGGCCGAGGCGTAGCGACTGGAGTCAGCGCCGTAGTGACTCTGCAAACCGGTGACATCGTAATTGAGCAGGCCGGCGATGCCCCCGGTCTGATAGCCGGTGAAGTCCCGGGTTGTCGGGCGGATCGAGTCGGTTGGTACGATCAGCGACAGCGCCAGATTGGCAGGGTCTGGATCGATCACGGTTTGTGGCGCTGCGGCCAGAAAGTCGTGGCACTTGCCGTCATCCAGAATGCGATCGGGTACCGTCAGGTTGGCCTTGTCGAGCAGGGGACGATCAAAGCACAGTGCGCCCTGGCGATTGAACGTGGCATCCACACGTCCTCTGCGCTGACCATTGACGGAGAGTGTTACCGGGTGCTTTCCCGCCGTGAATCGCGGCGTCGCCATCAGCGAGGTGGCCAGCGCCGGATCGATGCCGCGCTGCAGCAGCGTGTTTTTGTCGAACGCGGCCAGCAACATGGGATCTGCCTGGGCGTCGAGCACCAGCAGCGTATTGGCCAGCAGCAATGCCGCTGTAGCCCGGCGCTGCAACTGATGAGGGCGAGCGTGCGGCCGAATGACAGGCATGGCTTCGCCACCACGGTAAATCGATACTGTGTTCATTGGGGTTCACTTGGGTTATGCCGGCGTGCTGGCCTGTTCGCTGTGGCTCAGATACACCTGGGGCAACGGCCGATGGCCGTCGCCTGGAACTTCAGCGCACTTCGTTCCTTCATTGCGCTGTCTGGGTGGTTTTCAGGATTTGATTGGCGCCTCGTAATGCGGCACCGCGAAGCCGTAGACCGTGGCCGGTTGTATTCGAATGGTGGTCGCAACGGCCCCCTTGACGGGCACGCTGAGTGTTTCGCCCGGCAGCACGTAGGTGCGCGGCAATAACGCGGAAGTTTCACCCGGCAGCAACAGCAGTTCCTGGGCCAGGCGCACCACGTAAGGCGTCGGGTTGTGAACGCTCAATTGATCTTTTTCCAGGCTCCAGGCCAGACCTGTCCATGGGGTGCGGTTTTGAGCCAGGCCTTTGGGATGAATGATCACCGGAAGGTTCTGCCGTACCGTTACGCCGACGCGCGCATGCCCGGCCTGAGCGGGCATGCGATCCTGCGGCATGCCTTCGAAAATCACCCGTTTCAGGCGTTGCGTGCTCAACGGCGTGGACGTTTGCAGGATGAATCGCACCAGTTGGCTCTTGGACGGTTCGACACGGGCCAACGGTGGGGTGACGAACAACAAAGGTTCCGTGTCTTCGGGAATGTCTTCCAGGGTGACATGCAACAAGGCCAGGCTTGCGTCGGTGTTGGTCACGGACACCGAAGCTTCGCCGTCGGCTTCGTTGACGATCACCACCGACGTGTCCGGTACCATGCCGTCGGCCAGGGCGCGGCTGCAGAACAGCACCACCAGCATCCCGAAAAAGACGCTCAGGTATCGAGCACCGTTGAAAAAAATCATGATTAAAAAGCCTGTGTCAAAGAAGCGATGAAAGGGAGCGTCAGCAGGGTTACAGGTACTTCAGGTCAAGCACGACGGCACCGTCTAACGGCACCTCCTGGTTGAGGGTCAGGAAGCTGGCGGCATTGATCGAGGTGTTGATGTGCAGGGTGGCGACCAGCAGTCGATGGGGCTCCGGCACCAGGGTGCCTGGCTTGGCGAAACCCATGTAGGTGTCCGGATAGGCGTTGTTTTCCGGGAACCAGGTCAGGCCCTGGTTGCTGGAGGCCAGCACCAGCGCGGGCTCACCGTCCGCCACCGCATTGCGCAAGTCCAGGCTGATTGTGCCCAGGCGCTCCTCTGGCGCATGGATGTTCCATCCCAGGCCGTATAAAAAACCGGGCCCCAGCGACGAGTCCGCCCGGCTGTCGACACCCACCAGTACGAAGAGCAGGGGAGCGTCGCAGTTCACGCTCACTTCCAGTTGCCGGCCGGGCAAGGGGCTCAGCTCGTGCTGATTCAAGCTGCGCGCCGGCACCTTGCCGTGGTCGACCAGGCCGTTGTCCGATAGCAGTACGTCGCAGGCGTTGGGGGTGATCTTGCCCATGACATTCAGTTCCACGTTGGAAGCTGCCAGCGCCACAGGCCGGACGCTGAGCAGGCAGAGTACGACGAGCATGTGTGAGGTCGCTTTTTTCATTTCGGTCTGAAGTCCTTGTCAGCACGGTGGAAGCGAGGGCGGCCCGGGTTTCCGGTGGTTTGCCGGATGTTCAGCCGCCCCGCGGGGTATCGGTGAATTACAAGTAACGCACAGTCAGGGTGACTGAACCGTCGATGGATACTTCGTTGGTCAGGGTCAGTTGATTGGTAGGGGCGATGTGCGACGCGATACGGAGGTCGGAAGTCCACGTCTGGAAGGGAATGGGGGTAAGGGTGCTGGTGTCGGCTACCGATATGATGCTGTTAGTTGCCAAGTCGGTACTGGCATACCAAGTCGAGCCACCATCCTCGGAAATGATAGTTCTGACCGTTGCGCCGTCGGCGATCGGTGTTGTCAACCAAAGACTCATGGCTCCCAGCTTTTCGTTGCCATTGATCAACCCCAGTCCGAACTTCGACGGGTCATTGCTGAAGGACGAGCCGTCGCGGTTGTCTTTGGCTTCAATGGCCGCAAGGGTCGCCGCGTCGCAGGTGAGCATGAATTGCACGGTTTTCGCCTTGAGCAATGTTGACTTGTCAGCGTTTAGATCCTTTGCAGAGATCTTGCCGTAATCCACCACCCCGCCATTGGACAGGCCGGGGGTACAGGCGCTCGGGGTAATGACCCCGGTAACCGTCAAGTCGACGCTGGACGCGGCGAAAGCGCTGGCACTGCCGGCCAGCAACATGGCGCCGAGGAGGATGTTGAGTGTCCTTTTCATGGTGTAACTCCTGAGTTTGGAAATAGTGGGTTTACAGATACTTCAGTTGCAACGTGGCGTGCCCGTCGATCGACAGTTCATCGACCAGGGTCAAATCGCTGGCCGGTGCAATGATGGTGAAGGCGCGCAGGCGCGCGTTCAGGTCCTTGATGGCGATAGGAGTACGTGGATCGTGGGGGGTGGCAAACGATGTCAGCCCGGCGTGGCCCAGGTAGGAAGAGGGCGCCCAGCTCGCGCCACCGTCGCGGGACATGATGGTCAGCACCGAAACACTGTCGGCCTGCGGCTCGAACACCCCGAACGCCACGCTGCCCAGTTTCTGGTCATCGTTGACCACCCCCAGGCCGTGGTACTCCGGCTTGATGGCGGAGCTGCCAGCGCGGTTATCCACTGTGGTCAGCGTGAAGAAGGTCGCGCCTTCACAATGCACCTCCAGTTGCATTTCTCCGGCTGGCAATCGGGTGGGCAGCAGCGGATCAAGATCCCTGGCCGTCAATTTGCCGTGGTCGACGATGCCGCCGTCCGACAATGTCGGGGCGCAGGCGCTGGGAGTGATGGTGCCTGTCACTGTGAGGTCAGTACTGGACGCGGCGAATGCCGGTGATGTTCCTATCAGCAGCAACGCTGCGGTCGGAAGGGATAAACGCTTTTTCATGTCTTGGCTTCGTTCCTTAAAGGAGGATTGTCGGGAGTCGCCTTGAGCGGTGAGGGCGCAATCTATCCATCGAGGTAGCCGAGTGAAATGCAACTAATACGAAAAGGAACGGAGCTCTGTACGAAAGAGCTTTTTTTGTCAGGAGGGGGGGGCTTCGTTGCGATGTCTGTAGTCCGTATCTGTGGTCTACGTAGTTTGAAAGTGTAGGAAGGCTCTTTTTGTTTTATAGGAGAAAATCCAGTTCCCTGTAATCACGGGATGAGGCGTTTTTGGGTGCGGAATTGGTCATTGTGATGGTGCGAGGAGGGCGCTATTTTTTCGCGCATTCCACTCACCAAACAGGATAAATCTGACAATGCGCGTAATCATCGCTGACGACCATCCTGTCGTTCGTATCGGCCTGCGGATGCTCATCGACCTGACCAGCAACTGTAATGTCGTGGGTGAAGCCGATGGCCCTGACAGCCTGTTGAGCGTGCTTTCCACCGTGCCTTGCGACCTCCTGATTACGGACTTTTCCATGCCCGGCAATCAGCACTCCGATGGGCTGAAGATGCTCGGCAGAGTGCGGCGTTGTTACCCGGCGATGCCGATCATCCTGGTCACGATGCTCTCCAACATCACCACGCTGAAGGTGGCGTTGGCCGAAGGCGTGATGGCAATCATCGCCAAAGGTGCGTCGGCGAAAGAGTTGCCTATGGCGATCAAAGCAGTGAGCGAAGGGCGGCGTTTCATCAGCGAGTCTTTACGCGTGGCGCTGCTTCAGTCGAAGGCCGACGCAGAGTCTGGTAGTCCGGTGTTATCGGCCAAGGAGCATGAAGTGGTGAGAATGCTTGCCAGCGGCATGACCGTCAGTGAAATTGCCGGCTACTTCAAGCGCAGTGTGTCGACGATCAGCAAGCAGAAAACCATGGCCATGCAAAGGCTGGGCATTTCCACGGACGTGGACCTCTTTGCGTATGCCCGGGACAGCGGCATGGTGCAATAGGCTTCAGCGCACCTGCGGGTATTCCCGTCACGAATGCCGGTAGTGTTCGGTGCGGATGTTGACTATCGTGCGGGCTATTTTTGAAAAACGTGCGTAACCCCAAGGAGCGTGTATGAGTGAGGCCCACAACGCAGTGATCACCCGATTCTACGAGGCGTTCCAGCGGCTGGATGCCGAAGCCATGTGCGCCTGCTACACCGATGACGTGGTCTTCAGCGATCCAGCGTTTGGCGAACTGCGCGGTCGTGATGCTGGCGACATGTGGCGCATGCTCACCACTCGGGCCAAGGACTTCTCCCTGACCTTCGACAACGTGCGCAGTGACGAACGCAGTGGTGGCGCCCATTGGGTGGCGACCTACCTGTTCAGCCAGACCGGCAATACAGTGGTCAACGACATCCAGGCACGTTTCGTTTTCCGCGATGGCAAGATTTGCGAGCATCACGACAGCTTCGATCTGTGGACCTGGTCGCGCCAGGCCCTGGGTTTCAAAGGCTTGTTGCTGGGCTGGACGCCACTGGTGCGCAACGCTGTGCGAGCGCAGGCGCTGAAGGGGCTGAAGGCATTCCAGGCCAGTCGCTGATAAGATCACGGCTTGTTTCCTTTCTAGCCTTGATCGCTCCATGACCACCGTCACCGAAAATCTTGTCGAAGCCGACTGCGCGGTGAGCAAGCCGTGGTTCGTCTACCTCGTGCGTGCGGCCAATGGTTCGCTTTATTGCGGGATCAGCGACGATCCCGTGCGCCGCTTCGCCAAACATCAAAGTGGCAAAGGTGCGCGCTTCTTTCTGTCCAGCCCTGCCATGGCGCTGGTCTATACCGAGCGTTGCCGCGACAAGAGTGATGCGTTGCGCCAGGAGCGACTGATCAAAAAACTCCGCAAAAGTGCCAAGGAATGTCTGGTGGCCAGTGCCGCCGCCGGCTTATCAATCTGACTGATCGGTTACCATCAGGCAGATCCGTATTCTGCTGATCGATTGCGCGTTAAGCTGAAGACTCCTTCTGAGTGCGGCGGAACCGAGCATGTCCGAGTTGATTCTTCATCATTACCCGACGTCCCCCTTCGCCGAAAAGGCCCGACTGCTGTTGGGTTTCAAAGGGCTGTCCTGGCGCTCGGTGAAGATCTCGCCGGTGATGCCCAAGCCCGATCTCACTGCCCTGACCGGTGGCTACCGCAAGACGCCGGTATTGCAGATCGGCGCGGATGTTTACTGTGATACGTCGTTGATTGCCCGTCGCCTGGAACAGGAAAAAGCCTTGCCGGCGTTTTTCCCGGAAGGTCAGGAAATGATCGCCGCGACCTTCGCTGCGTGGGCTGATTCGGTGGTGTTCCAGCATGCGGTCAGCCTGGTGTTTCAGCCGGAGTCGATCGCCGCACGTTTCGGTCATTTGCCACAGGAAGTGATCAAGGCGTTCCTGGCCGACCGTGCCGGGCTGTTCAGCGGTGGCAGCGCAACCAAGTTGAGCGCAGAGCAAGCGCGACACCAGTGGCCGACGATCATGTCGCGTCTGGAGCAACAGCTGCAACGCGAGGAGGGGGATTTTCTATTTGGCGAGCCGTCGATTGCCGACTTTGCCATGGCGCATCCGCTGTGGTTCCTCAAGGCCACACCCGTGACGGCGCCGCTGGTGGATCACTATCCGGCAGTGGCGGCCTGGTTGGCTCGGGTGCTGGGTTTCGGTCATGGGGCGTCGAGCGACATGAGCTCGGAAGAGGCGCTGGCGGTTGCACGTGATGCCATGCCAATTGCTGTGCCGGATGAGCAGTTTATCGATCCGAACGGGCTCAAGGCGGGTCAGCAGGTGGTGATTGCCGCGACTGACTACGGTGTTGATCCGGTGGCAGGAGAGTTGATGTTTGCTGGTCGTGAAGAGCTGATCTTGCGCCGTGAAGATGAACGTGGCGGGGTGGTGCATGTGCATTTTCCACGACTCGGTTTCCGCATCGACGCCCGCTGAAACACACACACAAACCTGTGGCGAGGGAGCTTGCTCCCGCTGGCTGCGTAGCAGTCCTTCTTTTGGGGTCGCTTCGCAACCCAGCGGGAGCAAGCTCCCTCGCCACAAGGGTTGTGTAAACCTGATGGATTATTTCAGTGCAGCCAGAATCCCATCCGGGTCATACCCGCGAATCAGCGTTCCATTCACATCGATGAACGGAATCCCGCCTCCGCCCAGCGCTTCATAGGCCTTGCGCGCTTCGGCGTCTTTCTCGATATCGAATTCCTTGTACGGAATGCCTTTCTGATCGAGAAAGCGTCGGGTCAGTTTGCAGTAGCCACACCATTCGGTGCTGTAGAGCACGACATTGGCCTTGGCCTGAATGTGCTCGGACACCACTTGCGAAGGATTGAACACCCGCTCGATCTTGCCCCAGTTCTGGTAAACCACGACCACCAGCAAAATCAGCAGGAATTTTTTCAACACGCTGCCGAGCATCAGTTGCGGCGCTTGAGCTGGTCAGTGAGCGAGGTCGGCAGGCCCTTGATGACCAGGGTCCCTGCCTCTTCGTCGTATTCGATTTTCGAGCCCAGCAGGTGCGCTTCAAAACTGATCGACAGGCCTTCGGCGCGACCGGTGAAGCGGCGGAACTGGTTCAGGGTGCGTTTATCAGCCGGGATCTCCGGCGACAGGCCGTAATCCTTGTTGCGGATGTGGTCGTAAAACGCTTTCGGCCGTTCTTCGTCGATCAGTTCCGACAGCTCTTCCAGGCCCATGGGTTCGCCGAGCTTGGCCTGGCTGCTGGCGTAATCCACCAGGGTCTTGGTTTTCTCCCGGGCGGAATCTTCCGGCAGGTCTTCACTTTCGACGAAGTCGCTGAACGCCTTGAGCAGGGTGCGGGTTTCGCCCGGGCCGTCGACACCTTCCTGGCAGCCGATAAAGTCGCGGAAATACTCCGAAACCTTTTTGCCATTCTTGCCTTTGATGAACGAAATGTACTGCTTGGATTGCTTGTTGTTCAGCCACTCGGACACGTTGATCCGCGCCGCCAGGTGCAACTGGCCCAGGTCCAGGTGGCGGGACGGGGTCACGTCCAACTGGTCGGTCACGGCAACGCCTTCGCTATGGTGCAACAGGGCAATCGCCAGATAGTCAGTCATGCCCTGCTGATAGTGCGCAAATAGCACATGGCCGCCCACCGAGAGGTTCGACTCTTCCATCAACTTTTGCAGGTGTTCGACCGCCACGCGGCTGAAAGCTGTGAAGTCCTTGCCGCCATCGAGGTACTCCTTCAGCCAGCCGCTGAAAGGAAAGGCGCCGGACTCCGGATGAAACAGGCCCCAAGCTTTACCTTGTTTGGCGTTGTAGCTTTCATTGAGGTCGGCAAGCATGTTCTCGATGGCGGCGGACTCGGCCAGTTCGGAGTCGCGAGCGTGGAGAACTGCGGGTGTGCCGTCGGGTTTTTTGTCGATCAGGTGGACGATGCAATGACGGATCGGCATGGGCTTCTCGGCTGGTTGAAGAGAGCAGGGCGAGCTCCCCGAAAAAGCGTCCAGTGTACCGTAAACTTCGAGCGTTCCCCTGTAGGAGCTGCCGAAGGCTGCGATCTTTTGCCTTTGATTTTTAAAAAAACAGGATCAAAAGATCGCAGCCTTCGGCAGCTCCTACATAGGGTTGAGGGGGCAATTGCGCGGCGACCGATGGCGCTTATGCGGTTTTTTCCCAATTTAGCGCAATAAAGCTGACCAAATGGGTAGCTAGAGGCGGATATTTCGCCGTCTCTGTGCTAGTTTTGCGCGGTCTTGCGCGAAGTC
This sequence comes from Pseudomonas putida, assembly GCF_050990305.1. Lineage (GTDB taxonomy): Bacteria > Pseudomonadota > Gammaproteobacteria > Pseudomonadales > Pseudomonadaceae > Aquipseudomonas > Aquipseudomonas putida_AH. Next base: position 5,406,126 of record NZ_CP158817.1, on the reverse strand, counting down.
ACTGCGTTAAGCGTGCAGTCAGCAAATGTCAGGTCGAACCAAACCCTGATTTCGGCATCTATAACCCGACTCGTCGTGGTTATCGCCGAGGGTGCCAGATCCAGAAGATCGGGCTCGATGGCTGACACTGCACTCTGCAATCCATATGAATTTGATAGGGAAGGAACACTAAATGGCTCTTACTAAAGACCAACTGATCGCCGACATCGCTGAAGCTATCGACGCGCCAAAAACCACCGCGCGTAACGCTCTGGACCAACTGGGCCAAATCGTTGCCGATCAGCTGGAAAACGGCGGCGAAATCACCCTGCCAGGCATCGGCAAACTGAAAGTGACTGAGCGTCCAGCCCGTACCGGCCGTAACCCTTCGACCGGCGCTGCCATCGAAATCCCTGCCAAGAAAGTGATCAAGCTGGTTGTGGCCAAAGCCCTGACCGACTCTGTGAACAAGTAAGACGCAGTGAAAAAAAACCGTGCACCGGAGCAATCCGGGCACGGTTTTTTTGTGCCTCAACTTCGTAGGAGCCGGCTTGCTGGCGATGACGGCGGTCCAGTCAACAATGAAGTGTCTGCCACACCGCCATCGCCAGCAAGCCGGCTCCTACAGGGGATTTGCGTCGCTCGCTTACTCACTCTTGCGTGTCCAGCGTTCGCGCCAAGCCTGTTGTTGCGCTGGGGGCTGGAACGTCCAGGCCACGAAACGGCTCTGCTTTTGGCCCTGGGACATTTCCACCACCTGGCTCTCCAGCGCACCGGCCTTTTTCAGCGCCGTCTGGATCGCGGGCAGGTTCGAGGCTTTTGAAACCAGGGTGCTGAACCACAACACCTGCTGACCCACCTGTGCACTCTCGCTGATCAGTTGCGTCACGAATCGCGCCTCGCCTCCTTCACACCACAACTCCGCTGCCTGGCCGCCAAAGTTCAGCACCGGCAGCTTGCGTTTCGGATCAGCCTTGCCCAGTGCGCGCCATTTGCGGCTGCTGCCTCGTGTGGCCTCTTCAAGGGAGGAGTGGAACGGTGGGTTGCACATCGTCAAGTCAAACTGCTCGGCGCTCTCCAGCAGGCCGAGCAAGATGTGCTTGCGGTTGCCCTGCTGGCGAACCTGGATGGCCTTGTTCAAACCGTTGGACTGGATGATGGCTTTGGCGGCGGCGATCGCAGTGGTGTCGATATCCGAACCGAGGAAGTGCCAACGGTAATCGCTGTGACCGATCAGCGGATAGATGCAGTTGGCGCCCGTGCCGATGTCCAGCACCTTCACTGATGCCCCGCGGGGGATTGTGCCGTCGTTGCCGGCTGCCAGCAGGTCAGCGAGAAAATGTACGTAATCGGCGCGCCCCGGCACCGGCGGGCACAGGTAGTCGGCCGGAATGTCCCAGTGGGCGATGCTGTAGAACGATTTGAGCAGCGCTCGGTTAAACACCCGCACCGCGTCCGGGCTGGCGAAGTCGATGCTTTCCTTGCCGTACGGATTGATGATCACGAACTTCGCCAGTTCCGGCGTGCTTTTGATCAGCGCCGGGAAGTCGTAACGACCCTGATGACGATTGCGCGGATGCAGGCTGGCCTTTTCACGCGGTTCCACGGTTTTGGCCGGGGTCGCGGCATCAGGCTTTTTACGCGCAGGTTTGGGTGTGCGAGGGGTGTTCATGGGCAAGGTCGATTCAGGTATGGCAAAAAGTGGCGGGCATTGTCCCATATTGATGCCAAGTACGCCGAACCCTGTAGGAGCGAGCATGCTCGCGATGGACGTCAACGATAACGTTGCAAGCCTGACACCCAGCGGTGCTCTCTGGTTCATCGCGAGCATGCTCGCTCCTACAGGAGGGGCGGGCATAAAAAAGGGAGGCCATTGCTGGCCTCCCTCTTTCATTGCGATTTGCCGTTACAGACTGGCAATCCGCGCATGCTGCTCGGCCAGTTTGCCCAAGGCTTGTTCAGCCTCGGCCAGTTTGGCGCGTTCTTTCTCGATCACTTCAGCGGGTGCCTTGTCGACGAAGCCCGCGTTCGACAATTTGCCGCCGACGCGTTGAACTTCGCCTTGCAGGCGCTGGATTTCCTTGTCCAGACGCGCCAGTTCCGCACCCTTGTCGATCAGGCCGGCCATCGGCACCAGCACTTCCATCTCGCCGACCAGCGCGGTCGCGGACAACGGAGCTTCTTCGCCGGCGGCCAGTACAGTGATCGATTCCAGGCGTGCCAGTTTCTTGAGCAGCGCTTCGTTTTCGGTCAGACGACGCTGATCTTCGGCACTGACGTTCTTCAGGAACAGCGGCAGCGGTTTACCCGGGCCGATGTTCATTTCGCCACGAATGTTCCGTGTGCCGAGCATCAGGCCCTTGAGCCACTCGATGTCGTCTTCGGCCGCCTGGTCGATGCGTGTTTCGTTGGCCACTGGCCAAGGCTGCAGCATGATGGTCTTGCCTTCGATACCGGCCAGCGGCGCGATGCGTTGCCAGATTTCTTCGGTGATGAACGGCATGAACGGGTGTGCCAGGCGCAGGGCGACTTCCAGTACGCGTACCAGCGTGCGGCGGGTGCCGCGCTGACGTTCAACCGGTGCGTTTTCGTCCCACAGTACAGGCTTGGAGAGCTCCAGGTACCAGTCGCAGTACTGGTTCCAGATGAACTCGTACAAGGCTTGTGCGGCCAGGTCGAAACGGAATTGATCCAACTGGCGGGTCACTTCGGCTTCGGTGCGTTGCAGCTGGGAAATGATCCAGCGATCCGCCAGCGACAGCTCGTAGGCTTCGCCGTTCTGGCCGCAGTCTTCGCCCTTGTCCAGTACGTAGCGCGCAGCGTTCCAGATCTTGTTGCAGAAGTTGCGATAGCCTTCGACGCGGCCCATGTCGAACTTGATGTCGCGACCGGTGGATGCCAGCGAGCAGAAGGTGAAGCGCAGGGCGTCGGTGCCGTAGCTGGCGATACCCTCGGCGAACTCCTCGCGAGTCGCTTTCTCGATCTTCTTCGCCAGTTTCGGCTGCATCAGGCCCGAAGTGCGTTTCTGCACCAGGGTTTCGAGCTCGATGCCGTCGATGATGTCCAGCGGGTCCAGGACGTTGCCCTTGGACTTGGACATCTTCTGGCCCTGGCCATCACGCACCAGGCCGTGAACGTAAACGGTCTTGAACGGAACTTGCGGGGTGCCGTCCTCGTTCTTGATCAGGTGCATGGTCAGCATGATCATCCGGGCGACCCAGAAGAAAATGATGTCGAAGCCGGTGACCAGTACGTCGGTGGAGTGGAATTTTTTCAGGAATTCGGTTTTTTCCGGCCAGCCCAGGGTGGAGAAAGTCCACAGGCCCGAGCTGAACCAGGTGTCGAGCACGTCGTTGTCCTGTTGCAGCGCAACGTCAGGACCGAGGTTGTGCTTGGCGCGTACTTCGGCTTCGTCGCGACCGACGTAGACCTTGCCTGACTCGTCGTACCAGGCCGGAATGCGGTGGCCCCACCACAGCTGACGGCTGATGCACCAGTCCTGGATGTCGCGCATCCACGAGAAGTACATGTTTTCGTACTGTTTCGGCACGAACTGGATGCGGCCGTCTTCAACGGCGGCAATCGCAGGTTCAGCCAATGGCTTGGTGGAGACGTACCACTGGTCGGTCAGCCACGGCTCGATGATGGTGCCGGAGCGGTCGCCTTTCGGCACTTTCAGGGCGTGATCGTTGACGCTGACCAGCAGGCCGGCGGCGTCGAAGGCGGCGACAATTTGCTTGCGCGCTTCGAAACGCTCCAGACCTGCGTATTCGGCAGGGATCTTGCCGTCGATGCTCTCGTTGAGCGTACCGTCGAGGTTGAACGCCTGGACCGCCGGCAGGACGTTGGCGTTCTTGTCGAAGATGTTCAGTAGCGGCAGGTTGTGGCGCTTGCCGACTTCGTAGTCGTTGAAATCGTGGGCCGGGGTGATTTTCACGCAGCCGGTGCCGAATTCAGGATCGCAGTAATCGTCGGCGATGATCGGGATGCGGCGGCCAACCAGTGGCAGCTCGACAAATTTGCCGATCAGGGCTTTGTAGCGTTCGTCGTTCGGGTTAACGGCCACGGCGGAGTCGCCGAGCATGGTTTCCGGACGGGTGGTCGCGACGATCAGGTAATCGTTGCCTTCAGCGGTCTTGGCGCCATCAGCCAGCGGGTACTTCAGGTTCCACAGGAAACCTTTCTCGTCGTGGTTTTCCACTTCGAGGTCGGAAATCGCCGTGTGCAGCTTGGTGTCCCAGTTGACCAGGCGCTTGCCGCGGTAGATCAGGCCGTCTTCGTGCAGGCGCACGAACGCTTCTTTAACAGCTTCGGAAAGGCCGTCATCCATGGTGAAGCGCTCGCGGCTCCAGTCCACGGACGAGCCGAGGCGGCGGATCTGACGGCTGATGTTGCCACCGGATTGATCCTTCCACTCCCAGACTTTCTCGAGGAATTTGTCGCGGCCCAGATCGTGGCGATTCTGGCCCTGGGCTTCGAGTTGACGCTCCACCAGCATTTGCGTGGCGATACCGGCGTGGTCGGTACCCGGCTGCCAGAGGGTGTTGCGACCCTGCATGCGACGGAAACGGATCAGGGCGTCCATGATCGCGTTGTTGAAGCCGTGACCCATGTGCAGGCTGCCGGTGACGTTCGGCGGCGGGATCATGATGGTGTAGGACTCGCCCGCGCCTTGCGGGGCGAAGTAATTTTCAGACTCCCAGGTGTTGTACCAGGAAGTTTCAATGGCGTGCGGCTGGTAGGTCTTATCCATGCGCGGCGGGACCCTATTGGCATTTATTCAGGAAAAGCCGATGAGTATAGCGGGGATAAAGTGTTACGCGTAGAGCGAGGGGCCAATGGATTGGGGAAAAATCGCGATTGGCTGGGGATGTGTTTTGTTTGTAAGGACGCCTTCGCGGGCAAGCCTCGCTCCTACGAGATCAGTGTCATACCTCAATTATGTGGTCGACACTGACCCTGTAGGAACGAGGCTTGCCCGCGATGGCTATCTATCAGGCAACCCGATTCAAATCGTTATGCCGCGTTTCCTTCAGGCACAGCACCGCGATCAAGCTCAGCACCGCCGCCCCGGACACGTACCCGCCGACATAGCTCAAACCACCCATCGCCACCAACTTCTGGGCAAAGAACGGTGCCGCCGAAGCACCGACAATCCCGCCCAGGTTGTAGGCCGCCGACGCGCCGGTGTACCGCACGTGAGTCGGGAACAGTTCCGGCAGCAGCGCACCCATCGGCGCGAAGGTCACCCCCATCAGAAACAGTTCGATGCACAGGAACAGTGCCACGCCCCAAGTCGAGCCCTGGGTCAGCAGTGGCTCCATCAGGAATCCGGAAAGAATCGCCAGCACGCCACCGATGATCAGTATCGGCTTGCGGCCGAACCGGTCACTGGCCCAGGCCGACAGCGGTGTGGCTGCGGCCATGAACAGCACGGCGAAGCACAGCAGGCCGAGGAAGGTTTCGCGACTGTAACCGAGCGTGGCCACGCCATAGCTCAGCGAAAACACGGTGGAAATGTAGAACAGCGCATAACACACCACCATCGCGCCGGCGCCGAGCAATACCGGTAGCCAATATTGGCTGAACAGTTCGATCAGCGGGATTTTCACCCGTTCCTGGCGGGCCACAGCGTTGGCGAACACGGGTGTCTCGTGGAGCTTGAGGCGCACATACAGGCCGACCATCACCAGCACGGCGCTGAGCAGGAACGGAATGCGCCAGCCCCAGGAACGGAACTGTTCATCGTTCAGGAGCATGGCCAGGGTCAGGAACAGGCCGTTGGCCGCGAGAAAGCCGATGGATGGACCGAGCTGCGGGAACATGCCGAACCAGGCGCGCTTGCCTTTGGGCGCATTCTCGGTGGCCAGCAACGCCGCCCCGCCCCATTCACCGCCCAGACCCAGGCCTTGGCCGAAGCGCAGCACACAGAGCAGGATGGGCGCCCAGGCGCCGATACTGTCGTAGCCCGGTAGTACGCCGATCAGCGTGGTACACACGCCCATCAACAGCAGAGAGGCTACAAGGGTCGATTTTCGACCAATGCGGTCGCCAAAGTGGCCGAACAGCGCCGAACCCAAGGGGCGGGCGAGGAACGCAATGCCGAAGGTGAGGAACGCCGAAAGCATCTGCGCCGTGCCGGAAGTCTGCGGAAAGAACACCGGGCCGATCACCAGCGCCGCGGCGGTGGCATAGACGTAGAAGTCGTAGAACTCGATGGCGGTGCCGATGAAGCTCGCGGTGGCTACGCGGGTGGCGGAGTTTGTCGGTTGCGCGGGTGTGGAGTCGCTGTAAGTCGTGCTGGTCGTCATGCGGTTATCCCTGACAGTCATGTGCCCCAGTGGAGCGAATTATTATGGTCGAACACCCAGGGATGTGGGTTTGCAGCGGGGTGCGGGTAGCACGGGTTAGAGCGGCTTGGGTAAGCGGCTCGATTATAGGAAGGAGGCTAACGAATCAACAAGGTCTGTAGGAGCCGGATTGCTGGCGATAGGGATTTCAAGCGCGCTATCGCCAGCAAGCCGGCTCCTACAGGGCCGGATTTCAGGCAACGGTTTTTGCGGTAGCTGTCTGCCAGATCAACACCCGCGTGACGCGATTGTCTTCTGTCTCAAGGATTTCCAGCCGATAACGGCCGATCTTCAGACACACCGCGCTATCGGGAATGGTTTCCAGTGCCTCGGTTACCAGGCCGTTGAGGGTTTTCGGGCCGTCGCTTGGCAGGTGCCAGCCCAGGCTCTTGTTCAGTTCGCGGATCGACGCGGCGCCATCGATCACCAGGCGCCCGTCGGCCTGTGGATGGATATGCGGATTGTTCATGCTTTGTTGGCTTTCGAATTCGCCAACGATTTCTTCAAGAATGTCTTCCAGGGTGACGATGCCGAGCACTTCGCCGTACTCGTCCACCACCATGCCCAAGCGTCGCTGCTGCTTGTGGAAGTTCAGCAATTGCAGTTGCAGCGGAGTGCTTTCCGGAACGAAATAGGGCTCGCGGCTGGCTGCCAGCAGCGCTTCGAACGTCAGGCTGCCATCGGGGAGCAAATGGCCGATTTGCCGGGTATTGAGCACTGCCTCGACCTGATTGATGTCACTGTGGAACACCGGCAGGCGCGTGCGCTTGTTCTTGCGCAATTGCTCAATGATCTCCTCGATGGGATCGTCGAGGTTGATCCCGTCGACTTCGCTGCGCGGTACCAGAATGTCGTTGACGGTGATGTTGTCCAGCGCATGGATGCCTGGCAGCGAGTGCGGGCGGCAGACGGCAGGTTCGCGATCGTCGTGACGCTCATTGGGCATTTCGTCTTCGCTCTGCTGCACGACTTTGACGGTGCGGGCGAACGGACGTATCAACAATTGGCTGATGGCGTTGAGCAACCAGGCTGCGGGGTAGATGATTTTCAAGGGCACTGGGAGCAAGGTGTTGCCCAAGGCCAGGATCGCATCCGGGTGACGGGCGGCGAGGGCGCGCGGCAGGTAGTCGGCGAACACCAGCACAATGGCGCCTGCACCGAGGCACGCGACCCATGGACCGTTTTCAGCCCAGGTGAATATCGCCAGCAAGGTGCAAATGACCACTACCAGCGTGCGGCACAGGGTATTGCAGAAGATCAGGCTATTGAGCGGGAAGCTCAGTCTGCCCAGTGGCTTGTCACTGGAACGCGAGGCCGTGCGTTTGGCCAGTACATGCAGGTGCGCGGATTCGATGGCAGAGAACAGCGCCGACCATAGAATCAGCAGAACCACTACTGCGAGCATCGGCCCTAAGGGCAAATCGTCCATTAATGCCGCCCGTCAGATGTGCAGGATGTATTCACGGACCAGCTTGCTGCCGAAATACGCCAGCATCAGCAGGCAGAAACCGGCGAGGGTCCAGCGAATGGCTTTGTGTCCGCGCCAGCCGAGGTGATTTCGACCCCAGAGCAGCACGCTGAAGACGACCCAGGCCAGGCAGGCCAGCAAGGTTTTATGCACCAGATGTTGCGCGAACAGGTTGTCGACGAACAGCCAGCCGGAGATCAGCGACATCGACAACAGCGTCCAGCCGGCCCAGAGGAAACCGAACAGCAGGCTTTCCATGGTTTGCAGGGGAGGGAAGTTCTTGATCAGTCCCGACGGATGTTTGTGCTTGAGCTGGTGATCTTGAATCAGCAGCAGCAAGGACTGGAACACGGCGATGGTGAACATGCCGTAGGCGAGGACCGACAACAGGATGTGGGCGAGGATGCCCGGCTCCTCGTCGATCACTTGCACCGTGCCGGCCGGAGCGAATTGCGCCAGCAGCGCCGTGATGGCGCCCAGCGGAAACAGTAGCACCAGCAGGTTTTCCACCGGAATCCGCGAGCAGGCCAGCAAGGTCAAGGCAATGACGGCGGCGGCGATCAGGCTCGAGGCGCTGAAAAAATCCAGGGCCAGGCCGACCGGGGTCAGCAGGTGGGCGAGCAGGCTGGCGCCATGGGCCAGCACGGCGAAGATGCCGAGCGTGACCAGCAGGCGTTTGTTGGCCTTGGCGCAGGAGGCCAGGCGAGTGCCCTGATAGAGAGTCGCAGCGGCATATAAGAAAGCGGCGGCGAGAGTGGTCAGCAAACTGGGTGACAAGGGGAGCATAAGTCCTGTTAGGCAAGCCCGAAAGTCGCTGAGTTTGGCATAGAACCCCTGCGGCACGAAAGACCGGGCAAGCTGACGGCGAGGTGTCCGCCAGGCGCAGTCTTCGCTATAATCCGCGACCTGCCCACGCCGCAGGCTCGCCGAGCACATGTTTAGTCCGGTTCGGGCCGCCATTATCCCGGTCTACACAGGGCCTGAAAGGATCGCGCAATGTTTGAAAACTTAACCGACCGTCTCTCGCAGACGCTGCGCCATGTCACCGGCAAGGCCAAGCTGACCGAGGACAATATCAAAGACACCCTGCGCGAAGTGCGCATGGCGTTGCTCGAAGCCGACGTTGCCTTGCCGGTGGTGAAGGACTTCGTCAATTCGGTCAAGGAACGTGCCGTCGGCACCGAAGTGTCGCGTAGCCTGACACCGGGCCAGGCCTTCGTGAAAATCGTCCAGGCCGAACTCGAAAGCCTGATGGGCGCGGCCAACGAAGACTTGAACCTGAGCGCTGTTCCGCCTGCCGTGATTCTGATGGCCGGCTTGCAGGGTGCTGGTAAAACCACCACCGCTGGCAAGCTCGCGCGCTTCCTTAAAGAGCGCAAGAAGAAGTCGGTCATGGTCGTGTCCGCGGACGTTTACCGTCCGGCGGCGATCAAGCAGCTGGAAACCCTGGCCAACGACATCGGTGTGACCTTCTTCCCGTCCGACCTGAGCCAGAAGCCGGTCGACATTGCCCAGGCGGCTATTAAGGAAGCAAAACTCAAATTCATCGATGTGGTTATCGTCGATACCGCCGGTCGCCTGCACATCGACGAAGAGATGATGGGCGAGATCAAGGCCCTGCACGCCACGATCAACCCGGTCGAAACGCTGTTCGTGGTCGACGCCATGACCGGTCAGGACGCCGCCAACACGGCCAAGGCCTTCGGTGATGCCTTGCCGCTGACCGGTGTGATCCTGACCAAGGTCGACGGCGATGCGCGCGGCGGTGCTGCTCTGTCGGTACGTGCCATTACCGGCAAGCCGATCAAGTTCATTGGTATGGGCGAGAAGAGCGAAGCGCTCGATCCGTTCCACCCTGAGCGTATTGCGTCCCGTATCCTCGGCATGGGCGACGTGCTCAGCCTGATCGAGCAGGCAGAAGCCACCCTCGACAAGGAAAAGGCCGACAAGCTGGCCAAGAAGCTGAAGAAGGGCAAGGGCTTCGACCTCGAAGACTTCCGCGATCAACTGCAACAGATGAAGAACATGGGCGGCCTCGGCGGCCTCATGGACAAACTGCCGAACATGGGTGGTGTGAACCTGGCGCAAATGGGCAACGCCCAGAGCGCGGCAGAGAAGCAGTTCAAGCAGATGGAAGCCATCATCAACTCCATGACCCCGGCCGAGCGCCGTGACCCTGAGCTGATCAGTGGTTCGCGCAAGCGTCGTATCGCCATGGGCTCCGGCACCCAGGTGCAGGACATCGGTCGCTTGATCAAGCAGCACAAGCAGATGCAGAAGATGATGAAGAAATTCTCCGCCAAGGGCGGGATGGCCAAAATGATGCGCGGCATGGGCGGTATGTTGCCCGGCGGCGGCATGCCAAAAATTTGAAAGAACTCGCCGGTCGTCGCACCGGCGCAGTCCCGCATGGACGCGGGATCTACAGTAAACCCGCATTCGGCGGGAGCTGACCGGCCGTTTTCAACGACGGCTCTATAGCAAATCTACATGGCGACCGATAGGCCGCCGGAAAAAGTCATTTGCAAAAGTCCGGATATTCCTTAGAATATGCGGCCTTTCGGGCCCCCATGCCCGCTGTGCCTTTAGATTTGCAGCACCGACTACAGGAACGATGTTCACATGCTAACAATCCGTCTTGCCCTTGGCGGCTCCAAAAAGCGCCCGTTTTACCACCTGACCGTAACCGACAGCCGCAACCCGCGTGACGGTTCCCACAAAGAACAGGTTGGCTACTTCAACCCTGTTGCCCGTGGTCAGGAAGTTCGTCTGTCCGTGAACCAAGAGCGCGTAGCCTACTGGCTGAGCGTTGGTGCACAACCTTCTGAGCGCGTTGCTCAGTTGTTGAAGGAATCTGCCAAGGCTGCGGCCTGAGCAATATGAACGCGACGCCAGCTGTTGCTGATGATTTGATCGTTATCGGCAAGATTTATTCTGTTCACGGCGTTCGCGGCGAAGTGAAGGTGTATTCCTTTACTGATCCGATCAAAAACCTGCTGAACTACAAGGCCTGGACGCTCAAGCGTGACGGCAATGTAAAGCAGGTAGAGCTGGTCAGCGGACGCGGGAACGACAAGTTCCTGGTCGCAAAGCTCAAGGGTCTCGATGATCGTGAAGAAGCTCGTCTTCTGGCCGGTTATGAGATCTGCGTGCCGCGCAACCTGTTCCCTGAACTGACCGACGGCGAGTACTACTGGTACCAGCTGGAAGGTCTCAAGGTCATCGATACCCTCGGGCAACTGTTCGGGAAGATCGATCACCTGCTAGAGACCGGCTCGAACGATGTCATGGTGGTCAAGCCTTGCGCTGGCAGCCTGGATGATCGCGAACGCCTGTTGCCCTATACGGAGCAATGCGTGTTGGCTGTCGACCTGGCCGCAGGCGAGATGAAGGTAGATTGGGACGCGGATTTCTAAGCGTGGCTAACTTGCGCGTAGAAGTGATCAGTTTGTTTCCCGAGATGTTCTCTGCCATCAGCGAGTACGGCATCACCAGTCGGGCGGTGAAACAGGGGCTCTTGCAGCTCACCTGTTGGAATCCGCGAGACTACACGACGGATCGACATCACACTGTGGATGATCGCCCATTTGGCGGTGGTCCGGGCATGGTGATGAAGATCAAGCCCCTGGAAGATGCTCTGGTTCACGCCAAGGCAGCCGCCGGGGAGGGCGCGAAGGTGATCTACCTGTCGCCCCAAGGCCGTCAACTGACTCAGTCGGCGGTACGCGAGTTGGCGAATCTGGATGCATTGATCCTGATTGCCGGCCGCTATGAAGGCATTGACGAGCGTTTTATTGATGCTCATGTCGATGAAGAGTGGTCGATTGGCGACTATGTACTGTCTGGCGGCGAGCTGCCGGCGATGGTCCTGATCGATGCGGTTACACGACTGCTGCCTGGAGCTTTAGGGCATGCGGACTCCGCTGAGGAAGATTCCTTTACGGATGGTCTGCTGGATTGCCCGCACTACACCCGACCGGAGGTGTATGCGGATCAGCGTGTTCCCGACGTATTGCTAAGTGGCAATCACGCGCACATCCGGCGTTGGCGTTTACAGCAGTCCCTTGGTCGGACCTTTGAACGACGCGCCGATCTTCTGGAAAGCCGCTCGCTTTCTGGAGAAGAGAAGAAGCTGCTCGAGGAATACATCCGCGAGCGGGACGATAGTTAACAACGTATCGATGGTAGATCCGACGATTTACCTTAGGAGCACAGCATGACTAACAAAATCATCCTTGCACTCGAAGCAGAGCAGATGACCAAAGAGATCCCTACCTTTGCCCCGGGCGACACCATTGTCGTTCAGGTGAAAGTGAAGGAAGGCGACCGTTCGCGTCTGCAAGCGTTCGAAGGTGTTGTTATCGCCAAGCGTAACCGCGGCGTAAACAGTGCATTCACCGTTCGTAAAATCTCCAACGGTGTTGGCGTAGAGCGTACTTTCCAGACCTACTCCCCGCAAATCGACAGCATGGCTGTTAAGCGTCGCGGTGACGTACGTAAAGCCAAGCTGTACTACCTGCGCGACCTGTCGGGTAAAGCAGCTCGCATCAAGGAAAAACTGGCTTAAGTCCAGCTTCCGATGCAGAAAAAAGCAGCCTACGGGCTGCTTTTTTGTTGCCTGTGATTTGTTCCGGACTCCGATTTTCTGTCCGACTCAAAATCGGATCATGGCTATCGCGGGCAAGCCTCGCTCCTACAGGATTGTGTTGAACACGGCACCGCAAATCGACGCAATCCCGTAGGAGCAAGGCTTGCCCGCGATTGCGATTCATCAGGCGCTTTCGATCTGCGGCTGAATCAACGCCAGCAACGTCCAGCCTGCCGACGGCGTCAACATGCTGTCCGGCGTCACCACATGCACCCAGCCAGTCGCATCGCGCATGAACAGCAGTGTCGCGCGATCGCCGTGCAGCGCCCGGTAATCGTCCCAGTCGAAGCCATCTTTCAATGTCGTGGTGTACAACTCGGCACCCTGGCTCATTTGACTGGCGAACTTGCCATAGGTCAGCGCCTCGCTGCCCAGTTGATTGGCTCGATGCTCCAGGCTGGTACGGTGCTTGTCGGAGCGACGGCTTTCCTGGCCGCTGGTCAGCCCGAACATCCGCTGATGGCCAAACTCGTGACGAAACCGCATCAACGCCAGCGTATTCATTTCGCCAGACGGTGAAAGCGCCAGCAAATGCCCGATCCCCACCAGGTCCAGATGCGCATCAGCATGTTGTGAGGCTGGATTGCCGAAGTAGGTGGGCAAGCCCTCCATGCGTGCTGCCCGGATATTTTCCCAGCTTGAGTCGGTCAGCAAAACACGGGTATCCAGCTGTTGCAGTGCTTTACCGAGGGTGCGTGCGGGGCCATTCGCACCGATGATCAGAAAGCCGCTGGGCGCCGGCTCCGCGACCTTCAGCAGGCGCGCCAGCGGGCGTGCCGTTGCACTTTGCAGCACCACGGTGCCGATAATCACCGCAAAGGTCAGTGGCACCAGCAACAGCGCGCCATCGTGCCCGATCTCGTCCAGGCGAATGGCGAATACGGCGGACACCGCCGCGGCGACGATGCCGCGCGGGGCAATCCATGACAGCAGTGCCCGCTCACGCCAGCTCAGGCTTGAGCCGGCCGTGCAGAGCAGCACGTTCAAGGGGCGTGCGATGAACTGAATGATCAGCAGCAGAATCAGCACCAGCGGCCCGAGGGCGATCAGCGCCTTCAGGTCCAGCCGTGCCGCCAGCAATATGAACAGCCCGGAAATCAGCAGCACACTGAGGTTTTCCTTGAAGTGCAGGATGTGCCGCACGTCCACACCTTTCATGTTGGCCAGCCACATGCCCATCAGGGTCACCGCCAACAGGCCGGATTCATTCATCACCTCGCTGGAGGCAATGAAAATACCCAGAACAGCGGCCAGGGACGCCAGATTATGCAAGTACTCTGGCAGCCAGTGCCGTTGGATGATTTTTCCCAGTACCCAGCCCCCAGCAATGCCGAACGAACTGCCGCACAGAATCACACCGCCAAAGGTGAGCAGGCTCTGCGACAGGCCGCTGTCGTCGGCACTGGCGATGATGAAGCTGTAGACCACCACGGCCAGCAGGGCGCCAATGGGATCAATGACGATACCCTCCCAGCGCAGGATGCTGGCGATCGACGCTTTCGGACGCACGACTCGCAGCATCGGCACAATGACCGTCGGCCCGGTGACCAGCGTCAGGCTGCCGAACAGGGCGGCCAACATCCAGTCGAATCCCAACAACCAATGAGTGGCCAGGGCGATGACGATCCAGGTTGAGAGGGCGCCGAGAGTCACCAGGCGCCGGACCACGCTGCCGACCTCGCGCCATTCCGACAAATGCAGGGTCAGGCTGCCTTCGAAGAGGATCAACGCCACGGCGAGTGACACCAGTGGCATCAACAACGGGCCGAACATTTCCTCGGGATCGAGCAAGTGCAAGGCAGGCCCGACGAGAATACCGGTCAACAGCAGAAACAAAATGGCTGGCAATTTCAGGCGCCAGGCCAGCCATTGACAGCCCAACGCCGCCGCACCAATCCCCCCCAACGCCAACAAAATCTGCTGTTCGCTCATTACCGCTCCCTGTTCCTTGAAATAGCGCGCTATGAAAGACTAGCGGTCGTTTTTAACGTCCATGCTGATTTTTGTGCGCAGGTGTCAATCTGCGCGATTTGAGTGCCCATGCCTGCCATCGATCATCCCCTGATAGACCAATTTCTCGATGCCCTGTGGCTGGAGAAAGGCCTGTCCGATAACACCCGCGATGCCTATCGCAGCGACCTCGCCCTGTTCAACGGCTGGTTGCAGGAAAAAAATCTGGAGCTGGCCAGTGCCGGTCGGGAATTGATCCTCGATCACCTGGCCTGGCGCGTGGAGCAAAACTACAAGCCTCGCTCCACCGCTCGATTTCTCTCCGGTGTGCGGGGTTTCTATCGCTATTTGTTGCGGGAAAAGCTGATCGCTGTCGATCCGACCCTTCGCGTCGATATGCCGCAACTCGGCAGGCCGTTACCCAAATCCCTATCGGAAGCGGACGTCGAAGCCTTGCTGGCGGCACCGGATTTGAGCGAAGCGATTGGTCAGCGCGATCGAGCCATGCTTGAGGTGTTGTACGCCTGCGGTTTACGGGTGACAGAGTTGATCAGCCTGACCCTGGAGCAGGTCAACCTGCGCCAGGGTGTGTTGCGGGTGATGGGCAAGGGCAGCAAGGAGCGACTGGTGCCAATGGGGGAGGAGGCGATTGTCTGGGTCGAGCGCTACCTGCGCGATGGGCGTGGAGAGCTGCTCGGCGGGCGCCCCAGCGATGTGCTGTTCCCCAGTCAGCGGGGTGAACAGATGACTCGCCAGACCTTCTGGCACCGGATCAAACATCAGGCCAAGGTCGCGGGGATCGGCAAATCGCTGTCGCCGCACACCCTGCGTCATGCCTTTGCCACGCACCTGCTCAACCATGGCGCCGACTTGCGAGTGGTGCAGATGTTGCTCGGTCACAGCGACCTGTCGACCACGCAGATCTACACCCACGTCGCCCGGGCGCGCTTGCAGGATCTGCACGCCAAACACCACCCTCGCGGCTGAGTGAAGACCCTTGTGGGAGCGGGTTACCCCGAAGTCTTGCGACAGGCGCATTCTGCCCCCACGAGCCTTATGTGATAGGCTTTGCCGGTTTGCACGATGGACGGTTATGACCCGGTGTTTTGCTACCGGCGTTCTGATCGTGCCATTTGTCCGCCTTCAGGAGTTCTCATGCGTCTGACCCAGATTTTCGCCGCCGCTGCCATTGCGTTGGTCAGCACCTTTGCCGTCGCCGATGACGCGGCCGACAAAGCCATCCGTAAAAGCCTGGAAGACCTCCAGCTCGAAGTGCCGGTAGAAACCATCACCGCAAGTCCGCTGCCCGGCCTATACGAAGTCAAGCTCAAGGGCAGCCGCGTGCTGTATGCCAGTGCCGACGGCCAGTATGTGGTGCAGGGCTACATGTTCCAGCTCAAGGACGGCAAGCCGGTCAACCTGACCGAGAAGACCGAGCGCCTGGGTATTTCCAAGCTGATCAATGAGATTCCGGTCGCTGAAACCGTGGTGTATCCGGCCATTGGCGAAACCAAATCGCACATCACCGTGTTCACCGACACCACCTGCCCGTACTGCCACAAGCTGCACGCCGAAGTGCCGGAGCTGAACAAGCGCGGCATCGAAGTGCGTTATGTGGCATTCCCGCGCCAGGGCCTCGGCTCGCCGGGTGACGAGCAACTGCAAGCAGTGTGGTGCTCGAAAGACAAGAAAGCGGCCATGGATAAAATGGTCGAAGGCAAGGAAATCAAGGCCGCCAAGTGCGATAACCCGGTGTCCAAACAGTTCGCCATCGGTCAGTCGATCGGCGTGAACGGTACGCCGGCCATCGTTTTGGCCGACGGTCAGGTCATTCCGGGCTACCAGCCTGCGCCACAAGTCGCCAAACTGGCGCTGGGCGCGAAGTAAATTCGCATCGTCACGGCAAGCCATGACGATCATGGTCCGGCAGCAACATCGCCGGGCCATTAATAGAGAGCCGCGATCCTGCGGCTGTTTTCACGGCCGGCCTTGCGTCGGCCGTTTTATGGGGAGTTCACAGTGAAACCGGTCAAAGTAGGCATCTGTGGGTTAGGGACCGTCGGTGGCGGTACCTTCAACGTACTTCAGCGCAACGCCGAGGAAATTGCTCGTCGTGCCGGGCGTGGGATCGAAGTGGCGCAAATTGCCATTCGCACGCCAAAGCCTCAGTTCCAAACGACCGGTATTGCGATTACCAACGATGTCTTCGAAGTGGCCACGAACCCTGAGATCGACATCGTCATAGAGCTGATGGGCGGCTATACCGTTGCCCGCGAGCTGGTACTCAAGGCCATCGAGAATGGCAAGCATGTGGTCACCGCGAACAAGGCGCTCATCGCCGTTCACGGTAATGAAATTTTCGCCAAGGCCCGTGAGAAGGGCGTGATCGTTGCGTTCGAAGCGGCCGTGGCCGGCGGCATTCCGGTGATCAAGGCGATCCGTGAAGGTCTGTCCGCTAACCGCATCAACTGGGTTGCTGGCATCATCAACGGCACCGGCAACTTCATTCTCACGGAAATGCGCGAGAAGGGTCGCACCTTCGAAGACGTGTTGGCCGAGGCCCAGGCACTGGGTTACGCCGAGGCCGATCCGACCTTCGACGTCGAAGGCATCGACGCCGCGCACAAACTGACGATCCTGGCGTCCATCGCATTCGGTATTCCGCTGCAATTCGACAAGGCTTACACCGAAGGCATCACCAAGCTGACCACCGCTGACGTGAACTACGCCGAAGCATTGGGCTACCGCATCAAGCACCTGGGCGTGGCGCGCAGCACCGCATCCGGTATCGAACTGCGCGTACACCCGACGCTGATTCCGGCCGATCGCCTGATCGCCAACGTCAACGGCGTGATGAACGCGGTGATGGTCAACGGCGACGCCGCCGGTTCGACCCTGTTCTACGGCGCCGGCGCCGGCATGGAACCGACCGCTTCGTCGGTGATCGCCGATCTGGTGGACGTGGTTCGCGCCATGACCTCCGACCCGGAAAACCGCGTACCGCACCTGGCCTTCCAGCCGGACTCGCTGTCGGCGCATCCGATCCTGCCGATCGAAGCCTGTGAAAGCGCCTACTACCTGCGCATTCAGGCCAAGGACCATCCGGGTGTACTGGCTCAGGTGGCGAGCATCCTGTCCGAGCGCGGGATCAACATCGAGTCGATCATGCAGAAGGAAGTCGAGGAACACGACGGCCTGGTGCCGATGATCCTGCTGACCCACCGCGTGCTGGAGCAGCACATCAATGATGCGATCGCCGCCCTGGAAGCCTTGGCGGGTGTGGTCGGTCCGGTGGTACGGATTCGCGTCGAGCACCTGAACTAAGCCGTTATCGTTCACCGGGCGTCGTAACAGGCGCCCGGCACTACGAACACTGTCCCAATGGAGTCAGTCATGCGTTACATCAGTACCCGCGGCCAGGCACCGGCCCTGAATTTCGAAGACGTCCTGCTGGCTGGCCTTGCCACCGACGGCGGTTTGTACGTCCCGGAAAACCTGCCACGCTTCACCCAGGAAGAAATCGCTTCCTGGGCCGGCCTGCCGTATCACGAGTTGGCTTTCCGCGTCATGCGCCCGTTCGTTACCGGCAGCATCCCTGATGCCGATTTCAAGAAGATCCTGGAAGAAACCTACGGCGTATTCGCCCACAACGCCGTGGCGCCGCTGCGTCAGCTGAACGGCAATGAATGGGTGCTGGAGCTGTTCCACGGCCCGACCCTGGCGTTCAAGGATTTCGCCCTGCAATTGCTCGGTCGCCTGCTCGACTACGTGCTGGAAAAGCGCGGTGAGCGCGTGGTGATCGTCGGCGCCACTTCCGGTGACACCGGTTCGGCTGCCATCGAAGGCTGCAAGCACTGCGAAAACGTCGACATCTTCATCCTTCACCCGCACAACCGCGTGTCTGAAGTACAGCGTCGGCAGATGACCACCATTTTCGGTGAGAACATCCACAACATCGCCATCGAAGGCAACTTCGATGACTGCCAGGAAATGGTCAAGGCGAGCTTCGCTGACCAGGGCTTCCTCAAGGGCACTCGCCTGGTGGCAGTGAACTCGATCAACTGGGCGCGGATCATGGCCCAGATCGTTTACTACTTCCACGCGGCCCTGCAACTGGGCGGTCCGGCGCGTTCGGTGGCGTTCTCGGTACCGACCGGCAACTTCGGCGACATCTTCGCCGGTTACCTGGCACGCAACATGGGCTTGCCGATCAACCAGTTGATCGTCGCCACCAACCGCAACGACATCCTGCACCGCTTCATGAGCGGCAATCAGTACGTCAAGGAAACCCTGCACGCCACCCTGTCGCCGTCCATGGACATCATGGTGTCGTCGAACTTCGAGCGTCTGCTGTTTGACCTGCACGGTCGCAATGGTGCGGCGATTGCCGGGCTGATGGACAGCTTCAAGCAGGGCGGTGGTTTCAGCGTCGAGCAAGAGCGCTGGACCGAAGCACGCAAACTGTTCGACTCGCTGGCTGTCGATGACGCACAAACCTGCGAAACCATCGCCGAGGTCTACGAGCAAACCGGTGAAGTGCTGGACCCGCATACTGCCATTGGCGTCAAGGCCGCACGGGAATGCCGCCGCAGCCTGGATATTCCGATGGTGATCCTCGGCACGGCCCATCCGGTCAAATTCCCGGATGCCGTGGAAAAAGCCGGTGTAGGAAAAGCGCTGGAGCTTCCTGTGCATCTTTGCGATCTGTTTGAGCGGGAAGAGCGTTGCACCGTGCTGCCGAATGACCTGAAAGCGGTACAGGCCTTCGTCAGCCAGCACGGCAATCGCGGCAAACCGTTGTAAATCAGACACCACCCTCCTGTAGGAGCAAGGCTTGCCCGCGATGGCGATCTCAAGGTCGCCATCGCGGGCAAGCCTTGCTCCTACAGGGGCACACCCTTCCTACCCGACAAACGCAACACCTCTGTTTTTTCCCTGTCATCTTCGCCATGCATGCTCAATCGACCAGAGACACAGGTCTGCCTGCACTCGGCATTCAGAACTTTCTTCTCGGGCTGGCGGTCATCTACTGTAGACACGCCCCAGACACTTCGTTTTCGGACTATTGAGTGGTGATCGAGATGGAAAGTATCAGTCTCTTGCTCGGTGAGGCTCTGAGCCCGTACCAAGTGACATTGACCCCGTCAGGCCTTCACGGCGAATGCCGGGTGACATTGAGCAATACGAGCGGCATCAAGGTGGTCGAGCGCGAGTTCAATCAGGCGCAGTTGACGGACAAGCGTTCACTGACCGATGTGGTCGATGGCTTGCACCGCGATGTGCTGATCGCCGAAGGACGCCTGGAGCCCTGTGTGATCGCGGCTTTACGCAATGCCGCCCAGGACAAGCTGATCGCCAGCCGAAATTGAATTTTCATTTGTGGGAACCTTCCTGCACCCACGTCAGTCAGACCCATTAACAGCAGGATCAAGCATTGTGCTCCGGTGCTTGTAGCTTGCTGCTACGGGTCTTTAGACAGGCCACGTTTAACCCCGAGTCGTTTCCCCACTTCTCGGGGTTTCTTTTTGCCTGGGATTTGTCAGTGCTTGGCCTGCTCCTCGAAAAACTGCCTTGAAGCTTCCAGGTATTCGCTGCGACTTTGCGGGTCAAGCCAGGCAGCGTAAGCCTCGCTAAGGTCATCACGAGGCAGGGCGCGCAACAGGTGATTGATCTCGAGGATTGCCTTTCGGCCTTGAGGGGTATCGGTACAGCCGATGTAACCGGACAGATACTTGCCAGTGCCGCGAATCGGGTAGAACAGCAATTCATCTTCGGCGATCCCGTGCTGCTCGGCCTGATAGCGGATTTCCGGTCGATAGCCCAACAGCAGTTGCAAGCGTCCGAGGCGTTGCATCTGCAACAGGCTGCCCAAGGCATCGTTGCCGTAATGGAGCGTCAGGACCTTGGGTGGTGCTTGTTTGAGCAGCGCATCGAGGAACTCGCCATAGTTGCGTTCGGCAACGATGCCCATGCTGACACTGCCCGTGGCGAGCAGGGCCGCCAGGTCTACCTCGCCGTCCTTGATGAAGGGTGTCAGAACGTCGCGATCAGCGCGCTTGACCGCCAAGCCATTGCTCATGGCACGAAAGACAGGAATGGAGAATGCAATCCAGCTTTCGCGCTCCTTGCTCCAGTTCAGTGCCGCATCGCAAACAAGGGCGGATTCGTGGAGCATCTGCAAGCCGCGCGCACGATTGACCTTCATCACGCTGTGTTGGTACTGCGGCATGCTGGCGATCAACCGTGATAACAACTGATCGATGACCCCCTGGCCTTTTTTCGGTCCGTCGAAAATGAACAGGGGCGGCAGATCACGCTTCAGCCAGAGCAGGGATTCCTTGGATTGGGCTGACGCGGGAGAGGCCAGAAAACTGATCAGCAGCATGCCCGCCAACGCGCACAATATCCGCCCGTTTAGGGGTGGGCGGTATGTGGGGCGCTGCGCAGGCAGACGTTTCAGCTCAGATGGCTCCGTCTTTGCGCAGCTGTGTGATCTGCGACGCATCATAGCCAAGTTCCTGGAGTACCTGAGCGTTGTGCTCGCCCAGTTGCGGCCCGACCCATTCACAATCACCGGGTGTCTCAGAGAGTTTCGGCACGATGCCCGGCATCTTGAAGTCTTTGCCATCGGGCAGCTTGGCCTGCAAGAACATTTCCCGGGCGAGGTACTGCGGATCGCTGAACATGTCTTCGGCGCTGAAGATTCGGCTGGCCGGTACATCGGCCTGATTCAGGTGCGTAAGAACCGCGTCCAGCGGCAATGAATTGACCCAGCGATCGATGACCCCGTAGAGCTCGTCGCGACGACTGTCACGCCCGTCGTTGCTGGCCAGCACCGGATCATTGGCCAGGTCTTCGCGGCCGATGATCAGCATGAAGCGTTTGAAGATCGCATCGCCATTGGCGCCGATTTGCACATGTTTGCCATCGGCGCTGGTGTGGATCGAGGAAGGGGTGATACCGGGCATGATGTTGCCGGTGCGTTCGCGGATGAATCCGAATAAGTCGAACTCCGGCACCATGCTTTCCATCATCGCGAAAATCGCTTCATACAGCGCCACGTCCACCACTTGCCCCTGGCCCCCATTGACCTCGCGGTGACGCAACGCCATCAGCGCGCCAATCACGCCCCACAGCGCGGCGATAGAGTCACCGATGGAAATGCCGGTGCGCACCGGTGGCCGGTCTTCGAACCCGGTAATGTAGCGCAAGCCGCCCATGGACTCGCCGACGGCACCGAAACCCGGCTGATCCTTCATCGGGCCAGTCTGGCCGAAGCCCGACAGACGGACCATCACCAGTTTCGGGTTGAGTGCATGCAAGGTTTCCCAGCCCAGGCCCAGTTTTTCCAGCACGCCGGGGCGGAAGTTTTCGATCAGGATATCCGCTTCACCCAGCAGTTTTTTGAGGATCGCCAAGCCTTCGGGGTGTTTCAGGTTCAGGGTCAGGGATTTTTTGTTGCGCGCCTGCACGAACCACCACAGCGAAGTACCTTCATACAACTTGCGCCATTTGCGCAGCGGATCGCCACCGTCCGGGGATTCAATCTTGATCACCTCGGCACCGAATTCAGCGCAGATGCGCGAGGCAAACGGGCCGGCAATCAAGGTGCCCAATTCAATGACTTTCAGACCTGAGAGCGGTTTGGCGGTGAGCGACATACGGGATCCTGTAGGACAAGAGACTGTGCGAATGCAGACTTTTAACATAGCCGACTGTCAGGCGCCCAAGGTAGATCGCCATCAATTCGATGATTGCCTGTCGCATCGGTTAGACTTGCCGCCTTTCCCCGTATCAAGAAGCCCGTTCATGGCCCAGCCGTCCACGACCTACAAGTTTGAACTGAACCTGACCGACCTCGACCGCAGCATCTACGAGAGCGTCAAGCAGACCATCGCCCGTCACCCTTCGGAAACCGAAGAGCGCATGACCGTGCGCCTCCTGGCCTACGCCCTCTGGTACAACGAGCAGCTGTCTTTTGGCCGTGGTCTGTCAGAAGTGGATGAACCGGCCTTGTGGGAAAAAAGCCTGGATGACCGTGTCCTGCACTGGATCGAAGTCGGTCAGCCGGATGCCGAGCGCCTGACCTGGTGTTCGCGCCGCACCGAGCGCACCAGCCTGCTGGCCTACGGCAGCCTGCGCGTCTGGGAAGGCAAAGTCATTCCGGCCATCAAAACCCTGAAAAACGTCAACATCGCCGCGGTGCCGCAGGACGTCCTGGAAACCCTGGCCAAAGACATGCCCCGCGTTATCAAGTGGGACGTGATGATCAGCGAAGGAACGATCTTCGTCACCGACGACCGCGGTCAGCACGAAGTCCAGCTGCAGTGGCTGGCGGGCGAGCGCGGCTGATCGCTCGCATTCGCCGCGTGTCATGCGGTTTTATCCCCTGTACTTGAGAGAAGCACCTGTCACCCCATGCGTATCGAACCTCGTCTGCTGCCCGAAACTTTGCCATTCCTCGGTGATATTCCACCGCTGCTGACCCGATTGTATGCCGCGCGGGGGGTGCAGTCCGAAGCCGAACTGGACAAGAGCCTGGCGCGGTTGATTCCGTTCCAGCAGCTCAAGGGTATCGAGGCGGCGGTGGATTTGTTGGTGGTGGCGCTGGAGCAGCGGCAGCGGATCCTGATCGTTGGCGACTTCGACGCCGACGGCGCGACGGCCAGTACTGTAGGCACGCTGGGTCTGCGATTGCTGGGGGCGGCGCATGTCGACTACCTGGTGCCCAACCGCTTCGACTATGGCTACGGCCTGACGCCGGAAATCGTCGCGGTGGCGCTGGAGCGCCAGCCACAGCTGTTGATCACTGTGGACAACGGCATCTCCAGCGTCGAAGGCGTGGCGGCGGCGAAAAAGGCCGGGCTCAACGTCCTGGTCACCGATCACCACTTGCCCGGCGATGAACTACCGCTGGCCGATGCCATCGTCAACCCGAACCAGCCCGGCTGCGAGTTCCCGAGCAAGGCGCTGGCCGGTGTCGGGGTGATTTTCTATGTGCTGATGGCCTTGCGCGCACGCTTGCGTAGCCTGGGCTGGTACGAAACCCGGCCTCAACCGAACATCGGCGAATTGCTCGATCTGGTGGCGCTCGGCAGTGTGGCCGATGTGGTGCCGCTGGATGCCAATAACCGGATTCTGGTGCATCAGGGCCTGGAGCGGATTCGTGCCGGACGAGCGCGACCGGGGATCAAGGCGATTCTGGAAGTGGCCAAGCGTGACCATGCACGCATCACCTCGACCGATCTGGGGTTTATCGTGGGTCCGCGCCTCAACGCGGCGGGGCGCCTGGATGACATGAGTCTGGGTATCGAATGCCTGCTTACCGAAGATGCCGGCCTGGCCCGGGAAATGGCCGCGCAATTGGACGGCATGAACCAGGATCGCAAATCCATCGAACAGGGCATGCAGCGTGAAGCGATGGCTCAGCTCAAGGATCTGCCGGTGGAATCGATGCCGTTCGGTTTATGCCTGTTCGATCCCGAGTGGCACCAGGGGGTCATCGGTATCCTGGCTTCGCGCATGAAAGAGCGCTATTTCCGTCCAACCATTGCCTTTGCCGATGCGGGGGATGGCTTGCTCAAGGGCTCAGGACGTTCAGTGCAAGGCTTTCATATCCGTGATGCGCTGAGCGTGGTGGCGGCGCAACATCCGAATCTGATCACCAAATACGGTGGCCACGCCATGGCTGCTGGCCTGACGTTGCCGGAAGCGAATTTCCCGCTGTTCGCCGAAGCCTTCGATGCCGAAGTGCGTCGCCAGCTGCGCGAAGAAGACCTGACCGGGCGCCTGCTGTCGGACGGTACTTTGGCGGTCGAAGAGTTTCACCTGGAACTGGCCCGCGCGCTGCGTCATGCCGGTCCTTGGGGGCAGCACTTTCCGGAGCCGCTGTTTCACGGGGTGTTCCAACTGGTCGAACAGCGCGTGGTGGGTGAGCGGCACTTGAAGGTAGTGCTCAGAAGTGAGTGCGGCTCGGTCAAGCTCGATGGCATTGCCTTTGGCATCGACCGTGACATCTGGCCGAATCCGACCATCAAGTGGGTGGAGTTGGCCTACAAGCTCGACGTCAACGAATTTCGTGGCAACGAGACGGTGCAACTGATGATTGCCCACATCGAACCGCGTTGACCCCTTCGCGGGCGAGCCTCGCTCCTACGGATACCGGTGACTCCTTCGCGGGCAAGTCTCGCGCCTACGGATATCGGTGACTCCTTCGCGGGCGAGCCTCGCTCCTACGGATATCGGTGAGCCCTTCGCGGGCAAGCCTCGCTCCTACGGATACCGGTGACTCCTTCGCGGGCGAGCCTCGCTCCTACGGATACCGGTGAGCCTTTCGCGGGCGAGCCTCGCTCCTACGGATATCGGTGACTCCTTCGCGGGCGAGCCTCGCTCCTACGGATACCGGTGAGCCTTTCGCGGGCGAGCCTCGCTCCTACGGATATCGGTGACCCCTTCGCGGGCAAGCCTCGCTCCTACGGATACCGGTGACCCCTTTGCGGGCGAGCCTCGCTTCTACGGATATCGGTGACCCCTTTGCGGGCTAGCCTCGCGCCTACGGATACCGGTGACCCCTTTGCGGGCGAGCCTCGCTTCTACGGATATCGGTGACCCCTTTGCGGGCTAGCCTCGCGCCTACGGATATCGGTGACCCTTCGCGGGCGAGCCTCGCTCCTACGGATATCGGTGACCCGTAGGAGCGAGGCTTGCCCGCGAAAGCAATTTCCCAGGCACCTGATCCCTCGGAACCCTCCATTGTCCCCCGATGTCGACTAGGCTCTAAGCACTGCTTGATTTTCCTTGTGACGTCTTGTCCAATTTTTTGCCCGCGGGGGCGGGTGCTGTGCCTTTTTCCTGTCACTCGTCGACTTTCAATCAGAACCCTGGAGCCTGACCACTGATTCGAGAGGTGCCCCATGAGTCTGCTGCTTGAACCCTACACCCTTCGCCAACTGACCCTGCTCAACCGCATTGCGGTATCACCGATGTGCCAGTATTCCAGTGTCGATGGCCTGGCCAATGACTGGCACCTGGTCCACCTCGGCAGCCGTGCCATCGGCGGGGCAGGGCTGGTATTCACCGAAGCCACGGCGGTCACCGCCGATGGTCGCATCACCGCGCAAGACCTTGGTCTGTGGAACGATGAACAGATCGAACCCCTGCAACGCATCACCCGTTTCATTGCCGCTCAGGGCGGCGTGGCCGGTATCCAACTGGCCCATGCGGGGCGCAAGGCCAGCACCTATCGGCCTTGGTTGGGCAAACATGGCAGTGTGAAACCTGCAGACGGCGGTTGGCTGCCGGTCGGTCCGTCACCGATTGCTTTCGACCCGGAACACACCAAACCCAAGCAACTTGAAGAAGGCGAAATCGCCGAGGTCATCCAGGCGTTCGTCGACGCTGCCAAGCGCGCACTCACAGCTGGATTCAAAGTGGTGGAAGTGCACGCAGCCCATGGCTACCTGCTGCATCAGTTTCTGTCGCCCCTGAGTAATCAGCGGCGTGACCAGTATGGCGGTTCATTCGAAAATCGTATCCGACTGGTGTTGCAAGTCACTGAGGCGGTGCGGGCGGTGTGGCCGCAGGAGTTACCGCTGTTCGTCCGGGTTTCGGCCACCGACTGGGTGGAGGACGGCTGGAACCCTGATGAAACCGTCGAACTGGCACGGCGTCTTAAAACCTTGGGTGTAGACCTGATCGATGTTTCGTCGGGCGGTACTGCCGTCAACGCAGAAATTCCAACCGGGCCCGGTTACCAGACTCGTTTTGCCGAGCGCGTGCGCAAGGAGGCGGAGATTGCCACCGGCACCGTCGGCATGATTACCGAGCCGGCACAGGCCGAGCATATTCTGCGCACCTGCCAGGCGGACATCATCTTCCTGGCTCGCGAGTTGTTGCGCGACCCGTATTGGCCACTGCACGCAGACGACGACCTCGGTGGTCGCAAGGCCGTGTGGCCAGCGCAATATCAACGGGCGACCCACCGTGATCAGCCCATCCACGAATCGGATCTACGCGACTGAGCGTAGCGATATTACCCCTGTGTAGGAGCTGTCGAGTGCAACGAGGCTGCGATCTTTTAAAGATCAAAAGATCGCAGCCTGCGGCAGCTCCTACACTGTTGAGCAATCAAGCCGCTTCGATCTTGCTGCGATTGCGTTCGACTTTACTCAAGTAATCCCTGAGCTTGTCCTGTTCCGCAGGGGTGGTAAACAAGCCGAGTTTGCTGCGACGCCACAGGATGTCCTGGGCGGTGGTGGCCCACTCTTCGCTGCACAGGTAATCGACTTCGCGGGTGTAGAGACCTCCGCCAATGTGTTCACCCATATCGTCCAGGCTTTGTACGCCTTCGAGCATGCGCCAGGTCCGGCTGCCGTAGGTGGTGGCCCAGCGACGAGAGATTTCGGTGGGAACCCAATCGTACTTGTCGCGGATCTGCGAGCTCAGGGCTTGCGGCGTGGTCATGTCTTCACCGCCCGGCAGGGCTTCATCGGCCGTCCAGCTCGGCAAAATACGTTGGAAGTACGGCGCCAGTTGCGCCAACGCCGACTCGGCCAATTTGCGGTAGGTCGTCAGCTTGCCGCCGAACACCGACAGCAGCGGTGCTTCTTCGCCGCTGCCCGACAGCGCCAGCGTGTAGTCTCGGGTGACGGCCGACGGGTTGTCGGATTCGTCGTTGCACAGCGGACGTACGCCGGAATAGCTGTGCAGGATGTCGTCGCGGCTGATCTGCTTCTTGAAGTGGGCATTGACCACTTTCAACAAGTAATCGGTTTCGCCTTCAGTGATCGCCACTTTGGCTGGATCGCCGGTGTACTCGCGGTCCGTGGTGCCGATCAGGGTGAAATGGTTCAGGTACGGAATGGTGAACACAATGCGCTGATCTTCATTTTGCAGAATGTGCGCATGTTCGCCTTCGTACAGCTTTGGCACGATCAGGTGACTGCCCTGGATCAGGCGGATGCCATACGGCGATTCCATTTTCAGGTCGTCACGGATGAACTTGGCCACCCACGGACCGGCTGCATTCACCAGCGCTTTGGCCCTGATCGAAAACAGGCTGCCATCGGCGCGTTCCAGGTGCAGATGCCACAGGCCCTTGGTGCGTCGTGCACTGACGCAACGGGTCTGGGTGTGGATATGTGCACCTTTTTCCCGGGCTGCCATGGCGTTCAGTACCACCAGGCGCGCATCGTCGACCCAGCAGTCGGAATATTCGAAGCCTTTGGTGATTTCGCTTTTCAGTGCGCTGTCCGGGCCGAACTTCAGGCTTTTCGAACCCAGGAGCTGTTCGCGTTTGCCGAGATTGTCATACAGGAACAGGCCGGCGCGGATCATCCACGCCGGACGCAGGTGCGGGCGGTGTGGCAGTACAAAGCGCATTTGCTTGACGATGTGCGGTGCCTTGGACAGAAGCACCTCGCGTTCGGCCAAGGCTTCGCGCACCAGGCGGAATTCGTAATGTTCGAGGTAGCGCAAGCCGCCATGGATCAGCTTGCTGCTGGCCGAGGACGTGTGGCTGGCCAGATCGTCCTTTTCGCAAAGGAACACCGAGAGACCACGGCCGGCGGCATCCGCTGCAATCCCCACGCCATTGATCCCGCCACCAATGACGGCGATATCGTAGACCTCGGCAAGAGGGGGCGCAGGCAAGGTAGAAGTGGGCATTGGCTAAGGCCTCGAAATTCTTTGATTTTTCTGTATTTGAATTCGAACATTAATGTTCATTTGCGAAAATACTAGCCCATAAAGACGCGCGCAGCCAGTCGACTTCGATTGAAAAAACTCATCGAAGGGCCGCGAAAGGAAAATATTCGAACATTGTGAAAAGCGGAGGAGGGAATTGCAGTGAGTTTTGTAGGAGCACGGCTTGCCGGCGATGGCGTACTCATGGTCGCCATCGCCGGCAAGCCGTGCTCCTACAGGGTGTTTATTCGCCCTTCGGGGTTAAACGACTTCCAACCGAATCTTGTGCTGATTCAACAACTGCGTCAGCGCCGGCACCGGTTGCTGATCGGTGACCAGGCAATCGATCAGGCTGATTGGGCCCAGGCGAATCATGGCGTTGCGCCCGAATTTGCTGGAGTCCGCCGCGAGGATCACCTGTCGGGCATTGGCGATGATCGCCTGGGACACCCGCACTTCCTGGTAATCGAAATCCAGCAGGCTGCCATCTTCATCGATGCCGCTGATGCCGACCAGGGCGAAGTCGACCTTGAACTGATTGATGAAATCGACACTGGCCTGACCGACCACACCACCGTCGCGACGCACATTACCGCCCGTCAGCAGGACATCGAAATCGTCCTTGGCGCTGAGCATCGAAGCCACGTGGAGGTTGTTGGTGATGATCTTCAGATGGCTGTGATTGAGCAGTGCGCGGGCGATGGATTCGGTGGTGGTGCCGATGTTGATGAACAGCGAGGCGTGATCGGGGATCTGCGCCGCAATGGCTTCACCGATGCGCTGCTTCTCATCGCGCATCTGATCGGCGCGCATGGCGTAGGCGGTGTTTTCCACGCTGGAATCGTAAGCCGCGCCGCCATGGTAGCGACGCAGCAGGTTGGACTCCGCCAGTTGATTGATATCGCGGCGGATGGTCTGCGGGGTAACAACGAACAGCGTGGCCATTTCCTCGATGCTGACATAGCCGCGCTCGCGGACCAGTTCGAGGATTTGTTGCTGGCGGGGAGGCAGATTCATGGGGCGTCCTTTGGGCTGCCGTGCAAAATTTGCCCATGATGCCGCAGGAATCGGCTCCCGACCAGTTACATACAGTTACCAGCCTGTGTGTCGGCTTATTCAGCCCCTTCCTGCGGCTCCCAGTCACGGGTGCGGCTGACGGCTTTTTTCCAGCCCGCGTAGAGTTTTTCTTTCGCGGCTTCGTCCAGCGTCGGTTCGAATCGACGCTCGATCACCGCTTTGCCACGCAATTCATCCAGGCTGCTCCAGAAGCCGCAGGCCAGGCCTGCCAGGTAAGCCGCGCCCAGAGCCGTGGTTTCGCGCATTTGCGGGCGCTCGACCTGGGTGCCGAGGATGTCGGCCTGAAATTGCATGAGGAAGTTGTTGGCGACCGCACCGCCATCCACGCGCAGTGCCTTGAGGCGTTCGCCGGCGTCCTGCTGCATGGCGTCGAGTACGTCGCGGGTCTGGTAGGCGATCGATTCCAGCGTTGCACGAATGATGTGATCCACGCGTACGCCGCGGGTCAGGCCAAACAGCGCACCACGGGCATAAGGGTCCCAGTACGGCGCGCCGAGACCGGTGAAGGCCGGGACCAGGTACACGCCGTTGCTGTCCTTGACCTTGTTGGCGAAGTATTCGGTGTCGTGGGCGTCGTTGATGATCTTCAACTCGTCACGCAGCCATTGCACGGTGGAACCGCCGTTGAACACCGCGCCTTCCAATGCATACGCCACTTCACCACGGGGGCCGCAGGCGATGGTGGTGAGCATGCCGTGAGTCGACTTCACGGCTTTGTCGCCGGTGTTCATCAGCAGGAAGCAACCGGTGCCGTAGGTGTTTTTGGCCTGGCCGGCCTCCACGCACATTTGGCCGAACAGCGCCGCCTGCTGGTCACCGGCGATACCGCCAATGGCGATGCCGCTTTTGGTGTGGCCATAAACTTGCGAAGAGGATTTCACCTGCGGCAGCATTTCCCGGGGGATATCCAGCACCTCCAGCATCTTCGCGTCCCACTCCAGGGTGTGGATATTGAAGAGCAGGGTGCGCGAAGCGTTGGTGTAGTCAGTGACGTGGACTTTGCCGCCGGTAAATTTCCAGATCAACCAGCTGTCGACGGTACCGAACAACAGCTCGCCGTTGCGTGCGCGCTCACGGCTGCCTTCAACGTGGTCGAGGATCCACTTGAGCTTGGTGCCGGAGAAGTAAGGGTCGGTGACCAGGCCGGTGGTCTCGCTGATGTATTGCTCGTGGCCATCACGTTTGAGCTGCTGGCAGATCTCTGTGCTGCGTCGGCACTGCCAGACGATTGCGTTGTAGATCGGGCGCCCGGTGTTCTTGTCCCAGACCACGGTGGTTTCACGCTGGTTGGTGATGCCAATGGCCGCGACCTGATCGTGATGCAGGCCGGCTTGCGCCAGGGCCTCGACCATCACGGCACTCTGGGTAGCGAAGATCTCCATTGGGTCATGCTCGACCCAGCCGGGTTGTGGGTAATGCTGTGTGAATTCGCGCTGTGCGGTGCAGACCACGTTCGCGTCGCGGTCGAAAATGATCGCGCGTGAGCTGGTCGTACCCTGATCGAGGGCAATGATGTAGTTCTTATTCTGGGTGTCGGTCATGTCGATTGCCTTGGACGAAAAAAGGGCTGAGGTCTGGCGCGCGATCTATTGGGCAGGATCATGCGCCAACGGTATCAAGAAATTCGCGGTTTGCCGTCAATGGCCGGTGTTGTGTCCTGTGTCGCAGGTACGGCGTTCGGCAGGTGGCGGGCGATGACTCCGCGATAAGCCGCGGCACCGAGGCAGGCGCCGACAATCGGCGCAAAAATCGGAATCAGGAAATACGGGATATCGCGCCCGCCAGTGAAGGAAATGTCACCCCAGCCGGCGAAAAAAGTCATCAGTTTAGGGCCGAAGTCACGGGCCGGATTCATCGCGAAGCCGGTCAACGGCCCCATCGAGCTGCCAATCACCGCAATCAGCAAGCCGATCAGCAGGGGCGCCAGTGGCCCTTTGGGCAGGCCATTGTTATCGTCGGTCAGGGACATGATCACGCCCATCAGAATGGCAGTGATGATGACTTCGACCAGAAACGCCTGGGACGTGGACAGGCTTGGATTGGGGAAGGTGGAAAACACCGACGCCAGTTCAAGGCTGGCTTCACTGCCGCGAACCATATGGTGAGTTTGTTCGAAATCGAAGAAGAGGCTGCTGTACAGCGTGTACACCAGCAACGCGCCGCAGAAGGCGCCGGCCACCTGAGCGAAGATATAGAGCGGCAGTTTGCGCTTTTCGAAGTCGGTGAAAATGCTGAGCGCAATGCTGACGGCCGGATTCAGATGGGCACCGGATACCCCGGCGGTCAGGTAGATCGCCATGCTGACACCGACGCCCCAGATGATGCTGATTTCCCACAAGCCAAAGCTGGCGCCCGCGACCTTGAGCGCGGCAACACACCCCGTACCAAAGAAGATAAGTAGCGCAGTACCCAGAAACTCGGCCATGCATTGGCTCGAGAGCGACGGTTGTTGTAAAGCAATAGTCATTGAAACCTCATTGTTTTTTTTGTCTGGCGCTTGCATTTCGATCAGTTCGAAGCGCGTTTTTCGCCGAGGCAGGATCCCCATCCTGTTCCCGGTTTACAGCTGGGTGCTGCGGTAGGACTTTTCGTACAGTTTCATAAACGAAAAAATATAGACAAGAAACGCTGCTGTCAAAGGTCGAAAGTGAACCGTTGGTCATAAAGAAACTATTCGTCTTGTGAATGATCTCGTTAAGGGGTGCGTGAATTCAGGTGCCTACGAGCTTTGGGGGCTGTGCCGCGATAGAGCCTTTTGTGGATCAATGTCCTAGAATCCGGCGCAGTATTTTTCTACTGCCGCCAAGTCTGGAGCTGTCATGACACCCGCATTGGATTTGCTGAAAAAGGTTCGGGCCGAACACCGAGTGCACAGTTATGAACATGACCCGAAGGCAGCGTCCTATGGGTTGGAAGCCGCCGAGAAGCTCGGGTTGGACCCGGCCCAGGTGTTCAAGACCTTGTTGGCGGCCAGTGAAAAAGGTGAGTTGCTGGTGGCGGTGGTGCCGGTGGGCGGGAGCCTGGACTTGAAAGCCCTGGCCCACGCGGCGGGTGTCAAGAAAGTCGAAATGGCCGATCCCGCGGCCGCACAACGTTCCACCGGGTATCTACTGGGCGGGATCAGTCCGTTGGGTCAGAAGAAGCGTTTGCGTACCTTCATCGACAATTCGGCCCAGCCCTTTGCGAGCATTTTCGTCAGCGCGGGACGTCGAGGGTTGGAAGTCGAATTGGCGCCCGCCGTGCTGGCCGAACACACCCAGGCGACGTTCGCTGATATCGGCCGTGCCTGAAGACTGACGCCTCCTGTAGGAGCGAGCATGCTCGCGATGGACGACAAGGCACCGCGGAGTATCAGGTACCCAGTGTTATCGTTCACGACCATCGCGAGCGAGCTCGCTCCTACACATCATGACAAAGGGAGAATGTTATGCAGCTTGAGTTTCACCAGGTCGACGCGTTCAGCGATCGTCCCTTCGGCGGTAACCCGGCCATGGTCTATCGGCTGGATGCCTGGCTCGCTGATGAATTGATGCAAAAGATCGCCGCCGAACACAACTTGGCCGAGACCGCTTTTGTCGTGCGCGAAGGACAGGGTTGGCACATTCGCTGGTTCACCCCGACGACTGAAGTGCCCTTGTGCGGCCACGCGACTCTGGCCAGCGCTTATGTTTTGTTTGACATCTACAAGGAGCCGGTCGAGCGCCTGGAATTTACCTGCAAGTCCGGTCCATTGAGCGTCAGTCGCGAGGGCGGGCGCCTGTGGCTGGATTTTCCGGCCATCGTCCCCTCGGAAGTGGGCGTGACCCTGGACGTCGAGCGCGCACTCGGTGTTCAAACCGTCGATGTGCTGGGTTCCAATGAGTTGTTTGTGGTGTTGGAGTCCGAGCAGGCCGTACTCGATTGCCAACCGGACATGGTTGCCCTGGCGAAGCTGCCCTGGTTGGGCGCCATCGTGACTGCCCGTGGCGGCAAGTACGATTTTGTGTCGCGCTACTTCGCGCCGGCCATCGGGATCAATGAAGACCCGGTGACTGGATCGACCCATTGCAGCCTTATTCCGTATTGGGCGAAGCGTCTGGGCAAGTCGAGTTTGACGGCTTACCAGTGTTCGACGCGGGGCGGTGAACTGTTCTGTCGCCTGGAAGGGGATCGGGTGAAGATTGGCGGGCATGCGACGCTGGTGGCCAGCGGTAAATTATTGCTTGGTTGATTTGCTTGTAGGAGCGAGGCTTGCCCGCGAAGGCGTCAAACCGGTCAATAATGATGTCGATTGTCGGTACGCCTTCGCGGGCAAGCCTCGCTCCTACAGGATTGGGGGGTCAGTTGGCGGTGCTGTACCGCCGAACACCGGATTCAACGAGCGGAATCTGCGCTGCCATGCTGCTGGAGGCCTGGAACAGCACTAGATGTTCCGCCGCCACGCGAATACCTACCTGTGCGCCAATCTGATGATCGACATGGCTCGGGAAGATCGACTCCAGCTGCGCGCCGGTCGGCATCTGCAAGCGATATAGCGTCGAAGCCCCCTGGAATGACTTGCCAGTGATCTTGGCCTTCAAGGCGCTGTCTGGCGCATAAACGATATCGTCCGGACGCAGCAACACGTCCACCGCGCCACCGACCGGCCAGGTGTAGGCACGGTTGCCGCGCAATTCGCCCAGTTCGGTTTGCACCGACTCCGGGCTGCTCAACTGGCCGCGAATGAAGTAACCCTGGCCGATGAAGCTGGCCACGTAAGGTGTCAGCGGTTCGTGGTACAGGTTGTACGGCGTGTCCCACTGTTCCAGCCGGCCTTCCTTGAACACTCCGACGTGATCGCTGACCGCAAAGGCTTCTTCCTGATCGTGGGTCACCAGAATCGCGCTGGTGCCACGGGTCTTGAGAATATCGCGCACCTCATGGCTGAGCTTGCGGCGCAGTTCACCGTCGAGGTTGGAGAACGGTTCGTCGAGCAGTAGCAATTGCGGCTCCGGCGCCAGGGCACGGGCCAGGGCCACACGCTGCTGTTGGCCACCGGAAAGCTCATGGGGAAAGCGCTTGCCGAGGTTTTTCAGGTTGACCAGTTCCAGCAGCTCTTCGACCACGCGATCCTTTTGCGGATGCTTGCGAATGCCGAAAGCGATGTTGTCGGCCACGCTCAAGTGCGGAAACAGCGCGTAATCCTGGAACACCATGCCGATGCGGCGCTTCTCCGGCGCAAGGGTGAACCCGGCGCTGGAGATCGTTTCGCCAGCCAGCTGGATATCACCTTCGTGCACCGGTTCGAAACCGGCAATGGCGCGCAGGGTGGTGGTCTTGCCGCAGCCGGAGGAGCCCAGCAGGCAACCGATGTCGCCGGCATTCAAATGCAGGTTGAGGTTCTGCACCACGCGCTGGTCTTGATAACCGCAGGCGAGGTTGCGCAGATTAAGCAGTAGTGGCTGGCTCATGCGTGGTGGTACGCCGGCTCGACCAGAAACTCAAGCAGGGCCTTTTGTGCGTGAAGACGGTTTTCCGCTTGATCCCAAGCCACTGAGCGCGGGTCGTCGAGCAGGTCGACGCTGATCTCTTCGCCACGGTGGGCCGGCAGGCAGTGCATGAACAACACGTCGTCGGCGGCCAGGTCGAGCAGGGCACGGTTGACCTGATACGGGGCGAACAGCTCAAGGCGCTTGGCGGTTTCTTCTTCCTGGCCCATGGAGGTCCAGACATCGGTGCTCACCAGATGAGCGCCGCGCACGGCATCTTTCGGATCGCGAACGACGGTTACCCGATCGCCAGCCTTGGCCAAGAACTCAGCGTTCGGCTCGTAGCCTTCAGGGCAGGCAACGCGCAACTGGAAGTCGAACTGGATTGCCGCTTCTATATAGCTGTTGCACATGTTGTTGCCGTCGCCGATCCAGGCCACGGTCTTGCCCTGAATGGAGCCGCGGTGTTCGAGGAAGGTTTGCATGTCGGCCAGCAACTGGCATGGGTGCAGGTCATCGGACAGGCCGTTGATCACCGGCACGCGCGAGTTGGCAGCGAATTCGGTCAGGGTGCTATGGGCAAAGGTACGGATCATGACGGCATCGAGCATGCTCGACATGACGATGGCGCAGTCGCTGATGGGTTCGCCACGGCCCAGTTGGGTGTCACGCGGGGACAGGAAGATTGCCTGGCCGCCGAGCTGGATCATGCCGGCTTCGAAGGAAATGCGGGTGCGGGTCGAGGATTTCTCGAAAATCATCCCGAGCACGCGATTTTTCAGGGGCTCGAACAGTACGCCGCGGTTACGCAGGTCCTTGAGCTCAACGCCTCGACGGATCACGCTGACCAGCTCTTCGGGCGTGCAATCCATCAGGGAGAGAAAGTGCCTTGCGC
Organism: Pseudomonas putida; assembly: GCF_050990305.1. Classification (GTDB taxonomy): domain Bacteria; phylum Pseudomonadota; class Gammaproteobacteria; order Pseudomonadales; family Pseudomonadaceae; genus Aquipseudomonas; species Aquipseudomonas putida_AH. Next base: position 5,370,629 of record NZ_CP158817.1, on the reverse strand, counting down.
TCATCATTGACTACCTTTTTGCTACAAACCGCAGATGCTCAAAGCCTTGTTTAACGGAACAACGGGCGAGACCTGCGGCGTAAGCCGCACGGGGCGACGAAATAGGGGAAGGCGCGATCTTATAATTAAATGTCGCGTCTTACCAATAGGGCTACGGTTTTTAGGGGATTTCAGAGGGGCTACGGGATATTCGCTGTAGCACTTTTGAAGCCTGTTTCCTGACAGCAGCCAGGCATTTGTACACCGCGCCTGCGCCGCTTGGCAATCAAGAGGGGCGGTGGCGGGGTACTTGGGGTCGGTTTCTGACCTGTTATTCATTGTTCATCAACACGGTGTCCGGTCTGAAACATTTGCTAATGCAAAGTGCCCGCTTGGCCACGATTCAGTACCGGGCCGACGAGCACTGGCGGCTGATCGCGAATTGACCGGGATGCATGTCGCTCACGAGCAGATTGAAGCCCTCCAGCAAATCCAGTTGCAGACGCCACTCAGGTTGCCATCGAAGTGATCGACCGAGGTCATCTGTTGGCCTGATGGGCATCAATTCACAGCACGAACATCGCTGGCGCCGTCGCGGGGCAGGCGCCATAGTTTTGTTCCCGCGGCTGACATTGCCCGCCCAGAACAAGACAGAGACTGGCCATGACCAAGACTCTCCATCACCGTGCGTGCCACCTGTGTGAGGCTATCTGCGGCCTGACCATCGAAACCACCGAAGACGCCGGCAACGTACAGATCACCTCGATCAAGGGTGATCCCCTGGATACGTTCAGTCGCGGGCACATCTGCCCGAAGGCCGTGGCTCTGCAAGACATTCAGAATGACCCGGATCGCCTGCATCAGCCGATGCGTCGCGTGGGCAGCGAATGGCAGCCCATCGAGTGGGAGGATGCCTTCGAACTGGTGGCCGAACGCCTGGCGGCGATTCAGGAACGCCATGGGGCGAGCTCGGTGGCGGTCTACCAAGGCAACCCCAGCGTCCACAACTATGGGCTGATGACCCACAGCAATTATTTTCTCGGCCTGCTGAAAACCCGCAACCGATATTCCGCGACGTCGGTCGACCAGTTGCCCCATCACCTGACCAGCCATTTGATGTACGGGCACGGCTTATTGCTGCCGATCCCTGACATCGATCACACCGACTTCATGTTGATCCTTGGCGGTAATCCGCTCGCGTCCAATGGCAGCATCATGACCGTGCCGGATGTGGAGAAACGCTTGAAAGCGATTCAGGCACGGGGCGGCAAAGTCGTGGTGGTCGACCCACGTCGCAGCGAAACCGCGGCCATCGCCGATCAACATCTGTTTGTGCGTCCCGGTGGCGATGCGGCGTTGTTGTTCGGCCTGCTCAATACCCTGTTCGCTGAAGGCCTGACCCGTGACAGTCATTTGCCGGTGGACGGTCTTGATGAGGTGCGCGAGGCCGTCGCGGGATTCACCGCCGAAGCCATGAGCACGCTGTGTGCAGTGCCGGCCGAACAGATTCGCCAATTGGCGCGTGACTTCGCCCAAGCACCCACGGCGGTTTGTTATGGTCGCATGGGCGTTTCGACTCAAGCCTTTGGCACTGTGTGCCATTGGCTGGTGCAATTGATCAATCTGGTCACCGGTAACCTCGACAGTGTCGGCGGCGCCCTGTGCACCGAGCCGGCGGTGGACCTGGTGGCTTCCACTTCGGGGGGGCATTTCAATGTGTGGCAGAGCCGGGTTTCCGGACGCCCGGAGTACGCCGGAGAGTTGCCGGTGTCGGCGCTGGCCGAAGAGATGCTCACCGAAGGGCAAGGGCAGGTTCGCGCTCTGATCACCGTAGCGGGTAACCCGGTGTTATCCACGCCGAATGGCCGTCAGTTGGAGCAGGCGCTGGACGGGCTTGAATTCATGGTCAGTGTCGACTTGTACATCAACGAAACCACGCGTTACGCCGACCTGATCCTGCCGTCGACATCGGCATTGGAAAACGACCACTACGACACGACCTTCAATATGTTTGCGGTACGCAACGTGAGTCGTTTCAACCGGGCCATCCTGGCCAAACCTCAAGGTGCGCTGCACGACTGGGAGATTTTTGTCGGGTTGGCCAAGGCATTCGCCGCGAAGACCGGCAAGGAACTGAAGCCGACCGTTGCGCCGGCACAGATGATCGACCGAGGCCTGCGGATGGGGATGTATGGTGATGCCTCGGTGCACAAACTGTCGGTGGCGACCCTGTTCGATCATCCCCATGGCGTTGATCTGGGGCCACTCAAGCCCAACCTGGCGCTGCGTCTGAAGACCGACAATCAACGAATTCAGGCTGCTCCTGCCGTGATCCTTGCGGACCTGTCACGCTTTGCGGCGTTACAGACACCGGCTGCGGATGAGTTGTTGATGATTGGGCGCCGGCATGTACGCAGCAACAATTCGTGGATGCACAACTATCATCGCCTGGTGAAGGGCAAGCCCCGCCATCAGTTATTGATGCACCCGGATGATCTGGCCAGTCGCGGACTGAGCGACGGTCAGCGCGTGCGAGTCAGTTCGCGGGTCGGGATGATCGAAGTGGAAGTGCTGGGCAGTATGGATATGATGAAAGGTGTGGTCAGCCTTCCGCACGGTTGGGGCCATGCGCGACCGGGTGTGCAAATGACCATCGCCAGTGGCCAGCCGGGCTCCAGTGCCAATGACCTGACAGACGAATGCCAACTCGATGAACTGTCTGGCAATGCGGCATTTAATGGTGTTCCGGTGACCGTGGCGGCGGCTTGATCGTATCTGACGGAGAGACCGAGCATGGCGCTCGGCTTTCCGTTACAATGCGCCACCGTGCCGACCCATGAGTCGGAAAGTTCAGCCGAGGTGCTCCATGGATATCATCGAAACGATTAAAGAGCAGATTGCCAACAACACCATTCTGCTTTACATGAAAGGCTCGCCGAATTCCCCGCAGTGTGGCTTCTCCGCGAAAGCCGCGCAGGCTGTGATGGCTTGTGGTGAAAAGTTTGCGTACGTGGACATCCTGCAGAACCCGGAAATCCGCGCCAACCTGCCAAAGTACGCCAACTGGCCAACCTTCCCGCAATTGTGGGTGGCTGGTGAGCTGGTAGGCGGTAGCGACATCATGACCGAGATGTCGGCTGATGGTTCGCTGCAGGCGCTGATCAAAGACGCTGCCGCAAAAGCCGCAGCTGCAAAAACCGAAGCCTGATTTGCTCTTCGTAGGAGCGAGGCTTGCCCGCGAAGAACGATGACGCGGTTTTACAGATAAATCGAGTTATCGTTCTTCGCGGGAAAGCCTCGCTCCTACAAGGTCAAGCATAAAAAAGCCCCGCCTCTTCAAAAGAGAGCGGGGCTTTTTATTGCATAGAAGTTATTCGTCTTCACCCATCTGCGATTGCAGATAGTTCTCGAGACCGATCTTGTCGATCAGGCCAAGTTGGGTTTCCAGCCAGTCGATATGTTCTTCTTCGGACTCGAGGATATCTTCAAGCAGCTCACGACTGCCGAAGTCGCCAGCCTTTTCACAATAAACGATTGCCTCTTTAAGGTCGGCGTGACCGATTTTCTCGATGCGCAGGTCGCACTCAAGCATTTCCTTGGTGTGTTCGCCGATGTGCAGCTTGCCCAGGTCCTGGACGTTCGGCAGGCCTTCAAGGAACAGGATGCGCTTGATCAGCCTGTCGGCGTGCTTCATCTCGTCGATGGATTCGTGGTATTCGTGCTTGCCGAGCTTGTTCAGGCCCCAATCTTCATACATGCGTGCATGCAGGAAGTATTGATTGATTGCGACCAGCTCATTGGCAAGGATCTTGTTGAGATGCTGGATGACTTTAACGTCGCCTTTCATGGTGGGGTCCTGCCCTGTATTAGCTGTCTATAAACCAGAGTTTGAGCCGCACTATTAAGAGTGTCAAACCTAAGTTATTGAAACTTAAGTGAAAATTAATCGGAATAAGAATGTTTGTGTTCCGCGTCTAGAACCTAAGCAATTGATTTTCAGGCATAAAAAAACCGGACTTCAGTCCGGTTCTTTGAAATACGGTATTTATGCGGCGGTAAATTCTGCTGGATATGGAATCGCAGCCTGGGCCGTTTGCAGTTTGGTCAAAGTCTCGCGGACCACTTCCTTGGCGAGGCAGGCACATTTACCGCATTGACTGGCAACGCCGGTAGCCTGGCGGACTTCTTTGTAGCTGCAGCATCCTTCATAGATCGCATCGCGGATTTGGCCGTCGGTGACGCCAGTGCAGAGGCAAACATACATAAGTGAAGACCGTCGCTTGTTTATGTTTCGAATGCGATGGATCTTAATGTTAACGAGAATGATTGTCAAAGCACTTGATCAAGGCTTTTTCCCACGGCTGACGAACGGTTTTGGTTTGTAGTCCGGCTGGGCAATTCGCCATCGCGATTTTCACCTCTGGTGGAAAAACCGCTAAAGACAGTCCAAATACGCAGTGTATGATGACCGGTCTTTTCGAAAGGGGGTTGTGTCACAGGGCTGTCGCTTCAGGGTGGCAGGCTGGCGCAAACCCGGTTTTTCACGTTTCTACACCAGGAGATATCCAATGAGCGTACTCGTAGGCAAACAAGCCCCTGACTTCACCGTACCGGCCGTACTCGGCAATGGCGAAATCGTTGACAGCTTCACCCTGTCCTCGGCCATCAAAGGCAAATACGGCCTGGTGTTCTTCTACCCACTGGACTTCACCTTCGTTTGCCCGTCGGAGCTGATCGCTCTGGACAACCGCATGTCGGAATTCAAGGCCCGTAACGTTGAAGTGGTCGCTGTTTCGATCGACTCGCACTTCACCCACAACGCCTGGCGTAACACCCCGGTCAACAATGGCGGTATCGGCGAAGTTCGTTACACCATGGCTGCCGACATCAAGCAGGAAATCATGAAGGCTTACGACGTTCAGTCCGCTGACGGCGTGGCTTTCCGTGGCGCGTTCCTGATCGACGACAAAGGCGTTGTCCGTTCGCAGATCATCAACGACCTGCCGCTGGGCCGTAACATGGAAGAGCTGCTGCGTCTGGTCGACGCTCTGCAATTCCACGAAGAGCACGGCGAAGTCTGCCCAGCCAACTGGAAAAAAGGCGACAAGGGCATGAACGCTTCGCCAGAAGGCGTTGCGGCTTACCTGACCGAGCACGCTGCTGCTCTGTAAGGCACCTGCCAGATAAAAAAAACCGGCCCTTGAGGCCGGTTTTTTTATGGGCGGGATAAATGTGACCCCGCTTCTGTAGGAGCGAGCATGCTCGCGATGGTGGTTAACGTTAACGCGGGTAGTCTGACTTTCCGTGGTGTTCTTGCGACCATCGCGAGCAAGCTCGGCTCCTACAAAGAGCAAAAGCCAGCAGCACTCAATCGTCGAAATCTTCCCAGCCACCCATTTGTTTCCAGCGATTGACGATGCCGCAGAACAGCTCAGCGGTTTTCTCGGTGTCATAGCGAGCCGAGTGGGCTTCGCGACCGTCGAAATCGATATCGGCTGCCTGGCAGGCCTTGGCCAGTACCGTTTGGCCATAGGCCAGGCCGGCGAGGGTGGCCGTGTCGAAGCTGGAGAAAGGGTGAAACGGGTTGCGCTTCATGTCCAGGCGCGCAACCGCTGCGTTCAGAAAGCCCAGGTCGAAACTGCTGTTGTGTCCGACCAGAATCGCCCGCTTGCAGCCATTGGCCTTGAGCGCCTTGCGTACGCCACGGAAGATATCGTTCAGGGCTGCTTCTTCGCTCACGGCCATGCGCAGCGGGTGATCGAGCTTGATCCCGGTGAACTCCAGGGCTGCCGCTTCGATGTTCGCGCCTTCGAAGGGCTCGACACGGAAGAAGTAGGTGTGGTCAGGGTAAACGAAACCCTTTTCATCCATGGCGATGGTGGTCGCGGCGATTTCCAGCAGGGCGTCGGTGGCCGAGTTGAAACCACCGGTTTCTACGTCGACGACGACAGGCAGGTAACCACGGAACCTGGCAGCCATTGGATGGCGAGATCCGCCTCCGCCGCCATTACCGTCCTGTTCGTCGTCGAAATGGTCTTCACTCACGCGTGTTCCTCCAGCAGGCGCCAGCGCAGTTTTTCACCGGCGCGCAGCGGGATAACGGTCAACTCGCCAAACGGCAGGCTGGTTGGGGCGGTCCATTCTTCGCGAACCAGGGTGATGCGATCGGTGTTTACCGGCAGGCCATAGAAGCGTGGGCCGTTGAGGCTGGCGAAGGCTTCGAGCTTATCCAGTGCATTGCGCTGTTCGAAGGCTTCGGCATACATCTCGATGGCAGCAAAGGCGGTGTAGCAGCCGGCGCAACCGCAGGCGGCTTCTTTGGCATGCTGGGCGTGAGGCGCCGAGTCGGTACCGAGGAAGAACTTTTCGCTGCCGCTGGTGGCGGCGTCGAGCAAGGCTTCCTGATGCGTATTGCGCTTGAGAATCGGCAGGCAATAGAAGTGCGGCCGGATCCCGCCCACCAGCATGTGATTGCGGTTGTACAGCAGGTGATGCGCTGTGATGGTCGCGCCAACGTTGGCCGAAGCCGAGTTGACGAACTGCACGGCGTCAGCCGTGGTGATGTGCTCGAACACTACTTTGAGGGTCGGGAAACGCTCGACCACACGACGCATGTGCTCATCGATGAAGATTTTTTCGCGATCGAATACATCGACGTCGCCACGGGTGACTTCACCGTGTATCAACAAGGGCATTCCCACTTCAGCCATCGCTTCCAGTGCAGGGAAGATCTTGTCGATGCTGGTAACGCCGGAGTCCGAGTTGGTGGTTGCACCAGCCGGATACAGCTTGGCGGCGTGAATGAAACCGGTAGCCTTGGCTTCGCGAATTTCTTCAGGCTGGGTGCGGTCGGTCAGGTACAGGACCATTAGCGGTTCGAACCGGCTGCCAGCGGGGCGGGCAGCGAGGATCCGCTGGCGATAGCCATCGGCCTCGGTCGCATTGCGGACCGGTGGAACCAGGTTGGGCATGATGATGGCGCGACCAAAGGTGCGCGCAACATCCGCGACGGTATTGGTCAACACGGCACCATCGCGAAGATGAATATGCCAGTCGTCGGGACGCAGCAGGGTCAGGCGGTCGGACATGAGGGGATTCCAGGCGGGTCAAACTCCAGGGAATGCTACCGGAAAAGACACTTGCAGGCACTCGCTATCAAGTTTTGCCGCAAGCTTCCGATATCCAACAGGTATGCCGTTATCATTTGTGTGTCGGTCTTTTTGTTGTAGAAACCAGTGGAGCCTCCCGTGCGCCAGCGTTATTTAGCCTTGCTCAGTGTGTTTGCCTGCCTTCCCGCGATGGCGCTCACTTTCCAGACCCGTCTGGAGAGCATTGAGTGGACGGTCGAAGGTGACAAATTCGAATGCCGGCTGACACAGCCGATCACCGATTTCGGCTCGGGGCAGTTCGTGCGCCGTGCTGGCGAACAGGCAACGTTTCGCCTGAATGCATACAACGCCGTGATGGGCGGCGGTTCGGCCACCTTGCTGGCCGCGGCCGCGCCTTGGCAGCCAGGCCGAGGCGATATCAATCTGGGCACGGTGAGAATCGGCAGCGGCAATGTATTGTTCAACAGTTCACAGGCTCAGGCCGGCCGCTTGATCAGTGGTCTGATGGATGGACGCAGTCCGGTGGTTCGGCATTCCTCAGGTGATGGACGGGTGTCGGAGGTGCGCTTGTTGCCGGTCAGGTTCAACAAGGCGTTTGCTGACTATCAAGGTTGCGTCGCCAAACTCTTGCCGCAGAATTTCGATCAGGTGAAGCAATCCCAGGTCGGTTTCCCTGGAGGCGGTATCGATCTGGATGCGGCCGCCAAAGCCAGGCTGCAGGTGATGCTGGAATATATGAAGGCCGATCCGACGGTCAATCGTATTGAGCTCGACGGCCACTCCGATAACGGCGGCAATCGCCTGACCAATCGTGACTTGTCTCGCCGCCGGGCCCTGGCCGTCATGGAGTTTTTCAAGGCCAACGGTATCCAGGAGTCGCAGATCACTGTGCGCTTCCACGGTGAGAGTTATCCGCTGGTGCCCAACACCAGCAACACTAACCGCGCGAAAAACCGCCGGGTTGCGGTACGTTTGGAGCGAGGCGCACCACCGGAGCAAGTGGCCCCTCAATCCACCAGGCAGGCCACTTCGGCAACTTCATGACCGATTGGCCATCGTCGCGCCCTCGACATAATCTGTCGCTTCGTCGTCATAAGCTGTCGCGCCACTGTAAATTATTCTGCATGAGCGGTAGACTTCCCGGCTTTCCGTAGAACCCCGTGGAGTGATGGCATGGCGGACGTAAACAAGGTCGTTCTGGCGTATTCCGGCGGCCTGGACACTTCGGTGATCCTCAAGTGGCTGCAGGATACTTATAACTGTGAAGTGGTGACCTTCACCGCTGACCTGGGTCAGGGCGAAGAGGTCGAGCCAGCACGCGCTAAGGCTCAGGCCATGGGCGTGAAAGAGATCTACATCGACGACCTGCGCGAAGAGTTCGTACGCGATTTCGTTTTCCCGATGTTCCGCGCCAACACCGTTTATGAAGGCGAGTACCTGCTGGGTACTTCCATTGCTCGTCCGTTGATCGCCAAGCGCCTGATCGAAATCGCGAACGAAACCGGCGCCGATGCCATTTCCCATGGCGCCACCGGCAAGGGTAACGATCAGGTTCGTTTCGAACTGGGCGCCTATGCCTTGAAGCCGGGTGTGAAAGTGATCGCTCCTTGGCGCGAATGGGACTTGCTGTCCCGTGAAAAGCTGATGGATTACGCTGAAAAGCACGCGATCCCGATCGAGCGTCACGGCAAGAAAAAATCCCCTTACTCGATGGATGCCAACCTGCTGCACATCTCCTATGAAGGTGGTGTGCTGGAAGATACCTGGACCGAGCACGAGGAAGACATGTGGCGCTGGACCGTCTCTCCGGAGAAGGCTCCCGACAAGCCGCAATACCTGGAACTGACCTATCGCAACGGCGACATCGTGGCACTGGACGGTGTTGAAATGACCCCGGCTACCGTGCTGGCGACCCTGAACCGTATCGGTGGCGAACACGGTATCGGTCGTCTGGACATCGTCGAGAACCGTTACGTGGGCATGAAGTCCCGTGGCTGCTACGAAACCCCTGGTGGCACCATCATGCTGCGCGCGCACCGTGCGATCGAATCGATCACACTGGATCGCGAAGTCGCTCACCTCAAAGACGAGCTGATGCCCAAGTACGCCAGCCTGATCTACACCGGCTACTGGTGGAGCCCTGAGCGTCTGATGCTGCAACAGATGATCGACGCTTCCCAGGTCAACGTGAATGGTGTGGTACGCCTGAAACTGTACAAGGGCAACGTGATCGTAACTGGCCGCAAGTCGGACGATTCGCTGTTCGACGCCAACATCGCGACCTTCGAGGAAGATGGCGGCGCCTACAACCAGGCTGATGCAGCCGGCTTCATCAAGCTCAATGCCTTGCGTATGCGCATTGCCGCGAACAAAGGCCGCAAGCTGTTCTGATTGCTTTGAGCCTGTAATGGATTTGTGGCCTCGTCATCGACGGGGCCACAAACCTGAAAAAGATGCTTTTCTGATCCTGCAAAAAAACGGTCATTACGTCTGACCTGCCTGATACCTTCCCGCCTGTGAGTCACTGATTGGGTCTGCCTCACTGTTGGCAACTCTGATCGATGACCGTCACCCCATGTGAACTCAAGTTGTAGGCAACACAGAGGCTGCTGACACCGCGCTTTCTTGTCTGCCTGGAATATTTGAGTACGCGTTCTTTCAGCCAGTTGTCCGATTTCGTTTTCGTGAGAAACAGAATCACCTGTTGTTCCCGTGTCATTTGTATCCTCTCCAGCAAAGTGCCGAACTCCATTTTATTTTTCATCTGACGTGCATCGACGATGTGGAGGTCTTTCATCAGTTCGGGTAAGTGAATGTGATGCAGGTCTGACTGCGGGTGCCGTAAACCGAATTCCTTCGGTGGCGCCTGGGCGTTGCCGGGAGAGGAAGCAGGTCGCGAGTCACCCACTGAGGTCGTGTTTTCCTGCGGGTCAACAGTGTCCATCGCTTTCAGGAAGTGCTCATCCTTTTGAAAGTCCGAGGGCGAGTAAAGCGATCGATAATTGAAGTTGAGTGTGGCGAAGAATAAAAACAGCAGATAAAAAGGAAAGCTGATCAGGAACCAGACATAAATTTCTCTCTCCTGATCTTCCAAGAAGGGAAGAGAGAGGGCTGCCGATGTTTCAGACAGGGTTGCGAATATCGCAATTATTGTCATGGGGTTGGTGATTCTTTTTTTGAGTTTGATCATGTTTATTACTCATTGGTTTTTTGTTTGCTCGTTTGATTGGTGATGTTTGTTATTGGTATTCATGTTACGTCATTCATCTGTCTTGAGTGTCTGTATTATTTGACGCAGGTGTCGTGTTTTTTCTTGTGCGGTTGGCTGTTTTGTTTTTGGTGTTTCGTATTATTCATGATTGTTCGTGAATGTTTTTTTGCTGTAAGAATTAGTGGGTGCTCGGTGTGTGATCTTTCTGGTATTGATGTTGCGCTGGGGGTTTTGGTAGGCATAAGGGGGCGCAAAGTCGATTTACTCAAACTTTAAGCTTTGTTTTTTAGTTTCACGTGGATACAAAATAATGGTGAAAGCCGAAAGGCATTCCTGTGGAGACCGTTTTCACAGCGTTGTATTCGAGGGTGTTTTGTAGGATTAATCCGCGATTCTCGTAGGGAATGTCTCTCGGTGCAGGTCGCTGGGGGGGGCAGCATGCCATGGGTGAAACGACTAGGCTATTGTGCGGGCTCTAAAAATTCGAACAGCGAAAATTGGACTTGCCCATGAATAAAGTGCTGATCGTGGATGATCACCCCGTCATTCGTCTCGCGGTACGTATGCTGATGGAACGTCATGGCTACGAAGTTGTTGCGGAAACAGATAATGGCGTGGATGCATTACAACTTGCCCGCGAGCATATGCCGGATATTGTCATTCTGGATATCGGGATTCCGAAGCTGGACGGGCTGGAAGTTATAGCGAGACTTACTTCAACCTCCATGCCCATGAAAGTGCTGATATTGACTTCCCAGTCGCCAGGGCATTTTTCCATGCGTTGCATGCAGTCGGGGGCTGCCGGGTATGTTTGTAAACAGCAGGATCTCACCGAGTTGCTCAGTGCCATCAAGGCGGTTTTGTCCGGTTATAGTTATTTTCCCAATCAAGCTTTGCATACCGTGCGCGCCAGCCTGGGGAACGCCAGTGAAGCCGATATGGTCGATCGTCTGTCAGGGCGGGAGATGATGGTCTTGCAACAATTGGCCAGAGGCAAAACCAACAAGGAAATCGCCGATGGGATGTTTCTCAGCAACAAGACCGTCAGTACATATAAGACGCGCCTGCTGTTGAAGCTGAATGCACGCTCTCTGGTTGACCTGATCGAGCTGGCTCAGCGCAATGGGTTAGTGTGATTTTACATGGGGTAACGGTACGGGATGAACGGGCATCCATCGTGGTTCGGCACACAGTAAAAAGCCTCCGTTTCGGGAGGCTTTCAGATGTCATAAGTCAAAGTCGTAATCGGCCAATTGCTTCTGCAGTCGGCGCTCCTCCAGCAGATTGTCGATGGTACGGCGTTTGCTCAGGTTGGTTTTCGCTACTTCAACCACAGGTTCGGCATCATCGGCCTCACCTGGGGTGAAGTCGTCTTCTACATCCAGTTGCTCTTTGCCAGTGCTCATTTAGTTACTCCAGGCTAAGACTGCCTTTGGGGCTCCTTATATCGACAATCTCCCGGCGGGTAAAAAAGATTTTTTCAATCGATAAATCAATAAATCCAATAGTGTCTCAATCGTCCGAGGTCTTGTGCTTGTATTCGCACAAATCTTCTATCCGGCAACTGCCACAACGAGGCTTGCGGGCCAGGCACACATAGCGCCCGTGAAGGATCAGCCAATGATGGGAGTCGAGCAGAAACTCCTTGGGTACGAACTTCATCAATTTTTTCTCGACCTCGACCACATTCTTGCCAGGCGCAATGCCGGTGCGATTGCTGACCCGAAAGATATGGGTGTCCACGGCCATCGTCAGCTGACGGAATGCCGTATTGAGTACCACGTTGGCGGTTTTACGGCCTACGCCGGGTAGGGCTTCCAACTCCTCGCGGGTTTGCGGCACTTCGCCGGCATGCCGCTCCACCAGCAAGCGGCAGGTTTCGATCACGTTTTTGGCCTTGCTGTTGAACAGGCCGATGGTCTTGATGTATTCCGACAACCCCTCGACACCCAAGGCATGGATAGCCGCTGGGGTGTTGGCAACGGGGAACAGTTTTGCCGTGGCCTTGTTGACGCCGACATCGGTCGATTGCGCCGAAAGAATCACGGCGATCAACAATTCAAACGGCGAGGAATAGGCCAGTTCGGTCTTTGGTTCCGGGTTGTCTTCGTGCAGCCTGCGGAAAATTTCCAGACGTTTTGCGGCATTCATGGGCAGTGCTGTTCCTCGAAAACTGTCAGTGTGAAGGGGCAGGGCGGTGCCAGGCTTGCCAGGCGGCGATCAGCAATCCCAGCAGGATGAACCCGCCAGGGGCCAGTGTGGCCAGGCGCAAGCCTCCATCGGCGCTGAGCACCCAACCTTGCCAATCTGTTTGCGTCGCGAAAGTCAGCCACGGTAGGTGATTGCCGATTGTCCCGTTACCCATGAGCTCGCGCAGCAGGCCCAGGCCCACCATCAATACGCCGAACAGGCCACATAGGCGCAGTCGATCTTTTCGGGGGCTCTGGAAGAATCCAATTTGCTCCAGCACCACACATTGCAAGGCGATCAAGGCTGGATAGATCCCCATTTGTTGATGCCATTGCAGCGACCAGACTTGCGCGCCAAGTTCCGCACAACTGACCAAGGTAGTGGCGAGCAGTACACTTGCGAGCAGGTGTGTCGGCGGGAGCAAGCGCGATCGAACGACGGGCATGGCGAGGCCAAAAACACCGATCACTGCAATGAACATCAGATACAAGCCCAGACCATTGACCAGCGAACCCGTGGCGCCGATCAGCGGTGTGAGCATCAATGAGTTCTGCAGCAATGGCGTTTTACTCATGGGAAGCGCTCCCAAGCAGTTGTTGCCGGTGTTCATCGAAGTAGCGCAGCGCGTCGTGGGTCGCATTGATCACGGCTCTTGACGTGATGGTCGCTCCCGCAATCTGGTCGAATTGCCCCTGATCCTTATTCAACGCCCAGCCTTTGTCGTCCGGATCAGTTCGGGATTTGCCAGAAAACTGCTGAAGCCAGGCATTGGGCCAGCCGGCTATTCGCGCACCCAGCCCCGGCGTTTCCGTTTGCTTGAGGGTTTTCACGCCCGTCAGTCTGCCGTTAGCGTCGATAGCAATCAGCAGGTCGATGGCGCCTGCATAACCCACGGTTTGGCTGCGCAACAAAACGGCTTGCGTCTGGCCGGCCCTGGTTGCCCGATATCCCGCCAGCAGTGTGCTGGCGCCCAGGGTTGTATTCTCGAGCCTGAGCGGTTGTTCCAGCGGCTGATTGTCGTAGCTGCCAGCCGGCAGCAAATCCAGCAGATTGCGACTGTCGATCTGGCGTTGCTCAGCCGCGATCCGTGGCGCACCGCTGTGCTGGGCGAGCCACGTCAGGCCGATCCCGAGGGTGGCCAGTAACGCCAGGATGGCAATGCTCGACGCTCGGTTCATGGTGCAAGTCGCTCCTGCCTGGCGGTGACAAACCGCTCGAGTGCTGGAACACAAAGATTCATCAACAAAACGGCGAAGGCCACGCCATCCGGATAACCACCCCATGTCCGGATCAGATACGTCAGCAGCCCGACGCCCATGCCCAATAGCAGCCTTGCGCCAGGACTCCTGGCGCCGGACACCGGCTCGGTAATGATAAAAAATGCGCCCAACATGCTGGCGCCACTGAGCAGATGGAACAGGGGTGAGCCATGGGAGTCGGAGCCAGAACCGTTCCAGCACAACAGACTGATGGTGAATAGGCTGGCGAGCATTCCGACGGGTGCATGCCAGCTGATTACTCGCCGCTGTAGCAGAAACACGCCGCCGACGAGAAAGGCCAGGTTCACCCATTCAACACCGCGAGCGCCAAAGTGGCCGAATGCTGGGTTCGTCGAGAACAGTTCGTCCATCGTCAGGCTTTTGTTGATCCGCAGGCTGTCCAGTGCCGTGGCCCGGACCCAGGCGTCCGGAGCCTGTCCGAAACCGAAAACCTGTTGCACGCCACCCAACAGATCCATGCCGTGTGACGTGGGCCAATGGGTCATCTGTTGCGGAAACGCCACCATCACCAGAACGAAGCCGAGCATCGCCGGGTTGAACGGATTGCTGCCGACACCGCCATACAGGTGCTTGCCGAACACCATGGCAAGCGCGGCAGCACTGACGGTTAGCCACCACGGGCAATAGGGCGGCAAAGCCAGGGCCAAGAGCGTGGCACTGACGAGGGCGCTGCCGTCGCTCAAGGTCGGTTTGAGCGGCCGCTTGCGTAAACGTAGCACCGCCGCTTCAGTGGCCAGCGCACCGAAGCTCGCCAGCATGAGGTTGATCAATACTCCCCAGCCGTAAATCCAGAACAGCACCAGCATGCCTGGCAGCGTAGCCAGTAGTACCAGTTTCATGGCCTGCTGCAGGCGTAAGTCGACCGACTCAAGCGGTGGCATGGGCATCCACCTGGCGTTCGGCTTCGCTGACGGCTCGCTCCAGGGCTTGGACCTGCTCGGCAGGCGCTTCGGCGGCCTGAGCTTTTTTGAGTTCGGCGCGACGCATGGCCAACTGTATCTTTGCCCGATTCAGGTCGGCATTCTTTGCTGGCGCGGCGGCGGGCGCCGGAGCTGATGGTGCAACGCTTTCCAGCTGCGTCAGGGCCTGCTCGGCGGCTTCGAACTGTTGTTGTAGAACGATCAACTGCGACTGCTGTTCAAAGGTCGGTGGATGGCCAAAGGCCTTGAGCGACTTGGTCAGTTGCGCGCGACTCATCGCCAGATCGATCTTGGCTTTTTTCAATGCCGCATCGGCGTTGGCGGCCTTCTGTGCGCGAACGCGTTCAAGGGCGGCCTGCACCGGGTCGAGCGTCACTTCGCTGGGCTGGGCCGCACGTTGTGCACGGGCCTGGCGTTCGGCGGCTTTTTGCTGTTCTTCACGCTGCAGACGGGCGTTGCGTTGTTCAAAGCGGTGCCGTGCGTGATTGCGTTTGGCGGTGCGGGCCTGTTGTTCTTCGAGGCTTACGGCCAGACCTCCGACAATCGGCAACACCGTGGCCAGTGGCAGGGGGCGCATTTCGATGCAATCCACAGGGCAAGGCGCCACGCAGAGATCGCAACCGGTGCACTCATCAATGATCACCGTGTGCATCAGCTTGGCTGCACCGACAATGGCGTCGACCGGGCAGGCCTGGATGCATTTGGTGCAACCGATGCACTCGGCTTCGCGGATGTAGGCGATCTGCGCTGGAGCCGAACCACGGCTGGCATCCAACTCAAGCACCGGCACATTCAGCAGTTCGGCCAGGGCGTGTATGGTTTCGCTGCCACCGGGTGGACATTTATTGATCGGCTCGCCGCTGGCGATGCCTTCAGCGTAGGGCTTGCATCCGGGATGACCACACTTGCCGCATTGGGTCTGCGGCAAGAGGGCGTCGATGCGTTGAATCAGACTCATGTTTTGATCAGTCCGCTGAATCCGAGAAAAGCCACTGCAATCAGGCCGGCGCCGATCAGGTCGATCGGCAGGCCGCGAAAGGGCAGGGGGATATTGTTGTCGAGTGTACGTTGGCGCAAGTCGTTGAACAGGCTCAGTACCAGCCAGAAACCCAGCCCGGCCCCGAGACTCAGGGCTGTGGCCGCCAGAAATCCCTTGTCATCCTGAATATTGAGCAGCGCAACGCCAAGCACGCCGGCATTGCCCAACAGTAATGGCCAAAGCCCTTCAAACGAATGCTTCGGGCATACCCGGGGCAGTCCTTTGAGCAAGGGGGCGATCAGCAGCACGCTCAGGGGCACAAATACGAACAGGCGCAGCGACGTCAATTCCAGCGGCATCAGCAGCCAATGATAGAGCGCGTAACCGAGCATGCCGACAATCAGCATCAGGCAGGTTGTCGCGATGCCCAGGGCATGGACTTGCCGACGTTCACTGCCCAACAGCGGATCCACACCCAATGGCCAGTGCAACACGAGGTTGTTGATCAGGGCGGTGCTGATAAGTGTAAAGAGCAGTTCGGTCATGCGCTGTCTACCTGAAGCGTCCGCGTCCACACATCATTGGAAGCTACTGATTAAATCTGTAGGAGCTGCCGCAGGCTGCGATCTTTTGCTCCTGGAAAATCAAAGTCAAAAGATCGCAGCCTGCGGCAGCTCCTACCAGATGAGGGCAGGCTTGAGAGATAGTATGGGCCAGACATGAAAATCCCACAGTCGCGCCAGGAACGACTGTGGGATTGGTTCGCCGCTTTACCTTACTTGATCCGTTGACCCGGCTTGGCGCCGCTGTCAGGGCTCAGCAGGTAAATTTCTTCACCGCCAGGACCGGCTGCCATCACCATGCCCTCGGAGATCCCGAATTTCATTTTGCGGGGCTTGAGGTTGGCGATCATCATGGTCAGGCGACCATTGAGTTTGGACGGGTCTGGATAAGCGCTCTTGATGCCGGAAAACACATTGCGCTGCTCGTCACCGATATCCAGGGTCAGGCGCAACAGCTTGTCGGCGCCTTCTACGTGTTCAGCCTTGACGATCAGGGCGACGCGCAGGTCGACGGCCGCAAAGGTGTCGAACTCGATTTCCGGGGACAGCGGGTCCTTGGCCAATTCGCCATTGCCGGCAGGGGCTGTTTCGCCGGTGTCGGTCTGGCTGGCGGTCAGGTCTTCCTTCGAAGCGTCGGTCATGGCCTGCACCTTGACCGGGTCGATCCGGGTCATCAGCGGCTTGAACTCGTTCAACTGATGGTTGGCGAGCCAGAGGGTGTGGTCGTTCCAGGTCAGCGGTGCGACGTTCAGGAACGCCTCGGCATCGGCAGCCAGCAACGGCAGCACAGGCTTGAGGAAGATCACCAGTTGGCGGAACAGGTTGACGCCGGTAGCGCAAATGGCCTGGACTTCATCCTGCTTGCCTTCCTGCTTGTTCAGCGACCACGGTGCCTTGTCGGCGATCCAGGCATTGGCGCGGTCGGCCAGGGCCATGATTTCACGCATGGCGCGGGCGAAGTCGCGGGCTTCATAGGCGTCGGCGATGCCAGGCGCGGCGGCCAGGAACGCTTCGGTCAGCTCCGGCGCGGCGTTGGTGTCGACCATCAGGCCGGCATTGCCCTTGTGGATGAAGCCGGCGCAACGGCTGGCGATGTTGACGACTTTGCCCACCAGGTCGGAATTGACCTTCTGCACGAAGTCTTCGAGGTTCAGGTCCAGGTCGTCGACGCCACGGCTCAGCTTGGCCGCGTAGTAGTAGCGCAGGTATTCCGGCGACAGGTGATCCAGGTAAGTCCGGGCCTTGATGAAGGTGCCACGGGACTTGGACATTTTCTGGCCGTTGACGGTCAGGTAGCCGTGCACATTGATGCCGGTCGGCTTGCGGTAGCCCGCGCCTTCGAGCATGGCTGGCCAGAACAGGGCGTGGAAGTTGACGATGTCCTTACCGATGAAGTGATACAGCTCGGCGGTGGAGTCCTTGCCCCAGAACGCGTCGAAGTCCAGCTCCGGCGTACGGTTGCACAGGTTCTTGAAGCTGGCCATGTAGCCGATCGGCGCATCCAGCCATACGTAGAAGTACTTGCCCGGTTCATCGGGAATTTCAAAGCCGAAGTACGGCGCATCGCGGGAGATGTCCCACTGTTGCAGGCCGGCATCCAGCCATTCGGCGATCTTGTTGGCAACGGCGTCTTGCAGGGTGCCGCTGCGGGTCCAGGTTTGCAGCATTTCCTGGAAGTCCGGCAACTTGAAGAAGAAGTGCTGGGAATCCTTGAGCACCGGGGTGGCACCAGAAATAGCCGACTTCGGGTCTTTCAGGTCGGTTGGTGCGTAGGTCGCGCCGCATTTCTCGCAGTTGTCGCCGTACTGGTCTTCGGTGCCGCATTTCGGGCAGGTGCCCTTGATGAAGCGGTCGGCCAGGAACATTTTCTTTTCCGGGTCGAAATACTGCGTGATCGAACGCGTGGCGATGTGCCCGGCGTCGCGCAGCTTCAGGTAGATCTGGCTCGACAGCTCACGGTTTTCTTCGGCGTGAGTGGAGTGGAAGTTATCGAAGTCCACCAGGAAGTCGGCAAAGTCGGCGCTGTGTTCAGCCTGGACGTTGGCGATCAGTTGTTCCGGGGTGATGCCTTCCTTTTCCGCGCGCAGCATGATCGCCGAGCCGTGGG
This sequence comes from Pseudomonas putida, assembly GCF_050990305.1. Taxonomy (GTDB): domain Bacteria; phylum Pseudomonadota; class Gammaproteobacteria; order Pseudomonadales; family Pseudomonadaceae; genus Aquipseudomonas; species Aquipseudomonas putida_AH. Next base: position 5,352,291 of record NZ_CP158817.1, on the reverse strand, counting down.
CGTCGTCGGCGCAGACATAGATGCATTGATTGCCGCGGTGCTTCTGGAAGCGCACCCACATATCGGTCTGGATATATTCCAGCATATGGCCGAGGTGAATCGAACCATTGGCATAGGGCAGGGCGCTGGTGACGAGAATCTTGCGTGGCTCGGACATGGGGCTCGGCTACTTGATGAAACGGAGGTCGGCCACTATAAAGCGCCGGCGCAGATTTTTCACCCTGTGAGCCCGTTTCATTGGATGAGTAACAAGGATTCATGCGCCGAACCATGGTCCGTAGGCGCACGGCTTGCCGGCGATGGCGTAGTCAAGTCAGCCATCGCCGGCAAGCCTGGCTCCTACAGATCTTTTCATCATCCCGCCCAGCGATCAGAACAGGTACGATATCCGCCATATTTCCCAGTCTTGTTACCGGAGTTGCCCATGAGCGCCGTCAATCGCGCAGCGGTGGAAGCCGTCCTTCGCCAATACACCGACCCTTATTTGAACCAGGATCCGGTCAGCGCCGGGTGCGTGCGCAACATCGACATCCAGGGTGATCGCGTCAGCGTCCAGCTCGAACTGGGCTACGCCGCCGGTCTGTTCAAGAGCGGCTGGGCGCAGTTGCTGCAAATGGCGATCGAAGGCCTGGACGGCGTGACGATTGCTCGCGTCGACGTCACCAGCGTGATTGCCGCGCACAAGGCCCAAGCTCAAGTGCCGGGCCTGGCCAACGTCAAGAACGTGGTGGCCGTGGCCTCCGGCAAGGGCGGCGTGGGCAAATCCACCACCGCCGCCAACCTGGCGTTGGCTCTGGCTCGCGAAGGCGCCAAGGTCGGTATTCTCGATGCCGACATCTACGGCCCGAGCCAAGGGATCATGTTCGGTATTGCCGAAGGCACCCGACCGCAGGTCAAGGACCAGAAATGGTTCGTGCCGATCCAGTCCCACGGTGTTGAAGTGATGTCCATGGCGTTCCTCACCGACGACAACACGCCGATGGTCTGGCGCGGACCGATGGTTTCCGGGGCCCTGCTGCAATTGGTGACCCAGACCGCGTGGGGCGACCTGGATTACCTGGTGATCGACATGCCGCCAGGCACCGGCGACATTCAACTGACCCTGGCGCAGAAAGTCCCGGTGGCCGGTGCGGTCATCGTCACCACACCACAGGACCTGGCCCTGCTCGATGCGCGCAAGGGCGTGGAGATGTTCCGCAAGGTCAACATCCCGGTACTGGGCGTGGTGGAAAACATGGCCGTGCACATCTGCTCCAATTGCGGACATGCCGAGCATTTGTTCGGTGAAGGCGGTGGGGTAAAACTCGCCAATCAGTATGGCGTCGAGCTATTGGCCTCGTTGCCGCTGTCGATGGTCATCCGCGAACAAGCCGATGGCGGCAAGCCAACGGTGATCGCCGAGCCGGACAGCCAGATCGCGATGGTTTACCAGGAACTGGCGCGGCATGTCGGCGCGCGGATCGTGTTGCAGGAAGCCGTGACGCCAGCGATGCCGAATATCAGCATCAGCGACGATTAAATAGCGACCTCTCTTCTGTAGGAGCACGGCTTGCCGACGATGGCGAATTCAAATCTGCCATCGCCGGCAAGCCGTGCTCCTACAGAACTATGGTGTTGCTTAAATCCGCAACCCGCCATCCATCTCCAGAATCCGACCGGTGTAGTAGTCGTTTTCGAAAATGTACGCCGCCGAATGGGCGATCTCTTCCGGTTTGCCCATGCGCTTGAGCGGAATCCCCGACGTCATCTTCTCCAACGCTTCCGGTTTCATGCCCAGGGTCATTTCGGTTTCGATGAAACCCGGTGCAATGCCGGCTACACGGATGCCATAGCGTGCCAGCTCTTTGGCCCAGGTCACGGTCGCCGCGGCGACGCCGGCCTTGGCGGCGGAGTAGTTGGTCTGACCGACGTTGCCGGCACGGGAAATCGAAGAGATATTGATGATCGCGCCGCTGTTGTTCAGCTCGACCATTTTCGCCGCGACTTCACGGGTGCACAGGAACACGCCGGTCAGATTGACATCGATGACCGCTTGCCACTGGGCCAGGCTCATCTTGGTCATCTCGCCGTCCTTGACTTTGAGCAGCAGGCCGTCGCGCAAGATACCGGCGTTGTTGATCAAGCCATGGATCGCACCGAAGTCTTGCGCGACTTGGTCAACCATGTGGGTCACTTGCTCTTCGTTGGCCACGTTGCACAGGTAGGCGCGGGCTTCGACGCCCTTGGCCTTGCAGGCTGCCACAGCGGCGTCGAGCTTTTCCTGATTAAGGTCGACCAGTGCCAGTTTTGCGCCTTTGGCGGCGAAATACTCGGCCATGGAGCGACCTAAACCCTGGCAACCGCCAGTGATAATGATTACTTTGTCAGTGAGTTGCATTCGCATGCCCCGGTGTCAGGTCTGAGTGGTTACCTTCAAGAGAGCCTCTCGATCTGCGCCTGATGTGGCTTGGCTGCACATGAGAACTGCCCCCGATGGCGAACTGAAACTTTCATCAGTCGCCCGTCCGTTTTTTTGACGGATTCTATATAAGGAGTCATAAATTGAGCGTTGAAGTTGCCAAGCATGCACGAGAATTGCTGCTCAAGGAATACCGTGGCGTCCTGTCGACGCTCTCAAAGGCCATGCCCGGTTTTCCGTTCGGCTCCGTGGTTCCTTACTGCCTGGACGAACAGGGCCGGCCGCTGATCCTGATCAGCCGCATCGCCCAGCACACCCACAACCTGCAAAAAGACCCGAAATGTTCTCTGCTGGTGGGCGAGCGCGAAGCTGAAGACGTGCAAGCCGTCGGGCGCCTGACCTACCTGGCCGAGGCCCAACGGATTGAGGACGAGGCCGCCATCGAAGCCGCAGCCGAGCGCTACTACCGTTACTTCCCCGATTCGCGCAATTACCACAAGGCCCATGATTTCGATTTTTGGGTGCTGCAACCGGTGCGTCACCGTTACATCGGCGGTTTCGGCGCCATCCATTGGGTCAACGACCTGACGCTGGCCAACCCCTTTGCCGGCAAGGCCGAAGTGAGCATGGTCGAGCACATGAATGCCGATCACGCCAAGGCCATTGCGCACTACGTCGACCTGGCGGGGCTGCCGAAAACCGTACCGGCGCAAATGGTTGGTATCGATACCGAAGGCATGCACCTGCGCATCGGCCAGGGCGTCTACTGGCTGCCCTTCCAAGCGCCTTGTAATACCCCGACACAAGTTCGCGAAGCCTTGGTTTTCCTGGCTCACGCCGAACAATGGCCGAAAAATGAAGTGGCCGACGCTTGAATTCACGAAACGGCGACGTCATCTAAGGTGAACTGGCAAGGCATTCTTGCGTTGAGGAACCATTTGATGCGCCCTTTTTTATTGCTCTTTCTACTGTTCCCGGTGCTGGAGCTGTTCGTATTCGTCAAGGTGGCAGGGGCTATCGGGTTTTTCCCGGCCCTGCTGCTGATCATTCTTGGCTCGATGTTCGGTATTTTCGTGTTGCGAGTTGCCGGACTGGCGACGGCACTGCGTGCCCGTGAAAGTTTGAGCCGTGGCGAACTGCCCGCGCAGACCATGCTCGAAGGTTTGATGCTGGCGTTGGCCGGTGGTTTGTTGATCCTTCCGGGCTTCATCAGCGACGTGGTCGGCCTGATCATGCTGCTGCCGATGAGCCGTCGCCTGTTGGCCAACAAGATGCGCCAGCGTGCCGAGGAACAGGCGATTCGCCAGCGAGCGTTCGCCGATGACCTTCAGCCCCGAGGTGGTCCTTCGCCGCGTGAACCGCTGGGTCGCGAGCCCAACGTGATCGAGGGCGAATTCGAACACCGAGATACCAAGTAACACCTTCGCGACACGGCACCTTCGGGTGCCGTGTTCGTTTGTGGGGAGTCGACCTGAAAATTTTTCGATCCCTGCCCTTGTAATAAGCTTATGCGCCCTTATGTAACGGTCACCGCAAGGTTTCTGGCAATCACGCCAGACAGACTTCCGCGTCTCGCTCGTCGAGCCGCACCCGGCGCCGCCGGACTTTGTTAAACCCGCCGGGACTACACCGGCCGATGAAAACCACAATTAGGAGAGATCGACAATGAAGCTTCGTCCTCTGCATGACCGCGTCGTCATCCGTCGCAGCGAAGAAGAAAAGAAAACCGCTGGCGGTATCGTCCTGCCAGGTTCGGCTGCTGAAAAAGCCAACCACGGTGAAGTTCTGGCTGTCGGCACTGGCCGCGTGCTGGAAAACGGTGAAGTGCGCGCACTGTCCGTGAAGGTGGGCGACAAGGTTGTGTTCGGTCCTTACTCCGGCAGCAACACTGTGAAAGTCGACGGCGAAGACCTGCTGGTAATGAGCGAGAACGAAATCCTCGCTGTTATCGAAGGCTGATTCCCCGCTCATTTTCCCGTTACTACAAAGTATTTAAGGAATATCGATCATGGCTGCTAAAGAAGTTAAATTCGGCGATTCCGCCCGCAAGAAAATGCTCGTTGGTGTCAACGTCCTGGCTGACGCGGTAAAAGCGACCCTGGGCCCGAAAGGCCGTAACGTGATCCTCGAGAAGAGCTTCGGCGCTCCGACCATCACCAAGGACGGCGTTTCCGTAGCCAAGGAAATCGAACTGGAAGACCGTTTCGAGAACATGGGCGCGCAACTGGTCAAAGACGTTGCCTCCAAGGCCAACGATGACGCAGGCGACGGCACCACCACCGCTACCGTTCTGGCTCAGTCGATCGTCAACGAAGGCCTCAAAGCCGTTGCTGCCGGTATGAACCCGATGGACCTCAAGCGCGGTATCGACAAAGCGACCATCGCGATCGTTAAAGAGCTCAAAGGTCTGTCCAAGCCATGCGCCGACACCAAGGCCATCGCTCAGGTAGGCACCATCTCCGCCAACTCCGACAACTCCATCGGCGACATCATTGCCGAAGCCATGGAAAAAGTCGGTAAAGAAGGCGTGATCACCGTTGAAGAAGGCTCGGGCCTGGAAAACGAACTGTCGGTTGTAGAAGGCATGCAGTTCGACCGTGGCTACCTGTCCCCATACTTCGTCAACAAGCCGGACACCATGGTTGCCGAGCTCGACGGCCCGCTGATCCTGCTGGTCGACAAGAAGATCTCGAACATCCGCGAAATGCTGCCAGTGCTGGAAGCCGTTGCCAAAGCTGGCCGCCCACTGCTGATCGTGGCTGAAGACGTTGAAGGCGAAGCCCTGGCGACTCTGGTTGTGAACAACATGCGTGGCATCGTCAAAGTTGCAGCCGTCAAGGCTCCAGGTTTCGGCGACCGTCGCAAGGCCATGCTGCAGGACATCGCCGTTCTGACCGGCGGTACCGTGATCTCCGAAGAGATCGGCCTGAGCCTGGAAAGCACCACCCTGGAGCACCTGGGTAACGCCAAGCGCGTAACCCTGTCCAAGGAAAACACCATCATCGTTGACGGTGCTGGCGTACAGGGCGACATCGAAGCGCGTATCGCTCAGATCCGTGCCCAGGTTGCCGAGACTTCCTCGGACTACGACCGTGAAAAACTGCAAGAGCGTCTGGCCAAGCTGTCCGGCGGCGTTGCAGTGATCAAGGTTGGCGCTGGTTCCGAAGTTGAAATGAAAGAGAAGAAAGCCCGCGTTGAAGACGCCCTGCACGCTACCCGTGCAGCCGTTGAAGAAGGCGTGGTGCCTGGCGGTGGCGTGGCCCTGATCCGTGCTCTGGAAGCACTGACCGAACTGAAAGGCGACAACGCTGATCAGGACGTGGGTATCGCCGTTCTGCGTCGCGCTGTAGAAGCACCGCTGCGCCAGATCGTTGCCAACTCCGGTGACGAGCCAAGCGTCGTGGTCGATAAGGTCAAGAACGGCGAAGGCAGCTTCGGCTACAACGCTGCGACTGGCGAATACGGCGACATGATCGAAATGGGCATCCTGGACCCAACCAAGGTTACCCGTTCGGCTCTGCAAGCCGCAGCTTCGATCGGCGGTCTGATCCTGACCACCGAAGCCGCTGTAGCTGATGCACCGAAGAAAGAAGGCGCAGCTGGCGGCGGTATGCCAGACATGGGCGGTATGGGTGGCATGGGCGGCATGATGTAAGCCAGCCTTACCCCGATACTAAAAACCCCGCCTGCGAAAGCAGGCGGGGTTTTTTATTGGGCATCATGAAATTCAAAGTCAAAAGATCGCAGCCTGCGGCAGCTCCTACAGATGTACACGATCAATGTAGGAGCTGCCGCAGGCTGCGATCTTTTGAATGGCTATCAGACGCCGACAGTGAGCTGGATTAACCGGCCCTTTCGCGGGCAAGCCTCGCTCCTACGGTCTTGAGTCGGTCGCGGTACTTGCACACGCTGTGGACTTGTAGGAGCGAGGCTTGCCCGCGAACAGGCCAGGTCAGGCGCTGACGGGTTTTTTATTGGGCATCATGAAATTCAAAGTCAAAAGATCGCAGCCTGCGGCAGCTCCTACAGATGTAGACGATCAATGTAGGAGCTGCCGCAGGCTACGATCTTTGGAATGGCTATCAGACGCCGACAGTGAGCTGGATTAACCGGCCCTTTCGCGGGCAAGCCTCGCTGCTACGGTCTTGAGTCGGTCGCGGTACTTGCACACGCTGTGGACTTGTAGGAGCGAGGCTTGCCCGCGAAGAGGCCAGGTCAGGCGCTGACGGGTTCTGTCTTGGTCACTCGTTCATCCTTGCCCGCCGGTCGATACAGAATCCAGTAATACGACCCCAGGCAAATCAGCCAGCAGAACACTGCCGTCCACACGTTGTGCGAAAAGAAGTGCGCGCCCTGCATCATTCGGCCAATGGAAAACACCGTTCCGAGGGTGAAAGCGAACACCAATGCCGCGCGAGCCAGTCGTGGGCGACGGTCGCGCAATACGAAAAACAGCGCAAACAAGGTGAAACCGGTCGCCGCATGACCGCCGGGCCAGCAGCGTCCAGGTTTATTGGTGTGTGGGCGAGGGCTGAGCAATTCACTGTAGGTTTCGTGTCCGCCGAATTGTTCGAGGCTCCACGGACATTGCACCGCCGTGACCGCTTTCATGGGCGTGACAAAAGACGTTGCCAGGCCTAGCGATAGCACGAGGCAACCTAATTCTCGTTTGAATGGTTTGAGCCTGGTTATGAAAAACGAACCGACAAAACCGAGAATGGCGAACACCGAAAAGGCGATGACCACTTGCTTGGCGCGGTCATGCAGGATGGTTTCGAGGAAGTAACTGTGTCGCCCGATAAAGTCCCCCGCGACCGGGTCATAGAAAAGGTTGGCCAAGTCCATGTCCAGCGAGGTCAGTTCGAGCAGGACCAGAATGATTGCCGTAACGGCGGGAATACCCAGGAACACCCATAAGTTGAGGGGGCGAGAGGCAGGGCGGACAACGGTTGATGACATGGTGGATCCTGGACAATGGAAAAAGCCCCGGGGCATCAGCCCGGGGCGATCCGGTTATCGTTCACTGGCTTGGTCGGCGCCCTCCTTGGGCACCCTCCAACCAAGCAGCTGTTGCTTGAAGCCATAACTGGCGGTTTGGTAATAGGTGATGGCACGGGTGATCAATGGGTCACTGGCGCTGGATTGTGATTCGCGACTTTCAGTCAAGGCTGCATCGTGACGACGCAATCCCTGGCGCGGGCTTAGGATCGCAAGGTCTTTACCGTCGAACAATCCCAAGTGCTGATAGTTGCCAACCACTACGCGTGGCGGTAGCGAATTATCCTGCAACAGATTACGCCCAAAGAACGTCGACTCATAATCCAGATTCAGCAGACCCAGCAAGGTGGGGGCGAGGTCGATCTGACTGGCCAGCTGTGCCGTCTCACGGGCCTCGATCAACTTCGGTGCATAAATGAATAATGGAATCTGGTAGTTGCTGATTGGCAGGTCTTCCTTACCGGCACTACCCGCGGTGTGGTCGGCGACGAAGACGAAAATAGTATTGTCGAACCAAGGTTTCTGACGCGCCTGATCCAGGAACTGGCCAATGGCGTAGTCGGTGTATTTCACCGCACCGTCGCGGCCGTTGCCAGACTTGATGTCGATCCGATTCTCCGGGTAGGTGTAAGGACGATGGTTGGAGGTCGTCATCAATTGCAGCAGAAATGGTTGTTGCTTGGCGTAGTCGGCGTCGGCCAGTTTGAGTGTCTGCTTGTAGAGGTCCTCATCGGCCATGCCCCAGGCATTTTTGAAATGAATCTCTGACTCATCGACGCTGCTCTGGTCGACAACGCGATAACCGTTGCCACTGAAGAAAGCATTCATGTTGTCGAAGTAACCGCGCCCGCCATAGACAAACACGCTGTCGTAACCCACGGCATTAAGCTGCTGGCCGAGGCTGGCGAAACCACTCTCACGACCCACGCGCTTGACGATCGAGCGCCCAGGAGTAGGCGGGATAGCCAGGGTGATGGCTTCCAGACCCCGATCGGTACGAGTGCCAGTGGCGTAGAAATTGTTGAAGTACAGGCTCTGCTTGCGCAGGGCATCCAGGTTTGGCGTCAGGTTGCGTTCGTCGCCGTTGCTGCCCATGTATTTGGCGCTGAAGCTTTCAATGGTGACCAGCACGATATTGGGCTTGCGTAGCGTGCCTGGGTTATCGATCTGTCGACGGATATCCAGCGGATCTTCCCCGATGAAACGGGCATTGGGTTCTTTCAGTTCGGCACGAATCTGTTGGGCGACGATCTCCGATGGCAGGGTGCTGTAGAACTGTGGATAGTCCAGTTCGTTATTACGGAAAGCGGCGAAAAACTGATAGGGGCCATTGCTTGCCAACTCGTTCTGATAGGCATTGCCGCCCTGGGCGCGCGGTGCGTCCTGGCTCAGCAGTTGCAAACTCAGGCCGGCGACAAGGAAAAGGCCCAAGGCACTGAGCAGGCGCCCGCGCAGCGGCGGTAAGGGTGCATCCAGCGCAGCATTGAAGGTTTTACGCAGTGCGAAGCTCAAGGCCACGGCCAGCACGGCGAGGATGCTCAGCAGCGTGCCGATCGGGTAAGACTCGAGCAGGTTGTTCAACACTTCGTCGGAATACACCAGGTAGTCGACGGCGATAAAGTTGAAGCGCACACCGAACTCATCCCAGAACAGCCACTCGGCGACGGCGGTGAAGAGCATTGCAAACAGGCTGACGGTGAGCAGTGCCTGAAGAAACCAGCGGTGTCCGCGGCGGCGCCACAAGGCAGACGGGCACAGCAGTAGATAAAGCCCCATGGGTAACGCTGCATAGGCAAGGAAACCCAAGTCGTAGAGCAGGCCAATACCGAACACTGACAAAAAGCCGCTGCCGGCCTCATCGAGATGGGTGAGGAGCAGAACGGTACGGGTCAGAAGAAAAATAATCAGCCAGCAACCGGTGACCAATAGCAAAAAGCGTATTGGCGCGGTCTTTAAAAAATCCATTATCTACTTTCCCTATTTATCGGGCGCGGGAGCATCAGCTATTCACTGTAGCCAAGGCGTGAATCGATAGTGAAAAACTTGTCAATCCAGCGCTTTGGTTGAGTGTATCGATTACTCGCGGGTCTTCCCCTAGCCGTGAGCCACACTTGGCCTTAAGCTGCGCGGGCCAAGACGGCCGTTTCTGTGTACGGAGAAGATGCCCATGCGAATTTTATTGGTTGAAGACAACCGCGATATCCTGGCCAATCTGGCCGACTACCTGGGGCTCAAAGGCTACACCGTGGATTGTGCGCAGGACGGCTTGTCGGGTCTGCACCTGGCGGCCACCGAGCACTACGATTTGATCGTGCTCGACATCATGCTGCCTGGCATTGACGGTTATACCCTGTGCAAGCGCCTGCGTGAAGATGCCCGCCGCGACACGCCGGTGATCATGCTCACGGCACGCGATCAACTGGATGATCGGCTGCAGGGCTTCAAGTCGGGTGCCGACGATTACCTTATCAAACCTTTTGCCCTGTCTGAACTGGCCGCACGCATCGAAGCCGTCATGCGCCGCACCCAGGGTGGTGGACGCCGTACCTTGCAAGTCGGTGATCTGAGCTATGACCTCGACACGTTGGAAGTTACTCGCGAGGGCCGGATGCTCAAACTCAACCCGGTGGGCCTCAAGTTGCTGGCGGTGCTGATGCAGAAAAGCCCACACGTATTGCGCCGCGAAATTCTCGAAGAAGCGCTGTGGGGCGATGACTGCCCGGACAGCGACAGCCTGCGCAGCCATGTCCATCAGTTACGCCAGGTGATCGACAAACCGTTCGCCAAACCCTTGCTGCACACCGTGCACGGTGTGGGGTATCGCTTGGCCGAGGGGCGTAATGGAGTTTAAACAGAGCCTTTCTCAGCGAATCATCATTGCCTTTGCGCTGATGAGCGCACTGGTGGCGGGCGCCTTTGCCATGGGCATTGTGGCGACTGTGCACCTGGTGGAGGAAAAGCTGATTTCAGCGGGGCTGGGCGGAGACTTGCAGCGTCTGTTGTTGATGGACAGTGTCTCGGACTGGAGTCATCGTCCTGAACCGGACCAGTTGTTTTACTTCAGCGGTGGACCGGGCGATTTTGAGTTGCCCAAGGATCTGCGGCACCTGGATCCGGGCTTTCACGAGGTGTTCCGCGAGCAGCTGTCGTATCACGCCATGGTTGAGGTCGTCGACGGTCGGCGCTATGTGCTGCTGCAGGATCAGAGCGATTTCGAAGAGCGCGAACGGGTACTGTTCGCCGTGGTGCTGGTGGGCTTTGTGCTCAGCCTGGCGCTGGCGGTTTTCCTCGGGTGGGTCCTGGCGCGCAAGGTCATGGCGCCGGTTGTGCGATTGGCCCGTCAGGTGCGTCATCGTGATCAATTGCTGGGTTTGGCGCCGCCTCTGGCGCCGGACTACGCCGCCGATGAGGTGGGCGAGCTGGCAGTGGCCTTCGACGTGACCCTCGGTCGCCTGCGTCAGGCGTTGACGCGGGAGCGAATGTTCACCAGTGACGTCAGTCATGAACTGCGCACACCGTTGATGGTGCTTGCCAGTTCCTGCGAACTGCTGCTGGAAAACCCCGGGATTGACCATCGCGGTCGCGCTCAGGTCGAACGGATCGCCCGCGCCAGTGAAGAAATGCGTGAACTGGTGCAAACCTTCCTGATGCTTGCTCGCGCTCAGCGCGAAGACGCCAGCATGTCACCCCAACAAACGTTGAGTGAAGTGGCCGACGGGTTACTCGGTCTATGGCGCACACCGATCCAGGACAAAGGGCTGAAGCTGATTTTCGAGCCTGGCACACCACAGGGCACGCGTTTTAACGCCACGTTCCTGCATGCGGTCATGGGTAACCTGCTGCGTAACGCATTGCACTACACGGAACAAGGCTTCATTCGACTGACGCTGTCGACCGACGGTTTTATGGTCGAGGACAGCGGTGTAGGTATTCCCGAAGACCAGCGCGAAGCGATGTTCGAGCCTTTTGTGCGAGGCAGCGAGAAGCGCGGTGAAGGCCTGGGCCTTGGGTTATCGCTGGTGCAACGAATCTGCGAGAACCAGGGGTGGAGCGTCAGCCTGACCCACATGGAGCCTAGCGGCTGTCGTTTTCAAGTGGAGCTGTATACGTCAAAAGCGAATTGACCGGCTGGAAAAAGCGCCTCCAGGCGGGGGTGCAACCTTGTAAAACCTCGAAATGATTTGGGGTTTTACACGACGATATTTTCACAACGGTATGACCTGACACTGACACGACGCTGCCTAAGGTGGTCGTCATCAGAAGTACAGGAGACCTAGGCGATGGCCGGCCCCATCAAACTTGATTTTTCCGAGAAATACGACGATCAGCACGCGCAACAGTACCTGATCAAACATCAGGATGGTGCCAGCCGTAAACTGTCCCACTGGCGTGACGAGCAACTGGCGCGTAAGGCACTGGCGCTGGTTGGCGAGCCGGGCCTGGTGCTTGATCTGCCATGCGGTGCGGGGCGTTTCTGGCCATTGCTAGCGGAAAAAACCAACCGGGTGATCATTGGCGCCGATAACTCCGAGTCGATGTTAAAGATTGCCATGCAGGCGCAACCGGCCGATGTGGTGAAACGGGTACAACCCTTGCACACGTCTGCATTCGACATCGCCTTGCCTGATAATGCCGTTGACAGCATTTTCTGCATGCGCTTGCTCCACCACATTGGTGAAGCCGAGCATCGACGGGTCATTTTGCGCGAATTCGAGCGCGTCACCCGTGACAGCGTGATCCTCTCACTGTGGGTAGACGGCAATTTCAAGTCGTGGAAACGCAAGCGTCTTGAACGTACGCGTGGGCAAGTCGGTTACCAAAATCGATTTGTGCTACCGGCTGCTACGGTAGAACAGGAATTTGAGGAGGCGGGTTTCCGTATTCAGGAACGTCTGGACTTTTTACCACTCTATGCCATGTGGCGAGTTTACGTATTACGCAAGAGGTAACAGGATGGCAGTGCAGTGTGCAGCAGGATCGGACGTTGTTTCCCAGGACCGTTTCGACTTTTTCTGGAATCAGCGGGGCGAATGGGTGGAAGAGCCCAATCTCCGTCGCGGAGGAGAAAGTGGCGTGGAGCGTGTCATGGGCAGTGATGGCCAACTGCTCTACGCCAAGCGCCAAACCGGACACACCTACCGCAGCCTGTTGCACCCGTTCGGTCGACCGACGGTGTTGCGTGAGCGTGATGCGCTCATGAGTGTTGGTCGGCTGGGTGTCAAAGTCCCGGAAATTGTTTTCAGCGGTGCACAGCCAGATCCCGTACACAAATGGCGCGCATTGCTGGTCACCCAATCACTGGACGGCTTCCTGGAGCTCGAACACTGGTATGCCGCTGGCGGTCGTGAGCGTCACGGCGAAGCGGTGCACGCGCGGATACTGAAGGAGCTGGCCGAGAACCTGGTGCGCATGCACAAGGGCCGTTGGCAACACAGTTGTCTCTATATCAAACATGTGTTCGTACGCGTAATTGGCGAGGGTGAGGCTGCTAAGATCGAGGTCGCTTTGATCGATCTGGAGAAATGTCGGCAGCGCTTGAGTGCCCGGCAAGCGGCAGCCCATGATATGAAGCAGCTACGTCGCCACTCGTCATTCAGCCCGATGGATTGGGAAAAACTCGTCTACTTTTATAAAACGGCGTTTGGCAGCGCCATCAAAGGTTTATAGCAATGAAACTCGAAGTTGCGCGAGGTTTGTTTTTGGTAGGAGCCTTGGCAGTCGCTTCACTGGCGGTGGCTGCCTGGGAGCAGCCGCGTATGCAGGTTCTTGGTTCAAGCAGTGGTGAACATTGTCCACTGCCACGGGTCGCCAAGGCATCGGCGGTGACCCATCCCGATAATGATTTATTGCTGTTCATTTTCGGACTCTCTCAAGGATTGAAGCCGCAAAGTTGAAAAGATTGAAGCCCAAATAAAAGGCCTCGCTGATGCGAGGCTTTTTTGTTGGCGATCACTCAACTCTTGCAAAAACCATTTTGGAAATGAGCTTTTGTGGCGAGGGGATTTATCCCCGTCCGACTGCAAAGCAGTCGTAAAGTCTCCACTCCGATTTTTGCAGGTCCATGATGGAAAAAATTTGGGGCCGCTTCGCAGCCCAACGGGGATAAATCCCCTCGCCACAAAGACACGCTCCCACAAAGTTAGGGGGCTTCTTTAGGCTTGTCGGGCTTTGCCAGCACGGTGTACACGCACGGCAGCACAAACAACGTAAACAGCGTACCAATCGACATCCCGGTCGCAATGACCGTGCCGATATCGAACCGACTCACTGCCCCCGCGCCCGTGGCGATGATCAACGGCACCATGCCGAATACCATCGCTGCGGTCGTCATCAAGACGGGTCGCAGGCGGATGGAGGCGGCTTCTTCCACGGCCTCGCGGGGCGTCAGGCCCTTGTCCTTGCGCAGCTGGTTGGCGAATTCGACGATCAAGATCCCGTGCTTACTGATCAGTCCGATCAGCGTCACCAGCCCGACCTGGGTGTAGATGTTCATGCTCGACCAGCCGAGGAACAGCGGGATCAACGCGCCGCAGATCGACAGTGGCACCGTCACCAGAATCACCAGCGGATCGCGGAAACTTTCGAACTGTGCCGCCAGCACCAGGAAAATGATGGCCAATGCCAGGGCAAAGGTGACCCACAAAGCACTGCCCTCCTGCACGTATTGTCGCGATGCGCCGGCATAGTCGATCGCGAACCCCACCGGTGCTTCCTCCCGGGCGATCTGGCGCACGGTATCAATGGCTTCGCCCATGCTGACCAGCGGTACGCCGGAAAGAATGGCGGAGTTGAGTTGCTGGAACTGGTTCAATTGCCTTGGCCGTGCCCGTTCCTTCACGGTGATCAGGGTCGACAGGGCCAGCAATTCACCCTGGGTGTTCCTGACGTAATAATTGTTCAGCCACTCAGGGTTATCCCGGAAGGGGCGTTCAACCTGGGCAATGACTTTGTAACTGCGACCTTCGATGGTGAAACGGTTGATTTCCGCTTCACCCAGCAGTGTTGCCAGCGTTCCACCCAGGTCCTGCATCGATACGCCCATCTGTGCGGCCTTGGCGCGATCGATATCCACCACGACTTCAGGTTTGTCGAACGCCAGGTCGACGTCGACGAAAGCGAACTTGCCGGAGTCCATGGCGCGTTTTTTCACCCGGTCCATCACTTGCAGCAACAACTCGTAGTCGTTGGCGGTGTTAATGACGAACTGAAACGGCAGCCCCTCGCCAGTGCCCGGTAACGACGGCAGGTTAAAACCGAAAACCTGCAGCCCCGGAATACCCGCAAGCTTGGCCTGAACCTGGGGCAGGATCTGCATTTGGGTCCGGCTGCGCTCGTTCCAGGGTTTGAGCAGGAAGCCGCCGATGCCCGATTGCACGCCGTTGAAGCCGTTGATCTGGAACGAGGAGTAGTACTCGGGAAACGCCTTGAAGATCGAGATGAACTCGTCGGTGTAGGTGTTCAGGTAGTCGAGGTTGGTCGGTTGCGGGGCGTTGGCCATCATGAAAATGATGCCCTGGTCTTCATCCGGTGCCAGTTCCGACTTGGTGAACTTGAGCAGCACCGGGATCAGGCACAGCACGATGACGGCAAATACCAACACCACTGGCCGAGTGTTGAGTGTGCCGTGCAGCAGGCGCTGGTAACGACGCTTGAGGTTTTCGAAAATCTGGTCGAGGCGATGGGCCAGGCCGCTCGGGTTTTCGTCATGTCGCAGCAGGAAAGCGCACATCATCGGCGACAACGTCAGGGCAACGATCCCGGAGATCACCACGGCACCGGCCAGCGTCAGGGCGAACTCCTTGAACAGGGCCCCGGTTAGCCCTGTCAAAAAGCCAATCGGCGCATAAACCGCCGCCAGGGTGATGGTCATCGATACCACCGGCATGGCGATTTCCCGGGCGCCTTCGAGGGCGGCATCCAGCGGCGTCTTGCCTTCCTCGATATGGCGGTGGATGTTTTCCACCACCACGATGGCGTCGTCCACCACCAGCCCGATGGCCAATACCATCGCCAGCAAGGTCAGCAGGTTGATCGAGTACCCCATCATCTGCATGAAGAACATCACGCCGATCATCGACAGGGGAATGGTGACCACCGGGATCACCACCGAGCGCAGGGCACCCAAGAACAGGAATACCACCACAATCACGATCAGCACCGCTTCGAACAGGGTTTTCACCACTTCATCGATCGAAGCCTGGATGAACAGCGTGGCGTCGTAGGCAATTTCCCCCTTGAGGTTTGGCGGCAGCTGGGCCTCAAGATCCGGCATGATCTTGCGCACTTCCTTGATCACGTCCAACGGGTTGGCCCCCGGCGTGGCCTTGATGCCGATGTACACCGAAGGCGTACCGCCGAAGGAACTGATGGTGTCGTAGTTTTCCGCGCCCATCTCGACCCGAGCGACGTCACGCAGCAGCACGCGACTGTCACCGTCGACCTTGAGCGGAATGGCCGCGAAGGCTTCGGCGGATTTGAGCTCGGTACTGGCGTTGATACTGGTGACCACGTACTCGCCTTTCACTTCACCGGCGGCGGAGAGAAAGTTGTACTGGCGCACCGCGTTGGTCACGTCGCTGGCACTCAAGCCAAAGCCGGCGAGCTTCACCGGGTCCAGCCACAGACGCATTGCAAACACCTGATTGCCGAGAATCTCGGCTTCGGCCATGCCGGGCAGGGTCGCCAGTTTCGGCTGGATGACCCGTGACAGGTAGTCGGTGATCTGCGGGTTGCTCAATTCCTTGCTGAAAAAGCTGATGTACATCAGCGCCGAGGCGTCGGCGGCTTCCTTGCTCAGGACCGGGTCTTCGGCGTCCTGGGGCAGCTGGTTCTTGACCTCGTTGGCCTTGGCCAGCAGTTCGGTGAACAACCGGTCGCTATTGGCACCGATGCGCGCGTAGATCGAAATCACCGAGAAGTTCTGCCGACTGACCGAGGTCATGTAGTCGATGCCTTCGGCGCTGGCCAGGCTTTGTTGCATCGGTTGGGTGATGTAGCCCTGGATGGTTTCGGCGTTGGCCCCGGGGTACGCGGTGGTCACCGTGATCAGGGCGTTTTCCATTTGCGGGTACTGACGCAGTGGCAACTTGCTCCAGGCCTGGAAGCCCAGCAACACAATCAGCAGGCTGACCACGGTGGCGAGCACCGGGCGGCGGATGAACGGATCAGTAAAAGCCATGGGAGGTTCCTTGATCAGTCAGCGCGCGGCTGGCTGTTCTTCTCGGCCAGCGTCTTGTCGTCGCTGATGGCGATGTGTGCACCGTTGTCCAGTTTGATCTGGCCAGCGGTCACGACCGTTTCGCCGTTTTGCACGCCTTTGGTGATCATCACCATGCCGTTGCGACGCTCGCCGGTTTCCACGAAGCGTCGTTCGGCGATCAGCACGGGTTGGCCCTTGTCATCTTTTTCCACACTGCCGTCTTCGGCTTTCTTTTGGGCGGCGACATAGACCGAGTTGCCATAGAGCGTGTAGGTGATCGCGCTTTCAGGCACGACGATGCGCCGTTGCGGGTCGGGCAAAATGACCTGCAAGCTGGCGAACATGCCAGGCAGTAACTTGCCATCGGGGTTGGCCAAGGTGGCGCGGACCTGCACGTTGCGCGTGCTGTTCTCGACTTTCGGGTTGATCGCAGTGATGGTGCCGGGAAATTCCTCGGTCGGAAAAGCCGCAACGATGATCTGCACCGGCTGGCCGACGGCAATCTTGGGCACCGACTGTTCGGGCACATAAAAGTCGACGTAGAGACTGCTGAGGTCTTGCAGGGTGGCAATCATGGTGCCGGTGGCGACGTAGTCGCCGACATCCACCTGACGAATGCCGATGGTGCCGCTGAACGGGGCGAGGATGCTTTTCTTGCCGAGTGCAGCCTTGAGCTGATTGACCGTGGCCTTGCTCTTTTTCAGGACCGCCGAGAGTCGGTCGAACTCACCCTTGGAAATGGCCTGGCTGCCGACCAGTTGGCTACCGCGGGTGTAATCCACCTGGGCCAGCCCCAGATCGGCCAGAGCGGTTTCGAGCAGGGCGCTTTCCACTGCACTGTCGAGGCGGACGATGGGTTGGCCGGCCTTGACCTTCTGCCCTGACTCGAACTGCACATCGACGACAGTGCCGTCGGTCTCCAGGCTCAGGTCCACGCCTTGCAACGCCTTGAGTGTGCCGACCGTGGGCAGGCGAGCCTGCCAGGGCCGTTCGATTGCCGTGGCCACGGCGACGCTGATGGGCGGTTTCGGTGCGGAAAAGCCCTGGATCATCGTGTAGATGGAGAAGGCTTTGTAGCCGGCCAGCACCAGCACGATCAGCAGCACAACACCCAACATGATCAGCATGCGGCGACGCAGCATAGTTCCAGTTCCTTGGAGAAATCAGGCGAGACAGTGGGGCACATTACCGCGACTGAGAAGGGTAATCCAACTGCCAGTTTTTACAGGTAACGAGGTATTAGATCGTGAAAACCCTGAAAAGATCGCAGCCTGCGATAGCACGCAAAACCTGTAGGAGCGAGCATGCTCGCGAAAAACGTCAGGTCAACGCGGCCATTCAGGCAGCCCGCGTCATCGTTGGCGTCCATCGCGAGCGTGCTCGTTCCTACACGGTCAGATGCAGATGGTTGTCCCAGAGCCCCGCCGGTAACTCCAGCGGTTTTGCAACAAGGTTTGTCTGGCGGCAATCGTAGTAACGGCATCGCCCCTGGCCCGAGGTCACGACAAAACCATCGGCCACTGCACCCACCCCGGCGCAATCGGGAAGGGGCGCGTCCAGGCGCACTTCGCCGCTGTCCAGGTCCCAGATGAAGAAGCGATTGCCCCGTGGCGCCGTCAACGCCACCAGGCGCAAGTCACTGTGCACCGCGACGCTTGCGGTGTAGTGCCCCATCGCTTGCAACTGGTGTTCGGGTACCGGGAACGCCACGAAGGGTTGGCCGGGGCGCTTGATCGCCAGCAGCTCCGAGCGCTCATGGGATGCCCCCATGAATTGCTGGCCGGCGACAATGGTACCGTCGCTGGCAATGCCCAGGTGGCGCACGCTGTTCATTTGCTGGGCGAGGGTTTCCTTGCTCAGCAGCGTGCCGTCGCGCTGCATCAGCACCAGGCTCGGCTCCATGGCGTTGAGGTTCATGTCGACGCGGCTTTCCGCCTCGGTGCGAATGCCGCCATTGGCCACCACCAGGGTTTCGCCGTCGGGCATCCACGACACCTGATGCGGGCCCAGGCCATGGGTGGAAATCTCGCCGCTGTGCACCAAGCGTTCACCTTCGAACTTGTACACACCGAGCAAGCCCCGACCGGGATCGGACGTGTCGTTCTCGGTGGCGTACAGCCAGTCGCCGCTCTTGTGAATCACCGCGTGACCATAGAAGTGCCGGTTCGGCCGGGACGTTACGGTTTGCAGCAGCGTACCGTCACGCAAGTCGATCAGGTAGCTCTCGGTCCCAGGACGACGAGCGACGAACAATGCAATCGGCAACGTCGGGTGGTTGATGATGTCGTGGCAGCGCTGGCCGACCTGGGTGGCAAACACCCGGGTGCCGTCCAGCCGATAACCGACGGCATAGTGATTGCCGTCGGTATCGTCCCGCGCCGAGAGCAACAACGGGCTCTGATCCTTGCGTTTGAACAGCGTCCAGCCGCCCAGCGTCACTGCTCCCAGCAGCAAACTACCTAAAGTCAGAGCCTGGCGTCGCAGCATGGCACTCGTCCTCATCAGTCACCGTCGTTGGCGTTGAAGCCCAGTTGGATGCCCAGCGCCTTGGCCAGATCGCTTTCGTGCAGGCGGTGGACGACGTTGAGGCTGTCATAGAGATCGTTGAGTTGCTGGCGACCGGCGTCGTCATTGAGCATTTCAGTCAACGAACGCTGGTTGCTGGCGAACAGTTTGAGCGATGCGGCGTAGGCGGCGTCGATCTTGTCGGCCAAAGGCTTCTGGTCGCTTGGCAGCAAGCCACGAATCCCTTTGTTGTCGACGCCTTCCCATACGGTTTTCGCGGCGGCAAGACTGGCTTCCATACCCGTCAGAGACGACTGACTGCGCCATGCATCAGCCTGGAACGGTTGTGGCACGCCCTTGGTCTGGCGCCCCATCGGCGTGCCGAGTTTTTTCTTCAGGCTGTCGAGGGCGGTGACCTGTACGCGCAGCAGGTCGGCGATGGCTTCGTGGGAGTCGGCATAACGCTGGTTGGGGAACTTGCTCAGCTGAGCCAGCATGCCGTCGGTGTTGTTCCAGGTTTTCAGAATCTCTTCGGCCAGTTGTTTCTGACGCTCACCGATGGCGACCAGCAACGGGCAGTACTTGGCTTTCTGCTCGGCGTTGGCCACATCAGGCTTGCTGTCGAACAGGATGTATTCGTAGGCCGACAGGCCTTGAACCACAACGCTGGACTTGGCCAGCTCGGCAGCATCGATCTGCGGCTGGGCCGTAACCAATTGTTCGACTTGACGGCCGACCAGGTTTTTCTTGTCCGGCCAGAACTGTATCTGCCACGAACGGTTACCTTCGGCCAGCGGACCGATCAGCAGCGGTTGCAACTCGGCCCAAGCTTTCTGCGCATGCAGGAAGTCGGTACGGGCGGTTTCCAGGGTTTCCTTGCCTTCGCAATAAGCGAGGGCGCTGACGGCCAGTTGGCGGTCCGCTTCAACCCAACGGGTATAGGTCGGCAGAATCACCGACTTGGCAATGGCCGCCGAGGTAACTGCCTGCGGGTCCTGTGGCGAACAGGCGCCCAAGGCGAGCGCTGCAAGGCTGGTGAACAACAATTTGGGACGAAACATGTCGGGCTCCCGCCGGTGGAATGGGTATTAAAGGGAATTCAGAAACGCCAGCAGCGCTGCACGCTGTTCGGCATTGAAAGTCAAAACCTGTTGCTGTGCCGCTTTCGCCTCGCCACCATGCCAGAGCACGGCTTCGAGCAGATTGCGAGCACGGCCGTCATGCAAATACTGGGTGTGACCACTGACCGCTTCGGTCAAGCCGATGCCCCACAACGGCGGGGTGCGCCAGTCGCGGCCACTGGCTTGGAATTCGCTACGGTTATCGGCCAGGCCGTCGCCCATGTCATGCAGCAACAGATCGCTGTAAGGGCGAATCACTTGATTGGCCAGCTCGGGCTCGGCGGCGTTGGCGGCGGTGGTGTATTTCGGTGTGTGGCAGGATTGGCATCCGGCCTGGTAAAACAAATTCTTGCCGGCCAGCACTTGCGGCGCGCCGACATCGCGACGTGCCGGGACCGCGAGATTGCGGGTATAGAACAGCACCAGGCGCAGGATGTTGTCGCTGACTTCCGGCTCGCCATCGGGGCCGTTGCCATTGGGGGCCTGTTTGCAGGCAGTCTGCGTGTCGGTGCAATCATCAAAGGGTCTCAGGCTGGTGGTGAGGCCCATGTCACCGGAAAACGCGTGGACATTTTGTTGATTGAGATTCGGTTGCCCGGCTTTCCAGCCAAAGCGCCCGAGGACGGTTTTTTGCTGTGCATCATCCCAGACCCGGTTCGGGCGACCGGCGATGCCGTTGTTTTCTTTCGCCTGCGCCTCGGCATTCGCCAGGATGGCCGCTTCCGGGATGGCTTCCAGCAGACCCAGGCCAATCATCGGCGGTGCCACCCGGGCTGAAAAACGGGTGTCGGGGTGCATCGGTCCATAGCCCAGTTGCGTGATGTTCAAGGTCGGTTTGCGCAGTTCGACTTCGGTGCCGTCCTTGAAGCGCACCGACACCGGTGTGTAATCAACCCGCACCTTGCCTTCCGGGACGACGCCAGGCACCGACATGTCCTGGAATTGCCCGCCGTAGACCGGCTCCGGCACCACGCCTTGTTGTTCGATGATTTTGGCGTAGGCAGGGGCATTGGGAATCGACAGGCGCACCAGCATCGACACCGCATTCTGTGCATCGGGCGCAGGCGGGTGACCACGGCCATCCTTGATATGGCAGCCCTGGCAGGCGTTGGTGTTGAACAACGGGCCAAGGCCATCACGGGCGGTGGTGGTCGACGGGGCGATCACCCAGGGGTTGCGAAAGAAACTGTTGCCGACACTGAAGTCCACGCGCCGCGAGGGCGGCAGGTTGGCTGATGGCAGCGAGAATGCGTTCTGATCGGTCTTGCGCACGGTCGCACTGCCCCCGGAGCGGGCTTCACCGGGTTCTGCCTTGGTAAAACGCGGGGCGTCATCGCAAGCACTCAGGCACAGGGCCAGAAACAGTGCGGACAAGCGAAGAGGCAGCGGGGGCATCAGACATCCTGCAACAGGGGCAAAATAAAGGCGCAAAGTCTAACAGGGGATGGGAATTTGAATAAGAGGAATTATCGTTTGCTTGATTTGGGGCACTACCTGCGAATCGCGATCCCCCGTAGGAGCGAAGCTTGCTCGCGAAAGCGGTGTTCCAGTCACCGTTACCGTTGAACATGACGTCGCCTTCGCGGGCAAGCCTCGCTCCTACAGTGGTCAGCGGGCATGAAAAAGGCGACCCGAAGGTCGCCTTTTTATTCAGCCAGCGTTGATCAGAATTCGTGATCAGCGTTGTCCGGGTTCAGGTCAGCGATGCCCAGTTTGCCAGCGGCCGCTTCGATCGAACCGGTCTGCTTGACCAGGGAAGCGATGGCGTCACGGACGATCTGGTTGCCAGCGGTGTTACCGGCAGCGATCAGTTGGTCGTAGTGCTCACCCTTGTTGGCGTGATCGACGATGACCTGCAGTTTGGCTTCAGTCGCGGCGAGGTCGGCTTTCAGCGCGGTGTCGGCAGCCGGGTCGGCCTTGGCCACCAGGGACGACAGGCTGGCGCCGGTCATCTTGGTGCCGTCGACGCGGGTATATTCGCCCAAGTACACGTTGCGAATGCCCTTGGCGTCGTAGAAGTGCGAGTTGTGGGTGTTGTCGCTGAAGCAATCCTGCTCGTCTTCAGGGGAGTTGGCTTCCAGGGAAACCTTCATGCGCTCGCCCGCCAGTTCACCCAGGGACAGGCTGCCCATGCCGAACAGCATTTTGCGCAGGCCGCTTTCAGCCGGTTCTGCTTCCAGGGTGGCGCGGTAGTTGTCGGCCACGTTTGGCTTCCAGTTACCAACCATTTCTTCCAGGTCGCTGACCAGCAGCTGGGTTACGGATTTCAGATAAGCGCGGCGACGATCGTTGTGACCGCCGGTTGCGCCTTTGCCTTCCAGGTAGTCCGACGCTGGACGGTTGCCGGCGCCAGGGCCGGTGCCGTTCAGGTCCTGGCCCCAGAGCAGGAATTCGATGGCGTGGTAGCCGGTGGCAACGTTGGCCTCGGAACCGCCCAGCTCGTTCAGGCTGGCGAGTTTTTCCGAGGTGATGTCTTTCACGTCGACCTTGTCTTCGCCGACCTGAATCTCGGTATTGGCGATGATATTGGCGGTAGCGCCCGGGTTACCCAGTGCGTGCTCGTAGGATTTGTCGACGTAGTCGATCAGGCCTTCGTCCAGTGGCCAGGAGTTCACCTGACCTTCCCAGTCGTCGATGATGGTGTTGCCGAAGCGGAATGCTTCGCTCTGCAGGTAAGGAACTCGGGCCGCGATCCAGGCAGCCTTGGCGGCTTTCAGGGTGTCGTCGTTCGGCTTGGCGAGGAAGGCATCGACGGCGGTTTGCAGGGTTTTCGCAGTGGATTCGGCATCGCTGTAAACCGCGAAAACCATGTCGGCGTAATGGGCGACAACGGCTTTGGCGGCGGCTTCATCGACCTTGCCGGCAGCGGCAGGTGCGGCGGCTGGCGTAGCCGGGGCAGTAGCAGTGCTGGCGGCTGGCGCAGGTGCGGCAGCTTTTTCTTTGTCTTTACCTTCGCCACAGCCGGCGAGGGAAATAGCGATGGCCAACAGACTGGCGGTAGCCAGAGGCATACGAATCATGGCGAACATCCTGCTTCGAGAGGGGTGGTATGGCGCGACCGGCGCGCAAAACTGCGACATAATGCAAATCTTTCGCATTATGTGTAAAGAGTTGTTCTTGGAAATATTTCTTATTCACAGGGTGAATGCTTTGACTCTGTAGGAGCGAGCATGCTCGCGATGGACGTGAACGATGATGCCGGGCATCTGGAAAAATGCGTCGCCTTCACCTTCATCGCGAGCGTGCTCGCTCCTACAGGTAAATCGGGGTTTACCAGATAGCGGCGTTACTGCGCTGGGCCTGTTTTAAGTAAGCGCCCAATTCCCTGGCCGGCAGGGGTTTGCTGTAGTGATAACCCTGACCTTCGTGGCAGCCTTCAGAGATGATGTACGCCTCCTGCTCGGCGGTTTCCACGCCTTCGGCAATCACCTGCATGCCCAGGCTCTTGCCCAACTGGATGATGGCGCGAACGATGGTCGCGTCATCGTCGTCATCGAGCAGGTCCTGCACGAAGCTCTTATCGATCTTGATCTTGTCCAGCGGCAGGCTTTTCAGATAGCTCAATGACGAGTAGCCCGTACCGAAGTCGTCGATTGCGATCAACGCCCCGGAACGACGCAGGCTGAGCAGGTGTTGTGCGGCGGTGCTGATGTCTTCCATCAGGCCGGTCTCGGTGACCTCCAGCTCCAGGCTGCGCGGCGGCAGGCGATACATCTGCAGCAGGTTGTTGACCACCCTTGGCAGTTCGGCGTGGTGCAACTGCACGGTGGACAGGTTCACCGCCATGCGCAGGTCGCTGAAACCCTGGTCGTGCCAGTCGCGCAATTGCTTGCAGGCCTGGTCCAGCACCCATTCACCAATGGCGATGATGGTGCCGTTCTGCTCGGCCAGGGGGATGAACAGGTCCGGTGGTACCAGCCCATGTTCCGGGTGTTGCCAGCGAATCAATGCCTCGACGCCCACCACCCGATGATCGCGATAGCTGATTTGTGGTTGGTAGACCAGATAAAACTGCTCGCGGGCCAGGGCATCGCGCAGGTCTTTTTCCAGCTCGCGACGGCGGCGCATTTCGGTGTCAACGCTGGCGATATAGAACTGATAGCGGTTGCGCGAGCGAGTCTTGGCCAGGGTCATGGTCTGCTCGGCTTTTTGCAGCAGCTTTTCGGTGCTGTTGCCGTCTTCGGGGAACAGGGTGATGCCAATGGTGGCACGCAGGCGAATTTCCTGGTGGTCGAGGGCGAATGCCGCTTCCAGGTCATCGAGGATGCTTTGGGCCAGTTCGGCGGCTTCGTAGGGCTGTTCGATATCGGCCTGCACGAGCGCGAATTGGTCGCCACCAAGGCGAGCGAGGGCGCCCAGGCGTCCACTGTGTGCCCGCAGGCGATCGGCCAGGGCCAGCAGCAACTGGTCGCCCGTCTGGTAGCTGAACTGCTCGTTGATGCCCTTGAAGTCATCAAGACCGACACAGAGCACTGCAACGCGACGTTGCAGCTTGCCGGCATCTATCAGGATCTTGTCCAGTTGCGATTGCAGTTGCTGGCGGTTCGGCAAGCCCGTGAGGAAATCGTACTGGGCCATACGCAACAGGCTGTTTTCT
The DNA here is from genome assembly GCF_050990305.1 of Pseudomonas putida. GTDB lineage: Bacteria > Pseudomonadota > Gammaproteobacteria > Pseudomonadales > Pseudomonadaceae > Aquipseudomonas > Aquipseudomonas putida_AH. The sequence goes on along the minus strand of NZ_CP158817.1, from coordinate 5,327,473 downwards.
GCTTCGTGACGCAGATGGGTGTTGCGCTCGATGGATTCCAGCAACTGGTTGGCGGTGTTGATCCAGATGCCCAGCTCGTTTTTCTCATGCCCCTTGAGCAGGGGGATTTTGTGCTCGCTGGGGCGATCCGGATTGATTTCGGTCAGGTGCTCGATGATCCGCGACAAGGGTTTGGTCAGTAGCCAGTGGTAGACCAGATACAACACCAGCCCCATGGCCAGGGCGCGTAACACGCCGGAAATGAAGATGATGACCGAACTGACGATAAAGCCTTGCCCGTAGGTTGCCGTGTCGAGGGTGATGCTCAAGTCACCGTAGTACTCGCTGTACGGGCCGCGTCCGACCAATTGGGTGGTGAACGTGCGCTCCTTGCCCAGGATCAGGTCGGTCAGCCAGCGGCTGTTGGACTGCTGCAAGTCGCGGGATTTTTGCGCGAGCATGGCTTCATTAGGGTGGCCGATGGACGCCTGGCGTACGGCGTCGTCCTGAAACAGGCCTTCGATCACCTGCATGCCCATTTCCCGGTCCAGGCTATAGACGGCCTGGGTCGAGGGGTCGCGGAACATGTCGAGGATGCGTTCGGCATCGTTGGCGACGGCCTGGCGTGTTTTATAGGCATCGAAAACGATCTGTGCGCAGCTCAAGACTACGCCGACGATCAATGCCGACAGGAGCACGACCCGGAGCAACTTCACCGACAAGCTGTTCTTGAGTTCCAGCTTCAAAGGGTTATTCCTTGTTCCGTGCGGGTAGCATCAAGTTGCCATGAGTATTGGCAATCCCGTGATGGCAGTCAAAGGGACAATCATCCATGGGGAATTTTGCCTGCAGCTTGGCCGATATGCTGCTGTCCGGGTAATTGTCCGATTAGCACTGTGTCGGTTGTCGAGTCCTTCAACTTGAGCCGGATATGGAGATATTTTCCTTGGGTTGATGTTAGACGGCTGTGGGGTTGGGGCAAGGGGTTGAGGGCTGGTTTCATCGTCGGACATTGGCCCCCTTTGTAGATTCGCGCGATCTTTTTGACCTTGGCGGCTTTAGGGCCGACCAGGTTGTTGGTTGTTTGGGTGTATATCCATTGCTGCGGTAACGGCGGCTGGCGGTTTCGCCCTTACGGCGACTCACTTTTTTGACAAACGCCTCAAAAAAGTAAGCAAAAAAACGCTCGCCCCGAACGTACGGCCCCTCGCCGAGGCTCGGGGTTCCTTCGCTCCGGCATTCATCCGGGGGCATCGCCCTCCGGTTGGCTTCGCTGGCACCTACATGCGATGGGTTCGACTGCGTCGAACGGCGCTGCGCGCCAATCCCCGGATAAACGCCTCCACTCAGCCTCCCGAAGGGGCGGGTGGATCAAGATCAAAAGCTGCAGGCGAGCTGACACTCGGCCTGTTGAGTGGTGAAGAGCGGGGGGGGGACACCCATGTGCTTTGTGCCTGTGCCTTGTGCTTTGTGCTTTTGTAGGAGCGAGGCTTGCCCGCGATGGCGGCCTGACAGCCGACCTGTTACTCACGGATGTACACAATCCAATGTAGGAGCTGCCGAAGGCTGCGATCTTTTGATCGTGCTTTGAAAGATCGCAGCCTCGTTGCACTCGACAGCTCCTACAGGTCCGCAGGTGGGCACATGCCGGTGTGTGAGTTTGCCGCGAGCGACCTGACCTTTGAGGTTGTACTCCATCCAAATGTAGGAGCTGCCGAAGGCTGCGATCTTTTGATCGTGCTTTGAAAGATCGCAGCCTCGTTGCACTCGACAGCTCCTACAGGTCCGCAGGTGGGCACATGCCGGTGTGTGAGTTTGCCGCGAGCGACCTGACCTTTGAGGTTGTACTCCATCCAAATGTAGGAGCTGCCGAAGGCTGCGATCTTTTGATCGTGCTTTGAAAGATCGCAGCCTCGTTGCACTCGACAGCTCCTACAGGTCCGCAGGTGGGCACATGCCGGTGTGTGAGTTTGCCGCGAGCGACCTGACCTTTGAGGTTGTACTCCATCCAAATGTAGGAGCTGCCGAAGGCTGCGATCTTTTGATCGTGCTTTGAAAGATCGCAGCCTCGTTGCACTCGACAGCTCCTACAGGTCCGCAGGTGGGCACATGCCGGTGTGTGAGTTTGCCGCGAGCGACCTGACCTTTGAGGTTGTACTCCATCCAAATGTAGGAGCTGCCGAAGGCTGCGATCTTTTGATTGTGCTTTGAAAGATCGCAGCCTCGTTGCACTCGACAGCTCCTACAGGTCCGCAGTTGGGCACATGCCGGTGTGTGAGTTTGCCGCGAGCGACCTGACCTTTGAGGTTGTACTCCATCCAAATGTAGGAGCTGCCGAAGGCTGCGATCTTTTGATCTTGCTTTAAAGGATCGCAGCCTTCGGCAGCTCTCACACACACCCATAAAAAAAACCCGGCCAAAGCCGGGTTTTTTGACTGGCATTCAAGCTTAAGCGGTGAAGGTTTTGCCTTCGAACTGCTCAGCCACGAATTTCCAGTTGACCAGGTTCCAGAACGCTTCGACGTACTTAGGACGCAGGTTGCGGTAGTCGATGTAGTAAGCGTGTTCCCAGACGTCGCAGGTCAGCAGCGGGGTGTCGCCGTTGGTCAGCGGGTTGCCGGCGCCGATGGTGCTGGCCAGGGCCAGGGAACCGTCAGCTTTTTTCACCAGCCAGCCCCAGCCGGAACCGAAGGTGCCGATGGAGGTCTTGCTGAACTCTTCCTTGAACTTGTCGAACGAACCGAAAGCAGCGTTGATCGCTTCAGCCAGTGCACCGGTAGGTTGACCGCCAGCGTTTGGCGCCAGGCAGTTCCAGTAGAAAGTGTGGTTCCAGACCTGAGCGGCGTTGTTGAAGATGCCGCCCGAGGAAGTCTTGACGATTTCTTCCAGGGTTTTGCCTTCGAACTCGGTGCCTGGCACCAGGTTGTTCAGGTTCACGACGTAGGTGTTGTGGTGCTTGTCGTGGTGGAATTCCAGAGTTTCCTTGGAAATGTGCGGCTGCAGTGCATCGTGTGCGTAAGGCAGTGGCGGCAATTCGAAAGCCATGGTGGATCTCCTAATCAGGTCAGGTGCGGTGAGCGCAAGGCCGATCACGGGCGGCCAGACTAGCGCCGGTGAGTTTGTACTCTTTGCGGCGCAGGTCTCGGATCATAGCACCGGGGGGGCGGCATAACCACGCAACAACTGTGTGGAATAGAGGTTCCAGAGCCGTTTGGAATAACTCAGCCAGCCATGATCAGTTGCAGCGCTACAGCGAACATCATCACCGCCACCAAAAGATCGAGGATTCGCCATGTGCTGGGGCGGGCCAGCCATGGCGCCAGCCAGGCGGCACCGAGTGCCAGGGTGAAAAACCACAATAAGGAAGCACTGGCCGCGCCGACCACATAAGCGCCGGGCTCGGTTTGTTGCGCACCGAGGGAGCCGATCAACAAGACAGTGTCCAGGTAAACGTGGGGGTTGAGCAGGGTCACGGCCAACGCACTGAGCATCACTGCCCGCAGCGAACGAACGGTCTGATTTTCACCCTGTTGCAGGCTTTGTTTTGAAAATGCCCTGCGCAGTGCCTGACTGCCGTACCAAATCAAAAATACCGCGCCGCCCCAGCGGGCGACCGCCAACAGGGTCGGATTCTGCGCCAGCACCGTAGCCAGGCCGAACACCCCGGCAGCCACCAGGATTGCATCGCAGGCCACGCAGAATGCCGCTACCGGCAAATGGTGTTCACGCCGAAGGCTCTGGGCCAGGACGAAAGCATTCTGGGTGCCGATCGCCATGATCAGTCCGAAAGCCACCAACAGGCCGTTCACATAACTTTGCCACATGGTGATTACTCCGCGTTGGCTGCGAGGTCGCGCAGCACTTGCATGGCACGTTCGGCGTCGGCCTGGCCGACGAACAAATGGTCGTGGTAGTAGCCGGCGATCACATTGCAACTGATGCCGGCCTTGCCCAATGCCGTGGCGAAAGCGGCGGTCAGGCCGACGGCTTCGAGGGCCGAGTGCACGTTCAAGGTGATCCAGGCCGCGACGTAATCGAAACTGAAACCCGCACGTTCGGCGCAAGAGCGTTCGAGAATGACCGTCAGGCCCTCCTGTTCGCGAAAGCTGCCGATGATGTCCAGTCCTGTGGGTAACTGCCCGTCGCGCAGGGTGCAGAACACGTAGTCGCCGGCGTTGAGTTGCGGGCTCATGCTGCGCAGCAGCGTTGCCAATGAAGTTTCGCCAGCCATGTCGGTGTTTCCTGTTCAAAAGTTCTTGCTGGCCATTTTCCGGCAGGACGCTGTATAAGAAAAACCAATAGTGCTGATCGCTCATTAGGAAAACTGATGTTCGACTATAAATTGCTTTCTGCCCTGGCCGCGGTGGTCGAGCAGGCGGGTTTTGAACGGGCCGCGCAGGTGCTGGGTTTGTCGCAGTCGGCCATCTCTCAGCGCATCAAGTTGCTCGAAGCACGTGTGGGCCAACCGGTTTTGGTGCGGGGCACACCGCCGTCGCCGACTGAGATCGGCCGGCGTCTGCTCAACCATGTGCAACAAGTGCGTCTGCTTGAGCGCGACTTGCAAGGACTGGTGCCTGCGCTGGACGAAGAAGGTTTGCCGGAACGCCTGCGTATCGCGCTGAACGCCGACAGCCTGGCGACCTGGTGGGCACAGGCCGTGGGCGACTTTTGCGCAGAGCAACATCTATTGATGGACTTGATTGTCGAAGACCAGACGGTCGGCCTCAAACGCATGCGCGCAGGGGAAGTGGCTGCTTGCCTGTGTGCCAGCGAACGACCGGTGGCCGGCGCGCGCAGCGTGTTGCTTGGGGCAATGCGCTACCGGGCGTTGGCCAGCCCGGCCTTCATCGCCCGACATTTTCCACAGGGTGTGCGGGCTGACCAATTGGCGCGCACCCCGGCGTTGGTCTTTGGTCCGGATGATTTTTTGCAGCATCGCTATTTGGCGTCACTGGGGGTCGATGGTGGATTCGAACACCACTTGTGCCCATCGTCCGAAGGTTTTATCCGTCTCACCGAAGCCGGCCTCGGCTGGGGGCTGGTGCCTGAACTGCAGGTTCGCGAGCAACTGGAACGCGGAACTTTACTGGAGCTGTTGCCAGATAAGCCGATCGACGTGCCGCTGTACTGGCATCATTGGCGCAATGGCGGCCAGTTACTGGGCTTGCTCACCGATCAATTGGCGCGTGCGTCGAAGCAATGGCTGGTGCCGTTGGGCTGACGGGCAGCGTCAAGACACGCAAGCAATACGCAAAACGAAATATTCGGAGCAATACATGAAAATTCTGGTCACCGGCGCAAGCGGCTTCATCGGCGGGCGCTTTGCGCGTTTCGCCCTGGAGCAGGGCCTGGACGTGCGGGTCAATGGTCGCCGGGCCGAGGGTGTGGAGCATCTGGTACGCCGTGGCGCCGAATTCGTCCAGGGCGACCTGAGCGATCCCGAACTCGCACACAAGCTGTGCTCCGACGTCGAGGCGGTGGTGCATTGCGCCGGTGCCGTCGGCCTGTGGGGGCGCTATCAGGATTTTCATCAAGGCAACGTCCAGGTCACCGAAAACGTGGTCGAGGCCTGCCTGAAACAGCGGGTTCGACGACTGGTACATCTGTCCTCGCCGTCGATCTACTTCGATGGCCGCGACCACTTGGGCTTGACTGAAGAACAGGTGCCCAAGCGCTTCAAGCATCCCTACGCCGCGACTAAATACCTGGCCGAGCAAAAGGTTTTCGGCGCCCAGGAATTCGGCCTGGAAACCATCGCGCTGCGCCCGCGTTTCGTGACCGGTGCCGGTGACACGAGCATTTTCCCGCGCCTGCTGAACATGCAACGCAAGGGACGCCTGGCCATCATCGGCAACGGTCTGAACAAGGCCGATTTCACCAGCGTGCAAAACCTCAATGAAGCCTTGCTCAGCAGTTTGCTGGCCACGGGGTCAGCCTTGGGCAAGGTGTACAACATCAGCAACGGAGCGCCGGTTCCGTTGTGGGACGTGGTCAATTACGTCATGCGCAATATGGAAGTCCCACAGGTTACGCGCTACCGTTCCTTCGGCTTGGCCTACACCGTCGCCGCGCTCAACGAAGGCGTGTGCAAGGTATGGCCGGGCCGCCCCGAACCGACCTTGTCGCGACTGGGCATGCAGGTCATGAACAAAAATTTCACCCTGGACATCAGCCGCGCCCGGCATTATCTGGATTACGACCCCAAGGTCAGCCTGTGGACCGCCCTCGATGAGTTCTGCGGTTGGTGGAAGGCCCAGGACATTCGCTGAACGGCCCCACACTGAACCGGCTCTGGAGTTGAGGGTCAATCGGTGCGGCGGTGAGCGTTATACTCGCTGCATCAAGCCATCACCGTTTCACAAAGGTTGATTCAATGTCCATGCGTAACGATGCCAACGACGACTTCGATGTACCGAGCCTGCGTGCCGACAGCCTCGACGACGATGATTTTGTGCCCACCACGCGTACCTCCGTGCATTCGCGCCCTGCGCCCGTAGTCAAGGTTAAAAGTGCGAGCACCGGGCCATTGTGGGCACTGGTGGGCGCGTTATTTTTTGCGTTCGCAGGCTTGGCCTGGTGGAGTTTCCAGCAGATTTCGCTGATGGAGCAGCAACTGGTGGCGACCCAGGAAAGCTTCGCGCGCATCAGTGAGGAAGCGGCGGGGCGCTTGCAGGACATTTCCGGCAAGGTCGTGGCCAGCCAGACCAACGTCACCAGCGACAGCGAAGCCTTGAAGCTGCAAATCCGGCAGTTGGAAAGCAAATTGCTGGATCAGGGCAAGCAGCAGCAAGGCGTGGCGGGTCAGGCTTCGGACTTGGACAAACGCTTGGCGCAGATGACCGCGCAAACCACTGAACTGGACAAGCGCCTCGCTCAGATCACCACTCAAGGCACCGAGCAGCAGAGCGTCAACACGCAATTGCAGGCCCAGGTCAAAGTCTTGATCAGCGACGTGGCGGCGTTGAAAGCTGCCCCTGCGGACACTGAGAAATTCGACGCCCAGCTCAAAAGCCTCGGTGCCGACATCAGCGCCTTGAAGAAGCAAGGCAATCCGAGCGCCGCCATCGATCGACTGGAGCAGGAGGTCGTGATCCTCAAGAGCCAGCAGGACAATCGCCCTACGCCGGCTCAAGGCGCGACCAACACCGCGGAGTTCGACGCTTTCCGCAGCCAGGTCACCCGCAATATCAACACCCTTCAAGCGCAGATCCAGAACCTGCAACAGCAACTGCGCGCAAGGCAGTAAAAGTCAGGGAATGCGCTCCTACAGGCTGAATGTCCTATAAGCCCCATTGCCGTCTACGCTCTTGGAACACCAACAAGAGCGGGGGATGAGCAATGGGTTTTCTGCATAAGTTAGCCTGGCTGGGCGGCATGCTTGTGTTGTGCCTGGGCCAGGTTCAGGCCGCCGGGACGGAAAAGGCTGACAGTCAGGCCGCCATCGCCTTGCTGGAAAAAGCCCTGGCCTACTATCACGACAATGGCGACAAGGCCTTCGCCGCGTTCAGCCGCCAGGGCGAGTTCGTCGACAAGGATCGCTATGTGTTTGTCGTCGATACCAAGGGTGTGATGCTTGCCAGCGGCGGGCCATCGGCAGCGTTGATCGGCCGGGATGTGTCGCAGGTGCTTGAGCCGGATTTGCAGAAAACCTTCAAGGACGCCCTGAGAGTGCCGGAGGGCAATGGCATTCAACAGGCGGAATACCGCTGGCAGAACCGGGCCGATGGCAAGGTTGAGCGCAAGCACGTGTACTACCAGCGCGTCGGCCAGCGGATTCTCGCGGTTGGCTACTACCTGCCACGGGCGTCGGCGGAACAGGCCATGGCCTTGCTCAATAAAGCGGCCACCGACCTGGCCAAAGACGAGAAGGGCACCTTGACGGCAATCAACACCCTCAAGGGGGGCTATCTACAGGACGATTTGTACGTGTTCGTCGTCGATCTCGACACCCAACGTTTTATTGCCCACGGCACCAACCTGCGCTTGATCAACACCGATTTCGGCAAGCTCAAGGACCCGGAAGGCAAACCGGTGGGCGAGCCGATGCTGGCGCTGATGAGCAAGCAGGATTATGGCGAGTACGAATACCGCTGGAAGAACCCGGTGACCTTGAAGGTCGAGGACAAGCATGCCTACCTGAAGAAGGTCGGGCATTTCATGGTGGCGGTGGGGTATTACAGCCCTTGAGCTTGTGGTGTTTGGGCTGATGCCATCGCGGGCAAGCCTCGCTCCTACGGGACCTTATCGTGCCCGTAGGAGCGAGGCTTGCCCGCGATGCAGGCGACTCGGTCTGACTACCGAACCTTGTCTTCGCGCCCGCGCAACAACATGTTCGGCATGGCAATCGCCGCCGCCAGCCCCAACAGCGAAACCCCCGCGCTGACCATCAGCAAGTGCCGGAAGGTCAGCAGCAGTTCAGCGCGCAAGGCGTCCTGTGCATTTCCCGGGGCGGCATTCAAGCCGTCGAGCAAGACATTGCCCGAATGCCCCTCGTTGATCAGCGACGAACCGGCCAGGTGCGCGAAGCTCGAATCCTGCAACAGCGCCAGCAGCAATGCGGACATCAACGCCACGCCCACCGCACCGCCCAGCGAACGAAACAGGTTGGTGGTGCTGGTAGCGACCCCAATGTCCCGTTGTTCCACGGAATTCTGAGTGCCTACCAGCGAAGTCGGAAATTGCATGCCCGAGGCGATTCCGCTGAACAGCATGAACAGACTGCTCAACACAAAGGCCTGGGGCGGGCTGAAGGCCATGCCGAGGATCGAGATCGGCATCAGGATCGCACCGGTGAGAATCTGCGGTTTGTAGCGCCCGGTCACCGAGGTGCGGCGCCCGGCAAAATAGGCCCCAATCGGCAAGCCCATGGCCAACGGCAGCAGATGCAACGCGGCGCTGTCGGCCCCGGCGCCGGTCACGCTCTGGAAGCGCAGCGGCATCAGCACGATCAGCGAAATGGCCTGGAAACTGGTGAAGAAAATCGTGCACCAGCACAGCAGGGCATTGCGGTTGGCGAACAGGTGCATCGGCAGCAACGGCTCCGGTGCACGTCGCTCATGCCAGACAAATACCGCCAGTACCAGCAGGGCACATGCAAACAGACCGAGCACTTCGCTGCTGCGCCATGAATGCCCTTGGCCGACCTGAGTAATACCGAGCAACAGCGCGGTCAGGCCGATAATCATCAGCAGCGTGCCGAGGTAATCGATGACCGGCTTGCGCTGCGGAATGGGTAGCCCCACCAGATTACGCCGGGCTACCCACCAGGCACCGAGGCCCAGGGGCAGGTTGATCAGGAACACCCAGCGCCAGGACAGGTATTCGGTCATGTAGCCGCCGAGCACGGGACCGGCCACGCTGGCCACCGCGTACATGCTGCTGAAATACCCCTGGTAGCGACCCCGTTCGCGCGGCGGCACGATGTCGCCGATGATCGCCTGACTGACCGAAATCATCCCGCCGGCGCCGATGCCCTGGAGAATCCGCGCCAGCACCAGTTGTTCCATGCTCTGGGCCATGCCGCAGAACAACGACGCCAGGGTGAACAGGCCCATGCCGAACAGCATCAGCTTGCGCCGCCCGTACAGATCACCCAGTTTGCCGTAGATCGGCACCGCCACCGTCATGGCCACCATGTAACCGGAAATCACCCAGGCCAGCAGGCTGACGTCCTTGAATTGCGCGGAAATGGCCGGCATCGACACGGCGACGATGGTCTGGTCCAGGGCGCCGAGAAAAATCGCCATCATCAGGGCGACCAGTACGCTGCGAATGGCCGGTTTGGACGTTTCAGGTTGGTTGAGATTGGTCACGGGAGAACCTGCGGGCAGTGAAGGTCCCGCACGGGGTAAAGGCGAGCGGGGATGCTCGCCAGTGTAAGTCGGTAGGAAGCTATTCGATAGCCTCATAAGGAAGCCCGACGTAATTTTCTGCGATGGTTTTTCGACCGGCCTCCGAGTCGACGAAGTACGCGAGCTCCGACTCGGCGATGCGCTGGCTGAAGGCATCATGCTCGTCGAAACGGTGCAGCATCGAGGTCATCCACCAGGAAAACCGTTCGGCTTTCCACACCCGTCGCAGGCAGATTTCCGAGTATTTCCCCAATAAGTCGACACGGCCTTCGCGGTAGACCTTCAGCAGAATGTTGAACAAGGTACTGACGTCGCTGGCCGCCAGGTTCAAGCCTTTGGCGCCGGTGGGTGGGACAATGTGCGCGGCGTCACCGACCAGGAACATCCGTCCATACTGCATCGGTTCAACCACGAAGCTGCGCAGTGGCGCGATGCTTTTTTCGATGGACGGCCCGGTCACCAGGTTGTCGGCCAGCGCCTGCGGCAGTCGGGTCTTGAGTTCGTCCCAGAAGCGTTGATCGGACCAGTCCTGGACCTGTTCATCGGCCGGGACTTGCAGGTAATACCGGGTACGGGTCGCCGAGCGCATGCTGCACAGGGCAAAGCCTCGTTCGTGGCGGGCATAGACCAACTCGTCGTGGACCGGCGGGGTGTTGGCCAGAATCCCCAGCCAGCCAAACGGATAGACCCGTTCGAACACCTTCAGGCACTCGGCGGGAATCGATTGTCGTGCCACGCCATGGAAACCGTCGCAGCCGGCGATGTAATCGCAATCGAGGCGATACTGCTCGCCGTCCTTCTCGAACGTGACGAAGGGTTCGTCGGTTTTCATGCCATGGGGCACCACGTTGCTGGCCTGGTAAATCGTCTGCGCGCCGACCTCCCGACGAGCGGCCATCAGGTCACGGGTGACCTCAGTCTGACCGTAGACCATCACCGTTTTACCGCCGGTGAGGGTGTGCAGATCGATGTGCACCTGCCGCCCGTCGAGGGCCAGTTCGAAGCCGTCATGGACCAACCCTTCGGCGTCCATGCGTTGACCCACCCCGGCTTGGCGCAACAGCACTACCATGCCTTGTTCGAGGACACCGGCCCGGATGCGCCCGAGGACATAATCCGGTGTCTGGCGTTCGAGAATCAGGGTGTCGATACCGGCGTTGTGCAGCAATTGACCGAGCAGAAGGCCGGAGGGACCGGCACCGATGATAGCAATTTGGGTTTTCAGCATTTTCATTGTTGTTATGACTCGCAAGCTCCACGCGACCAGAGTCGGTGAATGATTTTTATGGATCGAGTGCTTGCATTTTTCCCTCGCGGGTCTGTCAATTGAAGGTGAAAACTGAGCCGATACCTGTACATTTTGCCAATTGGTGCGATTATCGCCCTTCATCTTTTCCGAGGCCTGGATTGAAGTGATGAACAAGCCTGACCTGCCTTCGATTCCAGTGTTCAAGCTCTACGGTGAAAGCCTGGATTGGCCAACCCCGGACTTGCTGCACTGTGAAACCATTTCCAAACGCAGCCGCGAACATCAATGGGAAATCAAACCCCACCGTCATGCCGATTTATGCCAGTTGCTCTTCGTTTTCAAAGGTCAGGCAGAGCTTGAAATCGAAGGCAAACGTACGCAACTGAACGAACCGGCGATCCTGGTCATGCCACCGCTGTCGGTGCATGGCTATCGTTTTTCCGAAGACGTCGAAGGATTTGTCGTGACCCTGGCCGCGCCATTGGTCGCCCATCTGCAGGCGCAACTGGGGAATTCGGTGAATGCCCTGGCCCAGGCTGAAAGTTACCCGGCTGGCAAGGACAGCGAGTACCTCAACAGCCTGTTTGCGGCCCTGCAAACCGAATACACCGGTCACCAGCCAGCGCGGGAAATGCTCATGCATTCGCTGGTCAGCGTGATCATGGTGTGGGTCAGCCGCCAGGTGATCCAGCGCCACTCGGCCAGCCAACGACCGCAGCGGGCCCGGGAATACCTCAACGGTTTCATTCAACTGGTGGAAGAGACCTATCGCCAGCACGTCAAGGTCGAAGACCTGGCCCATCGACTGGGCATTTCCGTGTCCCACCTCAATGGCACCTGCCGAGAGCTGGCAGGGCAGCCGGCGTTGCAGATCATGCATGAACGGCAGTTGTTGGAGGCCAAGCGTTTGCTGACGTACACCAGCATGACCATTTATGAAATGTCGGATGTGTTGGGTTTCTCTGACCCGACCAACTTCACGCGCCTGTTCCGACGCCGGGTGGGGATTTCGCCCAAGGCCTTTCGCGATCGCCTGAAGGCCGATCAGGACAAGCAGACCTGATCGTCAGCGCAGGGCGTTGAGGGTCGCGTTGTGGGGAATGCAGCGCTCGAAATTGCAGCTGGCGTATTCACGGGGCAGGTTACGCAACTGCTCCACGCGCCAAGCCGCTGCGCCATACAAGCCAAGCGTGACCGCGCAGGTGATGAAAATGGCGAGGTACCTTTTTGTTTTGGTGTTCATGGCATGGACCTCTGAACGAATACCCTTAGGTATTACTTTGAGCATAGGTCAGCGGGGGGGAGTTGCGTAGGAGCTGCCGAAGGCTGCGATCTTTTGATTTTGTTTTTCAATGGCATTGAGAAGACCAAGATCAAAAGATCGCAGCCTTCGGCAGCTCCTACAGGCCGATATCCCACGCGGGTTTCTCGGGAAATCTCTGCACCAGAAAATCCAGCACACTGCGCAATGCCGCCGGCATGTGCTTGCGTGAGGCATACACCGCGTACACGTTCATCTGCCGGGGCTCTGCCCGGGGCAGCAGGCGCACCAGTTCGCCGCTGTGGATGTGCGCCCCGGCCTGATAAGTGGGCAGCATCGCCACCCCGGCGCCGGCCATCGCCGCGCGCAGCAACGTGCTGGCTTCGTTGGCGCTGATGTTGCCCTGCACCGGCACTGAAACCTGCTCGCCGTCCTGTTCGAAATGCCAGAGGCTTTTGCCGAAGTAGGAGTGGGTCAGGCAGTTGTGCTGGCTCAGGTCCTCGACCCGCTGCGGCGTCGGATGCTCACGCAGGTAAGCGGGGGAGGCGCAGATCACCGAACGGCAAACGGTTAGCCTGCGTGCGATGAGGTTGGGGTCCAGGTCGCTGCTGGTACGAATCGCCAGGTCGATACGTTCGTCCACCAGATTCACCGTGCGGTCGAGCATCTGCAGGTCGATGCTGACGCCGGGGTAGCGTTTGACGTACGCCGCCATGGCATCGGCCAGTTGCGCCTGGCCGAAGGACGTACTGACGCTGATCCGCAACAGGCCGCGCGGCGCCTCGTCCGGCTCGCTGACGGCGGCTTTCATATCGGTGCTCAAGTCGAGCATCTGTCGACAACGGGGCAACACCTCGCTACCGGCGGCGGTCAGGCTCAATTTGCGGGTAGTGCGGTGCATCAGGCGCGCGCCGACCCAGTCCTCCAGTTCCGCCAGATACCGGGACACCACCGGTCGAGACAGTTCCAGATGATCGGCGGCGGCCGATTGGCTGCCTAGATCAACCACCGTGACGAACACTCGCATTGCTTGTAGACGGTCCATGATTTGCCCGATTTCAGAAACAAACTATGGTCAATAATCGCATTTTTTGTACTGAGTCAGGCAACTAAGCTCTGCTCCCATGTACCTCTGCCCCCCTGTAGGAGCGAGCCTGCTCGCGATGGTCGTCAACGATGACGCGTGCTTGCTGGTTAAACGCGTTGCCCTTGCGATCATCGCGAGCTTGCTCGCTCCTACAGGAGGCGGGTTTTCCATTCTGATATCGGTGTGAACAATGATCGGCTTTACCTCTCTCAAACGCGTTTTTTTGGCCACCGCCCTCGGCTTTGCTGCCCACGCCAATGCATCGACGCTTACGCTGGACGTCTACAACCCCGGCGACAAAGCGATTTTTCCGGTGACCTCGGTATTGGTCAGCGGTGAGAAGGACGCCATCCTGGTGGACGCGCAGTTCGGCAAATCCCAGGCCGAACAGGTGGTGGAAAAGATCCGCGCCAGCGGCAAGCAACTGACCACCATCTACATCAGTCACGGCGACCCGGATTACTACTTCGGCCTCGACACCCTGACCGCCGCATTCCCCAAGGCCAAAGTGCTCGCCTCGCAGCCGACCGTGGATCACATCAAACACACCGTCGATGGTAAACGTGCGTTCTGGGGGCCGAAGTTGGGGGCCGACGCGCCGGGCAAAACCATCGTGCCGGAGGTGCTCAAGGGCGACAGCCTGATGCTTGAAGGGCAGAAGTTGCAGGTGGTCGGTCTCAAGGGCAAGCAGCCTGATCGCAGCTTTGTCTGGATTCCGTCGATCAAAGCTGTAGTCGGTGGTGTGGTCGTGGCCGAAAACATCCACGTGTGGATGGCCGATACCCAAACCCCGCAGTCCCATGCCGATTGGTTGGCTACGCTGCATTCGATTGAAACCCTGAAACCTAACACCGTCGTGCCAGGTCACTACCTCGGTGAGAGCGCCCGATCCCTGGCTGCTGTGCAGTTCACTGCCGACTACATCAAGGCCTTCGACGAAGAAACCGCAAAGGCTAAGGACTCTGCCGCGCTGATCGCCGCCATGAAAAAACGCTACCCGACCCTGGGCGAAGAAAGCTCGCTGGAGCTGAGCGCCAAAGTCGCCAAGGGCGAGATGAAGTGGGGCGAGTGATTTTCTGTTGTCTCAGGATTACCTGTGGCGAGGGGATTTATCCCCGTTGGGTGGCGCAGCCACCCCCGAACATTTCAGAAGATCTGCGATGCCTGATTTGCGACTGCTTCGCAGCCGAACGGGGATAAATCCCCTCGCCACAAAAAGCAATTGCGCAGCAATTGATACGCACATTTAAGCCAACTGGAGAACGTCATGAGCAAAATCGTAATCATCGGTGCCACCGGCCGTGCCGGTAGCCAACTGCTGGAAGAAGCCCTGCGTCGCGGTCACAGCGTCACCGCCATCGCCCGCGATCCTTCGAAAATCGGACAGCGTGAAGGCGTCGTCAGCAAGGCTGTCGACGCTCTGGATGCTGCCGCGCTGCGAGCGGCAATCTCCGGGCACGACGTGGTGATCAGCGCGGCGCATTTCGCGACGCTGCCAGCCAGCGCCGTGATCGGGCCGGTGAAGCAGGCCGGGGTCAAACGCTTGCTGGTGGTGGGCGGTGCCGGTTCGCTGTTGTTGCCGGACAGCACGCGGGTGATCGACAGCCAGGGCTTTCCAGAGGCGTACAAGGCCGAGGCCAGCGCCGGTGCCTTGTTCCTGGAAAACCTGCGTCAGGAAAAAGAGTTGGACTGGACCTTCTTGTCGCCGTCGGCAGAGTTTGTCGAAGGCGAGCGCACCGGCGCGTTCCGGATCGGCCAGGATGATTTGCTGGTGAGCAGTGAAGGGCGCAGTTGGATCACGTTCGCCGATTATGCGATTGCAATGTTGGATGAAGTGGAATCGCCGAAGCATTCAAAACAACGGTTCACAGTCGGCTACTGACACGACATAGCCCCCATGTAGGAGCTGCCGCAGGCTGCGATCTTTTGATTTTTAAAAAACAAGATCAAAAGATCGCAGCCTGCGGCAGCTCCTACAGTGATGAGGTGTCAGCGCGATTGCGCCTGCTCCACCAACCACCCCATCAACTCGCGCAACTTCGGCGAAGGTGCGGGTTTTTCCGGGAAAACCAGGTAATACGCCAGCCCGGTTTTTACCTTCAGTTCGAAGGGCATGACCAGCCGTCCGGCATTCAGGTCATCGCCAATCAGCGACCAGTCGCCAATCGCCACACCAGTGCCCTGGGACGCCATCGACATCGCCAAGTCCAGGGTTTCGAAATGCTGGCCCTTGCTGATATTGGTCAAATGCACATTCGCTGCTTTCAGCCAGGCCTTCCAGTCCCGTTCATCGCGGGTGGGGTGCAACAACAAGTGTTGTTGCAGATCAGCCGGCGTCTGCAAGGCCAGAGACCCTTCGAGCATGGGGCGTGAACAGACGGGCGTCAGTTGTTCATCGAACAGCAGGCAAGACTCAAGGGAGGCGTCCGGCGGCGTCCCGTACATCACCGCCGCGTCGAATTGCTCGCGGTGAAAGTCCACGCCGTGCTTGACCGTGGTAGTCAGTTCCACCGGTACGTCCGGCCGCTCCTTTTGCCATTGCAGCAAACGCGGCAGCAGCCAGCGCATCACACAGGTCGGCGCCTTGAGTTGCAGGGTTTCGCGCTTCTCGCCGATCTGATCCACCGCCTCGTCGATCAGGCCGAAAATCTGCTGGACCCGTGGCAGCCACTCCCGGCCCTCGGCGGTCAGGTCCAGGCCTCGGGCCAGACGAACGAACAATTCATAACCGAGAAAATCTTCCAGCCCGGCGATCTGTCGGCTGACCGCGCCCTGGGTGATGTGCAGTTGCTCGGCGGCCCGGGTGAAATTGCAGCACTGCGCGGTAATCAGAAAGGTGTGCAGCGCCGGCAGAGGAGGCAGTCGTTTCATTGGGATCCAAGGTATGACGTGAGGACATGGCTAGTATGACTTTTTATCCATTGTTGAGGCTACGTGTCGCCCGTTCCAATGAGGCCATCCCTGGACCTGCCCATTCATCATAAATACTGCGCAGGCCCGGCGTCTCAAACGAACAAGAAGGGCAATGACATGGCGACGTGTGGCGAAGTATTGGTCAAGTTACTCGAAGGTTACGGGGTCGAGCAGGTGTTCGGCATTCCGGGCGTTCATACCGTGGAGCTGTATCGCGGGCTGGCCCGTTCGAGCATCAACCACGTCACGCCGCGCCATGAGCAAGGCGCCGGTTTCATGGCCGACGGCTATGCCCGCACCAGTGGCAAACCGGGTGTGTGCTTCATCATCACAGGCCCTGGCATGACCAACATCACCACCGCCATGGGCCAGGCCTATGCCGACTCGATCCCGATGCTGGTGATCTCCAGCGTGCAATCGCGCAGCCAGTTGGGCGGCGGTCGCGGCAAGTTGCATGAACTGCCGAACCAGAGCGCGTTGTGCGCTGGCGTCGCGGCGTTCTCTCACACCCTGATGTCGGCGTCCGAACTGCCGGGCGTACTGGCCCGTGCTTTTGCGTTGTTCCAGGCCGGTCGTCCGCGCCCAGTGCACATCGAAATCCCGTTGGACGTGCTGGTGGAAGACGCCGATGACCTGCTCGCCAGCCTGCCGGTGAGCATCGACCGCGCCGGTGCTGCACCGACTGCTGTGAGCCGCATGACTGAACTGCTGGCCGGCGCCCAGCGTCCGCTGATCCTGGCCGGTGGCGGTGCCATCGATGCCGCCGCCGAGCTGACCGAACTGGCCGAACTGCTGGACGCGCCCGTAGCGCTGACCATCAACGCCAAAGGCATGCTCGAATCCGCTCACCCGCTGCTGATCGGTTCGACCCAGAGCCTGGTCGCCACCCGTGCTCTGGTCGCCGAAGCCGACGTGGTGCTGGCCATCGGTACCGAACTGGCCGAGACCGACTACGACGTCACCTTCAAAGGTGGTTTCGAGATTCCCGGCAAGCTGCTGCGCGTCGACATTGACCCGGACCAGACCGTGCGCAACTACCCGCCGCACGTCGCATTGGTGGCTGACTCGCGCAACGCCGCCCAGGCCTTGCTCAGCGCCTTGTCGCACAAGTCGCTGGCCGAGCGCCGCAACGATTGGGGCCAGGTGCGCGCTGCCCGCCTGCGCGAAGAATTGGCGGCCAGCTGGGATGAGCCGACCCTGGCCCAGACCCGATTCCTGGAAACCGTCCTGCACGAATTGCCAGACGCCGTCTTTGTCGGCGATTCGACCCAACCGGTCTACACCGGCAACCTGACGTTCAACCCGGAGCGCCCGCGTCGTTGGTTCAACTCATCCACCGGCTACGGCACTCTCGGTTACGCCTTGCCGGCGGCGATTGGCGCCTGGCTCGGTGGCAGCACTAAAAACGGTGCACGCCCACCTGTGGTGTGCCTGATCGGCGATGGCGGCCTGCAATTCACCCTGCCGGAACTGGCCAGCGCCGTGGAAGCGCGTACTCCGGTGATCGTGCTGCTGTGGAATAACCAGGGCTACGAAGAGATCAAGAAATACATGGTCAACCGCTCCATCGAACCGGTGGGCGTGGATATCTACACCCCTGATTTCATCGGTGTCGCCAAGGCCCTGGGTTGCGCCGCCGAAGCGGTCAGCGATGTCGAGCACCTGCGCAGCGCCTTGCGTGCCGCCAGTGATCGTCAGGGCCCGACCTTGATTGAAATCGATCAGACCGCTTGGACTCAGGCGGTGTCGAAATGACTTTTCCAACCACGCTTGATGGGCTGTACATCGACGGTCAATGGTCGGCGGGCAATGAACACCTGCGGGTGATCAACCCGGCCACCGAAGCGCTGCTGACCACGGTCGTCGGCGGTGATGAGCACGCGGTCGAGCAAGCCGTCAGCGCGGCGACCAAAGCCTTCGCCGACTGGTCGAAAACCACTGGCGCCGAGCGCGGCGCAATCCTGCGCAAGATCGCTGCCGGCGTGTCGGCCCGTCGTGAGCGCTTGATGCACTTGCAGTCGAGCAACAACGGCAAACCGCAGTTCGAAGCGGCCATCGACGTCGATGACGTGATCGCCACCTTCGAGTACTACGCAGGTCTGGCCGAAGGGCTGGATGCCAAGCAGGACAGCACTGTCGAACTGCCGAGCGAAGACTTCAGTGCTCGTCTGCGCCGTGAACCCTGCGGTGTGGTCGGCTTGATCGTGCCGTGGAACTTCCCGATGGTCACCACCGCGTGGAAACTCGCCCCGGCCTTGGCTGCCGGTTGCTGCGTGGTGCTCAAGCCTTCGGAAGTGACGCCGCTGCCGGAGCTGGAACTGGCGGCGATCATCGCGCAAGCCGGGTTGCCGGCCGGTGTGTTCAACGTGGTGTGCGGCACAGGCCTGGCCGTTGGCGCGCCGCTGTCGGCAGACCCGCGCATCGCCAAGATCTCCTTCACCGGCAGCAATGCGGTGGGCGTGCAGGTCATGCAACGCGCAGCGGAAACCGTCAAAGGCGTGAGCCTGGAACTGGGCGGCAAGTCTTCGCTGCTGGTGCTGGCCGATGCCGACATCGACCTGGCTGTGGACGTAGCTTGCGGCGGTGGTTTCTTCAACGCCGGGCAAATGTGTTCCGCCACCAGCCGTGTGCTGGTCGCCGATGAACTGGCCGATGAATTCATGAGCCGTTTGAAGGCCCGCGCCGAAGCCATTCGCGTGGCCGATCCGTTCGACCCGAACGTGGAAATGGGCGCGCTGGTCAATCAGGCGCAGTACCAGCGTGTGCTCGGCCACATCGATCGCGGGTTGAGTGCCGGCGCCAAACTGGTGTGTGGCGGTAATCGTCCAGCGGATCTGCCGCGCGGATATTTCTTGCAGCCAACGATCTTCACCGACGTGCCCCTGGACAGTGCGCTGTGGTGTGAAGAGATCTTCGGCCCGGTGATCTGCGTACATCGTTTCAGCTCTGAAGCCGAGGCGATTGCCCTGGCCAACGACAGTCAGTTCGGTCTGGTCGCCAGTGTCGTCACGCGCAATGCGCAAACGGCGGATCGCGTCGCCAACGCCTTGCAGGCGGGACTGGTGTGGATCAACGCACCGCAAGTGATCTTTCCGCAGACCGCCTGGGGTGGCTACAAACAGAGCAGCATCGGCCGCGAATTGGGGCCGTGGGGCTTGCAGGCGTTCCAGGAAATCAAACACGTGATTCGCGCCGTTTGATACCTCTCCTGTAGGAGCGAGCATGCTCGCGATGGACGTCAACGATTACGTGGGGCAGCAGACAGCCCGTGTCGTCCATGCGCCTATCGCGAGCATGCTCGCTCCTACAAAGAGGCATGCGCTGATGTCATGGCTTCAATGAGTTTTTATCGATAGTCAGGTGTTTTACACGACCTCAGGATGAACCCGTCGGCTCAGCCAAAACCCCGTGAATAGGGGGGTAAACACTGAACCGACGCACAGATGCACGGTTGCTACCAGTCTCATACTTACAAAAATAAATGGGAGTCCGTAATGGGCGAGCACGATCTGAACAGACGTCAATTCATCAAGACCGTGGGCGTAGCCTCGGTTGCAGCAGCGGCCATGAGCATGCCGTTCATCAAGGCCAATGCCAGCGATACCCGCTTTGCCGGCAAGACCCTGAAACTGCTGACCTGGTCCGATGACACGGGCCTTGCAGCACTGCGCAACATCGCCGCGACCTTCGAAGACAAGTACGGTTGCAAGGTCGTCGCCGACCGCACCGGCAGTACTTCGGAAATGGTCGCCAAACTCAAAGCCGGCGGTGATCGTCCGCAGTACGACATCATCACCCTGGCTGGCGTCGGCGCCGAAGGTCTGGCCGCCGCCAACCTGCTGGAAAAACCCGACCTCAACCGTATTCCCAACCTGGTCGACGTACCGGAGAAATACCGCACCGGCGCCAATGGCCACGGAATCGGTTACCTGCTCTGGTGCAACAGCCTGGTCTACAGCACCCGCACCCAGAAAGAAGCGCCGACCAGTTACGCTTCCCTGTGGGACGCCGACCTGGCACCGAACATCTTCCTGCCGCCGCCGAACTGGACTGAGGCCATGGACCTGATCATCATCGCCGCCAAACTGGCCGGTGGTGACGAGCACAACATCGAGCCTGGCTTCAAGAAACTCGCCGAGCTCAAGGACCGCGTGGTGACCCTGGGTGAAAACCCGAACCAGATCGCCGAGCTGTTCCGCACCGGCTCCCTGGACATGGGTGGCTTGTACGCACCGGCCTTCTTCCCGAAACAGATTCGCGACCCGAACTACGGCCTGAGCGCCACCTTCGGCATGAAGGAAGGTTTCTACACCGACCTGATGCAGTCGGTGATGCCGAAGAACCGTCCGGGTGACACCGACATGGCCTACGCCTTCATCAACCACTCCCTGGACCCGCTGGTGCAGGGCAAGATGGCTGAAGACATCTACAACGGCCCGGTCAACGCCAAGGCGATCATCTCCGCCGAAGCACGCAAGAGCCCGTACATCCTGACGCCGGAGCAGATTGCCGAGAAGGCGATCATGCACGACAACGCCTTCCTGGCCACCGTGCATGACCAATGGATTCGTCGTTACACGGAAATCTTTTCTTCCTGATCTGAATCGCGGGGAGGTTCTTCGAACCTCATCGCGGGCAAGCCTCGCTCCTACAGGACCACCGCCATACCCGTAGGAGCGAGGCTTGCCCGCGATCGAGTGCGCAGCACTCGCCAAGATCTTCCATTGACGAGACCCTTGCTATGGAACACCAACCTCTGACCCATCCGGTGAGTGCCGCCCCCGTGCGCGCCGATCGGGGTGTTTCGCCGACGACGCGTGCCTGGTTTTTCCTCTCGCCGTCGATGCTGTTTCTGGGCGTGCTGATTGCCGCCAGCCTTTTGGTGCTACGCATGAGCGTGGGCACCAAGGGCGCGGAATGGTCCGGCTTCAGCCTGGCCAGTTACGCCCAGTTGCTGGAACCCTATTACCTCAAGTCCCTGCTGCTGACCCTGCGCCTGGCGCTGATCAGTGCGGTGATCGCAGTGCTGCTGGCAATCCCGGTGGCCTACACCATGTCGCGCCTGACGTCGCCGTTTGTGCGACGCATATTCCTTGCGGCGGTGTTGCTGCCGTTGCTGGTCAACCTGCTGCTGCAAAGCTATGGCTGGCTGGTGATTCTGGGGCCTGGCGGAATGCTCAATCAGGCGCTGATGGGCCTGGGCCTGATCAAGCGCCCGATCATGCTGCTCTACAACCAGAACGGCGTGTTGATGGGCCTGGTGCAAACCGCTTTCCCGCTGGCCGTGCTGCCGATTGCCAGCGCCATGCGCGGCGTCGCCCGCAGTTACGAAGAAGCCGCCGCGACCCTGGGTGCCAGTCGCTTGCAGGTGTTCCGCCAGGTGGTGTTGCCGATGAGTCTGCCGGGCATCATCACCGGCGCGACCCTGGTGTTCGCCTACAACGCCAGCAGTTTCGTGGTGCCGCTGCTGCTGGGTGGCCGTCGCGTGCCGATGCTGGCGGTAATGGTGCATGACCAGATCGCCCCGCTGATGAACTGGCCCGCCGCGTCGGCTGCCGGTGTGGTGTTGATCGTCACCACGCTCGCGATCATGACCTTGTCCGAATACATCACCGGCCGTCGCCGGCGCATGCTGGAGGCTTCGCAATGAGTACCCTGACCAACAAGCGCCAGTCGCTGCTGCCGGGTGAAACCGGCAAATTCGCCGGCACCCTGTCGGGCATCATCCTGTTTCTGGCGGTACTGCCGATCCTGACCATGATCGTCATGTCCTTCAGTGGCGCATCGAACCTCGACTTCCCGCCCAGCAGCTACAGCCTGCAGTGGTACAAGGCCGCCTGGCACACCTTCGTCTCGCCGGACGCCAGCGATGTGCTGAGCCTCGGCCAAGCCATGGCCACCAGCCTTTTGGTGTCGTGCCTGACCATGATCTTCGCCACGCTGATTGCCGTGCCGGCAGCTTATGCTCTGACGCGCTGCGAGTTCCGCGGCAAGGCCGTGGCGCTGCAACTGATGTCGTTGCCGCTGGTGTTTCCGATGGTGGTACTGGGCCTGGCGTTGTTGCTGGTGTTCGACAGCCTGCCGTTCCACATGACCACCTCGCGGCTGGTGATTGCCCACGTGATCCTGGCGCTGCCGTTCGTGGTGAAAAACTGCACGGCGGCCATGCTGTCCATCGGCAGTGAAGTGGAAGAAGCCGCGCAAATGCTCGGCGCTTCACCGCTGCGGGCGATTGTCGACGTGGTGGTGCCGTTGATGAAGTCGGGGATCCTGGCGGGCATGCTGCTGGCGTTCATCGTTTCGTTCAACGAATTCACCGTGACCTATTTTCTCTACACCATCGACGTGATGACCGTGCCGATCTGGATGTACAGCCGCACCGTGTCCTCGCTTGATCCCACCGTATTTTCGTTTGCCGTGCTGATCGTGCTGATCGACTTCGTCCTGATCTGGGCGTTGGAGAAGTTAGTCGGTGAAGGCGGCGTTTCGTTCTGATTTCTTGAGGTGATTTATGTCTGGTCTGATTCTGGAAAACGTCGAGAAACACTACGGCTCGGCCTGTGCGGTAAAAGATGTGAACCTGCATTTGCCCGAGGGCAAACTGGTGTGTTTCCTCGGCCCTTCGGGTTGCGGCAAAACCACGTTGCTGCGCATGATCGCCGGTCTTGAAACCCTGACCGGCGGCGAGATCCGCCTGGACGGCGAGGACATTGGCCGCACCCCGGCGCACCTGCGCAATTTCGGCATGGTCTTTCAGTCCCTGGCGCTGTTCCCGCACATGACCGTGGGCGAGAACATTGCTTATCCACTGAAACTGCGCGGGGTCAGCAAGGCTGATCAGCAGGCGCGGGTGGTGGAGTTGCTGGAACTGATCCAGCTGCAACCGATGATCGATCGTCCGGTGGCCAAGTTGTCCGGTGGGCAGCGTCAGCGCGTGGCAATTGCCCGGGCGATAGCCTCGCACCCGAAAATCCTCCTGTTGGACGAACCGCTGTCAGCGCTGGATGCCAAGCTGCGCGAGTCGATGCAGGTGGAAATCCGTCAACTGCAACAGCGCCTGAACATCACCACCATCATGGTCACCCACGATCAGCGCGAAGCCATGACCATGGCCGATATCGTTGTCGTGCTGGGTGAGCATCGAGTGCAGCAGGTGGGCACGCCGATCGAGATCTACCGTCATCCGGCCAACGAGTTCGTTGCGGACTTCATCGGCTCCGGCAACATCTTCCCGGCCACGGCGCTGGGCAATGGCAAGGTCAGCCTGCCGGGCGGCGATGCATTGGAAGTGCCGATCTGCAGCAGCATCGTGGTGGGAGAGAAGGTGAAGATGCTGATTCGCCCAGAAGACCTGCAACTGTCGGCGCCGCAGGCGACGGCGGGCAACCGCTTGTTGGGCAAGGTGACGTTCGTGCGTGATATCGGCGCGACCATCGAGACCACGGTGGAGTGTTCCGGGGTGTCGTTCACGGCGCTGAGCACGCCGTGCCAGGGGATTGGTTTGAGCATCGGGCATCCGGTGTCGGTGACCTTGCCGGCGGAGGCTTGTCGCGTTTTGGGTGCTTAGAACGCATAACCCATCCGTAGGAGCGAGGCTTGCCCGCGAAGAAGTCGACTCGGTGCATCTGACAAACCGCGTTATCGATCTTCGCGGGCAAGCCTCGCTCCTACAGGGGATGTGTGTCGCCTGTCAGACGCTTAGGCGCAATCGCGCCAGATCCCGCAGCGGCGGTGCGCCGAACAACCGGCTGTACTCCCGGCTGAATTGCGACGGGCTTTCATACCCGACTCGATATCCCGCCGCCGACGCCTCCAATCCTTCAGCCAGCATCAAGCGACGCGCCTCCTGCAAGCGCAGTTGCTTTTGATACTGCAACGGGCTCATCGCCGTCATCGCCTTGAAGCGGTGATGCAATGTCGACACGCTCAGGTTCACTTCCTTGGCCAGATCATCGATGCGCAGCGGCTGTTCAAAGTTGCCGTTGAGCCATTTGATCGCCTGGCTGATGCGATGGCTCTGACTGTTGGCAATGGCGATTTCGTACAGTCGATGGCCTTGCTGGCTGCGGAGCAGGCGATAAAGGATTTCCCGGCGGATCAGCGGCGCGAGCATGGCGATGTCTTTGGGGGTGTCGAGCAGCCGTGCCAGGCGCAGCACGGCGTCGAGCATCGCGCTGTCGAGGCGCTCTACATACAGCCCGCGTCCGGTTGGCCGGGTCGGTACGCCGATGGGCCCGGCGTCGGCAATCAGCGCGGTGATTTCCGCCGGGTCGATGTCCAGTCGCACGGCGAGGATCGGTTCTTGCGCCGAGACATTCACCACCCGACCGCTGAGCGGCATCGACACCGAGACCACCAGGTAATGCAGCGGATCGTAGTTGAAGTACTCGTCAGCCAGCCGAACTTCCTTGCGCCCCTGAGCCATGATGCACAGCGCCGGTTGCGCGAGTACCGGGGCGAACTCGTGGTTCTGGCTGTGGCGCGACATGAACAGTGAGTCGACAGCCGTGGCATAACTGCCATCTTCGGCGGTGTTGCGGCGAATGATGGCCGCCAGTTCCGCGCGCTGTTTCTCCATCTCGGCATCCAGCGGGTCTGGTTGCTGGTGTGACTGCTGGTGTGAAAAGTGATCGAGCGACGACATGCAAGGCATCCTCGTTTTGACGCATGGGGTAGTGAGCCGAGCTTAAGTTTGTGCAAGCGCGGGTGGTAGACACATCCTGCCTGATGCTTGCCTGATCCTGCACGGAGTTGCTCCCACACTGCGCGCAGAGGCCGTGCTTGAATCCAGATCAAACCCCTGTAGGAGCTGCCGAAGGCTGCGATCTTTAGATTTTATTTTTTAAGATCAAAAGATCGCAGCCTGCGGCAGCTCCTACACAAAACGCGTGTGGCAGCGGTTACACATTTTTACGGGTTGGCGATGCAGTCTCGCAGGATTGTGCAACGCGCCGGCAGAAATCGACTAACGACACAGGCGAATCGACCCTTAACCTTGGATCCTGTCGCAGCCCGTCCCTGGCTGCCACGCGACACCTTGGGAGGGTTGAACATGTCGAAGCAGATCCCCGTCAGTCATATGGCCTTTGTCCGGGCGTGCGCCGGGCGCTCGCAGGAACTGGGTGTGCGCCTGAGTGCGCTGATCGAGCCGTCCCGGGCCGCGCCAGGTTGCCTGAACTTTGCCTTGCAACACTCGCAATGCGATCCAGAGCTGTGGCTGGTTTCCGGTTTCTGGATCAATCAGCAGGCCATGACCGCTTACTTCAGTACCCCGGCCATGGAGGTGTTTGCCGAGCTGGTGCAGGAGTTGGTCGTCAACAGCCTGGATTTCCACACTTTCAAGGATGTGTCAGCAGCGCAAGCCCTCAACCAGTCCGGGGCGGCGGTACACAAACTGGCCGGTTGAGGGTTTAATGACAGCCTTCTCAACCAGCCAGGATGCGCGACATGGCACGCAAAGCCTTTGAAACCTTCGAAGCCGTATCAGCTGTAGTACCGGGCGAAGGCGGTTATCACGCCGCTATTGCCGTCAAGGCGTTGGGCGGTTCCGGCGCCCCGCGATTTCACAAAGTGCTGGAAGGGCAGGTTTTCAAGACTGCTCACGAAGCCGATGAAGCAGCCGCCAAAGAGCTGACCCGCCTCAAGAACGTCAAGGAAAATGCCGACCTGCTCTGGTAATTACCGGGCCGCTCCCGGTCGATACATCTTGAATAAAGCCTCAGGCCCCAGCTGGAAATAATCCGCCGGCCCGCCGCCGCGCAGAATCGGTTCTGCCGCGGCGGTGTCGTATACCCCATCTTTCAACAGCCATTTGGCGATGTGCACGGCGACCACTTCGCCGAGAATCAGCCAACTCGGCACCATGTTTCCATCCGCTCGCTGCAACTGAATGATCTGTGTGACCTTGCACTCGAAGGACACCGGGCTTTCAGCGACCCGGGGCACCGCAATGATTTTCGAGGCAACGGGGGTGAGCCCCGAAAGCTCGAACTCGTCCACTTCAGGCCCGACCATGGCGCAGCTCTGGTTCATCTGCTCGGCCAGGGGGCGGGTGGCCAGGTTCCAGGCGAACTCGCCGGTTTGCTCGATGTTGTTCAGGCTGTCTTTACGCCCGACGCTGGAAAAACCAATGATCGGCGGAATGTAGTTGAAGGCGTTGAAGAAGCTGTAAGGCGCCAGGTTCAGGTGGCCGTTGGCATCCTGTGAGGAAATCCAGCCAATGGGGCGCGGGCCGACGATGGCGTTGAACGGATCGTGGGGCAGGCCGTGGCCGTTGGCGGGTTCGTAAAAGTGGATGTCATCGGGCATGGGGGCATTCCTGGCGCTTTCGTGTGGCAGTCATGGTGCAAGGACCGACGACATTTTTCCAGCCAACAATGTTCCCCTGTAGGCGCTGCCGCAGGCCGCGATCTTTTGATCTTAAAAAACAAAGTCAAAAGATCGCAGCCTGCGGCAGCTCCTACCGGTTTTGTGACAGCCCGGATAGCGCGATTAGTCCGGCCTTTCGCCGGTGTGACAGATTTTTCATGAAGTGCTTACCCAATTTTCACCCGCTGATCTCCAGTCTGCGCACCGCGGCAAAACCCGAAGAAAACGCCGTCATGAAAACTGGAGCTCTATCCTCGATGAATAAACTTCCTCAAATCACCTTGGCGTTCTGGGTGATGAAAATCTGCGCGACGACTCTGGGGGAAACCGCGGGTGATTTGCTGTCGATGACCCTCAACGTAGGGTACGCCATCAGTTCTCTGATATTGATCAGCGTCTTTGTGCTGACACTGGTTACTCAGTTGATGTCCAAGACCTATAAGCCGGTGCTGTACTGGATCGTGATCCTGTCGACCAGCACGGCGGGCACCACGATGTCCGACTTCATGGACCGCACCCTCGAACTGGGCTACGCCACGGGCTCGATGATCCTGATTGCGATTTTGCTGGGGATTTTTGCTGCCTGGCGCCTCAGTGGCGATTCGCTGAACGTGACCAAGGTCCAGACGTTCCGTGGCGAGATGTTCTATTGGATGGCGATTCTGTTTTCCAACACCCTGGGCACTGCGCTTGGCGATTACCTGGCCGATGATTCGGGGCTTGGTTTCGCCGGTGGCGCGCTGTTGATCGGCTCGACCATTTTGCTGGTGGTGTTGCTCAAGTACTTCACGAAGATTTCGTCGGTGCTGTTGTTCTGGGTGGCGTTTGTTCTGACTCGACCGTTCGGCGCTACCTTGGGCGACTTCCTGACCAAGCCCCATGAGAAGGGCGGCCTGGATTTCGGCACCATCGGCTCGTCGCTGGTGTTGGCGGGGATTTTGGTGGTGATGATTGTGGGGGCTTCGATGGCGCAGAAGCGCTTCGGGAAACAGCCGGTTGCCGAGCTCTCCTGATCGACCGAGTTGCGGCCTTCGCGGGCAAGCCTCGCTCCTACAGGGACTATGCATTACCTGTAGGAGCGAGGCTTGCCCGCGAAGAGGCCGGTACTACCGACCTCGATATCGCTGTCAGTCAGTGACAATCCGCGAATGCTTCTGGGTGTCCTTCATGGTGACGTACACCAGCAACGACACGGCAATGCACGCGGTCACGTACCAGTAGTAGCCGGTTTCCATACCGATGCTCTTGAACCACAGGGCGATGTATTCAGCGGTGCCGCCGAAGATCGATACGGTCAGGGCGTACGGCAGGCCCACGCCGAGGGCGCGGATCTCGGTCGGGAACAACTCGGCCTTAACCACCGCGTTGATCGAGGTGTAGCCACTGACGATGATCAGCGCCGCCATGATCAGGAAGAATGCACCCCACCATGTCTGGACGGTGTGCAGTGTCATCAGGATTGGCACGGTGAAAATCGTACCCAGCACGCCGAAGGCGATCAGGATCGGACGACGGCCGATCTTGTCCGACAGGCCGCCGATGATCGGTTGCAGGCACATGAACAGGAACAGCGTGGCAGCGGAGATGGTGGTGGAGTCGGAAATGCTCATGCCGACGGTGTTCACCAGGTATTTCTGCATGTAGGTGGTATAGGTGTAGAACGCCAGGGTGCCGCCCATGGTCAGGCCGACCACGGTCAACAATTCCTTCGGATGGCGCAGCAAAGTGCGCATCGCGCTTTCCTTGGCCTTCTCTTTCTTGGTGAACGACTCGGTTTCTTCCATGCCGCGACGCAGGTACAACGCAACGACGGCACACAGCGCGCCGATGGCGAAGGGAATGCGCCAGCCCCAGGCATACAGCTGTTCGGTGGTCAGGGTTTGTTGCAGCACGATCAATACGCCCAACGCAATGAGCTGGCCGGAGATCAGGGTCACGTACTGGAAGCTGGAGAAGAAGCCACGACGCTCCTTGGTTGCCATTTCCGAGAGGTAGGTGGCGGAGGTGCCGTACTCGCCACCGACCGACAGGCCCTGCAGCAGGCGGGCGAACACCAGCAGGATCGGTGCGAAGATACCGATGGTTTCATAGCCCGGGCTCAGGGCGATCAGCAGCGAGCCGAAACACATCAGATAAACCGAGGCCATCAGCGCCTTTTTGCGCCCGACTTTGTCGGCGTAGAGGCCCATCAGCCAGCCGCCGATCGGACGCATCAAAAAGCCCACGGCGAAGATCGCAGCGGTGTTCATCAATTGTGCGGTGGAAGAACCGGCGGGGAAAAAGGTCTTGGCGAAGTACAGGGAGAAGGCGGCATAGACGTACCAGTCGTACCACTCGACCATGTTGCCGACAGAGCCGCTGAAAATCGATTTGATGCGACTGGCAGTGGTTCTTGGCTTGGCGGTCACGGCAGCCGACCCAAGGGGCAGGGCGTTGGAGTTATCCATTGAAGGATCCTTCATTTAATTGTTTTTGTGGAGCGCGGTTAAACGCAGCCTGCGGGGGCTATAGCAGGAGCTGTGCCAAGAGGGAGAGGGCCGGTTTAGAGGGGGTAAGTCGTTTTTGTGAGCGGAAATCCGCTTATTCATGGTGGGTGTTAAGCGGAAAACCGCCGAAAAGATCGCAGCCTTCGGCAGCTCCTACAGGATGTACGCCCATCCCATGTAGGAGCTGCCGAAGGCTGCGATCTTTTGGTCTTGAGGGGCAATTACAAAAACATCTCTCGGGTCAGCCCATGCCGCTGCATCTTTTCATTGAAGGTGCGACGCGGCAGTTGCAGTTCCTCGAGTACCGCTTTGACATCACCTTTATGTCGGGTCAACGCCGCGCGCAGGCACTGCGCTTCAAAGGCTTCCTGTTGCGCGGCCAGTGACTGCCCCGGCTCGATGCCGGCCGGTACAGGCTCGCCAAGCCCCAATACCTGGCGTTCGGCCGTGTTCGCCAGTTCGCGCACATTACCCGGCCAGTCGTGGTTCAGCAGATGACTGAGCTGTGGACCGCTCAAGGGTGAAAAGGCGCGGCCCAGACGCTCGGCGGCGTTGCGGGCAAAGGACTCGTACAGCAATGGAATGTCTTCGCGGCGCTCGCGCAATGGCGGCAGGCGCAGCTCGGCGACGGTCAGACGATAGGCCAGGTCCTCGCGAAAGCGCCCGGCCCGCGCTTCTTCGAGCAGGTCCGGTTTGGTCGCGGCGATGATGCGCAGATCCACGCGGATACTCTGGTTCGACCCCAGGCGTTCGAGCTTCTGCTCCTGCAACACCCGCAGCAATTTCACCTGCTGCGCCAGGGGCATGCTTTCGATCTCATCGAGAAACAAGGTGCCGCCGTCGGCGTATTCGAGCTTGCCGATGCGCTTGCCCTGGGCACCGGTGAAGGCACCGCTTTCGTGGCCGAATAGCTCGGCTTCAAACAGTTGCTCCGGGATGGCCGCGCAGTTCAAGGCGACAAAAGGTTTGTCGGCGCGGGGGCCGAAGTCGTGCAAGCAGCGGGCGACCAATTCCTTGCCGCTGCCGGTTTCGCCACGGATCAACACGTTGACCGGTAAGGTGGCCAGGTCCAGCACTTGCCCGCGCAACGTCTGCAAGCTGCGGGATACACCGAGCAGCGTGGCATCGAGCTTGGCGCGGTTATCGGCCTGTTCGTGCAGGGCACGGTTTTCCAGAATCAGACGGCGCTTGTCCAACGCCCGGCGCAGGCTGCCGAGCAGGGTGTCGGGGCTGAAGGGTTTTTCCAGAAAGTCATAGGCGCCATCGCGCATGGCATCGACGGCCATCGGCACATCGCCGTGGCCAGTCAGCAGGATTACCGGCAGGTCGGCATCGCGCCGCTGCACCTCGGCCAACAGCTCCAGACCGGTCATGCCGGGCATGCGCACGTCGCTGAGGATCACCCCGGCAAAATGCTTCGGCAACTGCGCCAGGCATTCGTCGGCACGGCTGAACAGTTGCACGTCGAACCCCGACAGGCTCAGCCATTGCTCCACGGCGCTGCGGATGCTGCTTTCGTCGTCAACCACCATCACAGAATTCAACATGAACCGTGGGCCTCCAGATCGATGGGCAAAGTCAGGGTGAATATCGCGC
Organism: Pseudomonas putida; assembly: GCF_050990305.1. Classification (GTDB taxonomy): domain Bacteria; phylum Pseudomonadota; class Gammaproteobacteria; order Pseudomonadales; family Pseudomonadaceae; genus Aquipseudomonas; species Aquipseudomonas putida_AH. Next base: position 5,296,683 of record NZ_CP158817.1, on the reverse strand, counting down.
CATTTGCATGATTGTCGGCCGTCAGGCGACCGCCCGATTCGTGCACGATAGCGAAAGAAACCGCCAGGCCAATACCCAGTCCATCGCCCACCGGTTTGGTGGTGAAAAACGGATCGAACACCTTGGACAGGTTTTCTTCGGCAATGCCGCTGCCGTTGTCGATCACGCTCAAGCGCCACAGTTGTTCTTCGGCTTCGAGGCGGATTTCCAGGCGCTTGCAGGGTTTGTCCTGCATCGCATCCAGGGCATTGCGCAGCAGGTTGATCAGCACCTGTTCCAGGCGAATCGCATCGCCACGCACCCAGGCCGGACGCGTCAGATGCAGCACCGTGCTGACCTGTTCGTCGCGCATTCGCGTGTCGAGCAGGTGCAGCGACTGGTCCACCACCGCCGCCAGGTCCAGGCGCTCGCGCAAGCCGCTGGGGCTTTTGCGGGCGAAGGTTTTCAAGTGGCCGGTGAGGGCGGCCATGCGGGTCAACATGTCATCCACCGGTTTGAGCGCCTTGTACGCGTCATCGACCCGGCCGTGATCAAGCAGCAGCCGCAGCGTCGCGAGCTGCATGCGTTGCGCCGTCAGTGGCTGGTTGATTTCGTGGGCCAGTGCTGCCGACATCTGCCCGAGGGCGGCGAGCTTGGCCGACTGCACCAGGCCGTCCTGGGCGGTGCGCAGCTCGCGAGTGCGCTCTTCTACCAGTTGTTCAAGCTCCTCGCGGCTGCGCTGGCGCAACTTGGCCAGGCGCCAGCGCTGGTTGAGGAACAGCAACAGAAACACCAGGGTCAGCCACAATCCAGCACCCGCGAGTGCGGCATTGCGGCTGTCTTCGAAGGCGGCTTGCGGGCGGCGCAGCAGATGCAGCGTCCAGCCTTCGGCGGTGAGTGGCAGGGACTCCCACAGATAATCGGCTTTGCCATCCGGGCCGTTGACCCGTACCAGTTCACTGTTGTCGTCGAAGTGACGCAACGATTGGTACTCAAGTGGCGTCAGTGGCTGTTTGTTGTATTGGCGAGTGGCCTTGAGTTCGGCGCGGTCGCTGTCGCTCAGCGGTTTCAATTGGCGATAGCGCCAGCCCGGCTGGTTGGCGATGAAGACGATCCCGCGTGCGTCGCTGACCAGCAACGTGTCGCTACCCTGGCTCCACTCCCGTTCCAGTTCCGGAAACTCCAGTTTCACCACCATGGCGCCGAGAAACTGCCCGTCGTCGTTGGTCACGGCACTGGACAGGAAATACCCCGGAATACCGCTGGTCACCCCCACGGCATAAAACCGGCCGGTGCCTTGGGTGCGGGTCTGGTTGAAGTAGGGGCGGAAGCCATAGTTGTGGCCGACGTAACTGCTGGGCAGGCGCCAGTTGCTGGCGGCCACGGCGAGGCCGGTGCGATCGAGCAATTCCAGGGTCGAGGATTCGGCGGCGCCGTTGATTTTTTCCAGTTTGCGATTCAGCACGTCCTGTTGCGCGAGGCTGACCGGGCCTTTGAGCGCATCGCGTAATTGCGGGTCCAGCGCCAGCACCGAGGGCAGGGCACGGTAGCGCTCGATCAAGGTATGCAGGGATGTGGCGTACAGCGCCAATTGTTGATTGGCACGGGCGGCGTCGTCGACCAGGGATTGGCGCACGGTATGGCGCATGGCCAGGGTGGCGGCGATGGCGGCACCGGCGAGGATGACCAGGGTATAGAGCGTCAGGCGCAAGGGGCGGGATGACAGGAACATGCAGGCCTTACACATGGGGTACGGAGGGGGCGCACCATAGCATGAGCGTGTTGGCCTTTGTAGGAGCGAGCATGCTCGCGATGGATCTGAAATCACCGCGGGGTGTCAGGCTTTACGCGTTATCGTTGACGACCATCGCGAGCATGCTCGCTCCTACAGGGAATTGGGGGCAATAAAAAAGGCGACAGGGGATAAGCCCTGTCGCCTTTTTCGGTCAATCGAGGTGCTTACTGCACTTCGACGGCCAGGCTTTCACTGATCTTTTGCTGCCAGATGGCAGGACCGGTGATGTGTACCGACTCGCCTTTGCTGTCGACCGCAACGGTCACTGGCATGTCTTTGACGTCGAACTCGTAGATCGCTTCCATGCCCAGTTCGGCGAAGGCCACCACGCGGGATTTCTTGATCGCTTGCGCCACCAGGTAAGCCGCGCCGCCCACAGCCATCAGGTAAACGGCCTTGTGGTCCTTGATCGCGTCGATGGCGGTCGGACCGCGCTCGGATTTGCCGATCATGCCCAGCAGGCCGGTTTGCTCGAGGATCTGACGGGTGAACTTGTCCATCCGCGTTGCAGTGGTCGGGCCCGCTGGGCCAACCACTTCTTCGCGAACCGGATCAACCGGACCGACGTAATAGATGAAGCGACCCTTGAGGTCCACCGGCAGGGTTTCGCCCTTGTTCAGCATCTCGACCATGCGCTTGTGCGCAGCGTCGCGACCGGTGAGCATCTTGCCGTTGAGCAGGACGGTTTCGCCCGGCTTCCAGCTCTGCACTTCTTCCGGGGTCAGGGTGTCGAGGTTGACGCGACGGGCCGACGGACCGGCTTCCCAGACGATTTCCGGGTAGGCGTCCAGCGGTGGCGCTTCCAGCGACGCCGGGCCGGAACCGTCGAGCACGAAGTGCGCGTGGCGGGTGGCGGCGCAGTTCGGGATCATGCACACCGGCAGGGATGCGGCGTGGGTCGGGTAGTCCATGATCTTCACGTCGAGCACGGTGGTCAGGCCGCCCAGGCCCTGGGCACCGATGCCCAGCTGGTTGACCTTCTCGAACAGCTCCAGGCGCATTTCTTCGATGCGGTTCTGTGGGCCGCGAGCCTTCAGCTCGTGGATGTCGATGGATTCCATCAACACTTCCTTGGCCATCACCGCGGCTTTTTCGGCGGTGCCGCCGATGCCGATGCCCAGCATGCCCGGTGGGCACCAGCCGGCGCCCATGGTCGGAACGGTCTTCAGCACCCAGTCGACGATCGAGTCGGACGGGTTGAGCATGGCCATTTTCGACTTGTTCTCGGAACCGCCGCCCTTGGCCGCCACGTCCACTTCCACGGTGTTACCCGGAACGATGGAGTAGTGGATAACGGCCGGGGTGTTGTCCTTGGTGTTCTTGCGAGCACCCGCCGGGTCGGCGAGGATCGAAGCGCGCAGGACGTTTTCCGGCAGGTTGTAGGCGCGACGCACGCCTTCGTTGATCATGTCGTCCAGGCTCATGGTGGCGCCATCCCAGCGCACGTCCATGCCCACGCGGACAAACACGGTCACGATGCCGGTGTCCTGGCAGATCGGGCGGTGGCCGGTGGCGCACATGCGCGAGTTGATCAGGATCTGTGCCATGGAGTCACGGGCTGCCGGCGATTCTTCGCGCAGGTAGGCTTCGTGCATCGCCTGGATGAAATCCACGGGGTGGTAGTAGGAAATGAACTGCAGGGCGTCGGCAACGCTCTGAATCAGGTCGTCTTGCTTGATCACGGTCATGAGTCGCGCTCCTCTAAAAGACGGGAACATTCAATAAGGTGCTTGCAGCTTGGGTGCATCGGTCGGTTGCAAGCACCTTTCAAGGCACGCCGGGTATGCTGGCGCGACGCTAAAAAGGCGCGGCAGTATACCTCGCCTCGGTTCCCTACACACCCGCCGGGCGTCATTCGTTGGTCGCATAGATACATGTAACCGCTGTAGGAGCTGCCGCAGGCTGCGATCTTTTGATTTTGCTCCTGGCTTTGAACAGATCAGGATCAAAAGATCGCAGCCTGCGGCAGCTCCTACAGAGGCCAGTCATTCACCCGCAGAAAATCGATGGTCATTTATCGGCCACGCCACTAAAGTGACATACGGTCTGTAGAGTAGGACGCTCTACCAGCCTCCTTTCATTCGGTGAGTCAACGATTGACCCATAACGCCATCCAGCGCTTGCTAATCAAACGTTTTGCCCTCGCGGCCGGCACCTATGCGCTGGCATTGCTATTGGTGTGGCTGGCGTTTTTTACCGACCACTATGAAGACTCGCTGGCGGGCATGGCCATTGGCAGTGCGCTGGTGGTCATCAGCCAGGCGGCGCTGTTCGCGCTGTTTTATTCCGGCCGCAACCTGCGGTTTACCGACCCCAGTCTGACCGAAGCCCAAGTGATGTTGGGCCTGGGCTGGCAAACCTGGTTGATCGCCCATTTGGATGATGCGCGCGGGGCGTTCCTGGTTTTTTATGTATTGATTCTGTTGTTCGGGCTGTTTCACCTGTCCCGACGCGCATTCCTGCGCTGTGCCTTGCTGGTGTTCTTCAGTTTCAGCGCGATCACGCTGTGGGAGGCTTATCACTTCCAGCTGCCCGACCCGGCCCTGGCGGCCTTGCAGGTGTGCGTGCTGTTGATTGTCCTGGTCTGGCTGGTGCTCTATGCCGGTTATGTTCAGGACTCGCGCCATCGCATACGCCAGCGGCGTTTTGCCTTGCAGGCGCACCAGGACACGCTGCGCGGGATGATGCGTCAGCTCGAAGATCTGGTGGCCACCGATGAATTGACCGGCTTGTTCAATCGTCGACATTTCCTGCGCCTGGCCTCCCGTGAGCTCAATGCCATGGATGCTGGCGTCGTGCACGGCCTGGCGCTGATCGATCTCGACCATTTCAAACGCATCAACGACCTGCACGGTCATGCTGCCGGCGATCAGGTGCTGCAAGCCTTTGCCGGCGTAGCCACCGCTTGCCTGCGCGACGGTGACGTCCTGGCCCGCTACGGCGGCGAAGAGTTCGTGATCCTGCTGCCCGATTGCAATGCTGACAGCCTGACCTCCTGTTGCGAGCGGCTGCGCATCGCGTTCACCGATGTCGAGTTGATGGGGCTGAATGTTCGCAATCTCAGCCTGTCCGCCGGGATGACCTTGCTGGCGCCAGGGGACGACCTTGACGATGCCTTGCAGCGTGCCGATCAGGCGCTGTATCGGGCCAAACGCGACGGGCGCAACCGTTGTGCGGCGGCCTGGGAAAACGTCGATGCCTGAGGTGCGCGTCGGCGAACGAGTTTGGTCAGTCGCGGCGGGGAGTAATCTGCTCGATGCCCTGAATCAGAACGGCGTGGCAGTGCCCTATAGCTGCCGCGCCGGCAGTTGCCATGCTTGCCTGGTGCAATGCGTGCAAGGGCTGCCCAGCGACAGCCGTCCCGATGCCTTGAGCGTGGAGCAACGCCAGCAGGGCTGGCGCCTTGCGTGCCAGTGCCAGGTGGTCGAGGACTTGCAAGTGCACACCTTCGACCCGCAGCAGGACGGCCGCCCGGCGGAGGTTGCTGCCGTCGATTGGTTGAGTGACAACGTCTTGCGCCTGCGCCTGACCCCGCAGCGTCCGTTGCGCTACATCGCCGGCCAGCACCTGGTGTTGTGGGCAGGCAACGTCGCGCGGCCGTATTCCCTCGCCAGCCTGCCGGAAGATGACCGTTTTCTGGAGTTCCACCTCGATTGTCGCCGGCCGGGGGAGTTCAGCGATGCGGCACGTCAGTTGAAGATTGGTGATCCGATCCGTTTAGGTGAGCTGCGCGGCGGGGCCTTGCATTACGACCCGGATTGGCACACCCGGCCCTTGTGGCTGATGGCCTCCGGCACCGGGCTGGGGCCGCTGTTCGGCGTATTGCGCGAAGCGTTGCGTCAGGATCACCAAGGCGCCATCCGCGTCATTCACCTGGCCCATGATGCCAACGAGCATTATCTGGCCAAGCCCTTGCAAGCCATGGCCGCCAGCCGCCCGAACCTGAGTATTGAACTGTGGACTGCGGCCGAGCTGCCTGAAGCTTTGGCGCAACTGCGGCTTGTTTCCCGGCAAACCCTGGCCCTACTCTGCGGAGCCCCCGACAGTGTCGATGCCTTTGCTCGATGCTTGTATCTGGCGGGATTGCCGCGCAATCAACTGCTGGCCGATGTGTTCCTGCCCCGTGGTTGAGCGCTGATTTTTCATTGGGGTTGAAGAAGTCTGTGGCGAGGGAGCTTGCTCCCGCTCGAGTGCGCAGCGCTCGTCAGATGATGGGGCTGCTTCGCAGCCCAACGTCGGAACGCCGCCCGGAGCAAGCTCGCTCGCCACAGTAAACGCCCTCGGACAAGGACCTGCCATGACCGACGCCATCCTGATCGAACGCGAACGCGGCCTGCTGACCCTGCGCCTCAATCGCCCCGAAAAGAAAAACGCCCTGACCCGCGCGATGTACAGCCACTTGGCCGAGGCGCTGAAGCAGGCCGACTGCGACCCTGAAATCAATGCGGTGCTGATCACCGGTTCCAGTGAATGCTTCACGGCCGGTAACGACATCGCCGACTTCATCCAGCAACCACCGGGCAACCTCGACAGTCCGGTATTCCAGTTCATGCTCAATCTGTTCGAGTGCCGCAAACCGGTGGTCGCCGCCGTGGCCGGTGCAGCGGTGGGCATCGGTACGACGCTGTTGTTGCACTGCGATCTGGTGTACGTCAGCCGTGATGCGCGGCTGCGCATGCCGTTCGTCAACCTGGGTTTGTGCCCGGAGTTCGGTTCCAGCCTGATCCTGCCGCGTCTGCTCGGACAGACCAGGGCTGCAGAATTACTGCTGCTCGGCGAAGGCTTCAATGGTGAGCAGGCGGCCGCTTGGGGCATTGCGACCCAAGCTCTGGACAGTGGCGAAGAGGCCTTGGCCAGGGCGCGGGAGATGGCCCTGCGGTTCGAGTCCTTGCCGCCGGAGGCGGTGCGCATCAGCAAGCAATTGATGAAGGCCCCGGATCGGGAGTTGCTGAGAAAGGTAATAGAAGAAGAGGGCGCGTTGTTCACCCAACGGTTGCGTTCGCCGGAGGCGATGGCGGCGTTGGTGGGGTTTATCAACAGGCATTGAGTGTTGCGACGACCGATCTGACGCCTTCGCGGGCAAGCCTCGCTCCTACAGACGGAGGCGATCCCGTAGGAGCGAGGCTTGCCCGCGAAGAGGCCGGATCAGGCAGCACATCATCCAAAGGATCAGAAAAAAGAAAGCCCCGCCATTCACATGGCGGGGCTTTTGTCTTTCAGCAGCCGGTCACTCAGACCTGAGGATCGCCAACGTGCAGGATTTTCATGCCGTTGGTACCGCCAGTGGTGTGGTAACTGTCGCCCTTGGTCAAGATGACCCAGTCACCTTTCTCCACCACGCCACGCTTGACCAGCTCGTCGATGGCCTTCTGGCTGACTTCATTCGGTTTCAGCGAGGCCGGGTCGAACGGGATGGTGTACACGCCACGGAACATCGCCGCGCGAGCCTGGGCTTCGCGGTGCGGGGTGAACGCGTAGATCGGCACCGAGGAACGGATACGCGACATGATCAGCGGGGTGTAGCCGCTTTCGGTCAGCGCGATGATCGCCTTCACGCCCGGGAAGTGGTTGGCCGTGTACATGGTGGCCAGGGCAATGCTCTCGTCGCAGCGCTCGAACGTCTTGCCGATGCGGTGGCTGGAGGTCTTGCTGGTCGGGTGCTTTTCAGCACCGATGCAGATGCGCGCCATGGCCTGCACCGCTTCGAGCGGGTAGGCGCCGGCGGCGGACTCGGCCGAGAGCATCACGGCGTCGGTGTAGTCGAGCACGGCGTTGGCCACGTCGGACACTTCGGCGCGGGTCGGCATCGGGTTCTGGATCATCGACTCCATCATCTGGGTCGCAACGATCACTGCCTTGTTGTGACGACGTGCGTGCAGAATGATTTTCTTCTGGATGCCCACCAGCTCGGCATCGCCGATTTCCACGCCCAGGTCACCACGGGCAACCATTACGGCGTCGGACGCCTGGATCAGGTCATCGAGGGTTTCGTCGTCGGCCACGGCTTCGGCGCGTTCGATCTTCGCCACCAGCCAGGCAGTACCGCCGGCTTCGTCGCGCAGTTGACGGGCGTATTGCATGTCGGCGGCATCACGCGGGAAGGAAACAGCCAGGTAGTCCAGGTCCATCTCGGCAGCGAGCTTGATGTCGGCCTTGTCTTTTTCGGTCAGGGCCGGTGCCGTCAGGCCACCACCGCGACGGTTGATGCCTTTGTGGTCCGACAGCGGGCCGCCGATGGTCACGGTGCAGTGCAGTTCGGTGGCGGTGGCAGTTTCAACGCGCATCACCACGCGACCGTCGTCGAGCAGCAGCTCGTCGCCCACGCCGCAGTCCTTGACCAGGTCCGGGTAGTCGATGCCGACCACTTGTTGGTTGCCTTCGGTCAGCGGATGGCTGGTGGAAAAGGTGAACTTGTCACCAATCTTCAGCTCGATGCGCTTGTTGGCGAATTTGGCGATACGGATTTTCGGGCCTTGCAGGTCACCCAGCAGGGCGACGAAGCGGCCGTGCTTGGCGGCCAGGTCACGCACCAGCTTCGCGCGAGCCTTGTGCTCGTCGGGGGTGCCGTGGGAGAAGTTCAGGCGGGCGACGTCCAGGCCAGCCAGAATCAGCTGTTCGAGAACTTCCGGTGAGTTACTGGCCGGGCCAAGGGTGGCGACGATTTTGGTACGACGGACGGACATGCAAAGACTCCTGAGTTCAAGCGCTGAGTGAGGCTACTATGGTCCGAAGGTGTAGTCATTGTTCGTATGCACTACTTTTTTTTAAGAACTTTGTTTTTCCTTTCTTTATGGCGCGCGGCAACTTTGCGCCTGGCCGGCTGAAGATTTCCGCCCGGGGGTCGATATAGCGTTCAAGACAGGAGATCCCCCATGCGATTCATGCTTATTGCCGCCCTTGCCCTCTTCAGTGTGACGGGCTGCACCCGTTTTTCGATGGATCATCATTTGAACCTGGCCTATAGCGCCTATGACCGGGGCAACTGCGAGCAGGTCATGCTCGAATTGTCCAAAGTAGAGCGCGCCAGCCGTGCGCGGCCTTACGTGTGGCCGGAAGTGTCGATGATGCGCGGTCAATGCCTGGAACGGCAGAAAATGTTTATCGATGCCGCCCAGACTTACCAGTTCATCATCGCCGCTTATCCACAAAGCGAGTACGCCTATCGCGCCCATGCCCGCCTGGAAACCCTGGCGAGCCTGGGGCATTACCCGCTGCGCAGTTCCGCGGCAGTGCGCCCGACGCAGTTCTGATGCTGGTCGTCATCCAATAGCTGGCCGACCGGTGGCGGTGAGCTATAGTCCAATAGTTCGGTTTAGAGTTTTGTTTCTAAACCGACGCAACACCTGTGATCGGCAGGAGTAAGCGACAGCGGTTGACGGACTGTCGCACCAGGATCGGGGAGAGCGGGCCGTATCTGCCTGGGACTATCCGCCGGCAGGCCTGTTCCGAAGCATTAGTGCGGCCCTGCTTAAGGGCCTTGCGTAGCGAATTCAGCATGTTCACTGACCGCCGGATCGAGCGGCATCAACTGCCGTATTTTCTGAAAGTGTTCAACAGCATCACCGACAAACCCATTGGCTTTCTGGGCAATGTGTCCGAAGACGGGCTGATGTTGATCAGCCACTTGCCGCTGATGATCGGCGTGGACTTTGACTTGCGCCTGAAAATCCCCGCCAGCGAAGGCGGCCAACAGGTCATTGATCTGCGGGCGTGTTGTTTGTGGTGTCACGAAGATGCCACGCCTCACCATTACGACGCCGGGTTCAGCCTGCAATGGGCTCCACCGGAATATGGGCAATTGGTGCGGGCGTTGAAGCAGTATTTCAGTTTTCAGACGTTGTCGGCGTCTGCCTGAGCAGAGGTAACCGCGTGGCAAATGATGACCTGTAGGCGCCGGCTTGCTGGCGATGGCGTTCGTGAAATCGCCATCGCCAGCAAGCCGGCTCCTACAAGGTCATCTCGGGGTAATATCAAACACTCCCGCTACGTTTCCAGCTCAAATACTGCGTCACCAGCTGCGTACCCAGTTCACCGGGCCGCACATCCAGCACCGGAACACCATGGGCCCTCAAGCGCTCATGCAGCTCGGCCCGTGCATTCAAGAAATCCACCGTCCCGCAATAGACCAACGCCTCAGGCAAGGTCAGCACTGGTGTCTCCCTCAGGCTGTCGAGCACCTCTTCGCGCAGGCTGGCGACCAGCACCCGATGCTGCGTACTCAATCGTTTGAGCGCCGTGAGCAGCTCTTCATCGTCCTCGTCCCGCAGGTTGGTCAACAGCACCACCAGTGCCCGGCGTTTTTGTCGGGCGAGCAGTTGAGTGATGGCCGCTTGATAGTCGGCGCTGCGCTGGCTGCTGTTCAGGTCGTAGACGGCGTTGAGCAGGACATTGAGTTGCCCGCTGCCCTTGACCGGGGCGAGGTAGCGCGGTTGATCGCTGGCAAAGGTGCACAGGCCGACCGCATCACCCTGGCGCAGCGCAACGTAGCTCAGCAGCAGGCAGGCGTTGAGTGCGTGGTCGAAATGCGCCAACTCGCCGTCCTGGCTGCGCATGCGCCGGCCGCAGTCGAGCATGAAAATGATCTGCTGGTCACGTTCGTCCTGGTACTCCCGGGCAATCGGCGTGCGTTGACGGGCGGTGGCTTTCCAATCCATTTGCCGCAGGCTGTCACCCTCGCGAAACTCGCGCAGCTGATGAAACTCCAGCCCTTGGCCGCGGCGTTGACGCTGGCGCACGCCGAGCTGGCTGAGCCAGTTGTCCACAGCCAGTAATTGGCCACCGTAGAGGTGGGCGAAGTCGGGATAGATGCGGGTGTGACCTGCTACGTTCAGCAAGCGCTTGTTCGACCACAGGCCCAACGGGCTCGGCAGGTTGACTTCGCAGTGTTCGAAGCTGAAGTGACCGCGTTTGAGCGGGCGCAGGCGATAATCGACCTGGCTGCGTTGGCCGGGCTGCAATGGCACCGACAATGGCAAGTTTTCGAAACTCAGCCCGCCGGGCACATGGTCGAAGAGTGTCAAGTGCAGTGGTTGCGCAAAATCATGCTCAAGCTCCAGTTGTACTTCACTCCAGCGACCCAGGGCCAAGCTGCCGGGTAGGTGCCGTTGCAGGTGGGGCGAGGGCAAGCGTTTGACGCGCAGGGCATCGAGCAGTGCCAGGATCAGCAGCGCTAAAAGCAGACCCCAGTTGATTCGTGACAGTGAGGGCGGCACTGCGAAGTCCAACGCCTGCAAGGTGCCCAGCACGATGCCGATGGCCAGCAGTGCGGCGAGCCAGAGCAGCAGCAGGCGTGTGGGTTTCATTGCGTGACCCCCTGCAGGCAGATCAAGGGATCGCAGCCTTCGACAGCTCCTACAGGGTCGTGCGTGCGGCGTAGGAGCTGCCGCAGGCTGCGATCTTTTACCTGAATGACGATGGTCACAGGCGCGGTGCCGGTACTTGATCGAGCAGCTGTCGCAAGACTTGATCCACCTCCAGCCCTTCGATATCCAGCTCCGGCGCGATGCGCACGCGATGCCGCAGCACTGAGAGGGCACAGCCTTTTATGTCATCGGGAATCACGAATTCGCCGCCACGCAACAAGGCCTGGGCCCTCGCGCAACGCACCAGGGCAATCGAGGCCCGGGGCCCGGCACCCAGGGTCAGACCGGGCCAGCTGCGGGTCGTACGGGCCAGGCGTACTGCGTAATCGAGTACTTGATCGTCCAGCGGCAGGTCACTGGCGATACGCTGCAAGGCCAGCACATCCTTGGCCTGCAACACCGTGCGTAGCGGCTGCACGTCGAGCATGTCGGCGCGGGTCGAGCGACTGACCTGACGCACCATCTTCAACTCCTGTTCGGCATCGGGGTAGTCCATGCGCACCTTGAGCATGAAACGGTCCAGTTCGGCTTCCGGCAGCGGGTAAGTGCCTTCCTGTTCGATGGGGTTCTGCGTGGCCAGCACCATAAACGGTTGCACGATGGGCAGGGCACGGCCTTCGAGGGTGACTTGCCGTTCCTGCATGGCCTCGAGCAGCGCGGCCTGGGTTTTGGCCGGGGCGCGGTTGATCTCGTCGGCCAGCAACAGGTTGGTGAATAGCGGGCCCTTGCGCAGTTTGAATTGCTCGGTCTGCAAGTCGTACACCGCGTGCCCGGTGACGTCGCTGGGCATCAGATCAGGCGTGAACTGGATACGGGCGAATTCGCCACCGAAACAACGTGCCAGCGCCCGGACCAACAAGGTTTTACCCAGGCCCGGCACACCTTCGAGCAACACGTGTCCGCCGGCAATCAGTGCCGTGAGCACGTCGTCGATCACACTGTTTTGGCCGATCACGGCCTTTTGCAGTTCGCCACGGATCGCTTGAGCCAACTGACTGGCACGTTGTCGTTGCGTAGTGGCATGGCTGGCGGCAGCGGGCTCGATCGGTTCACTCGTCATAAGGCGTTCCTCAAGGTTTGCAGATGGGCGACCTGACGACTGAATTCAGCGCTGGTAAGCCGCTGCTTTGGTCGCGGGCTCATGGCCTGGCTGATAGCGCGTGTGGGTTGGCCGGTCAGGCGCGCAAGCACCAGCCATTGTTCGGCGACGCCGAGTTGGTCATAACCGGGGTGACGATGGCGGACACGGCGCAGAATGTCTTGCTGCAGCGCTTGCAAAAGACTGTGCTGGCCGTTTCGACGCAACATGAAATCGGCACTGGCGCGCAGATGCTCCTGCAGTTGCCGACGTGCTTTCGATGCCGGTTCTTGCAGTGGCCCGTGGCGCACGCCGGCGTGCCAGAAACCCAGGCCAATCAGGGCAATCAAGGCGACCAGCGCCTGAGGGAAATAACGCAGCAGCAACGTCCACAGGCTGTCGTGTTCAGTGTCATACAGCAGGGTTACGCGGGTGTCGGCGGTCAAATACCAGAGCAGCCAGGCGTTGTCATATCGGTCGATGGCCGGGGTTTTCCACAGGTCGGCATCGGTCACCACGATGATCGAACCGAGCCCGTGGTCGAGCTGCATCATGTGGGTGGCCTTGCCGCTGTTGGCCCAGGTCTGGGCCAGGTTTTTCGGGTCTTCCAGATGGAATGCGGTATCGAAGCTGGCGTAGGCCGGCGCGTCTTCGTCTTCCAGGTACAGCTTGGTCAGTTTCGGGTAGGGGTCATTGCCGTTTGCGTTTTCATTGTCGGGCGGCGAGTCCTTGAGATCTTTGCTCAAGAATTGGTGCAGTTGTACGCGGTCGAGCAGCAAGTCATTGCTTTGCCCGGCCTTTTCATCCCACAACGACTGGGCGACGAACAACAGCCGACCACCCGCCCGGACCCAGTTCATCACCTGATCGATCTGCCGTGGCGTCATGTTGTAGCGGTCCCCCAACAGCAACAGACTGTGCTGGCGCGGCTCCAGGCTGGGCAGGATGTCGAGGCTGTTGGCATGGCTGACGGACAGGCCCTGTTTGCGCAGGAAGTGTTCGGCGGCCAGGTAGGGATTGGCCTGGGCTTCGGGCGAGGGGCCGTGATCGACTTCAGCCTTGTAGGGCGTGGCCTTGAGGTACAACCAGAGACTCAGCGTCGCCAGCAGCACGACGATCAGTGCGCCGAGCATCAATGGCCAGGCGCGGCGGTTCAACGGTTTGCTCCCGGGCCGAACAGGGTGCGCCAGCCATCACACAGTTCCTGCTGCAAATGTGCGGCGGGCAGGCGGTGCCCATAGGCCATGTTCTGCCAGTGCCGAGTCAGGTTTTGGCTGAACATCAGCAGGGCCGGTTGCTGCAATTGCTTGACGCGCTCCAGCACCTGGCCTTCGGTGTCGGCGTCTTTGAGTGCGATGTTGAAGTCGTGCAGCAAATGGCTGAGCAGGGCACGATAGAGCAATCCCAGTGCTTCCCGGGGTTGGGTTTGCCAGAGGCTTTCGGCCGTGGCGGCGATGTCGGCGGGCAAGGTCTCGCGGTTGATGTCCAGGCCGAACGCCTGTTGCGGCATCGGTCGGGTGGCTTTTTTAGCCGTTGGACGACGGCTGACAAAGGCCTGTAACCCGTCGCGGTAGCGCCAGATCAGCAGGCCGACGGCGGCGATGACGGTGCCCCACAGCATGACCTCGATCAGGCTGGCAACGGCGCCGAAGCGCTGGCTGTTAAACAGCTCGAACAGCGCCTTCAGCCAACCCGGAGTGTTGTTCTCTTCCAATGTTTCAGGGCTGGCGTTGTCTTCGCCAAATCGATAACGGGTGACCGTTTCCTTGTTCTTGAACGGCGGTTGATCGAGGATTGCCTTGATGCTGTCCCGAGATGCCTGACTGGTCAGTGGCTGCTTCAACAAGCGTGGGCTTTCAGGTGAAGGGATTGGCTCTGCGGCCAAGGTGGGGTGCCCAGAGGGCATCATCAGGATCGCTGCCATTGCCAGGGCGACGGCGGCGCTGCTCAGGCGCTGGCGCAAGCGACGGAACACCAGTTCGATGTCCCAGGCTTCCAGCACGGTGCGCCGGTTCAGATAGAGGCTGAAACCGCAGGCCACGTAGATCGGTTCCCAAAGCACCAGCACCAACGCGTAAAAAGCGTTGGTCAGGTGCTCCAGCCAGTGCCAGTCCTGGGTCGCAGCGTTTATTAACGACTGCCAGCTCCAGTCGAGGGCCACCTGTTGCGGCAGGAGTAGATAGAACAGCACCATCAGCCCGATCCACAGGGCGGTTTCCAGGTGCACGCCAATCAACGTCAACCACCGTGCCGCGCCAGCGTCGCGTTGTAACAGCACCTGCAAACGCTGTTGCCGTGCCTCACCCGACAGGCCTTCGAGTTGCACCACGGGCAGCAGAAAGCTGCGAGTCAGGCTCAGCCGTCGCCAGGTCAGACTGGCCAGCAGTTGCGGCTTGAGCAATCGTGGCCATTGGTAAAGCGCCTGCTTCAATGTGGGCGTTTCACCGAAAATGGCCTTGGACAGGATGTACAGCGGCAGGCGCTCGAAGGCCGGTTTCAGCCACCAGAAGATGAACACGGCGAGGGAGGGCGACTCCCAGAACATCCAGGTCAACAGCCCGAACACTGGCAAGGTGACGATGGCCCAACTGGTCATCAGCAGTCGCCAGTGGCGCTGACTCAACAGCACCCCAAGGTCCATGGCTTCCCAGGTGGGGCGTGGGCGGATCACTACGCTGGCATCACTCAGGCGCATGACGAACCCGCCCGGCAAACAGCAGATAAACCGCGACCGACAGCCACAGCATCGCTCCGACCAGGTATTTGGTCATGGGGGCCGGTGTCGTCATCGACGACCAGTAGGCTTCGATGAATGCTGCGATCAGCAGGAACAGCATGACCCCGCAAATCAGCAGCACACTCTTGCGCGCGGCCAGGCGCAAGGCCTCGGCACGAGGCAAACGTCCCGGCGCAATCAAAGCCCAGCCCAGTTGCAAGCCGGCGGCTCCGGCCAGGGCAATGGCGGTCAATTCGAAGGCGCCATGGCCGATCACGAAGGACCAGAAGGTTTGCCCGTAACCGATTTGTGTCAGGTGCCCGGCCACTGCGCCGATCATCAAGCCGTTGAAGAACAGGAAAAACGCACTGCCCAGACCAAACAGCAAACCGCTGGCGAACGTCTGAAAGGCAATCCCGATGTTATGCATGATGTAGTAGCCGAACATCACCCAGTCCTCACTGGCTGCCCGTTGCGCCGAGCGACCCAGGTGACCGGCCTGCGGGTCGTACATGCTCTGCATTTCGCTGACCTGTTCGGCCGGGATCAGGTTGTAGATCAGGTCTGGAAAAAGATAAACCAGCCAGGCGAATCCGATCAGGCTGCCGAAAAACATCAAGCTGGCGGCGAGGACGAAGCGCCATTGCTCACGCACCAGCCGGGGGAAGTCCGCGAGGATGAAAGCCAGTACTTGGGGCCCCAGTCGGCTGCGGTGGCGGTACAGCTGTTGATGCCCGCGCAGGACGTGTTGTTGCAACGAGTCAATGAGAAAACTGCTGTAGCCGCGCTCCCGGGCCAATGCCAGATGTTGGCAGATGCGTCGGTAATCGCCGGGAAAACTTTCGGCTCCTTTGGCGTTTCGGTCCCGCTCCAGCCGCTCCAACAGGAAGGAAAACTGCTCCCATTCGGCCATGTGCCGATGTTCAAAAAGACTTTGCTTCATGCCGGACCCAACAGGCCGCGGGCGATGCCATTGAGTTCGGACACCGCTTGTGACGGAGGAACCTGCAACGGCTGCGCCAGGATCGATGCCAGTTCATTGACCCTGGCATTGGAGAGTTCGGCCTGGCGTTCGGCGAACCCGAGGATGGCGCGTTGCTCGCTCAGCGTCAGGTTAAAGGCTGGGCGGCGCGGCTGTGCGGGTGGGAGTTGTGGTCGCGTGAGCGGTTGTTCGCGGTAAATTACCAGCGTACCGGCGGCGATGTCGCCGAGGCGTTTGAAGGCAGGGTGTTGCAAGCAACTGATGGCCCCGAGGAAGTATCCGAAAGGCAGCAGATCGACAACGCGCAGCAGGTTGCGCAGCAGCGAAGCGGACCAGTCGATGGGGGTGCCATCGTCTTGCACCACGCACAGGCCCATCCACTGCTTGCCCGGTGAACGGCCCTGGTTGAGCACTTCAAACAGCACCATGTACCACCAGCTCACGCCAAAGATCAGCAGCGAGCCGAGCCCTGCGCCGAGTTTTCCCAGCATCGCCAGGGCAATGAACAGCACGCCGAGGATCAAGCCGCGCAATGCCAGGTCAATGGAAAATGCCAGCGCACGGACCATCAACCCGGCCGGACGCAGTGGCAAGTCGATGCCTTCCGGCGTTTCGACCTGATACCGCGTGTCCAGTGGCGGGGACAGCGATGCTTTCCTTGGCAGTGCTGCAGTCTCGAGCATGGGCAACCTGATGATGTGGCCTGATCGGGAAAGTCTCTTCACCCGATGCTAGCAGCCCTGCCGGGAAACACGACATCGCTGTGTCTTGCCATGTCATCAAACAGAGGTGATTGAATGACAAGATGACTGGCCGCAACAGGACATGAGCACCTAGACTTCGCCGATATTCTGTTCAGGAAACGCCTGTGACCTCCATCTTCTGGTACGACTATGAAACGACGGGCATTAACCCCCGTTGCGATCGCCCACTGCAAATGGCGGGGCTGCGTACTGACTTCGATCTCAATGAAATAGACGAGCCGGTCAACCTTTATTGCCAGCCCAGTGAAGACATCCTGCCGCACCCGGCAGCCTGTGCGATCACCGGTATTACCCCCGGCCGCTTGTCCGAACAGGGCCTGAGCGAAGCCGATTTCATGACCCGTGTGCACGCCCAACTGGCAGCGCCCGGCACCTGCGGCGCGGGTTATAACACCTTGCGTTTCGACGACGAGATGACCCGCTACAGCCTGTACCGCAACTTTTTCGACCCCTACGCGCGGGAATGGCAGGGCGGTAACAGTCGCTGGGATCTGATCGATGTGGTGCGTGCCGCGTATGCCTTGCGCCCCGAGGGGATCGTCTGGCCAACGGACGAGGAGGGCCGAGTCACGCTCAAGCTCGAACGTTTGACCGCCGCCAACGGTATCGATCACGGCAACGCCCACGAAGCCCTGTCGGATGTTCGCGCGACCATCGCCCTGGCGCGTTTGATCCGGGAAAAACAACCGAAGTTGTATGACTGGTTGTTCAAGTTGCGCAGCAAACAAAAGGTGCTGGATCAGATTCGCCTGTTGCAACCGATGGTGCATGTGTCCGGACGCTTTTCCGCTGCACGCCATTACGTCGGTGTCGTACTGCCCCTGGCATGGCACCCGCGCAACAAAAACGCGTTGATTGTCTGCGACCTGCACCTCGATCCACAGGGGTTGCTTGATCTGGATGCCGAGACCTTGCGCCAGCGCCTGTACACCCGGCGCGATGATTTGGCTGAAGGCGAGTTGCCAGTGCCGCTCAAGCTCATTCACATCAACAAGTGCCCGGTGGTGGCACCGCTGGCGGTACTTCGCCCGCAAGATCAGCAACGCCTGGGGCTGGATATGGCGCTGTATCGGCAGCGCGCACTGCGGCTAAGTGACGCTCCCCAAGTTTGGCAGAATAAAGTTCTGGACATGTATGCCCGGGAGGAATTTGCGTCCAGTCAGGATCCGGAGCAACAGTTATACGATGGTTTTATCGGCGACCGCGATCGGCGATTGTGCGAGCAAGTGCGGACGGTCGATCCGCAGCAATTAGCAAGAGAGAAATGGCTTTTCGATGATGAACGTTTGCCAGAGTTGTTGTTTCGATATCGCGCACGTAACTTTGCGGATACGTTGAGTTTCGAAGAGCAAGAGCGTTGGCGACTATTTTGTCAGAAGCGTCTGTCAGACGTGGAGTGGGGAGCACCCAATACCCTTGAAAGTTTTGTGGAGACTGCAGCCCAATTGGCGCTTACTGCGACTCCGTTCCAGCAAGAGGTGCTCGATGAGTGGCAGGAATATGTTCAGGAGTTGCGCAAGCGCTTGAATCTTTGAAATCGAAAATGAACGGAGCTGAACTCCGGACATAAAAAACGCCAGCGTTATGCTGGCGTTATTTTATGTCGCAAATCTGTCTGCGACAGGCAGTGCGGCTTAGCCCAGCAGGGTAGCCCAGCCTTCAACCACGTCACCGCCCCACTTGGCTTTCCACTCTTTCAGAGTCTTGTGGTTGCCACCTTTGGTTTCGATGACTTCGCCATTGTGCGGGTTTTTGTATTGTTTAACTTTGCGAGCACGTTTGGTGCCGGTAGTTTTTACTGCGCCGCCGCGTGGTGCCTTGGTTTTGGATTCTGGATCCAGCAAGGCGATGATGTCACGCAGGGACTTGGAGTATTCGCCCATCAGGGTGCGCAGTTTGCCTTCGAATTCCAGCTCGGTTTGCAGTTTGTCGTCTTGGGACAGGTTCTTCAAACGAGCTTGCAGCTCTTTAATAGCTTCTTCGGTGGCGCGATATTCGTTGATCAAGGACATGATTACTACCTTATGTAGAAAGCAGGATGGCAGGGGACAGTGCGGCAATAATAGTCAGGGTATTTCATCAAGTAAACATTAAAGCGGCGTTTATTTAATTTAATGACGGCCAATTCGCCCACTTTAGGTGTGCAGTTAAATAATTCGAAGCGGCTGCTACAGATGTTCACAATTCAATGCTGGAGATAGCAAGCAACACTGTCATGACACCGCCCTTGCGTGCTGGAAGAGCCCTCGACGACCATCGGGCAAGGCATTACGTGATCAATACTGCAGACTTGCTGCGCAATCGTTAGAATGGCGGCCTTTGCGAAGTTCTGGAGTTTCCCCCTCATGCGCACTTTTCGGCTGGTGATTTCTTGCCCGGACCGCGTCGGCATCGTTGCTAAAGTCAGTAACTTTCTGGCGTCACATAACGGCTGGATCACTGAAGCGAGCCATCACTCGGACAATCAGAGTGGCTGGTTCTTCATGCGTCACGAAATTCGTGCCGACTCGCTGCCTTTCGGTATCGAAGCCTTTCGCGAAGCGTTTGCGCCAATTGCCGAAGAATTTTCGATGGACTGGCGCATCACCGATACCGCGCAGAAAAAGCGCGTGGTGTTGATGGCCAGCCGCGAGTCCCACTGTCTCGCCGATTTGTTGCATCGCTGGCACAGCGATGAACTGGACTGTGAAATCGCCTGCGTGATTTCCAACCACGACGACTTGCGCAGCATGGTCGAATGGCACGGTATTCCCTACTACCACGTGCCGGTCAACCCGCAGGACAAGGAACCGGCCTTCGCCGAAGTTTCACGCCTGGTCAAACAGCATGATGCCGAGGTGGTCGTACTGGCCCGTTACATGCAAATTCTGCCGCCCGAGTTGTGCAGCGAATATGCGCATCAAGTCATCAACATTCACCACAGCTTCCTGCCGTCGTTCGTCGGCGCCAAGCCGTATCACCAGGCGTCCATGCGTGGCGTGAAACTGATCGGTGCGACCTGCCACTATGTAACCGAAGAGCTGGACGCCGGTCCGATCATCGAACAGGACGTGGTACGCGTCAGCCACAGCGACAGTGTCGAAGACATGGTGCGTTTCGGTCGTGACGTCGAGAAAATGGTGCTGGCCCGCGGTTTGCGTTATCACCTGGAAGATCGGGTGCTGGTGCACGGCAACAAAACCGTGGTGTTCTGATTCCGTCACGATACGGTTGAAAATCGAAGGGCCTGGGCGTTCAATCACTCCAGGCCCTTCGTCGTTTTGCATTGAGGACATCATGGCCGATCCACTGGACAAAGCTACCTCCAAGGCACCCGCGACATTGGGCGAGGGCTGCTTGAGCCGTTACGACCCGGATGACATGAGCCCGGAAGATGGAACCGAATTTCCGGGGGCGGCCGAGTTGTGGCAGCAGTTGCAGGATGAGTCCGACGACAAGGATGAGTCGGTCTGAAAAGATCGCAGCCTTCGGCAGCTCCTACATTGGAATACGGTCGATTGTAGGAGCTGCCGAAGGCTGCGAGCTTTCAAGCTTGTTTAAACTTCATCAACTTCTTGAGCAGCGGCCGACCCAGCATCAATAAAAACACCGGCCCACCCACCAGCAAATAAAAGTAATAGGTCACCGCTCGCCAGATCAGGATCGCCGCGGCTGCGGTCGATTTACCCACCATAGGCGCCAGCAGCGCCGCCGACGTCAGTTCGGCCGCACCGGCTCCTCCGGGTAATAAGCTGAACTGTCCTGCACTCAATGAGAGCATCTGGATCAGAAAGCTCCAGGCCCACTGCAAATCCGCTCCAAGCCCTCGCAACGCCAGATACAGCACGCTGTAACGCAAGATCCAATGCAGGCAGGTCAAGGCAAATACCTTGATCAATGTCTGAACGGGCAGCTTCAGTGTGTCGGAAAACGCTGCCAGAAAGTGCAGGAGCTTTCGTGCCCAGCACATTCGGGTGGTGGACTGGACGTTGATCCGAACGAGAAGTCGACCACTCAGTCGAATCAGCAAACGGTGGTAGCGGGCTGCGATCACGCAACAGACCAAGCCAGTGAAGATCGAGAGGGTACTGACGATCAGCAGCCATTCCATGCGCTGGCTGAGGTGTTGGAACAGCGCATAAACCAGGATTGCACTCAACGCGCAAAGGAAAAACAGCAGATCGCTCAACTGATCCATGGCAAACACGGCGCTGCCTCTGGCCGGACGCACGCCATTGCGCGCCAGCAACGCCATGATGGTCAGCGGTCCGCCGCTGCCGCCGGGGGTGGCGCAATAGGCAAATTCGGCGGCCATCACCACGCCAAGGCTTTTGACCGGGCTCACTTTGTCGCGCTGATCTCCCAACAGCAGCCGCAGGCGCACAGTGTTGACGATCCAGCACAGCAGGATCATGCCAAACATCACCAGCAACCCACTCCGTGGAAACGTGTTCAACCGCGACCAGGTTTCGTTGCCGCCCAACAACCAGGGAATCAGCACCGCCGCGAGCAGGCCGATCAACAGCACGATCGCGCGACTCACGCCACGCGTCCCATGCGGGTGTCTTGCAGAGCCAACCAGCGTGACTTGGTCATCGGCATACGCCCCTCATCCAGCAGACGTTTGAGGGTTTTCAGCCACCAGGTGCGTGAGAGTTCGTGCCGCATATCCACGGGGTGCAAGCCCAGCCGGATGACCGGCGCTTGCTGCCAACGCCGTTCGAGTTGATCGCTGACCAGCTTCGACAGACCACGGCGCCAGGCGCTGCGCGCACTCCAGACCAATCCGGGCGCCGCGAGCGGCGTGAAGTCCGGCAAGCGATAGAGGTGTTGCGCATCGCTGGTGTAGCGCAAGGGTAATTGCCGCAAGGCTTGCCGCGTACCTTCTCTCATCAGCCAGGCCGGCGCGACGAAGCCCTGCAGCGGCCATTGGTAACGCTCGAACACTTCAATACCAGCGTGCAGTCGAGCAAGCGCGGCATCGGGGGGCAGGCTGTAGAACTCAGCTTCGTGGGTATAGATCCGGCGCATGAACCAGTCCCGGGGATTACTCGCCGATGGTCCGTCATCGCAATGAAAGTAGCCATGCAGTGCCAGTTCATCACCCCGCTCGAGACGCTCGGCGAGCTGATGGCGAAATCCAGGATGGGCTTGCAGGGGGCTGTGCTTGTGGAAATCCGGCACCACCAGCAGGGTCATTGGCACATTGCCCAGTGCATCGACGGCTTCGACAAAGGGCTGGTAATCGGCCCAGGATTGCGGCGTCACGTCGTGCAGAACCAGCAGCAGGCTTGTTGAATTCATGATCTCAGCCATTGGCGACCCGGGGCCATTGGCTTCCGAGCACGGCGTGATAGTGGTTCAGCAGACTGTCGACCACCGTATCCCAGGCGTAAAACCGCTCGACATGACGTCGTGCGCGTTGACCGAGGGCTGCGCTGCCTTGGCTGAATAACTCGCGCACGGCATTCGCCATGGCTACCGGATCGTTGGGGGCACACAACCGGCCACATCGATCGGTGATGATCTCCTCGAACGCGCCGGCCGCCACGGCCACCACGGGAATGCCGCAGGCCATGGCCTCCAGAACCACCAGGCCAAAGGTTTCCTGGTCGCCGGCATGTAGCAATGCATCGGCACTGGCCATCAGGCGGGCTATTTGTGCAGCAGGGCAGAATTCATCGATGACGGTGACATTGCGCGGCACGCTGGTCGGCATCGATGAACCGACCAGCAGCAAGTGATAGCGTCGTACCAGGTGCTTCATGCATTCGAGCAGGACCGGCAAGTTTTTTTCCTTGGAGCCGCGCCCGGCAAAAATCAGCAGGTGAGTGCTGTCGTCCAGGCCCAGTTCGGTCCGCAAACCGACATCGCGGGCATCGGGATGAAACAGTTGCAAGTCGACGCCCAAAGGCTGCACGAAAACGTTCTTCACGCCCAGGCCGGTGAGTTTTTCCGCCATGACTCGACTTGGGGCCAGCACTCGGTCGAAGTTGCCGTAGAGTTTGCTGACATAGGCTTCGACGTTGGGGGTAACCCAGTGACCCATGCGGTTACTGACCAGCAGCGGCAGGTCCGAGTGATAGAAACCAATCACTGGCACATCCAGTTGCCGGCGCGCATCCAGGGCTGCCCACGCAGTGAGGTAAGGGTCGCCGACCTCGATCAGGTCGGGTTGCAGGTCGTGGAGGACATGGCGCCAGGGCGCGAGACGAAGCGGGAAGCGATAGCCCTTGCCAAAGGGAAGTGCGGGGGCCGGAACAGTGTAGATGCCATCCTTTTCACTGAAGATCGCTCCGGGGATCAGCAAGCTGTGGCGAATATTTGGCCTTGTGCACAGGCGATGATGCTTGGCATCCAGATACGTCCGCACGCCACCGCTGGCAGGGGCGTAGAACATGGTTATGTCCGCGATATGCACGATGAACATCCCTCCGGTCCGTTAATCTCCTTGGTTGACCTTAATGAAGAATAGATGTTCGGGTGGGGTTTTGCGGGTGTCAGGCAGGCATGTGGTGCCTGTGCGGGCTCCTTCGCGGGCAAGCCTCGCTCCTACAGGTTTTGTATGTGCAATTACATTTGGATATTGCGCAAAACATTGTGGGAGCGGGCTTGCCCGCGAAGGGGTCGGTCCTTGCGCTAGATACGGAAACTGCCGACCAATTGCTTGAGACGCGCCGCCTGCTGCTCAAGGTCGGCACAGGCACGCAGCGTCGATTGCAGGTTTTCCACCCCTTCCTGATTCAGCGTATTGATCTCGGTGATGTCGACATTGATCGACTCCACCACGGCGGTCTGTTCCTCGGTCGCGGTGGCCACCGACTGGTTCATGCCGTCGATTTCACCGATGCGCAGGGTCACGCTGCTCAGACGCTCGCCGGCCAGATTGGCGATTTCCACACTGTCCTGGCTGTGGCGCTGGCTGTCGCTCATGGTGCTTACGGATTCGCGGGCACCGACCTGCAACTCTTCGATCATGGTCTGTACCTGTTGCGCCGACTCCTGGGTACGGTGGGCCAGGTTACGCACTTCATCGGCCACGACCGCAAATCCGCGCCCGGCTTCGCCCGCCCGTGCCGCCTCGATGGCGGCGTTGAGCGCCAGCAGGTTGGTCTGCTGGGAAATACTGGTGATGACTTCCAGAATCTGTCCGATGTTCACGGTTTTGCTGTTGAGCGATTCAATGTTGCTGCTGGAAGCGCTGAGCATGTTCGACAGCTGATTCATCGCAAGAATGCTGCGATCCACGACTTGCTGGCCATCTTCGGCCAGGTTGCGGGCATCGCTGGCCTGATTCGACGCTTGCGCGGCGTTGCGGGCGATTTCCTGGGCGGCAGCGCCAAGCTGATTAATCGCCGCTGCGACGCTGCTGGTGCGCGAGGCCTGCTGGTCGGAGTTGAACATCGATGAGTTCGACGCCGCCACCACGCGCAATGCCACTTCGTTGACCTGCCCGGTGGCCGAGGACACCTCGCGGATCGAGCCGTGAATACGCTCGACGAAGCGGTTGAACGCGGTACCGAGCAAGCCGAATTCATCGTTGTTGACGATGGTCAGGCGTTTGGTCAGGTCGCCTTCGCCGTCGGCAATGTCGGCCATGGCGCGGGTCATGAGGTGCAGGGGTTGAATCAGGATACGGATCAGCATGCCGAGCAGGGCGATGATGATTACCACGGAAATGACCGTGGCAACGACCGCCGATGTACGGAATTCGCTGAGCATCGAGAACGCTTTGTCTTTGTCGACCGACAGGCCGATGTACCAGTTGACCGACGACAGCCCTTTGATCGGCGTGAACGTCACGATACGGGTTTTGCCGTCGACCTGAATTTCGCTGATTTTGCTGCTGATGGCTGGCGTATCCTGCGGATACACATCCTTGAGCGTTTTCATTGCCAGGGTTTTGTCTGGATGGACCAGGATCTTGCCATCCGAACTGACCAGGAAGGCATAACCCATCCCGTCGAAGTCCAGTGAATTAAGGCTGTCGGCGATCACTTGCAAGCTCAGGTCGCCACCGACGACACCGATGTTCTGTCCATCTTTGATCACACTGTCGACGATGGAAATGACCAATTGACCAGACGCCAGATCCACATAGGGTTCGGTCAAGGCCGAGTTGCTTGTGCCTTGCGCGCTCTTGTACCAAGGGCGGGCGCGTGGGTCGTAGCCATCGGGCATCTTGCTGTCTGGGCGGATGATGAATGTGCCGTCCTTGCTACCCAGGTAGGCGCCCATAAAGGTCGAGGTTATGGATTTTTGCACTAACAGCTGGGAGACGTTTTCGGGGGCAGGATTCAAGGCGACGGTTTGCGCCAGGTTTTCAATCAGCAGGGTCCGGCCGTTGAGCCAGGTCTGGATGTTGTTGGCAGTGACCCTGCCCATCTCCTGTAGATAATTGTCCAAGTCTTGGCGTATGGCGTTACGTTGCAAATAGTCGTTGTACAACGAGAACGAGGCAAAGGTGGCAATTACGATGAGCGCGGCGGCAAGCAGTATCTTATGACTGAAGCGCAGATTTTTGTTCATGGCTTGGGGTTCCGCTAAGGTCTTATATGCCGGAGGCGTGTTTTTACAGGTGCACGCGGCAAGGCATGGGTAAAAAGTGAATTTCCGTCTGTCCTTAGGGAAATATCCGACCGAGTTGTCAGACTGGTCTGTCGTAATGTCTATCGGCCGATCCTGACAAAGATTAACCATTGGGTGACCAAATGCCTGACTCACTGCAACTTGTTATCGGCGCCGATCTTTCCGGGCAGCCGATTTCCCAGGCCATGCGCCTGGCCAACCGTCACGGTTTGATCGCAGGTGCTACCGGGACCGGCAAGACCGTCACCTTGCAACGCATGGCCGAAGCCTTCAGCGATGCCGGTGTGGCAGTGTTCGCCGCCGATATAAAAGGTGACCTGTGTGGTCTGGGTGCTGCGGGCAACCCCCAGGGCAAGATCGCCGAGCGAATCGCCGGGATGCCTTGGCTGAACCACAAACCGGCGGCCTATCCGGTGACCTTGTGGGACATTCACGGGCAATCCGGCCACCCACTGCGCACGACCCTGAGTGAAATGGGGCCGTTACTGCTGGGCAGCCTGCTGGAACTGACCGACAGTCAGCAGTCGGCGCTGTATGCCGCGTTCAAGGTTGCGGACCGTGAAGGCTTGTTGTTGCTGGATCTCAAAGATCTGAAGGCGCTGCTCAATCACCTCAAGGACCACCCGGAACTGCTCGGGGATGATGCCGCGCTGATGACCACCGGCTCCAGTCAGGCCCTGTTGCGACGTTTGGCGACCCTTGAACAGCAAGGCGCAGAGGCGCTTTTCGGAGAGCCGGCGCTGCAGCTCGAAGACATTTTGCAACCGACCGGGGACGGCCGCGGGCGCATTCATTTGCTCGATGCCAGTCGACTGGTGCATGAGGCGCCCAAGGTCTACGCGACCTTTCTGCTGTGGCTACTGGCTGAACTGTTCGAGCAGTTGCCGGAGCGTGGCGACGCGGACAAACCGCTGCTGGCACTGTTTTTCGACGAGGCGCACTTGTTGTTCGCCGGCACGCCAAAGGCCTTGCAAGACCGCCTGGAGCAAGTGGTGCGGCTGATTCGCTCGAAAGGCGTGGGCGTGTATTTCGTCACGCAATCGCCGGGCGACTTGCCCGATGATGTGCTGGCACAGCTTGGGCTGCGTATTCAGCATGGCTTGCGCGCATTCACCGCCAAAGAACAGAAATCCTTGAGGGCAGTGGCCGACGGCTTCCGGCCGAACCCGGCGTTCGATGCCTTGTCGGTGCTGACTGAACTGGGCATTGGCGAGGCGTTGGTCGGAACCTTGCAGGACAAGGGCACGCCAGAGATGGTCCAGCGGGTCCTGGTGGCACCGCCGCAATCGCGGATCGGGCCACTGACCGAGGCCGAGCGCACGGTGCTGATTGGCGGTTCGCCGTTCAAGGGGCGGTATGACAAACCCATTGACCGCGAGTCGGCCTATGAAGTGCTGATGGGGCGCAAGGGCCTGGCGCCGGAAGCTGAAGCGGTACCCGACAAGCCGGCACCGCAGGAACCGAGCTTTACCGAGCAGGCCGGGGAGTTTCTGGGGACGGCGGCGGGGCAGGCATTGAAGTCGGCGATGCGCCAGGCGGCCAACCAATTGGGGCGGCAGTTGGTGCGCGGGCTGATGGGGTCATTATTGGGTGGAAGCAAACGCCGCTAAAAAGCCAAAGATCGCAGCCTGCGGCAGCTCCTACAAGGATCGGTGTAGGAGCTGCCGCAGGCTGCGATCTTTTGATCTTTTCTTAAACCTTGGGTCTGGCGTGGGCCGCCAACCGCTCCAGTGCCGCCCGCAGATTCGGATCGCTGATGCCATCGGCCGTAGCCTGAATGGTCTGCGCCGCATCGTTGGACAAATCCATGGTATGTCCGACAGCGCCACGTTGAACGGTGGGTGGCTGCACCTTGAACAGGATTCGCGTGAGGTTGGCGAACTCGTCAAACATCTGCAGTTGCCGTTGCAGGCGCTTTTGTTGGTAGCGCAGGCGCGTGGCCCAATGACCGTCAGTGACGATCAGCAATAAACTGCCCTCGCGCCACGACGCCACATGGCAGTGTTCGCGGGCGGCGGGTTGCAGTTGGCTTTCCAGCAGGCGTTGCAGATGGCCCAAGCGCTGGGCGTGGCCAAGAATGGCTTTGAGCGGCTTGGCTTCGCGAAGCAGGACGGCGGGTGCTCTGGCCGTGAGAGGGCGAAATGCCATGATCAGACACCTGAAGTAACAGAGCCGCCATGTTAGCAGAAAGCACCGCCTGCACCCGACCCATTGCTTTGCGCGCGATTTACCCATTAAATCAACCCATGACTTCTGCCTCGTATGACTTGAAGTTCAGCCATTTGCCCCTATTTTAAGTGAGCCCCGTCACAGCGCTGTGCCAGCATCGTGGAATAACGCCACTTTCCTCACCATCGTTTCCGGGTAGAATGCTCGTTCGCATGCGGCCATGAGGGCTGCACGGGCGACTCACGGGGCCGCCCTCCATCCCTTTAGTGTGGAAGATCCTGCCGATATGTTTGCGCCTTTGTTAAAGAAACTTTTTGGAAGCAAGAACGAGCGTGAAGTCAAACGCATGCTCAAGACGGTGCAACTCGTCAATGCCTTCGAAGAGCAAATGGTGGCCCTTTCGGACGATCAATTGCGTGCCAAGACAAATGAGTTCAAGGCTCGTATCGCCAAAGGGGAAACCCTCGACAAGCTGTTGCCCGAAGCCTTTGCGGTCGCCCGCGAAGCCGGTAAGCGCGTCATGGGTATGCGCCACTTCGATGTCCAGCTGATCGGCGGCATGACCTTGCATGAAGGTCGAATTGCCGAAATGCGTACCGGTGAAGGCAAGACCCTGGTGGCAACACTGGGCGTTTACCTCAACGCATTGTCCGGCAAGGGCGTGCACGTTGTGACGGTGAACGACTACCTGGCCCGCCGTGACGCCAACTGGATGCGTCCGCTCTACGAATTCCTCGGCCTGACGGTCGGCGTGGTCACGCCGTTCCAGCCTCCGGAAGAGAAGCGCGCGGCCTACGCCTCCGATATCACCTACGGTACCAACAACGAATTCGGTTTCGACTACCTGCGCGACAACATGGCGTTCAGCCTGGAAGAGAAATTCCAGCGCGAACTCAACTTTGCCGTGATCGACGAAGTCGACTCCATCCTCATCGACGAAGCCCGTACGCCGCTGATCATTTCCGGTCAGGCCGAGGACAGTTCCAAGCTGTACATGGAGATCAACAAACTGATCCCGCAGCTCGAGCTGCACATCGAAGAGGTCGAAGGCGAAGTCACCAAGGCGGGTCATTACACCGTCGACGAGAAGACCCGCCAGGTGGAACTCAACGAAGCCGGTCACCAGTTTGTCGAAGAGGCGCTGACTCGTCTGGGTCTGCTGGGTGAGGGCGAGAGCCTGTACTCGGCACACAACCTGCCGCTGCTGACTCACGTTTATGCCGGCCTGCGCGCGCACAAGCTGTTCCATCGCAACGTTGAATACATCGTGCAGGACGGTCAGGTCGTGCTGGTCGACGAACATACCGGCCGCACCATGCCGGGTCGCCGTTTGTCCGAAGGCCTGCACCAGGCCATCGAAGCCAAGGAACACCTGAACATCCAGGCCGAAAGCCAGACCCTGGCGTCGACCACGTTCCAGAACTACTTCCGTCTATACGAAAAACTGTCCGGCATGACCGGTACGGCCGACACCGAAGCGTTCGAGTTCCATCAGATCTATGGCCTGCAGGTTGTCGTCATTCCGACCAACAAGCCACTGGCCCGTAAAGACTATAACGACCTGGTGTTCCTGACTGCCGACGAGAAATACGCGGCCATCGTCAACGACATCAAGGAAAGCATGGCGGCAGGTCGTCCGGTGCTGGTGGGTACCGCGACCATCGAAACCTCCGAGCACATGTCCAACCTGCTCGTGAAGGAAGGTATCGAACACAAGGTTCTGAACGCCAAGTTCCACGAAAAAGAAGCCGAGATCATCGCCCAGGCCGGTCGTCCGGGTGCGCTGACCATCGCCACCAACATGGCCGGTCGTGGTACCGACATCCTGTTGGGCGGCAACTGGGAAGTGGAAGTCGCTTCACTGGAGAACCCGACGCCTGAGCAGATTGCCCAGATCAAGGCCGACTGGCAGAAGCGTCACCAGCAAGTGCTCGAGTCGGGCGGTTTGCAGGTGATCGCTTCCGAGCGTCACGAATCGCGCCGTATCGACAACCAGCTGCGTGGTCGTGCCGGTCGTCAGGGCGACGCCGGTTCCAGCCGTTTCTACCTGTCGCTGGAAGACAGCCTGATGCGCATTTTCGCCTCTGACCGGGTGAAAAACTTCATGAAGGCCCTGGGCATGCAGCCTGGCGAAGCGATCGAGCACCGAATGGTGACCAACGCCATCGAAAAGGCCCAGCGCAAGGTTGAAGGCCGCAACTTCGACATTCGTAAACAACTGCTTGAGTTCGACGACGTCAACAACGAACAGCGTAAAGTGATCTATCACATGCGTAACACGTTGCTGGCCGCCGACAACATCGGTGAAACCATCGCCGATTTCCGTCAGGACGTGCTCAACGCGACCGTCAGCGCGCACATTCCGCCGCAATCGCTGCCCGAGCAGTGGGATGTCGCCGGTCTGGAAGCTGCGTTGCAGAGCGACTTCGGTGTCGCGCTGCCGATCCAGCAATGGCTCGACGAAGACGATCACCTGTACGAAGAAACCCTGCGCGAGAAACTGATGCAGGAGCTCATGGCGGCGTACAACGAGAAAGAAGACCAGGCGGGCGCCGAAGCGCTGCGCACCTTCGAGAAGCAAATCGTTCTGCGTGTCCTGGACGACCTGTGGAAAGACCACCTGTCGACCATGGATCACTTGCGTCACGGCATCCACTTGCGTGGCTACGCCCAGAAGAACCCGAAGCAGGAATACAAGCGCGAGTCGTTCACGCTGTTCTCCGAGTTGCTGGATTCGATCAAGCGCGACTCGATTCGTGTGCTGTCGCACGTCCAGGTGCGTCGCGAAGATCCGGCCGAGGAAGAGGCGCGCCTGCGTCAGGAAGCCGAAGCACTGGCCGCCCGCATGCAGTTCGAACACGCCG
This sequence comes from Pseudomonas putida, assembly GCF_050990305.1. GTDB lineage: Bacteria > Pseudomonadota > Gammaproteobacteria > Pseudomonadales > Pseudomonadaceae > Aquipseudomonas > Aquipseudomonas putida_AH. The sequence goes on along the minus strand of NZ_CP158817.1, from coordinate 5,266,406 downwards.
AAGCCCCGGGCCTTGAGCATGTAGAGCCGATTGGGGAGGAGGTCGATGTGGCCCTCGCCACCGCACCGGTTCGCAACGAGCAGAAGCTGGGCCGTAACGAGCTGTGCTACTGCGGTTCGGGCAAGAAATTCAAGCATTGCCACGGGCAGATCCAGTAAACCCGTTCAAACGCTGAAATACCCGCGCCGCGACCGGCTCATGCCGTCGCGGCGTTTTGCCATTTAAACCACCGCGCTTGCTGACGCGGTGCAGACATCATCTAGTAAGGAGCGCATTCATGGCTGTTGGTCTTGGTCCTTTGCCAACGTTGCACCCGGTTGCCGGTTTTGAACTCGGTATCGCCTCGGCTGGTATCAAGCGCCCGGGGCGCAAGGATGTCGTGGTCATGCGCTGTGCCGAAGGCTCCACAGTCGCTGGCGTGTTCACCTTGAACGCCTTTTGCGCAGCTCCGGTCATCCTGGCCAAGCAGCGCGTGCAGGGTGCCGTACGCTACCTGCTGACCAACACCGGCAACGCCAACGCTGGTACCGGCGAGCCGGGCTTGGCCGCCGCCGAGCGCACCTGCGCCAAGCTGGCGGAACTGACCGGCGTCGACGCCAGTCAGGTGCTGCCGTACTCCACCGGTGTGATCGGCGAGCCGCTGCCGGTCGAGAAGATCGAAGGCGCGCTGCAAGCGGCCCTCGACGACCTGTCGGTCAATAACTGGGAAGCAGCCGCCACCGGCATCATGACCACCGACACCCTGCCCAAGGGTGCCAGCCGCCAGTTCCAGCATGACGGCGTGACCATCACTGTCACCGGCATCAGTAAAGGTGCGGGCATGATCCGCCCGAACATGGCGACCATGCTCGGCTACATCGCCACTGACGCCAAAGTCTCGCGTGATGTACTGCAAAACCTGATGCTGGACGGCGCCAACAAGTCGTTCAACCGTATCACCATTGACGGCGACACCTCGACCAACGACTGCTGCATGCTGATCGCGACCGGTCAGGCAGCACTGCCGGAAATCACCCGTGCCGAAGGTGAATTGTTCGCCAAGCTCAAGCAAGCGGTCTTCGAAGTGTGCATGGACGTGGCCCAGGCCATCGTTCGCGACGGTGAAGGCGCGACCAAGTTCGTCACCGTTGAAGTCAACGGCGGCGGCAATCACCAGGAGTGCCTGGACGTTGGTTACACCGTGGCCCACTCGCCGTTGATCAAGACCGCACTGTTCGCTTCCGACCCGAACTGGGGCCGCATCCTGGCCGCCGTTGGCCGTGCCGGCGTGCCGAACCTGGACGTGAGCAAGATCGACGTGTTCCTTGGCGAAGTGTGCATCGCCAGCCGTGGTGCCCGTGCCGCGACTTACACCGAAGCCCAGGGCGCAGCGGTGATGCAGCAGGAAGAAATCACCATCCGTATCGAACTGGGACGCGGCGATTGCAGCGAAACCATCTGGACCACCGACCTGTCCCACGAGTACGTGAAGATCAACGCCGAGTACCGGACGTAAGACCCCTTCGCGGGCAAGCCTCGCTCCTACGGGTACGATGCTGCTTCTGTAGGAGCGAAGCTTGCTCGCGAAGACGACTGACCAGACACTAAAAATGCCGGCCTGTCCCCCTCAAAAAAGGTCCCGAACATGTCCTTGCACCTGATCATCGGCGACAAACTGCTTTCCTCCTGGTCCCTTCGCGGCGCTTTGGCTCTCGACCTGACCGGCGCTTCCTATACCGAAGAACTGATCAAGCTGAACCAGCCGGACACCCGCGAGCGTCTGCTCAAGCATTCGCCGACCGGTAAAGTCCCGCTGTTGAAAACCGAGCACGGCACCATTGCCGACTCCCTGGCGATCGCCGAATATCTGGCTGAGCAATTCCCCGACAAAGGTTTGTGGCCCAAAGACACGGCTGCCCGCGCCCAGGCGCGTTCGGCCTGTGCGCAGATGCACAGCGGATTCTTTGGCATGCGCGGCAACATGCCATTCGACCTGAGCCATGACGCGCCGTTGGCCTCGGTTCCGGCCGATGTTCCGGCCGATGTTCAGGCCGATGTTCAGGCCGATATCGAGCGCATGTTGGCGTTGTGGGCTGAGTGTCGGGCTGCAGCCACCGAAACAGGTCCGTATCTGTTCGGTCGTGTAACCCTCGCCGACGTGTTCTTTGCACCTATCGCCGTGCGCCTGCGTACCTATCAGGTCAAGTTGTCGGCTGTCGACGCGGCCTATGTTGAAACCATCTACCAATGGCCGGCCTTCAAGGCCTGGCAGAAGGCCGGACTGGAGGAAATCGAGCGGTGAAACGCGTACACGTAGCGGCTGCCGTCATCCGTGATAGCAGTGGCAAAATCCTGATTGCCCGCCGTGCCGACACTCAGCACCAGGGCGGTTTGTGGGAGTTTCCGGGTGGCAAGGTTGAGGCTGACGAATCGGTCGAAACCGCGCTGGCCCGTGAACTGAAGGAAGAGCTGGGTATCGTGGTCAGCACTGCGCGGCCATTGATCAAGGTCCACCACGATTACCCGGACAAGCAGGTGTTGCTTGATGTCTGGGAAGTCTCGGCGTTCACCGGCGAGCCGCACGGCGCCGAAGGTCAGCCACTGGCCTGGGTGACCGCGCGCGAACTGTCGGGGTACGAATTCCCCGAGGCTAATCGGCCCATCGTCGCCGCGGCCCGGTTGCCCGAACAATACCTGATCACCCCGGAAGACTTGGAAGCACCGCAATTGCTGCGGGGGATTCAAAAGGCTATCGCCGGCGGTATCAAACTGATCCAGCTGCGCGCACCGAACGGTTATGACCCCAAGTACCGCGATCTGGCGGTGGATGCCGTGGGGCTGTGTGCCGGCAAGGCGCAGTTGATGATCAAGGGGCCGTTCGAGTGGCTCGGTGACTTCCCTTCAGCTGGCTGGCATATCACCTCTGCACAGTTGCGCAAGTACGCCGCTGCCGGTCGGCCATTGCCCGCATCGCGCTGGTTGGCGGCCTCCTGCCATAACGCCGAAGAGTTGGCACTGGCCGAGGAGATGGGGGTGGATTTCGTGACCTTGTCGCCCGTGCAGCCGACCCTGACCCATCCGGACGCACAGCCATTAGGTTGGGAACAGGCTTCGACCTTGATCGAGGGTTTTAGCCGACCGGTGTTCCTGCTCGGTGGCGTTGGGCCGGCAGAGGTGCAGAAGGCTTGGGCGGCGGGTGCCCAGGGTGTGGCGGGAATTCGGGCGTTTTGGCCTGAGGTTTGATCCAGCGCTGGATTGTCTGGCCTCATCGCGGGCAAGCCTCGCTCCTACGGGGTTTGTGTCGTTCACAAATATTGCGATCGACCCAAACCTCGTAGGAGCGAGGCTTGCCCGCGAAGGCGTCCTTACGTGCGCTGCTTAATTTTCCGGTTTCGCCGCCGGTTGCCACAAAATTTCCGCAATCCCCTGGCGCCGAGCTATCACCCGTGCCACGACAAACAACAAGTCCGACAACCGATTGATGTACGCCAGGCCAACTCCGGCCAAGGGCTCTACGGTATTCAAATGCTGACACCGTCGCTCGGCGCTGCGGGCCAGACTCCTGCAAACGTGAGCTTGGGCGATCAAGGCTGACCCCCCTGGCAGAATGAAATTCTCCAGCGGCCCCAGTTCCTCATTCCACACATCAATCGCTGCTTCCAGGCGTTCGATTTCTACGCTGTTCAACGCCTGATATTCCGGCATGGCCAGTTCACCGCCCAGGTCGAACAGCCGATGCTGGCAGGGCGCCAATACCTCGATCACTTCCTTGAGCCCCGGATGTTCGACGCTTGCAGCCGCCAGCCCGGCCAGCAGTACGCCCACCTGACTGTTCAATGAGTCGACCTCGCCGATGGCCTCGATCCGCGGGTGATCCTTGGGCACTCGGCGACCATCGCCCAGGCCGGTTTCGCCTTTGTCGCCGGTGCGGGTGTAAATCTTCGACAGGCGAAAGCCCATGGGTTACCTCGACAGTTGATTGAGTTCTTGAGAGACGACCGGGGTGCCGGTCAAGGGCAGGCGTAAGGTGAAACAGGTGCCTTGGCCCAGGGTCGACTGCACTTCCATTTGCCCCTTATGGTTGTTGGTGATGATGAAGTACGAGACCGAGAGGCCCAAGCCGGTGCCCTGGCCAATTTCCTTGGTGGTGAAAAACGGTTCGAAGGTCCGCTTGCGTACGTTTTCGCTCATGCCGATACCGTTGTCTTCCACCTGGATTTCCGCCCAGGGCGGATTGAGCCGGGTGCGCAGGATGATCCGCCCCGGCTCGCTGTCGTCTTCGCGCAGGTGGATGGCCTGGGCGGCGTTTTTCAACAGATTGAGCAGCACCTGTTCCAGTTCGTTGGCCGTGCCGGGCACCGGACCCAGCGCTGGATCGAACTGGCGAATGATAGCTTGGCCTTTGAAGTCGAAGCCGATCGCCAGGTCAAAGTCGTTGCCGGCGATCTCCACCGCTTGATCGATCAACGCCGGCAGGTCGCAGGGTGCCATTTGTCGGGTGCTGCGGCGGCTGAAGCTGAGCATGTGGGTGACGATCTTCGCCGCCCGGGCGCCAGCCTGTTGAATGCCATCGAGCAGCTGCGGCACTTCCCGCGCTTGCAGGTAGTCGTTGACGGTCGACAGCTCGATGCCGACCTGTTCGGCCTGTTCCAGGTTTTTCGGCAGATCGGGGGACAGGCGTCGGCGAATGTTTTGCACGTTGTGCAGGATGGCGCCCAGCGGGTTGTTGATCTCGTGGGCCATGCCGGCCGCGAGGCCGCCGACGGAGAGCATTTTCTCCGACTGCACCATCATTTCTTCCAGCGACAGACGTTGGGTGATGTCGTCGATCCGGATCACCACCCCACGCCCGGCACCGCCCATCAGTGGATAGAAGGTAAGGGCGTAATGTCGGGCGTCATCGTCCTTGACCCAGGTGACGCGCTCGATCTTGGCCACGGTGTGCTGTTCGACGGTTTGTTTGAGCTGCGGAAGAAACGGCTTGAGCGGCTCGAAAGCGAGGAAGATCGGCTGGTTCAGGGCTTCGTCCAGACGAGTGCCGGAGAGCGCGCTGGCTTCCTGGTTCCACTGCGTCACGTAGAGCTGTTCGTCGAGGGCGATCAGCGCCGAGGGCATGGAGTCGATGATGCTGTTGAGGTAGTTCTGGAATCCGGTGAGTTTTTTCTCGATCTTGCTGCGCACCTGGACTTCGAGCTCAAGCTTGCGGTTGGTGTGCCGGGTTTCCTCAGCCAGCCCCTGGGCCTGGTCATAGGCGGCCTGGGACTCATCCCGCGCCCGCTTGAGCTGCTGCTCCCGTGCCTCGATACGCGAGAGCATGGTGTTGAAGGCTTCGGCGAGGCTGCCGATTTCGTCGTGGTTGCCGCGGGAGGCGCGCAGGGCGTAGTTCTCCTCCCGGGTTACCTGGCGGGACAGTTCTTCGAGTTGATGAATCGGCCGGGTGATCAGGCGCTTGATCTGTCGCGCGATCACCAGCCATAGCAGCACACTGAAGATCAGGATGCCGAGGCTGGCGGTCAGGGTGCCGGTATAGAACGCCATGGGCAGTTCGCTGCTGGCCACCAATAGTAGATGCCCTGGGGCCGTGCCTGGACGGGGCAGGGTGATGACCTGGTTGCTGCGAAACTCGGTGGCTTGCCAGGCTTCGATGTGCCGGTAACGTTCCGGCAGGTTCAGGTGATCGCCATGCTGCAACTGCGCCAGACGCTCGCCCTTGCCGTCATACAGGGCCGCGGCACGCAGCGGTGAATAGCTGTTGAGCTCATCGAGCAGGCGTTGCGCGCTTTGTGGCGAAGCCAGTGCTTCGGAAATCAGGCTCGGATTGGACACCAGGCGGCCAATGGTTTGCAGGGCCTGGGGCGCCATGCTTTCCTGGGAGATGTAATACGCGGCGCTGATAAAGGTCAGGTTGGCGACCAGCAGGACGGTGGTCAACAGCACCAACAGGGCGGCCAGCAGTTTCTGGCCGACAGGAAGGTTTTCAAGGCGCTGGCGCAATGGCATCAGGTTTATCGCTGCAAAGGAACAAGTGGCCAGCGTAGCCGCTGCTCAGTCGCTGGGCAATCCAAGGCTGTCCAGGCGAGCGATCAGTCGCTGCTGTAACTGGTTGAGGTGTGGCAAGTTCAACTGGTGCCGGGTGGCGACTTTGCAGGCATGGCCCAACAAGTAGCTGATTTCGGTTCGGCGCCGGTTGCTGACATCCTGATACATCGACGAATAGTTGGCCGCGGTGGCATGGATCACCCGTTCGACTTCCTGTTGCAGGTTCTCGGCGGCAGCAGGCTGACCGCATCGCTCAAGCAGCTCGGTCAGTTCGCCGCAGAGGGTCGCGACCTCACAATGATGTTCCTGCAGTCCGCCGTTGCGGCACTCGTGCAGCACCGTCAATGGATTGATCGCACAGTTGAGTGCCAATTTGCGCCACAGACGGGTCAGGATGTCGGTGCTCCACTCATGGGGAATACCAGCATCGTTCAGGTCTTCCAGCCAGATCGGGGCGACGGGATGGCTGGCATCGCCCAGCCAGGTGAAGCCGTGGCCGGCAAACACCACGCGCCAGTCGCCATCACGGAAAGCGCCCTCGGTGCTGGAGGCGTAAATGCAGCGCGCCTGCGGCACCTGCGCCGCCACAGCGTCCTGACTGCCCAGGCCGTTCTGCAACAGAATCAGCTCGGCACCGGGTGCCAAGCGGGGCGCCAGTTGCGCTACGGCGTGTTCGGCGTCGTAGGCTTTGCAAGCGACCAACAGGCGATTGATCGGTTCTTGGTTGTCGGGGGTTTGGGCAGGCACCGGGTAGCGCCGGGCTTCGCCCTGTTCGACCAGTGTCAGTCCGCCAGTAGCCTCGTAGGTCTGTAAACGCGTAGCGTCGCGAACGATCAACCGTACCGGCACCTCGGCCCGTGCCAGGCGCGCGGCCCACAAGGTGCCAAGACTGCCGGCACCCAGGACATGCCAAGTGGTGGACATCAGCTTTTTGCTCTGTTTAACGCGCGCATGGACGGCTCGCAGTGAATGATGGGAAAGACCCGTTATAATCAGCGCGGATTTTTACCGCAAGCAGGCGTGCTCCATCGGTGCGCCTTTTATTTGGAGAAACTACATGCCGTCGTTCGACGTGGTATCCGAACTGGACAAACACGAAGTCACCAATGCGGTCGAGAACGCCGTCAAGGAACTCGATCGTCGCTATGACCTGAAAGGCAAGGGCAGCTTCGAGTTCAAGGAAAAAGACCTGACCGTCAACCTGACCGCTGAAGCCGATTTCCAGCTTGAAGCGATGATCGAGATCCTCAAGCTGTGCCTGGTCAAGCGCAAGATCGATGTGCAGTGCCTGGAAGTCAAGGACGCTTTTGCCTCGGGCAAGCTGATGAAGCAGGAAGCCGTCCTCAAGGAAGGTATCGACAAAGAGCTGGCGAAGAAGATCGTCGCTCACATCAAAGATGCCAAACTCAAGGTCCAGGCTGCCATTCAAGGTGAGCAAGTACGTGTCACCGGCAAGAAGCGTGACGATCTGCAGGAAGCCATTGCGGCGCTGCGGGCCAAGGAATTTGGCATGCCCCTGCAGTTCAACAACTTCCGCGACTGATACACACAGCGGGAACCTCTCGGCGTTTTCGGCGTCCGAGGCCCAAGTAACGGTAGAAACGGTCGACCCGAAAAAGGCTCGATCTTTTCTGCCGTTTATTTTTCGCGTGCCACGTGGCCGGAAAATCAGGAGAACGTAGATGGACTTGAATGCTGAAGTAGATAACCTGGTCAGGGTATCCCAGGCCTGGATCCCGATGATCATGGAGTACGGCAGCCGCGTGCTACTGGCGGTGATCACCCTCGCTATCGGCTGGTGGCTGATCAACAAGGTCACGCAGAAGCTCGGCGGTCTGATCGCCCTGCGTAATGCCGATCTGGCGCTGCAAGGGTTTATCAGCAGCCTGGCGAACATCATTCTGAAGATTCTGTTGATCGTCAGCGTGGCGTCGATGATCGGTGTGGAAACCACCTCGTTCGTGGCGGCCATCGGTGCGGCAGGCCTGGCCATCGGTCTGGCATTGCAGGGCAGCCTGGCGAACTTCGCCGGTGGTGTGCTGATTCTGCTGTTCCGTCCGTTCCGCATCGGCGACTGGATCGAGGCTCAGGGTGTAGCCGGTACTGTCGACAGCATCCAAATCTTCCACACCGTCCTGCGTACGGGCGATAACAAAACCATCATCGTGCCAAACGGTAACCTGTCGAATGGCATCATCACCAACACCAATCGTCAGCCGACCCGCAAGGTGGTGTTTGATGTGGGGGTTGATTACGAAGCGGACTTGCAGAAGGCCCGTCACGTATTGTTGGAATTGGCCAAAGATCCACGTGTTTTGGCTGAACCGGCACCTCAAGCTGTCATTTCTACCTTGGGTGATAGTTCGATCACTGTTTCCTTGCGCGTCTGGGTAAAGACAGCGGATTACTGGGATGTGATGTTCATGTTTAACGAACAGTCCCGTGATCGTTTGAAAAAGGCAGGTATTGACATCCCATTTCCACAGCGGGTTGTTCGTGTGGTTCAAGAGTCAGCAGTGCAGTGATTGATCTGTCCGTCCTTGTTTGACTTGTAGGTCAGGCAAGTTCTGCGTGGATCTGATCGATTGAATACACTGTTATCGCACCAACGAAAAAGGCCCATCCGAAGATGGGCCTTTTTTGATTACCGCGAACTAACTTTCTGCGATTACAGAATGTTGAGCGGGTAGTCGGTGATCAGGCGGAACTCAGAGATATCGCCTTCGCCTTCGTCGGAGTTGGCGGTGTGCCATGCTTGACGAATACGGAACGACAGATCTTTGGCTGGGCCGGATTGAATGACGTACTTGGCTTCCACGTTGGTTTCGTGGTGTTTACCGTCTGCACCGTACAGACCGGTGTAGGTGCTGTTCGATGGAGTGTTGGTACCGTCGATGTTCCAACCATTCACGTAACGGACCATGAAGCTCAGGCCTGGTACGCCGTATTCGGCCATTTTCAGGTCATAACGGGCTTGTACCGACTTCTCGCCAGGGGCGTTGAAGTCAGAGTACTGAATGGAGTTGGCGAGGAAAATCGAGTCGCCACCACGGTTGTTGTCACCCACACCGACGTAGTCGAACGGGGTGTCGCCGTTGACCTTCTGGAACGCCAGGGTCAGGGTGTGTGCTTTCAGGAACGAGTAAGCAGCAGCCAGGGAGTAGGCGGTGTTGCTGATGTCGCCTGCTTTAGCGTTACCGGTGTCTTTGGTGTTGTAGATGTTACCGTCGAAGTTGATCGAGTTGTCGCCGCCCAGTGCGAGGGTGTAGTTCGCGTTGGCGTAGTACTGGTTCCAGACGTCTTCGAGCTTGGCACCGTAGAGCGAAACACTCAGGTCTTCGTTGATGCCGTACTTGCCACCGAAGTAGTCGATGGAGTTGGCTTGCACGCCAGCGTAGGTAGCCCACAGGCTGCCGTCACGGCCGTTGCTGTCCTGGCTGGTCGCCGAGTAGAAGTGACCGCCTTCGAGGTCGAGGTCTTTGATTTCGCTGCTCTGCAGTTGGATACCGCTGGCAGTTTGGTGAAGGATACGGGAGCCGCCTACAGCGAACACTGGAGCAGTGCTTGGCTGCATGTCACCGATTTTCAGCTCGGTCTTGGAGATGCGGAACTTGGCGGCAGCGCCGGCTTTGCCCTGGCTGTTGTTGACTTCGCCATCATCGTCCACGGACATGTTGCCGGAACCAGCGTATTTGTCGGAACCGTCCAGTTTGATGGCCAGTTGGCCCCAAGCTTCAACGCCAACACCGATCAGGCCTTGGGTGTAGCCCGAGCTGAACACGCCCTGAATGCCCTGGGTCCAGTCTTTGTCGTCGGTTGCGCCGTTTTTCTTGTTACGGTTGTAGTAGTAGTTGCGAACCAGCAAGTCCAGCTTGCTGTCTTCAACGAAACCTTTGGCTTCGGCCTGGTCGCTTACGAAAGGTGCGGCTACTGCCAACTGAGTACTGGCTGCTGCTGCAACTGCCAGTGCGATCATGCTCCACTTCATCACGCGCATCGTGATTTGCTCCTTTGGTTTTTAGAAGAGTACTGCCGCTCCACCTGTTTTATTATCTGGGCGGCTCTTTCTTTTTGTGTCGGCGCAAACTTATATCACGCCGACAATATTGGCGATACTTGCGCATCTAACCTTTCAGCATCTTTACGACGGTGTCGTAATCAGCTTGCTAGATGTCGCAAATTTATGGCCTCGATGCAACCGGGCTGACAACTTTAGTGCTGTTTTTCTAGGCGGATGCATCGGTAAAAAGAGTCCCTGGTGAAACGTTTGAATCTCCATTGGGCTATCCTGCCACTGTTTTATTTAGTCTCAAGGCTTCCACTTCCAGCGGTGCCTCATAGACGATGTGGGTGTGAATGCAACAAACGTGCTCAAATCAGTAACCTGCCGAAGTTTTTTTCTGAAAGGCTGCCTGATGCTGCAAAAGCCTCATAAAACCGGGGGCTTCATCCTGCTGGTGCATGGGCTTGACTCCATTCTTTGCATCGTGTTGACCACCCTGTTACCGCTGCGTGACAACCAAAAATGTTACCGGTTCACCCCGCCAGTGAGTAATTGGCGGATGTTCGAAGGAGTCAGCGTAGACGCACTGTGCGGTTTTGGTGCAAAAAAATTCAATCGCTGTACTGAATTCATACAGATTGTCCTTTCTTGTAGGTGGAACGAATCGTTTCCGATTGGTCATTCCAGCGTTTTTGCACAAGGCCTTGGTGCCGTGATGGTGCATTTTCGTGGTGGGCGTCACATCTCGGGGCGAGTGGCTGGCCACTTGGTGTTGGTTTAGCGGGTTTTGCCCTTGCTTCGTCGTGAAGGCGGCCGGGTTCACAGGTATGCTGCCGTCCAGTCGCTTGGCGCACGGTCTCTCGAGTGGGGCGCTAAGCTTGAACATGATGGTCCGACAGGAGTGCGCGCAGTGTTCGCTTTAGATTCACGACTTCAACAAGACACCTTACTGATCGGCGATTTCCCGCTTTGCCGGTTGCTGTTGTCCAACGATTCGAACTATCCATGGTTCATCCTGGTACCTCGTCGCGACGATATCAGCGAGATATTTCAGTTGGATGTCGCCGATCAGCAGTTGCTATGGCAGGAAACGAGCGCGTTGGCAGAAACACTCAAGGATTCATTCGATGCCGACAAGCTGAATGTCGCAGCCTTGGGTAATGTGGTCAGTCAATTGCACATGCATGTGATTGTGCGCAAGCGCGAAGACGCCGCTTGGCCGGCTCCGGTCTGGGGCAGGCACCCGGCCAAACCTTACAGTGCCGAGCAGGTCGCCGCGATTCGCGAGCGACTGCGTCTGGTGCTGACCGAAGATTTCACGTTTCTGGAGGGTTGAATCATGAGCCTGGAAGAGCGCGTTACCGATCTGGAGAGTCAGTTGGCGTTTCAGGATGACACCATCCAGGCGTTGAATGATGTGCTGGCCGCGCAGCAGAAAGCCGTTGAGCGCCTTCAATTGCAAATCGCAGCGCTGCTCAAGCGCCAGGAAGAAATGGCTGGCCAGTTCGAGTCTTTCGAGGAAGAGGCGCCGCCACCGCATTACTGAAATGCAGGCACAAAAAAACCGCGAGCAATCAGGTTGCTCGCGGTTTTTTATTGCCTTGAATCAGCGTCGCGGCAGAGCAGCAATCACATCTTCGGCTTGCAGGCCCTTGTCACGATTCATGACGGAGAACTCCACGCGCTGGCCTTCGACCAGGACGCGGTGACCTTCGCCGCGAATGGCCCGGAAGTGCACGAAGATATCGTCGCCGGAGTCGCGGGAAATAAAGCCGAAGCCTTTGGAGGTGTTGAACCACTTGACGGTGCCGGTATCGCGGTTGCTCATGTCGTAGCTAGGCGTGGCGGCGGCGGGTGATGATTTGTAGAAGCCGATGGCCAGGTGCAGAACAACGGCGATCAGCGTTGCGACCAGGCTGAACAGAACGGCAGGTTGACCGGCAATCTCAGGCATGGGTGCAAGCAGCGTCAGGATTTGCAGGACGACCGCCAGGATCAGTAGCGCACTGACCAGGTTTTGCAGTTGGTGACGCGGACCTTTGTTCCAGTTGGGAATGACTGGAGCGAGGGTGAGGTTGAGCAGGCCGAACAAGGCCAGGTACAGCGCATCGGGTTGTTGCAGGTAAGGTACGGCTTCGGTTCGCAGGCTAGGGATGAAGGACAACAGCAAGGCTGCTGCGCCCATTAGCAGGTGGACGATTTTCAACATTTTGATTGACTCACGTTTAGACGGATCACAAGGAAGAGCTGATGGGGCACGGTTCGCTTCAGAACAAATAAGAAGAGGCGTTGAGCACGTATCCAGTATCAGCCTATGCGCAGCACCCGGAAAATAAGGGCGTCAGCGACACACCGCCTATTTAACAGCAAAGCTTGTGGCTACTCAAATCAAGGAGTCCAGCGGTGCGTCGGGGGCGATTTGTCGCAGGCCGGTGAGGTATCCAAGGCTGCGGGGCAGCAACAGGCTTGCTAGAGTGGTCCTGCACCTGTTGGATGAACTTCATCACCTTTAGGGGAAAAACATGGCAATCGATATCGGAATCAGTGAAGAGGATCGCAAATCCATCGTTGACGGGCTTTCGCGTCTGTTGTCGGACACTTATGTACTTTATTTGAAGACCCATAATTTCCATTGGAATGTCACTGGCCCGATGTTCCGGACCTTGCACCTGATGTTCGAAGAGCAATACAACGAGTTGGCGTTGGCCGTCGACTTGATTGCCGAGCGAATCCGCGCGCTCGGCTTCCCGGCTCCCGGCGCTTACTCCGTTTACGCGCGGCTGTCCTCTATTAAAGAGGAGGAGGGCGTGCCCTCAGCCGAGGACATGATCAAGCAACTGGTTGAAGGGCAGGAAGCGGTAACACGCACGGCGCGCGGCATTTTTCCGCTGCTTGAAAAGGTCAGTGACGAACCGACGGCCGATCTGCTGACCCAGCGCATGCAAGTTCACGAAAAAACCGCCTGGATGCTTCGCGCCCTGCTGGATTAGTAGTCAGTTGATGCGCGGATGATGCCTTGAGGGTGTTGTTCGCGCGTTGTCTTTGTCCGTCGAAAAAGCACCTGCCTACTGAGTGAGCTTTCGCCGTTCGGAGTAGGAAAATTCCGGGCGTAGGACGCTCTCCATGATCTGCCATCCGCTGTTGGCTTCTCCTACGCGGAGGGTCAAAAAGTCATCTGGATATAACTTTGCCCCCGCGGTTTTATAAGTGCGCAGGCCCTTATGGAAACCAAGGATGACAAAGGAGTGTCAGTGATATGGTTTATGACATCAGGCAAAAGGAAGCGAGGAACGGTGCGTTCAAGGGGATCAGAATTGATCCGTTTGTCAGTGAGTTCGATATGGGGCTGGTCCAGCCCTTGTCCCGGTCGGTGCGGTTGAATGGTTTCGCCACCTGCTTGCGGCTGGAGCAGGTTTACTGGGATATCTTGAGCGAAATGGCCAAGGTAAATTGCTGTTCGGTCAGTGCGTTGTTGTCTCACGTGGATCGCGAAGTGCATTTGCGTCACGGTGGGGTAAAAAACTTCAGCGCGCTGGTACGGGTGGTGTGTGTTGTGCATAGTCTCAAAGATGGTCGTTGCGAGGCCATGGCTCCGTCCCGGGGATGAAGGGGCGACGTGTCGATCTGTGCAGTCTTACGGCTGCACAGGCTGCATTTAATGGATATAATCCCGCTCTTTGCCGCAAAACCCAGCGTGTGCGGTAGCAATCTGATTGCCGAGACAACCCCATGCCGATGTACGATTACCAATGTGCTTCCTGTGGTCATCAGTTGGAAGCCATTCAAAAGATCAGCGATGCACCGCTGGTCGACTGCCCTGCATGCCAGGCACCTGAACTAAAGAAGATGCTGTCCATGCCGGGTTTCCGCCTCAGCGGTACCGGTTGGTACGAGACTGATTTCAAGACCGGCTCCAAGAAGAACCTGGCTGGCGGCGACAAAGCTGACTAGTGTCCATGCTCTGAGCCAACAGCCTTGAACTGAACCACACACGTGAGCGCTTGCATCGTCGGACATCCGACCATGTGCAAGGTCTCCAACCGAATGACGAATTACGAGAAGTGAAACCACGACCATGATGCGCAGCCATTATTGCGGCCAACTGAACGAAAGCCTGGACGGCCAGGAAATTACCCTTTGCGGATGGGTCCACCGTCGCCGTGACCACGGTGGGGTGATTTTCCTCGATATCCGTGATCGTGATGGTCTGGCCCAGGTGGTGTTCGACCCGGACCGCGCTGAAACCTTCGCCGTCGCCGATCGTGTGCGCAGCGAATACGTGGTCAAGGTCACTGGCAAGGTTCGCCTGCGTCCGGCCGGTGCCACCAACGCCAACATGGCTTCGGGCATGATCGAAGTGCTGGGCTATGAGCTGGAAGTGCTGAACGAAGCGGAAACCCCACCGTTCCCATTGAACGAGTTCTCTGACGTTGGCGAAGAAACCCGCCTGCGCTACCGCTTCCTTGATTTGCGTCGCCCGGAAATGGCCGAGAAGCTGCGTCTGCGTTCGCGCATGACCACCAGCATCCGCCGCTACCTGGACGAAAATGGCTTCCTCGACGTCGAGACGCCGATCCTGACCCGTGCCACGCCGGAAGGTGCTCGCGACTACCTGGTGCCAAGCCGTACGCACGCCGGTTCGTTCTTCGCCTTGCCGCAATCGCCACAGCTGTTCAAGCAACTGCTGATGGTCGCCGGCTTCGATCGTTACTACCAGATCGCCAAGTGCTTCCGTGACGAAGACCTGCGTGCCGACCGCCAGCCGGAATTCACCCAGATCGACATCGAGACCAGCTTCCTCGATGAAAAAGACATCATGGGCCTGACCGAAGGCATGATCCGCAACCTGTTCAAGGAAGTGCTGGGTCTGGAATTCGGCGATTTCCCACACATGACTTTCGAAGAGGCCATGCGCCGCTACGGTTCCGACAAACCGGACCTGCGTAACCCGCTTGAGTTGGTGGACGTTGCCGACCAACTCAAAGACGTTGAATTCAAGGTCTTCAGTGGTCCGGCCAACGATCCGAAATGCCGTGTAACTGCACTGCGCGTTCCGGGCGGGGCGAGCATGCCGCGCAGCAAGATCGACGACTACACCAAGTTCGTCGGTATCTACGGTGCCAAGGGCCTGGCGTACATCAAGGTCAACGAGCGCGCCAAAGGCGTCGAAGGCCTGCAGTCGCCAATCGTCAAGAACATCCCTGAAGCGGCCCTGAACGTGATCCTCGATCGCGTCGGTGCAGTCGATGGCGATATTGTGTTCTTCGGTGCAGACAAATTCAAAATCGTCAGCGAAGCCCTGGGCGCGCTGCGGATCAAGGTGGGTCACGACTTTAACCTGCTGACCTGCGAATGGGCACCGATGTGGGTCGTCGACTTCCCGATGTTCGAAGAGAACGACGACGGCAGCTTCACCGCTCTGCACCACCCGTTCACCGCGCCGAAGTGCACCCCGGCAGAGCTGGAAGCCAACCCGGCGACCGCACTGTCCCGCGCATACGACATGGTGCTGAACGGCACTGAGCTGGGTGGCGGTTCGATCCGTATCCATCGCAAGGAAATGCAACAGTCGGTCTTCCGTCTGTTGGGTATCAACGAAGCGGAACAGGAAGAGAAATTTGGCTTCCTGCTCGACGCCCTGAAATACGGTGCACCGCCACACGGTGGCCTGGCATTCGGTCTGGACCGTCTGGTAATGCTGATGACTGGCGCCCAGTCGATCCGTGAAGTGATCGCCTTCCCGAAAACCCAGAGCGCGGCGGATGTCATGACTCAGGCGCCGGGTCAGGTAGATGCCAAGGCATTGCGCGAACTGCACATTCGTCTGCGCGAAACGCCTAAAGCCGAGTAAGGCTGATCTGAAGGGCGCATCTTCGGATGCGCCTTTTCTTTATGGGTATGGTCGATATTTTTGTTTGCCGGCTGGCGCCTCAAGGCGCAGCGGGCAATGTTCCAAAGAGAATTCGGAGCGAGTTATGGCAGGTCATTCCAAGTGGGCGAACATCAAGCACCGCAAAGAACGTCAGGATGCCAAGAGAGGCAAGATCTTCACCAAGTGGATTCGTGAACTGACCGTCGCAGCCCGTCAGGGTGGTGGCGATCCAGGCTCCAATCCACGTCTGCGCCTGGCCTTGGACAAGGCCCTGGGTGCGAACATGAGCCGTGACATCATCGATCGCGCCATCGCTCGTGGCACCGGTGCTGCCGACACGGATGACGTGGTCGAGCTGACTTACGAAGGTTATGGGCCCGGCGGCGTGGCGGTGATGGTCGAGTGCATGACCGACAACCGCAACCGCACCGCGGCGGCAGTTCGCCATGCGTTCAGCAAATGCGGCGGTAACCTTGGTACCGACGGTTCGGTGGCGTACCTGTTCGAACGCAAGGGGCAGATTTCTTTTGCACCTGGCGTCGATGAAGACGCACTGATGGAAGCGGCCATGGAGGCCGACGCCGATGACGTGGTGACCAACGAAGATGGTTCCATCGACGTATTCACGTCGTTTGCCGGCTTCTACGCTGTACGTAACGCGCTGGAAGCAGCAGGTTTCAAAGGCACCGATGCGGAAATTGTCATGCTCCCGACCACCAGTGCCGAGCTGGATCTGGAAGGCGCGGAAAAAGTCCTCAAGCTGATCGACATGCTCGAAGACCTGGATGACGTGCAGAACGTCTACTCCAACGCCGATATCCCGGAGTCGGTAGCTGCTCAACTCGGTTGATGGCTTTGAAAAAAAGGTCGCAGAGTTCGGTGTGCTCTTCATGTAGGAGCTGCCGGAGGCTGCGATCTTTTGATTTTCAGCTTTTTATTTAAAAGATCGCAGCCTTCGGCAGCTCCTACACAGTTATCCTCAGGCCACCGCGATTTCTTTCTGCAGGCGTTATGACTTTAATTCTTGGTATCGACCCCGGTTCGCGCATCACCGGTTATGGCGTGGTACGCGATACAGGGCGTGGCTGCGAGTACGTGGCTTCCGGTTGTATCCGCACCGGTGCGGGCGAACTGTATGAGCGCCTGCAGATTGTCTATCGCGGGGTGCGGGAAATCATTCAGACCTACAAGCCTGTGACCATGGGCATCGAAAAGGTCTTCATGGCACGCAACGCCGATTCCGCGCTGAAACTGGGGCAGGCCCGTGGTGCCGCCATCGTGGCGGGCGCGGAAGAAAGCCTGGAGATAGCCGAGTACACCGCGACTCAGGTCAAGCAGGCGGTGGTCGGCACCGGTGCGGCCAACAAGGAGCAAGTGCAAATGATGGTCATGCACATGCTGAAACTGACCAGTAAACCGCAAATCGATGCCTCGGACGCCCTGGCGATTGCCATTTGTCATGCTCACACCCGTTCCAGTCTTCTGCCCCATGGCCTGGGGGCGGCACGCAGTCGTGGCGGGCGTCTGCGTCTCTGATAGCATCTGCAGTCAATTTTATGGAATAAGGGATTTGCGCCCGGGCTGGCGCAAAATCCTTGCTCTGTCAGTCGCTGGCCTTGTGCTGGCCAACGCTCAAGGATCTGTAACGTGATTGGACGCTTGCGCGGCACACTGGCTGAGAAACAGCCGCCGCACCTGATTCTGGATGTAAATGGCCTGGGCTATGAGCTTGAAGTGCCCATGACCACGCTGTACCGCTTGCCGTCGGTCGGTGAACCGCTGACGTTACACACCCATTTGGTCGTACGCGAAGACGCGCAGTTACTCTATGGCTTCGTCGGTAAGCGCGAGCGAGACTTTTTTCGCGAGTTGATCCGTCTTAATGGGGTGGGGCCGAAACTGGCCCTGGCCTTGATGTCGAGCCTGGAAGTCGACGAACTGATCCGTTGCGTGCAATCCCAGGACACCTCGGCGCTGACCAAGGTGCCGGGCGTGGGCAAAAAAACCGCCGAGCGCCTGTTGGTTGAACTCAAGGATCGCTTCAAGGCCTGGGAAACCGTACCCGCCATGTTCGCTCTGGTGCCGAACCAGCCGGACGGGCCTGCCCCGGTCAATACCGCCGAGAACGACGCGGTCAGCGCACTGATTTCCCTGGGTTACAAACCGCAGGAAGCCAGCAAGGCGATTTCCGCGATCAAGGAGAAAGGCTTGAGCAGTGAAGACATGATTCGTCGTGCCCTGAAGGGAATGATCTAAGTGATTGAAGCTGATCGTCTGATCGCTGCCACGGGTGGTCCCCGTGAGCGCGAGGAAGTCCAGGACCGGGCGATTCGTCCTGTCAGCCTGGCCGAATACATTGGCCAGCCGACCGTTCGTGAGCAGATGGAGTTGTTCATCCAGGCTGCCCGTGGTCGCAGCGAGTCCCTGGACCATACGCTGATTTTCGGTCCACCGGGGCTGGGTAAAACCACCCTGGCCAACATCATTGCCCAGGAAATGGGCGTCTCGATCAAAAGCACCTCGGGGCCGGTCCTTGAGCGTCCGGGGGATCTGGCGGCCTTGCTGACCAATCTTGAGCCGCACGATGTGTTGTTCATCGATGAAATCCATCGCCTGTCGCCGATTGTCGAAGAAGTGCTGTACCCGGCCATGGAAGATTTCCAGCTCGACATCATGATCGGCGAAGGTCCGGCTGCGCGTTCGATCAAACTCGATCTGCCGCCTTTCACCTTGGTCGGCGCGACCACGCGGGCGGGGATGCTGACCAACCCGCTGCGCGACCGTTTCGGGATCGTCCAGCGCCTGGAGTTCTACAGCAACGCCGATCTGTCGACGATTGTCAGTCGTTCGGCGAGCATCCTTGGCTTGCCGCTGGACCCCGAAGGTGCCTTCGAAATCGCCCGGCGTGCCCGTGGCACGCCGCGGATCGCCAACCGCTTGCTGCGCCGGGTGCGGGACTTCGCCGAAGTTCGTGCCAAGGGCCATATCACCAAATCTGTTGCCGATATGGCCTTGAACCTGCTGGATGTCGATGAGCGTGGCTTCGATCATCAGGATCGACGCCTGTTGCTGACCATGATCGAGAAGTTCGACGGTGGACCGGTCGGTGTGGACAGCCTCGCCGCGGCTATCAGCGAAGAGCGTCACACCATTGAAGATGTGCTGGAGCCCTATCTGATTCAGCAGGGCTACATCATGCGCACCCCGCGTGGTCGGGTGGTGACCCGGCATGCGTACCTGCACTTCGGCTTAAACATTCCGTCACGATTGGGTGAGATGCCCGTGGTAGACGAGTTCCTCGATGCCGTGGACGATTAATTAACTTTTGCGGGAAGATTTTTCGGGCATTGTGCTGTCCCAGGACCGTACTTTTGCGAGAAAGCCGCAGAACAATGAAAAACAGTTGCCTGGCCGGATTGGCAACCTGAGGAGTAAGCACTAGAGTATGCGCGCGCAAAACGGGCTTGAGCCTTTCGCACATCGTTGTCGCGTTTATTACGAGGACACCGATGCGGGCGGCATCGTGTATTACGTTAATTACCTCAAGTTTATGGAACGGGCTCGAACCGAGCGGCTACGAGAGCTGGGCTTTGCCCAGTCGCAGCTGGCAGGGGAGGACCTGTTGTTCGTCGTGCATTCCAGCGAAGCGCGCTATCACGCGCCGGCGCGACTGGATGACGAGTTGCTGGTAAGCGCTGAAGTAATCGAATTGAACCGCGCCAGCCTGCGCTTCAAACAGCAGGTCAGGCGGGCCGCGGATAATGCGCTGCTCTGCGAAGGGCAGTTTCTGGTGGCCTGTGTGCGCACCAACAGTTTGAAACCCCGGGCCATTCCCGAAGCTCTACGAGCGGCCTTTGCCGACGTGAGCGGCGCGGGTACACACTCAAAGCAGGAGATAAAGCGTGGAAGCTAACGTCGTCGACCATTCCTCCATGTGGAGCTTGGTCAGCAATGCCAGTATCGTTGTGCAACTGGTGATGCTGACCCTGGTAGCCGCATCGGTGACCTCATGGATCATGATCTTTCAGCGCAGCAACCTGCTGCGCGCCGGTCGACGTGCCCTGGAGAGCTTCGAGGAGCGCTTCTGGTCGGGCATCGATCTGTCCAAACTCTACCGTCAGGCGGGCAGCAACCCGGACCCGGATTCGGGTGTCGAGCAAATCTTCCGCGCCGGCTTCAAGGAGTTCTCCCGTCTGCGCCAGCAGCCAGGTGTTGATCCGGAAGCGGTCATGGAAGGTGTGGCTCGCGCCATGCGCGTTGCCATTTCCCGCGAGGAAGAAAAGCTTGAGCAGAGCCTGCCGTTCCTGGCCACCGTCGGCTCTGTCAGCCCGTACATCGGTCTGTTCGGTACCGTCTGGGGCATCATGAACTCCTTCCGTGGCCTGGCAACTGCCCAACAAGCGACTCTGGCCACTGTAGCGCCAGGTATTGCCGAAGCCCTGATCGCCACCGCGATCGGCCTGTTCGCCGCCATTCCGGCCGTTATCGCTTACAACCGCTTCTCCGCTCGCAGCGAAACCCTGCTGAGCCGCTACTACACCTTCGCCGATGAATTCCAGGCGATCCTGCACCGCAAAGTGCACACCAGCGAAGAATAAGCAGGTAATTTCCAATGGCTTTAATCGCTCGAGCCCGACACAAGCGCAAGCCGGTCGCCGAGATGAACGTGGTGCCTTACATCGACGTGATGTTGGTACTGCTGGTCATCTTCATGGTGACCGCGCCGATGCTCAATCAGGGCGTGAAAGTTGATCTGCCGAAGGTTTCCAGCGAAGCCTTGCCGCAGGACAACAACACCCAGGTCCTGACCATTTCGATCAAGGCTGACAAGACCTATTACTGGAATCTTGGCAGCGAAGTCGACACAGAGAAGCAACAAGACCGCGCCATGACCCTGCCGCAGATGACTGATGCGGTCACCAAGATCATCCGCGTCGGCAACGAAAGCGGCAAGCGTACCCAAGTCTTCATTCGCGGCGACAAGAGCGTCGACTATGGTGCCGTCATGGGTGCCATGGGCGGGTTGCAGAAAGCCGGGGTCGGTAATGTTGGCTTGATTACCGAGGCGCCCTGATGCAGCAACAGCGAGAGCCGTCCGCCTCGGAAAGCTACTTCTGGCCTAGTGTCTGGGCGATTGGCTTGCACGTGCTGGTGTTCGGCATGCTGTTTGTCAGTTTTGCCTTCACACCGGAGCTGCCGCCGGCCAAGCCTATTGTCCAGGCGACCCTGTACCAACTGAAATCGAAAAGTCAGGCAACCACCCAGACCAATCAGAAGATTGCGGGTGAGGCGAAGAAATCCGCCGCGCGCCAGACCGAAGAAGAGCAGTTGGAACAGAAGAAGGTCGAGCAGGAAGCGGTGAAGGCTGCGGAACAAAAGAAAGAAGAAGCGGCTCAAAAGGCCGAGGAAGCCAAGAAGGCCGACGAGGCGAAGAAAGCGGACGAGGCGAAAAAGGCTGACGAAGCCAAGAAAGCCGACGACGCGAAGAAAGCCGCCGAAGCCAAGAAGGCAGAAGAGAAACAATTGGCTGATATAGCCAAGAAGAAAGCTGAAGAAGAAGCCAAGAAGGCGGCTGAAGAAGAGGCCAAGAAAGCGGCTGCTGAAGAAGCGAAGAAAAAGATCGTCGAAGACGCGAAGAAGAAAGCCGCGGAAGACGCCAAGAAGAAAGCTGAAGCTGAAGAGGCGAAGAAGAAAGTCGCCGAGGAAGCGAAGAAGAAAGCTGCTGCCGATGCTGCGAAGAAGAAATCGCAGGACGCGGCGAAAAAGTCCGCCGAAGACAAAAAGGCCCAGGCCCTGGCAGATTTGCTTTCCGACACGCCACAGCGTCAGCAGGCCTTGGCCGATGAGCAGGGTGACGAAGTCGCCGGCAGTTTCGATGACCTGATTCGAATGCGTGCAGCGGAAGGCTGGGCTCGTCCACCTTCGGCCCGCAAAGGCATGACGGTTCAGCTGCAAATCGGCATGTTGCCGGACGGTACGGTGACTTCGGTCAAGGTGCTCAAGTCCAGTGGCGACGGTCCGTTTGACGCTTCAGCCGTAGCGGCAGTGAAGAATATTGGACGTTTGACGGAAATGCAGGGAATGAAGCCGAGTGATTTCGCTCCGTATCGTTCATTCAAGATGACATTCACACCTGAGGATCTAGCCCCGTGAGAAACCTCCTTCGAGGAATGCTCGTCGTGATCTGCTGCATGGCAGGGATCGCGATGGCAGATGAGAAAAACATTCTGGTCACCAGCGGTAGTGACCGGGCCACCCCGATCGCGGTTGTACCGTTCGGCTTCCAGGGCGGTAGCGTGCTGCCGGACGACATGGCTGAAATCATCGGTAACGACCTGCGCAACTCGGGTTACTACTCGCCTATTCCCAAGCAGAACATGATCAGCCAGCCAAGCCAGGCCAGCGAAATCATTTTCCGTGACTTCAAGGCGCTGGGTGCCCAGTACGTCATGGTCGGCAGCATCGTTCCGGCGGGCGGTCGCCTGCAGGTTCAGTACGCACTGTTTAACGTTGCCACCGAGCAGCAAGTGCTGACCGGTAGCGTGTCGGGTGGTGTGGATCAACTGCGTGACATGGCGCACTACATCTCCGACCAGTCGTTTGAAAAACTCACCGGTATCAAAGGTGCGTTCTCGACTCGTCTGCTGTACGTGACTGCCGAGCGCTTCTCCGAGAAGAACACGCGTTACACCTTGCAGCGTTCGGACTACGACGGTGCCCGCGCCGTGACCCTGCTGCAATCGCGCGAGCCGATCCTGTCGCCACGCTTTGCACCGGATGGCAAGCGCATTGCCTACGTTTCGTTCGAGCAGAAGCGTCCACGGGTGTTCATGCAGAACATCGACACCGGTCGCCGTGAGCAGATCACCAACTTCGAAGGCCTGAACGGTGCGCCAGCCTGGTCACCGGATGGCAATCGCCTGGCGTTCGTGCTGTCCAAAGACGGCAACCCGGACATCTACGTGATGAACCTGGGTTCGCGTCAGATCACCCGCGTCACCAACGGTCCTGGTATCAACACCGAGCCTTTCTGGGGTAAGGATGGGTCGACCATCTACTTCACTTCCGACCGTGGCGGCAAGCCGCAGATTTATAAAACCAGCGTGGGTGGCGGCGGTGCCGAACGTGTGACTTTCGTCGGTAACTACAACGCCAACCCGAAGCTGTCGGCAGACGAAAAGACCCTGGTGATGATTCACCGCCAGGACGGTTTCACCAATTTCAAAGTGGCGGCCCAGGATTTGCAGCGAGGTAGTGTAAAAATCCTCACTGATAGCACTCTGGACGAGTCGCCCACTGTCGCGCCCAACGGCACCATGGTAATCTACGCCACCCGCCAGCAGGGCCGGGGAGTCTTGATGCTCGTGTCCATCAATGGACGCGTAAGGCTCCCGCTTCCTACCGCACAAGGCGAAGTCAGAGAACCTTCCTGGTCCCCTTACCTGAACTGACGCGGCGCTTTACGTTTTACTTAACACACTGGGGTTCATTAGGAGTTTCACGATGGAAATGCTGAAGTTTGGTAAATTTGCTGCGCTGGCTCTCGCCATGGCTGTAGCTGTAGGTTGCTCGTCCAAGGGCGGCGACAATGCCGGCGAAGGCGCGGTAGATCCAAACGCTGGTTACGGCGCAAACACTGGTGCAGTTGACGGCTCCCTGAGCGAAGAAGCTGCCCTGCGCGCTATCACCACTTTCTACTTCGAATACGACAGTTCGGACCTGAAGCCAGAAGCCATGCGCGCTCTGGACGTTCACGCCAAAGACCTGAAAGCAAACGGCGCTCGCGTTGTTCTGGAAGGCAACACCGACGAACGTGGTACTCGTGAGTACAACATGGCACTGGGCGAGCGTCGTGCGAAAGCCGTTCAGCGCTACCTGGTACTGCAAGGCGTTTCCCCAGCTCAGCTGGAGCTGGTTTCCTACGGCGAAGAGCGTCCAGTTGCTACCGGCAACGACGAGCAGTCCTGGGCTCAAAACCGTCGCGTCGAACTGCGTAAGTAATTCGATATGCGAACGTGCCGTCGTGCTGTAACTGTTCTGGCTCTCAGCCTCGCGTCGCTTTCGGCGTGGGCTGCGGTTCCTGTGGTCGATAACGACTCCGGCAATGGCGGAAGCAGCTATCCGCCTGCAGGTTACGGTACGAACGGCGCCTATGCCGGGGGAGGGGTTTCGACCCCTGTCTCGGCACAGGGCGAGCTGTTCAACCAACTGCAATCCATGCAGCAACAAATCGAGCGCCAGCAAGGTGCAATCGAAGTGCTGCAAAATGATGTAGCGCGCATGAAGCAGGAAAGCCTGGAGCGATACCAGGATCTTGATCGGCGCATTGGATCCGGCGTTGCACCAGCCGCGACTCCAGAAAATTCTTCCACCGGTGGCGATTTGAATGCTCCCGGTGCAGCAGCGGGCGCAGCCGCAGCCGCGGGGGCGGCAGCCGCACAAGCACCTGCCGCGGGCAGCGAACCTGCAGATCCGGCGAAGGAAAAGCTCTACTACGACGCTGCCTTCGACCTGATCAAAGCCAAGGATTTCGACAAGGCCAGCCAGGCTTTCGCCGCCTTCCTGCGCAAATACCCGAACAGCCAATACGCGGGCAACGCGCAGTATTGGTTGGGAGAGGTCAACTTGGCCAAAGGCGATCTGCAAGGTGCAGGTCAAGCGTTTGCCAAGGTTTCGCAGCTTTACCCAAAGCACGCCAAGGTGCCTGATTCGCTGTACAAACTCGCTGATGTAGAGCGCCGCCTCGGTCACACTGACCGAGTCAAAGGCATTCTGCAGCAGGTGATATCCCAGTATCCGGGGACTTCCGCCGCTCAGCTGGCCCAGCGCGATCTGCAGAAAATGTAAGCCTGCTTGACCCGTTTCAAAGAAACCCGCGCTTGCCGCGGGTTTTTTCGTTAGAATTCACACCCTTTTTCTGAAACACGCTTTTTGGGATCTGCGCATTGTCGGGGTTCCTTGAAGTGCCTGACGGAGGCGGACAGCCTGTTTAGCTGTTACGCCCGTGGCGACTATGCAAGACACATTGAGAATCACCGAAGTTTTCTACTCGTTGCAGGGTGAAACTCGGACTGCCGGCTTGCCCACTGTTTTTGTGCGCCTGACCGGTTGCCCGTTGCGTTGCCAATACTGCGACAGCGCCTACGCGTTCACAGGCGGGACTGTCCGCACGCTCGACGATATCCTCGAGCAAGTGGCCGGTTTTCGCCCGCGCTATGTTTGTGTCACGGGCGGCGAGCCCCTGGCGCAACCTAATGCCATTCCCTTACTCAAGCGGTTGTGTGATGCCGGTTACGAAGTGTCGCTGGAAACCAGTGGTTCCCTCGATATCTCGGCGGTAGATTCCAGGGTCAGTCGCGTCGTCGACCTGAAAACACCAGGGTCGAAAGAAGCGCATCGCAACCGTTATGAAAACATTGAGCTGCTCACGCCCAACGATCAGGTGAAATTTGTCATCTGCTCGCGTGAAGACTATGACTGGTCCGTTTCCAAGCTGATCCAGTACGGTCTGGACCAGCGAGCCGGCGAAGTCCTGTTTTCGCCAAGTCACCATGATCTGAATGCTCGTGACCTGGCTGATTGGGTGGTGGCGGACAATCTGCCAGTGCGTCTGCAATTGCAGCTGCATAAATATCTTTGGAATGACGAGCCGGGGCGCTGAAATGACGGAACAACTGAACACTGCTCAAAAACGTGCGGTCATCTTGCTCTCGGGTGGCCTGGATTCGGCAACGGTCGTGGCCATGGCACGCGCCGAAGGTTACAGCTGCTACACCATGAGTTTCGATTACGGTCAGCGCTCTCACGCCGAGCTGTATGCGGCCGAACGTGTCGCCCGTGACCTGGGTGTAGTCGAGCACAAAGTGATTGGTTTGAACCTGAACGGCATCGGCGGTTCGGCACTGACCGACAGCAGCATCGATGTGCCGGAAGTGGCGGGGGAAGGCATTCCGGTGACTTACGTACCGGCACGCAACACAGTATTTCTGTCGCTGGCGTTGGGGTGGGCTGAAGTGCTCGGTGCGCGTGACATCTTTATCGGTGTGAATGCAGTCGACTACTCGGGCTACCCGGACTGCCGCCCGGAGTTCGTCGAGGCCTTCGAGCGTATGGCCAACCTGGCGACCAAGGCCGGCGTAGAGGGCCAGGGCTTCCGTATCCAGGCGCCGCTGCAAAACCTCAGTAAGGCACAGATCGTCCAGGCAGGCGTGAAGCTCGGTGTGAACTACGGTCTTACCGTTTCGTGCTATCAGGCCGATGATCAGGGCCGTGCGTGTGGTAAGTGCGACAGCTGCCGCCTGCGTGCGGAAGGCTTTGCAGCGGCCGGAATCAGCGACCCAACACCTTATTTTTGAATTATTTTAAAATAGGTGTTGAATAGTCCTTAAAAATCAGTATTATACGCGCCACCACACAGCGGGTCGTTAGCTCAGTTGGTAGAGCAGTTGGCTTTTAACCAATTGGTCGTAGGTTCGAATCCCACACGACCCACCATTTTCAAGCTGTTTTAAAAGTCTGGAAGGCCCACGAAAGTGAGGATTTCCGGATTTTTTTTTGCCCGCGATTTAAGTCCGCCCGATTCTGGGGCAGCACTGCACGACGCAGGTCAGAATCATCTTTTGCATCCTCGGGATATTCTGTAGCCTTGCGCAGCTTCAAAGCTGTCCGTGCCTGATGAATACTCACTTTCCCGGCGGTACCCTGATGGGTCCGGAGCCGGGTGTATACTCGACTTTCGCGCGAATGCGCCTGCAGGTCTTGCGAACATGACGCAGATTTCCGAACGCCTTCTGGTTCAAGCCCACCTCGATGCCAAGCAGCCCAAGCCGCTGACCGTCGATGAGGAAGCCTATTACCGTGCCGCCATCGCCGCCGAGCTCAAGGCTCAGGACGCGGTGTTGGTGGCTCACTTCTATTGCGATCCGATCATTCAGGCCCTGGCTGAAGAAACCGGTGGCTGTGTTTCCGACTCGCTGGAAATGGCGCGCTTTGGCAATGCTCATCCGGCCAAGACCGTGGTGGTCGCCGGGGTCAAGTTCATGGGCGAAACGGCCAAGATCCTCAACCCTGAAAAACGCATCCTGATGCCGACACTGGAAGCGACGTGCTCGCTGGACCTGGGCTGCCCGGTTGACGAGTTCTCCGCGTTCTGCGACCAGCATCCCGAGCGCACGGTAGTGGTCTATGCCAACACGTCGGCGGCGGTGAAGGCGCGGGCGGACTGGGTAGTGACTTCAAGCTGTGCGCTGGAGATTGTCGAAAGCCTGATGGACAACGGCGAAACCATCATTTGGGGGCCGGACAAGCATCTGGGCACCTATATCCAGCGCCAGACCGGTGCCGACATGCTGTTGTGGGACGGCGCCTGCATCGTTCACGAAGAGTTCAAGTCCAAACAGCTCGAAGACATGAAGGCACTGTATCCTGATGCAGCGATCCTGGTGCACCCTGAGTCGCCCACATCGGTGATCGAGCTGGCAGATGCTGTCGGCTCGACCAGCCAGTTGATCGCGGCGGCACAGACGCTGCCGAATAAGACCCTGATCGTCGCCACTGATCGTGGCATCTTCTACAAGATGCAGCAGTTGTGCCCGGACAAGGTCTTCATCGAAGCGCCAACGGCCGGTAACGGCGCTGCATGCCGCAGTTGCGCGCACTGCCCGTGGATGGCGATGAATACCCTTGAGCGGACGCTGAAGAGCTTGAAGGAGGGGGCGAACGAAATCTTCGTCGATCCGGCGCTGATTCCTCAGGCCATTCGGCCGTTGAAGCGTATGCTCGACTTCACCCAGGCGGCGCGGATGAAGTTGGCAGGGAACGCATAATAGCAAAATCAAAAGATCGCAGCCTTCGGCAGCTCCTACACGGTTAAGCGTAAACCCGTTGGAGCTGCCGCAGGCTGCGATCTTTTTTGTGGGCGTTACTTTTGTTTTTTCGGTATCCGCACAAGCCGGGTGTCGGAATACATGTCGTGCCAGCTGCGTTGCTGCTTGTCGAACAGCGACCAGAAAAATCCCAGGCCAACGCACAGCCATGAGGCGATCGACACCACAAAGCGCAGCAGCGCCTGCCACAGGCTGATCGCAGAGCCATCGGCATTCTGTACGCGGATGCCCCAGACCTGCATGCCCAGGGTCTGGCCGGAGTGGGTCCAGAACTTGGCGAAGAAGCCAAACAAAACGAACAGTAGAACGGTCGAGAGCAATGGGTCGCCGTCGAGCGCCCCGGACTCTGTGAGCGCGCGCATTTTGCCTTCACCGATGATCGCCATCTGAATCATCTTGTAGGCGCCGCTGGTGACGATCAGAAGGGCGGTGCACAGCAGGAAGTCATAGAACATGGCGGCCAGGCGACGACCCAGGCCAGCGGCAGGAAATTCGCCCTGGGGGGTTAGCAAGTGTTTCGACATGGCGGCTCTCGGCGGAAAAAGAAGCCATTTTACGGAATTGCGCGCACAAAAAAGCCCCTGATGTCAGCATCAGGGGCTTTTTCGTTACAGAAGATTAGCCTTCTGCTTGTACTTCGTCAGCCTGCATGCCTTTCTGGCCTTGCACAGCGATGAAAGTCACTTTCTGGCCTTCTTTCAGGCTCTTGAAACCGTTGCCCTGAATAGCGCGGAAATGCACGAACAGATCCGGACCGCTTTCTGGAGTGATAAAACCAAAACCTTTCTCGTCGTTAAACCACTTGACGGTACCGCTCTGACGTTGGGACATTTCTTATTTCCTTTGACGCTAAAATTAATGACAGTCTCTATCTCATGAGAGAGTACTGGGGCTGGGTTGCAGGAGAGTAAGAAGACGTCGAACGGGATGTAGCTAACTTGTAGGCTACTGCCCAGGTCACGATTCCAAGCGACCCATGCAAACACAGTGAACAAACTCTACGCCAACTACGGGAGAAAAAACAAGCCCCGCGAAGGCCCCGGTTTTCCTGTGTTCGCTGGCTTAGTCGGTTCACTAGTGCGGGCTTATACGATTACCTTGTTCAATTGTTTTCGAACGTTATAAGCCAAGTTCATATTCGAATGGAATGAAAGAGTGATGCACTATTTTATGGCGATTGCGTTACACATTAGTGCAGGCATAACGCAATCGCGTTACTTATAGAAACAGTCAATCAGCCGCGATAGTAGCGTTGTGGAACAAATGGCATTTTGCTTACAAGCAAAGGAACCTTTTTCCCACGAACAATTGCCCATACCGGTGTATCGATAGCGATATAAGCGCTGTCGAGATAACCCATCGCCAAAGGTCCGCCCAGGGTAGGCCCGAAACCGCCGCTGCAGACGCTGCCGATGATCTCGCCTGCTTCGTTGACGATCTCCGCGCCTTCTCGCACCGGGGTACGTTCTTGCGGCAACAGACCGACGCGCTTGCGGCTGACACCGTCCTGTTGTTGGGCGAACACGTTTTCAGCGCCGGGGAAGCCGCCAGCACGCGCGCCATCGGCACGACGCGGCTTGGAGATGGCCCACAACAGGCTGGCCTCGATCGGGGTGGTGTCGGTGTTCATGTCATGGCCGTACAGGCACAGGCCGGCTTCCAGGCGCAGCGAATCGCGCGCGCCAAGGCCAATGGCTTCGACTTCCGTTTCAGCCAGCAGGGCGCGGGCCAGGGCTTCGGCGTTGGCCGCTGGAACAGAGATTTCGTAACCGTCTTCACCGGTGTAACCCGAGCGG
Organism: Pseudomonas putida; assembly: GCF_050990305.1. Lineage (GTDB taxonomy): Bacteria > Pseudomonadota > Gammaproteobacteria > Pseudomonadales > Pseudomonadaceae > Aquipseudomonas > Aquipseudomonas putida_AH. Next base: position 5,236,832 of record NZ_CP158817.1, on the reverse strand, counting down.
CTGACGAAGCAGTCCACGCCCAGCAGCTTCACGCGGGCGAACTGCATGAAGGTCATTTTTGCCACTTCCGGTGCCAGACGCGCCAGCACAGTGACCGCCGCAGGACCTTGCAGGGCCAACAGGGCGCGCTCTTCGAACAATGGCTCGATCTTGCACTGCTCGCCGATGTGCTTTTGCAGGTGCGCCAGGTCCTGATCCTTGCAGGCCGCGTTGACCACCAGGAACAGTTCGTCGTTACCCAGGTTGGCGACCATCAGGTCGTCGAGGATGCCGCCGGTTTCGTTGGTGAACATCGCGTAGCGCTGCATGCCCACCGGCAGGTCGACGATGTCCACCGGTACCAGGGTTTCCAGGGCCTTGGCGGCATTGGCGCCGGTCAGGCGGATCTGGCCCATGTGCGAAACGTCGAACAGGCCAGCCTGATCGCGAGTGTGCTGGTGTTCCTTCATCACGCCCAGCGGGTATTGCACGGGCATGTCATAGCCGGCGAACGGCACCATGCGCGCGCCCAGTTCGATGTGCAGTGCGTGCAATGGGGTTTTCAACAGTTGTTCGGTGGACATATTCAGCTCCTGAAAAAGTGCTTATGCAGATGAGCGCACGTCAGCACTCGATAATGTTGACCGCCAAACCGCCACGGGCGGTTTCCTTGTATTTGCTTTTCATGTCGGCGCCGGTCTGGCGCATGGTGCGGATGACCTTGTCCAGGGAGACGAAATGCTGACCGTCGCCCCGCATGGCCATGCGCACTGCATTGATGGCCTTGACCGAACCCATGGCATTGCGCTCGATGCAAGGCACTTGCACCAGTCCGCCAATCGGGTCGCAGGTCAGGCCCAGGTTGTGTTCCATGCCAATTTCCGCGGCGTTTTCCACTTGTTGGACGGTGCCGCCAAGGACTTCGCACAAGGCCCCGGCCGCCATGGAGCACGCCACACCGACTTCGCCCTGACAGCCGACTTCGGCACCGGAAATCGAAGCGTTTTCCTTGTACAGAATGCCGATGGCGGCAGCGGTCAGCAGAAAGCGCACCACGCCGTCATCGTTGGCTGTAGGAATGAAGCGCATGTAGTAATGCAGCACCGCCGGAATGATCCCGGCGGCACCATTGGTGGGCGCCGTGACAACGCGTCCACCGTTGGCGTTTTCTTCGTTGACCGCCAGGGCGTACAGGTTGACCCAGTCCAGCACCGACAGCGGATCGCGCAGGGACGACTCCGGGTTCTTGCACAATTGCCGGTACAACGCGGCCGCCCGACGTTTGACCTTCAAGCCACCGGGCAGGATGCCTTCGTTGCGGCAACCGGCGGCGACGCAATCCTGCATCACCTGCCAAATCTTCAACAGACCGGCGCGGGTTTCCGCTTCGGGGCGCCAGGCGCTTTCGTTGGTCAGCATCACCTGGCTGATGGACAGGCCGTAGGTGGCGCAGTGACCGAGTAGTTCCTTGGCGTTTTTGAAGGGAAAGGTCAGGGGGGTAGCGTCTTCGACAATGCGGTCGGCGCCCGCGGCATCTTCATCGACGACAAAACCGCCGCCTACCGAGTAATACTCGCGGCTGCGAATTTGCAGGCCCGCCGCGTCGAAGGCGCGAAAAATCATGCCGTTGGGGTGATAGGCCAACGGTTTGCGAATCATCGCCAGGTGTTCTTTCTCGTTGAACGCAATGCTGTGTTCGCCGAGCAAGTTCAAGCGCCCATTGCCACGGATGCTTTGCAGGCGCGCGGCGACGGTTTCGGTGTCTACGGTGTCGGGGTGTTCGCCTTCCAGGCCGAGCAGTACCGCCTTGTCGCTGCCATGGCCTTTGCCGGTAGCGCCGAGCGAACCGTAGAGCTCAACTTTGACGCAGTCGGTGGCCGTCAGCAGCCCTTCACGGCGCAAGCCTTCGGCGAAACGCGCTGCGGCGCGCATCGGGCCGACGGTATGGGAGCTGGAGGGGCCGATGCCAATCTTGAACAGGTCGAACACGCTTAACGACATGGTTGTTCTCCGGTTTCTTGTTATGAGGAGCACACCGAACCTGTAGGAGCATGGCTTGCCAGCGATGAACGATGACGCGGTTCATCAGATAGACCGCATAACGGCCATCGCGAGCAAGCTCTGCTCCTACAGGGTTAAGCGTAGTTCTTACGCGTCTTGATAGCTTTCGATCGACGGGCAAGCGCAGACCAGGTTGCGATCGCCGAACACGTTGTCGACGCGACCGACCGGTGGCCAGTATTTGCCTTCGATCAGCGAAGCAACCGGGTACACCGCCTGTTCGCGGCTGTACGGGTGCGACCACTCGCCGACCAGCTCCGCTGCGGTGTGCGGGGCGTTCTTCAGCGGGTTGTCGTCCTTGTCCAGGGTGCCGTTTTCCACCGCGCGAATTTCTTCGCGGATGCGGATCATGGCGTCGCAGAAGCGGTCCAGTTCTTCCTTGGATTCGCTTTCGGTCGGCTCGATCATCAGCGTGCCAGCGACCGGGAACGACATGGTCGGGGCGTGGAAGCCGAAGTCGATCAGGCGCTTGGCCACGTCATCGACGCTGATGCCGCTGCTGTCTTTCAGTGGACGCAAATCGAGAATGCACTCGTGGGCCACCAGGCCGTTGCTGCCGGTGTACAGCACAGGGTAGTGCTCTTCCAGGCGACGGGAGATGTAGTTGGCGTTGAGGATTGCCAGCTGCGAAGCGCGTTTCAGGCCGGCGCCACCCATCATGCGGATGTACATCCAGGTGATCGGCAAAATGCTCGCGCTGCCGAACGGTGCTGCGCAGACCGCGCCTTGCTTGTTCTCCATGTGAGCGTGACCCGGCAAGAATGGAGTCAGGTGCGATTTCACGCCGATCGGGCCAACACCCGGGCCGCCGCCACCGTGGGGAATGCAGAAGGTCTTGTGCAGGTTCAGGTGGGACACGTCGCCGCCGAACTTGCCTGGGGCGCAGAGGCCGACCATCGCGTTCATGTTGGCGCCGTCGATGTACACCTGGCCGCCGTTGTCGTGAATGATGCCGCAGATTTCGCGGATGCCTTCTTCGAACACGCCGTGGGTCGACGGGTAGGTGATCATCAGCGCGGCGAGGTGTTCGCGGTGTTCGATGGCCTTTGCGCGCAGGTCTTCGATATCAACGTTGCCGCGGGCATCGCAAGCGGTGACGACCACGCGCATGCCGGCCATTTGTGCGGTGGCCGGGTTGGTGCCGTGGGCCGACGACGGGATCAGGCAGATGTCGCGACGGTCTTCGCCACGGCTCTGGTGGTAGGCGCGGATTGCCAGCAGGCCGGCGTATTCACCTTGGGAGCCAGCGTTAGGTTGCAGCGAGATCGAGTCATAGCCGGTAGCGGCGCAAAGCATCGCTTCCAGTTCGTCGGTCAGTTGCTGGTAGCCGGCGCTTTGCTCGGCCGGGGCAAACGGGTGCAGGGCGCCGAACTCGGCCCAGGTTACCGGGATCATTTCGCTGGCGGCGTTGAGTTTCATGGTGCACGAGCCCAGCGGGATCATGGTGCGGTCCAGGGCCAGGTCCTTGTCCGCCAGCTTGCGCAGGTAGCGCATCAGCTCGGTTTCCGAGTGATAACGGTTGAACACCGGGTGGCTGAGGATCGGCGACTGGCGCACCAGAGCAGCCGGGAGGGTGCTTTCTACCGACGCGGCGAGGGCGGCGAAGTCCGGCAGCGCTTTGCCTGCGGCCAGCAGGGCCCACAGGGTTTCGACGTCGGCCTGGGTGCTGGTTTCGTCGAGGGACAGGCCCAGACGTTCGGCATCGACCACGCGCAGGTTGATCTTCTGCGCATGAGCCTGGTCGTGCAGCTTGGCGGTGTTAGCGCCGGTATTCAGGGTCAGGGTGTCGAAGAAGTGTTGCTGTTCAACGTTCAGGCCCAAGGTACTCAGGCCCTTGGCCAGAATCGCGGTCAGGTGATGCACGCGATTGGCGATCTGCGTCAGGCCTTTCGGACCGTGGTACACGGCGTACATGCTGGCGATGTTGGCCAGCAGCACTTGCGCGGTGCAGATGTTCGAAGTGGCCTTCTCGCGGCGGATGTGCTGTTCGCGAGTCTGCATCGCCAGACGCAGGGCCGGCTTGCCGAAACGGTCTACGGACACGCCGACCAGACGGCCCGGCATGTCGCGCTTGAACGCATCCTTGGTGGAGAAGTAAGCGGCGTGCGGGCCACCGAAGCCCAGCGGCACGCCGAAACGCTGCGCGCTGCCGATAGCCACGTCGGCGCCGAACTCACCCGGAGGCGTCAGCACGGTCAGGGCCAGCAGGTCGGCGGCGACGGCAACCAGAGCGTTGGCGGCGTGGAAGCGTTCGGTCAGTTCGCGGTAGTCGAAGACATCACCGTTGCTCGCCGGGTATTGCAGCAGGGCGCCAAAGAACGCGCTGACATCGGTCAGTTCACGCTCGTCACCGACCACCACGTCGATGCCCAGTGGCTCGGCACGGGTGCGCAGTACGTCGAGTGTTTGCGGGTGGCTATGCACGGAAGCGAAGAATTGATGGCTGCCCTTGTTCTTGCTCAGGCGCTTGCAGAAGGTCATGGCTTCGGCGGCCGCGGTGGCTTCGTCGAGCAGCGAGGCGTTGGCGATCGGCAGGCCGGTGAGGTCGCTGATCAGGGTCTGGAAGTTCAGCAGCGCTTCGAGACGGCCCTGGGAAATTTCTGGTTGGTACGGGGTGTAAGCGGTGTACCAGGCCGGGTTTTCCAGGAGGTTGCGCAGGATCGGCGACGGCGTGTGGGTGCCGTAGTAGCCCTGGCCAATGTAGGTTTTGAACAGTTGGTTCTTGCCGGCGATGCCTTTGATCATCGCCAGGGCGTCGGCTTCGCTCAGGCCGTCTTCCAGGCCGAGCACGCTGGTGCCCTTGATGCTGTCGGGAATAACGCTGGCGCTCAGGGCTTCCAGGGAGTCGAAGCCGAGGGTGTTGAGCATCGCTTGCTCGTCACCGGCGCGCGGGCCGATATGACGGGCGATGAATTCGTTCGAAGTCGTCAGGTTGACTTGGGTCATGTCAGTGTTCCTCAGGCGTCGGCTTGGGCTTTGATCAGACGGTCGTAAGCGTCCTGATCCAGCAGTTTGGCGACAGCCGATGCGTCGGCAGGCTGGAAGCGGAAGAACCAGCCTTCGCCCAGCGGATCTTCGTTGACCAGCTCCGGGGCACTGTCCAGCGCCGGGTTCACTTCCAGCACCTCACCGTCCAGAGGCATGTAAACGCCGCTGGCCGCTTTTACCGATTCCACGGTGGCAGCTTCAGCGCCTTGCTCGTAGGACTGCAGTTCAGGCAGTTGTACGAAAACCACGTCACCCAGCGCGTTCTGTGCGAAAGCGGTGATGCCGACTGTGACAGTGCCGTCAGCTTCGGTGCGCAGCCATTCGTGATCTTCAGTAAAACGCAATTCGCTCATGGAAAACTCCTAATGGGCCAGACTCGTCTGGTGGACGCGGTTGAATGCTTGGGCTATTGCCCTGATTTATGAGCGGATATGTAGCAAGAACGCGGCCAATGTTTATTTATTGTTATAAATCAATGAGTTAAGTGTATTTTTGGATTGAGCTAATCCATGGGTTGTAGCGAAATCGCTACAGCTGGGAGCGAAGATAAAAGCTGAAGTGGATCAAAGCCTTGCAAAGCGCAGGTCAGGCAGGGGTGTAGCGATATCGTTCCGCTGTAGCGCTTTCAGTACAGGTGGAGGTCGGTTTTGATGCGGGTGCAGCGCATCCGCGCGTAGGAGCTGCCGAAGGCTGCGATCTTTTGATTTTGTTTTTAAGATCAAGATCAAAAGATCGCAGCCTTCGGCAGCTCCTACAGGGAGGGGGTGTTGTTCAGGCCTTGTTGGGAATACCGTACTTGCGCAACCGGTGGGCGATGGCGGTGTGGGAGGTTTGCAGGCGGTTGGCCAGTTGCCGGGTCGAGGGGTAGCTGACGTAGAGTTTTTCCAGCAGGGTTTTCTCGAACTCTTCCATCGCCTGTTCCAGGCTGTCGACATCCTGGTCGCTCTGGCGTGCCACCGAGGTGCCGGCGATGTCGAGGTCGCCGATGTCAACCAGGCTGCTTTCGCAAATGGCCGCGGCGCGGAAAATCACGTTTTGCAATTGCCGCACGTTGCCTGGCCAACGGTTACCCAACAGGGCCGGATAAGTCCCCGGCGCCAGGCGGCAGACCGGGCGCTGGATCTGCGCGCAGGCCTGCTGCATGAAGTAGCGGGCCAACAGCAGAATGTCCTGGCCACGCTCGCGCAGTGGCGGGACTTCGACGTTGAGGACGTTGAGACGGTAAAACAAGTCTTCGCGGAACAGACCTTCGCTGACCATTTTTTCGAGGTTGCGGTGGGTCGCACTGAGAATGCGCACGTTGACCTTCACTTCGCGATCACCGCCCACTCGACGGAAGCTGCCGTCATTGAGAAAACGCAGCAACTTGGCTTGCAAGTACGGCGACATCTCGCCGATTTCGTCGAGGAACACCGTGCCCTGGTTGGCCAGTTCCATCAGTCCGGGTTTGCCACCGCGTTGCGCACCGGTGAAGGCGCCGGGGGCATAGCCGAACAATTCGCTTTCGGCGAGGTTCTCTGGCAGTGCCGCACAGTTCAACGCCAGAAACGGCGAGTTATGCCGCGCACTGATGGCGTGGCAGGCACGGGCCACCAGTTCCTTGCCGGTGCCGGTTTCACCCTGGATCAACAGCGGCGCATCGAGCGCCGCTACCCGTTTGGCCCGCACCTTGAGCGTGCGGATCACCGGTGACTCGCCCAGCAGTGCATCGAAACCTTCGGCGTGATCGTGGTGCAGCGCCGACAGGCGTTCACCAATGCGGTTGGGTTGATACAGGGTCAGCAGGGCGCCGGCATCGGTAATCGGTGTGGCGTCGAGCAACAAGGTCTGGCCGTTGACGGTGATTTCCCGTAGCGGCAAACGAAAACCGTGTTCGAGCAAGGTGTCGAGCAGGGCCGGGTCGGCGAACAGATCGGCGACACTTTCACCGGCCGGTTCGCGGCCGTACAGGGCAATCAACGCAGGGTTGGCCAGCAGCACCTTGCCCGCGCTGTCCAGTGCCAGCACCGGATCGGTCATGGCCGCCAGCAGCGCATCGAGCTGCAGGTGCCGACGCTGACCGGGCAGAATGTCGACCACCGTCATCGCCTGCACGCCGCGCACGCTGAGCAACGCATCGCGCAACTCTTCCAGGACGTCCGGGCTCAGGGTCGGGGCGTCGATGTAGACGTTGGGCGGGATCATTTCCACCGCATCCAGGTTGAGATTGCGCCCACCGAGCAGGGCCAGGACTTCCTGGGTGATACCGACGCGGTCGATGAAGCTGACGTGGATACGCATGGGGTGGTTCTGGATTCTGAAGTGCGGAGGGTGGCAAGTATGCCTTGGGGCGGGCGATTGGTGAAATCCTGCACACTGCGCACGCCGATGTTTTAACTGTGGGAGCGAGCCTGCTCGCGAAGAGGGAGTGTCAGTCGACATCAAGTTTGCCTGACAATCCGCTTTCGCGAGCAGGCTCGCTCCCACAAAGGATAATTTGGTCACATTGATCAATTTGAGGGGCACCATGAAACTGTCGCTGAAGTTTCAACCACCCTATGACTGGCCCGCCATGCTGGGCTTCCTGTCGGCGCGGGCGATTGCCGGGATGGAAGAGGTGGTCGAGGGTACTTATTCGCGCAGCATCGGCTTGAGGGGGATTCACGGCACCCTATCGATCACGCCTGAGGCGGCGGACTCACTGGCGCTGACCCTCGATTTTCCCGACCCGAGCGCCGTGCCCGAGATCGTCGCGCGCGTGCGGCGGATGTTTGACCTGGATACCGACCTCACCGCGATGCATCGGCACCTGAAGGCCGATCCGCTGCTGGCGCGGTTGATCGCCGAACGTCCAGGGCTGCGTGTGCCGGGGGCGTGGGACGGGCTGGAGTTGGCGATGCGTGCGGTGTTGGGCCAGCAGATCACAGTGACGGCGGCGATCAAGCTCGCGGGAAAATTGGTGGCGCAATACGGCGCGCCGTTGCCGTCGGCGCGAGGCGGTTTGAGCCATGTGTTTCCCGAGGCTGAAGTGTTGGCGGTGGCGGATCTCGCCGCATTGGGGATGCCCAAAAGCCGTGGTCGTACGTTGTCGGGCGTGGCCCAGGCGTTGCTGGACGATCCGTTGTTATTTGAGCCGGATCGGCAGGGGGGCGTGGCGCGGTTGCTGGGGTTGTACGGCATCGGTGACTGGACGGCGCAATACATTGCCCTGCGGCAATTGCGCGAGATGGATGGGTTTCCGACGGGGGATGTGGGGTTGATCAATGCGTTGGCGGCTTTGGAAGATGGGCCGGTGACGGCGCGGCAGTTGCAAGTGCGGGCTGAAGACTGGCGGCCGTATCGGGGGTATGCGGCGCAGTTGCTTTGGACGTCGTTGAGTCGGGTGGATTGAGTTTTGTGTTGATTGATCTGACGCCTTCGCGGGCAAGCCTCGCTCCTACAGGTCTTGCACTAAACCTGTAGGAGCGAGGCTTGCCCGCGAGGGCGATCTAAAGATCACCACCACTGCGCGCGATGGGAACCCAATTCGCATGCCGCAATCGCCCACTGCACTGGCGTCCCGGTGATCTTCAGCGGCACGTGCAACCGATGCGCCGGCCCCCAGGGTGTCTGCTCGACCAATATCCCCTGATCGCTTTCGTCCTCTGCTCGCAAAGGCTGATCGGTACCGGGCCCATGCTCGATCAACAACTTCGCCGTACGCGCCAACGACAGCCGCGCCGATCCACCACGCCCGTTGTTCAAACACTCCGCCAACAAACGGATCGCAGCGGCCGCCATCAAATACCCGGTGGCGTGATCCAGGGCTTGCACCGGCAAGGGCGTCGGCTTGTCCGCCAGCTTCCAATGCATGCCGGCGTCGGCAATACCGCTGCTCATCTGCACCAGGCTGTCGAAGCCGCGACGGTTCTGCCACGGGCCGCTCCAGCCATAGGCATTGAGGCTTACATCGATCAGGCCGGGGGCCAGTGTTTGTCGTTCGCTGACACCGTAGCCCAGACGTTCCAAGGCATCGGCGCGGTAACCGTGGAGCACGATGTCGGCGTCCTTGAGCAGGCTTTCGAACACACTTCGATCAGCTCTGTCCTGCAAGTCCAGGCGCGCACAGCGCTTGCCCAGGGTCATTTCCGGTATCACGCCCGGTTCGTTCCAGGTGGGCGGGTCGATCCGCAAGACGTCGGCGCCAAGGCCGGCGAGAAAACGACTGGCGACCGGTCCGGCCAGTACGCGGGTCAAATCCAGCACCTTGATTCCGGCCAGAGGCTGCGCCACCGAGCCTTGCCACGGTTTGGCGTTCTGTGGGTTGTGGGCGGTGAGCTGAATCAGCGGTTCGGCGTTCACGGCCTGACCCTGAGGGTGGGCTTGCCACTGCTCCCACGTGCGCATCTCGGCGGCGCACCCTCCGGCATCGACCACAGCCTGTTCCAGATCGTGCTTGGCCCACAGCTTCACTTTACTCGCCATCGCAGCACGGTCGGCACAGGCGCCCAGCACCGACTCGGCGGCGGCGCGGTGATGGGGTGCATTGGTGTGCAAGCGGATCCAGCCGTCCTTGGCGACGTAGTCACCGGCGATGGGGTCCCAGAGAGGCGGAACGCTCCAGCCCACGGGCCGCAACGAGCTGGAGAACCAGAAGGACGCCAGGCGTCGGTCGACGTCGAGGCCGGGCAAGCGTCCGGTTTGCTGGTGCAGCAGTTCGGCGGTGGCCTGGCCGGCAGCCGCGATGCTGGCACAGGCCAGGTCGGTGACGGCAAACGCCGAGGGCAGGGCGCCTGTGGAGGTGAATGGGATTGATGTGGGTGGCAAGCCGAGTGCGGCTTGAATGGACGTGAGTAGATCAGTCATCGAAGGCCCTCCGGAGCGAGAGGCCGAGCATAGATCAAAAAACAGCGTAATCGGATGAAAAACCCGTAGGCGCGAGGCTTGCTCGCGATGGCGTTGTGTCAGGCAGCAAATACGCCAATTGACACTACGCCTTCGCGGGCAAGCCTCGCTCCTACAGGGATGGTGGCTACACGCGGAACTGATCCATCAATTTCATTTGGTGAGTGGTCAGGTTGTTGAGTTGGCTGCTGATCTGCGCCGATTCGGTGGCCTGGCCCGTCAGGGTTTCGGTGACGGTACGGATCGCCGAGACGTTGCGGTTGACCTCCTCGGCCACGGCGCTTTGCTGTTCGGCGGCGCTGGCGATTTGCAGGTTCATGTCGCTGATCACGGTGACTGCATCGCTGATTTTGCTCAAGGCCTGAACCGCCTGCTGGATTTGACCGGCGTTGCTATGGGCCTGGGTCTGGCTCGAATGCATGGTGGCGACCACGCCACGGGTGCCGGACTGGATGCGCTCGATCACCAGGCGGATTTCTTCGACCGAGTCCTGGGTGCGTTTGGCCAGGTTGCGCACTTCGTCAGCCACCACCGCAAACCCGCGGCCGCTTTCGCCGGCACGAGCCGCTTCGATGGCCGCGTTCAGCGCCAGCAGGTTGGTTTGTTCTGCAACGTTGCGGATTACCTCCAGCACCGAGCCGATCTGCTCGCTGTTCACCGCCAGGGCTTCGACCTCCGTCACGGCCTTGCTGACTTCGTCCGCCAATTGATTGATGTCGCGGGTGCTGCGCTCAATGATCTGCATGCCATCTCGGGCCGACTGATCGGCACCCTTGGCGGCATTGGCCGCGTTCGACGCACTGTTGGCGACATCGTGGGCAGTGGCGCTCATTTCGTTGGACGCGGTGGCGACCTGATCGATCTCGCGGAACTGCAACTGCATGCCTTCACTGGTCTGACGGGCAATTTCCGAAGATTGGTCGGCGGTGCCTCGGGCGTCCGTGATGCTTTGCTTGATCTGCGCGATGGTCGGTTGCAGCTTGTCGAGAAAACGGTTGAACCAGCTGACCAGTGCGCCCAATTCATCCTTCTTGCTGTAGTGCAGGCGCTGGGTCAAATCACCGTCGCCGCTGGCAATATCCTTGAGCATCTCGGCCACGCTGTTGATCGGCCGGGTGACGCCGGATGCGGTGAGCCAGATCAGCAGCAGGCCGATCAGGCCGGCAATGATTGCAACGCCTATCGTCTGGATTGTACCGATTTGCCGGGCGTCTTCGAGTTGCCCTTGCAGTTTTACCGCGTCGGCCAGCAACGCTTGTTTTGGCAGGCCGATGACCACCGCCCAAGGCTTGGCGTCACTGATCGGGCTGACCGGGTTCACCGAGCGAATAAGGTCGCCCTGTTCGATAATCTTCGACTCACCGCCGCCGAGCAATTGCAGGATGTCTTTGCCTTGCGCACCGAGGGTATCGCCGATGTTCTTGCCCACTTTCGTCGCATCGGCGCTGAAAGCCGCCATCACGCCCGTGCCGGAGACGATCAGCATATGTCCGGCGCCGTTGAACAGCTCGCGCTGCGAGACGACCGCTGCCGCTTGCAGGGAGTCGAGGGCGATGTCGATACCCACCACGCCGATGGACTTGCCATCGACCAGCAGTGGCACGGAAATGGTGGTCATCAGCACTTCCTTGCCGCCGACGGTATCGGCGTATGGGTCGAGCAGGCAGGTGCGCTTGCTGTCCCGGGGGCAGGTGTACCAGACGTTGTAAGGCGTGCCGCTGAGGTTCAGGGTGGTCTTGGTCATGTCATCTTCGACCATTATCGTGTTCAGCGCTTCACCCCCGGCACGGCTCCAGTAAGTGGCGAAGCGGCCAATCTCGTTGGACTGGCGGGCGGCGTCACCGACGAACTCACTGTCCTTGCCGTCCAGGCCGTTGGGCTCGAATGCCAACCAGATGCCCAGCACCTTGGCGTTGCGCTCGAAGGCGGTTTTCAGGCTCTGATTCAACTCTTCACGCAGGGCACCGGGCTCAAGGGAGCGCTTGGTGGCCATGGTGCGCATGTCCTTGATCTGATCGGCCAGGGCGGTGACCACTGTCTGGGCTTCGCCGAAAGTCTTCTGCACCCGTACCGCTTGTTCGTCAGCCTCGGCCTGCAGCTGTCTCTGCACATTGACGGTGAGCATTCTGCTGCTGGAATCGCTGACCAGTTCATCATTCTGATTGGTCTGGTAGAGGTTCATACCCACGATCAACGTGACCACGCCAAGCAGGCACAGACCGGAGAGCAGGACGATTTTCAGGCGGATGGACAGTGAGTCGAACATAGGGCGAACTCGCGAATGGAGGATTGTTTGGCTGTGAGCCGTTGCGGCTCGACGCGCCAAATCCATTCAGCGCCGTTCAATTCCCATCGGCGTGGAGATGAGGTGCATGAATGGCAATCCGACGAGCGGTAGTGGTTGACCGTTTGCGCGGAAAAATGTGCCGAAAACTGGCCGAAAAACAGGGAAAGTCTCGGGAAGTATCAGGAGGGGTTGGGCAGTGATTCCGGCCGTGACCAGATCCAGAGATTGCCCAGGGTCATGCCGGCAATTGCCAGGTAAATCGGCCAGCCATGATCGAGCATCACCAGCATCAAGGTTGCACACAGCAACATGCTGACCGTGGCGCTGACCTTGGCTCGACGGGCAATGATCTTGCCGTTGCGCCAGTTGCTCAGAATCGGTCCGAACAGGCGGTGATTCTCCAGCCAGGCGCTCAAGCGCGGCGAACTGCGGGTGGCAGCCCAGGCGGCGAGCAGAATGAACTCGGTGGTCGGCAGGCCGGGAATGACAATGGCGATCAGGCCGATGCCGAGGCTGACATAGGCCAGCAGGCCGAAGAGCAGGCGGGTGAGTTTGGAGGTGGCTGGCATGGGCTCAGGCTTGATCGAGATTCACCTGTAGGAGCGAGCATGCTCGCGATAGAGGTCCAAACACCGAGGGGTGTCAGGCAGCCAGCGTTATCGTTGGCGACCATCGCGAGCATGCTCGCTCCTACAGGGAGGTGGGTTAGGCGAGTTCTGGGGCGTAAGCCTGTTCCAGCAACACAGTGAAGCGGTTGAAGGCATCGATGGCGCCTTTATCCAGCTGCGCTTCTTCCTCGGCACTGAGCTCCAGTTCATCAAGGGTTTTGACGAAGTTCTTCCAACCTTGTGCACGGCCGCCGGCCGGTTCGCCCAAGTGGCGGGCGCCGAAGGTTTCGCTCAAGCCCAGGCCCACGGCGCGCTTGATCAAAAACGCCGCGCCGAGCTTCGAGCCTTCGGAGACGAACAGCCAACCCAGGGCTTGAGCTTTGCCCGGATTCTTCACCGCACCGGTGACTGGCGCCGGCACTTCGGTGTCCAGGTCTGCCAGGTCCGCCTTGGCGGCGTCGGCACGGCAGCGCTCGGGCAGGTCGGAGACGATGGCAGTCAGTTCGGCATCGTTGTACAGCGCCACCAGTTCCGACTGGAACAGGTACTGCGCGACCACGAAACGGGCGAAGCTTGCCTGTGTTTCGAACGGTGCGTGGGCTTTGACCAGGGCATCGAGTTTGCTGTGGGGTTCGTGGGTAATCTGGTTCAGACGTTGCGAGCGCAAGGTTGGGCGTGCAGCGGTGTCCTGAGTGGTCATGGGGGAATCCTTGAGAAAAAAAGTGCCTGGTAACGAGACGAATGAGCAGGTGCCGGACAGTAAAAAAACCTCGCTGCGTGGCGTTCATCACACCGCGCAGCGAGGCTGTCCGGGTCAGATATCCCAGATCAAATTGACCGCGAAGTTACGGCCTGGCTGGGTCAGGCGATCGAGGTTGGCCGGTTGCGTCACCGAGGCTTCGCCGACGCTGTCGTAGCCACGCACGTCATCCCACAGCCAGTACTTTTTGTCGGTCAGGTTGTAGATGCCACCGCTGACGGTCACGTCGTCGGTCACCTTGTAGTACGCGCTCATGTCCAGCACGCCGAAGCCCGGGGTTTTGAACTGGCTGCTGACGCCGTCCGGCGATTTGAAGTTGCTGTCATCGACGCGATCCTTTTTCTTCACCAGGGTCCAGCTGAGCAGACCGCCATAGTTGTCCTGGTCGTAACCGAGGCCGAAGACGCCGGTCAGCGGGTTGACGCTGTTGAGCGGTTCGCCGTTGTCGTTGTTGCGACCGTAGGCGTAGGCCACCGAGCCCTGGGTGTAGAGGCCTTGCGGCGCACCGAAGGCGTCGAGGTTCAGGCGGCCCTTGATCTCGGCACCCTTGATGGTGGCGTGCTTGATGTTGGCGCTTTGGAAGGTCGGCTCGTCATAGCCAGGGGTCACGGCGTCTTCGTTGATGAAGTCGTGGTACTTGTTATAGAACACCGCCACGTCGAAGGAGCCCTGCTCGAAGTTGCCGCGCAGACCGGTCTCGTAGCTTTGGCTTGTTTCCGGCTCAAGGTTCGGATTCGGCTCCACGCGGTAGCCCGTGGTGGTGTTTTCGAACCGACCGTACAGCGCTTTGGCCGTGGGGGTGCGGAAGCCTTCGGCGTACTGGCCATACCAGGTGTAGTTGTCATTGAAGGCGTAGGTCAGGCCGAACTTGGGCGAGACTTTGTGCCAGGTCTTGTTGTCGTCGTTGACGGTGCCGCGACCGTCGGCGGCCACGGTGTTAAGGAATTCCTGGGTGATGTCCGGCTTGAGCTCGGTGTAGTCATAGCGCAGGCCCGGCAGGAAGGTCCAGTTGTTCCAACTGATCTGGTCCTGGGCAAACACGCTGTAGGTGTTGATGGTCGGATCCGGGAAGTCGCTGGATTTCTTCAACACGTCTGCGGTGCTGATCGCGCCGATGGCTGTGCAGCCGCGACCGACTGCCAGGCAAGTGCCGCTGCCGCTGCGCGAACCGGTGACCTTCTGCTGCTTGATCGTGGTGCCGTAGGTCAGCAGATGGTCGGTGTCGGCGATGCTGAAGGATTTATCCAACTGTGCGTCGAACACCCACTGCTTTTCTTCGTAGATCGTGTCCCGGGTACGCAGCACCTGGCGGGTGATCGGGAAGTAGAACTCCTCGGTGCTCTCATCGGTCTTGGCGATCTGGTGATTGAGGCTCCACTTGACGTTGTCCACCAGCAAGCTGTCGAGGGTGAAGCTGTGTTCCAGGCCAAAGCGCTCACGGGTGATGGTGTCGTTACCGGTGCGCCACTGGTACATGCCGCCAGGCAACACACTGGTCGGGATGGTGGGGGCACCCGCGTTGAACGGGCCGCCGTAGGCACTCTTCTGATCGGTGTCGCGGTCGTCCTTGTACTTCTCGTAGACCAGGCCCAGTCGTGCGTCATCCTGGTAATTCCAGCCGATTTTGGCCAGCACGTTGGTCGCCCGTACGTCTTCGGGGTTGGCGGCGGTGCGTGTCAGGCCGGTGCTGTTGTTGCTGCCGAAAGATTCGGTTTCGTGGCCGTCGCGCTGGCTGTAGTGCAGCAGACCGTCGAACTGATCGGCGCGCCCGGCGACGGTGGCGGATTTCAGCCAGCTGTCGTCGGCGGAGCTGTAGCCGGTCTTCAATCGTGCACCGACGTCCTGGCCGGGTTTGATGATGTCGTCCGGATCGAGGGTGAAGTAGCTGACGGCGCCGCCGATGGCGTTGCTGCCGTAGAGCACCGATGCTGGGCCGCGAAGGATTTCCACGCGCTTGATGATCTCCGGGTCGACATAGTTACGCTGAGTCTTGGCGTACGGACCGTTGAAGAAACCGTTGGGGATTTCAACGCCGTCAATCTGGGTCAGCACACGGTTACCGTCGATACCCCGGATGTTGTAGCCGCTGATCCCGCCACGGGTGCCGGCACCACCCACCGAGACGCCCGGCTCGTAGCGCACCAGATCCTTGATGGTATTGACGTTGCCGCGGTCCAGTTCTTCGCGGGTATGGACGGTGACGGTGCTGGGCACACTGTTGACGTCTTGCTCGTTACGCGTGGCGCTGATGGTCACCTGTTGCAGATTCAACGTGCCGGCGCTGGTGGGGCGTTCGAGCACGATGTTGTTGTTGCCCAGTTTGCGGTAGTTCAGGTGGGTCCCCACCAACAGGCGATCCAGGGCTTTTTCCGGTGGCAGCGACCCGCGCACACCCGGCGATGCCACACCCTCGGCCAGCTCCGCCGGCAAGCCAATCTGCCAGCCGGTCACGGCGGTGAAGTCATTGAGTGCCGAGACCAACGGTTGCGGTGCGATGGCGAACGAATAGTCGCCCATGCTGCGGCTCGGCTGTTCGGCGGTGGTGGCCATGGCAGGCGCGGTGCCGGCCATCAGAATGGCGGCGGTCAGCAGCGACAGCACGCGGGAAGGGGAAGAGGACTGGCGGGTGAGGCGAGAGGACATCGATAGCGCTCCGTGTCGCACGAATCTTTATAGGTGCTGATGGGCATCCAGAGATGCGAATCAATTGCATTGGCTATAACGAGACGTACGAGCTTCAGCTATCGAGTAAAAATAATTCTCATTTAGTTCAGGATGACCAGCGCCGGGTATTCCTTGAGCTTTGCCGAGGTGATGTGCGCCAGCGAGCGGACCACGTCCAGCGGCTGGTCGAGGCGGTAGTTTCCGGTGACGGCGACATCGGCCAACTGCTCATTGGTGTTGATGATCCAGCCCGGATAGTAACGACGAAGCTCCGCCAGCACCTGATTCAGCGGGCAGTTTTCGAACACCAGGCGACCCTGGACCCAGGCCAGATCAGTGGCGGCATCGAGCTTGGCCGGGCGGTCGAAACCGTTGGGGCCGATACGGATGCTTTCGCCGGCGGTCAGGCGCACTCGCGCGTCATCGCGGGTGGCACGCAAGTCGACATCCCCGCGTTGTACGCGAACCTGAGTCACGCCATCCAGGTAACGCACGGCGAAAGCGGTATCGCGAACGCTGGCGGTGACCGGGCCGGCATCGATCTCCAGCGGTTGGCCGCGATCGGGCTGCACCTCGAAAAACGCCTCGCCCTGATACAGGCGCGCCACCCGTTGCTGATCGTTGATGGTGCTGGAAAAAGCCGAGTTGGTGTTGAGCAGCACCTTGGAGCCGTCCTCCAGTTGCAGGCGTTGGCGTTCACCGACGACAGTCAGGTGATCGGCCTGCAGGCGCAGCGGCAGGTTACCGAAACTGAACAAGCCGAGGATCAGCACGGCAGCGGTGGCCAGGGGTTTCCAGTGTGGGCGAAGGCGCGTCAGGACGGTGACTTTGGCCGGGCGCGACGCCAGGCTTTGCGCGCATTGCGTGACTTGCGGGCCATTCCAGATCGCCTGGGCCGTGGCGAAGGCTTCGGCGTGCGCCGGGGAGGCGGCGAGCCAGGCGCGGAACTGGCGAGACTCTTCTTCACTCGGGCTGTCCAGCACGATCAGCCAGTCCATAGCCTGGTCCATCGCGTCTGCAGGGTCCTGCGCCGGGGAGGGCGAAGGGGAGCGGTGGGTGTCCGTCACGGTGTTTCCTCGGCAGTGTCTGTGCACGGCTGTTTTTTTAGTGAAGCGCAAAAGAGGGGCAAGGGTAGCCCTGATGAACAAAAGCGTCGAGACACGGGCGACTCATCGGCTGTTCGAGCGGTCGGCGACGCCGATGCAGATGCTCATGATCAGTTTCAGTTCCTTTTGCACGGTGCTGAGCGAGACGTCGAGCTTTTCGGCGATCTCCAGGTAGCTGTGGCCGTGCAGGCGGCTGAGGATGAAAATCTGTTGTTGGCGGGGGCTGAGTTGACCGAGGCGCACGTTCAAACGCTCCAGCAGTTGTTCGGCATGGGCGGCATCCTCGGCGCTGCTGGCGGGGGCGGCGACGCTTTGCACCACGTCCAGCGGCACGTCGTCGACCATGGTTCGCGAGTGGATGCGCCGCGCGCGCAAGTGGTCCAGCGCCAGGTTGCGTGCGGTCTGGAATACGAAGGGTTCCAGATGATCGATGGCTCGCTCGCTGAGCGCACGGGTCACCCGCAGGTAAGTCTCCTGCAGGAGATCCTCGGCGGTGCTGTGGTTGTTGACCATCCGCTCCAGCGTGCGCAGCAGGGACACTCGCTGGGTGATGAAGACGTCGTTGAAGCGCGATTGACTCACGGGAGGACCTGATCCATTTCGAGTTAATGATAATGCTTATCATCCACTCGAGTGGTCAAGTATTGATTTGTGAAGGATCAGGCACGGCCCTGCAAATATGTCGCGTAATCCGGAATCCGGTGCTCATGGGCCTGATCCATCAACGGGCTGCTGAGCAGGTAGTCGGCGCTGCATTCATTGCACGCCACGGGAATGTTCCAGACCGCCGCAACGCGCAGCAATGCCTTGATGTCCGGGTCGTGGGGTTGCGGTTCGAACGGATCCCAGAAGAACACCAGCATGTCCACCCGTTGCTCGGCAATTTGCGCGCCGAGCTGTTGGTCGCCGCCCAGCGGGCCACTGATCATGCTTTCCACGGGCAGATCGAGACGTTGTTGCAATAACAAACCCGTGGTGCCGGTGGCGACCAGTTCATGCCGGGCGAGCCGGTCTTTCTGGCGTGCGGCCCAGTCCAGCAAAAACACTTTGCAATGGTCATGGGCCACCAGGGCGATGCGTTTGCGCGCAGCGATGGTTTTTTCGGTAAAGCTGATGCCGATCATGGGTTGCTCCAAACGATGGCGATGACGCCATCACGTAGGAGCCAGGCTTGCCGGCGAAGAACGATAATGCGGTGTATCTGTAAAACCGCATTATCGTTCTTCGCCGGCAAGCCTGGCTCCTACGGGTGACAGCGGTGTCATGGGTGCAGGGTTACTCGGCGTTACACAGCGCCAGGCAGTTATCGAGCATGCGGTTGGAGAAGCCCCATTCGTTGTCGTACCAGGCCAGCACCTTGAGCAGCTTGCCGTTGGCCTTGGTGTGGTTGGCGTCGAAGATCGATGACAGCGGGTTGTGGTTGAAGTCGCTGGAAACCAACGGCAGGGTGTTGTAGCCAAGAATCTTCGAATGCTGGCTGGCCTGCTTGAGCAGTGCGTTGACTTCATCGGCCGATGCTTCGCGCTTGAGCTGTACGGTCAGGTCCACCAGTGACACGTTGATCACCGGTACCCGCACCGCCATGCCGGTCAGCTTGCCCGCCAGTTCCGGCAGCACCAGGCCGACCGCTTCGGCGGCGCCGGTCTTGCTCGGGATCATGTTCTGGGTAGCGGAACGGGCGCGGTACGGGTCGGTGTGGTAGACGTCGGTCAGGTTCTGGTCGTTGGTGTAGGCGTGGATGGTGGTCATCAGGCCGCTTTCGATGCCCAGTTCACGGTGCAGCACCTGGGCCACCGGGGCCAGGCAGTTGGTGGTGCACGATGCGTTGGAAATGATCTGGTGCGACTGGCGCAGAATGTCGTGGTTGACCCCATACACCACGGTGGCGTCGGCACCCTTGGCCGGCGCGGAAATAATCACTTTGCGTGCGCCGGCCGTAATATGCGCGGCGGCTTTGGCCCGGTCGGTGAACAAACCGGTGCATTCGAATACCACATCAATTTTTTCCGCGGCCCAAGGCAGGTCGGCCGGATTGCGAATGGCGCTGACCGCGATGCGGTCGCCGTTGACGGTCAGGCTTTCCTGGTCGTGCTGAACATCGGCGTCGAACGTGCGGTGAACAGTGTCGTACTTAAGCAAGTGCGCGTTGATCGCGCTGTCACCCAAATCGTTGATGGCGACGATTTGCAAATCCTGACGATAGCCTTGGGTATAGAGTGCGCGCAGAACGTTACGGCCAATGCGGCCAAAACCATTGATTGCGATTCGAAGAGTCATATGTCAGCGCCGCCGTCGTTTTGTTGTTGGAATTACAAGATTATTCGCAAAAAAATAGAAAACAAGCCTTTTTAGTGGCAATATTTTGTTCTATCTACAACGAGTGACCTGAATCAACTGGTCCAATTGGTCAACAAAACCGTCCGTCATCCCATCGACAACGGCTCTTGATCAGCATAGACAATCAGGTCGCCACATCCGTTAGCCTGGAGTTCTACACATGCATCCCCGCGTCCTTGAGGTCACCGAACGGCTTATCGCCCGCAGTCGCGCCACGCGTGAGGCTTACCTTGCACTGATTCGCGGTGCGGCCAGCGACGGTCCAATGCGCGGCAAGCTGCAATGCGCCAACTTCGCCCATGGCGTGGCCGGTTGCGGCAGCCACGACAAGAACAGCCTGCGGATGATGAACTCCGCCAACATCGCAATAGTTTCGTCATATAACGACATGCTCTCGGCGCACCAGCCGTACGAAGTCTTCCCCGAACTGATCAAAAAAGCCCTGCGCGAGATCGGTTCCGTCGGCCAGTTCGCCGGCGGTACCCCGGCCATGTGCGATGGCGTGACTCAGGGCGAGCCGGGCATGGAGCTGAGCCTGCCCAGTCGCGAAGTGATCGCGCTGTCCACCGCCGTGGCGTTGTCCCACAACATGTTTGACGGCGCGTTGATGCTCGGCATCTGCGACAAGATCGTCCCGGGCCTGATGATGGGCGCGCTGCGCTTCGGTCATCTGCCGATGATCTTTGTGCCGGGCGGGCCGATGGTCTCGGGCATTTCCAACAAGCAGAAAGCCGATGTGCGCCAGCGCTATGCCGAAGGCAAGGCCAGCCGCGAGGAACTGCTGGAATCGGAAATGAATTCCTACCACAGCCCGGGCACCTGCACCTTCTATGGCACCGCCAACACCAACCAGTTGCTGATGGAAGTCATGGGCCTGCACTTGCCGGGCGCGTCCTTCGTCAACCCGAACACGCCGCTGCGTGATGCCCTGACCCGTGAAGCGGCGCATCAGGTGACACGCCTGACCAAGCAGAACGGCAGCTACCTGCCGATCGGCGAAATCGTCGATGAGCGTTCGTTGGTCAACTCCATCGTTGCCCTCAATGCCACCGGCGGTTCGACCAACCACACCTTGCACATGCCGGCCATCGCCATGGCGGCGGGCATCCAGTTGACGTGGCAGGACATGGCCGACCTTTCCGAAGTCGTGCCGACCTTGAGCCACGTCTACCCGAACGGCAAAGCCGACATCAACCACTTCCAGGCGGCGGGCGGCATGTCGTTCCTGATCCGCGAACTGCTGGACGCCGGGTTGCTTCACGAGAACGTCAACACCGTGATGGGCCATGGCCTGAGCCGTTACACCATGGAGCCGTTCCTCGACAATGGCGAACTGGTCTGGCGCGAAGGCGTGACCGAAAGCCTCGATGAAACCATCCTGCGCCCGGTCGCCCGTGCGTTCTCGCCAGAGGGCGGTCTGCGGGTGATGGAAGGCAACCTCGGTCGCGGGGTGATGAAAGTCTCGGCCGTGGCTCTGGAGAACCAGATCGTCGAAGCGCCGGCCATGGTGTTCCAGGATCAGCAGGACCTGGCCGATGCGTTCAAGGCCGGTTTGCTGGAGAAGGATTTCGTCGCGGTGATGCGCTTCCAGGGCCCACGTTCCAACGGCATGCCGGAGCTGCACAAGATGACGCCGTTTCTCGGGGTGCTGCAGGATCGCGGCTTCAAGGTGGCGCTGGTGACCGACGGGCGCATGTCCGGCGCGTCGGGGAAAATTCCGGCGGCCATTCACGTCAGCCCAGAAGCCTATGTGGGCGGCGCTTTGGCGCGGGTGCAAGAGGGCGATATCATCCGCGTAGATGGCGTCAAAGGCACCCTGGAGATTAAGGTGGACGCCGAAGAATTCGCAGCGCGCACGCCGGCCAAGGGCCTGTTGGGCAACAACATCGGCACCGGTCGCGAGCTGTTCGGTTTCATGCGCATGGCCTTCAGCTCGGCGGAGCAGGGCGCCAGCGCCTTCACTTCTGCCCTGGAGACGCTTAATTGAAACTGGCTTTGGTCGGTGACATCGGTGGGACCAACGCACGGTTCGCGTTGTGGAAAAACCAGCAGCTGGAATCGGTCCAGGTGCTGGCGACGGCCGACCATGCCAGCCCGGAAGAGGCGATCAGCCTGTACCTGAGCGGGCTGGGTCTGGCGCCGGGGGCAATCGGTTCGGTGTGCCTGTCGGTGGCCGGTCCCGTGAGCGGCGACGAGTTCAAATTCACCAACAACCATTGGCGCTTGAGCCGCAAGGGCTTCTGCCAGACCTTGCAGGTGGATCAGTTGTTGCTGGTCAATGACTTCTCGGCCATGGCCCTGGGCATGACCCGTTTGCAACCGGGCGAATTCCGCGTGGTCTGCGAGGGCACGCCGGAGCCGATGCGCCCGGCGGTGGTGATCGGTCCGGGTACCGGCCTGGGCGTCGGCACCTTGCTTGATCTGGGTGAAGGACGTTTTGCCGCGCTACCGGGTGAGGGTGGTCACGTCGATTTGCCACTGAGCAGTCCGCGTGAGACTCAACTGTGGCAACACATCTTCAGTGAGATCGGTCATGTCAGCGCAGAAACCGCGTTGAGTGGCGGCGGCTTGCCACGGGTCTATCGGGCGATCTGCGCGGTGGACGGTCATGAACCGGTGCTCGACACCCCGGAAGCGATCACCGCTGCGGGGCTGGCGGGCGATCCGATTGCCCTGGAAGTGCTCGAACAATTCTGCTGCTGGCTCGGTCGTGTGGCCGGCAACAACGTACTGACCACCGGTGCGCGCGGCGGCGTGTACATCGTTGGCGGGGTGATTCCGCGTTTCGCCGATTTCTTCCTCGAAAGCGGTTTTGCCCGGTGCTTTGCCGACAAGGGCTGCATGAGCGATTACTTCAAGGGGATACCGGTGTGGCTGGTGACGGCGCCGTACTCCGGGTTGGTGGGGGCGGGGGTGGCGCTGGAACAGTCTTGAAACCGCGTCGTTCCCTTCGCGGGCAAGCCTCGCTCCTACGGAAATGCCGCGTCGGCGCCTTCGCGGGCGAGCCTCGCTCCTACGGAAACAGTGCAGCATCTTGTAGGAGCGAGGCTTGCCCGCGAAGAGGACCTCACAGACACCAAAGATTTACGCTCGATCAGGCATAATCCGCCCAATTCCAACAACAAGGACGCCTTCGAAGTGAGCTCAGTCAACAAATCGATTTTGTTGGTCGATGACGATCAAGAGATACGCGAGTTGCTGGACACCTACCTGACCCGCGCCGGTTTCCAGGTCCGGACCACGCCCGATGGCGCCGGATTTCGTCAGGCATTGAACGATGAGCCGAGCGATCTGGTGATCCTCGACGTGATGCTGCCGGACGAAGATGGATTCAGTCTGTGTCGCTGGATTCGCCAGCATCCCAAGCGTGCCCAGGTACCGATCATCATGCTCACCGCCAGTTCCGACGAG
The DNA here is from genome assembly GCF_050990305.1 of Pseudomonas putida. Classification (GTDB taxonomy): domain Bacteria; phylum Pseudomonadota; class Gammaproteobacteria; order Pseudomonadales; family Pseudomonadaceae; genus Aquipseudomonas; species Aquipseudomonas putida_AH. The sequence continues at coordinate 5,213,768 of NZ_CP158817.1, read as the reverse complement.
GCCGACCGGGTCATCGGCCTGGAGCTTGGCGCCGACGACTATCTGGGCAAACCCTTCAGTCCCCGTGAATTGCAGGCCCGCATCAAGGCCCTGTTGCGCCGTGCCCAGTTCGGTCAGGAGCGTAACGGCGGTGAAGTGCTGGCCTTTGATGACTGGCGGCTGGACATGGTCAGCCATCGGCTGTTTCACATCGATGGCGAAGAGGTGATTCTGTCCGGCGCCGATTTCGCCTTGCTGAAACTGTTCCTCGATCACCCGCAGGAAATCCTCGACCGCGACACCATTGGCAATGCCACCCGTGGCCGTGATTTGATGCCGCTCGATCGCATCGTCGACATGGCAGTCAGTCGCCTGCGCCAGCGTTTGCGCGACACGGAAAAACCGCCACGATTGATCCGCACCGTGCGTGGCAGCGGCTATCAACTGGCAGCCAATGTGGTTGTCAGCAATGGTCACTGAGCCCCTGCGCAAACTGGCGCGACGGGTGCCGATGCCGCGCTCGCTGCTCGGGCGCATGTTGCTGTTGACCCTGCTGGCGGTGTTGTTCGCCCAGACATTGTCGAGCGTTATCTGGGTCTCGCAATTGCGCGCCACCCAGCTTGAAGGCCTGGTCACCAGCGCCCGCAGTCTCGCCCATTCAATGACCGCCAGCGTCAGTTACTTCCGCTCCTTGCCGGTGGCGTTTCGACCATTGGTGCTCGATCAGCTGCGCAGCATGGGCGGTACGCGATTCGTGGTCACGCTCAACGACAAACCCCTGGGCATGGAAGTGCTGCCGATCACCCCGCGCAAGGCGGCGGTGATCAAAGCGGTGGATGAAGTGTTGCGTCAGTCGCTGGGGCAGGACACCGATATCTCTGTCACCTTCGTCAGTCCCGAAGACCTGAGGATTTTCAATGGCGGCCTTAAGCTCGATGAGTTGCCGCGCTCCTGGGCGCACTACGCGCTGACCCTGGAGCCGGTGAACCCGCCGGTGCTGGTGACGCAGATCCAGATGGCACCCGGCGAATGGTTGTACATCGCCTCGCTATTGCCCGAGCCCTACACCAGTCTCGAAGAGCAAGGCCTACCGGCGCAGCAGGTGTGGTTCATCGTCCTCACCAGCGGTTTCCTGTTGTTGTTCATTGGCCTGTTGGTGCATTGGCAGAGCCGGCCCCTCAAGCGCCTCGCGCGGGCTGCGAGGGACCTGTCGCTGGGTGCCGATGTCGAGCCGGTGGCCGACGGTGGCGGCAGTGAAGTGGTCGAAGTCGGCCGCGCCTTCAATACCATGCGCGAGCGCATCAGCCGCTACCTGACCGAACGCAGTCAATTGTTCAGTGCGATTTCCCATGACCTGCGCACGCCGATTACGCGGTTGCGGCTGCGGGTCGAATTGCTCGAAGACGAGACGCTGCAAGCCAAGTTCGGACGTGATCTGGACGAACTGGAGCTGCTGGTCAAAGGCGCGCTGCAATGTGTGAAAGACACGGACATCCATGAAAACATCGAGCAGGTGGACCTCAACTACGTGCTCGACTGCCTGGTGGAGCCGTACCTGGCGCCGAACGGCAACGGTCGCGTGACCCAACAAGGGCGGGCGCTGGCCACCTATCCGGGCAAACCGCTGGCACTCAAGCGCTGCATCGGCAACCTGATCGACAACGCCCTGAAATACGGACAGAACGCCCACCTGCACATCGATGACGACGACAGTGCGTTTGTGCTGCATGTCGACGACGAAGGCCCCGGTGTTCCGGAGCAACGGCTGGAGCAGGTGTTCGAACCGCACTTTCGTTTGGCGGGGCAGCAGCAGGGGTATGGATTGGGGCTGGGCATCGCCCGCAACATTGCCCATAGCCATGGAGGGGAAGTGAGTCTGCAGAATTTGCGCGAGGGTGGGTTGCGGGTGACCTTGCAATTACCCCGTACCATCGACTGACCCACAACACCCCCGTAGGAGCCGGCTTGCTGGCGATGGCGCCATCGAAAACACCATCGCCGTAGGAGCCGGCTTGCTGGCGATGGCTTCATTGAAAACGCCATCGCCAGCAAGCCGGCTCCTACAGGTACGTTTGTCACCATTTGGTGACATAACGCGCCCCCTTCGTTACAAGCCCACCCTGGCCCGTTGTTTAGACTGCCCCTCAGTCATAACAACAAAAAAGGCCACCTCATGGATCACTTCCAACCTGCTTTCAGCAGTTGGCTGACCGCACCCACCCATCAGCAATGGCTCGCCGCCGAGGGCTTGCGCCTGCTGGCGTTTGCCAAGGCTTCGAAGCTGCCTGAAGGCTTTGGCAATCTCGACGAACGAGGTCGCCTGCCGGCCGACGCGCAAGCCGAAACCATGAACACCGCACGCATGACCCACAGCTTCGCCATGGCCCATATCCAGGGCCAGCCAGGTTTCGCCGAGCTGGTGGACCACGGCATCCAGTCTCTGCGCGGACCGTTGCGCGATGCCCTGCATGGCGGCTGGTTCGCGGTGGCCGAACACCGCGACGGCAACACCGGCAAGAACGCTTATCTGCATGCCTTCGTGGCGCTGGCTGCCAGCTCCGCGGTGGTTGCGCAGCGGCCCGGCGCGCAAGCCTTGCTCGATGATGCGATCGACATCATCGACAGGTATTTCTGGAGCGAGGAGGAGGGCGCGATGCGCGAATCCTTCAACCGCGACTGGAGCTGCGAGGAAGCCTATCGCGGCGCCAACAGCAACATGCACGCCACCGAAGCCTTTCTCGCCCTGGCCGACGTCACTGACGATAACCGCTGGTTGTGCCGCGCCCAGCGCATCGTCGAGCGGGTGATTCACGGTCACGCCGCCGCCAATGGCTATCTGGTGGTCGAGCATTTCGACCGTGACTGGCAGCCACTGCGCGAATACAACCACGACAATCCCGCCGACGGCTTTCGACCTTACGGCACTACGCCGGGCCATGGTTTCGAATGGGCGCGGTTGCTGCTGCACCTCGAAGCGGCTCGGGTGCGGGCGGGGATGCTCACGCCGGGCTGGCTGGCCACTGACGCGCAAAAACTCTTCGAGCAAAACTGTTTGCACGGCTGGGATGTCGACGGCGCGCCGGGCATTGTCTATACCCTCGACTGGGACAATCGCGCGGTGGTTCGCCACCGCCTGCATTGGACTCATTGCGAAGCCAGTGCTGCGGCCAGCGCCCTGCTAAAGCGCACTGGCGATGTGCAGTACGAGCACTGGTACCGGCAGTTCTGGGAGTTTTGTGACCAGCATTTCATCGATCGCTGCGATGGCAGCTGGCACCACGAACTCGACCCGTTGAACCGCCCGAGCGCCGATATCTGGGCCGGAAAACCCGATCTGTATCACGCCTGGCAAGCGCTGCTGATTCCGCGCCTGCCCCTGGCGCCGAGCATGGCCACTGCGCTGGGGCAGTTGTCCCAGAGCGCTGCTGTATAAGCTGCTGTGTAACCATGTGGTGACATTCGCGCGTCCCTTCGTTACCTGCGAAGGGGCATCCCCTGTTTAGAATCCCATGCAGCGCAAGCACCAGACTTGCAACGCATAACAACAAGAAAGGTACTACTAGATGAATGCGATTTCTCGCCTCGCTACTGTCATTTCTCTCGCCTCCCTGGTTCCATTTTCCGCGTTCCCGATCAGTGCTCTTGCCGACGATGCCAAAGGCTCGGTGGAAGTCGTTCACTGGTGGACGTCCGGTGGTGAAAAGGCAGCGGTCGATGTCCTCAAGGCCCAAGTCGAAAAAGACGGCTTCACCTGGAAGGACGGCGCAGTCGCCGGTGGTGGCGGTTCCACGGCCATGACCGTTCTCAAGAGCCGCGCCGTAGCTGGTAACCCACCAGGCGTTGCCCAGATCAAGGGGCCGGACATTCAGGAGTGGGGCAGCACTGGCCTGTTGAGTACCGACACCCTCAAAGACGTCGCCAAGGCGGAAAACTGGGACGGCCTGCTGTCGAAGAAAGTCTCCGACACCGTCAAATACGAAGGCGATTACGTGGCCGTGCCGGTGAACATCCACCGCGTGAACTGGCTGTGGATCAACCCTGAAGTGTTCAAGAAAGCCGGGATCGACAAGGCCCCGACCACCCTCGAAGAATTCTATGCCGCCGGCGATAAGCTCAAGGCTGCCGGCTTCATCGCGCTCGCCCATGGTGGCCAGCCTTGGCAGGACAGCACCGTATTCGAAGACGTCGTACTGTCTGTGATGGGCGCCGAAGGTTACAAGAAGGCCCTGGTGGACCTGGATCAGAAATCCCTGTCGGGAGCTGAAATGACCAAGGCCTTCACCGAGCTGAAAAAGATCACCACCTACATGGACCCAAACCGCGCCGGTCGTGACTGGAACATTGCGGCCGCCGAGGTCATCAACGGCAAGGCCGGCATGCAGATGATGGGCGACTGGGCCAAGAGCGAGTGGACCGCGGCGAAGAAAGTCGCCGGCAAGGACTACCAGTGCGTAGCGTTCCCGGGCACCGATAAAGCCTTCACCTACAACATCGACTCGCTGGCCGTGTTCAAGCTCAAGGCCGATCGCAAGGGTGACATCGCCGCGCAACAAGACCTGGCCAAGGTCGCGCTGGGCACCGACTTCCAGAAAGTTTTCAGCATGAACAAGGGGTCGATCCCGGTCCGTACCGACATGCTGAACGAAATGGACAAGCTCGGCTTCGACGCCTGTGCCCAGACCTCTGCCAAGGACTTCCTGGCGGACGACAAGTCCGGCGGCCTGCAACCGAGCATGGCGCACAACATGGCCACGTCCCTGGCCGTGCAAGGCGCAATTTTCGACGTGGTCACCAACTTCATGAACGACAAGGACGCCGACCCGGCCAAGGCCAGCGCCCAGCTGGCGTCGGCGGTCAAAGCGGCGCAGTAATCCCCAGCACGAAGTAACCCCTGTAGGAGCAGAGCTTGCTCGCGATGACGGACTGACATTCAAAAGAGATGTCGACGGTTATACCGCTATCGCGAGCAAGCTCGGCTCCTACAAGGATCCGTGCCGTTCTCAAATTCTCTTCACTGGATTATCCCGATGAGCTCTGTGGCGGTTTTCAGCAAAGCCTCACCGTTCGATGCGCTGCAACGCTGGCTACCCAAATTGGTACTGGCGCCGAGCATGCTGATCGTGTTGGTTGGCTTCTACGGTTACATCATCTGGACGTTCATTCTGTCCTTCACCAACTCCAGCTTCATGCCGAGCTACAAGTGGGTCGGCCTGCAGCAATACATGCGCCTGATGGACAACGACCGCTGGTGGGTCGCGAGCAAGAACCTTGCGTTGTTCGGCGGTCTGTTCATCGGCATCAGCCTGGTGCTGGGCGTGCTTTTCGCGGTGCTGCTGGACCAGCGCATTCGCAAGGAAGGCTTCATCCGCACCATCTACCTGTACCCGATGGCGCTGTCGATGATCGTCACCGGTACGGCGTGGAAATGGCTACTCAACCCAGGGCTTGGCCTGGACAAGATGCTGCGTGACTGGGGCTGGGAAGGCTTCCGCCTGGACTGGCTGGTGGATCAGGATCGCGTGGTGTACTGCCTGGTGATCGCCGCTGTCTGGCAAGCCTCCGGCTTTGTCATGGCGATGTTCCTCGCCGGCCTGCGGGGTGTCGATCAATCGATCATCCGTGCCGCGCAAGTCGACGGTGCGAGCCTGCCGACCATCTACCTGAAGATCGTGTTGCCGAGCTTGCGCCCGGTGTTCTTCAGCGCCTTCATGATCCTGGCGCACATCGCGATCAAGAGCTTCGACCTGGTGGCGGCGATGACCGCTGGCGGCCCTGGCTACTCCTCCGACCTGCCGGCGATGTTCATGTATTCCTTCACCTTCAGCCGTGGCCAGATGGGCATCGGTTCGGCCAGCGCCATGCTGATGCTCGGCGCCGTGCTGACCATCCTCGTGCCGTACCTGTACTCCGAGCTGCGAGGCAAACGCCATGACTAATCAACTCGGCAAACAATCCCTGAGTTTCAGCCGTATCGCGATCTACGCCACCTTGCTTTTGGCTGCGGCGGTGTACCTGGTGCCGTTGGTGGTGATGTTGCTGACCAGCTTCAAAACCCCGGAAGACATTCGCACCGGCAACCTGCTGAGTTGGCCGGCGGTGATCGACGGCATCGGCTGGATCAAGGCCTGGGACGTGGTCGGCGGCTACTTCTGGAACTCGGTGAAAATCACCGTGCCGGCGGTGCTGATCTCGACCTTCATCGGTGCCATGAACGGCTACGTGCTGTCGATGTGGCGCTTCCGAGGTTCGCAGCTGTTCTTCGGCTTGTTGCTGTTCGGCTGCTTCCTGCCGTTCCAGACCGTGTTGTTGCCGGCATCGTTCACCCTCGGCAAGTTCGGCTTGGCCAACACCACCACGGGCTTGGTGCTGGTGCACGTGGTCTACGGCCTGGCGTTCACCACGCTGTTCTTCCGCAACTACTACGTGAGCGTGCCGGATGCGCTGGTCAAGGCTGCGCGGCTCGATGGTGCGGGCTTCTTCACGATCTTCTGGAAGATCCTGCTGCCGATGTCGATCCCGATCGTGATGGTCTGCCTGATCTGGCAGTTCACCCAGATCTGGAATGACTTCCTGTTCGGTGTGGTCTTCGCCAGTGGCGATGCCCAGCCAATTACCGTGGCCCTGAACAACCTGGTCAACACCAGCACCGGGGTCAAGGAATACAACGTTGATATGGCCGCCGCGATGATCGCCGGGCTGCCGACACTGCTGGTCTACATATTCGCTGGCAAGTATTTCCTGCGTGGGCTGACGTCCGGCGCGGTCAAGGGGTAGAAACATGGCAACTCTCGAATTACGCAACGTCAACAAGACTTACGGCGCCGGTTTGCCGGACACCCTGAAGAACATCGAACTGAAGATCGATGACGGGGAATTTTTGATCCTGGTCGGTCCGTCCGGCTGTGGTAAATCAACCTTGATGAACTGCATCGCCGGGCTGGAAACCATCAGCGGCGGCGCGATCCTGGTGGACGATGCCGACATCAGCGGCATGAGCCCCAAGGATCGTGACATCGCCATGGTGTTCCAGTCCTATGCGCTGTACCCGACCATGAGCGTGCGCGACAACATCGCCTTCGGCCTGAAGATTCGCAAAATGCCGACTGCTGACATCGACGAAGAAGTCGCACGGGTTTCCAAGTTGTTGCAGATCGAACATTTGCTCAGCCGCAAGCCCGGCCAGCTCTCCGGCGGTCAGCAACAACGCGTGGCGATGGGCCGTGCACTGGCACGGCGGCCGAAGATTTATCTGTTCGACGAACCGCTGTCCAACCTCGACGCCAAGCTGCGGGTCGAGATGCGCACCGAGATGAAACTGATGCACCAGCGCCTGAAAACCACCACGGTCTACGTGACCCACGACCAAATTGAAGCCATGACCCTGGGCGACAAAGTGGCGGTGATGAAAGACGGGATCATTCAGCAGTTCGGTACGCCCAAAGACATTTACAACAACCCGGCCAACCTGTTCGTGGCGAGCTTTATCGGGTCGCCACCGATGAACTTCATCCCCCTGCGCCTGCAACGCAAGGAAGGGCGTTTGCTGGCCTTGCTCGACAGCGGCCAGGCCCGCTGCGAGCTGCCGCTGGGCATGCAGGACGCCGGCCTCGAGGACCGTGAAGTGATCCTCGGCATCCGTCCGGAGCAGATTGTGCTGGCCGGCGCCGAGGCCAATGGATTGCCAACCATCCGCGCTGAAGTTCAGGTCACCGAGCCGACCGGGCCAGACACCCTGGTTTTCGTCAACCTCAACGACACCAAGGTCTGCTGCCGCATGGCGCCCGACGTTGCACCGGCGGTGGGCGAGACCCTGACCCTGCAATTCGATCCGGCGAAAGTGCTGCTGTTCGATGCCAAGACCGGTGAGCGACTGGGGGTTGCCGGTGTGCCGAAAGCCGAGAGTCACGCGGCCAACGTGGCTCAATTCAAAGGCCGCTAAAGATCAAAAACCGTAGGAGCCGGCTTGCTGGCGATCGCTATCCGACATTCAACATCGATATTGATGGTCGGGCCGCCATCGCCAGCAAGCCGGCTCCTACAGGGGGGAATCCGTGGCGGGTGGCCTGTCGCCGGTCACAACCGATGTAACCGCGTTAGTGAAGAAAAACTTAATAAAAATAAAACGAGGAAGTAGGGATGAAGAAGAACAACAACGCTCAGCTTATCTGTCAGTTATCAGCCGTTGCGGCCATGATGCTGGCCGGCAGCGTTCACGCGGCTGAAGCGTTCAGCGCCGATTCCGAATGGATGACCGGTGATTGGGGTGGCGAGCGGACCCGGCTGATCGAGCAGGGTATCGACATCAAGATGGACTATGTCGGTGAAGTGGGCGGCAACCTCCACGGCGGCTTTAACGACGACAAGACCGCGCGTTATGCCGACCAGTTTGGCCTGGGGGCGGCGCTGGATCTGCAAAAGCTGCTGGGCTGGGATAACACTCAAGCCAAGATCCAACTCACCAACCGTAACGGCGAAAACATCTCCAACGACCGTATCGGCGACCCGCGTGCCGGCACCTTGAGTTCCTCCCAGGAAGTCTACGGTCGTGGTCACATGGTTCGCTTGACCCAGTTGTGGATCAAGCACCAGTTCCTCGACGGAAAACTGGACGTCAAGGCCGGTTACTTCGGCGAAGGCGAAGACTTCAACACCTTCCCTTGCGAGTTCCAGAACCTGGCGTTCTGCGGTTCCCAAGTGGGTAACTGGGCGACCAACATCTGGTACAACTGGCCGGTCAGCCAGGCGGCGATCCGCGTGAAGTGGAATATTTCGCCCGAGTGGTATGCGCAGATCGGCGCCTACAACCAGAACACCTCGCAACTGGAGCATGGTAACGGCTTCAAGCTCAGCGGCAGTGGCACCAACGGCACCGTCCTGCCGGTTGAACTGGTCTGGCTGCCTAACCCTGGCAACCTGCCGGGCGAATACCGTGTCGGTTACTACAAGAGCACGGCCGACGCCGATGACGTCCGTAAAGACGATAACGGTAACGATGCGGCAACCAGCGGCAACGCCTTTCGCAGCCATGACAGCAAGCATGGCTACTGGTTCGTTGCTCAACAGCAGCTCACCACGCACAACGGCGACGCATCCCGCGGTCTGAACATCGCGGCCAACGCCACCTTCCACGACAAGGACACCAACGTCGTCGACAACTATCAGTCGCTGATGTTCGTGTACAAGGGGCCGTTCGATGCACGTCCGAAAGATGACATGGGAATCGGTTTCTCCCGTATCCATGTCAACGATGATGTGAAGAAAAACGCCGAGCTAACCAACGCCGCCAATGGCGTCACCCAGTACGAAGACCCGCTGTTCTCGCCGCTGCGCGAGACTGAGTACAACTACGAACTCAACTACGGCTTCCACGTCACCAACTGGCTGACCGTGCGTCCCAACCTGCAATACATCACGCATCCGGGCGGTGTGGATGAAGTGGATAACGCGCTGGTCGCGGGCCTGAAAATTCAGTCGGTGTTCTGACGCGGTTGCGATAAGCTCCTCACCATGTGCGCATTTTGCGGACAGCCATGGCTGTCCGCTTTTTTTTGTGTGGCGTGAGCGCGCTGTGATGAGGGCTTTTGTGGTGAGGGGATTTAGCGAAACGTCGCACCGCCCCTCTGGGCTGCACCGCAGCCCCCAAAAAATGGGACTGCTGCGCAGTCCAACGGGGATAAATCCCCTCGCCACAGTGGGTCACTGGGCGCAAAAGTAAATCAGTACACTCATGTTTTTCAGGACCGTGGCACATGCTTGAGCATCCGCTACAACGCTTCTTCAAATCCTTGCGCGAACGGCCGGTGTTTGCGTGGGAGCGCTATCAGAAGCGCGACGTGCTAGTGATCGATCATCCGCTGTGCCAGGCGGTGTTCAGTCGTCAGGGCGCGCAGTTGCTGCACTTTCAACCCAAGGGCCAGAAACCGTGGTTGTGGTGTGCGGCGAAGTGGCCGCAGGTCGGGGCCATTCGCGGTGGCGTGCCGGTGTGCTGGCCGTGGTATGGCCGTCATCCGAGCGAAAATGCCTGGCCGTCCCATGGCTGGGCGCGCTTGCTCGACTGGAAGTTGATCGACAGTACAAGCGACGACGATGGTGTGCGCCTGCACTGGCAGCTCGAGTTGTGCGACTGGCAGGTGGACCTGCACGCGCACCTGGGCGAGCGTATGGATCTGCGCCTGAGTACCGAGCATCACGACAGTTTGCCCTGTCAATTGAGCCAGGCTTTGCACGCCTACTGGCGTATTGGTGATGTCGGTGAGGTAGCGCTGTCTGGGCTCGATGGTGCGCAAGGTTACGACCAGTTGAGCCGGCAGGTTTGTCAGCAGGAAGGTGAGTTGCGGGTCGATGGTGGTTGCCAGCGGGTGTTCCAGCACGAGGGCGAATTGCAGCTTAACGACCACGCCTGGCAGCGGGCGTTGTGCATCGATACCGGCGAAACGGCGGACACAGTGGTCTGGCATCCGGGGTCGCGGCCGTTGTTGGGAGTGAGCTGGAATGAGATTTCGGAGTTTGTTTGTGTGGAAGCGGCGAGCGGCGGCACTGACAGCCTGTGCCTGAAGCCGGGAGAGAGGGCGCATTTGAGTTTGCAGGCGCGGGTTGGGGTGTGATTTTGCGGTGTTGCCGCTGACGCCATCGCGGGCAAGCCTCGCTCCTACGGGTTATTGGGTGTTCGCGAAATTCGCGTAATCCTGTAGGAGCGAGGCTTGCCCGCGATGAGGTCCGATCAGGCAATGAAAATGCCGGTCTAGTTGAACTCGTCACCCACCGGATACCGGCTGGCATTCAAGCTCTCCTTGATTTTGCGCAAGTGCGGCTGGAAATCCACGCCCCGACGCAAGGTCATGCCGGTGGCGAGCACGTCCAGCACGGTCAGTTGAATGATCCGCGAGGTCATCGGCATGTAGATGTCGGTGTCTTCCGGCAACGGAATGTTCAGGCTCAGGGTGCTGGCCTTGGCCAGGGGCGAGTTCTCCGCGGTCAACCCGAGCACCGACGCGCCGTTTTCCCGGGCGATGCGCGCCACTTCCACCAGCTCGCGGGTACGTCCGGTGTAGGAAATGATCACGAACAGCTCGCCGGTGTGCGCCACCGAAGCAATCATGCGTTGCATCAGCACGTCGGCATGGGCAGTCACGGCCAGGTTGAAGCGGAAGAACTTGTGCTGCGCGTCCAGGGCCACAGGGGCTGAGGCGCCGAGGCCGAAGAAGTGGATCTGCCGGGCCTGGATCAACAGGTCGACGGCGCGGCTGATCAGGTTCGGGTCCAGCGCCTGGCACGCGCTGTCCAGGGACGCGATGGCGCTGCCAAAGATTTTTTGGGTATAGGCTTCCGGGTTGTCGTCGGCCTCCACCGCGCGACTGACGTAGGCCGCACCGCTGGCCAGGCTCTGGGCCAGTTGCAGCTTGAGTTCGGGGTAGCCGCTGACGCCGAACGAGCGGCAGAAACGGTTGACCGTCGGTTCACTGACCGAAGCGGCCTGGGCGAGGGCGGCGATGCTGAACCGGGTGGCCTGCTGTGGGTTGAGCAGGATCACCTCGGCGACTTTGCGTTCGGCCTTGTTCAGCTCTTCAAGGCGATTCTGGATCTGCTCCAGTAAATTTCGCACGCGGTCCATATGGATTTCCTTGATTCACCTGCGCCGATAAGCGCACGGCTAATGCAAAAAGGGCCTTTGTAGCGGCCCGTAACGGTGGCCTATCCTACTGATGGCTCCGACCGACCACCACTCGGAATCTGTATTTTGCGAAAATGTTGTGGTTATTACTACATTTTCCCTTGAGTGATGCCTTGAAAAAAGGTATTTGTAGCTTAACTTGATAAAAGAACAAACATCATGCTCTCGATTACGGTTGAACCGTGCACCTTTGCCTTGTTCGGCGCCCTCGGCGATCTGGCCCTGCGCAAGCTGTTTCCTGCCCTTTATCAACTCGATGGTGCCGGTTTGCTGCACGAGGACACGCGGATTATCGCGCTGGCCCGTGAAGCTGGCAGCGAGCAGGAGCATTTGGCGTTCATCGCTGCCGAGCTGCGCCGCTACGTCGGTGCCAAGGAGCTGGATGAGGCCGTGGTCGAGCGTTTCCTCGCACGCCTGAGTTACCTGCACGTCGACTTCCTCAACGCCGAAGACTATGTCGCCCTCGCTGATGCGGCGGGCAGCGCGCAACGGGTCATCGCCTATTTCGCCACGCCAGCTGCGGTGTACGGTGCGATCTGCGAGAACCTGGCGAAGGTCGGCCTGGCGCAAAACACCCGCGTGGTGCTGGAAAAGCCCATCGGTTCGGACCTTGAGTCCTCGCGCAAGGTTAACGACGCCGTGGCGCAGTTCTTCCCGGAGAACCGCACCTATCGCATCGACCACTACCTGGGCAAGGAAACGGTGCAGAACCTGATCGCCCTGCGATTCGCCAACAGCCTGTTCGAAACCCAGTGGAACCAGAACTACATCTCCCACGTGGAAATCACCGTGGCCGAGAAGGTCGGTATCGAAGGGCGTTGGGGCTACTTCGACAAGGCCGGCCAACTGCGGGACATGATCCAGAATCACCTGCTGCAACTGCTCTGCCTGATCGCCATGGACCCGCCGGCCGATCTGTCCGCCGACAGCATTCGCGACGAGAAGGTCAAGGTCCTCAAGGCCTTGGCGCCGATCAGCCCGGAAGGCCTGACCACCCAGGTGGTGCGCGGCCAGTACATCGCCGGTTACAGCGAAGGCAAAGCGGTGCCGGGTTACCTGGAAGAACCCAATTCCAACACCCAGAGCGACACCGAAACCTTCGTCGCCCTGCGTGCCGACATCCGCAACTGGCGCTGGGCCGGCGTGCCGTTCTACCTGCGTACCGGCAAGCGCATGCCGCAGAAGCTGTCGCAGATCGTCATTCACTTCAAGGAACCGTCGCACTACATCTTCGCCCCCGAGCAGCGCCTGCAAATCAGCAACAAGCTGATTATCCGCCTGCAGCCGGACGAAGGCATTTCCTTGCGCGTGATGACCAAGGATCAAGGCCTGGACAAAGGCATGCAGCTGCGCAGCGGTCCGTTGCAGCTGAACTTTTCCGACACCTGGAGCAGCGCTCGCATTCCCGATGCCTACGAACGGTTGTTGCTGGAAGTGATGCGCGGCAATCAGAACCTGTTTGTCCGTAAAGATGAAATCGAAGCGGCGTGGAAGTGGTGTGACCAGTTGATCGCCGGGTGGAAAAAATCCGGTGATGCGCCCAAGCCGTACGCGGCCGGGTCCTGGGGGCCGATGAGCTCTATTGCACTGATCACGCGGGATGGGAGGTCGTGGTATGGCGATATCTGATTTGAAACTGCCTGCGGGCGTCAGCGCTCATTCGTTCAAGAGCCCCGTGCTCTTGGCCGAAGGCTTGGCACTGAACGTGGCCAAGCAACTGAGCGACGCGATCGAGGCCCAGGGCACCGCGACTCTGGTGGTGTCAGGCGGGCGTAGCCCGGTGGCGTTTTTCCAGCACCTGGCCAAGCAGGCGCTGGACTGGTCGAGCGTTGTGGTCAGCCTGGCCGACGAGCGCTGGGTGCCGATCGAGCACGCCGACAGCAATGCTGGCCTGCTCAAGAAGTACCTGTTGCAGGGGCCGGCGGCCAAGGCGCAGTTTCTGAGCCTGTACAGCGCCACCGCTAACCTTGAACAGGCGGCCGAACACGCCGATCGCTTGCTGGCCGAATTGCCGGCGATTGACGTGCTGGTGCTGGGCATGGGCGATGACGGCCACACTGCTTCGCTGTTCCCCAACAGCCCGAATCTGTCCGAGGCCCTGAAGGCCGACGGCAGCCGTCGTTGCTACCCGATGCTGGCGCCGACCGTGCCGCATCAGCGCCTGACCATGAGTCGCGCGCTGCTGGCTTCGGCCAAACACAAAATTTTGTCGATTTCCGGTCAGTCCAAGCTGACCACCCTGAGTTTCGCGCTGGCCGGTGACGATGTCGCCGAAATGCCGGTGCGCGCATTTCTGCAACCCACGTTAGAGATTTACTGGTGCCCATGAGCCAAGGAACAGCCGCTATGACAAACCCATCCCCGACCGTATCCATGGCGGATAAAGTTGCCCTGATCGACAGCCTCTGTGCCAAGGCGCGGATCCTGCCGGTGATCACCATCGCTCGCGAGCAGGACGTCCTGCCGCTGGCCGACGCCCTCGCGGCCGGTGGCCTGACGGCTCTGGAAGTGACCCTGCGTTCGCAGTTCGGCCTCAAGGCCATCCAGATCCTGCGCGAACAGCGTCCGGAGCTGGTGACCGGTGCCGGTACCGTGCTCGATCGCCAGATGCTGGCTGCGGCCGAGGCGGCGGGTTCGCAGTTCATCGTCACGCCGGGCATCACCCGCGATTTGCTGGAAGCCAGTGTCGCCAGCCCGATTCCACTGCTGCCAGGCATCAGCAATGCCTCGGGCATCATGGAAGGCTACGGCCTGGGTTATCGCCGCTTCAAGCTGTTCCCGGCGGAAGTCAGTGGCGGCGTCGCGGCCATCAAGGCCTTGGGCGGACCGTTCGGCGAAGTGAAATTCTGCCCGACCGGCGGCGTGGGTCCTGCCAACATCAAGAGCTACATGGCACTGAAAAACGTCATGTGCGTGGGCGGTAGCTGGATGCTTGATCCGGAGTGGGTCAAGAACGGCGACTGGGCCCGCATTCAGGAGTGCACCGCCGAGGCCTTGGCGCTGCTGGACTGATTGCTTCACCCTACACCTCGTTGTGTGCTTTACGGCTTTAACGGTGCGCTTGGTCGGTGCGCCGTTTTTTTTTGCCTGCGAAAAAGCGGTGGCACCTTCAATTCTGATGTCGACTGACCGGCCGTCATCGCGGGCAAGCCACGCTCCTACAGGTGAGGTGGTCGTACGCGAAGGGTCGGCCTGGCAATAACCCCTATAGGAGCGAGGCTTGCCCGCGAAGAACGATAACGCGGTGTGTCTGGTGGACCGCGACGCGACCATCGCGGGCAAGCCACGCTCCTACAGGTGAGGTGGACGTACGCGAAGGGTCAGCCTGGCAATAACCCCGGTAGGAGCGAGGCTTGCCCGCGAAGAACGATAATGCGGTGTGTCTGGTTGACCGCGACGCGACCATCGCGGGCAAGCCACGCTCCTACAGGTGAGGTGGTCGTACGCGAAGGGTCGGCCTGGCAATAACCCCTGTAGGAGCGAGGCGTGCCCGCGAAGAACGATAACGCGGTGTGTCTGGTGGACCGCGACGCGACCATCGCGGGCAAGCCACGCTCCTACAGGTGAGGTGGACGTACGCGAAAGATCGGCCTGGCAATAACCGCTGTAGGAGCGAGGCTTGCCCGCGAAGAACGATAACGCGGTGAGTCTGGTGGACCGCAGCGCGACCTTCGCGGGCAAGCGACGCTGCTACAGATCAGCGCAATTGCTTCAGCGCTGTGGCCAACCGCTGTATGTGCTCGGCGGTCGTGGTCAGCCCCGGTGTAATCCGGATGCACGGCCCGCATGCCGCACCGGTGCGCACTACGGTGAACAGGTTGTAGTCCTTGAGCAGTCGCTCGACCATCGTTTGCTGATCGGCCTGTTCGGTAAAGCGCATCGAGGTGATGCCGCAATACAGGCGCGGGTCGTCCGGCGTCAGGACTTCGATTCCTGGCAGTTCGCGCACCTCGCGCACCCACAGGTTGCGCAGGTAGTTCAGGCGTGATCCTTTGGCGGCCGGACCGCCCATGGCGTGATGCTCTTCGAGCACCAGTGGCAAGGTCATCAACGCGGGGATGTTCGGTGTGCTGTAAGGGGTGCGGCCGCGAATGTCAGTGACCGGGAAATGCATTTCGCCCATGTCCGGGTCGATGTCCACCAGGCGTTCAGGGGCGATATAGATAAAGCCCAGGGTCAAAGGCGCGCCGATCCATTTGTGCAGGTTGTAGGCGGCGAAATCGATTCCCAGCTCATTGAGATCGAATTCCAACTGGCCCAGCGCATGGGCGCCGTCGAGGATCACATCAATGCCATGTTCCTTGGCGGCAGCGGCAATCGCCTGCACGGGCATGATCAGGCCGGTGCGGTGAGTGACGTGGGTCAGGGCCATCAGCTTGAGTCGCGGGTAGCGCGCGAAGGTTTCGCGGTAAGTGGTCAGCAAACTGTCGAAACTGGCCGGGTGAACGTGCTCGATCTCGATCACCTCGACACCGCGATGTTTGGCCAGCCAGCGCATGGCGCCTTTGACGGTGTCGTATTCCAGATCGCAGAACAGCACCTGGTCGCCCGGTTGCAGGCGATTGTAGTTGCGGATCAACGACTGCAAACCATCGGAGGCATTGCGGGTGAGGGCGACGGCTTCGGTAGGTGCATCGATCAGTTTGGCCACCAGCGCCTGGATCTTCACACTCTCGCCTTGTTCGAAGCGCTGACGCACGTGAACGGAATTGCCGCGATTGATCAGTTCGATGTTGCGCTGATACTCCTCCACCACTGTGCGCGACATGCGTCCGAAGTAACCGTTCTCCAGATTGACCGGGCCGGGTTGCTGGTCGTAGCGGTCGGCAAAGGTTTGCCAGAAGGCTTCATCACGGGCACGGCGGGTGTTGTCGGGCATGGGGTTACTCGATCGGAGGCGGGAGGAGTGGATCAGTGGCGAGGAGCCGGTTTGCCATGTTTGGCGCGCAACGGTTCAAGGAGTTCCGATAAACCGTTGTGATCGATTTCATGCATCAGGGCCAGCAAACCACCCAGTTCTCCATGAGGAAAGCCTTCGCGGGCGAACCAGTTCAGGTAAGGCCCCGGCAAGTCCGCAATGATTCGCCCCTTGTATTTGCCGAAGGGCATCTCGCGGGTGATCAGCAGTTCGAGTTTTTCAGGGTTCATGGCTCAGTTGTCTTGATTCATCGGGTTTGGAAAATACAGGCATTCTGCATGCAGGCCAATTGACAGATCATGCAAAAGAAACGGATGCAGATTTTTTGAGTAAATCTAACTAGTTGAAATTAAACGAATAATTCATCTTTTATAGGCTGGCATGCGCTCTGCAATGAGTCAGTCATCTTTCATCAACCGCAAGGAATTGAAAAATGACCGACATGAATAAAGAAGCGATTGCTGTACTTAACGACCTGATCGAAACCAGCAAGGACGGACAGAAAGGGTTCAAGACGTGCGCTGAAGATATCAAACACCCTGAACTCAAAACCCTGTTCGTGCAACGCTCCAATGATTGCGCCACGGCTGCGGCGGAATTGCAGAGTGCCGTGCGTTCGATGGGTGGCGACCCGCAGACGTCCACCAGTGTCAGCGGTGACATGCACCGTCGCTGGGTCGACGTGAAGTCGATGTTCACCGGTAAGGACGAAGAGGCTGTGCTCAACGAAGCCGAGCGTGGCGAAGACCATGCGCTGAAGGCTTATCGCCAGGCCATGGAAAAAATCAGCAAGCACAACCTGGTGGGCATTCGTGACATCGTTGAGCGTCAGTATCACGGCGTGCAGCGTAACCATGATCAGGTAAAAGCCCTGCGTAACCAGGCGCGTGCGCGTTCATAAGCAAAATAAAAAATCGCAGCCTGCCGCATGCCCCTGTAGGAGCTGCCGCAGGCTGCGATCTTTTGATCTTGCCCTTTATTAATTTGAAGCCGCCAAAAGATCGCAGCCTTCGGCAGCTCCTACATGGACTGCGGCATCAGCCAATTGTGATTTCAGGCGGCTGAACCAGGGTCACACTCTGCTGCTTGCGTGGCGCGAGGATTTCCGCCTCACCAGCCACCACCAATTCATCACGCTGGTTAAATACGTTGGTAGCGATGCGCACGCGAAACTTCGGTAGCTTTTCCAGGATTTCCAGGCGTACCGTCAGGGTGTCGCCGATCTTCACCGGCTTCTGGAAGCTCATCTGCTGACCAATGTAGATCGTACCTGGCCCAGGCAACTCGCAGGCAACGGCGGCACTGATGAGTGCACCGCTGAACATGCCATGGGCGATGCGCTCCTTGAACATGGTGCTGGCGGCGTATTCGGCGTCCAGGTGCACCGGGTTGTGGTCGCCCGACATCGCGGCGAACAACTGAATGTCACGTTCTTCGACCTTCTTGCTGAAGCTGGCGGTCTGGCCGACTTCGAGCGCTTCGTAAGGGGTGTTGGTAACCTGGCTCATCTATCTGGACTCCTGTGACGAAAAAAGAGAATCACGAAAACTATTCGCTACGGTGGGGCCGAGGCGTGCTCAGGGTCCGGTGGATCCAGGCCAGCACGTCGGCGGTCACTTCATCGCGGTTGGTTTCGTTGAACAGTTCGTGCCGCGCCTGCGGGTAAACCGTCAGTTGCAAATTCTTACTGCCGGCTTTGCACAATGCGCCGGCCAGATCTTTCAGACGTTTGCCTTCGCTCACCGGATCACATTCGCCGCCGATCACCAGCAACGGCAGGCCCGGATCAATCTGGGCGAGATTGGACGCTTTGCTGATTTGCTGCAACCCACCCAGCAAATCGATCCACAGTTGATTGGTGCAGCGAAAGCCGCACAGCGGATCATTGGCATACAGGTCGACTTCTGCCGGATCGCGGCTGAGCCAGTCAAACGACGTGCGTGCGGGTTTGAACTTCTTGTTGAATGAGCCGAATGACAGCCATTCGATGAGGGCGCTGCGTCCCTTGGGACCCTGGCGCAGGCGTTCGAGACGGGCAATCTGGCGGGCCGCACGATAAAGCGCCACGGGCTGGAAGTTCGAGCCGCTGAGAATGGCGCCGTGCAGGCTGGCGCTGTGATGCAGCAGATAGGCTTGGGCGATGTAGCTGCCCATGCTGTGGCCCAAGAGCACGATGGGGGCGCCGGGATGTTGCTGGCCGATGTGCTGGTTGAGGCACGCCAGATCACCCACCACCTTGGCCCAACCGTCGTTATCGGCGAAATGACCGAGGGTTCCGTTTTCGGCAGTTTTGCCATGTCCGCGCAGGTCCGGGGCGTACACACCATAGCCGTGATCGCAGAGTTTTTCCGCCAGGCGCGCGTAGCGGCCGCTGTGTTCCGCCATGCCATGGGCCAGCAAAATAACCGCCCTGGGGCTGCCTGCTGGCAACCACTGGTTGATGAAAAGGCGGCTGCGGTCACTGGTGGTCAGCCAGAACGTGTCGTGGATCATCGCGATTCCTTTGCTGTGGGGCCTTTGTCACACACCTAATTGTAGGAGCGAGCCTGCTCGCGATGGTCGACTGAACACCGCGGGGTGCCAGACTGTCAGCGTCTTCGTTGACGACCATCGCGAGCGAGCTCGCTCCTACAGTGATTTCGTCGATCAAGTCATGGTTGCACTGTATAGCGCATCCTCCACCAAAACGTCCGATCAGGCTGCGCCACGGCGGCAAGATTCACGCTATCTATGACACCCGTGCGCATATTTGCCTGATTCGCCATAGCTGCTAGTGTCCGTGAAGCTCCGCTTTTCTGCGTTTCGAGCAACAAGGAAAAATGACAGAAAAGCGGCCCGGATAGGCTCAGGTAAAGAGGACAAGAACAATGCAACCTGATTTCTGGAATGACAAACGCCCGGCCGGTGTGCCCCTGGACATTGATGTCGCTGAGTACAAGTCGGTCATCGAGGTGTTCGAACGTTCCTGCAAGAAGTTTGCTGATCGCCCGGCGTTCAGCAACATGGGTGTCACCCTGACCTATGCCGAGCTGGAGCGCTACAGCGCAGCGTTCGCCGGCTACCTGCAAGCCCACACTGACCTGGTGCCGGGGGATCGCATCGCGGTGCAGATGCCCAACGTCCTGCAATACCCGATCGCCGTGTTCGGCGCCTTGCGTGCGGGGCTGATCGTGGTCAACACCAACCCGTTGTACACCGCGCGGGAGATGCGTCATCAGTTCAAGGATTCCGGAGCCCGGGCGCTGGTGTACCTGAACATGTTCGGGCAGAAAGTCCAGGAAGTGCTGGCCGACACCGATATCCAGTACCTGATCGAAGCCAGAATGGGCGACCTGATGCCTACCGCCAAGGGCTGGTTGGTCAATACCCTGGTGAGCAAGGTCAAGAAAATGGTCCCGGCCTATGCCTTGCCCCAGGCCATTTCGTTCAAGAGCGCGCTACGCCTGGGTAAAGGCCAGGGCATCAAACCGCTGAAGGTCGGCCTCAATGACATCGCCGTGCTGCAATACACCGGCGGTACCACCGGCCTGGCCAAGGGCGCGATGCTGACCCATGGCAACCTGGTGGCCAACATGCAGCAGGCGCGGGCCTGCCTCAGCCAGTTCGCCAAAGACGGCCAGCCACTGCTGCGCGAAGGGCAGGAGGTGATGATCGCGCCGCTGCCGCTGTACCACATCTATGCCTTCACAGCGAATTGCATGTGCATGATGGTGACCGGTAACCACAACGTGCTGATCACCAATCCGCGAGACATCGGTGGCTTCATCAAGGAACTGAAGAACTGGCGGTTCTCGGCGTTGCTGGGGCTGAACACACTGTTCGTGGCACTGATGGACCATCCGGAGTTCAAGACCCTGGATTTCTCCAGCCTCAAGCTCACCAACTCCGGCGGCACCGCGTTGGTCAAGGCCACCGCCGAGCGCTGGGAACAGCTGACCGGTTGCCGCATTACCGAAGGCTACGGCTTGACCGAAACCTCGCCGGTGGCCTGCACCAACCCCTACGGCGACAAATCGCGTATCGGCACGGTCGGCCTGCCGGTGCCGGGCACCACGCTCAAAGTCATCAACGACGAAGGGGTCGAGCAGCCACTGGGCGAGCGCGGCGAGCTGTGCATCAAGGGCCCGCAGATCATGAAGGGCTACTGGCAGAAACCCGAGGCGACCCACGAGGTGCTGGATGCCGAGGGTTGGTTCAAGTCTGGTGACATCGCGGTGATCGATCCGGATGGTTTTGTGCGGATTGTCGATCGCAAGAAAGACATGATCATTGTCTCGGGTTTCAACGTGTACCCGAACGAGATCGAGGATGTGGTCATGGCCCACCCGAAAGTCGCCAACTGCGCGGTCATCGGTGTGCCGGACGAGCGTTCGGGGGAGGCGGTGAAATTGTTCGTGGTGGCCCGTGAAGCGGGGGTCAGCCTTGAAGAGTTGAAGGCGTACTGCAAGGAAAACTTCACCGCGTACAAGGTGCCCAAGCACATTGTCTTGCGTGAGACCTTGCCGATGACGCCAGTGGGCAAGATTTTGCGGCGCGAGTTGCGGGATATTGCCTGATCGATAAATGGCCTATCCCTGTAGGAGCGAGCATGCTCGCGATGGACGTCAACGATAACGCGCCCTGTCTGAATGATCGCGTTGTCCGGACGTTTTTCGCGAGCATGCTCGCTCCTACAGTTTTTGAAGCCCCGGTTTTCGGGGCTTTTAGCGACATATAGGTTTTTTGCTCTAAAATGACCAGCTGTTGTTCTTGAGTCACAAAAGTGACCATAGAGGCTGCTTTTGGCTCTGGTCGACCCCATTTAAAGCTGCTACTCTCGGCGCGCTTTGTGACTTCTCGGCCTAGTAAAAAGCCAGACTCACCTGTAAACAAACACCAATAATAATCGCATCAAATGCGGTGCTGAATTCGCGTTGCTGAGGAGTGGGCTTCCATGAACGTAGACTTTTGGAAGGATAAGTACCCCGCTGGAATTGCTGCCGACATCAATCCAGACGAGTACCCGAATATTCAGGCAGTGTTGAAGCAATCCTGCCAACGCTTCGCCAACAAACCGGCGTTCAGCAACCTGGGCAAGACAATCACCTACGGTGAGCTGTACGAACTGTCCGGTGCCTTTGCCGCGTATCTGCAACAGCATACCGATTTGCAGCCGGGCGATCGAATCGCCGTGCAACTGCCCAACGTATTGCAGTACCCGGTGGCCGTCTTCGGTGCGATCCGCGCCGGGTTGATCGTGGTCAACACCAACCCGCTGTACACCGCTCGTGAAATGGAGCACCAGTTCAACGACTCCGGCGCCAAGGCCCTGGTGTGCCTGGCCAACATGGCGCACCTGGCCGAGACCGTCGTGCCGAAAACCGGGGTCAAGCACGTCATCGTCACCGAAGTGGCGGACCTGCTGCCACCGCTCAAGCGCCTGCTGATCAACAGCGTGATCAAGTACGTGAAGAAGATGGTGCCGGCCTATCA
The DNA here is from genome assembly GCF_050990305.1 of Pseudomonas putida. Taxonomy (GTDB): domain Bacteria; phylum Pseudomonadota; class Gammaproteobacteria; order Pseudomonadales; family Pseudomonadaceae; genus Aquipseudomonas; species Aquipseudomonas putida_AH. The sequence goes on along the minus strand of NZ_CP158817.1, from coordinate 5,191,728 downwards.
CTTGCCCAAAGCCATCAAGTTCAACGACGTGTTGAGCAAGGGCCAGGGCCAGCCTGTGACCGAAGCCAATCCCGCCAGCAGTGATGTGGCGGTGCTGCAATACACCGGTGGCACCACCGGCGTGGCCAAGGGCGCGATGCTGACCCACCGCAACCTGGTGGCCAACATGCTGCAATGCAAGGCGCTGATGGGCTCCAACCTCAACGAAGGCTGCGAGATCCTGATCACACCGCTGCCGCTGTACCACATCTATGCCTTCACCTTTCATTGCATGGCGATGATGCTGATCGGCAACCACAACATCCTGATCAGCAACCCGCGGGACTTGCCGGCGATGGTCAAGGAACTGTCGAAGTGGAAATTCAGCGGTTTCGTCGGTCTCAACACGCTCTTCGTAGCCCTGTGCAACAACGAAGGCTTCCGCAAGCTGGATTTCTCCGCGCTGAAAGTCACCCTGTCCGGCGGCATGGCCCTGCAACTGGCAGCCGCCGAGCGCTGGAAAGCGGTGACCGGTTGCGCCATCTGTGAAGGTTACGGCATGACCGAAACCAGCCCGGTGGCGACCGTGAACCCGATCCAGAACATCCAGGTCGGCACCATCGGCATTCCGGTGCCGTCGACCCTGTGCAAAATCGTCAATGATTCGGGTGTCGAGCAACCCATGGGCGACATCGGTGAACTGTGCGTGAAAGGTCCGCAGGTGATGAAGGGCTACTGGCAGCGCCAGGAAGCCACCGATGAAATCCTCGACAGCGATGGCTGGTTGAAGACCGGTGACATCGCGCTGATCCAACCCGATGGCTACATGCGCATTGTCGATCGCAAGAAAGACATGATTCTGGTGTCCGGTTTCAACGTCTACCCGAATGAACTGGAAGACGTGCTGGCGACCCTGCCGGGCGTGCTGCAATGCGCAGCTATCGGCGTGCCGGACGAGAAGTCGGGCGAGGCGATCAAGATCTTCATCGTCGCCAAGCCGGGCGTGACCCTGACCAAGGAACAGGTGATGGAGCACATGCGCGCCAACGTCACCGGTTACAAAGTCCCACGCGCCGTGGAGTTCCGCGATGCACTGCCGACCACCAACGTCGGCAAGATATTGCGGCGTGAGTTGCGCGATGAAGAGCTGAAGAAGATCAACGCGAAGAAAGCCACCGCGTGATCAACAAAAAGCCCCGCAGATGCGGGGCTTTTTGTTGGCTATCAGGACACCGTGATCCTCTGTAGGAGCGAGCCTGTTCGCGATAAACGCCCAGACAACGCGGACATCCAGGCAGCCCGCGTCATCGTTGACGTCCATCGCGAGCATGCTCGCTCCTACGGGGCCGGGGGTTATTGACGGAACGGCGCGAAATTGACGTTGGTGCCCGCCGGGCGCATGTCCTGCAGGTACGAGTCCTTGTCCGCGCTCAGCTCCAGGCTCAGGGCCGCCTTGCGCTTGCCCTGGTTGCGCACCACCAGGCCTTCGAGCTTCTCGCGCAGGAACACCGTCGGCACTTTCAGGTGCAGCAGTTCGTCGGTCGCCGGGGTGTGCATCAGCAGGTGAATCCACTCGTACTGACCCACGGCCAGGCGCGACACCGGGATGTCGAACCACCAGATGTTGCGGTTGCGGTTCAGTTCGGTGAAGTGGCAGTTGTTGACGCCAAGCACAGCACCGCCGAGTTCCTGGTTTCTGCGGGCAATGGCCTGCTTTTTATCGAGTTTCATAACATTCCTGCGGGGATTGGATCGTCAGCGTCATCGCGCCGATAGGTAGCGCATTCTCGGGGGTTGCCGGGCAAACATAAAGCCCAACCTGCATTGAGCGATGAAATGCCCCGGGAAAATAAATGAAACTCCCCGCAAAAGCCCTCGGTCAACCTTGTGTAACGACTTTCCTCCCCTTGAAAGCGACGCAGGAGAATCACCATGGGCAGCACAAGCGATAAAGTGAAAGGCATGGCCAACGAAGCGGTCGGTAACGTCAAGCAAGGCGTCGGCAAGGCCACCGGTAATGACAAAATGCGCGCCGAAGGCGTGATGCAAGAAAAGAAAGGCGAGGCCCAGCAAGCGGTCGGTAAGGCCAAGGATGCGCTGAAAAAAGGTATCGACAAGGCTTGATCCTGTCTTTGACGAAACCACGCTGCGGCCATCCACGGATGGCCGTTTTTGTGTCAGCCTGAACTTGGGCGATGAAATTGTTTCAAAGTCGCCAGGTAGGCTACTTTGATGAAAGAAAACGGCCCCTGAGTCGCCACGACTTCAACCCAATCCTGTATGCGGCGAATGGAGACGCGAATGATTTTCCCGGACATGAGAGGCCTGCCACTGCACCGTGTGATGATGCGCACGGTTAGCGAGTTCCTCGAGGACGAGATGTCGACCTATGCCTCGGCGCTGGCCTATCAAATGCTGTTTTCGCTGTTTCCCTTCATCCTGTTCCTGATCGCCCTGATCGGCTTCCTGCACCTGCCGGATTTCTTTTCCTGGCTGCGCCTGCAATCGGAACTGGTGTTGCCGCCGCAGGCGCTGGAACAGGTGAACCCGGTGATCGACCAGCTTCAGCAATCCAAGGGTGGCTTGCTGTCGGTGGGTATCGTGATCGCCCTGTGGACCGCCTCCGCCGGCGTGCGCCTGATGATGAGTGCGATGAACGCCGCCTACGACGTAGTCGAAGGTCGCCCGGTGTGGAAGCGGTTTCCGCTGTCGATCATCTACACCGTCGGCATCGCCGGCATGCTGTTGGTGGCCGCCGCATTGATGGTGCTCGGGCCGCAGGTCATGAGCTGGATCGCCGAGCAGGTCGGCCTCGAATACTTCATCGTCACCCTGTGGTCCATTGCCCGCTGGCCGGCGATCGTGATCCTGCTGATGGTGGCCGTGGCGCTGATCTACTACGTGATGCCAGATGTCAAACAGGAGTTCCGCTTCATCACGCCGGGCTCGGTGCTGGCGGTGGTGGTGTGGATCATCGCGTCTCTGGGCTTCGGTCTGTACGTCAAGGAGTTCGCCAACTACAACGCCATGTATGGCAGTATCGGTGCGATCATCGTGCTGCTGTTGTACTTCTACATTTCCGCCGCGGTGCTGCTGCTCGGCGCGGAAATGAATGCAGTGATCGAGCACATGTCCCGCGAGGGCAAGGAGCCTGGCGAAAAAGTCGCCGGCGAGCATGGCCCTGCTTTTAAAGGGAAGCATGAAGAGAAACACCACGTTTCCGGACTGGGCCGTGATCACTCCAAGCCACCCACTGACGAAGTCATCAAATGATCCGTGAAATCCTGAAAATGGGCGACGAGCGCCTGCTGCGCATCGCCCCGCCAGTGCCCGCTGCAATGTTCGACAGCCCCGAGCTGTGGCAACTGATCGACGACATGTTCCAGACCATGGAAAGCGTCGGCGGCGTTGGCCTGGCGGCACCGCAGATCGGTGTCGACCTGCAATTGGTGATCTTCGGCTTCGAGCACAGCGAACGTTATCCGGACGCCGACGCCGTGCCGCAGACGATCCTGATCAATCCGCTGATCACGCCGTTGAGCCCGATCATGGAAGAGGGCTACGAAGGTTGCCTGTCGGTGCCTGGCCTGCGTGGCGCGGTGGATCGCTATCAACACATCCGCTACGAAGGGGTCGACCCCAAGGGCGAACCCATCGTACGCATTGCCTCCGGCTTCCATGCACGGGTGGTGCAACACGAATGCGATCACCTGATCGGCCGTCTATACCCGTCACGCATTACCGACTTCAGCAAGTTCGGGTATACCGAAGTGATGTTCCCGGATCTTGATCCCAACGCAGACGACTGACTCCACTCTAAAAAACACCACAAATCCCTGTAGGAGCTGAGCTTGCTCGCGATGACGGAGTGTCAGTCAGCATTGATGTGACTGGCACTCCGTCATCGCGAGCAAGCTCAGCTCCTACAGGGGGTGTGTCGTGTTTAGATTTTGGGTTCCAGGCCCATGGCAATCATCGGCTTGCTGCGGGCATAGCGGCTCAAGCGCTCGACCATGGCGTAAGGCATCGACGGATCGAAGGTGAAGCCACGATGCTCATAAAATCCGCGTAAATCCGGGTGGCAGAACAGCCACACCGGCAGATCGAGTCCCTTGACCGCTTCGGCAATCAGGGCCGCAGCAACACCTTGTTCGCGACAGGCCGGATCGACAAACAATCCCGTCAGCCAATGCCCTCCGGCCACCGGGCGCAAGCACAGCGCCGCGATGATCTCCTCACGCCTGGCGACCCACAATTGCGCGTCGCGCACCGCTTTCATCGACGATTGGTGGGCGCGATAAAACTTGTTCATCAACGGCCATAGCGACTCATCGAGCCGGGAGTAACGGGTGCTGTGCATGGGACTAAACTGTTGGAGGACAAGCGCGCGATTATAAGAGAACGCGCGCACCGGGACAGGTCAATTCCTGTCTTCGCACCCCTGGCGAGTGGAGTACGCATCATGGCCAAAGGTATCGAGTCAAAAAAAGAGCTGAAGAAAAAGCCGGCGAAAACCGCCATTGAAAAACGTGCCGACAAAAAGGCCAAAAAACTGAACGTGTTCGGCCATTGAAACCGTTTGACCCTGTAAGAGCTGCCGAAGGCTGCGATCTTTTGATCTTGTTTTTAAAGATCAAAAGATCGCAGCCTTCGGCAGCTCCTACAGGAAGCAGCAAAATAATCTGCAAGAAATGCCGGCGTCGTTGCACAGAAGGGTATTGGTCCCCGATCCGAGCAACGCCATGCCTCATTACTTCGATGACGTCCACCGAAAAGAAATCGATACCCTGCGTCAACGCTTCACCGCCCGTACCGAGTGGCCGACCTGGCTGCTGTTGATCGGCGTGTACGGCGCCTGGTTCGTCCTCATTCTGAGCAGCCATTCATTGGGCCTGTGGGGGAGCACGCTGCTGCTGATTCCCGTGGTGGTGCTCTGGCTGTCGGTGCAGCACGAACTGCTGCACGGTCATCCAACCCGTTGGCCTGCATTGAACAAAGTCATGGGCTACGCACCGTTCGCCGTGTGGTATCCCTACACGCTGTATCGAGACAGCCATTTGCTGCATCACCGCGACGAAGACCTGACCATCCCCGGCCGCGATCCGGAAAGCCGGTATTTGAGCGCCGAGCACTGGCAGCGCAGTTCCTTGTTCGAAAAAGGCGCGCATTGGTTGAACAAAACCGTGCTCGGACGCTTCGCTCTGGGTGCGCCACTGGCCTTGCTGGGGTTGGCCAGGGAGGAACTGCGACGGCTCAAGGCTTTTGAACGTCAGGCCTGGCTGATGTGGCTCAGCCATGGTGCGTTGACGCTGTTGATGCTGTTGTTCATCGCCCATTACAGCCTCTTGCCGGTGTGGCACTACCTGTTGCTGGTCAGCGTACCGGCGCTGTCGATTGCGATGATTCGCTCCTTCTATGAACATCGCCCGCATGCGGCACCGGAACAGCGCACCGTGCTCAACGAAGCGGCGTGGCCCTGGCGTTGGCTATTCCTCAACCTCAATTTGCACCTGGTGCATCACGACTTGCCGGGGCTGCCCTGGTACGACTTGCCCCGGGCCTATCGGGCGCGTCGCGCACAATGGCTGGCGCGCAGTGGCGGGTTTCTGGTGCAGGGCTATGGGCAGCTGTGGCGCGAACACGGACTGAAGGCGATTGATAGCCCGCGGCATCCGTTTCATTGATTGCAAACACATTCCCCTGTAGGAGCGAGCCTGCTCGCGATTGCGCCAGGTCAGTCGGCACCATTAGCGTCTGACGCGACGCTATCGCGAGCAGGCTCGCTCCTACAGGAGGATCATCGTTGCATGGGAATTTCTTGATGACTCAACACTTCGCCGAACTGCAGATGTATGTCGCCCCTGATTCTATCCGTCAGGCCAACGAGCGCTGGCTGGCGCGTATCTTCGAGCGACTGGGCGCCACACGCCGCAGCGCCGAGGGGTTGTCCTTGAAGGACCTGTGGCTGTCCCCGCACTTGCTGGTGACACAAACCTGCGGCTATCCGCTGATGACCGCGTTGCGCGGGCAGGTCCGGGTGCTCGGTCGCCCGCGCTATGAACTGCCGGACAGCAGCGGTGGCAACCATTGCAGCCTGTTGCTCAGTCGCGCCGATGACCCGCGGCGAACCTTGCCGGACTTTTTTGGCAGCCGTGGCGTGATCAACAGTGAGGACTCCAATAGCGGCATGAACCTGCTGCGCCAGCGACTGGCGCGGCTGCATCGCGACGGGCAATTTTTTGGTCAGGTCAGTATCAGCGACAGCCATCGCGAAAGCCTGCGTTGGTTACGTGAAGACTTGGCGGACCTGGCGGCCATCGACAGCGTGACCTTCGCCTATCTGGCACGGTACGCCGCAGAGGAGGTTGCCGGATTGCGGGTGGTGGGGCGCAGTGCCTTGAGCCCGACGTTGCCGTTCATCACCGCAGTGGGTGTGAGTGATGAGCAGGCTGAAGACATTCGGCGGGTGATGAATTTGGCCTTGGACGAGTTGCCGCAGGTGGCTGAAGTGCTGGGATTGCAGGAGGTGTTGGCGGCCAGCGAAAGCGACTACCAGATCGTTTTGGATTACCAGCAGCAAGCGCAGTTGTTGGGTTACGGAGTTTTGCGTTGACTCTAGATCCTTCGCGGGCAAGCCTCGCTCCTACAAGCGAAAGCAATCTGCCAAACACCACATTTTTATATTCTATAAATGAATAAAGAAATTAATTTTAAATATTATTAATGAATAAGGCTCCTTGCTAGGATCGCGTCACCGGACGACCGGACATTCAGCGACCCCTAACCTTGGAGCCTCTATGTCCGGCACCGACCTTTCCCATCGCAACGACATGGGCGGATTGTTCCGCGCTCATTACCCCTGGCTGTGTGCCCGATTGCGCCAGTATCTGGGCAGCGCCGCCAGTGTAGAAGACATCGCCGCCGAAGCCTTCGTGCAGTTGCTCGAAGCACCGCAATCGATATCGATCCGCGAGCCTCGCGCGTTGTTGACCACCATCGCCCGCCGCTTGATTTATCAACTGTGGCGCCGTCGCGACCTGGAGCGCGGGCACCTCGATCGGCTGCGGCAGGTTGATCAATCTTCAACGCCTTCGCCCGAAGAATTGGCGCAACTGACCCAGGCGCTGCAGGGCCTGGACCGCACGTTGGCGCGCCTGCCCGGCAAGGTCAGGGCCACCTTTCTATTGTCTCGGGTCGACGGCCTGACCTATCCGCAAATCGCTGCCGAACTGGGCATTTCCCTGAGGTCGGTCAGCGCCTACATGACCCGTTCCGAGGCCCTGTGCGCACGGCACAGCGCCAATCACTTGCTCAATCGCCATTTACAAGACAAGAGGTCCGCATGAGATCGATCAAAACCCTGCTCGGCAGTTCGTTGCTGGCCCTGAGCCTGATGGCTCACCAGGCACCGGCGGCGGAAAAAACCACGCCAATCCACTTCGGCGACATCACTTGGGAAAGCGGCAGCCTCATCACCGAGATCCTGCGGCTGATCGTCGAGAAAGGTTACGGTTACCCGACGGACACGCTGCCGGGCAGCACGGTCAGCCTCGAAGCGGCGTTGGCCAAGAATGACATTCAAGTGATCGGCGAAGAGTGGGCCGGGCGCAGTCCTGCGTGGGTCAAGGCCGCTGCCGAAGGCAAAGTGTTTGGCTTGGGCGACACGGTCAAAGGCGCCACCGAGGGTTGGTGGGTCCCGGAATACGTGATCAAGGGCGACCCGGAGCGCGGCATCAAACCCCTGGCGCCGGAGTTGAAGTCCGTGGCAGACCTGGCCCGGTACAAAGACGTGTTTCGCGACCCCGAAGACCCGACTCGCGGACGCTTCCTCAACAGCCCAACCGGTTGGACCTCCGAAATCGTCAACAGCCAGAAGCTCAAGGCCTACGACCTGACGCAAAGCTTCGTCAACTTCCGCACCGGCTCCGGCGCCGCGCTGGATGCTGAGGTGGCGTCGTCCATTCGTCGTGGCAAACCAGTGCTGTTCTACTACTGGTCGCCAACGCCGCTATTAGGCCGTTTCAAACTGGTGAAGCTCGATGAGCCGCCGTTCGATGCCCAAGCCTGGAAGACCCTGGCCGACGCCAGTAACCCAAATCCCAAAGGCACCCGTTCGATGCCGGCCAGCCTGGCCATTGGTGTGTCTGCGCCGTTCAAGGCGCAGTATCCGGACCTGGTGGCGTTCTTTGAAAAAGTCGACTTGCCCATCGATCTGCTGAACCAGACCCTGGGGCAGATGAGCGAAAAGCGGCAGAAGCCCCGTGAAGTGGCCGAAGCGTTTTTGCGTGAGCAGCCGCAGGTGTGGAAGGGCTGGGTGCCGGGGGAGGTGGCTGGCAAGGTGAGTGCCAGCCTGTAGTTCAGTGTTGCCTGTTAGATAGCTTTCGCGAGCAAGCCCGCCACACAGGATTTCCACGGACCTGTAGGAGCGAGCAGGCTCGCGATCCGCTTCACCCCATCCCCCCGGCTACCGCCGTCTTCATTCCCATTCTCAAACACCCATTCCAGAGCGGTTTTGGATCTAACCGCTGAACCGATTTTGTCCTCGATGATGGCCGACTAGTGGCCTTGCTTAGCCTTGATGGCTGTCTATGCTCACTCGTAACAAACTGTGTTGGTCGCAATCGCATGTCAGCGATTGAGGCCGTGAGAGTGCGCAAACCAAGGCACCGTCACCCAACAAAATGGACCGATCCGACAAATGGAATTGCTTATGAGCACGTTAGGGCTTGCCCGGCTCCGGGCGATCAAGAGAAGGATGCCTTGATGAGGACGTCGCTATAAGGACCCTCCGATTCAACATCAATTAATTACCTGACAAGTCCTTCTTTTGGAGGGCTGCGCGTACCTGTTCCTTGGAACGTAGTGGTGGATGGGAAAGACCCGTTACTTTCATTTATCGAAAGATCGCGCTTGAGGTGATACGACCATGTTCAACCTGCATAACAAGGCTGACCTGCTGGAAATCGAACGCTTCAGTTGCGCGCTGACCGAGGCCAATGCCAAGTTGGCTGCTATCAGTCGTTCGATGGCGATGATCGAGTTCACGCCGGATGGCATTGTCATCGATGCCAACGACAATTTCTGCAGTGTCATGGGTTACAGCGCTGAGGAAGTACGCGGCAAGCATCACCGGATTTTTTGCGAGGAGGCGTTTTACCGCAGTGAGGCGTACGCCAAGTTGTGGCGTGACCTGGCACGGGGTGAAGCGGTGAGCGGCACTTTTTCCCGATTGAACAAAAGCGGCAAGGAGATCTGGCTCGAAGCCAGCTACATGCCGGTGTACGGCCCTGATCGCCAGGTTCGCAGCGTGATCAAAGTCGCCACGGACATCACCGATCGGGTCAACAAGGAGCATGAAAACCAAAGCATGCTCTCGGCGATCAGTCGTTCCATGGCCGTGATCGAATTCACTCCACAGGGCAAGGTGATTAAGGCCAACGACAATTTCCTCAAGACCATGCATTACTCGCTCAACGAAGTCCTGGGGCAGCACCACAGCCTGTTCTGCCACCGCGCCGAAGCCGAGTCGTCGGCCTATAAAGCGTTCTGGGCATCGCTCAATCGTGGCGAATATCACTCGCACCGTTTTGAACGCAAAGACAAGCATGGTCATACCGTCTTTCTGGAGGCGTCCTACAATCCGCTGTTCGACGCCAAGGGTCGATTGTACAAAGTGGTGAAGTTCGCCAGCGACATCACCCGCCAGATGACCACCCTGCAAACGGCCGCGGAATCGGCCCACAGCACCTCGGTGCAAAACGACGCCTGCGCGCGCAAGGGGTCCGAGGTGGTGCAGCAGACGGTGCAGATCATTCAGGACATTTCCAAAAACTTGAACGAAGCGGCGCTGAGCATCGATGCGGTGAGCAAACAGTCGGACATCATCGGCACTATCGTGCAGACCATCCGTGGCATTGCCGATCAGACCAACCTGCTGGCGCTCAATGCTGCCATTGAGGCGGCCCGGGCCGGGGAGCATGGGCGAGGGTTCGCCGTGGTGGCCGATGAAGTGCGCAGCCTCGCGGCACGCACCAGCCAGGCGACCCTGGAAATTGTCGATGTGGTGCGCAAGAACCACGACTTGTCGGTGAGTGCGGTATCGAGCATGCAATCGAGCCTGAGCCGGACCGGGCTCGGGGTGGAACTGGCGAACGAGGCGGGGGAGGTGATCCTGGAAATCCAGCAAGGCTCGCGGCATGTCGTGGATGCCATCAGCCAGTTCAACTCGACGTTGCAGCTGAACTGACGCAACGCGAACCCGTAGGAGCGAGGCTTGCCCGCGAAGGCGTCATGGCAATCAACATCGATGTTGCCTGACACACCGCTTTCGCGGGCAAGCCTCGCTCCTACAGGGATGTGTTGTTCGCGATCAAAGCGACGCCAGGAATTTATCCACGACCTGCGCCTTATCCTGATCACCACTTTGTTGCGCTTTCTCTGCCTTGGCGATTTCTGCCTTGTCCTGCATACGCTGGGCGATTTCCTCGCCGATTGCTTTCTGCTTCTCAGGCGGCATGGCGTCGACTTCTTCCTGGGTCAGCCCCATCTCTTGCAGAATCGAATCGCGCATACGCTGTTCCGGGGTTTTGCTCATGTAATCCTTGAATTCGGAAGTGGCCGAGCCGTCCTTGATCCGATCCTTGGCATCATCCGGCAGCGACGGGTTGCCCGCTTGCAGATTCACGCGGGTCTTGGCGAATGCCTCGTCGACGTTGTCGCTGATGCGCGTGGCTTCGCTGACCTGTTGTGTGGCTTGCCCGGTGGCGGATTCCTGAACTTGCGTGTTTGGAACCTGCATGTTGTTTTGCAGGGCCTGGGTCATGACGCTTTGCAAACCGGCGGCGGCTTCGGCGGTGGGATCTTCACCGGGACGCTTGGGGAGGGGGGTGACCAGGTTTGATTTTGCACTGACCAACATGATGGGAAGCCCTTGTAGGTTATGGCGGTGCAGTGTGTTGAGCAAATACTGTGCCTTAGAAATAAATTATATAAAAATCAATAAGTTAAGTTAATTTTTGTAACGGCGAAGGTGAAGCATAGGCAAGCCTTTGCCGGCGGGCGGCAAGGCCTGGAGTCCCGTTTGTTCAAGGCAGGCCGTTGCAGCAGTGTTTGAGAAAACCGGCATGCTGGGCCAGGCGCTTGAAGTAATCATCGACGGCAGGGAGGTCGGGGCGCTCCATGGGCGTCATGAGCCAGCGATTGACGGACAACCCGATGACAATGTCGGCCAGGGTAAATCGGCTCCCGGTGACATAGGCCTGGGTGCTCGCCAGTTGATGTTCAAGGATGGCCATATTCTGACCCCAGCCACGAATGCCGACCTCCAGGCGATGCGGGTCCTGGAATTCCGGGTCTTTGCGCACCAGCGACATGAAGGCGTACACCCATGAGGCATTGAGTTCGATGGCCTGCCAATCCATCCATTGATCCACTTTGGCGCGGGCGGCCGGCTCGCTGGGCAGCAGCTCGCTGTGGTGATGGTGGTGCTTGCCAGCCAGGTAGCGGCAAATGGTGTTGGACTCCCACAGCACCCCGTTCTCATCGATGATCACCGGCACCTGCGCGTTGGGATTGAACCTGAGGAATTCCGGGCTGTGGGTCGAGGCAAAGCCGCTGCCCCAATCCTCACGTTCGTATGGCAACCCCAGCTCCTCGCACGTCCACAGGACTTTCCTGACGTTGATCGACGAGGCTTTGCCGAGAATTTTCAGTGCATGTTCCATGGAATGACTCCATCCAGAATGGCGTATAGACAAGTGTAGGAGCTGCCGCAGGCTGCGATCTTTTGATCTTGCCTTTAAAAAACAAAGCCGAAAGAACGCAGCTTGTCGCCACGACACCGATCAATCAGAACCGCAACTACGGTGTCGCGCGATTATCGCCATGCTGCTGGGTAAAGCCCCAGAAACACTTGTTTCAAGGGCGAGTCGGGCGTTGCCAACTGCTGAATATGCCTTGTCATCATGTCGCTCAGTACGGCTGTACAGGAGAACTCTTTGCCCATAAGTCGCGCCTGCCAATCGCTAAGGGTGCTGGGCCCAATGAGCGCTTTATCCAACTGCTGCACCTCATTCAGCAGGGCTGAGGCGTAGACCCTGAGCGCTTGCGGCGAGTCTGTCTCTGAACCAAACAAGGCACTTGAGCTGTAACGAGTAAACATCGTAGCCAGGACCAGCATCAAGCGCGCCCGATTTGTCTGAGTATCGTCAAGGCGCAGGGTATTCGCGGCTTGCCACAGCGCTTCCTGGTGCGCGGGCTGTAGATGTACACCGCCGTCATTTCCTTCTATCCCTGTCCAGAGTGCTGAAAAGTGCTCAGCCAATTCACGCTGTTGCAAGGGGCTCAATAACTTCTCGGATACTCGTTGGCACTGTTGGGCTTCAATAAAACGCTGAGCATGTGGCGAGCTGGCGAGGACCGTGTTGACCAATTGTCTGGCAACCTGACCACCGATAATGGACAGGTATTGCGCCTTCAGAAAGGGGCTTACGGCATAGGTCTGGTCGAGATCAGTCGGTGCCACATTGTCGAAAGCCGAAGCTGAGCTGTGGCGTTCAAATTGGTACAGCTGCTGTAGAGATACTTGCGTGCTTGTGGAACTAACCAGCTTTTGGAACTGGTCGGATTCGAGTGCCACTACGCGAAGGCCATCCTCGGCACTGAAAAGGTAAGTTTCATCCGACAGCCCCGGCTCTATCGCCTCGATTGCAGGTAAGGCTGTTTGGAGTATCGGATCGGCCAGGAGTCTCTGGCGCAATTGATTGGCGAGAAGCTGTTGCTCTACTTCATCCGGAGATTGGGTCGCAGCGTACAGTAACTGGTTGACTGCCCCTTGGTATTTGGGGGCAGCCCAATCCAGAGTGAGCGCCCGGTTTAGACGTTCCAGAACAAACGAAACATCCACTTCATTCGGATTCAGTAGTGCCTGGTTTTTATTTTCCATCCAGCGGGGCAACAACCGCTTGTCAATGAATCCGGCAATGGTCTCATCCTCTGCATAGGCCGGATTCCTTAACAGTACGTCGGCCAGCGAAGTCCAGGAGCCTTGCAGCTTTTCGTCGGGCAGCTTGTTGAGCTGTTCGATTACCATTGCCATGGCTGCAGTTCGCAGGGGTATGTATTCGTCCGGGATGCTGTCGATGGAGGTTAATACGCCATGACCATCATTGTTCAAATGATTGATGCGTCGATCAAACTCGTGTTCAGAAGATAAGCTCAGATGAATCGACAGCTCGGCGTCATCCAACCTGGCATTTTTAAAATTTGCGTAGACAAGGTCAACGTTCGTGAGCTTGGCGTGACTCAGGTTTGCGTTGGATAAGTTCGCATCGTCAAACCTGGTGCCGTGAAAAATTGCACCGCAGCAGTCAGCGTGTTCAATATTGATGGTTTCTAATTTGGTGTAACTCAGGTCAGCGTTCGTAAATTTCGCATTTGGCATGCTGCTGTCGCGAAATTCAGCATGTCGTATTGTTGTATCAATGAAGTTCACTGCTTGTGCGTTAAAGCTAAGAAATGCACAGCCGGAAAGATTCGATTGGTTGAACGTGTATTTGACTTCCTCTTTTGACGAAAATTGTGCCCCGCGCAAGTCTCGCTGGCTAAAGTCGGATAGTTGGCGCCAAGGTAGTTCAGATGTATCGCCTGTGCGGAGCATCCAGTTTTGTACCAAGGTCGGCAATTTATCGAATGAAGTTTGATCGGTGAATATTGACTCTCTCCTTAAGATTGGCTGCTGAATGGAAAGTTTAAAGAGGTCCTTGGTTAGTTTATTTAATAGTTGGGGGCGGTTATTCGAAAGCTCAAGCTTGAATATTGAGAGTAGCACTCTGGTTATTGAGTTGAGTTCGACACTGTATTCAGGTTTTTCTTTACCCGTTTCAGGAGTTGACAAGCTGTGGTGCGCGCAATTCAACCAGTCCAATAAATCGTAAATATCACCTTTTTGCTCTGAAGTAGCAGTCAGCTCATTGCGGTTCAGCGCTTTTTCGACATCTGTGAACCAAGGATTCATATTGTGCGGGACGTGGGGTTTTGGATCTGTAAATGCAGAGGGAGAGTTCTGTGTTTGTTCTAATTTTTGGCTGATTAACCCGCTTGGGGGCACACTTTCTCCGCCGCCAGGCGAGGGCGCGGAAGACATGAAAGAGCAAATGGCAGGTAAGGTCATAGGTATCCATCCGATTGGCAAGGCCGAAAACTGCTTTCGACCACTCTCTGCGTAGTGCCAGCGATGGAGCTATCACAAAGGGCTCTTTTCAAACAGAAGGCGGTGGTGCAGGAAACAATCCGTCCCAGACCGGACTTGAGCAGCCGCTGGGTGTGTTTTCCTGGAGTACCGGTTGCCTTATGAGCCAGCCTTGAAGCTGTTGGCCGATGAACACTGGGGTCGATTCGATGCATTCACCCTGGGGCGCGATTCTGGCCTGATCCACCGACACAAACAGTGGGCCCGGTAGATCGAACTGGGTCGTGGATCGGCTCTCAAGTCCCGTATCCTTGCGGGCAAAACATGAGTTCCTGCGACCGCTCCGGTCGGTTGTCATCACGCCGGCTTCTTCCAGATTGGCATGCCAGACATTCATGACAACAGCCGGCCCCTGATCTTTCGGGTGTGCGGCAAGGCAGCTTTTGATGGCCGGCATGAAACGAGGGTCGCTTAAAAAAACGCTCCAGTCGTCTGGCTCTGAGGCGTGCACCTGGGACATCAGCCCTGAGAGGGCCAGCAGTAAGGCCCCGGTGACTATCTTGCGCATTGTGTGTGTCCGCCTGAAAAGGAGAGGGGCGGATTCTGCACGCGTGGTTCGTGCGGGGCCGGGCAAAGGTGTTTCAAAATGCGGATAAGCAGACCAATGACCACCTGTGGTGAGGGGATTCATCCCCGTTGGGCGAGGGGGCTACTTGTGGCGAGGGGATTTATCCCCGTTGGGTTGCGAAGCAGCCCCGACATCAGGCGATGTGTTTTGTATGAAGGATCGCAGTGCCAGGACTTGGGGTTGCTTCGCAACCCAGCGGGGATAAATCCCCTCGCCACAGACAAAATCTTTGCCGACGGATCAGGTGCTTTCGCGCACCTTCAACTCAAACCCCATGTCTTGCACCGGTTTGGCCACGGTGTTGCCGGCCATCAGCGTCAGCATCTGCTCCGCCGCGCGGCGGCCAATGGCTTCGCGCGGGGTGCTGATGCTGCTCAGGCGCGGCACCATGTGGGCCGAGCCCGGCAGGTCGTTGAAGCCGAGAATCGCCACCTGCTCAGGAATCTTGATGCCGCAGCGCAGGGCTTCGAGCAGGGCGCCCTGGGCCAGGTCGTCGTTGCCGAAGAAGATGGCATCGACATCCGGGTGAGTGGCGATCATCTGCAGGAACAGCTCGCCGCCCAGGCCGACCGACGATGGGCGCGGCGTCAGGACTTCCAGGGCCGGGTCATACAAACCGGCCTTTTGCAGGGCGCGACGGTAACCTTCACCGCGCAGCAGCGTGCGCTGGTCGAGCTGCGCGCCAATGTAGGCCAGGCGCTTGCGGCCACGGGACAGCAAGTGCTCGGCGGCGGTTTCGCCGGCGGCCAGTTGCGAAAACCCGACGCAATTGAGCCCGTCAGCGCTGTCCAGTTCCATCATGTACACGCAGGGAATGTTGCTGGCTTCGATCATCCGTCGCGAACTTTCGGTGCGGTCGAAACCGGTGAGCAGCAAGCCACGGGGTTGATAGGCCATGTAGTTGCGCAGCAGGTTTTCTTCTTCATCGCGCGAATAGTGGAAGTTGCCGATCAGCACTTCGAAGCCCTTTGGGCGCAACACCTGATGAATGGCTTCCAGGGTGTCGATGAACAGCAGGTTCGATAGTGACGGCACCAACACCACCACCGAATGGCTCTGGGCGGAGGCCAGGGCGCGGGCGGCGGAGTTGACCACGTAATTGAGTTCACGGGCCGCGTTCTGGACTTTTTCCACCAGTTCCGTGGCCACTGTGCTCACGCCGCGCAAGGCGCGGGAGGCGGTAATCGGGCTGACGCCGGCCAGTCGCGCGACTTCATTCAGGGTAGGGCGGCCAGTGGTGCGCGTATTTTTATCGTTCTTGATTGAGGTCATCGACGGCTTGCCAAACAAAATTCAAGGCACTAAGGTAGCGCTGTCTCGATGCAGCTGCAAATGCGTGAGCGAGGGTTCGCCTGATCCTCGCTTTTTGGCGTTGAGAACGAACATGCTGCAACCCACAAAATGACAAGAAAGGCGTCGGCAACTCCTGCTTTTGGTCTAGTGTCATAACTGGCAAAGGTAGCGCTGTCTGCGCGCTGAGGTGTTACATGAATCATCCCATCACCGCCCTGGTCATCATGGGCGTTGCCGGTTGCGGCAAGACGTGCGTCAGCGAGGCCTTGTGCCAACTGAGCGGCGCCACTGCCATTGAAGGCGACTCTTTTCACCCTGCCGCCAATATCGAAAAGATGAGCGCGGGTATCCCCCTGAACGATGAAGACCGTGCCGGCTGGCTCGACAGCCTGTGCGATGAACTGCGCCGTGTCGACGCCCTGGGCCAGCGCCCGGTGCTGACCTGCTCGGCGCTCAAGCACATTTACCGCGAACGTCTGCGCAGCGCCTTGCCGGGCCTGGGTTTCGTGTTCCTTGAGTTGACCCCCGAAGTCGCCGCCGACCGTGTGTCCCATCGACCGGGCCACTTCATGCCGTCGACCCTGATCGACAGCCAGTTCGCCACCCTCGAATCCCCCGTCGGCGAACCGTTGACCCTGGCATTGGATGCTTCGACCCATAGCGTCGAGCAACTGGCGGTGCAGGCTCATGTCTGGTGGCAGGCGAACGGCCTGAAGCAAGCGGTATGAGTGTGCTTGCAAAGACAGCGCTGTCCTCGCGACTTCTGATTAACCCGCTTTAATAACAACAACAACCAGGAGACACCCCCAATGTTTGGCATGTCCCACGAGACGTTCCTGCTGCTCGATGCAGTGGTCACGGTGATCGGGCTTATCGTCCTGATTACCAAATTCAAGATCCACCCGTTCATTGCCCTGACCATTGCTGCCGCATTCCTCGGTCTGACCTCCGGCATGCCGATCGGCACCATCATCAAGGCCTTCCAGGACGGCTTCGGTGGCGTGCTCGGTTTTGTCGGGATCATCCTCGCGCTGGGCACCATGCTCGGCAAAATGATGGCCGAGTCGGGTGGGGCGGACCAGATCGCCCAGACCCTGATCCGCGCCTTCGGCAAGGACAAAGTGCAATGGGCGATGATGTTCGCCGCGTTCCTGGTCGGCATCCCGCTGTTCTTCGAAATCGGCTTCGTGCTGCTGATTCCGCTGGTGTTCATCGTTGCCCGTCGCACTGGCGTGTCGATCATCAAGATCGGTATCCCACTGCTGGCTGGCCTGTCCGCCGTGCACGGCCTGGTGCCGCCGCACCCGGGTCCGCTGCTGGCCATCGGCGTGTTCGGTGCCGACATCGGCAAGACCATTCTTTACGGCCTGATCGTGGCGTTGCCAACGGCGATCATTGCCGGTCCGATTTTCGGTACCTTCATTGCCAAGCACATCCCCGGCCATCCGAACCAGGAGCTGGTGGATCAACTGGCCCGCGAGTCAGATTCCGCCGACCTGCCGAGCTTCGGCATCACTCTGGTCACCGTGCTGTCGCCGGTGTTCCTGATGCTGCTCAAGACCTTTGCCGACGTGGTGCTGCCAGACGGCAACTTCTTCCGTACCTTTATGGACCTGATCGGTCACCCGATCTCGGCGCTGCTGCTGGCGTTGCTGTTGTCGCTGTACACCTTTGGCCACAAGCAGGGCATCGGTTCGCAACAGATCCTCAAATGGCTGGATGCGAGCCTGGCGCCAACCGCCGCGATCATTCTGATCATCGGTGCCGGTGGTGGCTTCAAGCAGATGCTGGTTACCAGCGGCGTGGGTGACGTGATTGGCCACATGGCCGTGGCTGCACAGATTTCGCCGATCCTGCTGGCCTGGCTGGTGGCGGCGGTGATTCGTATCGCTACAGGTTCTGCCACCGTGGCAACCATTACTGGCGCGGGCATCGTGGTGCCGGTGGTGGGAATGATTCCGGGGGTGAACCGTGAACTGCTGGTGCTGGCCACCGGTGCCGGCTCGCTGATCCTGTCCCATGTGAACGACGCCGGTTTCTGGCTGGTCAAGCAGTACTTCAACATGACCGTGGCGGAAACCTTCAAGACCTGGACCGCGATGGAGACCATTCTGTCGGTGGTGGGGTTGGGCTTTATTCTGTTGTTGTCGTTGTTCGTTTAAGCGATTCGCCAGACACAAAAAAACCGCAGCGATGCGGTTTTTTTGTGGGCGGATAATCCCCCTGTAGGAGCTGCCGCAGGCTGCGATCTTTTGATCTTGTTTTTAAAAGCAAAATCAAGAGATCGCAGCCTTCGGCAGCTCCTACAGGGAAGTGTGTCAGGCGTTGGATTTGGTGACGAGCCCATCCGCCCGGAACATCCCGCGAATCCCGCGCACGGCCTGGCGAATCCGGTCCTGGTTTTCGATCAGGGCGAAGCGCACGTGATCGTCGCCGTACTCACCGAAACCCACGCCCGGTGAGACGCAGACCTTGGCTTCAGCCAGCAGTTTCTTGGCGAACTCCAGCGAACCCATGTGGGCATAGGCTTCGGGAATCTTGGCCCAGACGTACATCGAGGCTTTCGGGTTCTCGACCATCCAGCCCAGTTCATGCAGACCCTTGACCAGCACGTTGCGCCGCTGCCGGTATTGCTCGGCGATGTCGAGCACGCATTGCTGGTCGCCTTCGAGCGCGGCAATCGCCGCCACTTGCAGCGGGGTGAAGGTGCCGTAGTCGTGGTAGCTTTTGATCCGCGCCAGGGCGTTGACCAGTTCCGGGTTGCCGACCATGAAACCGATGCGCCAGCCCGCCATGTTGTAGCTCTTGGACAGGGTGAAAAACTCCACCGCGATGTCCTTGGCGCCGGGCACCTGCATGATCGACGGGGCTTTCCAGCCGTCGTAGACGATGTCGGCGTAGGCCAGGTCGTGCACCACCAGCACATCGTATTGCTTGGCGAGGGCGATCACCCGTTCAAAGAAATCCAGCTCCACGCACTGGGCGGTGGGGTTGGACGGGAAGCCGAGAATCATCATCTTCGGCTTCGGGATCGAGCCGCGAATCGCCCGTTCCAGTTCGGCGAAGAAATCCACGCCCGGCACCAACGGCACCGAACGCACCTGGGCGCCGGCAATCACGGCACCGTAGATGTGGATCGGGTAGCTCGGGTTGGGCACCAGAACGGTGTCGCCCTGGTCAAGGGTGGCCAGCATCAGGTGCGCCAGGCCTTCCTTGGAACCGATGGTGACGATGGCTTCGCTTTCCGGGTCGATGTCGACCTCGTAGCGATCCTTGTACCAGTTGGAAATCGCCCGACGCAGACGCGGGATCCCCTTGGACGTCGAGTAGCCGTGGGTGTCTTCGCGCTGGGCGACGGTCACCAGTTTTTCGACGATGTGCGGCGGGGTGGCGCCGTCGGGGTTGCCCATGCTCAAGTCGATGATGTCTTCGCCACGACGACGGGCGGCCATCTTCAGCTCGGCTGTGATGTTGAAAACGTAGGGGGGGAGTCGATCGATGCGCGCAAAGCGGCGCGGCGAACCTTGTTCGGCCATTGTTGCCTCGGATAACGTAAGCGCCCGGAACCGTCCGAGCGACGCTGGTCACTGCGGTGACCTGTGGCGGAATGTAAGGGCAGGTGTGGCAGACTGTCCAGCCTCCATGTAAACAAATTTTTCCGAAGGAAGCGGTTCGATGGAATTTAGCAGTGGCTTCTTGCTGAGCCTTTCGCTGTGCCTGGACATCGGCGTGGCCAACATCGCGATGATCACGTTGGCGATGCAACGCGGCTATTTTCAAGGCTTTGCGCTGGGGCTGGGGACCTGCGTAGGCGATCTGATCTACGCCGTTCTGGCATTGGCCGGCATGACCGTTCTGCTGCAATACGAAACCGTGCGCTGGGTGTTATGGATCGGTGGTTCAGCCCTGCTGGTGTACTTCGCGGCGAAGATGATTTATTCGGCAATTCATCACGAGGCGCTGCTGGCCGAGACCGCCGAGGTCGGCCACAACTCCCATCGCAAGGAATTCTTTCGCGGGATCTTCCTCGCGATGTCGTCGCCCAGCGCGATTCTCTGGTTCGCCGCGGTGGGCGGCACCCTGATTGCCCGGTCCGGTGGCGGCGGCCCCCTCAGTTCGGCGTTGTTTCTTGGCGGGTTTCTCTGTGCCGGACTGCTCTGGTCCGCCGGCCTGTGCTTCGCCGCGAGCCACGGAGGCAAGCTGTTGGGCGACAAGCTGCTGCGTTATTCCTACCTGGCATCGGCGGCGATCTTCTGCTATTTCGCGGTGTACGTGATCCTATCTGGCTACAACGAGTTTGTCGGTGCCGCTGCCGCCCGGCAGTTGCAGGCCCTGTAAGTGGGCGAATCGGGTTTGACCTCTATACTCCCTGCCGAACCCACTTTTTCACTTCAGGAGTCGAGCCATGGATGAGCAAAAACGCGTCGAACTGGCAGAGCCTCGCTTCGAACACGGACACTTCCTGCTGATCGCAGGGCTAGGCGGACGATTTACCCAGCAAACCACCCAGGACATTCCCGCACTCTGGGAAAAATTCATTCCGCACATCGGCAATATTCCGGGGCAAAAAAGCGAAGTCACGTACGGCATCTGCTGCAACGCAGATGGCAAGGGCGGCTTCGAATACATCGCCGGTGTCGAGATCGCCAAGCTCGACGACCTTCCCGATCAATACCGCTGGGTTGAAGTGCAGCCGCAGCACTACGCGGTGTTTGAACACAAAGGCTCGCTGGATCAATTGCCGCAAACCTTTCAGTACATTTGGCACACCTGGCTGCCGCAGTCTGGCCGTGTGGCAGCGGATGCTCCGGAATTCGAACGCTACAGCGAAGACTTCAACCCGGCTCTCAAGACCGGCAAGCTGGAAATCTGGTTGCCCATCAAAGCGTGATCCCTCGCGTCGGGAGGCGGATCGGACGATTCGTCTCTCGATGTCATGCCCGGGCTGAATTATGATTCCCGGCTATTCCTCTGTTTGCGACCCGCCATGAACACCGTCATCCGTAACGTCACGCCTGCCGATCTGGACCGCTGCTACGCCATCGAAACCCTTGCCTACGAAGGTGACGAAGCCGCTACCTACGAGAAAATCGCCACCCGTATTGCCACCTGGCCCGAGGGGTTCATCGTGGCCGAGGTGGACGGCGTGGTGGCCGGCTTCATCAACTCCGGCGCGGCGTTCCAGGTGGAAATGTCGGACGAGGCGTTCAAGGAACTGATCGGCCACGACCCGGCAGGCCCAAACGTGGTGATCATGTCGGTGGTGGTGCACCCGGATTACCAGGGGCAGGGTTTGGCGAAGCGGTTGATGGGTGAATTCATCGAGCGCATGCGCGACATGGGCAAGGCGACGATTCATCTGATGTGCAAGGAGCGGCATATTCCGTTGTACGCCGGATTTGGCTTTGCCTACATCAAACCATCGGCCTCCGACCATGGCGGCATGGCGTGGCATGAGATGGTGCTCAATCTCTAAACGAAGTCCCGTGTAGGAGCTGCCGCAGGCTGCGATCTTTTGATTTTGACTTTTAAAAGCAAGATCAAAAGATCGCAGCCTGCGGCAGCTCCTACACGGGGCGGTGTTTCAGAAGATCAATCCCATCCGGCGCTCATAGCCAATCCGCCCCCTGTACGCCTCGCCGCTGTCGACAAAGCCGTACCGTGCATAGAGCGCAATCGCCGATTCATTGTCCGTATCCACCGACAACTCCAGCCCGCTGATTTCCGGCCAGGTCTGGCGCGCCATTTCGGGCAATGCTTGCAGGCAGGCCTTGCCGTAGCCCTTGCCTTGAGCCCGTTGGTCGACCTGAAGCGCGTGCAATGTAGCGCTATGCTCATTGGCCCAGGCCGGCAACACCGGCGGGCGCTTGAGCAACAGGAAGGCTACGGGAATATCGTCCGCCAGCAGGGTAAATCCCTTGACGCCTGGGCCGGGACGGGACAGCAACGTGTGTAAGGCGCCGTGAATATCGCCGGAAAACCTGATCTGCTCCGGGAGAACCTCTATCGCCTCGACCTGCTGGCGCTGCAGCGCAGTCAGGCTTTCGTAAGGCACGAGTCGGGCGGTCATGGGCGGGTCCTTGTTCCTGCACGAATGAGCTTCGGATTCTAGCGATTATGGTGCTTTGGAATTTTTTTATTTCACCTGTCGATTCGCCGGATCACCAGACGACTAAGGGTGACTTCACAATAAAAACCACGGAGAACCACCATGAGCGCAACCCATGAAATCCAGACCCTCATCGACAACTATCGTCAGGCGGTCGTCGCCAAGGATGTCGATAAAATCATGAGTTTCTATAGCGAGGACATTGTCTCTTTCGACGCGGTCAAGGCCCTGCAATTTCGCGGCAAGGCCGCCTACCGTGCGCATTGGCAGGCCTGTATGGAAATGTGCGCCGGCCCGCACAAGTTCGACTTCGACCACATGAACATCGTGGCCGACGAACACATCGCCTTCGCCCATTGGCTGGCCCACTGCGGCGGCACCAACGACAAGGGCGAAACCCAGGCCTGCTGGATGCGCGGTACCGCCTGCTATCGACGCGAAGCCGGGCAATGGCGCATCGTTCACGAACACTGGTCGGCACCGTTCGACATGCAAAGCGGCGCGGCATTGTTCAATCTGGAACCTTAAGTTGAACCCTTCGGTCAGGAGAGCGCGATGAAATATTTATGCCTGGTCTACAGCGATGAGCGCCTGCTGCATTCGCTGCCGGAGAGTCCCGACGACGCCGAGTGCATGGCCTATGCCGAGTCGGTCCAGGGCAGCGGCCGCATGGTTGCCGCCGAGGCTCTGGAGTCGGTGCAGACCGCCACCACCGTGCGCATGCGCAACGGCAAGTTGTCGATCACCGATGGCCCGTTTGCCGAAACCAAGGAGCAACTGGCCGGCTTCTACCTGATCGATGCCAAAGATCTGAACGAAGCCATCCAGGTCGCCGGTGACATCCCGGCGGCGCGGGTCGGCAGTGTCGAAGTGCGCCCCGTTCGTACATTGAATGTCTGACATGCCGGAGTCGGTAAAGGCGCAGGTCGAGCAGGTCTATCGCCAGGAATCGCGGCGCATTCTGGCGACGTTGATCCGCCTGCTCGGCGACTTCGACCTCGCCGAAGAGGCCTTGCACGAAGCGTTTTTCGTCGCCGTCGAGCGCTGGCAGCAAGACGGCGTACCGGACAACCCGCGCACTTGGTTGGTGTCCACCGGGCGCTTCAAGGCCATCGATGTGCTGCGCCGGCGTGCTCGCTTTGCCGCGTCACGCCCGCTGTTGATCGCGCAACTGGAGGCGCTGGAGCAGGCCGACTGGAGTGACGAAGACGTGGAAGACGATCGCTTGCGCCTGATCTTCACCTGTTGTCACCCGGCGCTGGCGGCGGACGCCCAGGTGCCGTTGACCTTGCGTGAAGTCTGCGACCTGACCACCGAGGAAATCGCCCGGGCGTTCCTTTCAGCACCCGCCACCATCGCCCAGCGCATCGTGCGCGCCAAGGCGAAAATCCGCGACGCGAAAATCCCTTATCAGGTGCCGTCCCTGGCCGAGCTTCCCGAGCGTCTGGACAGCGTGCTGCGGGTGGTTTACCTGGTGTTCAACGAAGGCTATTCGGCATCCATCGGTGCGCAAGTGACCCGCGAGGACCTGACCCGCGAAGCGATTCGCCTCGGTCGCTTGTTGATGGAGTTGCTGCCGGAACCGGAGGTCATGGGCCTGCTGGCGCTGATGCTGTTGCACGAGTCACGGCGGGTGGCCAGAACCTCTGCCAGCGGCGAGCTGATCTTGCTGGATGAACAGGACCGGACGTTGTGGGACTGCCAGATGATCGCCGAAGGTTGCGCGCTGGTAGAGCAGGCGTTGGGCTCCGGGACCTTCGGCCCGTATTGCCTGCAGGCGGCGATTGCGGCGGTGCATGCTGAAGCGCCATCGGTGGATGAGACCGATTGGGTGCAGATCGTCGGACTCTACGACGTGCTGTTGCGCGCCGTGCCGTCGCCAGTGATCGAATTGAACCGGGCGGCGGCGTTGGCCAAACGCGACGGGCCGCAGGCCGGGCTGACGCTGGTGGAGGCAATTCTGGATCGTGGAGAGTTGCTGGACTACCACTTGGCGCATTCGGCGCGGGCGGAGTTTTGTCGGCAGTTGGGACGGGTTGATCAGGCGCGGCAAGCCTATGAGCGAGCGCTGGAACTGACCCGGCAAGAGCCGGAACGGCGGTTTATCGAGGCTCGGCTTAAGGCGTTGGGATGATGTGATCTCACGGGCCTCATCGCGGGCACATTCAACATTGTTGGCGTCTGACACTCCGCCTTCGCGGGCAAGCCTCGCTCCTACAGGTTCAGGTCAGATTCAAATCGTGTGATCGACTCACTACTGTAGGAGCGAGGCTTGCCCGCGAACAGCAACACCGCTATTCCAGCATCTTGCCCAGCAACCAGCTCCCCGCCGGCCCCGGCGGATTCAACCGCGACCACAACGCATCCACATACACGGTTTTCGGCCAGCCGCGCACTGGCAGTTCCTGTAGCGATCCCGGCCCGAATCGCTCTACCAGCCAGCGCGGCAATGGCGCCCAGCCGAAGCCACCCTGAGCCATTTCCAGCAGCATCAAATAACTCGGCGCCGACCAGACACGCCCCTTCGCCCGGCTTTCATACGGATTGACGATCGTTGCCAGGCGCAATTCGCGGTGTTGTTGCAGCACGTCCTGATCAATGTGCGCCAGCGTGGCCAACGGATGCCGGGGCGAGACGAACAGGGCGATTTCCGTGCGTTCGTCCACCGTCGAATTGACCAGGTCCGGCGGGTAACTGTCCTGCATTTCGGCGAAGGCCACATTCGCTCGACCGCTCTGCACCAGCGCCACCAGGTCGTCGCATTCGGCGATCAGGCATTCGAGTTCAAGGTCCGGATAACGCTGCTCGAAGGCACTGAGTGCCGCTTCGAAACGGTCGGACTGGTAGGTGTCAGACAGCGCCACCGTCAGCTTTGCCTCGACGCCTTGGGACAGTTGACTGGCGGTCATTTCCAGACGCCCGGTGGCGGCCAGGATCTCCTCGGCCCGCTGCAGCATCACGTGCCCGGCCGGGGTCAGGGTGGGTTTACGGCTGCTGCGGTCGAACAACTCCAGGTTCAGATCGATCTCCAGGCTGGCCACCGCTGCGCTGATGGTCGACTGGCTACGGCCCAACTTGCGCGCCGCCGCGGAAAACGAGCCTTGGGTCGCGGCCTGGACGAACGCCTGCAACACTTCCTGAGAGGCCATGAACTATCGCCTTGATCGATGGTTATTGGTTATGAAGTATCGGTGTGATGACCGACCATGGCAACCATCGCTATTGAGGAGGTTGGTCATGAACATCAACAAATCCATCACCGAACGTATTTTTCAGGCCATCGGTTTCGAACTGCTGGCCATCCTGATCTGTACGCCGTTACTGGCCTGGATCATGGACAAGCCGATGCTGGACATGGGCGCCGTGACGATCGCCATGGCAGCGCTGGCCCTGGCGTGGAACGTGATTTTCAACGGGTATTTCGATCGTGTGCTCAAGCGCTTTGCCATTGCCCACAACGCCTGGACGCGGGTGGTGCATGCACTGTTGTTCGAAGGTGGCCTGGTGGCCCTGGGCGTGCCGCTGATTGCGTGGTGGCTGAACATCAGCCTGTTGGAGGCGTTCGTGCTGGATATCGGCGTGCTGCTGTTTTTCCTGCCGTATACCTACGTGTACCACTGGGTATACGACGTGACCCGTGCCCGCTTGGTCAATGCATAACCCTGTAGGAGCCGGCTTGCTGGCGATGGTGGCGCATCAATCAACATTAATGGCACCTGACGCATCGCTATCGCCAGCAAGCCGGCTCCTACGGGGGGCACTCAGAAAATTTGGGTGAACAGCCAGTACAGGCTGCCCGACAGCACAATCGCCGCCGGCAAGGTCAAAACCCAGGCCATCAGCAGGTTGCGGATGGTCTTCATCTGCAAGCCGCCACCGTTGGCGACCATGGTCCCGGCGACACCCGAAGACAGCACATGGGTGGTCGACACCGGCAAGCCGAACATGTCGGCGGCACCGATGGTCAGCATGGCCACGGTTTCCGCCGAAGCGCCTTGGGCGTAGGTGAGGTGGGTCTTGCCGATCTTCTCACCGACGGTCACCACGATGCGCTTCCAGCCCACCATGGTGCCCAGGCCCAGGGCGATGGCCACGGCGACCTTCACCCACAGGGGAATGAACCGGGTGGAACTGTCGATCTGCTGCTTGAACAATTGCAGCTTGTCGCTGGTATCGGCGTCGAAGTTGCCGACTTTGTTCTTGTCCATCAGGCGAATGGTTTCGCTGGTCAGGTACATGTCGTTACGCACGTTGCCCACGGCCTCGGCCGGTACTTTCGACAGCGAGCCGTAACTCTTGACCTGAGCACCGATGGAACCGGTCAGCGCGGCGAGCGCTGGCACCAGTTGTGGTGTCGCTTGCTTGTTGCGCACGTAGTCGGACAGCACCGGGCGTGGGTCAGCCGGGGCCGGCAGCGGTGCGCTTTTCACCAACGCTTGCTGGGTGACTTCAGCCACAGCGGCAAACTGCAATGCCTGATCCGCTGGCATGGTGCGGTTCAGCGCGTAAGCCATCGGCAGGGTGCCGACCAGGATCAACATGATCAGGCCCATGCCTTTTTGGCCATCGTTGGAACCGTGGGCGAAGGACACACCGGTGCAGGTCAAGATCAACAGACCACGAATCCACCAGGGAGGCGGCGTGTTGCCTTTGGGCGCCTTGTACAACGCCCGATTTTTCACAAAAGCGCGCAAGGCCAGCAGCAACAGCGCGGCACAACCGAAGCCGACCAGCGGCGAGAGCAGCAGCGCATAGCCGATCTTGATCGCCTGTGCCCAGTCCACACCGCTGGTGCCGTCGCGTCCGTGCATCAGCGCATTGGCCACGCCGACGCCGATGATCGAGCCAATCAGGGTGTGCGAGGACGACGCCGGCAAACCCAGCCACCAGGTGCCGAGGTTCCACAGGATCGCGGCGATCAACAGGGCGAAGATCATTGCAAACCCCGCGGATGAGCCGACTTGCAGAATCAACTCCACCGGCAGCAGGGCGATGATGCCGAACGCCACCGCACCGCTGGACAGCAGCACGCCGAGGAAGTTGAAGAACCCGGACCAGATCACCGCGAAATTCGGCGGCAGCGAATGGGTATAAATCACCGTGGCCACGGCGTTGGCGGTGTCGTGGAAACCGTTGACGAACTCGAAGCCCAGGGCAATCAACAGCGCCACGCCCAACAGCAGGAACGGCGTCCAGGTGGTGACTACGGTGCCGATGGCGTTCACATCGCGCATCAAGCTGTAGGCGGTGAACAACAGCCCCATGGCCAGTACCGCGAAGAAAATCACGAGGGTGAACAGGCCGGGTTTTTTATCGAGCTGCGGTTGACTGCTGCTGACGGGCGTCTGTGCGGCGGAGAAGGAGGGCGTAGCCATGCCGGACATTCCTGGAGAGGGGAGGAGTATTCGTCATGATCGTCGCGAAGTGTTACATAAAAGCTGCTCTGGATCAGGGTTTGGGTTTTTCCTGTAGCCACTGATCGGAAGATCACACATTCCTGTAGGAGCGAGGCTTGCCCGCGATGAATGATTACGCGGTCATTCTGTTACACCGCGTCGTCTCGATCGCGGGCGAGCCTCGCTCCTACAAGGGTTGTGTTCGTTCAATAATCGCGCCGTTTGCGAAACGCCCAGCGCCCGGCGATCACGGTAAAGGTCGCGACCAGCGCCACCAGGATCCAGAACCCTTCCGGGTCTTGGGAAAGCGGCACGCCACCCACGTTCATCCCGAAAAAACCGGCAATGATGTTGATTGGCAGCGCCAGCACCGTGACCACCGTCAGGGTGAACAGGGTGCGGTTGCTCTGCTCGTTGAGGTTGGCGGCGATTTCTTCCTGCAACAGCTTGATGCGTTCACCGAGGGCCGTCAGGTCGTTGATGATCAGCGCGAACTCCTCGGTGGATTTGCGCAGTTCCTTGACGTCTTCCTTTTGCAACCAGGGCGGCGGGCGGTTGAGTAGGCGCAGCAGCGAGCCCGGCTCCAGCGCCAGCAGGCGTTGCAGGCGCACCAGCACCCGACGGTTGGCGCCCAGTTCGGCGCGGTTGGTCGACAATCGCTGCGACAACAACTCGTCTTCCACCTGATCGACGCTCAGGCTGGTCTTGCGCACGATCTGGGTCAGCACTTCGCCCTGATCGCGCAGCAAGTGCACCAGCAATTCCAGCGGCGAACGAAAGCGCTCGCCGGCCTTCACCGACGAGCGCAACTTGTCCACCGAGTGCAATGGCTGCAGGCGCGCGCTGACGATCAGCCGACTGCGTACACAGACCCACAATGTCGAGACATCCGAGGAGACCATGCTGCTGAGGTTGAACACCACATCGTTGACGACCGCCAGCAACGCCGAGTCGACGTGCTCGATGCGGGTCGAGCGCGAGCCTTCATGCAAGGCTTCGAAAAACTCGTCGGGCAGTTCCAAGTGGCTTTTCATCCAGCGCTCGCACGCGGCATGGGCCAGGTTCAGGTGCAGCCAGAGGAATTGCTCTTCGTCTTCCGGTTGTTGCAGGCACTGCAAGGCCCTGGCCGAATCGATCTCCTGCCCGCGCTCGCCGGGACGGAAACTGAACCCGTACAGCAAGCCGAACAGATCCGGGTCGCGATGGCTTTGATCGATGCTGTGGTTCATGAGGACTCGCAAGGGGAGGCGCCTGTCGCGGGTTTTACAGGTTCACTTGAGCCCCATCATTGCAAGGCTGTTTGACGGTTTTGTGACGGTTGCGTGGCGAGCATGGCGTTTGTATCCGGGTTGAGGCCGAGTCGGTACACAGTCGATCTCAAGTGCTGGCATGCGATGTCGATGATGGGGGAAACCTGAACCCATATTGGAAGAGCGCCATGGTCAGCATCACCAACGTTACGATTTCGCCAACCCTTTCCACACCATCGACGACTTCAAGCTCGGCGGCCAATAGCGCCACTGAAGGCACCCCGGCGGCGACCACCACCGCTGCAACCCCCGACAGCGCAAAAGTGGCTGCCGGGGGCGCGCCGGCATCGGGTGACAGCAGCTCCAGCAGCAGCGAAGAATCCGATTCGGTGAAGGAGCTGCGCAAGCAGATCGCGGAGCTGCAAAAACAGCTGCAGGAGCAACAACAGCAACTGCAAGCGGCCCAGGCCAAGCGGGAGGATGATGCGGCCAAGGCCAGCGCCGTGGCGTCCGCCCAGTCGCAGGTCGCGGCGACGTCTGCGTCGTTGCAGAGCGCCGCCGCGGAGTTGTTGCAGGCGCTGACGGATTCTTCTTCCAGCACGTCGGGAGCGTTGGTGAGTACATCCGCCTGATCAATCCATCAGGCGCAAAAAAGCCGCACGAATTGAACTTCGTGCGGCTTTTTGCTGTGTGCATCAGTCGTCTTTTTTGTTTTTCAGGACTTCGCCGGTGGCGGCGTTCAGGTCCACGTCCCATTTAACGCCTTGGGCGTCTTTGAGTTCCACTTCGTATTCGTAGAGGGTGGTGTGGTTGTCCAGGTCGCTGTCAGTAATGGTTGCGCCCGGGTGCAGCTTCAACACGATCTGATTCAGCTCTTCCAGCGGCTTGATCTTGCCGTCCTTGACCAATTGAGGGATCTGATCGACTGGCACGTCTTTAGCCTGTGCCAGGCCGGCGGTGAGGGTCAGGGTGGCAGCGGCGAACAGGGCAGTCAGGGTTTTCATCGAGGGCATTCCTTGGGGGAGCTGTTTAAGTGAGCTCAGCTTAGTTGTGGCAACTTAATTCATCCTTAAATTCTCTTAACCGTATCGCCTTCAAGCGCTTCGCGGGCAAGCCTCGCTCCTACGCGGTTGCATATCGATGTGTAGGAGCGAGGCTTGCCCGCGAAGAATTCAACTCGGTTCCGGGTCAATACCCGTTGTTTTTCAACACCTGATCAACACTCGCTGCCGCCGGCCGTTTATAGAACTTCAACAGCTCACTGGCACGATTGGTGAAAATCCCATCGACGCCCGCATCCATGACCTTCTGATAGTCCACTGCCTCGTCGAGGGTGTAGACGTGCACCAACAGGCCCTGGTCGTGGGTGTACTGATTCATCCAGGGTTGCACCAGGTCCGCGTAACTCTGATCGCCACCGTGGGTCAGCGCCGCGGACGGGCCGGTGCCGATTGCGCCCTGAGCCTTGGCATAGTCGACCCAGCGCTGGAATTCGGCTTTGTCTTTGGGTTGTTGTTTGGCGTAGTACGCAGCCTTGTCCTTCTCGCCGGAATCGGTAAACGCCACCTTGGAGGCAGGCTCGATATTGCCCTCACCGACCCACAACAACAGGATCTTGGGCACCCGTGGCATTTCCTTTTGCAGCAGTTCGAGGCTGCTCTTTTCGAAGGTTTGCAGGATCACCTTGCCTTTGCCCTGGCCGACCGCCAGTTCGCTTTTGGCCAGTTTCGAGCCGGTCGGGCTCAACCAGCCACGGTCCTGAAGTTTCGTTTTCAGGTCGCGCTCGATACCGGGAAATTGCTTGGGCTCCTTGGTCTCGATGTACAGGCCGGGTTTGTGCAGCGGGTTGCTTTGGGCGATGTCGATGATTTCATCGAGGGTCAGGATTTTCAGGCCCGTGTAGGAAGGCCGCGCACGATCCGGGTACGCGGTGTTGAACCAGCTACCGGCATCCAGGGTTTTCAGTTCGGCCATGGTGAAAGCGTTGGCCGGGCTGTCTTTGCGCTCGGGGAACTTGATCGCGACGTCGGTGGTGCGTTGCAGGTTGTTGTCGTGAAGGGCGAACAGCACGCCGTCCTTGCTGCGTTGCAGGTCCATTTCCAGGTAGTCGGCACCCAAGTCGCGGGCCAGTCGATACGCGGCAGCGGTGGATTCCGGCGCGTCGAACGAGGCGCCACGGTGGGCAATCACTGCCGGGTGCGGGATGCCTAGTCGGGTGGCCCGCGCCGAGGGACTGGGCTCGCTCGCGGCCTGTACCTGGCCGAAGCTAAGCAGCAGGCTCAGCATCAACGCGCTTTTGGTGAAGGTGGCAGACATGGTCGAGATCCTTTCGCGAGGGTTTTCAAAGACGTCCCTTTTAACAACACAACGTTGCCGACGCTATCGCGAGACCGACATAAAGCTGTTTAAAGCTGATGTTCGTCAGCGTTTTTGTGTGTGTGTTTGCAGTAGGCTTGGCCGGTGCAAACTCCCCGGCAGAGGGACATCCCTTCGCACACCTTGCGTGTAAACCAACAATCACTTGTCGTGAGGTTTCCATGCGCATCACTTCCCAGCTCATTTGCCAGGCGGCTGACCAACTCAACGGCTTCGTGGGCCTCAATCGCAAGACGGGTCATTACATCGTTCGCTTCAGCGAGGACGCCTTCGGCATGGATGTGGCGGACGACGGCATCATTCCCACCCGTGAGTTCGTCTGGGTGCCCGGCCCGGAACAGACCATGACGCTTAAGCGTGAGTTGATCCAGTTGCTGCTGGATCAGAACATCGATGAGCGGATCAACATCAGTGAACCGCTGCGGGTGTACATGAACCGGCGGGATGTGCCGGAGATTTCGGCGGTGCGCAGGTTGGTGTCGGGCTCTTAGATTTGTGTGGTTTATTCGGGCCTCATCGCGGGCAAGCCTTGCTCCTACAGATTTATCTCGTACGCACATGGCGTGATCGACTGAAAACTGTAGGAGCAAGGCTTGCCCGCGATGGCGGCCTCAACAGCAGCACAAAACTTAAAGGTTGAACTCATACGCCCGCTCAACCTTGCACACCCGCGTATGACACCGCGCATACCAGGTCGACCGCCCCCGCTCGCGAATCGCACTGTGCTCGGGATGATGCTTCCACGCCAAAATCGCCGCCTCACTGCTCCAGTACGACACGGTGATCCCCAATCCATCCTCGCCCCGGGCTGACTCCACACCGAGGAACCCCGGTTGCTCACGTGCAAGCTCCACCATGCGCGCAGCAGCCTCGGCGTAACCCTGATCGCCCTCGGTGCGCAGCGAGGTGAAGATCACTGCGTAATACGGCGCGGCTGGCGTATGGGCGATCATGACCGCAGCTCCTTGCACGCTTCGACCAAGGCCCGCACCAGCGGCGGTAACGTGCCCTTGAGTGCTGCGCGTTCTGGTTGGAACAGTGTGGCGACAAAGAAGGGATGAGTGTGGAGTTCAACCGCTCGCAGACCTTGTGTCTCATCACGGCCAACGGCCTGAAGACCCTGCTGGAGCAATGCCTGCTCGAACTCAGGATTCACCCCGTAGTTGCAGCGATAGCCTTCACGAATTTCCGAGGTTTCATACGCTGTGGCGATCAACGAACCCTTGAGCAAGTGAATGCTGTCGGTGACTTCTACCAACGAACAGGTCAAAGGCGTGAGCAGGGCCCGCGATGCGTTGGGCGAAGTCTCCGCGTGCTCGGCATCCTCCCAGCCCAATACATGGCGGGCGTATTCGAGTACCGCGTGCTGAAAACCGCCGCAAGTCCCGAGAAAAGGTCGTTGATGTTCGCGGGCAAAACGAATCGCCTGTAACGCGCCGTCCCTGTTGCGATAGGGGCTGGCGGGAACACACCAGAAGCCGTCGTACTCATCGAACGGGGTGTTGGCGTTGATGCTGTCGGTGGCCAGCCATTGACCCTGTACGTTCAGGCCGCTGCGTTCGGCGACCATGTCGAGCGCCACGGGAATCGCCTGGTGGGCGGTGACTTGCGGGTCGTGATCGCCGATCAGGGCGATGCGGATGTCCGGGTGAGAAAACGTCGTGTCCATGTGGTTTTCCTTGTGTAAGCGATTGCTTTGTGGCGAGGGAGCTTGCTCCCGTTGGGTCGCGAAGCGGCCCCAAGTGCGACGACCGCTGCGCGGACGAACGGGAGCAAGCTCCCTCGCCACAGTTATTCAGGGCGTTGGATTGCCCGTTTCTGGCGCCCACTATAGATTGGCGTTCACGCATTCAATATTGGCGTTATTCCAAGTGATCAATGCAGCGACGCACTATCGATTGGACTACCCGGACCTGGCCCTGATTCTGGCTTTGGTACGCGGCGGCACGCTGGCCAGGGCTTCGCAACTGATGAAGGTTGATGTCTCGACGGTGTTTCGTGCCGTGCGGCGGCTGGAAGCCGCGCTGGGCCAGCCATTGTTCGAGAAAAGCCGCGCCGGCTATTTGCCCACCACGCTGGCGCAGTCCCTGGCCACGCAGGCGGAACGGGCCGAGCAGGCGCTTGAAGCGGCGCGCATCGGCGTGGAGCAGGGCGGTGAAGTTATTAGCGGCACTGTGAGGCTGACGTGCACGGATTCGGTCTTGCAAGGTTTGCTGTTGCCGGCGCTGGCGCGGTTCATGCCGAATTATCCGGCGCTGATCCTCGAACTCAGCACCTCCAACGACTTCGCCAACCTCAGCCGCCGCGATGCCGATATTGCCCTGCGCTTGACCCGCTCACCACCGGAGCATCTGGTGGGGCGACGTCTGGCAGAGGTTTCCTACCGGGTGTGTGCCAGTAGGCGTTACCTGCAATCGGTCGGTAGCGAAGACTTGGCTGCATTGACCTGGATCGCCCCGGACGACTTCCTGCCCGATCACCCGACGGTGGCCTGGCGCCGGCAGGCGTTGCCGGGTGTGATGCCAGGGTATCGCTGCAACAGCATGCTGTCGGTCACTGAGCTGGTGCGTGCCGGGTTGGGCGTGGCCGCGTTGCCGGACTTTTTGATTGGTGAAGGATTACAGGCGTTGGGCGAACCCTTGCACGGTTATGACACAGCGCTGTGGCTGCTGACACGCCCGGATTGTCGCGCGTTGCGCTCGGTTGTGGCGCTGTTCGACGAGCTGGGGCGGGCGCTGAAAATGGCGTGAAGGTGCTTGGACCTCTGCCTTATTTTTCAATCTAAACATTGTTTCATCTTTGCTCGGCAGCTATCGAGCGTTCGACCTCGCCAGTGACATTGTCACTATTTACAGCTGATAACACGCCAGAAACATATCCAGCGCCGATTCCACCACCGTGCTTTGCATCTCGGGTGACAGGCTCGGTTGTCCCATGGAAATCTGCGGCCAGAACGCGAAGGATTTGAGCAGTCCTTGAACCTGTTGCGCGGCAAAGTCAGGGGCGACCGCTTTGAGGCGCCCATCGGCCTGCGCGGCGCGAATCCACACCGTCAGGTTTTCTTCACGCTCACCCAGGCGGGTCACCATGCTCTGGGCGCGTTCGGGCGAATGGATGGTGGTGGCGATGGCCACTCGGGCCAGATCAAGCAAGTTGTCATCACCGAGCATTTGCAGTTTTGCGGTCAGCAAACGCTTTAATTGGTCGCGAAGCGGCAGGTCGGAGCAGTAGGGCGTTTCCTGTTCAGCGGTCACCCGAACCCATAATTGGTTGAGGATCTCGGCAAACAACTCGTCCTTGCTGGGGAAGTGGTTGTACACCGTGCGCTTGGACACGCCAGCCGTGGCGGCAATCTTGTCCATGCTAGTGATCTCGAAACCGTTGGCACGGAATTCGGCAATCGCCGCTTGAATGATGGCTTCGCGTTTTCGGTCGGTCAGGCGCTGTGGAGCTGTCATTAATTGGGCTTCGGCAAGGTTGGATGAAAAACTACACTTGGCAGTTTACTTGTGATCGGCTTTGATGCAACCTTGAAACTACACTGTGCAGTGTAATGTTTTGTTAATCCTGCACGGTGATAACTAGAGTTTCGGCTGATGCGTGCGTGCCTTGGCCATTTATCGTCCCAAAGCGGAAAATCGTGATACGAGCGGTTTTTCTGGAGTCATTCAGTCATGGCCAACTCAACTTCCTCGACGCAAAGCGCTGTCAGCTCCCAAGCGTCCCGTCAGACAGAAGGGCAATTCCGTAACCATGCGCCGTTCAAGCGCGAAGGCTTTCACAAGACTCTGCGCATCCTGTGGAACGTGATCTTCCACAAACCCCATGACACCCGTCCCAACGCACCGATCCCGGTGCAGCCCCTGACGCAGGCGGCGCTGATCGCCGCGCCAAACCACAGCGTCTATCGTCTCGGTCATTCCACCGTATTGCTTAAACTGCGGGACAAGTTCTACATCACCGACCCGGTCTTCGCCGAGCGCGCTTCGCCCGTGCAGTGGGCCGGACCGAAACGGTTTCACCAACCGCCGATCAGCCTGGAGCAATTGCCGCCGATTGAAGCGGTGATCCTGTCCCACGATCACTACGATCACCTGGACCATCAGGCAGTGCTCAAGCTTGCCGACAAGACCCAGTACTTTCTCACTCCGCTGGGCGTGGGCGATACCCTGATCAAATGGGGCATCGACGCTCGCAAGGTCCGGCAGCTGGATTGGTGGGAAGGTACTGAGGTCGACGGCCTGCGCTTCATTGCCACGCCGTCGCAGCACTTTTCCGGTCGCGGTCTGTTCGACGGCAACAGCACCCTCTGGGCCTCGTGGGTGATGATCGATGGCGACACGCGGATCTTCTTCAGCGGCGACAGCGGTTACTTCGATGGCTTCAAACGCATCGGTGAGCAGTACGGTCCGTTCGACCTGACCCTGATGGAAACCGGCGCCTATAACGTCGAGTGGCCGCATGTGCATATGCAACCGGAACAAACCCTGCAAGCCCACCTTGATCTTAAAGGTCGCTGGCTGCTGCCGATCCACAACGGCACGTTCGATCTGTCGATGCACGCCTGGTACGAACCCTTTGACCGCATCCTGGCCCTGGCCTGGGAACGCAGTGTGACGATTGCCACGCCGCAGATGGGCGAAGCCTTCAACCTGATGCATCCGCAACGAGGCGGGGCTTGGTGGTTAGCGGTCGAACAGCAGGTGTACGAGGATCAACGAAGCCTCGGCTGAAACTACAAACAGGTAGGAACCTTCGTACGAGAAGCGGCGATCTGTAATGACGGATAATTTCGGCCGCTTCTGTAGGCTGAAAAACCGGGTGAAATCATTCACTCGCTATCAGTCATAAGGACTTTTACATGGATGTAACGTTAAGCAGCTGCATGACGCGGCTGGCCGCCATTGCCCTGTTCTCAATGCTGGGCAGCGCAGCCTGTGCGAGGGTTCCGGATCCCGAAACCAGGCTGGAATATTTGAGTGTCGATGAAATCAATCAGCGCATGGATCGCGGCCAACTGAATTCCGTCACGCTGCTCCGACACCTGTTACAGCGGATAGAAAGGCTGGACAAAAACGGGCCGGCGATCAACGCGATCATCGAACTCAATCCCGATGCCTTGGCGATGGCCGAGGCAATGGATCAGGAACGAAAGGGCGGTTACATCCGGGGGCCAATGCATGGAATCCCGGTATTGCTCAAAGACAATATCGATACCTCCGATCAAATGCAGACCACTGCGGGTTCACCGGCCATGGTCGGTGAACCCGCCGCGAAAGATGCCTTCATTGTGGAACGCCTCAGGGCCAGCGGGGCGGTGATTCTTGGAAAAACCAATCTCAGCGAATGGGCACATTTTCGCGACCCAACGCTCCCCAGCGGTTGGAGCGGACGCGGCGGACAAACCAAAAATCCGCACCTGTTGAGTGGCGATCCCTGTGGTTCCAGTTCAGGCTCCGGCGCAGCCACCGCAGCAGGCTTTGCGCCGCTGGCCGTTGGCACCGAAACATCAGGCTCGATCATCTGCCCGGCGTCCTTCAATGGTGTGGTGGGCCTCAAACCCACGGTGGGGCTGTTAAGCCGCAGCGGCATCATCCCGGTTACTCACAAACTCGATACGCCCGGCCCTATGGCCCGCACGGTGCGCGATGCCGCACTTCTGTTGAACGCCATGGTCGGCAACGACGCTGCCGATCCGGTTGAAAAACCACATAACCTGGAGAAGGTGGACTTCACCGCAATGTTGCGTCCAAACGCACTGGCCGGGCGGCGCATCGGTTACCCCGCCAAGTTTGATAGCGGTAATTTGGCCCTACTGGCCGATCCCCAGTTTTCCCGAGCGTTGGAACTCATGCAGGCCGCGGGGGCAACATTAATCCCTGTGGAACTGGTTGACCCGCGTTCGAAACAGGTGGATGAGGCGTTCCACATGGGCATCAAGCGAGACCTGCCTCGTTACCTGGCGACTCGAACAGGCATTCCTGCCCAGACATTGGAAGACCTTGTGCTTTTGAATGCCGCCAACGTCGAGGGTCATAACCAGGACACATTGATTGCTGCGAGCAAGGTCGCCTTCGATGAGCCAACCTACAATCAGCTCTGGCAAAAAATTAAAAGTGAAAACGCCGCTGTGATCGACCAACTGCTGGCAACCCACCAACTGGATGCTCTCGTATCGGATGTCGAATCCCCTGCCTTGAATGTCGTACCGCTGGCGGGTTATCCCGGCATCATGGTGCCTTCCGGAATAGACGAAGACGGCGTTCCGACTTCGATTCTCTTCTACGGACCTCGCTGGAGCGATGCCAGGTTGCTGGCATTGGCATACGGTTATGAACAAGCGTCGCTTGCTTGGCGGGCGCCGATGTTCAAGCCATAACCATCACCCCTGTAGGAGCGAGCAAGCTCGCGATGGACGTGGACGATAACGCGGGCTTGCTGATGGAACGTGCTGCCCTCAAGTCCATCGCGAGCATGCTCGCTCCTACAGGGGGCGATGCTGATTACCGAATGTTTACTCCACCATCGCAAAATCCGCCCGCCCCACCGGATTCGGCGTCGATCCTTTCACATTCATCCCACGCCCCGGTGCGAACCCCGGGAAGAACACCAACCCCTCCGATTCAAACCGATACGCCAACGTCAACCGCGTGACATCCATCACCTCACGTTCCGCTTCAAAACGCTGAATGGCCTCCACCGATACCCCGGCCTCCCGAGACAACTCCTCCACACTCCAACCCAGCATCGCTCGGGCTTGGGCGCAGTGGGCCGGGGTGAATTGGAAGAGGGCGATACGCTCCAGGGTGATTTTCATCGCTTGAGAGGCCATGGTGTTCTCCGGACTCGGGGTGTTGATCCAAAATGTACTGTGTTTTTGTACAGTTGTTTTGGTTCCGGATCAAATTGATTTTTTGATTTGTGCGACTTTGTCCCGTTCAGCCAGACGGACGGCGGAGTCTTGGATTCGGTAAGCTTTTTTCGAAGGAGTGAGTTTTATGTCATCGATGATGCTTCACAGGTGCGCATCCTATGGGCTTGAATGGGTTGACGAGAGCGTACGGCAAGACTGACAACTGCCATCACCAGCCTTCTACCAGAGAATCAGGATGTTGATCTTCAACTGCAGCGAAGCGGCCAGTAACTTCTTCAGCCGTGTGCACAAAGGCAAGAAAATTACGCCAGTAGAAAAACCGCCATCGCCCGTCATCGAGGACGATGAGGTGAGTGAGCTCACCGAGCAGTGGCTGGTTCACGCCACCACGGTGCAACGCAAACATGTGCTGTACGTCATTCACGTGCAAACCCGTTATTGCATGATTTTCGCGGACGCGAAAAAGGCGGATGTCGAGGGTTTCATTCGACGTTTTGCGGACCGTTGGGTGGAGGGGCTCATCCGGCATGCCGGGAACCATGACATCCTGCACTGGGTTGATGCTGAGCAGATGATGGAGCGCTTCCAGGAGGGTTGCCGCGAGTACGTCTTTTACAAACGCAGTCATCGCGGTGCGCAAAAACATATCAATGAAATCTCATGGATTTTCGAAGACTGCGCCGCCGAATGGGGGACCTTACCTTCAGACGAGTTTTCTGCCGGACGCTTCGATGGCGATATGAATGACACCCCCCGAGGCAGCAAAGGCCACAAGGACTTTTACTACCCGGATGAGGAAATGGTCGCTCATTGGTTGCACCGTTACTGCGGGCTTGATGAGTCAGGGGTTAATGCTGCCCTTGAACGACGTAGGGAAGTGAAGCGGGAAATACGGGCGTTCGAAGTTGAACTCAGACGCCAAGAGCAATGAGCGATTGAGAGATCGTTGGAGGTCCTAACCTTCCAGTCCCGGTGCCTCCCGCACAACCAAGTGATCCAGGTTCTCGATGTTGGCACTGAACACCCCGAACGTCTGCTCGGGGTTTTTCTTGCTCGGCACCTGCTTCAGCTCCGGCGTCGCCCCATAAAAGAAGCAATACAACTCCCGCCCACTGTCGATGGCATGCTTGATCTCCGCCAGAAACGCCTTGCGCTTGCGATAGCCCTCGATCAGCTTCTTGCTCAGGTAAACATTGACCGAATACGGCTTCTTCTCGAACCAGACCTTCTTCTCGAAATCGATGCGAAAACTCTGGGTGTAGTCCTTGATTTCCTTGATCCGGCCCCAGTAAATCAGCCCCTTGTTGTCTTGCAGATACTCGATCTTCTTGAAAAACGCGCTGTAGGTTGCGGTGTGCTCGCCGATCTTCAACGGCATGCGCTTGAGCAGTTCCTTGTCCTCGAAATTCGAGACAAAACACTCCACCGGATGGGCGAAAACATGGGTCTTGTCCGGTGCCGAATCCTGGGCGGAAGGCTCGACACTACTGTCCGCGGGATATGTTGTCGGCTCCTCCCTCACAACGTCCGACACGATCTCCGAGCTGTGGGACTTGCGCACATACTGACGCCGAGTCAGTAACAACTCCGACGGAAAATGCTCCTCACGCCCGTCATCCGTTTCCGTCTCCACATCTGACGCCGTCGACTTCAAGCTCCCATAAGCACACCCCTCGACATGCCGCGTACTCGGCAGGTTCTTGAAATGGGGCGTGCGCACATAGTTCACATTCTTGGCGTTAAACGTCCCCAGCTCATTTGCTGAGTTAAACGCCAAACGACAAGCATCGTTGGGGCACTGGAAATGCTCCTGGGCGGAATCGAACGCCACCGTCTCGTCGAAATTGAGATCGCGTACGTCGTAGATCGACAGCTTGTCGTCGAGGCTGAGGCAGTAGGCGAGGTCGAATTTCATGGAAGGACTCGGGTCCGTGAGGGGAAGGGTATTAATAGCGGGAGGTCGGACGAGTTGCACTCACTGTTTTCAACACCCCCAAAATCAGTGACAACCCACCAAACCTGTAGGAGCGAGCATGCTCGCGATTCCCAAACCCACCACAACCATCAAGCCATCCACCAACCCGTGGCGAGGGGATTTATCCCCGCTGGGCCGCGAAGCGGCCCCAAAACCAGTAAACACTGAACATCAGATAAACCGCGATATGCTGGATGGCGCTTGCTGCGCAGCCGAACGGGAGCAAGCTCCCTCGCCACAGGTTTTCTTTGGTTTTCTTCAACTATCACTGCTGGTTAGAAACAGTGTTAGGTTGTCCGGGAGTGATATGGCGCAGGTGTGCTCGATTGCATTTATTTGTTTTTCCGTCAGTTCGTAGTCATATAAATAATCTTCTTCACTTTCCCAGTTCATTAATGCTGCTAGCTCGTCGCTGAGAATCGTCAGTGTTTTTTCGTATGAAGCAAAATCATCTCCGTCGCGTACTCCCATAATTTTGTGCTTCAAGGTTCAATCCTCCGTGTTGGATCTGCAGGTTTGTTCTGAAATCCTGAGTTATGGTCGAACTCACCCAAATGTTTCCCGCGCTTGTTGTATTTCTCCAGTGCACCGTGCTGAAAGTCCCATTCGTAAATCGTGCCTGATTCGTCCTTCCAGCGAGGGCGTAAACCACCACCCTTCATACGCGTTTTAGGTGGGGCCCATTTTGCACTTGGGAACGCGGGTAGTGCGCCCGGTTTTGGGTGGTACTTGTGAGAGATGCTAACAACAACATAAACCGGCCTAACCCCCGACCCCACCGGAAACACCAGAATGAAATCCTTGTACTCCGGCGGGTAGATCGGGTTCACGATGATCGCGTCAGCGTGTTTGTTCGGCGGAAAGACCCATATGTGCGGCGCTTGCGGAGCGGCTTCCAGTTTCGGAATGCCAAGGATGTCGGCGCCGTCGACGGCCGGGGTCCAGATCAGTTCGATACCTTCACCGAGATCGGCGACGTACTGGCTGCCGCGGGGCGCGATCTGCACGACAGCGACCATTTCCCAGTCAAGGTTCTTGCCGGTGTAGAAGGCGTAGCCCTTGAGGCTGCCGTCGGCTTGCTGTTCGACCTGCAGGCGCATGCGCGAGCGGGCCTGCTTGAGGGCACGGAGTTGCTCTTCGGTGTAGAGAGCGCTGTCGCCTAGGCTGGGTGTCCAGAACACGGCGACAAGGCCGGCCAATGCAGCCGTTGTCGCAGTACCGAGCGCAGCGGCGGCGCCAAGGGTCGGAGTGCGCAGTGCAAGCCGGCCAACACCCAGCGCAACAGTCGAGCCGCTGATCGTTTGCAGATTCAGCAGCCCTTCATCGTCGACCTCGCGAGCACCGAGCCAGGCGATTTCGCCGTAGTCACTGAGGCTGTCGGTGGGCACCATACCCGAGGGATTGGCATAGCTGATAATCGCGTCCGGCAGCTTGCAGGACTTGGCGAAGACGCAACCGTGAGGCGTGATGGTTTGTTTTTCCTCGACCACGTCACGACGGCGCATGAAGGCTTCTTGCCTGGCGAGCATGGCGTCGTAGTCAGCTTGCAGGGCGTCGAACACGGCCATTTCATCGGCCGTCATGTAGCGGTAATTGACGTGATGGCCATCGCCGGAGGGCGGGGTTTGAATCAGGGGGAGGTGCTTGTTGCGAGCCACTGACTGTCCTTGTGAGTTCGTCCATCGGCAGCCCCGGATCAGGGCTGCGCGACGTTAACGAGCGGGACGGTTTGTGGCTGTAGGACGGGGCTTCGATGACGGTAGGCGTTGTCTCTGATACTCAGGATCGCAGAGCAATGCTCCTACGGCTCATTGGTTTTATAGGCTTGAGAGTGTTGTCAGTAGTTGCCTGTCATCAAACTGTGGCGAGGGGATTTATCCCCGTTGGGTCGCGAAGCGGCCCCAAAACCAGCAAACGCAGTACATCAGATCAGCCGATTTGCTGGATGGCGCCTGCTGCGCAGCCGAACGGGAGCAAGCTCCCTCGCCACAGGATTTGTTCGTTTACTTACTCACGTTCCAACCGTTTCACTTTTAAATAAAGCGAAGTGGTGAACGCCTCTCGATCGCTCGAATGGTGACAACGGCGATGACAGTTCGGACACAGCGCAACAGCATTGCTTGGCCTGTCTGAGCCGTCTTGTGCCAAATGCTTAACGTGATGAACCTCAAGAAACGGCCGGCCATCCTTTTCGAACGGAGCCGGTTCGCCACACCCTTCGCATTTGCCTTCCGCCTGTTGGCGAACCCAAGCTCTGACTTCTGGGTCGCGAAAATATGACTTCCCGTTGGACGTCGTTTGAACAGGTTTCTCAATCCCCTTCGGTTTAACTTTGATCGGTTGCCGTTCAAGCTTGGCTGCTCGTCGCTCCAGAGTTGCCTCGTCCGCAGTCGGGGCAAAATCTTCGGGAACTGAAGGCTCTAAAGCATTGAGTGCTTCGCGAATGCTAGTTGCAACATTGGCGCCGACATTTCTAGCGGGTTTATAGCCCTCAATACGAGCCCGCCCGAGTTCAACCAATACGGTAGAGATGTTCTGCATTCGAAACTCAACCGAGCCTTTGGTCCGACCAGCTAATGCCCCTTCGCGCAGTACCCGATTTTCGTAAGCCTTGTTGATCGCCTGACCATTCTGTTCGCGAGACAGCATGCTGAGGTAGGCATCGACCGCCGCTTGAATCTCTGCGGCACTCCAATCGCTGTTGCTCTTTTCCGTATCCATACAATCGCCGAGGGTTGAGTTCCCACGGACGATACTGAGTGGCCATCACGGCTGTCTACGAAAATTCCTACATAAAAAAACGACAAATCTCACGAGTCCCCCTACAAACGCATCACCTAGCTATCGGGCGCTTCGACGGCTGAATCGCCTGCACAACTTTCCGCCACCAAGGTTTTGCCGCAGTTACTTGCCGTTGCGTCTGGTCGTTCAACCAAAACGGCATGTCCCGCAACCGAATCCAACCCTCATCCTGCCAATGCAGCAAGCTCAGCGACATCTCCGGCCAATCCAACACACTCAACATCGGCCTATCCGAATTTCCCGGGGACTTTGCATCGCGTAGGGCCGGCACCACCTGATGGGTCAACCACTCACGTAGTAATCGATTCCCAGGAATGTAGTGATACACCAGCAGTGCATACACACCGGACTCGCTGAGCATCAGCTGTTGTTCTGATTTACGGAAATACTCAATCCAACAAATGTGACGCTGGTCCTTATCCAGCTTGCTGACCGTGCGATCGCTCAGATGGACACCCATCAATCGGCCGACATCGCGGGCGCAGAACCAGACTTGGTTTTCGAGGAGGAGGGCGTGAAGGGGGAGGTTATGGCGAGTGAAGATTGTCGGGCTGAAGGATTCCTGCACGACCGGCCGTTGTGGGTTTTCTGCAGGCATATCCTTGACCTCTACGTGCGAAGTTGAAGAGGGCCGGAACCCGACGTAGAGGGATCTATGAAATCCCAACAAACTGTTCCTTTTGCACATAGCGCATTTGTGGCTGATGTCAGCATGCGTTCGATGTGATGGAAGTCAGTTTCTACGTTGGGCGTTTCTTAGGCACCTGCACAAATCTTAGGGCGGCTTGAAGTGGCCCTCAATACAGATCGTGCTGGAGTTTTTGTAGGAGTTTTAGTCTCTGGTGAGATTGTAAGTAGGCGTTTTCTTACCCAATAAAAAGCCCCGATCAGATCGGGGCTCTTAGAGGTTCGATTTGCCGATTTACATCGTCAAATCGCGGCTTGTTCTGGAATCAATCCCAGCTCAACGCACCACCGGTTTGGTATTCAATTACACGAGTCTCAAAGAAGTTCTTCTCTTTCTTCAAGTCCATGATCTCGCTCATCCAAGGGAACGGGTTAGTGGTCCCTGGGTACTCTTCCTTCAAACCAATCTGCGACAGACGACGGTTAGCGATGAACTTCAGGTAGTCCTCCATCATCGCCGCGTTCATGCCCAACACGCCACGAGGCATGGTGTCACGAGCGTATTCGATCTCCAGCTGAGTACCTTGCAGAATCATCTGGGTCGCTTCTTCCTTCATCTCGGCATCCCACAGGTGTGGGTTTTCGATTTTGATCTGGTTGATCACGTCGATGCCGAAGTTCAGGTGCATGGATTCGTCGCGCAGGATGTATTGGAACTGCTCGGCGACGCCGGTCATTTTGTTGCGACGGCCCATGGAGAGGATTTGGGTGAAGCCGCAGTAGAAGAAGATGCCTTCCAGAACGCAGTAGTAGGCGATCAGGTTGCGCAGCAGCTCTTTGTCAGTCTCGACGGTGCCGGTGGTGAATTTCGGGTCGGAGATCGAACGGGTGTATTTGAGGCCCCAGGTGGCTTTTTTCGCGACCGATGGG
The DNA here is from genome assembly GCF_050990305.1 of Pseudomonas putida. GTDB lineage: Bacteria > Pseudomonadota > Gammaproteobacteria > Pseudomonadales > Pseudomonadaceae > Aquipseudomonas > Aquipseudomonas putida_AH. The sequence continues at coordinate 5,147,301 of NZ_CP158817.1, read as the reverse complement.
ATCTCGTGGTACATGTTGAAGATCTCGCCTTCATCCATGGCCAGCGATTCGATGCAGTACTGGTAGGCGTGGGTGTGGATCGCCTCTTCGAACGCCTGGCGCAGGATGTACTGGCGGCATTCCGGGTTGGTGATCAGGCGGTAGACGGCCAGGACCAGGTTGTTGGCGACCAGGGAGTCGGCGGTGGAGAAGAAGCCGAGGTTGCGCATCACGATGCGGCGCTCGTCGTCGGTCAGGCCTTCCGGGTTTTTCCAGAGGGCGATGTCGGCGGTCATGTTGACTTCTTGCGGCATCCAGTGGTTTGCGCAGCCGTCCAGGTATTTCTGCCAGGCCCAGTCGTACTTGAAGGGCACGAGCTGGTTGAGGTCGGCGCGGCAGTTGATCATACGCTTTTCGTCAACGGCGACACGGGCGGAAGCGCCTTCGAGTTCGGCGAGGCCTTCGGCGACGTCGAGAGAATCCAGGGCGGCTTTGGCGCGGGCCACGGCGGCGGAGTCGGCAGCGGTCACGGCACGAGCTTCCAGGGCGGCGGCACCGCCGGCGCTGTCGAGACGGTCCATGGTGGCTTCAGCGGCGTGGCCGGCGTTTGCGCTCTTGGCCACTACTTCCGTGTCTTCTTTGTCGAATTCGTCCCAGCTCAGCATGACGTGTCGTCTCCTGCGTGAGGGCCAGATTGCCCGTGTGAAATGTGATGGTCTGGTTTTTCACACGGCGTACTGGCCGCGTTGGATAGCGTTTTTTGCAGCGGTTACACGCAGGCAAATAAACATAATTTTGTACGGGGTCCGAGAGCCATTGGCGGGCGCAGGAATCGGTGAGGACTCCGGCCGGGGCTTCAGACTGGCTGTCATCCCTGTAAGGGAATATTGCAGGCCCGTTTAAGGCGGCATTATAGGGAAATTTTTACGGCCGTGGTGGGGCGAATCCGCGCATGGAGCGGCCGAGAGGGCAGGTTTTTCGGTCAGAGCGAGGGTTTATGGGGCTTTGGCGAGAGCAGATTTTTTTTCGAAAAAATGGCTTGACTGCGTGATTGCTTAAAAAATGAGCGAAAAAAGGCATTTTTTACTACATCTTGTGTTTTGAATCGCTTTTCGACGACTCCAGACACAACTGAGCCCGACCGAAGTCGGGCTGAAATCGACCTTTAGCGCTAGAAGCAAAGGTGGCCGATTCGGTGCAGTCTGATCAGCCGCCGGAGCAGCCGTTACCCATGACGCTGTAGCGCAGAATATGGCGCTGACCCTTGGAGTCGTCATATTCCATTTTCGCCGGGACGACTTCGCAAACACTCGGAACTTCGCTCATGGAGATAACTTTGGCGATGTCCAGGTTCATTGAGTAAGTGTATTCCTCGATGGCGGGTTGTTGCTGCGCGACATCAGTCTGGACCTCGTCTGCCATGGCGGTTGCGCACAGACTGCTGAGGGCCAGTACCAATAAAGCTTTCATTTAAGTTTTACCTTTTTGAGGGCGAAGGGGGTCACGCAACCTTTTTAAGGTTGCGTGTGGAACTGCACTACTGGGTTTTGGGTTAACTGCCTTCGTGGGGGCTGTAACTGCGTTAACTCAGGTTGCCGGGTTGGCGAGGCGAATTTTAGGCGTGGGGGTGGCATTCATATAGGCGTGGTTTTGATAAACACCTTTGACAGATCCTGTAACAATCCCCAGAAGACCACCGGTAATCGCCTGTGTAGGAGCTGCCGAAGGCTGCGATCTTTTGATTTTGTTTTTTCAGCACCATTGCAAAGATCAAAAGATCGCAGCCTGCGGCAGCTCCTACAGGGGAGGGTGGTGGTGGGGGATTCAGGGCAATTTGTATGGGCTTGTTACTACCATCGTCGAATGGTTCTATAGGCACCGCCCGGCTAAAACAGTGGCCATACAAAAACAACTATTCCACCGAGGTAAGAAAGATGAGTGCGGCTTCTCTGTATCCCGTTCGTCCCGAGGTTCTGGCCAATACGCTGACTGATGAAGCGACCTACAAGGCCATGTACCAGCAGTCGGTCGTCAACCCGGACGGTTTCTGGCGCGAGCAAGCCAAGCGCCTCGATTGGATCAAGCCTTTCACCACGGTAAAGCAAACCTCCTTCGACGATCACCATGTCGACATCAAGTGGTTCGCCGACGGCACCCTGAACGTTTCCTACAACTGCCTCGACCGTCATCTGGCCGAGCGCGGCGATCAAGTCGCGATCATCTGGGAAGGGGATGACCCTTCCGAAAGCCGCAACATCACCTACCGCGAACTCCACGAACAAGTCTGCAAGTTCGCCAACGCCCTGCGTGGCCAGGATGTGCACCGCGGCGACGTGGTGACCATCTATATGCCGATGATTCCCGAAGCCGTGGTCGCCATGCTGGCGTGCACCCGGATCGGCGCGATTCACTCGGTGGTGTTCGGCGGTTTCTCGCCGGAAGCCCTGGCCGGTCGCATCATCGACTGCCGCTCCAAAGTGGTGATCACGGCCGACGAAGGCATCCGTGCCGGCAAGAAGATCCCGCTCAAGGCCAATGTCGACGACGCCCTGACCAACCCGGAAACCAGCAGCATCCAGAAAGTCATCGTGTGCAAGCGCACCGGTGGCGATATCAAGTGGAACCAGCACCGCGACATCTGGTTCGAAGACCTGATGAAAGTGGCTGGCACCGTGTGTGCGCCAAAAGAGATGGGCGCCGAAGAAGCGCTGTTCATCCTTTACACCTCCGGCTCCACCGGTAAGCCGAAAGGCGTGCAGCACACCACCGGCGGCTATCTGTTGTACGCGGCCATGACCCATGAGCGCGTGTTCGACTACCGTCCGGGCGAAATCTACTGGTGCACCGCTGACGTCGGTTGGGTCACCGGCCACAGCTACATCGTTTACGGCCCGCTGGCCAACGGCGCGACCACGCTGTTGTTCGAAGGTGTGCCGAACTATCCGGACATCACCCGGGTGGCGAAAATCGTCGACAAGCACAAGGTCAACATCCTCTACACCGCACCGACCGCGATCCGCGCCATGATGGCTTCGGGCACCGCCGCCGTTGAAGGCGCCGATGGCAGCAGCCTGCGCCTGCTGGGTTCGGTGGGCGAACCGATCAACCCGGAAGCCTGGGAGTGGTACTACAAGAATGTCGGCAAGTCTCGTTGCCCGATCGTCGATACCTGGTGGCAGACTGAAACCGGCGGCAACATGATGAGCCCGCTGCCGGGCGCCCATGCCATGAAGCCGGGTTCTGCGGCGCGTCCATTCTTCGGTGTGGTGCCGGCGCTGGTGGACAACCTGGGCAACATCATCGAGGGCGAGGCCGAGGGCAACCTGGTGATTCTCGATTCGTGGCCAGGCCAGGCCCGTACCCTGTACGGCGACCACGACCGCTTCGTCGATACCTACTTCAAGACCTTCCGTGGCATGTACTTCACGGGTGACGGCGCGCGTCGCGATGCCGATGGTTACTACTGGATCACCGGTCGAGTGGACGACGTGCTCAACGTGTCCGGCCACCGCATGGGGACTGCCGAGATCGAAAGCGCGATGGTCGCCCACCCGAAAGTCGCCGAAGCGGCGGTGGTCGGTGTGCCGCACGACATCAAAGGGCAGGGCATCTATGTCTACGTCACCCTGAAAAATGGCGAAGAGCCGAACGAGCAACTGCGCCTGGAACTGAAGAACTGGGTACGCAAGGAAATCGGCCCGATTGCTTCGCCGGATGTGATCCAGTGGGCGCCTGGCCTGCCGAAGACCCGTTCGGGCAAGATCATGCGCCGGATCCTGCGCAAGATCGCCACCGCGGAGTACGAAGGCTTGGGCGATATCTCCACCCTGGCTGACCCGAGTGTGGTGCAGCATTTGATTGATACGCACAAGACGATGAATGTGGCGTAAGTAGCGTTCGGCGTTATCGAAGCCCTGCCAGGTGTTGCGCCTGGTGGGGCTTTTTTGTGCCTGAGGGTTTTGCATGGATTGGGCGGGCCCCATCGCGGGCAAGCCTTGCTCCTACAGAGTCGGCGTCGTGTCGAAGGGTGAAGATCGACGCAAAACCTGTAGGAGCAAGGCTTGCCCGCGATGGCGGCCCATCTGACGCTGCATAAACATCAGCCAATAATTATCGGCTTCCCCTGTCAGTGCTTTCCCACTGTTACCCGACAGCTTTCAAGTTACTGAATGTGTAACCGCCTGCGCCGATGCGGGGCATTGGGAAACGCAAAATGCCAGCCATGGCGCATTTCAGGTGCTCAAAAAAATAACACCCCACGCCAAGCTTGCCGGATTAGAAGGGTTTGCCAATAATAGGCCCACAATTTGCTACATGTATCGGTTCACTGTCTTTTGCCTTTGCATGAATTTGCAGGGCTGTCAATGTGCCTAAATGGCATTCTCGGTGCTTCTGTAACTAGTTGTCGCATTGAAGAAATATCGGCCTCGGGCCTGTCGTTAGAATGCCGATCATTCGCTCGTCGTTGCCTGTGTTGAAAATTCGCACGCGCAATGTAGGACGCAGCAACGCTTTCCGGTTCCACTCATTCGCATATTGGGCTGTCGCTCACTCTGCCGTTTTAGCCCTTTTCCGATGGAGTCCCAAGATGAAGAAACTCGTGCTGCTTGGCGCCCTGGCACTGTCCACCGTGCTGTCCCTGCCAACCTTCGCCGATGAAAAACCTCTGAAAATCGGTATTGAAGCGGCTTACCCTCCATTCGCCTCCAAAGCACCGGACGGCAGCATCGTTGGCTTCGACTACGACATCGGCAATGCACTGTGCGAAGAGATGAAGGTCAAGTGCGTGTGGGTCGAGCAAGAGTTCGACGGTCTGATCCCGGCACTGAAAGTGCGCAAGATCGACGCGATCCTGTCGTCCATGTCGATCACTGAAGACCGCAAGAAGTCCGTGGACTTCACCAACAAGTACTACAACACCCCGGCCCGCCTGGTCATGAAGGCCGGCACTCAGGTCAGCGATAACCTGGCCGAACTCAAGGGCAAGAACATCGGCGTGCAACGTGGTTCGATCCACGAGCGCTTCGCCCGCGAAGTCCTGGCCCCGCTGGGTGCCGAGATCAAGCCATACGGTTCGCAGAACGAAATTTATCTGGATGTGGCCGCCGGCCGCCTCGACGGCACCGTGGCAGACGCTACGCTGCTCAATGACGGTTTCCTGAAAACCGACGCTGGCAAGGGTTTCGCCTTCGCCGGCCCGGCGTTCACCGACGTCAAATACTTCGGTGACGGTGTCGGTATCGCCGTGCGCAAGGGTGACAAGGCCGAGCTGGACAAGCTCAACGCTGCCATCGCGGCCATCCGCGAAAACGGCAAGTACAAGCAAATCCAGGACAAGTACTTCGACTTCGATATTTACGGCAAGTAAGTACGTCGCATCGACCCGTCCGAAATGGCGCAAGCAACAGGATCTCTGAGGTTTGCGCCATTTTTTCATCCCAACTTTCGAGGACCTGAATCATGTTGAAAGGCTACGGGGCTGTCATCCTCGATGGCGTTTGGCTGACGCTTCAGCTCGCCTTGTCGTCCATGGCCCTGGCCATTGTCCTGGGCCTGATCGGCGTGGCGCTGCGCCTGTCGCCGGTGCGTTGGCTGGCCTGGCTGGGCGATTTGTATGCCACGGTGATCCGCGGGATTCCCGATCTGGTGCTGATCCTGCTGATCTTCTACGGCGGCCAGGACATGCTCAACCGCGTCGCGCCAATGCTGGGCTATGACGAATACATCGACCTGAACCCCTTGGCCGCCGGTATCGGCACCCTGGGCTTCATCTTCGGCGCGTACCTGTCGGAAACCTTCCGTGGCGCGTTCATGGCGATCCCCAAGGGGCAGGCCGAAGCCGGCATGGCCTATGGCATGAGCAGTTTCCAGGTGTTCTTCCGGGTGATGGTGCCGCAGATGATTCGCCTGGCGATTCCGGGGTTCACCAACAACTGGCTGGTCTTGACCAAGGCTACCGCGCTGATTTCGGTGGTGGGGCTGCAAGACATGATGTTCAAGGCCAAGCAGGCGGCCGATGCCACCCGTGAGCCTTTCACCTTCTTCCTCGCAGTGGCGGCGTTGTACCTGGTGATCACCAGCGTCTCGTTGCTGGCACTGCGTCACCTCGAGAAGCGCTACTCGGTAGGCGTAAGGGCGGCTGAGCTATGATCTTCGACTACAACGTCATTTGGGAGGCCTTGCCGCTGTACCTCGGCGGCCTGGTGACCACCCTCAAGCTGCTCGCGCTGTCGCTGTTCTTCGGCCTGCTGTGTGCGTTGCCGCTGGGCTTGATGCGCGTGTCGAAAAACGCCGTGGTCAACATGACGGCGTGGCTCTACACCTACGTGATCCGCGGCACGCCGATGCTGGTGCAGCTGTTTTTGATCTACTACGGCTTGGCGCAATTCGAGGCCGTGCGCGAAAGCTTCCTGTGGCCCTGGCTGTCCAGCGCGACCTTCTGTGCTTGCCTGGCTTTTGCGATCAACACCAGCGCCTACACCGCCGAAATCATCGCCGGCAGCCTGCGCGCCACGCCGAACGGTGAAATCGAAGCGGCCAAGGCCATGGGCATGTCGCGGGTCAAGATGTACAAGCGCATTCTGCTGCCGTCGGCCCTGCGCCGGGCGCTGCCGCAGTACAGCAACGAAGTGATCATGATGCTGCAGACCACCAGTCTGGCGTCCATCGTGACCCTGATCGACATCACCGGTGCCGCGCGCACGGTCAACGCCCAGTTCTACCTGCCGTTCGAGGCGTACATCACCGCCGGCGTGTTCTACCTGTGCCTGACCTTCATTCTGGTGAAACTGTTCAAACTGGCCGAACGCCGTTGGTTGGGCTACCTGGCCCCGCGGAAGCACTGATATGGAACGCATCGATCATGTATTGCCGTGGAGCCATCTCGGCAGTGAGCGTCAGGTTTCGGTGTTCCGTTTCGGCGCTGGCGAGCGCAAGGCCTACATCCAGGCCAGCCTGCACGCTGATGAACTGCCGGGCATGCGCACGGCCTGGGCGCTGAAAAAGCGTCTGGCCGAACTCGAAGCCCAAGGCTTGCTCAATGGTGTGATCGAATTGGTGCCAGTGGCCAACCCACTGGGCCTCGGTCAGCTGTTGCAGGGCAATCATCAGGGGCGTTTCGAGGCCGGCAGCGGCAAGAATTTCAACCGCGATTTCGTTGAGCTCAGCGCGCCGGTGGCCGCTCGACTCGACGGGCATCTGGGCGATGATCCGCACGCCAACATCCGTTTGATCCGCCAGGCCATGAGCGATCACCTGGCGGCATTGCCAGAAGCGAGCAGCCAGTTGCAGGGCATGCAACGCGTCCTGCTCAGCCACGCTTGCACCGCCGATGTCGTACTGGATCTGCATTGCGATGCCGAAGCGGCACTGCACATGTATGCCTTGCCGCAGCATTGGCCGCAGTGGCGCTCACTGGCCGCGCATCTGGATGTGAAGGTCGGTCTGTTGGCGGAGGACTCCGGCGGCAGCTCGTTTGACGAGGCTTGTTCGTTGCCATGGCTGCGTTTGTCGCGTCTGTTCCCGGAGGCGCAGATTCCCTTGGCGTGCCTGGCGACTACCCTTGAATTGGGCGGTCAGGCCGACACCGGTCGCTTAGAGACCGAGGCATACGCCGAAGGCATTCTGGCGTTCCTCGCCGAGCAGGGCCTGATCAGCGGCGACTGGCCTGCACCTGCACAGGACGCGTGCGAAGGCATGCCGTTCGAAGGCACCGAATTGTTGTTCGCGCCGCATCCGGGCGTGGTGAGTTTTCTGCGTAAACCCGGCGAGTGGATCGAGGCCGGTGACGAAATTTTCGAAGTGATCGATCCGCTGGCGGATCGGGTCAGCACGGTGTGTGCTGGTACGTCCGGGGTGCTGTTTGCCATTGAACGGCTGCGTTATGCCCAACCCGGTTTCTGGCTGGCCAAGGTGGCGGGGCGCGAAGCGCTGCGTCACGGGCGCTTGCTCAACGACTGACTGACTGCTTTTTGTGAGAACCGACCGCATGTACAAACTTGAAGTCCAAGACCTGCATAAACGCTATGGCAGTCACGAAGTGCTCAAGGGCGTGTCCCTGAAAGCGGCGGCTGGCGATGTGATCAGCATCATCGGCTCCAGTGGCTCCGGCAAAAGTACCTTCCTGCGTTGCATCAACCTGCTGGAGCAGCCGCACGCGGGCAAGATCCTGCTCAACAATGAAGAACTGAAGCTGGTGGCGAACAAGGACGGCGCGCTGAAGGCTGCCGACCCGAAACAGCTGCAACGCATGCGTTCGCGCCTGTCGATGGTGTTCCAGCACTTCAACCTGTGGTCGCACATGACTGCGCTGGAAAACATTATGGAAGCGCCGGTTCATGTGCTGGGCGTGTCCAAGGCTGAAGCCCGCGAAAAGGCCGAGCACTACCTGAACAAGGTTGGCGTGGCGCATCGCAAGGACGCCTACCCGGGCCACATGTCGGGCGGCGAACAGCAGCGCGTGGCGATTGCCCGTGCGCTGGCGATGGAGCCGGAAGTGATGCTGTTCGACGAACCGACTTCGGCTCTCGATCCGGAGCTGGTCGGCGACGTATTGAAGGTGATGCAGGCCCTGGCCCAGGAAGGCCGGACCATGGTGGTGGTGACTCACGAAATGGGTTTCGCCCGTGAAGTGTCGAACCAATTGGTGTTCCTGCACAAAGGTGTCGTCGAAGAAAGCGGCAACCCGCGTGAAGTGCTGGTGAACCCGCAATCCGAACGCTTGCAGCAATTCCTGTCGGGTAGCCTGAAGTAATCGGGGGTGCCGTTGCGCACCGCGATGGTGCATGCTTCGCAGTCAAAAGGCTGGCCCCTATCCCCTGTAGGAGCCGGCTTGCTGGCGATAGCGATAGGTCTGTGCCAGGAATGCAAGCTGGCACACCGCAATCGCCAGCAAGCCGGCCCCTACGGGTTTTAAGATGTGCGTTCATTTACGGGCTAGCATTGGCCCATGCCTTCATCACTGTTCTTCGCTTCGGATCGCTTGCCCATGACTGCCCATCGAATTGGTTTCCTGATTTGGCCCAGCACTAAAGCACTGACGCTTGCGCTGGCTGAGGAGGCCTTGCGTGTTGCTCAGCGTGTGCATCCGGACGTGGTTTACGAACTGTCGTTCTTGCAAGCCGAGCCGTCGACCGAAAGCGCCTGGCAATTGCCTGGTGAAGCCTGGACCGGCAAGCTCGAAAACTTCCAGAAACTGTTCCTGCTCGCCGACGAGCCACCGACCACGCTGGCGCCGGCGCTCAGCAGTGCGCTCAAGCAACTGGTGCGTTCCGGTTGCGTGATCGGTGGCCTCTCGGCCGGTGTCTATCCCTTGGCGCAACTGGGTTTGCTCGATGGTTATCGCGCCGCCGTGCACTGGCGTTGGCAGGACGATTTTGCCGAGCGTTTCCCGAAAGTCATCGCCACCAGTCATCTGTTCGACTGGGATCGCGATCGCCTGACCGCGTGCGGCGGTATGTCGGTACTCGACTTGCTGCTGGCGGTGCTGGCCCGTGATCACGGCGCGGAACTGGCTGGCGCGGTGTCGGAAGAGTTGGTGGTCGAGCGCATTCGCGAAGGCGGCGAGCGTCAGCGTATTCCGTTGCAGAATCGCCTCGGTTCCAGTCATCCGAAACTCACCCAGGCGGTGTTGTTGATGGAGGCCAACATCGAAGAGCCGCTGACCACCGACGAAATTGCCCAGCATGTCTGTGTGTCCCGTCGACAGTTGGAGCGGATCTTCAAGCAGTACCTCAACCGTGTGCCGAGCCAGTACTACTTGGAACTGCGCCTGAACAAGGCCCGGCAGATGTTGATGCAAACCAGCAAGTCGATCATCCAGATCGGCTTGTCCTGCGGCTTCTCCTCGGGGCCGCATTTCTCCAGCGCCTACCGCAACTTCTTCGGCGCAACGCCGCGGGAAGATCGCAACCAGCGGCGCAGCAGCAGCCCGTTCGAATTGTCATCGGTGCCCTCCGAGCGCGGCTAACCTTCCTTCCCTGTGTAGGAGCTGCCGAAGGCTGCGATCTTTTGATCTTTTAAAAGCAAGATCAGAAGATCGCAGCCTCGTTTCACTCGACAGCTCCTACATAGCTCCTGCGGGAGTTGGTAAATCAAATCCCCTCCAAGCCTGCCGTTAACTGCCTCGTACAGTTAAACTGCGCCTTTGCGACCCTATATGTCGCATTGCCGTAAACCCGGGAAAAACCGGGGTTTGCGCTATAAGAAGTTGTCGCTTGGCGGCAAGGCTAGGCTGAAAACTGTCCTTACAATCCCCCCATCGCTCGCCAGTTTCAGGCGAGTGTTTTCTCTTCAGGAGACTCCGATGTCCGTTGAGCACGCTGCGGTACAACGCGCCGATTTCGACCAGGTAATGGTTCCCAACTACGCGCCTGCCGCCTTTATTCCGGTACGTGGCGAAGGCTCCCGCGTCTGGGACCAGTCCGGCCGCGAGCTGATCGACTTCGCCGGCGGGATTGCCGTTAACGTATTGGGCCATGCACACCCGGCACTTGTCGGTGCCTTGACCGAGCAAGCCAACAAGCTGTGGCACGTGTCCAACGTGTTCACCAATGAGCCGGCCCTGCGCCTGGCCCATAAGCTGATCGACGCCACCTTTGCCGACCGTGCTTTCTTCTGCAACTCCGGCGCCGAAGCCAACGAGGCCGCTTTCAAGCTGGCCCGTCGTGTCGGTCACGATCGTTTCGGCAGCGAGAAGTACGAAATCATCGCCGCGCTCAACAGCTTCCACGGCCGTACTCTGTTCACCGTGAACGTTGGTGGTCAATCGAAGTACTCCGATGGCTTCGGTCCGAAGATCACCGGCATCAGCCACGTGCCGTACAACGATCTGGCCGCGCTGAAAGCCGCCATTTCCGACAAGACCTGCGCTGTGGTGCTGGAACCGATCCAGGGCGAGAGCGGCGTGATCCCGGCTGAACTCGAATACCTGCAAGGTGCTCGTGAGCTGTGCAACCAGCACAACGCGCTGCTGATTTTCGACGAAGTGCAAACCGGCATGGGCCGTACCGGCCATCTGTTTGCTTACCAGCACTACGGCGTGACGCCGGACATCCTGACCAGCGCCAAGAGCCTGGGCGGCGGTTTCCCGATCGCAGCGATGCTGACCACTGAAGACCTGGCCAAGCACTTGGTCGTCGGCACCCACGGCACCACCTACGGCGGCAACCCGCTGGCATGTGCGGTCGCCGAAGCGGTGGTCGATGTGATCAACACCCCTGAAGTGTTGGCGGGCGTGAAGGCCAAGCATGACAAGTTCAAGGCACGCCTTGAGCAGATCGGTGAGAAGTACGGCCTGTTCACCAAAGTCCGCGGCATGGGCTTGTTGATCGGTTGCGTGCTGAGCGATGCCTGGAAAGGCAAGGCCAAGGACGTCTTCAACGCTGCTGAACAAGAAGGTCTGATGGTGCTGCAAGCCGGTCCCGACGTGGTGCGCTTCGCGCCGAGCCTGGTGGTGGAAGATGCGGACATTGACGAAGGCCTGAACCGCTTCGAACGCGCTGCGGCAAAACTGACGCAAGCCTGATAGACCCTTCGGCGCCTGACATATCAGGCGTCGAACCCAATTTTTATGCCGGGCCCCGATGTTCTGTAGGAGCGAAGCTTGCTCGCGATGGTGTGTCAGCCACCTTGATGTCGACTGACACACCATCGCGAGCAAGCTTCGCTCCTACAAGGGTTCGGTTTATTTCCTCAACAAGAGTTTTGAAAAAGGAGTGACACCATGCTGGTGATGCGCCCCGCGCAAATGGCTGATCTGGGCGAGGTACAGCGTCTGGCTGCGGACAGCCCGATTGGTGTCACTTCCTTGCCGGATGACGTTGACCGCTTGAGCGACAAGATCGCCGCGAGCGAAGCCTCGTTTGCCGCCGAAGTGAGCTTCAACGGTGAAGAAAGTTATTTCTTCGTTCTGGAAGACACCGCCACCGGCAAACTGGTGGGCTGCTCGGCCATCGTGGCCTCGGCCGGTTATTCCGAACCGTTCTACAGCTTCCGTAATGAAACCTTCGTGCACGCCTCCCGCGAGCTGAAGATTCATAACAAGATTCACGTGCTCTCCCAGTGCCACGACCTGACCGGCAACAGTTTGCTGACCAGCTTCTACGTGCAGCGCGAGTTGGTGGGGTCGCCATGGTCCGAGCTCAACTCCCGTGGGCGCCTGCTGTTCGTGGCCAGCCACCCGGAGCGCTTCGCCGATTCGGTGGTGACCGAGATCGTCGGCTACAGCGACGAAAATGGCGACTCGCCGTTCTGGGATGCCATCGGCCGCAACTTCTTCGACCTCAACTACGCTGAAGCCGAGCGTCTGTGCGGCCTGAAGAGCCGTACCTTCCTGGCCGAGCTGATGCCGCACTACCCGATCTATGTGCCGCTGCTGCCGGACTCCGCTCAGGAAGCCATGGGCCAGGTGCACCCGCGGGCGCAGATCACCTTCGACATCCTGATGCGCGAAGGCTTCGAGACCGATCACTACATCGACATTTTCGACGGTGGCCCGACCTTGCACGCTCGCGTCTCGGGGATCCGCTCGATTGCCCAGAGCCGCGTGGTGCCGGTGAAAATCGGCGAGCCGGTCAAAGGCGTCGGACGCCAATACCTGGTGGCCAATGCCCAGTTGCAGGATTACCGCGCGGTCATGCTCGAGCTCGATTACGCGCCGGGTAAACCCGTGACCCTGGACCTGGAAGCGGCCGAAGCCTTAGGGGTCGGCGAAGGTGCCAGCGTGCGCCTGGTGGCGGTTTAACGCCTGCGTCAAAAAATGCCTGAAAGCAGCGAGTTTCACGGGTGGCGCAAGCGGCCCGTTTGAGGAGATAGCATGATCGTTCGTCCCGTACGCAGCAGCGATTTACCCGCTCTGATCGACCTGGCCCGCAGCACCGGCACCGGTTTGACCACCTTGCCGGCCAACGAAGAGCGCCTGGCCCATCGGGTCGGTTGGGCCGAGAAGACCTTCCGCGGCGAAGCGGGGCGAGCCGATGCGGACTATCTGTTCGTGCTCGAAGATGATGACGCTCGCGTGGTGGGCATTTCCGCCATCGCCGGCGCTGTCGGCCTGCGTGAGCCTTGGTACAACTTCCGGGTCGGGCTGACAGTCAGCGCTTCGCAAGAGCTGAACATCTATCGCGAAATCCCGACGCTGTTCCTGGCCAACGACCTGACCGGCAACTCTGAGTTGTGCTCGCTGTTCCTGCACGCCGATTACCGCAGTGGCCTCAACGGCCGCATGTTGTCCAAGGCGCGGATGTTGTTCATCGCCGAGTTCCCGCAACTGTTCGGTAACAAGATCATCGCCGAGATGCGCGGTGTGTCCGATGAGGCTGGGCGCTCGCCGTTCTGGGAGAGCCTGGGCCGCCACTTCTTCAAAATGGAATTCAGCCAGGCCGACTATCTGACCGGCGTGGGCAACAAGGCATTCATCGCCGAACTGATGCCGAAATTCCCGCTGTACACCTGCTTCCTGTCGCCGGATGCGCGCAATGTGATCGGTCAGGTACACCCGGACACCGAACCTGCGTTGGCGATGCTCAAGAGCGAAGGTTTCAGCTATCAAGGCTACGTCGACATTTTCGACGCCGGTCCCGCGATCGAGTGCGAAACCGGCAAGATCCGCGCCGTGCGCGACAGCCAGGCGTTGGTACTGGCCATCGGCACGCCGGGCGACGACGCCACGCCGTTCATTATTCATAACCGCAAGCGCGAAGACTGCCGGATCACCGCCGCACCCGCGCGCTTCGCCGCCGGCACGCTGGTGGTCGATCCGCTGACCGCCAAACGTCTTCAACTCAACGCCGGCGATCAGGTGCGCGCCGTTCCGTTGTCTGCTGCTCGGGAGTCGAAATAATGAAGTCGCTATACATCGCAGGTGAATGGCTGGCCGGTCAGGGCGAAGCCTTCGAGTCGCTGAACCCTGTGACCCAGCAAGTGCTGTGGTCCGGTCAAGGCGCCACCGCTGCCCAGGTTGAATCGGCTGTGCAAGCCGCACGTCAGGCTTTCCCGGGCTGGGCTCGTCGGACCCTGGAAGAACGCATTTCGGTGCTGGAAGCCTTTGCCGCCGCTCTCAAGAATCGCGCCGATGAACTGGCTCACGCCATCGGTGAGGAAACCGGCAAACCCCTGTGGGAATCGGCGACCGAAGTCACCAGTATGGTCAACAAGATTGCGATCTCGGTGCAGAGCTATCGCGAGCGTACCGGCGAGAAGAGCGGCCCGCTGGGCGACGCCACCGCGGTCTTGCGTCATAAGCCACACGGTGTGGTGGCGGTGTTTGGTCCTTACAACTTTCCGGGTCATTTGCCGAACGGTCATATCGTTCCAGCGCTGCTGGCGGGCAACAGTGTGCTGTTCAAGCCCAGCGAGCTGACGCCGAAAGTCGCCGAACTGACGGTCAAGTGCTGGATCGAAGCCGGCCTGCCAGCGGGCGTGTTGAACCTGCTGCAAGGCGCTCGCGAAACCGGTATCGCCCTGGCGGCGAACCCTGGGATCGACGGTCTGTTCTTCACCGGCTCCAGTCGCACCGGTAATCATCTGCACAACCAGTTCGCCGGTCGCCCGGACAAGATCCTCGCGTTGGAGATGGGTGGTAACAACCCGCTGGTGGTCGATCAGGTCGCCGATGTGGATGCCGCTGTTTACACCATCATTCAGTCAGCGTTCATTTCTGCCGGTCAACGCTGCACCTGCGCACGTCGCTTGCTGGTGCCGCAAGGTGCCTGGGGCGATGCGTTGCTGGCGCGTCTGGTGGCGGTCAGCTCGAGCCTTTCGGTCGGTGCCTTCGATCAGCAGCCGGCGCCGTTCATGGGCTCGGTGATTTCCCTTGGCGCGGCCAAGGTGCTGATGGATGCCCAGGAGCATCTGCTGGCCAACGGTGCGGTGGCCCTGTTGGAAATGACCCAGCCTCAGGCTCAGGCTGCATTGCTGACCCCAGGCATTCTCGACGTGACCGCCGTGGTCGAGCGCCCGGATGAAGAGCTGTTCGGCCCCTTGCTGCAAGTGATCCGCTACGCTGATTTTGAAGCGGCCATTGCTGAAGCGAATGACACCGCTTACGGCCTGGCGGCGGGTCTGTTGTCGGACTCCGAAGCGCGCTATCAGCAGTTCTGGCTGGAAAGCCGCGCCGGTATCGTCAACTGGAACAAGCAACTGACCGGTGCCGCGAGCAGCGCGCCATTCGGCGGCGTCGGCGCCTCGGGCAACCACCGCGCCAGTGCCTACTACGCGGCCGACTACTGCGCGTACCCGGTGGCCTCGCTGGAGACGCCGAGCCTGGTGTTGCCGAGTGCACTGACTCCGGGCGTACGGCTTTCTTAAATAGCGTTATTGAATGCGTTGGAAGGTCCTGCGGACCTTATCGCCAGCAAGCCGGCTCCTACAGTGAACGTGTGCTCTTGTAGGAGCCGGCTTGCTGGCGAACGACCGCGAAGCGGTCGCCTGCGATCTTGCAGATGTCATTGATAAAAACAGATTCGTGGAGCCTCGCTGATGAAATCCTATGAAGTCAATTTTGACGGTCTAGTGGGGCCGACCCATAACTACGGCGGTCTGTCCTACGGCAACGTCGCGTCCCAGAGCAACAGCCAGCAGTCCTCGAACCCGAAGGAAGCCGCGCTGCAAGGCTTGGCGAAGATGAAAGCGCTGATGGACATGGGCTTTCAGCAAGGCGTGCTGGCCCCGCAGGAGCGCCCGGACGTGGCTGCACTGCGTCGCTTGGGCTTCAGTGGCACCGACGCGCAAGTGATCGAGCGTGCCGCCAAAGACGCGATGCCGTTGCTGGTGGCCAGTTGCTCGGCGTCGAGCATGTGGGTCGCCAATGCCGCCACCGTCAGCCCAAGTGCCGACACCGCTGATGGTCGCGTGCATTTCACCGCCGCCAACCTCAATTGCAAATACCACCGCAGCATCGAGCACCCGACCACCAGCCGCGTGTTGGGGGCGATGTTTGCCGACCAGAAGCACTTCGCGCATCACGCCGCCTTGCCGGCCGTGGCGCAGTTCGGTGACGAAGGTGCGGCCAACCACACCCGTTTCTGCCGTGAGTACGGCGAAGCTGGCGTCGAGTTCTTCGTGTTCGGCCGCAGTGCGTTTGATACCCGTTACCCGGCACCGCAGAAGTACCCGGCGCGCCAGACCCTTGAAGCCTCCCAAGCCGTCGCGCGCTTGCACGGCTTGAAAGAAGACGGTGTGGTCTACGCCCAGCAGAACCCTTCGGTGATCGATCAGGGCGTATTCCACAATGACGTGATCGCCGTGGGTAATGGCGAAGTGCTGTTCTATCACGAGGACGCGTTCCTCGAGACCGAGCAGATGCTGGCCGAGTTGCAGAGCAAGCTCGCCAAGGTCGGTGGGAAATTTCAATCGATCTGCGTACCGCGTTCTGCAGTCACCGTCGAAGACGCGGTTCGTTCCTACCTGTTCAATAGCCAATTGCTGTCGCGTCCTGACGGCTCGATGCTGTTGATCGTGCCGGAAGAATGCCGTGGCAACGAGCGTGTCTGGCAATACCTGCAAGGTTTGACCAGCTCCGGCGGGCTGATCCGTGAAGTGAAGGTGTTCGATCTCAAACAAAGCATGCAGAACGGCGGCGGCCCTGCTTGCCTGAGGTTGCGCGTGGCGCTCAACGAAACCGAACTGGCGGCGGTCAATCCAGGGGTTATCATGACGGCACCGTTGTACGGCACGTTGACCGAATGGGTTAACAAGCACTATCGCGACCGCATGACCGAAAACGATCTGGCGGACCCGCAATTGCTGCTTGAGTGCCGGACGGCACTGGATGAACTGACGCAAATCCTTAAACTGGGCGCGGTTTATCCATTCCAGATCAATTGATCGACGGTGTGCTGTCGGGCACGACAGCGCACTGCATCATCTCCAATGAGAGCGTAATCACATGAGCGACAAACTGCAGCTGATCCTTGAAGACACCGACGGCACGCAACTGGAAACTTCCTGCACCCGCGTCGCGGTCATGTGGCAAGGCAAAGAGCTGTGGATCCAGCAGGACGGCCGCGGCCAACTGCTGATCGGCGTGGACGTCGAAGAAGATGACGAGGAGTACGCCAACCTGCTGCTGCGCCCATTGGCGACTAACCTTGTAAGTCTGCAACTGGAGATGGAACCGGCTGACCTCGGCGACGAGGAGCACGTTCACGGCCCGGATTGCAATCACGACCACTAAGGAAATCGCTCTATGCTCGCCCTCGGCAAACTGCTTGAACTGACCCTCGCCGGCCGTGAACCGGCGGAGAAGACTCAACTGACTGTCGAAGGCGTGCGCATGCGCTGGTTGAGCGAGGGTGCGCTGGAAGTCCGGCCGCCCGAAGCGCGTGACAATGGCCTGGATCTGCTGCTGTCGGCAGGGATCCATGGCAACGAAACAGCGCCGATCGAATTGCTCGACCGGCTGTTGCATGACATCGCACGCGGCGACCTGAAGCCGCGTGCACGTATTCTGTTCCTGTTCGGCAACCCCGAAGCGATCCGCAAGGGCGAGCGTTTCGTCGAGCAGGACGTCAATCGGCTATTCAATGGCCGCCACGAACAAAGCAGTGGCTCAGAAGCGTTGCGCGCCTGTGAATTGGAGCGCCTGGCTGCCAGCTTTTTCAGCCTGCCGGGTCGCCAGCGCTTGCACTACGACCTGCATACCGCCATCCGTGGCTCGAAAATCGAGCAATTCGCGCTGTATCCGTGGAAGGAAGACCGCCAGCACTCGCGCCTGGAGCTGGCTCGCCTGCGCGCCGCCGGCATGGAGGCGGTGCTGCTGCAGAACAAGCCGTCCATCGTTTTCAGTTCCTACACCTACGACAAGCTCGGTGCCGAGGCCTTCACCCTCGAACTGGGCAAGGCGCGGCCATTTGGGCAGAACGCCGGGGTTAACGTATCCCTGCTGGAAACCCGGTTGAAACAGATCATCGAAGGCACCGAACCGCAGGCGACCGAGCAAGCCCTGGACGGTTTGCAGCTGTTCAGCGTGGCACGGGAAATCATCAAGCACAGCGACAGCTTCCGCTTGAACTTGCCAGTGGACATCGAAAACTTCTCGGAGCTGGAAGTGGGGTATTTGTTGGCCGAAGACATCGCCAATACCCGCTGGATCATTGAGGAGGAGGGCGCCCGGATCATTTTCCCGAACCCCAAGGTGAAGAATGGCCTGCGAGCGGGCATCCTGGTGGTGCCGACCAGCGACGAAAACCTGGCCTGATATTAAAGCTTGGCCTTGTAGGAGCGAGGCTTGCCCGCGAAGGCGATTTCATTTTCAACACTATGTTGAATGTTAAATCGCCTTCGCGGGCAAGCCTCGCTCCTACAGGGGATTTTTTGTTTAGACGGCTACCGCACGCGGCTCGGTGCGACGCAGGTTACGAATCTTCTGCAGCGTATCGGCACAGGTCTTCGCCGCTTCCTGACCCTTGTGCACGAAATGCTCGAAGAAGAACTTCTGGTGTTCTTCACCAGCATGGAAGTGGTGCGGGGTCAGGGACACCGAGAACACCGGCACTTCGGTTTCCAGTTGCACCTGCATCAGGCCGCTGACGACCGACTGGGCGACGAACTCGTGACGGTAGATCCCGCCGTCCACCACCAGGGCTGCCGCGACGATGCCGGCGTAACGACCGGTCTTGGCCAACAGCTTGGCGTGCAGGGGCATTTCAAAGGCGCCGCCAACTTCGAAGAAATCGATGTCGGACTCTTGATAACCCTGGGCAATCATTTCGGCGACGAAGCCTTTACGGCTCTGGTCGACAATGTCCTTGTGCCAGCACGCCTGGATGAACGCGACGCGCTCGCCGTGATGGTGTTTGCTTTTGCTGTCGATTGCGGTGGGTTGCATGTTCTGACTCCTGTTTGTGTAAAAAACAGGGCGTTATGAATCGAAGGGGATTTCAGGGTACGCACGCTCGCACGAATGCTGCGCAAGGCCCATCGGCAACAATCCCGTTCTCTCTTCATCCGGACTATGACCGTCGGCCCCGGAATCACACCGGGTCTGCTGACCTTGCTGTCGCCACCGCCGAAGCCGTGTTGCCACCAAGCGCTCGCGGGCTATGCGCATTGCGCGCAATTACCGCCGGTGGGGAGTTGCACCCCGCCCTGAGAACGTTTTCGCCGCCAGAATGTTTGGCGGCGCAGTGTTTTTATCACATATTTCCTACCTGCGCATGGATGCTTTCAGATGATTGCCATCGATTTTTTCGCTGGATTGATCAGCCTTTTCCTTGCTTAAGGGTTGATTATTCGCTGGCATGACCGCAGTAATTCCTACCTGAAAGGGATTTCCCCTGCTAACCGAGGCCAGATTCATGAGCGTTATCGATCTTCGCAGCGACACCGTCACTCAGCCCACCACTGGCATGCTCGATGCGATGGCCGCAGCGGCCACCGGGGACGACGTTTACGGTGAAGACCCGACGGTCAATCGTCTGGAAGCCGAGCTTGCCAATCGCTTGGGTTTTGCCGCTGCGCTGTTTGTCCCCACCGGTACCATGAGCAACCTGCTGGGTTTGATGGCCCATTGTGAGCGCGGCGACGAGTACGTCGTCGGTCAGCAAGCCCACACCTACAAATACGAAGGGGGTGGTGCGGCGGTGCTGGGGTCGATCCAGCCGCAGCCTCTTGAGGTACAGGCCGATGGTTCGCTGGATCTGGCACAGGTTGCCGCCGCGATCAAACCGGACGATTTCCACTTCGCCCGCACTCGGTTGCTGGCGCTGGAAAACACCATGCAGGGCAAGGTCCTGCCTCTGGAGTATCTGGCCCGAGCGCGCAGCTTTACCCGTGAACACGGCTTGCAACTGCACTTGGACGGTGCGCGCCTATACAACGCGGCGGTCAAGCTCGGTGTAGATGCCCGCGAGATCACCCAGCATTTCGATTCCGTCTCGGTCTGCCTGTCAAAAGGCCTGGGCGCGCCGGTTGGCTCGGTGTTGTGCGGTTCGACGCAGTTGATCGCCAAGGCGCGCCGTCTTCGCAAGATGGTCGGCGGTGGCATGCGTCAGGCCGGGATTCTGGCGGCGGCAGGCTTGTATGCGCTGGATAACAACGTTCAGCGTCTGGCCGATGACCACGCCAACGCTCAATTTTTGGCCGAAGGCCTGCGTGCGGCAGGTTATGAAGTCGAGCCGGTGCAGACCAACATGGTTTACGTGAACATGGGCGACCAGGCTGAGGCGATCAAGGCCTTTGCCGCCGATCGAGGGGTCAAGCTCAGTGCCGCCGCTCGTCTGCGAATGGTGACGCACATGGACATCAGTCGCGAACAAATCGAGCAGGTCGTCGCGACATTCGTCGACTTTTCGCGTAAGTGATAGCGTTAGCCGTCCAATTGACCGTTTCTATCGTATAAACACGCTGTACCCCGCGCGCAGGGCCGATATAATGCGGCCCTTTGCCGTCGTTTCGTCTGTTGACGTTTCGAACAGGCCTTTGGCCGCAGCCTCCGTGGAAGAACCTAATGAAAAGCGCAGAAATCCGTGAAGCCTTCCTTCGCTTCTTCGAAGAGCAAGGCCACACCCGTGTAGCCTCCAGCTCTTTGATTCCGGGCAACGACCCAACCCTGCTGTTCACCAACGCGGGGATGAACCAGTTCAAGGACTGCTTCCTGGGCCAGGAAAAGCGCGCGTACACCCGCGCCGTCAGCAGCCAGAAATGCGTGCGCGCCGGCGGCAAGCACAACGACCTGGAAAACGTCGGTTATACCGCTCGTCACCACACGTTCTTCGAAATGCTGGGTAACTTCAGCTTCGGCGATTACTTCAAGCGCGACGCCATCACCTATGCCTGGACCTTCCTGACTTCCGACAAGTGGCTGAACCTGCCTAAGGAAAAGCTCTGGGTCACCGTCTACGCCAGCGATGACGAGGCGTACGACATCTGGACCAAGGAAATCGGCGTTCCGGCCGAGCGCATGGTTCGTATCGGCGACAACAAGGGCGCGCCGTACGCTTCCGACAACTTCTGGACCATGGGCGATACCGGCCCTTGCGGTCCTTGCACCGAGATTTTCTACGATCACGGTGCCGACATCTGGGGTGGCCCACCGGGCTCGCCGGAAGAAGACGGCGACCGCTACATCGAAATCTGGAACAACGTGTTCATGCAGTTCAACCGCACCGCCGACGGCGTGTTGCACCCGCTGCCAGCGCCGTCGGTGGACACCGGCATGGGCCTGGAGCGGATCAGTGCCGTGCTGCAGCACGTTCACTCGAACTATGAAATCGACCTGTTCCAGAGCCTGCTGAACGCATCGGCCAAGGCCATCGGCTGCACCAACGACGCTCAGGCTTCCCTGAAAGTCGTGGCTGACCACATCCGTTCCTGCGGTTTCCTGATTGCCGACGGTGTGCTGCCGTCCAATGAAGGTCGCGGCTACGTGCTGCGCCGGATCATTCGTCGCGCTTGCCGTCACGGCAACAAGCTGGGCGCCAAGGGCAGCTTCTTCTATCAGATCGTTGCGGCCCTGGTCGCCGAGATGGGTGAAGCCTTCCCTGAGCTGAAATCCCAGCAGGCGCACATCGAGCGCGTGCTGAAAGCCGAAGAAGAGCAATTCGCCAAGACCTTGGAGCAAGGCCTGAAGATCCTCGAGCAGGATCTGGCCGAGCTCAAGGGTGACGTGGTACCGGGCGACGTGGTGTTCAAACTCTACGACACCTACGGTTTCCCGATGGACCTGACCGGCGACATCGCTCGCGAGCGCAGCCTGACCATCGACGAAGAAGGTTTCGAGCGTGAAATGGAAGCCCAGCGCGTCCGTGCACGTTCCGCCAGCTCTTTCGGCATGGACTACAACAGCCTGGTGAAGGTTGATGTCGACACCGAATTCACCGGTTACCACGCCACCAGCGGTTCGGCGAAAGTCGTTGCTCTCTATAAAGATGGGCAGTCGGTCAATGTATTGAATGAAGGCGAAGAAGGCGTTGTGGTGCTCAATCAGACTCCGTTCTATGCCGAATCCGGTGGCCAAGTCGGCGACTGTGGCTATCTGCAGGCCGGGGCTTCGCGTTTCGAAGTGCGCGATACCACCAAGACTGGCGGTGCTTTCCTGCATCACGGTGCCCTTGTCCGTGGCAGCCTGTTGATCGGTGCGCCGGTGGAAACCCACGTTGAAGCCGACGTGCGTCACGCCACTTCGCTGAACCACTCGGCCACTCACTTGCTGCACGCGGCATTGCGCAAAGTGTTGGGCGATCACGTTCAACAGAAAGGCTCCTTGGTGGACAGCCAGCGCCTGCGCTTCGACTTCAGCCACTTCGAAGCGATCAAGCCTGAACAGCTGAAAGCACTGGAAGACATCGTCAACGCCGAGATTCGCAAGAACTCCGCCGTTGAAACCGAAGAAACGGATATCGAAACCGCCAAGCAGAAAGGCGCCATGGCGCTGTTCGGCGAGAAGTACGGCGACAACGTGCGCGTGCTGAGCATGGGCGGCGATTTCTCCGTCGAGCTGTGCGGCGGTATCCACGCCAACCGTACCGGCGACATCGGCCTGCTGAAAATCATCAGCGAAGGCGGTGTGGCTTCGGGTGTGCGTCGTATCGAGGCTGTCACTGGTGCCGCGGCACTGGCTTACTTGAATGCGGCGGAAGAACAACTCAAGGAAGCGGCCAGCCTGGTCAAGGGCAGCCGCGACAACCTGATCGACAAGCTGTCGGCTGTGCTGGAGCGCAACCGCCTGCTGGAGAAACAACTCGAGCAGTTGCAGGCCAAGGCAGCCAGTGCGGCGGGCGACGATCTGTCGGCGCAAGCGCTGGACGTCAAGGGCGTGAAAGTGCTGGCTGTGCGTCTGGATGGCCAGGATGGCAAGGCGCTGCTGGCGCTGGTCGATCAGCTGAAAAACAAACTCGGCCGCGCAGTGATCCTGCTCGGCAGTGTCCATGAGGATAAGGTCGTACTGGTTGCAGGCGTAACCAAAGACCTGACTGGCCAACTCAAAGCCGGTGATTTGATGAAACAAGCCGCTGCGGCAGTGGGCGGGAAGGGCGGTGGTCGTCCAGACATGGCGCAGGGCGGCGGTACCGACGCTGGCGCACTGGATGCTGCACTGGCGCTGACCGTTCCATTTGTAGAGCAGGGTCTATAAGGCAGCGTGTCCGGCCCGCAGTCTAGTGGCGGGCCGCAACGCTGTTTGAGTGTTTATTTGGGCGCCCTTCATGGGCAGAGGCGGCTTTGAAATGGCTTTGATCGTACAGAAATTTGGAGGCACCTCGGTCGGCACTGTCGAGAGAATCGAGCAGGTCGCCGACAAGGTTAAGAAATTCCGCGATGCCGGCGATGACCTGGTGGTTGTGCTGTCTGCAATGAGCGGCGAAACCAACCGTCTGATCGATCTGGCCAAGCAAATCAGCGGTGACGGCCAGCCGGTTCCTCGCGAGCTGGATGTGATCGTTTCCACCGGTGAGCAGGTGACGATTGCCCTGTTGGCCATGGCGCTGATCAAGCGTGGTGTGCCAGCTGTGTCCTACACCGGCAATCAGGTACGGATTCTGACGGATAGCGCGCACAATAAAGCGCGTATCTTGCAGATTGATGACCAGAAGATTCGCGGTGATTTGAAAGCGGGTCGCGTGGTGGTTGTCGCCGGTTTCCAGGGCGTCGACGAGCACGGCAACATCACCACTCTCGGTCGTGGCGGTTCCGACACCACTGGCGTAGCGCTGGCGGCAGCCTTGAAGGCTGACGAGTGCCAGATCTACACCGACGTCGACGGCGTCTATACCACCGACCCACGCGTGGTGTCCGTGGCCCAGCGCCTGGACAAAATCACCTTCGAAGAGATGCTGGAAATGGCCAGCCTCGGTTCCAAGGTGCTGCAGATCCGTGCGGTGGAATTCGCCGGCAAGTACAACGTCCCGCTGCGCGTACTGCACAGCTTCAAGGAGGGTCCGGGCACCCTCATTACTATTGATGAAGAGGAAACCATGGAACAGCCGATCATTTCCGGCATCGCCTTCAACCGCGATGAAGCCAAGCTGACCATCCGTGGCGTGCCAGACACCCCGGGCGTTGCGTTCAAAATTCTCGGCCCGATCAGCGCCGCGAACATCGAAGTCGACATGATCGTGCAGAACGTTGCGCACGATAACACCACCGACTTCACCTTCACCGTGCACCGCAATGACTACCAGGCCGCCCAGGGCGTGCTGGAAAACACCGCTCGTGAGATCGGTGCCCGTGAAGTCGTTGGCGACACCAAAATCGCCAAGGTATCGATCGTCGGCGTTGGCATGCGTTCTCACGCAGGCGTAGCCAGCCGTATGTTCGAATCCCTGGCCAAGGAAAGCATCAACATCCAGATGATCTCGACTTCGGAAATCAAGGTTTCCGTGGTGATTGAAGAGAAGTATCTGGAACTGGCTGTGCGCGCCCTGCACACGGCTTTCGATCTGGACGCACCGGCCCGCCAGGGCGAGTGATGCGTTCGCCAAAGGGCGCGGTCTGACCGCGCCCTTTGTTTTTGAATGGCGTGACCCCCCGAAGCTGTTCTTTTGCTCGCGTTAGTCAATACTCTGGCATGTAGGCCTCGACCGAACCGGTTGTAGGCTTTTTGCCTTTTTTTTGCAGACTGTTGTCCCTGAAATGAAATGCGTGAGGAGAAAGGTATGCTGATTCTGACTCGTCGGTGCGCAGAAAGCCTGATTATTGGTGATGGCGAAATCACCGTGACCGTGCTCGGCGTCAAAGGAAATCAAGTGCGTATTGGCGTGAATGCCCCCAAAGAGGTGGCTGTCCACCGCGAGGAAATTTACCTGCGCATCAAGAAAGAGAAGGACGAAGAACCAACTCATTAATTTTTATCGTTTTTTATGTTTGCAAACGGGGAAGAAGCTGGTTAATATACGCCCCGTGTTGCGGAGAGCTGGCCGAGTGGCCGAAGGCGCTCCCCTGCTAAGGGAGTACACCTCAAAAGGGTGTCGGGGGTTCGAATCCCCCGTTCTCCGCCATTATTTTCGTAGTACGTTGTAATCTGGCTTTTTCGGTAAGTTGTTGAAATTACTAGAAAAAAGAGCTTTACAAAAAGATTCAACGGCCTATAATGCGCGGCAACAAATGCACTCGTAGCTCAGCTGGATAGAGTACTCGGCTACGAACCGAGCGGTCACAGGTTCGAATCCTGTCGAGTGCACCATTTAAGAGTTGTTTGCAGTGATGTGAATGGCTTGGCTTCAACCAGTTGTGATCTGGTATAAAAACACAAATGCACTCGTAGCTCAGCTGGATAGAGTACTCGGCTACGAACCGAGCGGTCACAGGTTCGAATCCTGTCGAGTGCACCATACAACAGAAAGCCCGCATTTATTGCGGGCTTTTTGCCGTCTGGGATTTGGCTTTTCCTTTCGTGCATCCTCTCTCATCGAATTCAATGTGTGCGCTGCGACCTCGCTTGGTTTCGTAGCGGTAGCTTGTGCTTGAGTTCCGAATGCTGATCTTGTCTGGCTTGCCGAGAGCGCTTTCCACATCTTTTTGGGTCATGCCCGCGATAATCCGCTGATTGATGATTGCTTCGCGCCGCTCTTTGGCGTCGATCAAGTTTCCGCATTTGTCTTCTGCCCTGCCGACGACGGTTAGGCCCTTCCTTTCAAATTTTGTGTCTGATGTTGGGCGAAATTCAGCTTCGGGCATTAGAGTTGTCATTGTGCTGCCTGGTGTGAATGTGCGGACCTCCTGGAGCGATAGGCTTTCGCTGGTCTTGCAGCTCAGCGTAGTGAAGGTGATGTGCCCATTGGTTGCCTCGCATCGGTGAACGGTCGTGGCAAAAGCCCAGGCAGGGCAGAGCAGGGGGATGAGTAAATGGCGACGCATGTTCGATGGCATCGAGTGTCCTCCGTGACGGTTGTTCTCAAGCGTAGCTTTCACATTTTTCCACTGCGGTGTGTTTTCTTTTCGGGATGAGTCGTCGCAGTTCAAGCGTCAGGAGGCTGCTCAAGTTTGTCTTGCAAGCGCTTGTTTCAGCCGCGATTTTTTAACATTTAAAACCATCAGGCGGTGTATCATTGCGCCCGTCAGCCCCGCCGGGGCTTGTGGAATACCTCCATGGACTTACCCAGTAGTTACTCAGTAAAACGTTTTTCCAATCATGAATTGACTGATTGATCCTTCCGGCGTACTCCACTGCTGGGAGTGGAGTTCGCCTATGTCTGAAATTGAAGTAAAGAAAACGCAGGAAAGCTTGCAGGACCGCCTCGCTCAAGTCGTTGAGTTGCTGCAGCGCCAGCGAGTGGTTGAAGACCTGACGCACCGTCAGGAGGGTCCGCATCACGACCTGGTCGAAAACCTGGTTCATCGGCAAAACCTTGTTGAGTTGCAACGCAAGCTCGATGACCTGCACTCCGCCGACGTCGCCTACATCCTTGAAGCCTTGCCGCTGGACGATCGTCTGACGCTCTGGCAATTGGTCAAGGCCGATCGAGACGGCGATATTCTTCTTGAAGTATCTGACTCGGTCCGTGAAACCCTGATCGCCGACATGGACGATCACGAGCTCTTGGCTGCGGCCAAGGACATGGATGCCGACGAACTTGCTGACTTGGCTTCCGAGCTGCCGCGAGATGTCGTCCACGAGTTGATGGAGACGCTCGACCAGCAACAACGCGAGCGCGTGCGTTCGGCTCTGTCCTATGACGAGGATCAAGTCGGTGCGTTAATGGATTTCGAGATGGTGACGATCCGTGAGGATGTCAGTCTTGAAGTGGTGTTGCGTTACTTGCGTCGTCTCAAGGAGTTACCAGGTCATACCGATAAACTGTTTGTAGTCGATTACGACGGTGTCCTCAAGGGCGTACTGCCGATCAAGCGTCTGCTGGTCAACGATCCGGATAAACAGGTTTCTGAAGTCATGGCCAGTGATCCGGTGAGCTTTCATCCGGATGAAGAGGCCTACGATGCCGCTCAAGCGTTCGAGCGTTACGATCTGATTTCCGCACCTGTGGTCGACAAGAATGGCAAATTGATCGGCCGTCTGACAATCGATGAAATGGTCGACCTGATTCGTGAAGAGAGCGAAAGCGAAGTTCTCAACATGGCGGGTTTGCGTGAAGAAGAAGATATTTTTGCGTCAGTCTGGAAATCTCTGCGTAACCGCTGGGCCTGGCTGGCAATCAACCTGATTACCGCATTTGTAGCATCTAGGGTGATCGGATTATTTGAGGGGTCTATTGAAAAGCTCGTGGCGCTTGCGGCGTTGATGCCGATTGTCGCGGGTATCGGTGGCAACTCTGGTAACCAGACGATCACCATGATCGTTAGGGCCATGGCGTTGGACCAGGTGAGCACAGGCAATACTTCGCGACTTATGCGTAAGGAGTTGGCGGTCGCTTTGATCAATGGTGTGATCTGGGGTGGTGTGATCGGCGTTGTTGCCTATCTTCTTTATGGCAGCTGGTCTTTGGGGGTGGTGATGACCGCCGCCATGACGCTTAACTTGTTGCTGGCAGCATTGATGGGGGTCTTGATTCCAATGACGCTTGCGCGACTTGGGCGCGATCCCGCGATGGGGGCCAGTGTAATGATCACTGCCATGACTGACAGCGGAGGCTTCTTTATTTTTCTCGGGCTGGCGACAATCTTCCTGCTCTGACTCTCTTCATTCTAAGCCCGCCATCCGGCGGGCTTTTTTATGGCTGAATTTCAGGCAAAAAAAAGCCAGCGATCAGGCTGGCTTGAGCTTTCGGAGAGAGTCAGGACGCGTCAGCGGCCATCTCTGCATCATGGGCAATAAGTGAAACGAGGGCGTTTTGCTGGCGGTGAGAGAGTTGGCGGAAGCGTTGCAGCAATTCGCGTTCGTGTAATGAAAGCTCGGGACTGTCCAGTCGCATGCTGAGTTCTTCGCCTAGGGCGCCTTCCTGAATAAGGCTTTGCTCAAGGCGCGCGATGATTTCGGAGTTCATGCTGCGATGATGATTGCGAGCCACCTCGGCAATGCGTTCACGCATTCCGTCTGGCAGACGTACGACGAACTTGTCAGCCGTACGGCTGGAATAAATTGCCTGTTTCAATGGGCGCATATATTTAACCGGTTAGTTCAGGGGAGCGGTTCTCGGGATTGGCCGCAGGATGTCTGATACGACAAGCGCTATGGCCAAATGTTCAACCTGAATTGAGAGAGGCCTGCATCATGCCTCAAAACAGCCATATCATTGGCGTCAATTCTGTGACAAATATGGACTGGGTAAAGGCGTTATGCCAGCACCAATTATCAGAAATGCGGACTGGTTTGGAAAGCTGGCTAATCCGTATCGCTGACCGCGTCCTCTGCCTGGCTGAAATTTCAGGCGGGCATTTCATGCGAGTCGATCACTGTGCCTTTCCCTTTATAGGATAGTGGCAAATGGCCGATTTACTAGAGCAGGGTATGTGGTCCAGGTCATTTAGGAAGGGGGTGGGGGATTTTTTCATCAGGGCTGGGTTGAGGGCTTTCGAGACGTATCTGACGGCTGTTTTTTTCTGCGTGACGAGGGGGGAGGTGCCTTCTGGTTTACTCGGTAATTCTTCTCTGGCTCTTAGGTCTATGTGCCTACACTTAAAAAGCCTATGGATGACATGACAAAGGCGGGCGTGCCCGTTAACATGCACGCCGTCTATCGCTCTGTGTATTCTCGCGGGCAATTTGTGTCTCAGTAGCTCAATTGGATAGAGCATCCCCCTCCTAAGGGGAAGGTTGGCAGTTCGAACCTGCCCTGGGACACCACCTTTCTGGATCTTTAGCCTCCTCCTTTTCTCCCTATTTCTATCATCGGCTGCTCTGAACTGCATTTTGTCTATTCTTGATTCCTTCTATCTATATAGACGGAGGGTGATTCTTGTCTTTTACGCATTATTTGTAGAAAAACCAAATCAGGGCTTGACGGCAGATTCTAGAGGCCTATAATTCGCCCCACTTCCGGCGCAGTCGAAACGGAAAACTCCTTGGTAAACAATGAGTTACGCAGTTTTCGACGGCAGGTTGCTTCAGGTCATCGAAGTCGAAAGGAAGTTGAAAAAGAGGTGTTGACAGCAGCGAGTAACGCTGTAGAATTCGCCTCCCGCTGACGAGAGATCGAAAGCGCAAGTGGTTGAAGTTGTTAAGGAAATCCTTGAAAACTTCTGAAAATAATCACTTGACAGCAAATGAGGCTGCTGTAGAATGCGCGCCTCGGTTGAGACGAAAGATCTTAACCAACCGCTCTTTAACAACTGAATCAAGCAATTCGTGTGGGTGCTTGTGGTATCAGGCTGCTAGTCAACAGATTATCAGCATCACAAGTTACTCCGCGAGAAATCAAAGATGTAACCAACGATTGCTGAGCCAAGTTTAGGGTTTTCTCAAAACCCAAAGATGTTTGAACTGAAGAGTTTGATCATGGCTCAGATTGAACGCTGGCGGCAGGCCTAACACATGCAAGTCGAGCGGATGAAAGGAGCTTGCTCCTGGATTCAGCGGCGGACGGGTGAGTAATGCCTAGGAATCTGCCTGGTAGTGGGGGACAACGTCTCGAAAGGGACGCTAATACCGCATACGTCCTACGGGAGAAAGCAGGGGACCTTCGGGCCTTGCGCTATCAGATGAGCCTAGGTCGGATTAGCTAGTTGGTGAGGTAATGGCTCACCAAGGCGACGATCCGTAACTGGTCTGAGAGGATGATCAGTCACACTGGAACTGAGACACGGTCCAGACTCCTACGGGAGGCAGCAGTGGGGAATATTGGACAATGGGCGAAAGCCTGATCCAGCCATGCCGCGTGTGTGAAGAAGGTCTTCGGATTGTAAAGCACTTTAAGTTGGGAGGAAGGGTTGTAGATTAATACTCTGCAATTTTGACGTTACCGACAGAATAAGCACCGGCTAACTCTGTGCCAGCAGCCGCGGTAATACAGAGGGTGCAAGCGTTAATCGGAATTACTGGGCGTAAAGCGCGCGTAGGTGGTTTGTTAAGTTGGATGTGAAAGCCCCGGGCTCAACCTGGGAACTGCATTCAAAACTGACAAGCTAGAGTATGGTAGAGGGTGGTGGAATTTCCTGTGTAGCGGTGAAATGCGTAGATATAGGAAGGAACACCAGTGGCGAAGGCGACCACCTGGACTGATACTGACACTGAGGTGCGAAAGCGTGGGGAGCAAACAGGATTAGATACCCTGGTAGTCCACGCCGTAAACGATGTCAACTAGCCGTTGGGGACCTTGAGTCTTTAGTGGCGCAGCTAACGCATTAAGTTGACCGCCTGGGGAGTACGGCCGCAAGGTTAAAACTCAAATGAATTGACGGGGGCCCGCACAAGCGGTGGAGCATGTGGTTTAATTCGAAGCAACGCGAAGAACCTTACCAGGCCTTGACATCCAATGAACTTTCCAGAGATGGATTGGTGCCTTCGGGAACATTGAGACAGGTGCTGCATGGCTGTCGTCAGCTCGTGTCGTGAGATGTTGGGTTAAGTCCCGTAACGAGCGCAACCCTTGTCCTTAGTTACCAGCACGTTATGGTGGGCACTCTAAGGAGACTGCCGGTGACAAACCGGAGGAAGGTGGGGATGACGTCAAGTCATCATGGCCCTTACGGCCTGGGCTACACACGTGCTACAATGGTCGGTACAGAGGGTTGCCAAGCCGCGAGGTGGAGCTAATCCCATAAAACCGATCGTAGTCCGGATCGCAGTCTGCAACTCGACTGCGTGAAGTCGGAATCGCTAGTAATCGCGAATCAGAATGTCGCGGTGAATACGTTCCCGGGCCTTGTACACACCGCCCGTCACACCATGGGAGTGGGTTGCACCAGAAGTAGCTAGTCTAACCTTCGGGGGGACGGTTACCACGGTGTGATTCATGACTGGGGTGAAGTCGTAACAAGGTAGCCGTAGGGGAACCTGCGGCTGGATCACCTCCTTAATCGACGACTCAGCTGTACCATAAGCTCCCACACGAATTGCTTGATTCATTGAAGAAGACGATAGAAGCAGCCCGAAATTGGGTCTGTAGCTCAGTTGGTTAGAGCGCACCCCTGATAAGGGTGAGGTCGGCAGTTCGAATCTGCCCAGACCCACCAATTTTGTGTGGGAAACGCCTGTAGAAATACGGGGCCATAGCTCAGCTGGGAGAGCGCCTGCCTTGCACGCAGGAGGTCAGCGGTTCGATCCCGCTTGGCTCCACCACTACTGCTTCTGAAGTAAGAGCTTAGAAATGAGCATTCCATCGAGTGATGGTGAATGTTGATTTCTAGTCTTTGACTAGATCGTTCTTTAAAAATTTGGGTATGTGATAGAAAGATAGACTGAACAGCACTTTCACTGGTGTATGTTCAGGCTAAGGTAAAATTTGTGAGTGACTCTTAAGAGTTTTGCGAATTTTCGGCGAATGTCGTCTTCATAGTATAACCAGATTGCTTGGGGTTATATGGTCAAGTGAAGAAGCGCATACGGTGGATGCCTTGGCAGTCAGAGGCGATGAAAGACGTGGTAGCCTGCGAAAAGCTTCGGGGAGTCGGCAAACAGACTTTGATCCGGAGATGTCTGAATGGGGGAACCCAGCCATCATAAGATGGTTATCTTGTACTGAATACATAGGTGCAAGAGGCGAACCAGGGGAACTGAAACATCTAAGTACCCTGAGGAAAAGAAATCAACCGAGATTCCCTTAGTAGTGGCGAGCGAACGGGGACTAGCCCTTAAGTGGCTTTGAGATTAGCGGAACGCTCTGGAAAGTGCGGCCATAGTGGGTGATAGCCCTGTACGCGAAAATCTCTTAGTCATGAAATCGAGTAGGACGGAGCACGAGAAACTTTGTCTGAATATGGGGGGACCATCCTCCAAGGCTAAATACTACTGACTGACCGATAGTGAACTAGTACCGTGAGGGAAAGGCGAAAAGAACCCCGGAGAGGGGAGTGAAATAGATCCTGAAACCGTATGCGTACAAGCAGTGGGAGCAGACTTTGTTCTGTGACTGCGTACCTTTTGTATAATGGGTCAGCGACTTATTTTCAGTGGCGAGCTTAACCGAATAGGGGAGGCGTAGCGAAAGCGAGTCTTAATAGGGCGTCTAGTCGCTGGGAATAGACCCGAAACCGGGCGATCTATCCATGGGCAGGTTGAAGGTTAGGTAACACTGACTGGAGGACCGAACCGACTACCGTTGAAAAGTTAGCGGATGACCTGTGGATCGGAGTGAAAGGCTAATCAAGCTCGGAGATAGCTGGTTCTCCTCGAAAGCTATTTAGGTAGCGCCTCATGTATCACTGTAGGGGGTAGAGCACTGTTTCGGCTAGGGGGTCATCCCGACTTACCAAACCGATGCAAACTCCGAATACCTACAAGTGCCGAGCATGGGAGACACACGGCGGGTGCTAACGTCCGTCGTGAAAAGGGAAACAACCCAGACCGTCAGCTAAGGTCCCAAAGTTATGGTTAAGTGGGAAACGATGTGGGAAGGCTTAGACAGCTAGGAGGTTGGCTTAGAAGCAGCCACCCTTTAAAGAAAGCGTAATAGCTCACTAGTCGAGTCGGCCTGCGCGGAAGATGTAACGGGGCTCAAACCATACACCGAAGCTACGGGTATCACTTAGGTGATGCGGTAGAGGAGCGTTCTGTAAGCCTGTGAAGGTGAGTTGAGAAGCTTGCTGGAGGTATCAGAAGTGCGAATGCTGACATGAGTAACGACAATGGGTGTGAAAAACACCCACGCCGAAAGACCAAGGTTTCCTGCGCAACGTTAATCGACGCAGGGTTAGTCGGTCCCTAAGGCGAGGCTGAAAAGCGTAGTCGATGGAAAACAGGTTAATATTCCTGTACTTCCGGTTATTGCGATGGAGGGACGGAGAAGGCTAGGCCAGCTTGGCGTTGGTTGTCCAAGTTTAAGGTGGTAGGCTGGAATCTTAGGTAAATCCGGGATTCTAAGGCCGAGAGCTGATGACGAGTTACCCTTTGGGTGACGAAGTGGTTGATGCCATGCTTCCAAGAAAAGCTTCTAAGCTTCAGATAACCGGGAACCGTACCCCAAACCGACACAGGTGGTTGGGTAGAGAATACCAAGGCGCTTGAGAGAACTCGGGTGAAGGAACTAGGCAAAATGGCACCGTAACTTCGGGAGAAGGTGCGCCGGTGAGGGTGAAGCACTTGCTGCGTAAGCTCACGCCGGTCGAAGATACCAGGCCGCTGCGACTGTTTATTAAAAACACAGCACTCTGCAAACACGAAAGTGGACGTATAGGGTGTGACGCCTGCCCGGTGCCGGAAGGTTAATTGATGGGGTTAGCTAACGCGAAGCTCTTGATCGAAGCCCCGGTAAACGGCGGCCGTAACTATAACGGTCCTAAGGTAGCGAAATTCCTTGTCGGGTAAGTTCCGACCTGCACGAATGGCGTAACGATGGCGGCGCTGTCTCCACCCGAGACTCAGTGAAATTGAAATCGCTGTGAAGATGCAGTGTATCCGCGGCTAGACGGAAAGACCCCGTGAACCTTTACTATAGCTTTGCACTGGACTTTGAATTTGCTTGTGTAGGATAGGTGGGAGGCTTTGAAGCGTGGACGCCAGTCTGCGTGGAGCCATCCTTGAAATACCACCCTGGCAACTTTGAGGTTCTAACTCAGGTCCGTTATCCGGATCGAGGACAGTGTATGGTGGGTAGTTTGACTGGGGCGGTCTCCTCCTAAAGAGTAACGGAGGAGTACGAAGGTGCGCTCAGACCGGTCGGAAATCGGTCGTAGAGTATAAAGGCAAAAGCGCGCTTGACTGCGAGACAGACACGTCGAGCAGGTACGAAAGTAGGTCTTAGTGATCCGGTGGTTCTGTATGGAAGGGCCATCGCTCAACGGATAAAAGGTACTCCGGGGATAACAGGCTGATACCGCCCAAGAGTTCATATCGACGGCGGTGTTTGGCACCTCGATGTCGGCTCATCACATCCTGGGGCTGAAGCCGGTCCCAAGGGTATGGCTGTTCGCCATTTAAAGTGGTACGCGAGCTGGGTTTAGAACGTCGTGAGACAGTTCGGTCCCTATCTGCCGTGGACGTTTGAGATTTGAGAGGGGCTGCTCCTAGTACGAGAGGACCGGAGTGGACGAACCTCTGGTGTTCCGGTTGTCACGCCAGTGGCATTGCCGGGTAGCTATGTTCGGAAAAGATAACCGCTGAAAGCATCTAAGCGGGAAACTTGCCTCAAGATGAGATCTCACTGGAACCTTGAGTTCCCTGAAGGGCCGTCGAAGACTACGACGTTGATAGGTTGGGTGTGTAAGCGCTGTGAGGCGTTGAGCTAACCAATACTAATTGCCCGTGAGGCTTGACCATATAACACCCAAGCAATTTGACTACTCGAAAGAGCATCAGATTGCGGTGTGTGAAGACGCAATGAACCGAAAGTTCGCGTAACTCGCAAATCACCGAAAGCTGTCACATACCCAATTCGCTGGAACGTCGCAAGACGGCCCGGCTCAAGAATTTCTTGACGACCATAGAGCATTGGAACCACCTGATCCCATCCCGAACTCAGAAGTGAAACGATGCATCGCCGATGGTAGTGTGGGGTTTCCCCATGTGAGAGTAGGTCATCGTCAAGATTAAATTCCGAAACCCCTATCTGCGTATGCAGGTAGGGGTTTTGTTTTGCCCGCAGGAAAGTGACGCGATTGGAACTTGCGCCACTTCCTAAACAGGCTGTATCACGAGACAACAGCGTGATTACACGCTTGTACCTTCAAGAGAACGCTACTACTGGCCGATAACCTTTCAGGTCAAAGCGATCTTCACTTCTCGCAGTTTTAAATCGTTATTGCAGTTCAAGAGAAATCGCTTGATAGCCTATGGCTACTGGCTATCATCTGCGCGCCGGAAGGGGCGATGAAGCTGATCTTGTTCATGTATTGGCCTTTCGGTTCTTCTTCTTAAATTGCCTGGAAATCTTCGATGCTGTCGTATCACCAAAAGAGTTTTCTGATCGTCGATGATTTTTCGGATTTCCGCAGTTCCGTCAGGTCCATGCTGCGGGAACTGGGTGTCAAGGATGTGGATACGGCCGACACCGGCGAGCAGGCGCTGAAAATGTGTTCGCAGAAGTCCTACGATTTCATCTTGCAGGATTTTCACTTGGGGGATGGCAAGAAGAACGGTCAGCAGGTGCTCGAAGACCTGATGATTGAGAAGTTGATCAGCCATGAAAGTGTGTTTGTCATGGTCACGGCAGAAACGAGTCAGGCCATGGTACTCAGTGCGTTGG
This sequence comes from Pseudomonas putida, assembly GCF_050990305.1. Taxonomy (GTDB): domain Bacteria; phylum Pseudomonadota; class Gammaproteobacteria; order Pseudomonadales; family Pseudomonadaceae; genus Aquipseudomonas; species Aquipseudomonas putida_AH. The sequence goes on along the minus strand of NZ_CP158817.1, from coordinate 5,112,154 downwards.
AGCACGAGCCCGACGCTTATCTGACCAAGCCCTTCAACCGTTCCGGGCTGGCTCAGCGCCTTGAACGCCTGGAGCAGCGCAAGACCCTGCTCAAGCCAATTCTGCAGGCCCTGGATCGTGGAAAGCCGGTCGAAGTGCTCAACGCCTGTATTGCCCTGTGCAAGCAAGATATCCGTTACTCGCCCTTGTGCCTGCGTTACCGGGCCGATGCACTGCGCGACCTGAATCAGAATGAGGCGCTGGAGCGACTTTACGACAGCATCATTGCCGATCGACCTCTACCTTGGGCGTTTGCCGGACTAGGCAAGTTGCTGTTCAAGCGTGGTCAGGTTGCGCAAGCCAAAGGGGTCTATGAGAAGGCGCTAAAAGTCTTCCCGATGATGCCTGCACTCTACGACGGCATGGCGGATGTTTTAGTTGCCGAAGGCGATACCAAGGCAGCCCAGAAAGTATTGGAAGAGGCGATTCGCCTGTCACCATTGGCTGTGCGCCGTCAGGCACAGTTGGGCAAATTGGCGATGGCTAACGAAGATTTCGACACCGCCTCCAAAGCTTATCGCCAGGCTGTCAACCAGGGTGCTCAATCGCGCTTCAAGGACGCTGAAAGCAACCTTGGACTGGCCCATGCCTTGATCAGCAAGGGGAGCGAAAAAGGCTTGGATACCCGGACTCGACTTGAAATCAATACAACGCTCAGTGCCGTGGCCAAGGAAAATCCTACTGACCCCGGACTGCAAATCCGTGCACGGTTAATGAAGGCCACAAGCCTATTGCTTAACGATGCCGAGACAGCTGAAAAGCTGACCGAACAGGCATTGATGCGCCTCGATGGTATGGAGCAGTTCATGAGTGCCGAGGCGGCGTTGTTGGTTGCCAAGCAGTTGCAGATGTTGGGACAGGCAGAGGCTGGCACATCAATGCTTAAAAACTGTGCGGAAATTTACGGCGACGATCCGGCGGTCATGAAGGACATCGCGAAACTTACGGATGACCCGAGCATCCTCAACGCAAGCAATGCGGCAGCAGATCTCAATCGACAGGGCGTGCGCGTGTACAAGACCGGTCATCTGGTCGAAGCCCGTGACGTGTTCCGCAAAGCCCTGGCGCTGCAGCCGAAAAACATCAGTATCGCACTGAACATGGCACAGGCACTGCTGCATGGCACCGACACCAGTGTACCTTCGGCCGAACTCGAAGAATGTCGCGCTTGCCTGAAAATGGTCGGTTTGATGCCCGATACCGATGCGCGTTATCCGCGTTATCAAAAGCTCAAAAGCAAGGCGTTTGGCGAATGAACGACAATCAGCAGACCCTGGATTTCTCCACGGTGATCGCCTCCACTGTGCATGACATGAAAAACTCGTTAGCCATGCTGATGCAAGCCCACAGCCAATGGCTATCGAGCCTGCCTGACCCGGCACGGCATACCCCTGAGCAGGGGGTGATCGAGTTCGAGTTTGCTCATCTCAATGGCATGCTCGTGCAGTTGCTGGGGTTGTACAAGTTGGGTGTCAATCAGATGCCGTTGCAGCCGGCCTACCACGAACTGGATGACTTCATCGAAGCGCAGTTGGCCTGCCATCAGGATGTATTCGCCAGTCGTGGCATAGCGGCGACCTTTGAAGTCGACCCTATGAGCCCTCTGGGTTTCTTCGATCGAGAGTTGATCGCTTCCGTTTTGGCAAACAGTATCAACAATGCCATTCGTTATGCTCATCACGCCGTGTTGGTCAGTGCCAGTGACGAAGCCGGGCAACTGGTGTTGACCATCAATGACGATGGCGAAGGTTATCCCGCCCAAATGATCGAGCATCAATCGGATTACGTTCAGGGCATCAATCACAGCAGTGGTAGCACCGGACTGGGATTGTACTTTGCAGGACGGATTGCAGCATTGCATCAACGCAATGGCATCGGCGGGCGTACTGAAATCAGCAATGGCGGCCCGTTGGGCGGCGGTGTCTTCCGTCTCTATCTGCCTTGATTGTATTGCCTTGATTTGAAGCTTTTTGTTTGACGTTGCTTGATATCCCGAACACGTGGAGCCTATTTTGTACGGGTCGCCGTTCGCGGCTCGCACAATAACAAGGATTGCGTCATGACAAGCGATGGCCTGAGTTCATTCGCGGAGCGTTTGACGGGCATTGATGAGATTGAATGTGTTACGCCGGATTTGAATGGCGTGCCACGGGGTAAAGTGATGACCGCCGAGGGTTTCCTCGAGGGGCGACGTTTGCAGATGGCTCGAGGTGTGCTGCTGCAATGCATCATGGGCGGATATCCGCCAGCACGCTTTTACGGCAGCGATGACGGCGACCTTGCGCTAGTTCCTGATCCGGTGCAAATACATTCCTTGCCTTGGAGTAAGCAACCACGCGCCTTGGCCATTTGCGATGCGGATGAGCTGAGCGGCGCAAGCTCCAATCTGTCGACCCGTGGCCAACTCAAGGCGGTTATCAAACGCTACGAGACGCTTGGCCTGTCCCCGGTGGTAGCGACAGAGCTGGAGTTCTTTGTCTTCGCGCCCAACCCCGACCCGATGCAACCCTTCCAGCCTCCGGTTGGCCTGGACGGTCGACGCGAAGACGGCCATTGCGCGTTCAGTGTCAGTTCCAACAATGGCTTGCGGCCGTTTTTCAGTGAAGTCTACGAATGCATGGCGGCATTGGGTCTGCCTCGCGATACCTTCATGCATGAGATGGGTGTCAGTCAGTTTGAGATCAACCTGTTGCACGGTGATGCGTTGTTGCTCGCCGACCAGACATTCTTGTTCAAACATTTGCTGAAAGAAGTCGCGCTCAAACATCACCTTTCTGTGGTCTGCATGGCCAAGCCATTGGCACATACGCCAGGCAGTTCGATGCATATCCACCAGAGCATTGTTGAAACAGCAACGGGACGGAATGTGTTCAGTGATGAGGCGGGTCAGCCGACGGAGACTTTCCGCCATTTCATCGGTGGACAGCAGGCGTGCATGGCGGATTTCACCGCACTGTTTGCCCCTAACGTGAATTCGTATCAGCGCTTGTGCCATCCCTATGCATCACCGAATAATGCCTGCTGGTCCCATGACAATCGGGCGGCGGGTTTGCGCATTCCGGCCAGTGCGCCGGTTGCCCGTCGGGTTGAAAACCGTTTGCCGGGCGCCGATGCCAATCCGTATCTGGCCATTGCCGCCAGTTTGGCCGCAGGGTTGTATGGCATCGAGAACAACGTGGAGCCAAGCGAGCCGATTCAGGGTGAGTTTCAGGTCCCGGACTATCTTTCACTACCCTGTACCTTGCACGCTGCCCTTGAGCGTCTGAAACGTAGCCAACTGGCGAAGGAACTGTTCGGCAGCGAATTTATCGAAGGCTACATCGCTTCCAAGACCATGGAGCTGGCCAGTTTCCATGATGAAATTACTCCCTGGGAACGGCGTGTTCTAGCAACCCAGGCCTGACGCATCATCCATCTCGGGCTATCGTTTCGGTAGTTCGATTTCTCACCGCAAGGAGCCGCTCGGAACGCCGATGCGCCAAATCTGGAAACCTTTTCGAGCACTGTATTTCGCCTCGCTGATGATGCTGATCGGCTCCGGCTTGCTGAGTACTTACCTGGGCTTGCGCCTGGCGGCCGATCATGTCGACAGCCTGTGGGTCGGTGCGTTGATGGCTGCCAACTATTTCGGCCTGGTGCTGGGCGGCAAGATCGGTCATCGGTTGATTGCCCGTGTCGGGCACATTCGTGCCTACTCGGCCTGTGCCGGGATCGTCGGTGCGGCGGTGCTTGGGCACGGTCTGATTGACTGGCTACCAGCCTGGATATTCCTGCGGGTGATCGTCGGTCTGGGCATGATGTGCCAGTACATGGTCATCGAGAGCTGGCTTAACGAACAGGCTGAAGCTTCGCAGCGCGGTACCGTCTTTAGCGGTTACATGATCGCTTCGTATCTGGGGCTGGTGTTGGGGCAACTGATTCTGGTCATGCACCCGGGACTTGGCCTGGAGCTATTGATGCTGGTCGCCCTGTGCTTTGCATTGTGCCTGGTGCCTGTAGCGCTGACGCGGCGGATTCACCCGGCGCCGCTGCATCCGGCGCCTATGGAGCCACGTTTTTTCATCAAGCGCGTGCCGCAATCGCTGAGTACCGTGTTGGGGGCCGGTTTGATCATTGGCTCGTTCTACGGTCTGGCGCCGTTGTATGCCTCGCAGCAGGGGTTGTCCACGGAGCAGGTCGGTCTGTTCATGGGCAGCTGCATTTTCGCTGGGCTGGTAGTGCAGTGGCCGCTGGGCTGGTTGTCCGACCGTTATGATCGAGCCTTATTGATTCGCTGTTTTGCCTTGGTCTTGGCGCTTGCTGCGCTACCACTGGCGGTTCTGCAACAGGTGCCGTTAGAAGTGCTGTTTATCGCCGGCTTCGTCTGTTCGCTGGTGAAGTTCTGCTTGTACCCGTTGGCCGTCGCGTTCTCCAATGACCACGTCGAAGCCGATCGTCGAGTGTCTCTGACGGCCATGTTATTGGTGACCTATGGCGTAGGTGCCAGCATCGGGCCATTGGCGGCTGGGGTGCTGATGAAGTTGTTCGGCAGCCACATGCTGTATGCCTTCTTTAGCTTCTTCGCGTTGGTGCTGGTGTGGCGAATTCGCCCCAAAGCGGTGACCAATCTGCATCAGGTAGACGATGCGCCGCTGCATCACGTGGCCATGCCGGACAGTATGTCGAGCTCGCCGCTGGTCGCATGCCTTGATCCGCGAGTCGATGAGCAGGTGGTTCAGGATCAGATGCAGAATTCGGTGCCTCCTGAGCCTGAGACTGAGCCGGAGGAGCAATCCGATAAGCCCCCGGAGGATGATCCGGATTCAGGCAGGGAGCAAAGTTTCTCTGAAGCAAGGCCGTAGCGTACAGGCATAAAAAAACGGGCAGTCACCGCAAGGGACTGCCCGTTTTTGTTGGGGCGTTGTATCAGAAGTCGTCTTTGTCGAAGCGCCGTGCTTCGCGTTGCAACTGATAGACAAACCGCTCGACCTGCCGTTGCACCAGCCCGCTCATGTTATGGAAGCGAACACCGGCGAAGGTGGTGGAGATTTTTTCTTCGAAATGAAGGTAACGCAGCTCGACCGGCGCCATCATCTTGCCAAACGGCAGGGCGGCCATGAAGCGTTCATAGACCTGGCCCAACTGCAGGCTGCCTGTGATGTCGCCAGCGAAGCGCAATTTGCAGCCAGTGGCAGAGATGTCCAGCAATTTTCCGTCGATCGGTGTTTTTAGCTTGTCGCCAGCCAATTCGACATCGACCAGTTGCGCCAGCTTCAACGCTGCACGAAACGCATTGCGGCGTTGGTGGTAGACCACTTCATCGGGCAGGTTGCCACGGTAGCAACGACTTCCGCCGGATTCATCGATGGTCAGCGGGCCGTTGCTTTCCCAGGCAATGCGTACGCCTTCATGGAAGCCTTCGACCTTGAACGGTTCGCCAGCCAACAGGTAGCGTTCGCCGTCGCGGGGAATCATTTCGTCGAGGGCGATCATGTTGCTGTCACGGTCAATGTCTACCAGATAACTCTGGAAGCGCTGACTGCGCTCGTGGAACGTGATGATCAGCGGGTCATGGCTTTCTTGCAGTTGGCGAAGGTTGCCGGAGATTTCCAGAGGCGTGCTGAGCACCTTGGGTGGCTGCGGAGCATCGTCCGCATTTAAGGCATTGGACACGGTTAATCAATCTCCAGACAAATTTTGACTACGACTAGCCAGCATTTTGCCAGCATGTTACGTGTCTTGGTAGAGCGGGCTCATCAATGGGATCAAGCCTGACTGAGAGGGCGCGGTTTCACAAGCTTGGAAAATGTTCCGCTGGCGTCATAGAGCGCTGGAGGTTCACCGCCGGTAAGGATTTTCAGCTGAGTGGCCGTGGCGGCTTGCTGCACCCGTATCAACTGGCCATTGTTGGCATTGGCGGCCTGACATTGGGCCAGGAGGTCGGTCAGTACATCGCTTTGCGCCAGCAGCGATTCACCCACGCTCGATTGGCTGGCCAGTTGTTCCAGGCCACTGCGGTCGGTGGGCAGGTTGAGGCTGGCGAGGAGTTCGCTGCGCTTGCGGCCATGCTGTTCGAGCAAAACGATCAATGCCTGTTTTTGCGCCAGAATGTCTTCGAGCAGGTACATATCGCGACCATGCAAGGCGAGGGATTCGGTACGCAATAGCTCCAACAGTTGTTGCGTAGGAGCAAAATCGTCGGTGATCAGTTGCAGTAAATTAGTGTCGTGCATGGCTGGCCTTGGGTTTTAAGCGTCCAAAAGCCTGGCGCGGGCCGAGGCCTAGCGCTGGGCTTCGAAGTTGAGCAGTTTGCTGGCTACACGGTTGCTGTCGACTTTATAGCTGCCATCGGCAATCGCTGCTTTCAACTCGGCCACACGGGCTTTGTCGACGACAGGCTGATCGCGCAGCGTATCAGTGACCTTCTGCAACTGTTGAGCCTCATTGCTGAGATGTACCGATTCCCCGACTGTAGCGGTACCGACCTGTTCGGCCGGGGTATTCAGCGGCGCGGATTTGCCGGCATCGGCGGCTTCCTTGGCAACGCTGGTACGTGTACTACCTGTAAGTGACGAGGAGCTGTTCAAACGGCTGAAATCGATAACCATGATAAAAAAACCTCTGGGAATTTGGACGCTTGCCATGTTTTCGGCCATTCCCTAAAAAACTTTAGGCCCATTTATCGTTGAACTCGCGCGCGTCAGCGCTTGCCCGGCATGGGGCACAGTTTAGGGAACAGCCATGGTCGGCGCCACATTTCACGAACAGAGAATCTTGTATTACTCCCCTACATGGAAACTTCCACCTGCCCTGGCGCGGTGACTTGCGCCTTGATGACCCGTTGGGAGTTGAGGTTTTTGACTCGAATCTGTTCGCTCATGCCGCCATTGGACAGCGCCTCACCGGGCATGCGCACGCTGAGCGTGCCGCTACGGGCCGTAATGACCACTTGATCACCCTTGCGGATGACCTCCGCCTGCTCGAGGTGCACCAAGGTGATGACTTGATCGGCGACCATTGGTCGGGTAAGTCGTTGCCCGATGGCCTGATCCAGAGAGGTCAGATAGCCCTGGTTGATCGCGCTGATATCGCGTTCGCGCAGAATCACATCTTCAGGTTCGACAATTCCAGCACGCCGCAAGGGGCGTGAGGTGGTCACGACATCGCGAAACAGGCGCACTTGAGCGGGTACGAAGACGGTCCACGGAGAGCTGCCTTCACAGCGAACCTTGACCGTAACCCGCCCCAGCGGCTTGGCCGGACTCTCCAGCGAAGCTGTCAATTCCTTGTCGCACATCGGCATGCGCAGGCGGGGATCGAGCTGGTTGACCTGGATTTCGTAGCGACCTTGCGTTTGACTCGTCGCCAGATAGTCCTCTACGGTGAATTCAAGAAAGCCCTGAGTGACGCCGATAAGCATGTCAGGCAAGGTGACAGTATCGGCGAGGGCAGAGCCACCCGCATTGAAAAAGCAAGCGGCCGCCAGAACACCCAGCCATTTACGGCAAAGTGTGGTCGGGCGTCGAGAAAATGTCGGTTCTATGTTCATACGAAGATAAAAAGCAAGCGCCGTGCCGTTTAGAGATGAATGTGCGTCGCAACAACACTTAGCGTTGGTGTAGGAGTCTGGGCATGGCTGGTGTAATGGATTCGGTGAACCAGCGCACGCAACTGGTGGGGCAGAATCGCCTTGAGCTGTTGTTGTTCCGTCTCGACGGCCAACAGCTGTATGGGATCAACGTATTCAAGGTTCGAGAGGTGCTGCAATGCCCTCAACTGACGCTGATGCCCAAGTCCAGTCCCGTCGTGTGCGGCGTGGCGAACATCCGAGGGGCGACCATTCCGATCCTGGATTTGGCAATGGCAACCGGTTCGGGGGCTTTGAAGGACAAGAACAACCCGTTCGTGATCATCACGGAGTACAACACCAAGACCCAGGGATTCCTGGTGCGCTCGGTCGAACGCATTGTCAACATGAACTGGGAGGAGATTCATCCGCCACCCAAGGGCACCGGCCGCGATCACTACCTGACAGCCGTGACGCGGGTCGACAATCAGTTGGTCGAAATCATCGACGTCGAAAAGGTGCTGGCGGAAGTGGCGCCGACACCGGAAGCGATTTCCGTGGGCGTGGTGGACGTTGAAACCCAGCACAAGGCGCTGTCGCTTCGAGTGTTGACGGTCGATGACTCCTCGGTGGCGCGCAAGCAAGTCACGCGCTGCCTGCAAACGGTCGGCGTCGAAGTGGTGGCGTTGAACGACGGTCGGCAAGCGCTGGACTACCTGCGCAAACTGGTCGACGAGGGCAAGAAGCCGGAAGAAGAGTTCTTGATGATGATCTCCGACATCGAGATGCCGGAAATGGATGGGTACACTTTGACGGCCGAGATCCGCAACGACCCTCGCATGCAAAAGCTGCATATCATTCTGCATACTTCGTTGTCGGGCGTGTTCAATCAAGCGATGGTCAAGAAAGTCGGAGCCGACGACTTCCTGGCCAAATTCCGTCCCGATGACCTGGCGTCCCGGGTCGTCGACCGGATCAAAGCAGCAGACATCAGCTAGGGGCGTTCGGCTCCTGGTCAACAACGCGATTTAAGAGGCGGCAGCATTGTCTACGGGTAATTTGGATTTCGAACAGTTCCGGGTATTCCTGGAAAAAGCCTGTGGCATTTTGCTCGGTGAAAACAAGCAGTACCTGGTCTCCAGCCGTCTCAACAAACTGATGGAGCAGCAAGGTATCAAGTCCCTGGGTGAGTTGGTCCAGCGCATCCAGACCCAGCCGCGCAGCGGGTTGCGCGAGATGGTGGTAGATGCGATGACAACCAACGAAACCCTGTGGTTTCGTGACACCTATCCGTTTGAAGTCTTGAAGAACAAGGTGCTGCCAGATGCGATCAAGGCCAGTCCCGGCCAGCGTCTGCGGATCTGGTCGGCGGCGTGCTCGTCGGGTCAGGAACCTTATTCGCTGTCGATGTCTATCGACGAGTTCGAGCGAGCCAATGTCGGACAATTGAGGATGGGGGTGCAGATTGTGGCCACCGATTTGTCCGGCACCATGCTGAACAACTGCAAGACCGGCGAATACGACAGTCTGGCCATTGGTCGCGGTCTGTCACCTGAGCGCCTGCAGCGCTATTTCGATCCGAAAGGGCCGGGACGGTGGGCGATCAAGGCGCCGATCAAGAGCCGGGTGGAGTTCCGTTCCTTCAACCTGCTGGACAGCTATGCGAGCCTCGGCAAGTTCGACATCGTGTTCTGCCGTAACGTGCTGATCTACTTCTCTGCCGAAGTGAAGAAGGACATCCTGTTGCGCATCCATAGCACGTTGAAGCCGGGTGGTTATCTGTTCCTCGGTGCTTCCGAGGCGCTGAACGGATTGCCGGATCATTATCAGATGGTGCAGTGCAGCCCGGGGATTATTTACCAGGCCAAATGATTTGCTGTTGGCAATACAAAAAAAACGGGAGTCCTCAAGGACTCCTTTTTTATGCCTGGCACTTTTGCATCACGTAGGAGCTGCCGAAGGCTGCGATCTTTTGATTTTGTTTTTTGAGTAACAAGATCAAAAGATCGCAGCCTTCGGCAGCTCCTACCAGTACATGGGTGTCTTGGAGTGAAGCGGCAGAAAAGCGGCATCCGGCGGAAACAGGTTGCCGCTTTTCTGGCATTGCCGCATTGCCATCGTCTGCAAAGCCCCGGTTTACCGGGCTTTGTTGGTTTGGCATGGCGCTTGCTAAGTTCATCGTACGAAAAATCAGGTCACCCGAAGGTTTCCCGACATGAGCATCAGCTTCGATAACGCGCTCGGCATTCACGAAAAGGCGCTTAACTTCCGCGCCCAGCGTGCCGAAGTTCTGGCCAACAACATTGCCAACGCCGACACCCCGAACTACAAGGCACGGGATCTGGAGTTCTCCAAAGTATTGGAGGCACAGAACGATAAGGCCAAAAACGGCACGTTCGCCTTGAACATGACCAACAGCCGTCATATCGAAGCCGAAGGCCTGAGTAATGGCGACGAGTCGCTGATGTACCGCACGCCGATGCAACCTTCGATCGACCAGAACACCGTGGATGCTCAGCTTGAACAGTCGAACTACGCGGAAAACTCGGTCAACTTCCAGGCCAGCTTCACCCTGCTCAACAGCAAATTCAAAGGGCTGGTATCAGCCCTTCGCGGAGAGTAAGTCATGTCTCTATCCAGTGTTTTCAACATTGCCGGTAGCGGCATGAGTGCCCAGACCACGCGTTTGAACACCGTCGCTTCCAACATCGCCAACGCCGAGACGGTCTCATCAAGCATCGACCAGACCTACCGTGCGCGTCACCCAGTGTTCGCCACCATGTTCCAGGGTGGCCAGAGCGGCGGCAGCGATTCGCTGTTCCAGAACCAGGACGCCGCCGGTCAAGGTGTGCAGGTGCTGGGCGTGGTCGAAGACCAAAGCAACCTTGAGGCACGCTACGAACCGAACCATCCGGCTGCCGATGCCAAGGGCTACGTCTACTACCCGAACGTCAATGTGGTGGAAGAAATGGCCGACATGATTTCCGCGAGCCGTTCGTTCCAGACCAACGCTGAAATGATGAACACCGCCAAAACCATGATGCAGAAAGTCCTGACCCTCGGTCAGTGATAAGGGGCGACTCAGATGAGTGTTTCCGATACCACCAGTGGCTTGAGCCTCAACGACATTCTGGCCAACTCCTCGATCAAGACGACCAAGGATACTGACAGCCTGGCGTCGGCCGCGAGCAGTGCCACCGGTAACAAGGCCTTGGGCAAGGATGCGTTCCTGCAATTGCTGGTGACGCAACTGAAAAACCAGAACCCGCTGGAGCCTCAGGGTAACGGCGAGTTCGTGGCGCAATTGGCGCAGTTCAGTAGCCTGGAAGGCATCACCACGCTCAACGATACCGTGAGTGGTATTGCCGGTAGCTTCGGGTCATCCCAGGCACTGCAAGCCTCGTCGCTGGTGGGCCGCTCGGTTATCGCGCCGGGTGACAAGGCCGTGGTCGACACCACCAAAGGCATGACCGGGGAGGTTGTACTGCCGCAATCGGTGGCTGATGCCACGTTGAAGATTACAAACAAGGACGGCACTGTCGTTCGTACCATCGACCTGACCGATCAGAAAGCAGGCAACGCCAGCTTCACTTGGGATGGCAAGGACGACGCCGGCAACGTGGTGCCAACTGGTACCTACACCTTCGCTGCGAACACCACCATCGATGGCCAGGGCGTGGCGTTGGTGACTAACCTGCCTGCCACCGTCAACAGCGTGACCATCAGCCAGACCGGCGGTGAGTTGATGCTCAATCTGGCCGGGCTGGGCAGTGTCGCCCTGTCCAAAGTGAAAACCATTGGTATATAGAGCCGGCTAACGCGGCATAAAGGAGTGGAATATGTCTTTCAATATCGGCCTTAGCGGTCTCTATGCAGCCAACAAGCAACTGGACGTAACCGGCAACAACATCGCCAACGTGGCAACCGTCGGTTTCAAATCGTCCCGTGCGGAATTCGAAGATGTGTACTCGGCGTCCAAGCTGGGTACGGGCAGCAAGACTATTGGTAACGGCGTCCGCCTGGCCAACGTTTCCCAGCAGTTCACCCAGGGCGACATCAGCAACACCGGCAACGTACTGGACATGGGGATCAACGGCTCCGGCTTCTTCGTGTTGAACAACAACGGTTCGCTGTCCTATACCCGTGCCGGTACGTTCAAGGTCGACAAGGATGGCTACGTCACCAATACCGACGGTACCTCGCGCCTGCAAGGTTATGGCGTGGATGCCAATGGCAAGATCGTCAATGGCGTGCTGACCGACCTGCGCATCGACACCTCCAATCTGGCACCGAAATCCACCACTTCGGTTTCGTCGACGATCAACCTGAACTCTACGTCTGACGTCATCGATGTGGCGGCTAACCCATTCGATCCGAGCAAGACAGCATCCTTCACCAAGCAATTCAGTACCCCGATTTTCGATACTCAGGGCAACCAGCACACCATGGACCAATACATGGTCAAGACGGGGGCTAACACCTGGGACACCTACACTCTGATCGATGGTCGCAACCCGGATGGCAGCGATCCTACTGCTGCGGCAACCCCGCCAGTCGCCTCGACCATGTCCTTCGATACCAGCGGCAAGCTGGTTTCGGTCAGCACGCCGAACCCGCCGGGCGCCCCAATCGTCAGCCCTGATTTGAAAATCACTAACTGGACTCCGGGTACAGTGACCAACGGTGTATGGGCAGCCAACGGCGCCTCCGCCGACCCGGCGGGCGTGACCATTGCCATGGCCAACACCACGCAATTCAACGCTGACACCGCGCGTTCGATCCCTTCGCAGAACGGCTACGCCACCGGCCAGATCACCAACCTGACCATCGATGGTAGCGGTGTGTTCCTGGCCAACTTCAGTAACAATCAGACCAAGCCAATCGGTCAGTTGGCATTGGCCAGCTTCACCAATGAGCAAGGTCTGCAGCCAGTAGGCGGCACCAGCTGGAAAGAAACCTACGCCTCGGGTATTCCAGGCTACGACGCAGCGGAAACCGGGACGCTGGGCTCGATCGCTTCCAACTCCCTGGAAGAGTCCAACGTCAACGTGACCAACGAACTGGTCGACCTGATCAAGGCGCAGAGCAACTACCAGGCAAACGCCAAGACCATCTCCACTCAAAGCACCATCATGCAGACCATCATTCAGATGACCTGATGCGGGCTGGCTGAAAGCGCTATCCAAGAGGCCCCTCGAAAGAGGGGCTTTTTTGTGGCTGTCAGATTAAAAGATCGCAGCCTCGTTGCACTCGACAGCTCCTACATTGAAATGCGATCACTGTAGGAGCTGTCGAGTGCAACGAGGCTGCGATCTTTTGACTTTATATGGGGCAAAAGAAAACCCCCGATAATCCAGAGGACTGATCGGGGGTTCAGGTCAGCGCCTTCCGGCGCCTACCGGCTCAGCTTATTGGCAAGCTTCGCAATCCGGCTCGTCGATGGCGCAGGCCTTCGGTACTGGAGCTGGACCTGCTGGAGCGGCCAGGACCGAGTCATCACCGTGGTTGCCGCCGGCGGAGACCGCGTTGAGCTTGCCGGTGTTGATGGTCGACTTCTCGGTGCTGGTCGCGGCCAGGGCACGGAGGTAGTAAGTGGTTTTCAGACCACGGTACCAGGCCATGCGGTAGGTCACGTCCAGCTTCTTACCCGAAGCGCCAGCGATGTACAGGTTCAGCGACTGAGCCTGGTCGATCCACTTCTGGCGACGGCTTGCTGCGTCGACGATCCACTTGGTGTCCACTTCGAACGCGGTCGCGTAGAGCGCTTTGAGCTCTTGCGGGATGCGCTCGATCTGCTGCACGGAACCGTCGTAGTACTTCAGGTCGTTGATCATGACCGAGTCCCACAGACCGCGCGCCTTGAGGTCGCGAACCAGGTATGGGTTGATCACGGTGAACTCGCCCGACAGGTTCGATTTCACGTAGAGGTTCTGGTAGGTCGGTTCGATCGACTGCGAAACGCCAGTGATGTTGGCGATGGTCGCGGTCGGTGCGATGGCCATGATGTTCGAGTTACGAATGCCTTTCTGTACACGGGCGCGAACCGGTGCCCAGTCCAGGGTTTCGTTCAGGTCGACATCGATGTACTTCTGGCCACGGGCTTCGATCAGGATCTGTTGCGAATCCAGCGGCAGGATGCCTTTGGACCACAGCGAACCCTGGAACGTCTCGTAGGAGCCACGCTCGTCAGCCAGGTCGCAGGACGCCTGGATCGCGTAGTAGCTGACCGCTTCCATCGACTTGTCGGCGAACTCGACGGCAGCATCGGAACCATAAGGAATGTGCTGCAGGTACAGCGCATCCTGGAAGCCCATGATGCCCAGGCCGACTGGACGGTGCTTGAAGTTGGAGTTCTTCGCTTGCGGCACCGAGTAGTAGTTGATGTCGATCACGTTATCGAGCATGCGCACAGCGGTGTTCACGGTGCGTTGCAGCTTGGCGGTATCGAGCTTGCCGCCCACGATGTGGTTCGGCAGGTTGATCGAGCCCAGGTTGCAAACGGCGATCTCGTCCTTGTTGGTGTTCAAGGTGATCTCGGTGCACAGGTTCGAGCTGTGGACCACGCCGACGTGCTGCTGCGGGCTGCGCAGATTGCACGGGTCCTTGAAGGTCAGCCATGGGTGGCCGGTTTCAAACAGCATGGACAGCATCTTGCGCCACAGGTCTTTGGCCTGGATGGTTTTGAACAGCTTGACCTTGCCCGGGTACTCGGTCAGGGCTTCGTAGTACTCGTAGCGCTCTTCGAAGGCCTTGCCGGTCAGGTCGTGCAGGTCCGGCACTTCGGACGGCGAGAACAGGGTCCACTTGCCGTCATCGAAGACACGCTTCATGAACAGGTCAGGGATCCAGTTGGCGGTGTTCATGTCGTGGGTACGACGGCGGTCATCACCGGTGTTCTTGCGCAGCTCGATGAACTCTTCGATGTCCATGTGCCAGGTTTCCAGGTAGGCACACACAGCGCCCTTGCGCTTGCCGCCCTGGTTAACGGCAACGGCGGTGTCGTTGACTACTTTCAGGAACGGCACGACGCCCTGGGATTTGCCGTTGGTGCCCTTGATGTACGAACCGAGCGCACGCACCGGCGTCCAGTCGTTGCCCAGGCCGCCGGCGAATTTCGACAGCATGGCGTTGTCGTGGATCGCGTGGTAGATGCCCGACAGGTCATCCGGCACGGTGGTCAGGTAGCAGCTCGACAGCTGTGGACGCAGGGTACCGGCGTTGAACAGGGTCGGCGTCGAAGCCATGTAGTCGAAGGACGACAACAGGTTGTAGAACTCGATGGCACGGGCTTCGCGGTCTTTCTCTTCGATCGCCAGGCCCATGGCCACGCGCATGAAGAAGATCTGCGGCAGTTCGAAACGCACGCCATCCTTGTGGATGAAGTAACGGTCGTACAGGGTTTGCAGGCCCAGGTAGGTGAACTGCTGGTCACGCTCGTGGTTGATCGCCTTGCCGAGTTTTTCCAGGTCGAAGCTGGCCAGCTCAGGGTTCAGCAGCTCGTACTCCACACCCTTGGCGACGTAGGCCGGCAGCGCCTTGGCGTACAGGTCGGCCATTTCGTGGTGAGTGGCGCTCTCGGCAACGCCGAGGAAGCCCAGGCCTTCGGCACGCAGGGTGTCCATCAGCAGGCGGGCGGTCACGAACGAGTAGTTCGGCTCACGCTCGACCAGGGTGCGGGCGGTCATTACCAGTGCGGTGTTGACGTCGTTCAGGGCTACGCCGTCGTACAGGTTCTTCAGGGTTTCGCGCTGGATCAGTTCGCCGTCGACTTCCTCCAGGCCTTCGCACGCTTCGGTGACGATGGTGTTCAGGCGGCCCATGTCCAGCGGCGCCAGGCTGCCGTCGGCACGGGTGATGCGGATCGATGGGTGAGCGTTGACTGCTTGTTCGGCCGGGGTGTGGGCAGCACGCTCCTTGGCGCGGGAGTCACGGTAGATCACATAGTCGCGAGCCACTTTTTGCTCGCCGGCGCGCATCAGGGCCAGTTCGACCTGGTCCTGGATTTCTTCGATGTGGATGGTGCCGCCCGATGGCATGCGACGCTTGAAGGTGGCGGTGACCTGTTCGGTCAGGCGGGCAACGGTGTCATGGATTCGCGACGAAGCGGCAGCGGTACCGCCCTCAACTGCGAGAAACGCCTTGGTGATGGCGACGGTGATCTTGTCATCGGTGTAAGGAACGACAGTGCCGTTACGCTTGATCACGCGCAGTTGGCCAGGCGCGGTGGCGGACAGATCCGAATTCGAATCAGCGGCCTGCGGCAAGGTGCCCTGCGGGTTCTCGCGAGTTGTGTCGGTTTGCATGGGGGATTGTCTCCACATTCTCTATGTTTGTTTGGGCACCTTAACGATGCCCACCGTTCTGTCCTGAAAGCACTACAACCGACGTAGCGTCGGGCATAACAACTTCGAGACAGTAGGAAAAAGGCTCATGATGCCGCTTCCTTGCCGAAGTCTTTGACAGCGAGCCTGAGCTCGAAGCCGGATTCCTTTCAGGGGTGCCAGTTATGACTGCAACACCCGTACCGTCCTGGCCGTTCTGGCCTGAAAAAAACGGTGCCATCCGCACGTGCGGTTTGGGCTTGTAAAATCGTGCTTGGTTCAACCATGAACAGGCAATAAAGCGCTTGAGTTCAAGGTCTGAAATGTGGTTGGGCTTTTAAGTCAAAACCCTACATGTAGGGTTTTTTTTGCGCCGAGCTACAAGATAATGCGTTTTGGAGGGTGTTGCAATGTACTACCTGTGGATAAACCTGTGCGTAAATTGTGTGTGACAGAGCCAATCGGCGTGTAGGCCGCGATGCTGCTGGACCGAGCCTTTTTTCATCATTTTTCAAGGATCGAAAACGGTCGGATGGATTTTTAAGGGCGCGAACCCTATCACAAAAAACCGCCCTGTCCGAACGCATTTACCGGCTTGTGTTCTGTGCGGGCGACGTTTATACAATCGGCCTGCATGCAGTCAATCTAACCACCCCCATCATTACAAAAAGACGGGTGGACCCTTCCTTATTAGTGTTATCGAGAAACAGAGGTCATCCGTGGAGCAAGAAGCCTGGCAGGTATTGATTGTCGAAGACGACCAGCGTCTTGCCGAACTGACCCGTGATTACCTGCAAGCCAATGGATTGCGTGTGTCGATCGAGGGCAATGGAGCCTTGGCGGTGGCGCGCATCATCAAGGAGCAACCGGACCTTGTGATCCTCGACTTGATGCTCCCTGGTGAAGACGGCCTGAGCATTTGCCGCAAGGCTCGCGATCATTATGACGGCCCGATCCTGATGCTGACCGCACGCAGCGACGACACCGACCAGATCCTCGGCCTGGACCTGGGTGCAGACGATTACGTGTGCAAACCGGTGCGCCCGCGCTTGTTGCTGGCGCGCATCCAGGCGTTGTTGCGACGCAGCGAAGCGCCGGAGGCCGCCCCGGAAAAACAACGGCGTCTGCAATTCGGCCCGCTGGTAGTGGACAACGCGCTGCGCGAAGCCTGGCTGAGCGACAACGGCATCGAACTGACCAGCGCTGAGTTCGATCTGCTTTGGCTGCTGGTCGCCAACGCCGGACGAATTCTTTCGCGCGAAGAGATTTTCACCGCGCTGCGGGGTATCGGCTATGACGGCCAGGACCGCTCCATCGACGTGCGTATCTCGCGTATACGCCCGAAAATCGGCGATGACCCGGAGCACCCGCGGCTGATCAAGACCATCCGCAGCAAAGGTTACCTGTTCGTTCCCGAGGCCTGCGTAGACCCGTCCCTGTGAACTCGATCTTCCTGCGTATCTATGGTGGCATGTGTGCCGCTCTGGTACTGGTAGCGGTACTTGGCGTGTTGGCGTTGCACATGCTCAATCAGGTGCGTAGCGAGCAATACCGCGAGCGGCTGGCCCACGGCACATTTTCGTTGATGGCCGATAACCTGCAACCGATGAACCAGACCGAGCGGCACCGGGCGTTGCTGGTGTGGGAGCGTCTGTTGGGGATTCCGCTGGCGCTGAAAACATTCAACGAGACCGACCTCGACCTCACCCAGCGTACCCGTGTGCTGCGGGGGCAGGCGTTGGTGGAACAGACCGGTCCGCATGCGGCAAAGGTTTACCGCCTGGTCAGCGACAAGGAACAGCTTGTGCTCACGGGTGAAGTTCAGCAGATCAGTGAGCAATTGGCCCGTGCGACGATTTACCTGTTGGTCGACGAGCTTGTGCGCTACCCGGTGGGCGAGCAACCGGTGCGCCTGGCGCAATTGAAGAAAGACAAGGGCTTTGGTTTCGACTTGCGGCTGGTCACGGTGCAAGACGCCGACATGGACGAAGATCAGAGTCGTCGGATCTCTGAAGGCGACACGGTGATGGCCCTGGGCAAGGGCGGTGATTCGATCCGGGTGTTCGCCGGCATGGTCGGCACGCCATGGGTGCTGGAAATCGGCCCGCTGTACCAGATGAACCCTTATCCGCCGGAGTGGCTGGTGTTGATCGCGGCATTGGGCCTGACCCTCATCGGTTTGATCGTCTACCTGCTGGTGCGTCAATTGGAGCGGCGCTTGCGCGGCCTGGAAGCCGCGGCCACGCGCATCGCCAAGGGCAGCCTGGAAACTCGCGTGCCGACACGTGGCGCGGATTCCGTGGGACGGTTGGCGTCGGCGTTCAACGGCATGGCCGAGCATCTGCAGCAACTGCTGGCGATCCAGCGTGAGCTGGTGCGTGCCGTGTCCCATGAACTGCGCACACCAGTGGCGCGCTTGCGCTTTGGTCTGGAAATGATCGGTTCGGCCACCACCCCGCAAGCCTTGGAAAAATACTGCGAGGGCATGGATCACGACATCGAGGATCTCGACCGACTGGTGGATGAGATGCTGACCTATGCGCGGCTGGAACAAGGCTCGCCGGCCCTGAATTTTCAGCGTATCGACCTGGACGCGCTGGTCAATCAGGTGATCGAGGAGCTGGCGCCGTTGCGTGCCGATGTCAACGTGCAGCGAGGCTTGTGCCTGTCAGCCGCCGATTGTGACGATGCCTGGGTTGAGGCCGAGCCGCGTTACCTGCATCGAGCCTTGCAGAATCTTGTCAGCAACGCCATGCGCCACGCGCATTCACGGGTGACCATCAGCTATCAGGTGGGACAACAGCGTTGTCGTGTGGATGTCGAGGACGATGGGCCAGGCGTGCCGGAGGCGGCCTGGGAGAAAATTTTCACTCCGTTCCTGCGCCTGGATGACAGCCGTACTCGCGCTTCAGGGGGGCACGGATTGGGCTTGTCCATTGTTCGACGCATCATCCATTGGCATGAAGGGCGAGCGTTGATCGGCAAGAGCAAAAGCCTGGGCGGCGCTTGCTTCAGTCTGAGCTGGCCAAGGAATCAGGAGAGACGTTGAGTTATCTTTTGCCTGTTCAGGCCTCATCGCGAGCAAGCTTTGCTCCTACAGGTTTTGTGCCCACCACACACGATTCGTAGGAGCAAAGCTTGCTCGCGATGGCGTCTTCGGAAGCACTGAAGATTTTCAGGCTTTGATACTGACCAGGCTCAACAACTGCCCATCCTGCACCCCGAACTGCGCCTCCAGTTCGGTACCGTTACGCCATTCACTCGACAAGTCAGTCAACAACCGCAATCGCACTTCACCGACTTCGGTCCATTCCAGCACCTCGGCGTGTTCAAAGTAGAAGCGTCGCTGGACGATCGGGTACAGCGCCTTGAACAGGCTTTCTTTCACCGAAAAGGTCAGGGTCACCAGCAGTGCCAGTTGATCGCGACGCCCGGCGGCCATGCGCGCGAGCTCGGGCGGGGTGAGGATTTCTCCGGCCAGACGTTCGGCCCGTTCGGCATTGAGCAGGTTTTCCAGGTCCATGCCCAGAGCCCGCCAATGGTTTTTCCTGGCGACGATGGCGGCGGCGCGGCCGGTGCTGTGGGTGATCGAGCCGCTGATGTGCGCGGGCCAGACGGGGGCTCGGTCCTCGCCGATCGCCGGGCTGACGTTCAAGCCCTCCAGCTGTTGCAAGGCCGCCCGTGCGCAAATCCGCCCGGCGAGATATTCAGCCTGGCGCTTGGCGACAGAGCGCTGGATGCTCGCTGGCGCCTCAATGGCGCTTTGCTGGAAATCATTGCTGTGCAATTGCGAAGCATCGAAGTGGGTACTCAACAGCACCGTATCGGGCAGCACGAATGGTAGCGGCCAATGGGCATCGAGGGGTGTGCAGCAGGCGGGCAGGGCGGGGACGGAATTCATGTCGGGCATTTTGCCGGGTTGCCTCCTGACTGGGTAGGGCTTAAGGCTCTTGTGGCGAGGGGATTTATCCCCGCTCGGCTGCGAAGCAGTCGCAAACCTGAAGGCCGCAGTTTCCCAGCTGAAACGCGGTAGCAGGTTTTGGGGCCGCTTTGCAGCCCTACGGGGATAAATCCCCTCACCACATAAACCCTTTATCACAGGGTTTAACTGATCAGCTAAAGATCTTCTTGAAAAACGCCTGCATATCCGCCCACGACTTTTCATCCGCCGCTTTGTTGTAACCAATGTCCGGCCCGCCGTGATCACCATGGCTCAAGCGATCGGCGTCAGGATTGCTGAAGCCATGCTTGGCGCCGTCGAGGCTGACGAACCTGTAGTCAGCACCGGCCTTGTCCATCTCGGCCTTGAAAGCGGCAACGTTCTGCGGTGTCACCATACTGTCCAGCGCGCCATGCTCGACCAGGATTTTCGCTTTCACACTGCCCGGCGTCGCAGGCGCCTGGGTTGCCAGCGCGCCATGGAAGCTCACCACCCCGGCGAGCGGCACACCTTGGCGCGCGGCATTAAGCACAACCGCCCCACCGAAGCAGTAACCAATGGCCGCCACTTTATTCGGGTCGGTTTGCGGCTGTTTCTTCAACAAGTCGAGCCCGGCCAGAAAGCGCGCGCTGGACGCCGCACTGTCTTGGGTGGCGGCCTGCATGAACGCCATGGCGTCCTTGGGGTGCTCGGTGTTCTTGCCATCGCCGTACATATCGATGGCCAAGGCGCTGTAGCCCAGGGCGGCCAAGTCGCGGGCGCGGCGCTTGGTGTAGTCGTTGAGGCCCCACCATTCATGCACCACCACGACTCCTGGGCGCTGGCCTTTTATCGCGTCGTCGTAGGCGTAATAACCGATCAGTTTCGTACCGTCGGCACTTTGGTAAGGGATTTCCTGGGTTTTGATGGCGGCCTGACTAAGTCCGCTCAGGGCCAGCAAGAGGACAGCGAGAAATACACGCATGATTGGATCTCCTGTTTGATGTCGGTCGGAACAAACGGAACGGGTTGATTCAGCTTAGGTTCAGATTGCGTTCAGGGGGAGTTCAGGGCATGGCCCGTAACCTTGCCGCTACCCAATAGCGAACAGCGCATGAGGTCACTCCCTATGACTGGCTTGAAAAACCTGATTCTGGCGTTCACCGTCCTGGGCGTCAGTGTTGCTGCCCATGCTACGGACGATAACGGCAGACTTATCTCTGGGCAGACCGGCGATAAAGTCAAAAAGTCCGGCGTCCTGAAATACTCCAACGTGGGTGGCCTGGTCGCTCATGACAGTGCCTGGGGCATGCATCTGGCCTCGCAAGGCCGCCAGCACGATTACTACGCCACGTATGACAACGTGTCGGTCTCGCACAATGGCATTAAACTTCGTCAGGAAGACCTCAAAGGCCGCTACGATTTGACCTATCTGACCGCTTTCAGTGAACAGTCGTGATATTAGTCATTGAGGCGCGCGCGGCTTTGGAGCTTTTGAGTTGCAGGAGAGCGTTATGAAATTGCTGGTCGTCGAAGATGAAGCGCTGTTGCGCCATCACCTGCAAACCCGCCTCACGGAAAGCGGCCATGTGGTCGAGTCCGTGGCCAATGCGGAGGAGGCGTTGTATCAGACCGAACAGTTCAACCATGACTTGGCGGTGATCGATCTCGGCCTGCCGGGCATGAGCGGGCTCGATCTGATCCGTCAGCTGCGTTCGCGGGGCAAGACGTTTCCGATCCTGATCCTCACTGCGCGCGGCAACTGGCAGGACAAGGTCGAAGGCCTCGCCGCCGGTGCCGACGACTACGTGGTCAAGCCGTTCCAGTTCGAAGAGCTTGATGCCAGGCTCAATGCATTGCTGCGCCGCTCCAGCGGTTTCACCCAATCGACCATCGTCGCCGGGCCGTTGTTGCTCGATCTCAATCGCAAGCAGGCGTCCCTCGACGATCAACCGCTGGCGCTGACGGCCTATGAGTACCGCATCCTCGAGTACTTGATGCGCCATCACCAGCAAGTGGTGGCCAAGGATCGCCTGATGGAGCAGTTGTATCCCGATGACGACGAGCGCGATCCCAACGTGATCGAGGTACTGGTCGGTCGACTGCGACGCAAACTCGAGGGAACGGCCGGGTTCAAGCCCATCGATACCGTTCGCGGCCTTGGCTACCTGTTCAATGAGCGCTGCACTTGATTCGTTCGCTTCGTGTTCGATTGATGCTCGCCGCCACACTCCTGGCGGTGTTGTTCATGCTGGCGTTGTTGCCGGCGATGCAGGGCGCGTTCAGCCTGGCGTTGCAGGACTCCATTGAGCAGCGCCTGGCGTCCGACGTGACGACGCTGATCTCCGCGGCCCGGGTAGAGAACAACCGCCTGGAAATGCCGGCACAATTGCCCGACGAGCGCTTCAACCTCACCGATAGCCGTTTGCTCGGTTATATCTACGACCGTGAAGGTCACCTGGTCTGGCGTTCCAAGGCCACTCAAGAAGAGCACATTAATTACAAGCCACGTTACGACGGGCGCGGAAATGAGTTCGCGCGGATCAGTGAAGCCAATGGCCAGGAATTCTTCGTCTATGACGTCGAGGTCAAGCTGCTGGGCGGCAAAAGCGCGGCGTTTAGTATTGTCGCGCTGCAACCGGTTCGCGAGTACGAACAAACCCTCGAAGGCTTGCGGGAAAATCTCTATCTGGGCTTCGGCGCGGCTTTGCTGGTGCTGCTGGCGCTGCTCTGGATCGGCCTGACCTGGGGCTTGCAGGCATTACGCCGTCTCAGCCAGGAATTGGACGAAATCGAAAGTGGTCACCGCGAAAGCCTCAGCGAACAACATCCTCGTGAGCTGTTGCGCCTGACAGGCTCCCTGAACCGCTTGCTGTACAGCGAGCGCGAACAGCGCAGCCGTTACCGGGATTCTCTCGATGATCTGGCACACAGCCTGAAAACCCCGCTGGCGGTGTTGCAGGGGGTCAGTGAAGACATGGCGCAACGGCCCGAAGATCGCGATCAGGCCTGGGTGCTGCAAACCCAGATCGAGCGCATGAGTCAGCAAATCAGCTATCAATTGCAGCGCGCCAGCCTGCGCAAAAGTGGCCTGGTGCGTCATCAAGTGCGCCTGCGCCCGGTGCTGCAAAGCCTGTGCGACACGCTGGACAAGGTCTACCGTGATAAACGCGTGCGGGTGGTGCTAGACCTGCCGGAGGAATGTTACGTACCCATCGAGCAGGGGGCCTTGCTGGAGATGATGGGCAACCTGCTGGAGAACGCCTATCGGCTTTGTCTGGGCGAAGTTCGCATCAGCGTGCGGCAGATGCTCAGTGGTATTGAGTTGTGCGTCGAGGACGATGGCCCCGGCGTACCACCTGACCAGCGTGCACGTATCCTGCAAAGGGGTGAGCGCCTGGATCGCCAGCATCCCGGGCAAGGCATTGGCCTGGCGGTGGTCAAGGACATCATCGAAAGCTACAGCGCCAAGCTGACCTTGGGTGATTCGCCTTTGGGCGGGGCGGCGTTCAGGATTCAGTTTCCGGTGGCTTGATAGAAAAGATCGCAGCCTTCGGCAGCTCCTACAAGGTTTTGTGTCCGCCCCTAATGCTCCTGCGCCCGATACATCCCCGGTGTCAGCCCCGTCCACTTCTTGAATGCCCGATGAAACGCCGAAGGCTCGGAAAACCCCAGCTGCTCGGCGATCTGCTGCAAGGGTAGGTCGTTGCGGCTCAGGTGATAGATCGCAATGTCCCGGCGCAGATGGTCCTTTAACGCTTGAAAACTGGTGCCTTCATCGCGCAGATGCCGACGCAGAGTCTGAGGGCTGATGTGCAGGTGAGCGGCCACGGCTTCCAGGTCTGGCCAAGGGGCATTGTCGCGACTGAGTAAACGCCGCAACTGGCTGCTCAGGCTATGGCCGTCATCCGGTCGCGACAGCAGATCGGCTGGCGAACGCTGAAGGTAATGTTTGAGGGTGCGCTCATCCTGTAGCAACGGCATCTCGAGATAACGGCGGTGGAACAGCAGGCTGCTTTGCCCCGTCGCCTGCGTTGTTGTGGCGAAGACCAGAGGGCAGGAGAACAACAATTCATATTCCGCCCCGTGATCCGGTCGCGGATAACTGAACGAGGCCTGCTCCAGGCGAATGCGCTGGCCGATCAGCCAGCTGCCGAATCGGTGCCAGATGACCAATAGATATTCCGTGAGGAAATGGTCCGGATCCCAGAGCTGCGAATCGTCCAGGCTCAGTCGAATCATTTCGTCTTCGCGTGTCAGGCTCAGGCGCGGGGCATCAGGGAATAGGCTATAAAACAATAAGCCGCGTTTGAGTGCCCTCTCCAGAGTGCGGCAATGAATCACTGCATGGCACATCATCGCGAAGCTGCCCGATTTGCTCGGCGCTCGTCCGAACCCCAGGTATTCGTCGTCCAGTGCCATCCAGAGGGCCTGGATCAGTTGGGTGAACTGCTCTGGCGCGATGCGCGCCCGCGGCTCATCGAGCAACTCGGGACTGATCCCCAATTGCTGCAACAGACCCGAGTAATCGTGGCCTCTACGTTGCGCGCCGCGCAGGGCTGCACGGGCGAAATGACTGGCGATGGTGCGTTCGCGCATAAAAAGCAAATCCATCCATTGAGCGACGGATGGTAGCTGCGGTTTCAGCAGGCGAACAAGGCGGATATCCGCCAAATTGCAGGATGTGTTTTGGCTGATGGGCGGAAATCCGCCACTGCGTTGTAACGGTTTAGTGACGAAAAAAACCTGTAACCCCTGATGTCAAAGGGCTTGCAGCGGATTCACGGAAGGTGGCACGGGCTTTGCGATACAAGCGGTAGATGTCTGCCGTCGCGCAGCTCGAAAAAACAAATCCCTCCAGTGCAGGAGGGTTCGCAAATGAGGTGCGAAGGCAACAGATGGATGTTGTCGGCGCGTACTCTTGAGGAACTTTGCAATGACGACTCGTCAGCCACTGTACAAATCCCTGTATTTCCAGGTGATCGTTGCAATTGTCATCGGTATCTTGCTCGGTCACTACTATCCACAGCTCGGTGTGGCGGTAAAGCCACTGGGTGACGGGTTCATCAAGCTGATCAAAATGATCATCGCCCCGATCATCTTCTGCACCGTCGTCAGCGGTATCGCTGGCATGCAGGACATGAAGTCGGTCGGCAAGACGGGCGGTTACGCACTTCTGTATTTCGAAATCGTTTCGACCATCGCTCTGCTGGTCGGTCTGGTGGTGGTCAACATCGTTCAGCCGGGTAACGGCATGCACATCGATGTGTCCACGCTGGACGCCTCTAAAGTCGCGCAGTACGTTGCAGCGGGTGCTGATCAAAGCGTCATCGGCTTCCTCCTGAACGTGATCCCGAGCACTATCGTCGGCGCGTTCGCCACAGGCGATATCCTGCAAGTACTGATGTTCTCGGTGATCTTCGGTTTCGCCCTGCATCGCCTGGGTGCCTACGGCAAGCCGCTGCTGGACTTCATCGATCGTTTCGCTCACGTGATGTTCAACATCATCAACATGATCATGAAGCTCGCGCCAATCGGTGCCTTCGGTGCCATGGCCTTCACCATCGGTGCCTACGGTGTCGGCTCGCTGGTGCAGTTGGGTCAACTGATGGCCTGCTTCTACATCACCTGCCTGCTGTTCATCCTGATCGTGCTGGGTTCCATTGCCCGCATGCACGGTTTCAGCGTGCTGAAAATGATCCGCTACATCCGTGAAGAACTGCTGATCGTGCTGGGTACTTCTTCTTCGGAATCGGTGCTGCCACGCATGCTGATCAAGATGGAGCGACTGGGCGCGCAGAAATCCGTCGTGGGCCTGGTGATCCCGACCGGTTATTCGTTCAACCTCGACGGTACCGCGATTTACCTGACCATGGCCGCCGTGTTCATTGCCCAGGCCACCGACACCCACATGGACATCACCCATCAGATCACCCTGCTGGTGGTCCTGCTGCTGTCCTCCAAAGGTGCCGCCGGTGTGACCGGTTCGGGCTTCATCGTACTGGCCGCCACTCTGTCCGCGGTCGGTCATCTGCCGGTTGCCGGCCTGGCGCTGATCCTCGGTATCGACCGTTTCATGTCCGAAGCCCGTGCCCTGACCAACCTGGTCGGTAACGCCGTTGCCACCATTGTTGTGGCCAAATGGGTCAAGGAGCTGGACACCGACGTTTTGCATGCCGAGCTGGCTTCGGGCGGTCGCGGTATTGCCGATGAGCCTAAAGACGATGTATTGGGCCACGTCGAAGGGGTAACCCCAACGAACGCCAAGTAAGCCTTGTCGTAATGAAAAACCCGCTTCGGCGGGTTTTTTTGCCTGCAATTTGAGCGCAACGGTCAGCGTAACTGGCGCATAAGGTGATTGCTGCAAGTCGATCGGCTGCCTAGGCTGTGGGCATCGTAAAGGGAGAACGCTCATGCTCGGTCCACTGGCATCACTCAAGGTTCTGGATTTCTCGACACTGCTGCCGGGGCCATTTGCCTCGTTATTGCTGGCGGACATGGGCGCCGAAGTGCTGCGCATCGAATCGCCGACCCGCATGGACCTGCTGCGCGTGCTGCCACCCCACGATCAAGGTGTATCGGCCAGCCACGCCTACCTCAACCGTAACAAGCGCAGTCTGGCGCTGGACCTGAAACAGCCTGAGGCGCTGGAGGTGATCAAGCAGTTGCTGCAGGACTACGACATCGTGCTGGAACAATTTCGCCCCGGCGTCATGGAACGCCTGGGTTTGGGTTATGACGCCTTGAAGGCGATCAATCCGAAGCTCATTTACGTGTCGATCACCGGTTACGGCCAGACCGGCCCCTACAAGGACCGCGCTGGTCATGACATCAATTACCTGGCGCTGGCCGGGTTGGCGAGCTATACCGGCCGCGCCGACAGCGGTCCGTTGCCCTTGGGGGCACAGGTGGCGGACGTGGCTGGAGGTTCGCTGCACGGCGTGATCGGACTGTTGGCGGCGGTGATCGCCCGGCAGCAAACAGGGCAGGGGCAGCATCTGGATGTCAGCATGACCGACTGCGCGTTCAGTCTGAACGCCATGGCCGGAGCCGGATACCTGGCCTGTGGTGTCGAGCCGGGACGGGAAGAACAGGTGCTCAATGGCGGCAGCTTCTACGACTATTACCGCTCGCGGGATGGGCGCTGGCTCTCGGTGGGCAGCCTGGAGCCGGGCTTCATGAAGCCGTTGTGTGTGGCGTTGGGGCTTGAAGAGCTGGCGAGCCTCGGTCTTTCGCCGCAACCGACGCAACAGAAGAGGCTTAAGGACGCACTGAAAATCGAGTTCGAAAAGCATGACTATGCCGAACTGTGTGCGCTGTTTGCCGAGCTGGATGCCTGTGTCGAACCCGTCCTGAGCCTGGGTGAAGCGGTACGGCATCCGCAACTGCGGGCGCGAGAAGTGGTGACCCAGGTGCCACGCGGCGATGGGTCGAGTCAGGCGCAGATTGCGTGCCCGTTGAAGTTTTCAGAGGGGTTGCCGCAGCCAAGGCATGTTGGGGCTGCATTGGGGGAGCATACCGATCAGGTGTTGGGGGAGTTGGGGTATGGTGGCGAGCAAATTGAAGCGTTGCGGCGTGCCAAGGTGATTCTCTAGCGTCAGTACCGGCCTCATCGCGGGCAAGCCTGCTCCCACAGTATCGGAATCGTTCACACATGTTGTATTCAACGCCGAACCCTGTAGGAGCGAGGCTTGCCCGCGAAGACGTCCTTATTAACCCCCCAAATCCAACTACTCGACCCGCATCTCCCCACTGAACACCAACGTACTGCGACACCGCCGACACAAATACCGCCGCCCCTGTCTCACCAATCCATGACGCTGTGCCGAAAACGGGAAATCGCTGTCCGGACATGGGCATTTGTAGATGTAACGGGTCACGCTACGCCGCTTGACGTCGTAGGTGTGGCAACGATTGGGCGGTAATTCGTACACGCCGCGCATAATCAACTGCCACTCTTCGCCATGGGGCTGGATGCGGTCGCCGAACAGTTGATGGGCGATCAGGTGCGCCACTTCGTGGGCCACGGTCTGCTTGAGAAAGTCTTCGGTGTTTTCCCGGTACAACTGCGGATTGAAGCGCAGTAAGTTCTCGTGCAAGTGCGCGACACCGGCTTTTTGCCCACGCAGCTTGAGGCTCACCACGGGGCGCTTGAAAGGTCGCTTGAAAAAGGATTCGGCTTGTTGGAAACAGTCTTCGACGCGGGTATTGAGTTGCTCGGGCATGCTTGATGGATCTCCAGAGGCGTCGAGTATGCCGCAACCCCCGAACCTTGCGAATCGCCCAAGCGCTGAATGGTCGTTGTCGCCTCTGTTTTCACGCATTAAAAGGCCGCCTTGCGGCGGCCTGTGTTGGCAGATCTAGTTTTTGGGTGGTGAGTTGCTAATTAGTGTAGACCGGCCCCACGCCGAGTCCCCAGACAATGACAGTAAAGGCCATGATGGCCACCAGCACCACCAGGCCTACGGCGAGCACCGAACTGGAAAACAGAAAGCCCTCGTCAGTTGGAATGTTCATGAAAGTCGGTAACCCGACATACAACAGGTAAACGGTGTAGCAGATCGCGGCGGTGCCAACGATCATTCCCAGCCACAGGTGTGGATACAGCGCCGCCAGACCGCCAATGAACAGCGGTGTTGCGGTATAGGTTGCAAATGCAATGCAGCGGGAGAGGCTCGGGTTGGCGTCATAGGTGCGAGCCATCCAGTGGATGAACGCGCCCATTACCGCAACGCCACCCAGCATCGCCAGGTACGACATGATCGACATCCATAGTGCGCTTTCCATCGTCAACATCACCGGTGCCCGGCTACCAATCACCCAGCCGACCTTCGTGGTGCCGATGAACGCGGACACAGCGGGGATCGCCGCCAGAATCAGCGTGTGAGTCAGGTACATGTGGCTGATGCTTTCCTCTTGGTCGCCACGGATATCTTTCCATTCTTGGTCAGGGTGGGTGAAGAGCCCCACTACGTGATGGATCATGCCAGTCACTCCTCTTGTTTTTACCATCGCCCCCCAGCGGAGCGCCTACAAGCCAATGAGGCCGAGTAAGTCATAGGTCTGGATTTGTATGCGACCTTATGACGCAGTATAGGAAGGAGTTAACCTCACAAGGTGAGGGGGCTTAGAGCAAATTGCGCTGTAAATGACTCAGGTAATCGCGGTTGCATCTGTAGGAGCTGCCGAAGGCTGCGATCTTTTGATTTTTAAAAACAAGATCAAAAGATCGCAGCCTTCGGCAGCTCCTACAGGGACCCGAACATTCAGGAGGGTTGGCGATCCGTCGGGGTCCTTCGCCCCGGCGGTGTTTTTGCGTAAAATGCCCGCCTTTCGTCACACCTCACGGATTTCGCGTCATGGGCACTCTTACGGTCAACCAGAACAAACTGCAAAAGCGCCTTCGCCGTCAGGCCGGTGAGGCTGTCGCTGATTTCAACATGATTGAAGACGGCGATAAGGTCATGGTCTGCCTGTCCGGCGGCAAGTTATAAGCAAAGATTATTTTGTAAACCAGGAAACTCGTCAATTTTTGGCTTTAAAGCCTGCCGTATATCAGTTATCCCTTCCTCTAATTTGACAAAGCTCTCTCTCGTACTAATCTTCATTGACAGGTTATTGGACGAGGTATTTTGTCAATGAAAGTCAGACAATACCAATATAATTCGCTACCTTTCGTGTCCATAGTCGATGATTCGGATTGTCCGATTGACCCGTATGTTTCGTGTTATCTGAATGGGTCACTGTCTTCTAAAGCGCCAAATACAAGGCTTAGATACGCGAATGAATTGTTGTTCGTGCTTCAGTTCTTTTTTGAAAAAAAGATAAATCTTCCGGCGCGAGTTGCGTCTGGAAAGTTGATATCACACAAAGAGTACATGCAGTTTTATGACGCGTGTTGTTTAATCAGGAATGTGGTTGACTCAAGTTTAGGGATAAAACAGTTTCGATCAAGCGATAAACACCTCCGTAATGTTATTGTCGCCAATCAGAAAGGGATGGCGAAGGTATCAAATGAGACTTTGCAAGGACGCATCAGACGGCTGAGATACTTTCTTAAATGGTTGTTTGAACAGTTCCATGGTGTATACGGGGTTGAAGAACAACTGAATGATCGTTTTGATAAGCTGATTTCCAAAATTAAACTAGATGAAGAAGGTCTTGGGCGAAATTACGGACAAGAAATAAAGGATGCTGACGAGTCTGTGATTCCTGATGAGCTTTTCACAAAATTATTGGAAATGATAGAGCCTTCTTCACCTAATAATCCATTCAAAGGATCAAGAATTAGAAATTACTTAATAGTTAAGTTGTTAATTCGCGGAGGTATCAGGAGAGGCGCGCTAGCGAAGTCCAAGGTCTCAGACTTTCATTTCTACGGGACTTATGATCAGGTATCTGTATACCGCTCGGGAAACGACCCGACGGACTCTCGTACAGAAAAACCCAACCAAAAGACTAAGGCGCATCTGGCTACGGTTGGTCAAGATTTAATGTTACATGTTAAATTCTATATTGATCATGTTCGGTCAAAGTTTTCTCTGGCTCAGTATCATGATTTTTTATTGATCAGTGAAAATGATTCTAAAGGAACTGCAGGCCAACCACTTTCCTTAAAATCGATAAACTCAATATTTCAGACAATTTCTAAGGCTTTGGGGTTTCATGTCCATCCCCATATGCTCCGCCATAAATGGAATGAGCTTTATGATAAAGAGGCTGATCGTGCTGGAATTGATCCAGTTCTTCGTGAAGACGTTAGAAAATATGCGATGGGGTGGTCGCAAAATAGCACAATGGTCGACGTATATGATGATAAGCGCTTGGCGCTTGTAGCAAGGGAACTGTCGATAGCGCATCAGCAACGTATGGCGCAAAAAAAGTGAAGCACTTAAACGAATCGAAATCGACAAATGAAGCTGATAAAGTGCCTTCATTTTTTTCAGCCAAGTCTGGGTTGATGGTTAATGCTTTAGATGACGAATGGGTAATACTCCCAAATACAGGGAAAGGAGCGCGGGTTAGCGTTGGTTGGGTTCATACTTCCGATATGACAGAAACTGACAAAGAGTTAATTTTGGATGTGTTTGTCTATTACGTAAGAACCAAGGCTGCAAGCACCGCATGGGGAGTTGTTACCAATATAAGACCATTTATCTTGGGTGGCATACCTTCGTTAGATAAAGTTAAGGCGTTATGGAGTGGGTTGAGTACGCATAAGAAAAAGGCTCTTAATCAGTTTTTTGGTACTTTATCAAAAATGGGACATAAGAAATTTCATGGGTACCACAAATTCACAAGAGAGCATTTAGATAAAACTAGCGTTAATCCACTTGACTTGTCTACAGGTGCTTTTAACGGTGTAGAGTTTGATTCGCTGGCGAAGAAAATTAATCAAAACCTTCAGCGATTTAAGTGGAGTGTTGAGCAAGAGCTTTCCTTTTACCAGTCATCGATGCGTTATGGTGTTCTCAAAAATATGGTGACGACTAAGTTGTTGGTATCCATTGTACGTCGGCCAATCCAGATTGCGCTTTTGAAATGGTCCGATTTGATTCCCTCAGGTTCAAGTTTTCACGATTCGGCAATACGTAGTGTGGACGAGATAGGCAGCTTGGGGGGAGAGACGCTTCAGCTTAGGGTGTACATCGTTAAGTCTACGGGAATGCTTTTTTCACGGGAGCGTCCCGAGAGATATCCATTATATATTTCTGAAGAGTTAGCAAAAGTGCTAATTGAGTTTAAGGGAATAGTTTTCAAGGGGCTCAAGCTACTCATGACATCATCGAAGATTGACGTTGATGATATAGAGCTTCTGAAGTTAATGAACGATATTCCTATGTTTCCAGATGTAAGCCTTTTTTCTTTGGAAGTAGAGTCTCTAGACTTCTTAAAAAGTCTTTTTTCCTCCCGCTCAACTGCCTACCATGTATCGGAATCGACCATCACAAATGCCATCAGGTGCGTTCGTCCCAACTCTGATCGCGTAGCGGATTGTATAGCTAGTTCTAATAGGGTTCGTCATACCGTATTAACTCGAGGTGCACAAGATGGACTTTCCGCTGCACAATTGGCCAAAATAACCGGTGTAACTGTGCCAGCTGCACGGCACTACATCGACTTGGATTATAAGTCCAGACGGGAGATTGACTCAAAATATATAGGCAACGAATTTCTTATGGCTGCGTTTAGCGGCTCCTTAGCTTTGACCCAGGAAAGAGATGAAGTCATAGTTGACCATAATTTCAACCCTGTCGGTGGGGCGCGAAATGAGCGTGTATGCCATAATTGTTCCACAGTTATGGGGCGGCCATTGGGCTGTTATGGGTGTCCTAATTTCCGTCCAATACTTGAGGCAGATCACAGGTCAGTCTTAGAAGCGGCGGAGGATAAGCTTACGGTAAATCGTAGCGCCTTACTCAATCCTCTTCATACTCGAAGCATTGAAAAGCTCGAGCGGCAGATTGTTTGGGTTAAATTGACTATTTCCGTGTGCGATGAGACTCTTGCCAGGCAGCGCTCAATAGATGATTAATAAATATTTAGACAGATTGGAATCACTAATCTGTTTGTATCGTGAATCGGAATTCGTACAATTTGAGGGCCCTGGTGGAGAGAAGGCAGATTTCGATGATTTAATCTGGCACCACATCGATCCAAATAGCGGACGCTATAATAGGTTCCTCTGCGGAAAACATGGAAAAAAGGGTAAAAATTGCGGTAACCTGCCTAGCGATGCTCTACCTTACCCATATAGTTATTTGATAAAGATTTGGGTTATCGAAACAACCAATACGAATTTGTCTGTCAGTGAAAAAAAAGCTCGAACATCTGCCGCCAGAAAGATGTTGTCACGGATGGATGGCGATCTTTATGTTCAATCGGAGTCTTCAGTTCGCAGTCTTTTCTTAGGAAGTAGAACTGTTGACCGTCTGCGCCCATTTTTAGATTTCTGTGCTGATAAGGGATTGATGAGAAAGATTGATTTACAGGGTGTTGATGATCGAGACAGAACTGGGCATGCAAGTTTAGATAAGAAGCTGGAGAAACTTCCTGATATCAGTGCAGTTGTAGCCTTGGGTAATATTTTTTCAACAGTATTCGAGCATGTTGATGAAAAAGGAACTGTTCTCCCAGGTAAGGACGTAATGATCCATGATGCAATGGTTTTAACTTTTACCCTTCTATCTCTTGCATCACCTAACCGTACCTCTGCTGAAATTCCAGTTCTGCCTAAACAAGCACTTCAGTCTCACTCAGAGGGCGATGGGGATCCCGTTTATTATCTTAATTGGATTGGAAGCAAAGGATACAAAAATAATCGGAATCACGTACTTTCTGCGCTTGCTGAGCCAATTAACAAAGCCGTTAACTATTTTTTCAATGCTTGTGAGCCCGCCAGAATACTGTGCAGATTTTATGAAAAGCCTTCTGATAGTTGGAAAAGGTTGCTTGGGGATTTCGAGATTGAAACGGAGTTAAAGAAAAACTTGTCTCTGACTCAACAACCAAATCTTTTTACACTGGGCTATGCACTAGGCTTTTATGGTGTAGATGATTGTGTTCCGGTACTAAAGAAAGGGGCGGATTTATCGAGTACTAATGCCAAACACAGAGGTCGTTTTTTTGAAAATAAACCAATTTTTTCTTTGAGGCCTGATGATCAGTTATCTGTATCGAATTCTAAGAAGACTAAATTATCTGCTTTACCCTATCTATTCGGGTATACACAACTTCCAGAGCTATTTGTTGATAAAGACGTCGTCACGGTGGAAGAGGTGCAAAATTGGTGGGTGTCTTTTTATAGGAAAAAAATTCTACCCGAGTTTCCTCTTTCTTTCTCTACGGGTGAATCGAGCATTAAGCTTAAAAATGCTATGTTTTGCTTCTTGGGAGGTTGGTTTTATGGAGATTCAAAAAACTCAGGGGGAGGTGGAAAGATACTTCAGAAAACGAATTACGCAGTTGTCCCTTTGGCCTCATTAGGAAGCTCCATTTTAACTCGACTTTGTCCCCATGGACGTATGGATTCGCTTTTCGTTGACTATGGGTATTCCTCAGAGATACGGCTGACTCCAAATCAGTTGCGCCACCTAACAAATACTCTCGCTGATTTAAGTAATATTCCAGTTGAAATTATTACTGCTTGGTCAGGTAGGACAGATTCTGAGCAAACTCATACTTATATCCATACAAGTGATGACATAAAAGCAAGCCGAGTAAGCGCGATAGTAAATCCGCCTGAGTTCGACAAAAGTACAATTAGAACTTATTCTAAGGAGCAGCTTGCAACGGTTACGAATCTACCTGCTTCGATTACCTCGACGGGACTTTGTAGTCAAAATCTAAATGTAAATCCCTGCAATTATTTGAATGATTTCGTCTCCCAGTGTTTTCTTTGTCCAGAGGCTTGTTATATTGCAGGTGATGAGAGTGCTATCGAGCTTTTTGAGAAAGATTTAGGGTTTCAAAATGCGCGGTTAGATTCGGTGGCGGGTGATATTCGTTTGTCAGCTTCTTCGGCAATGAAAAGATGGTTTGTTATCCATTCTAGAAATGTACGAGTTCTTTCAATGTTGATTGATCTTATGAAAAGATGCTCCGTAGGTACAACAATTCGCTACTCTAACAAAGATTCTGAATTCAATTTGATTGATTTAAATACGAAGGTCATAAAAAAAATTGCATGTGCGCTCCCCGATTATGAGGCGCGTTTAAGAAGTTTGATCAAAGATAAAGCTCCGAACTCTAATACGGATACCAACCCTCAGTTACGTTCACTTTTGTCTACTTTTGGTCTGAATAATAAGGAGAAATGACGTGGTAGAACCAAAAATTTCTGCCCAGGCACAACGTAAGATAGAGATTATGCTGACCAAATGGACGGGTAAACTCACTTGGGAAGCACTGGTAACACGGGTAGAGCTTGAGCTTGCAATAAAAACGACAAGGCAAACTCTATGTACTTATGTGGGAATAGCTACATCATACAAAAACAAGAAAGCTCTACTTAGAGGCGCATCACCCTCGCTTTACACAAAAATAACAGCTTCTGATGTGGAGTTGGTTGAGCAGATAGAACACCTTAAGGCTGAGGTTGAAGTGCTAAAAAAAAATAATGCTGAGCAACTCCGAATGATTGAAAGGATGCTACTGAATGCAGAGACAATTCCCAATATAGATCTATATGCTTTAGTAAAGAGAAGGCCTGAAGAAATACAAAAGGACTAAAGTGTAAAATATTTATATTGTAATATATCTGTTTTATGTGACTTTTAGTGTGTGGCGAGCTTTTTATTTAGTAGGCTTAGTTGGTTGGATTTTCATGGTCAATCAAGTTTTTTGTCATTTAACATCTCATCTTTCATAAGTTTTCTACGGTAATAGTTCCGCTGGGCCACATCCAAGGCATTCGGCAATTTGGTACAGCTTTTCGACCGTAATATTGACTTCGCCCCGCTCAATTCGACCCATGTAGCTTCGATCAACTTGGCAAATCAGTGCGAAGAAGTCCTGCGATAGACCTTTTGCTTTTCTCGCTTGCCTGATCTTTTTCCCCAGTTCTTTCGCCAGATTCCCCATAGCCGCCTCGAATCACATGAGGAAAGACTATCGAGCGTTTGCGGACGAATCAGCCACGGACTATAATCCGTATTTTTGTTTAAAGGTCATTGAGGCGCCTGCATGAAACAAGATTTATTCGAATTCGACAGGCAGCTCCATTTCCTGCTTTGCGAGCATTTTTCCAGGGAATTCACGACCCGTCAGTTGAGAGACGCGTATGCGGCACTCCTTCCACCCTCAAGCTTTCGGCTCGCGGATGTACGCGTTTATGTTTATGAACAGATCCGAAGGTTGATTCGCGTTGGCTGGGTGGAAATGGCAGCGCAGCGCCAGAAGAGGGATCAGGTGTTTTGTATTCTGGAGATGCCCTTACGGCTGCAGCTCGTACTGGTTGATGGGAGCTTCTCCATGACTGTCGATTCTCTCGACGCTCCAGCTGATGAGGGAAGAGAAACACCATGCTCCGTGCCTAGCTCAAAGGAAAGGCAAGATGACCGGACCCTCCTTCAAGTGATGCTTAAGGAGACCCGGCTTGATCTGCTCTCGTCCTTGGGGGAGACCGAGCGGTACAAGCAGTTGTTTGAGGAGATTCCTCATTTGAAGGGTCGTTTTGAAGGGGTATACCTGGAAGCTCGCGATAGGAGCTCAAAGCTCCTTGGTCACGTTCGTGCAATCGAGAATACGCTTAAGGCGATTTCAGCCGCATGAACTCTACTCTCAGGTCATGGCAACACGACTGTATTACGTTGGCTGTACAGCACTACACCCAGCAACCTCATTTTTTTTGCCAAGCGACTCCAGGTGCCGGCAAGACGAAAATGGCAGCGGAACTGGCAAGGCAATTGCTGCAGCAAGACAAGATAGATTTGATTCTCTGCTTTGCTCCGTCACGGCAAACCATGGATGGATTTCAGAGAACATTCTCCTCCGTTTTAGGGAAGCGCTTGGATGGATTGATAGGTGCCGTCGGTGCTGCTTGCACGTACCAAGGAATGGAGTATCGAGATGCGGCGTTCTGGAAGCTGTTCGACGACTACAGGGTGTTCGCAGTTTTTGATGAAATCCATCACTGCGCCGGCCATGACTTGCTGTTAAGCAATGCATGGGGTCAGCAGATTGTTCAAAGGATTCAAGATCGCGCCACTTTCACTCTTGCCCTCTCAGGGACACCTTGGAGGTCTGACCAGAAAGCCATCGCGCTTGCTCGATATTCTCAGCCAGATGGGGTGTTGATCTGTGATTACCGATATGGTTTGCAGGAGGCAATCGCCGACGGCGTATGTCGGTCGCCGCGCATAGTCGTGTTGGATAACAACATGGTGAGATTAACTGAAACGCTATCCACAGAAGGCACCGTCACGACGTATCCGAGTATTGCCAAGCTACTCTCTGAGTCACCCGTGTCTTATGAAGATCTGCTGTTTCATGACGATATATTGCGGCAGATTCTGTCGTTAGGGTGTACAAAACTCTGCGATATCCGTGAGCGAAATCCGGAAGCCGGCGGCCTGGTGGTTGCGACAAACATTGAGCACGCTCATCACATAGCTGAGCTTATGCGTACCCAGGGAGAGGTGTGTCAGGTCGTGACCAATAAGACGCCAAACGCGCAGCAGGTCATCGATGATTTTCGACGCGGTGGCTGCACCTGGATTATTGCGGTTGGCATGATCAGCGAGGGGACGGACATACCCAGGCTGCAGGTTTGTTGTCATCTAAGTCGTATACGTACCGAACTGCACTATCGCCAGGTGTTGGGCAGAATCCTCAGGCGCTCAAGTGATGCGGATGAAAAAGCTTGGCTATATGTTCTCGCGGAACCAGCGCTCCAGCAGTACTCGGAGCGCTTGGCCGATGATCTGCCCCATGATCATGCCGTATTGAGTGTCGTGCGAGCTTCGGATTTTGAGTGCGATGACGAGATTGGCGACGGTCCTGAAGATCCTAGCACTATTGAAATCGCCATTTTAGGAGGTTCAATGGGCGGCGCCTTTTCTCGAGAGGGGGGCGATGACGCAATATCGATTCCTGGCTCATATGAGCCTGCATTGTATGAGCTCAACTTTTCGCAGCACTACCGAACTCAGCTTCTCAGTGTGTATTGAGCGCGTAGGGAGATCAACGAAGCCGTGCTTGGAAAAGCTCGGCTTCGGCCTCCCCTGAATTGGCCTAGCGGGCGACAGCGGCCTCCTAAAGCTCGTTTGGCGAGCGACAAAGCACTGTTTTGCCACCAATCTGAGAAGCCTGTCGTGCGAAAACAGAAAAACAAACGTAAGAAAAAGAAATTCATCAAGTCGTTGATGGCCAGCAAAATCACTTGTGAGGCGCGTGAATTGCTCGAAAGGCGTTCATCTCGCGCGAGTCGATTCCTGGATGCGATATTGGATGTCGATGCTGATCAATAGCTCGCATCACTTTCAAGGAGCGATGCGGATCGGAAGTTATACCGATAAATGGGGAGTATGGGGTGGCTATGTCTGCGAAAGATTTGCGTGCGAAGGCATACCATTCTTACCGAGCCCGCTTGGAGGTGGTCGTCCGTATTCCTTCAGCCGCGTCAGACCAAGATATCCACGAAATGATTAGGGTCGGCTTCCCGACCTGCAGCCTTGAGTCGTTTCTCAAATACTGCGGTGCAAGCCTTCTCGATTGTTCGGGCTTCATCTCTTCGGTATTGGCTGATGAGAATGCACCCGGTGGTCAGCGACTGAGTGCGAAAGATAGTGCGCATCTGTTTCGCATCGCACACATCGTCGCGCTCTCAGAGGTAATTTTCGGCAATGACGATAAGGCTCGGCGTTGGTTGATGTCTCCGAAGGAGAGTTTTTCTCACGCTACGCCGATAGCAATGCTTTCCAATATCCAAGGTGCTCAGGCAGTGGAGCAGGTGCTAATTCAAGCTGTTGAAGGGATTTATTTTTGACTCATTGATACTTAACTGATGATCTCAGCATGTGGAGGCTGATATGACAATGCCGTTTGAACGGACCAGGTCTGTGGCACAAACTCATGATTTTTTAAGGGAGCTTGCCCGCGATACAGACGTGCCGGGTCACATTAGAAAGAATGCTCAGTTTCTTTTGCGCCACTTTCCCACCAAGCGCGACGTTCTGCAGGCTGGCTGGATTGAAGAGCAAGCAAGTAATTTAGCGATAGGTACGCTTGGTCCCGTTTTTTGCTCATCAACTGAAGACTGGTAGTTGCGTAGTCTGTTAGGAACTAAGGCGCTTATTTCTGACATTGAGGCGGCCCCGAATGTCTGTCGCGGAAACGATATCAAACCGAATCAAACATATGAGGAAAGGCCGGCCATTCGCGGGTTCTGTATTCTCTCAGGTTGGGACGCGCACGTCTGTCGACAAAGCTCTTTCAAGGCTGGTGCAGGCGGGGAAGCTAGAGCGCGTAATCCGCGGTATTTACATGCGGCCTAAGGAAAGCAAAATCTTTGGGCGTGTTCGGCCCAGCCCGATTCAGGTAGTTAAAGCATTGGTTAGGCGACGTGGAGAAAAACTCCAGATCCACGGGGCAGAAGCTGTCCGACGTTTGGGTATCAGTACTCAAATGCAAGTTCAACCAGTCTATTACACGAGCGGTTCGACCCGTGAGATTCGAATTGGGAGTGCTGTGGTTCGCCTGCAGCACGTCTCCAGCGAGCACTTACAAGAAGCTGGTACGAGGGTAGGCGTGGCGCTCGTCGCGTTGCTCTACCTTGGGAGGAAAGAAGCTTCCATGTTGGTTATTCAGAGGATCTTACGATCATTGAGCCTTGAAGAATTCAGAAAGCTCCAGGCCTGTAGTAAACCGGAATGGATGCAGTCAGCATTGGAACGGGCTGCTAAAGACGTTGAGTGGCAACCTACGAAATTGCGCTCTACTTGACTATCCGCAGCGACAAATCCGATTCAATGACCCGACCGCCGTTTCGGGCCAGTTCGACTCGCTGCGCATGAGTTAGGTATTTACCAATCTAGTAAGCAATTCCGTGTTGTATGGCGACCGGGAACAGCCAGTCTAGGTGACCCTGGCCCGTGAAGCCCAGAGTGTCTGCTTCACGGTGAGGAGCTTCGGCTACCCCATCCCTGACCCTTTATAAGCTCCTTCAGTCCAGAAAATCGGACAATGAGGTGTCAGTTTAGCTTCCCCCAGACGGACGTCCGGACAATTCAAAACATTAGGTCCCAAAGTAGTTTCGCTTCAAGACTCTCAGCCTTTTTTGTTGCAGGTATCAATCAGCCACTCGCGAAAAGCCACGATCTTGGGCGAGTTTCTCTGCGTGTGTCGATAGCAGAGAAAATGCACCTCGCGCATGACCGGTTGGCAATCCTCGATGGCATACCTAACCAACGTGCCTCTGGCCAGTTCCTGTTCGGCAAACCGTACGCTTTCCAGTGCCAATCCTAGGCCATCCACCGCTGCCGCCAACGCCAGTGCGCCACGGTCAAATGAAGGTCGGTGCATGATTTCTGCAATGGGCTTGCCGTGCTGTCGGAAGAAGTCGTGCCATGAGAGTGGATTGAGTTGCGACTCGATCAGTGGAATGGAGGAGAGTTCGTTAAAACTGATCTCCGTCCTGCCGCCCATCAGTGCCGGTGCCCCCATCGGGCAACACTCTTCGACCCCCAGGCTCTCTACGCAGATGTCCGAGCTTTTGAGCGCAGCGCCGTAGGCGATCACCATGTCCAGTTCAGGATGTTTGTGTAGATCGATCGGTGTGGCACTGGAAGAAAGGTTGAGTGTGAATTGAGGGTACTGGGCGAAGAAATCTGTCAGGCGCGGACCCAGCCATTTGCTGGCGAAACTGGGGGAGCAATGGACGGCCAGTTTCTCCGTCTCTGCAAAGGGCCGAAGCTCGGTGCAGATTTGATCGATCGAGTCGAAGGCCGGTTTGATGACGCTGAACAAACGTCGGCCTTGGTTATTCAGTTCCAGATGCCTGCTGTGACGGATGAATAACGGGAAGCCGAAGTAACTTTCGAGGCTTTTGATTTGGTGACTGACAGCAGACGGCGTCTGGTGCAGTTCGGCGGCGGCAACGCTGAAGTTGCCGTGTCGGGCGGCTGCTTCAAAGGCTCTCAAGGCAACCAAGCTGGGACGATTACTCATTATTTTCACCCTGTGAAATTATTTCACAGCGCAGTGAAATAGCATCGTTTGTTCCCCTTTTCAAGCTTTGTGAAGGTAGAGCCTCCAACGAAAACAATTAGGGTTGCCCAGATGAACATCAGCGTCAAACAACCAGACAGCGGCTTGACGAATGCAAAGAACCGCATCTCGATTTATCAGCCAGAACAGGAAGG
The DNA here is from genome assembly GCF_050990305.1 of Pseudomonas putida. GTDB lineage: Bacteria > Pseudomonadota > Gammaproteobacteria > Pseudomonadales > Pseudomonadaceae > Aquipseudomonas > Aquipseudomonas putida_AH. Next base: position 5,071,468 of record NZ_CP158817.1, on the reverse strand, counting down.
CCTGATCTATCCGGAGGTGCCCGAATTCAATAACCATGCCGAACATCGCAAGCACCTCAAAGAGCGTCTGGTCGCCGCCTGCCGCGCCTTTGCCTTGCAGGGTTACGACTACGGTTTCGCCGGCCACCTGACGGTGCGCGATCCGGAGTTTCCAGAGCTGTATTGGACCAATCCGATGTGCGTGCACTTCTCACAGGTCAAGGTTTCCAACCTGATCCTCGCCGACCATAACGGCAAGATTGTCGAAGGTGAATACGCCATCAATCGCGCCGGCTTCGTGCTGCACGCCAATGTCCATGAAGCCCACCCTCACATCGTTGCGATGTGTCATGCCCATACCGTCTACGGCGGAGCCTGGGCCAGCACTGGTTTGCCGCTGGAGCCGATCACCCAGGACGCGGCGGCGTTCTTTGAAGATCAGTTGGTGATTACGGCAGAAGCCGGCGCCGTGGCGGTCAAAACCGACTCTGGCAAATCCATCGCGTCGCTGTTCGGCAAGCACAAAGCCATCCTCCATCAAAACCACGGCCTGCTCACCGCCAGCACCCACAGCATCGAAAGTGCCGCGTTCTGGTTCATCGCGCTGGAGCGTTGCTGCCAGCAACAACTGATGGTGGCGGCAACCGGCATCAAGCCGAAACTGGTCACCGATGAGCGAGCCCGCTTTAGCCGTGAGAACGTCGGCAGCGACTACATTGGCTGGCTGCACTTCCAACCTATCTGGGGGCAATTGCTGGAAACCCAGCCAGACATGCTGGATTGAAACCTCAGTCACTCAACGTATTGACGATTTTGCACCCCTTGCAGCGTCCACAAGACCGGCAAGGGGTGAGACGCGAGCCTTATAAATTTAACAATGCTTGGAGGCGTCCTCATGAACACCCTTGCCGACCGTGCCCAGCCACTAACAGGAACACTAATAAATGCGGAAGACCTCATCTATAAAAAGGTGATGTTCCGACTCATTCCGTTCCTGTTTCTCTGCTATGTATGCTCCTATCTCAACCGTATTAACGTAAGTTTTGCCAAGCTACAAATGGCTCAAGACCTGGCCTGGAGCGATGCCGTTTATGGCCTCGGCGCAGGCATGTTTTTCATTGGTTACTTTGCTTTTGAAATTCCAAGCAACATCATCATGTACAAGGTTGGAGCCCGGCGCTGGATCGCACGGATCATGGTGACCTGGGGGTTGATCTCCGCAGCCATGATGTTCGTCAACACTCCGACGCAGTTCTACGTCATGCGGTTTTTACTGGGTGTTGCTGAAGCCGGATTCTTTCCCGCGATCCTCCTTTACATCTCCCAATGGTTCCCATCATCCAGAGGCGCCAAGGTCACAGCGCTGTTCATGGCGGCAATTCCAATGTCTGGTGTGATCGGTGCCCCGCTTTCCGGCTGGATCATGCATTCCCTGAGCGGAGTACAAAATCTCGCTGGCTGGCAGTGGCTGTTCATACTGGAAGGGCTGCCGACAATTATCGTGGGTATATTCGCTTACTTTTATCTTACCGATAGAATCGAGGATGCTCACTGGCTCAGCGAAGAGGACAAGAAGGTTCTCCGTCACAACATCGACAAGGAATCTACAGGCAAGCACCTTCACCGCATGATGGATGGGCTTAGAGACCCCAAGATATGGCTGTTGAGCTTTATTTATCTGTTCTTCACCATGGGATTATATGGCGTCAGCTTCTGGCTCCCCACGCTTATACAGGCTTCTGGTGTCACCGATTCGATGCATCTCGGACTGCTAACTGCGATCCCCTATGCGTGCGCTGTGGTCACCATGATTCTGGTAGGCAGGAACTCGGATCGTTTGAGAGAACGTCGCTGGCACCTGGCCGTACCTGGAGTACTTGCAGCGATAGGCTTCCTAATCAGCGCTTCGTTCCAGTCAGATATCCTGATCAGTCTCCCAGCGTTGTGTCTGGCGACAATGGGCGTAATGACCACTATTTCGCAATTCTGGACATTACCACCTGCAATCCTCACAGGCGCCGCAGCTGCTACGGGTATTGCATTAGCCAACTCCATAGGTAGTGCCTCGGGTTTCATCAGCCCCTTCATCATGGGCACGATTAACGCGGCCACACACAGCACCAGCGCGGGAATCATTATGCTCTCCGGCGTTCTAGTCGGTGGATGCCTACTCGTGTTTCTAGTCCCTAAAAAACTGCTGACTTACAAATAATATTTGAGGCCCTCTTTCAGAGGGTCTCTTATTTCTCCACCGTCAGCCGCTCATTTACTTGCCTCCTCAAACCACTACTTCCCGGATCTCAACCTGATCCTGGCAATGTGCCGTGCCGAGACGAAACACATGAGAACGATTCATTTACTGGGACTCTGCGCAAGCTTGCGGCGTGAGTCGAATAACGCAGTTATTTTGCGCACCATGGGGGATGAGTTGATGTCGCCTAACGCCTTTCTGCACATCCATCCTCTGCAGGATCTCCCGCTGTACAACGGTGATCATGATGTAGACGAGGTACCTGCACCGGTCGTGGCGTTGCGCGACGCCGTCAATCGTGTCGAGGGGGTGATACTGGCCTCGCCCGAATACAGCCACGGAATGTCAGGCGTGATGAAAAATGCCTTGGACTGGTTGTCCAGCCCTGTGCGCACATCGCCACTGACAAACAAACCGACCCTTACGTTGACGAGTTCGCCTGATTTCATCGGTGGCGCCCGGGCCCAGCAGCAACTCATAGAAACCTTATGGGCGATCAAAGCAGCCCTTGTACCTTACCCTCCCATAGTCATTACCAATGTGGAGGCCAAAATACGCGATGGACGTCTAACGGATTTGGCGACACGTGCATTTCTGGCTCAGGGAATTAAATCAATGGAGCAGTTGCTCCGAATGGATGCTCCGAAGCCAATGCTTACTTGGGCGTAGCCGCTCAGAAATAAGCAATGCTGTGGGGGATATTTAATATCCGCCCTATGCCAGGCGCCATATAGCAAGTTCTTTTTTCTATGTAGCAAATAAAGCCATAAAAATAATAACGGAGCCTTATAAGTGAGTAAAAACAATAATGCTGCATATATAGTGTTTCTCGGTATCGCCCTAAGTGGTAAAGCACATGCTGATTTTGTAAGTGACAGCAAGGCCAACTTAGGAATAAGGAACTTCTATTTTAGTAACGACAACCGTGATGGTACCGCTGCTCCTTCGAAAACCGAAGAGTGGGCGCAAGGTTTCATGCTGGATTTCAAATCGGGCTATACCGATGGTTTGCTTGGCTTTGGTGTCGATGGCCTGGGGCTGTTGGGAGTTACGTTGGACAGCGGCAGAGGACGGCACGTGGGCAGCACCATGATCCCCTCCGACAATGATGACCGTGCCGTCGACGAATGGAGTCGACTGGGGCTGACCGGAAAAGTCAAAATGTCGAAAACAGAACTTCGCTACGGCACCTTGATTCCAAAACTTCCAATTTTGGTCGCCAACGACGGACGCCTGCTTCCCCAAACCTTCGAAGGCGGGCAGATTACCTCGAGTGAATTCAAGGATCTAACTCTGACCGGCGGTAGAATCGAACATGCGACAGGTCGTGGCTCAACCGATCAAACAGGGCTGGCTGTGGCAGGCGGCACGCGAGAGAGCAACCAGTTCGACTTCGCAGGTGGCGACTGGAAACTCACCAAAGATCTGACCGCACAGTACTACTACGCAAAACTCGAAAACTACTACAACCAGCAGTTTTTTGGACTGACTCACACGCTTCCGATCTCGGACAATCAATCGCTGAAAACCGACTTGCGTTACTTCAAAACAGACGCGTCAGGAAGGAACAGTGCCGGCACCGCGGGCTACAAAATTAGCGGTTTCACTAGCGATGGGGATGGCGAGATCGACAACCGTACCTGGAGTGCCGCGTTGATTTATACCCTGGGAGGACACGCTATCACTGCAGGGTACCAACGCGTATCGGACGGCAGCAACTTCACTCAACTCAGTCAGGGCAGCCTAGTAGATAAGGGCGCCGGTGGAGCAAGCTTGTATCTGTATACGGATCGCCTGATCCAAAGCTTCACCCGCGCTGGCGAGCGCACAGCTTTCGGTCAGTACGCTTATGACTTCGCCGCTTTGGGTTTCCCTGGTCTGAAAGCGTCGATCGTGTACCTCTCCGGTGAACATATCAAGACAACATCCGGCGACAACCAGAAAGAGTGGGAAAGAGACATCAGCCTGGATTATGTCCTTCAGTCGGGGCCGCTCAAAGGTGTTGGATTCGGCTGGCGTAACGGTAAATCCAACAGCGACGCGGCTCGTAACCAAGATCAGAACCGAGGTTTTGTCAGCTATAGCATTCCGCTTATGTAACTAGATCCTGCGTGGCTAGTGCCCCGACTCGCAAGCAACAAGTTGTTTCCTCCGAGGAGCACCGTCGCAACCATAATCATTTCCCATTCTTCGCCGTCGCTGCGATTGGTTTGGCCTAGCAGCGGTGGGCGATGAATGCCTTGAAGGCCATGAAGCTTCGCGAAAATGACCTCGGCGAAATTGCACTCCACTTGACCACCCGCTTGCACTCCACTTGACCACTCATTTGCATTCGTTCTGACCACCGATTGCATCGGATTTGACCTGCACGCCTGGTAACCATGATCGGCATGGAGCGGCCACTCAGGCTAATGGACTGTATACATCGTTCCATCCACGCGGCTACGGTTCGCGTAAGGTGGGAGCTCTCAGAGCGTTTGCGCAAAATGCTTATCCAAGCCACTTTGCAACTGACACCTTTGCTCGGGGAGTAAAACATGGATGACTACGAAGAACACGACGAGGAAATTCCTTACCAGAACCCTGAAGACATTGGTCAGATGGCGATCTACTCGGCTCTAAACGGCTTGGTGTTCTTCGCAAACAATCTCGACTTCAGCAATCAAGCGATGAACCTCACGATTGTGGATGAGTTCATCATGGATCTTGAGTACGGATACCTTCGTAGTAAATTCGATGAGACAAACACACCTTACCAATCGATGTTCCTGTCTGCGCAGTCGCAGATGTGGATTTTCTCTGCTTACGAGCTGATGCGCACATGGCGCGAGAAAATCAGTAAGTACCTCAAAGCAGCAGACAATAGTGGGCTGCCGCTCAAGCTGAAGGAACTGCAGAAGCCCATTGGCTACGAGAACTACACGATCCAAAAACGCATAGATGAAATCAACCTGCTCATCGAGAATCCAGAGCTCGTTGAGACGATGAGGGTTGACCTAAAGCGTACTCAGATGCTGTTCATTCAGATCGAGCTCCTGCGAATGTCGCTCGCTAAACATCAAATGAGAAAGCGACCCAGTGCATCCGTCCTCACACCTACTGTAGGGTACATGAATCGCTGGTGTGGCTCCTTGGAGTACCAGATCAACAGCGGCCAAGTGATCTTGTGCAATCTGAGCCGCAGAGACATTGCGGAGGGGATTCGAGCAATACCAGCAATGACCGTCCCCTCCGACGAAGACCTCAACTCATTCGAAACTGCGATGCGCGGGCTTAATGATGACGTAGGCTGACTGCTTTTCCAGATTGATCACATTCATGTGCGCAACCTAACGCAGGAATGGCTCTCGATGCGTATCTAGCGTTCCAGGTCCAGGATGAGCCAGTTGAACTTGACGCTGGATACGCATACCGGCTTGTATGCACCAATACTGATTCGCAGAGGATGTGGGTACGGTGGGCAGGGGAGGAAATAACGGGGTGGCCAAGCATTTGCCGGCCACCACTATTGTCATTCAGAGATCGAGCAGCAGCGTACCGCTCGTTGCACGAGATACACAGCAGGTAAGAAAATCGGGTCTCTCGCTGTCATCGAGTATGAAATCCTGATGATCTACTACACCCGCCAGGTAGCGCACCTTGCATGTCCCGCACAATCCAGACTGGCAGGACGTTTCCACGAGATACCCGGCATTGTTCAGAGCCTCTGCCAGGCTCTCACTCGGCCCTACTTCCAGTTTCTCACCGGTGCTAGCGATCTCGGCAATGAACCCCCCGACAATCGAACACTCTTCAGTTTCCTTCTTGACCGGTGCCTTGAAATGCTCGAAGTGCACCGATCCGCTCGGCCAATGCTCTGAAGCCTCTTTGCATGCCTGCATGAAGCCCCCAGGCCCGCAGTAGTAAAGGTCGCATGCACCTTCCGGGTTTTTCAGGATCGAAGGGATGTCCAGCTTATTGCTGGGATCGCCACCATCGAAATGAAAACTGACGCGGCCAGATTTCGCTAACCCTTCGAGCTCCGCTTGAAACGCTGCGTATTCCGGCCCTTTGGCGCAGTAGTACATCTGGTATTCAATGTTTTGTGCTTCAAGTTGATGCGCCATCGACTTCATCGGCGTCACCCCGATGCCGCCAGCGAGAAGCACGACTTTGGCTGATCCTGGGTGTAACTCGAAATTATTCCTGGGTACGCTGACACGAACCCGGTCACCAACCTTGATGGTTTCATGGACAGCCGCAGATCCACCGCGACCGTTTGGATCCTTCAACACCGCGATCATGTAGCGATGTCTCTCTGATGGAGAATTGCACAGCGAATACTGACGAATAACGCCACTGCCGACGTGAACATCGATGTGCGCGCCGGCAGTGAATGGAGGCAAATTGGAACCGTCGGGAGAGACGAACTCGTAAGAGTTCACTCCGTTCGCTTCCATCCTGATTTGTTTGACCACCAGCTCCAGATGCGTTGCGGCAGTGTTATCAACTATTGCGTTCATACCTCACCTCGGCATTGCGCTTACGGCTTCCGGGATAAAACCTATCCCGGAAGCCGATGTGGGCTTTCTTGTTATTTTTTGAAGCTTTGCTCGAGTTGCTCAAGCCGCTCTTTGACGAATGTGGCCCGGTCGACACCTTTCAACTGATCGGCTTCGGTAAGAATTGCCACTGTTTCCTTGGCAAGGCGACGGCGGTTGGCAACCTCCTGCTCCACGGTATCGGCGATTGGCATTTCAAAAACGTTGCCGGTGCAATAGCTGTTGGGAGCCCCGTTCATCGAACGCAACCATTCGGCGAAACCGTGCGCGCCCGCTGCCGGATTGGTTCCGCGAATAGCGTCACGGAGCATTTTGCGGAATGCATAAACGCCGGCATCGAACTTGGTGGGGTTTTCCAGTTTGTGTACGGCAATAGGCCGCTGGGAGATGATCGCCTCATAATCACCAGGCGCGTATTGAGCGTCCTTGTAGATCTCACGTTCACGGTGATTCGTCGGGATCGGAGGAAGATCTTCCAGCTTGTACTTGCCGAAGCGCTCAGGCCTGCGCATGGCAACTTGGCCTTCTAGGAAGTCGATGGTCTCGTAACCCACCATGCTCTTGTCACCAATGCCACGCGTATCGATACCTGGCCCCATCACGCGCCAGCCCATCATCTTGCTGTTCTCGTCGTCGACTGGAACAGTCCACCGGACAATATGGAATCGACTAAAGAGTTTTTTCGCCGAACCATCTTCGGAGGTGTACGCATGCAAGCTCAGATTGGGCAGTACCTGATGTTGGATGCGCAGGAACATCTTGTCGTCATTCACACGACGTGCGCCGGCACAGGCCAGGCTTCGGCCTTGGTGCACAGGAATGAATTGCATGTCAGGCGCTACTTCCATGGAGGCTGCGCCGACCTCATCGAAGGTCGTGCCTTGGAAGTTCTTGTTCACTACGTTTTTGGCTGAGTGCAAGGCGGTAGGGTGGAAATTGTCTGCCGCGTTATCTTGAACTTGCATCCAATTGCAATGTTGGAAGTTGCTATACGGAACCAGCTCATCACCTTCGGCGACGGTGAAGTTCTCTTCCCATTCAGGGAACGGCGGCTCCTCATCTGGAGGGCCCATGTAGGCGAACACCAGGCCATGTCGCTCGAACGCTTTGTACGCGCCTTGGCGAATTGAGCAGGCATATTTTTCGGCTTCTTTTTCCTCACCCGCGGGGAAAGGAACGTGTAGGCAGGCGCCGTCGACGTCAAACACCATGCCGTGGTAGCAGCACTTGATACCGCGCTCTTGGATAGCGCCATATTCCAACGACGCTCCACGATGGCAGCAGTGGGCATGCAGAAGACCGATCTGGCCACTGCCATCACGGAACGCGACCAGCTCTTCACCCATGATTTTCAGGAAACGAGGGGTATCTGTCAGCTCTAGCGCCATACAGACCGGGTGCCAGAAGCGGCGCAGGTATTCGCCCATCGGCGTACCGGGGCCGGTTTCGGTTAGTTCGGGATCGTGTCCGGGCACATTATTAGTGTGGTACCCACCATAGGCGATGAGCTTCTTGGCAATGGGTGCACTTGCGCCGGTGGATTGTTTGGCTTCGTGCTGTTCGAATTTCTCGGTCATGACCTTGTCTCCGTTTTGTTTTTGTTTGAGCTCAGGCTACGGAACTCTGTATACAGATGTTTTGAACGCAATGGCGCTAAGCGAACTGCTTTTGAAGGTCGAGTGCTTTCCTCTTAATCAATCAGTTATGAGCTTGATCCACCAAGGCAGACGCTTTGATCCAGGGCATCATTGCTCGCAGTTGTTCACCAACGATTTCGATAGGATGGCGTTTGAGCTGATTTCTGCGTGCCGTCAGCAGCGAGTTTCCGGCCTTGCTCTCAAGAATGAATTGCTTGGCGTATGAGCCGTCCTGGATGAACGCAAGGACGTCGCGCATGGCCTGCTTGGTCTCGGGGGTTACGATCTTCGGCCCAGAGATGTACTCCCCGAATTCCGCGTTGTTGGAAATGCTGTAGTTCATGTTGGAAATGCCGCCTTCATAGAGCAGGTCGACAATCAGCTTCAGCTCATGCAGGCATTCAAAATAGGCGAGCTCAGGTGAATAACCGGCCTCCACCAGCACCTCGAAACCACCCTTGATCAGCTCCACCGCACCGCCACATAGAACCACCTGCTCGCCGAAAAGATCGGTCTCGGTTTCTTCGCGGAAATCGGTTTCGATAATGCCGGCCTTGCCGGAACCGATCGCCGAGGCGTAGGCCAGTGCGAGGTCTTTCGCGAGGCCGGAGACGTTCTGCGAAACCGCGATCAGAGCAGGAACACCACCTCCGGCGGCGTACGTTGAGCGCACGGTGTGACCGGGTGCCTTGGGCGCAACCATGAACACATCCAGATCGCTGCGCGGTGCCACTTGCCCGTAATGAATGTTGAAGCCATGGGCGAAGACCAGTGCTGCACCTTCCCGGATGAAAGGTTGCACTTCCCGGGTGTAGACCTCGGCAATCGACTCGTCCGGGATAAGGATCACCACCAGGTCTGCACCTTGCACGGCCTCTCTGACTTCCATGACCGGCAACCCGGCTTTTTCCGCCTTGTTCCATGTACTGCCGCCAGCCCGCAGCCCGACAACTACGTCGATACCACTGTCACGCAAGTTCAACGCTTGCGCATGCCCCTGCGATCCGTAACCGATGACAGCTACCCGTCGGCTTTCCAGCAGAGCCAGGTCGGTATCTTTGTCATAGAACACTTTCATTGGTAATCCTCTTCTGTCTTCGATATTCTGTCTTCTACATACTGTGTTCTGTATACAGATAACTCATTCTTGGCCTGGCTCACAAGAATGTCAATACACCCGTTGGAATCATTTTGGAGAACATGGACAATGAGCGTCGCTATCAAGCCACCGAAGGCTCCACTGACCGCTATGACAACGAAGCTGCAGAGAATCCAAGCGCGCCCCGACTATGTAGACGAGGTCTACAAGGCGCTGCTCGACGCAATCAGTGATGGAACGATGGCGCCGGGTGTTCGTTTCACGCAGGAAGAGATTGCCGAGCAAATGAACGTTTCACGTTCTCCTGTCTTGCAGGCCATTCGTCTGCTAAAAAAAGACGGACTGGTTCAGGACGCTCCCGGCAAAGGAGTTTTGGTTACGCCGCTGACAGTGGCCTCGATCCGAAACCTCTACCTGATCCGGGGCGCGCTGGACAACTTGGCCGCGAAAATGGCCGCAGAAAATCGCCATCAGATGGACCCGAAAATCATTGAAACGGGTCGTCGCGTATCCCGCGGCAAGGACCTTAAGGCGATGGTCGATGCCGACGTCGCCTTCCACCACGACATCTACGCCGCGTCAGGAAACCCACTGATCGCCGAGAGCGCGCAGGTCTATTGGGTGCACCTGCGTCGCGCGATGGGCACGGTGCTGCAGTCCTCCGCCTCCCAGCGTGAGTCCATCTGGGACGAACATGAAGCCATCGCCAAGGCCATCGCTGAAGGTGATGCGGTGAAAGCCGGAGAGCTGTCGGACCTGCACACCACCAAGGCACGCGAATACCTGGCCTCCCGCCTGGATGAGTACCTGGGACAGGGTGACGCTCATTCCCAGTGAGCTGACGTTGAACGCCCTGATCTAACACCGTCCGACATAACGATTCGGCGCCGATACGGGTACGCCCGCGGCGCCTCGCGGCTTAGCGATTCAACCCCTTCACATGAAGGGCTGGACGCTTTTGCGCGACTCTCCCGTTGAGTTCCAGTCACCACACATGTGAGTTATCCGGCCAATGGCCTCTGTTCTGAACATCATCCTTCCTGTCTTCGCACTTATTCTCAGTGGCTTCGCCTGTCGGCGGCTGGGACTTTTAGGGCCCAATGCGGCCACGGAAATCAACCGCATGGTGGTCTGGTTATGCCTGCCGGCCTTGCTCTTTGAAGCCATGGCCACAGTCGTATGGGAGCAGATCTGGCAGCCCGGATTCATCGCCACTTATGGGCTATCTACGATCGGTTTATTCTGCCTGACACTGGTGTGGCGCTTGCGACGCTCTGGCAATCTAGCCGATGCCAGCGTACTGGGGCTGAGTGCGTCCTATGCAAACGCTGGGTACATGGGTATTCCGCTGTGCCTACTGGTGTTCGGAGAAGCCGGCATGGAACCGGCCCTAATCGCTTGCCTGGTCGTGGTCTGCATCCTGTTTTCAATCTCGGTGGTCTGCATCGAAGTGAGCCTGCAGAATGAGAAGAACCTCTTCAAAGCGGTAGGCAAGGTAGGTTTGGCCCTGGCCAAAAATCCCATCGTGGTTGCACCGATACTGGGTGCGCTCTGGACGGCGACTGCGCAGCCATTGCCTACCGCTCTGCATCAGTTGCTCAAAATGCTGTCCGCCGCTACGGGGCCGTGTGCACTGGTTTCACTTGGACTGTTCCTCGCTCATCGACATAAGGGCAAAAAGGAGCGAGGCATGGGGCTGGTGCTCATCAAGCTGATTGCCCATCCACTGATAACCTGGGTGCTGGCGTTTTACGTATTCCGCTTGCCATTGATGTGGGCACAAGCCGCTCTTCTCCTGAGCGCCCTGCCTACCGGTACGGGGCCATTCATGCTTGCTGAGTTTTATCGCCGCGACGGTTCGTTGGTGTCCAGCACAATTTTGATATCGACCCTCGGTTCGCTAATCACCTTGTCGGCGTGCCTGTACTTCATTGGGAGCTAGGTTTTTTATAGGAGACCTAGAGAAATCCGGCGAGCCTACTGATCAGATACAGCTCGGTGAGCCATAGCTACCTTACTGAGCATATTCACTTCCCGAGAGGTTATCTGATAGCGCCTACGCCGAATTGCCCCAGGTGCCGAGATGTCGGTGACCCAGCCTGTTCCTAGCAAACCATCGCCTTTGCTGGATTTGCTTAGATTTGGAGGCAGGTCAGTCTCCCGATGTTTCTGACGTGAGGAAGTACGTCTTGTAGTCGGTATATCCCTTCGCTCCAATCACACCATAGAACGTGGAGTGATCGCTTGGTGCGAGTGGCCAACCGTTTTGCATCCGCTCGACCAAGTCCGGGTTGGCGATGTACGAGGTGCCGAAGGCGATTAGGTCATGATTGCCATTCTGCAGCTCGGCTTCTGCCAGCTGTGCGTTGAATCCACCGGCGCCGATGATTGTGCCTTTGTAAAGTGAGCGGAAGTGCTTGTAGAAGCCTTTCGGGAACGGCACTGCATCCAGCGTTGGTTGGTAGTTCAAGTGGACGAAAGCCAGTTCACGCTCGTTCAGCTCCGAGGCGATACTCTTCCAGGTAGCCTCTTCCTCTGGGTATGGACGCAGATCGTACAGACGTCCAAACGGTGAGATCCGTACACCTACGCGGAAACCGCCAATGGCATCTGCGATAGCATCGACAGTCTCCAGCAGGAATCGCTGACGGTTCTCGATTGACCCACCGTATTTATCGTTACGTGTGTTGATCTGGCTGCTCAGGAACTGGTCGAACAGGAAAGCGTTAGCGGCCATCAGCTCGACGCCATCGAATCCAGCTTCCACCGCGCGTAACGCCGAAGCAACGAAGTCCTCGGTGACACGGTGAATCTCGTCGATGCTCAATGCACGCGGGACGCTGGGGGCAACAGGACCAGCAACGCCAGGTGCGGTCCACGCGTAAACCGTAGTACCTACAGCCGGTTCGGCACTCGCCGAGACCGGTGCCACGTTGCCAGGCTGCAGCGACACGTGGGACATTCGACCAACATGCCACAGCTGGGCAAAGATCTTGCCGCCTTTGGCGTGCACGGCATCAGTCACTTCGCGCCAGGCGCGAGTCTGTTCATCGGTGTAAATTCCAGGGGTGTACAAGTAACCACGGCCTTCGTCAGAAATCGGCAGGCCCTCCGTGATGATCAGGCCGGCTGAGGCCCGCTGCGCGTAGTACAGCGCAGTCAGTTCTGTCGGGACGTTGTCTTCCGTCCGGGTCCGGGTCATTGGGGCCATGACTACCCGGTTAGCCAGTTCCAGGCTGTCCAGATTGTATGGAGAAAACAGCTTTTTCATGTGCAACCTCTACGAGCGAATAACTGATTCAAACGGCTTGCTTAGCTGGCCACGACTTCGAGTTTCGGCACCATACGGATCGCCTTGGAGAAGTTGGCGAGGTTCACGGAAGTCTTGGTGACGATGCGGTGCAGCTCCTCCACTTTCTCGGAAGGGGCATCGGTGTGGATGCGCACGACGTAGCTCATTTCGTCGAAGCCGGGGTTAACGCTTTCGTCCAGCCCCAAGAAACCGCGCAGATCAAGCTCACCATGGGTCTCGATTTCAAGGTTGTGGATGGTGATGCCCATAGCCGAGGCATTAACGACATAACCCACGGAGAGACATGCGTTTAGAGCGGAAATCAGCAGTTCCTGCGGGTTTGGGGCAGAGTTGGCACCCAGCAGTTCCAGTGGCTCATCAGCCGCGATCTTGATGTCACGTGGGTAGTCGGTACCGCTCAGGTGGAAGCGGTCGACGGTGGCCACGGTGCGGGTTTGATGCTCCCACTTGGTTTTGACCTTAAAGCGTGCGTGACGCTTGGATGGATCTTCAGCGACGCCCTGTGCGAAGGCTTGCAGAGCTGCGATATCAATGCCGTTGAGATGCTTGTCCATAGTCGAATCCTCTTAAAGTCATGAGTAAATAATCAGAAATTCAAGGCGGCCGAGGGCGATAACCCTGTCAGTGCGTGCAGCCGGAAATGGAGCAGCTGGATGCAGCGACGGCTTCTTCATCACTCGAAAGTTCTTCAACTGCTGCGCGGAGCACTTTGGTAAACACTGCGGGATCCTGAGCGCCGGAGATGTGCCGGCTGCCATTGATCACGAACAGTGGTATGCCGGTTCCAAAGATGTTGGCCGCGGCTTCATCACTGCGAATTGCGGCCTCTGTCGAATCGAATCCATGAAGATCAGATGCGCCCACCTCCGTCGCCAGATCTCGCAGGACCCGTTCATTGAAGATGTCCTTACCTTCGGTGGTTCCAGCCAGGTAAAGCCGCTCGATAAAGCGGGCTTGCAGCGTCGGATCAGAGATGGCCTTTGCGTACTGGTGAGCTGCGGAGGTGTCCCCGAAGCGCATGAGGTCAAACCGGTAGTCCAACCCTTCAAGCGAAGCATTTACTTGTACGGCCTTCATGAACACGTCCGCTTGTGCCTTGCTGCCGGTTTTCCGCACCAGTGCCTGGCTAAACGGGATCGGGTTCAAGCCATTGGCCAATCGATAAGCGCGAGGCACGATTTCAACTTCATGCCCAAGTGCATCAATGGCCTTTTCCAGGCGCTTCTTTGCTATCCAGCACCAGGGACAGACAAAGTCTGACCAGATCTCAACCGTAATTTTCTTCATGGAATCTCCTCTCATCTGCCTCTGCTGGATAATCTGCGAAAGCCCCCTCAGCTCTGAGGTTTGCTGTCCATGGCATCCAGGACGTGAGTGCTGTACACCACCGCCGCACCGGCGTTCAGGTTCACTGCCACAGCGAGGGCTTCGGTAACTTCCTCGATGGTGATGCCGAGCTTCTTTGCTTCCGCAGCGTGAAACGCGATGCAGCCGTCGCAGCGAGTGGTGACAGCGACAGCCAGAGCGATCAGCTCACGGGTCTTGGCATCGAGGTGATTGGTTTTGTTGCCAGCGTTACCGAGCATTGCCGCGCCACGCATGGTGTCAGGCGAATGTTTGCCGAACTCTTTCAGGCGAGCACTTACATCGGTGATGGTTTGTTGCCAGTTAGGCATGCTAGACATGATTACCACCCTACTAGTTGATAGGTTTGATTTGCCAAAAAATGGACCGACGCAGGTCGCGTATCGGCCCCTTGTATGCAGTGATCAGTACTCTGCAATCATCCGAATTACAGCCATATTCACAGTCTCACTGCTCTTGGTAGCCCAGTTGATGAAGCTTGACCCTTCAAGAATGCTGAGCAACAGGTGAGACTTCTCTCTGGATCCGCGCCCTTGGGCTAACTCTCCAGCAGCAATGCCTTCGTCTATCACTCTGGCCAACCAAGACAACTGCACGTCGAAGAATCGCTGTGTCAGACGTTGAAGCCCATCGGGCAATGCAGCCATTTCTGCGGCCAGCGCACCACACAACGGCAACAGACCACCTTCAGTACTGGAGTAGAAGAGCACATAGAATGCGTTGAGCCTTTCAATTGCACCTTTCTGATTGATCTCGATACGCTCGAACTCAGCCTGCACTCGCGAGACGTACTCTTCGACGATCGCGATCCCCAGGTCTTCCTTTGTCGGGAAGTGGTAGTGAATGCTCGCCTTGCGAATACCGACAGCATCTGCGAGATCGGCGTAGCTGAAAGCCGCATAGCCTCTCGTGCGCATGAATCCTTCAGCGGCTTGAATTAACGCATCCCGTGTTGCCAGTGTCATACATTCTCCTACCTTCATCGCTCGACCAGAAAAGAGCGATTCCGGCCATTACGCAGCGAGTTTACTTCCCTTGCTTTCGGGCAGCCATGACTCCACCGTCCACATCCCAGACTGCACCCGTCACCCAGGACGTCTTATCGGAGAGCAGGAACACGATGGACTCAGCCACATCACGCGGCGTGCCGTTGCGACCCAGTGGGTGGAAGTTGTGGAAATCATTCAGCGCACCAGCCAGCTGATCGCCGGGGATGAAACGCTCGAAGATTTTGGTTTCGACAATGCCTGGGCTGACCGAGTTGACTCGAATACCATGCTGGGCCAACTCACCTGCTGCGTGAGTGGTCAGGGCATCCAGACCCATCTTGGCCATGGAATAGGCCGAAGCCGGAACACCTTCAACAGCCTGGCGGGCTGCTACAGCGGTGACATTTACGATCGAACCAGGTTTACCTTGAGCGACCAACTGCGCCGCCACCTGACGCGTCAGGAAGAAGACGGCACGGTTCAGGTTGAGGAAGTTGTCGTAATCCTCAAGCGAGTGCTCGATAAATGCCTTTGGATAGTAGATGCCCGCAGAGTTGACCATCAGATCAATGTCCCCGTGGCTTGCGGCCAGCTTTTCGATCAGCGCCTGGACGCTGGCAAAATCAGTCAGATCTACCGCGTAGGCAGCGACTTTGTCTTCTCCCGCAACGGCAGCGAGTTGTTGGCGTGCAGCTTCGGCTTTTTCCGGGCGGTTGCCCACAATCACCACCGTACCGCCTTGTTCGGCGACCATTTGTGCGGTTTCGAGACCGATACCACTCGTACCACCTACTACCAAAAGCTTGCGACCTTTGAACTGCATAATGATGTCCTCTGTTTGTTTACCTACCAACTAGTAGGTAGATTATGCTTCGGACCAAAAGGTGTCAAGCTACCGCCTATCGCTGCAGGTAAAGGGGCGAGCTCTATAGACCTAAGGTGGGCTAACACCCGTTTTTTTACTGAGATGACGAAGTGGTTGGTTGAGTTCTATCGCTGGAAGGCAGGACTGCCCCGTACCGTCCTGATGTCCACTCTGGGTTCCTTGTCGAACCTAACCGGTCTGATGATCTGGATGAGCGCTAGGGCTGCAGGCGCTTGAGGTGCACGGCTGAAGGTTGAGCGGGGATGAGCGGAGCAGAGTATGAGGCTTTGCGGGTCTGGTTGATGATCCATCCTTTGACCCGCTCAAGCGGATCCAGCCTCAAACAAGTGGTGAACCTCGATGCCTATCTATTTCATCTCGCATCGATTGGAGCATGCTCGAAGCGTGGCCTGAGCGCCAAATCAGGTGAGTCTTTACACGAGCCACCTTTGGCGGGAGGGGAAGCGCTCTGACCAAGGCTTCTATCTGTACCGCCTTTAATACAGAAAGCGGCATGATCGCTACTCCTGTGCCGGCTGCGACACAAGCAGCAATGGCATGATATGACGCCAGCTCCAGGAATTTACACGGGACTATCTCACAGGTTTTCAGCCATTCCTCCAGTATCCGTCGGTAGGAACAGCCGCTGGCAAACGCGATGATAGTCGAGCCTTCGAGATCACGTGCATTAGCGACGGTACTGTTCTTGGCTACGATCAGAGCAAGTTCTTCAACAAAAGCTTCCTCGGCATCAAGGCCTGCAGTGGTGAACGGATCCGATACGAATGCTGCTTCTACATCCCCTCGGTGGACCTGAGCGATCAGCGCATCAGATGAGCCTGAAACCAATTCCAGCTGCACCTCGGGGAAACGTTCGTGATAACTCGACAGCAGCGGAGGAAGCCTCGCCGCGGCAGTGCTTTCCAAGGTACCTATCCGGAGTGTGCCCTGCAAAGTACCGCGTTTGAGGGCTGTTTCAGCCTCTGTAGACAGTCTGAGCAGCTTTTCAGCGTACTGATGAAGAACCTTGCCTTCTTCGGTTGGGATCAGCTTGCCGCCTGTGCGGTGAAAGAGCGCTACGCCTAGCCGCTCCTCTAGATTTTTCACCCGAGTGGTGATGTTGGACTGCACCCGATTCAGCTGGGCCGCCGCGTTAGTGATACCACCGTAGTCCACCACAGCTTTGAAGATCTGCAGGGAGTCCAAGTCCAGATTTCTCAATTCAAGAATCCTGTATGCCGATTATTCATTTTTTGAGAACTTGTTCGCAGCATACACTTCGCCTAGGTCAGGGGCGCAGCACTTGATGCCCCCCGTTCGTCAATGAGTCTGCTTGAGGCTGGAGAAAGTCCTATGCGTAAGATCGGTCTGATTGGTGGCATGAGCTACGAAGGGGCTGCGGTGTACTACCGGGCGTTAAACCAAGGCATCAACAAACGTCTGGGGGGGTTGCACTCTGCTCAAGTGCTGCTGCACTCAGTAGATTTTCAAACCATTGTCGACAAGCAGAAAGCCGGGGAATGGGAGCAGGCTGGACAGCAACTGGCTGACGTGGCCCGAACCTTAGAGAAAGCAGGTGCCGACTGCGTAATGATTTGCGCTGTAACCATGCACCTGGTTGCGGATGCTGTGGCCGCAGCAACGACGCTTCCCTTCATCCACATCGTTGATGTCGTCGCTGCCCGGCTGAAGGCGTCTGGACATCATAAACCGCTGCTCATTGCTACCCGCTACACCATGGAAAACGGCTTTTATCCTGCGCGGATGGCGAAGCATGGAATCGAGGTTTTGGTCCCTGATAGTGATGGCCGAGGTTTTGTTCACGACATCATTTTCAACGAGCTCAGCCTCGGGATTGTTCGGGAGGAGTCGCGAGCAGTGCTTCTCGCACTGATCGAAAAAGCGAAGGGAGAAGGCGCCGATTCCGTCATCTTCGGATGCACCGAAATTTGCCTGATTCTGGAGACAGACAAAGTTCCGCTTCCGGCTTTTGACTCGACTGCCATCCATGTCGAGGCGGGAATCGATTTTGCCTTGGAATCGTGATTTAGCTCGAATGCTCGCGTATCCAAGCAAGCGCTGCGTCCGCCGTGTAGCTGGCCGCGTTGGAAGTAGGCGCCTCGCAGTGCCATGCCGCGATGCGCACGACATAACTAAAAAGCTGCGAGGCTAACCTGTGGTTCCGAGACCGCGTCCAGTGCTGGGCGGGTCAGCCTCAGAAAACTTCTAGAGGGTATTGGGTAACGATTCGAACCTGATTAATGTCACCATCGGCTTGCGCCGAGTTAGCACGGTGAGTGGTCTGCATGACCGTAAACGAGAGGTCCTTCGCGGGTCCGCTTTGCACCACATATTTCACTTGGATGTCGCGCTCCCAGTGCTTGCCCCCATCTCCCAACGCCGCGTAGTAAGCGTAAGCCCCGTTGGGGTCGACTTTGGAGTTGTCGATGTTCGAGCCGCGGATATAACGGGTCATGAAGCTCAGTCCAGGTATTCCTACCGAAACAAAGTCAAAGTCGTACCGGGCTTGCCAAGACCGCTCGTTAGGGGAGTTGAAGTCGGTGAGGAAGACAGAGTTCGCCAGGTAGATTGAATCTCCGCCGCCCAGGTAGTCGAATGGCTGATCGCCATCGATGCGTTGGTAGGCGAGCATGAACGCATGCGCTCCAGTCTTGAGTCGGGCGTAGCTGCTCCAGCTGTCCGTATCGATCTTGCCAGCACGGGCGCTACCCTGATCCCGGGTGCGATAGAGGTTGGCACCGAGGTCCAAGGCATTCTGGTCATCAAGCATGAAAGTCTTTGATAGTCTGACGTATGTCTGGTCCCAGACGTCGTCGAACCGCGCATGGTACAAACTAAATAGCCCATTACCTGCAAAGGTGTAGTCGCCGCCAAAGTAGCTTGCGGAGCCATATGTCGTGCCACCGTATTCCGTAGACAGCTCTCCGTCGTGGTCGGTGCTCGCCTTGTTTCGAGTGGAATGCAGGCGACCGCCCTGAAGCGTCAGGCCTTCGATTGACGTGTTTTGAAGAGACGCGCCACGGAAGCTTTGTGGCAGCAGGCGCGAATCACCGTATTGGAAAACTGGGGTGACTGGGAAAAGATCCCCCACTTTGAGTTCTGTATCGAAGGCTCGAAGCTTGAGGGCTCCACCGGCAGCGGAATAGTCATCAGCGGCCTCGTTCTGGCTATTGAGTGGTAGCAGCCCCGTGCCTGAGGTGCCTTTGCCGCTGTCTAGTTTGATGCCGAGCAGTGCATGAGCGTCAACGCCGATGCCGACGGTGCCTTCGGTATACCCGGATTTGAAGAAGCCTTGGAAGCCTTGCGCCCATTCTTCGCGATAGCTTTGCTGACGGCCGTTAAACAAACCGTCGTCACGGCTGCGATAATCTCGATTGAAATAGTAATTACGGTTGATTATCTCGAGGGAGCTTCCCTCAACAAAACCCTCTTCCGGCTTAGTTTCAGTAGCCGCCAGAAGTGGAAAACTGATCATGAACAATGCGGTGCAAAGTCCGCGCTGAGTGTAAGAATGGGGCACGGTGATAGACCTCTGATTGTTTATTTTATTAGAGGGAACGGGAGTGTTATTTAAGTGCGTACTACGCTTGGCCTTGAAATAAGGCGGTATACCGCCACCAGGGGCAGAATTGATCCGCGCTAACCTTCAATCTTTTTTACGAGAAAACAACGGCAGCCTGCTGTAGTCCATATCGGCCTTAATCGCGATTGAAGTAGTAATTGCGGTTGATTGTTATGAGAGAGCTTCCTTCAATCAAAACCTGTTCAGGCTTTGCTTCAGTGGCCATCAAAAGAGGGGGGCTAATTATGAGCAATGCAGCGCAAAGTCCGCTTTGAGTGTAAGCATGGGACACAGTGATAGACCTCTGATTGTTAATTTTATTTAGAGGAGTGGCGGTTTTATGTAAGTGCTTACTGCGTTTTTACTTCAAGTAAGGTGGTATGCCGCCGTTAGGGGCGGCAATTATTCGCGCTCTTCAACTCCCTTTATGAGAAAATAAAGGTAACCCGCTGTAGCCCATATCGGCCTTGAGAATGCGCCCAGTCTCACTTTCAGTGATGTAGAGCGTGTTGCGGTCGCCGTCTCGCACACCGAATGCGCAATTGGTCGTCATGAGCCCAGCGCAGGACTGGATGCGGTGTATCGGTTGTCCAAGCCTGTCGAAGACCCAGACCACTCCAAGACCGGCATGACAAACATAGAGATTACCTTCGGCATCTACGGCGATACCGTCTGGTCCAGCCAGGCCGCCCGAAAGTTGGACAAAGATGCCCACCTTATTGATAGAGCCGTCGGGCAACACCGGCACTCGCCAGATGGCGTTTCCTCGTGTAGCGGCAACATAAAGAATGCGTTCGTCCGGACTGAAGGCTAATCCGTTGGGACTTGGTACGGTACCGAGCATGCGGGTCAGGTCATGCCCTTTGTTCATGTACACACGTCCCGTTGGATCGTGGAGTCCGGTAAGGCCTTGATCGGTGAACCAAAGTGAGCCGTCGGAGTGGAAAGTCAGGTCATTGCAGCCTTTGAAGCCTTCGCCATGTGCTCTTTGGAGGTGAGGGCGCACATGCCCCGATGAAGGGTCGAGGATCATGATCCCCTGACGATAGTCAGCGATGTAGATGGACCCGTCGGCATGTATGGCAAGGCCGTTCGGCTCGCCGTCGTACTCCGCCACTAACTCTATGGCCCCTTCTGGAGAGGCGCGGAAAATTTGTCCGTATGGAATGTTTACGAAGTAGAGGTTGCCCTGGGTGTCGAAGGCCGGGCCTTCAATGAAATTGGGCGTCGGAGTGCCATGGCGCATCACCCTTACCCATTCAGACGAACGCTCTTCCGTGCGATAGCGGCTGGGGAGTTCGGCGAAAACCGTCGTCTCGATTACAGGGGGGGCAGCGAACATAGAATGGTCTCCGATATTAAAATTCTTGTGCGGTGATACGAAACGATGACGAATGCTGCAGCAAATTGGGCTTACAACCTAGCAACCAGACTTCTTGGTGACGACCCAGACCGCACGCTGCGGGCTGGGTCATGTGGCGTTACGCAGGAATAGTCACTTGCCCTTCAAGGATCAGCGACTGCATGGCCTTCCCATGTCCGTCCACGCGCAATGACACTGCTATGCCGCCGCCAAGCGCTCCATGCATTACAAAATTCAGCGCTCGGGTACCAGGTAATTCGTAGCGTTGGATCTCACCCGTAACTAGCCCAGCGTAGAGGTCCCGGACCATTTCGATGGTGACTTGCTCGCGAATTACTTCCCAGTGTTCAGGCTCGTAGGGGATAAGCGAGACATTGGCGATGTCGCCTTTGTCTCCTGAGCGGGAAAAAGCAATTTCTCGCAGCGAAACCTTCCGGCTATTTTTGTAGGTCGTCATCTCAGGTCTCCAGGTAGGTGATGCTGGTGCGGATTCGATCGGCTGGCAGGTACACTGGATAAACCCCAAGAACGGGCTCTACCCGGCGCATTACACCGCCCCCACCAGCAGGCCCTTCAAGGAAGAGCCGCTCCACTTCGAGAGAGATGTTTTCGGCGGCCTCACGGGTCTCGCAGCGAGCGGCTACGCGCAGGCGCACGTCAGCCAGCTCGGCAGCATCGATCTGACGGAAGCTCTCGCCAACCATCGTATTAATGCCGTGTTTGTCGGTGCGGAGCTCGTGGACTACGTCACCCATCTGGGCAATACGCTTGTGAATAATCTGTTCAGCCAGTTCCGCTCGTTGCAGGCAACCGGCGGCGGCATACGAAATTTCAGCGACTACCTTGAAGCCCATGTCGACGGCCACCAGCACCTTGGCCATTTCAGGACGTGGGTTGCCTTTTGCGCCCGTGACTTCAACACGATCTGGACCAACCAACTTTGCAGTGACCTCAGTAAAGTCCGCAACGATGTCCAGGTTTGTATAGGCGGCTGGATCGTGCACTTCATACGAGACTTGTGCCGCCACGATGTGCTCATCAACGCGACCGCCGGTGCCCTCAAGCTTTGTCACGATTGCTGATCCGTCGCGGACCTCTGCGTACGGGTAGGGCAGATCGCCAAGGCCATCGACCACCCGATAAGGAGGGTCTGCGAAGTATCCGCCTGTCACATGGGTAGAACACTCCAGGAGATGCCCAACCAAGGTGGCATGCGCCACTCGGTCCCAGTCATCAAGCGACCATCCGAGAGCATGGCAGACAGAACCGACATACAGTGACGGGTCCGCCAGGCGCCCACCAACGACCCAGTTTGCGCCATTTTGTAACGCCTCAAGAACTTCCTTGGAGCCCAGATAGGCGTTGGCAGAACTGACGCGGGATCCAAGCTCGCTAACACGTTGACCCAGTTCTTCGATCATTGGATCGAGTTCACGGATCTGGGTGAGGACGTCATCGCCGGAAATCGCAGCCACCTTCAGCCCGCGGTAGCCCATCGCGGTCAATTTCTCATGGACGATTCGAGCGCCGGCTTCCACGTTCGCGGCGCCAAAGCTACCAACGATGCGCAGGCCCTCCGCTACAAACGGGGCGAATCGCTCAAGGATTTCTTCAAGGCGGCTGTCGTAGCCCAGGGTTGGATCCCCGAGGCGGCGCAGATGTGCCATGGCTAGGGTGCGCTCGGCTAAAGCGTCAAAGCACAGGTAATCAATTTTCCCGCTTCGAGCTAGCTCAAGCGCTGGCTCCAGCCGGTCCATTGCAAAGCCAGAACCGCAGCCAATGCGAGCGACCCCGTCACTAATCTCATTCAGCATGTTCTTTTCCTTATCAATGAAGAGACATGACCAAGGCCGTCGCGATAACGCTCAGCACAGAAGTGCTGATTGCCTTCGGAGGATGCGAAGTGCATGCAATATCGTGCTTTCTCTTGATCGACCTCAGACCTCAAAGCCATGATTGCATGCAATCGCTGGGGTATCAAGCCATTTTATCGGCTTAATAGAGCAATATTGTATGCGATCCTAATGGGTAGGCGACAAACAGCATACAATCGAGCTAATGTATGGCTGCCTTCCTGGGTCTAGATAGCAACTGCTGCCGTCTAGCCTGGTGTTACGCCGAATTGCTGCCGAGTAGGAAGGTGATCTGGCGGAAACCGGCACGGCCAAATCACGTCGCTAGGTGAAATTGCGTCTTGGTGAAAGCGCGGATGTCTGATTTCTGCAGTTTCGGATCGATTGGCTGATACGGTGCACTTTTCACTGCGCAAAGGCAGGTTAGGATCATCAATTTCACGGGGAGCCGACCACGGGGTCGAAAATAAATGACAGAGGAAATCATGATGGAAGCGGGCATGTCGCAGGATCAGTCAGTGATCGCTACCGATCCCAACGTCGGGGCTCAGAACCTTTATGACAGCATTCGCAATTCGATCCTCCGCGAGGAGTTTCCAGCGGGTCATCACCTCGCCGAGGGTAAATTAGCTCGACAGTGGGGTGTCAGCAGAACCCCAGTCCGCGTCGCGCTTGCAAGACTGGAAGGTGATGGTCTAATCAAAACTATCCCTAACCGGGGTGCTTTTGTTACGGGTTGGACAAATGCGGACCTTGAAGAAATCTACGCGATACGCATCCGCTTGGAACCGCTGGCTTGCCGGATGGCGGCTGGTCAGATGTCCACTTCAACCCTCGATCATTTGGACGGCGTTGCAGCGAAAATGATTCGACTTGCCCAAGAGGCGCAGCCGGGGTGGGTGGATGAGTGCACTGCGCTGAATGCGGAGTTGCACGACGCTATTCTGCAGGCGTCAGGTGCCAACCGCCTTATTTCGATAGTCCGTGCCATGACTGAAGTCTTGGTCGTGCGCCGCACAATAAAGCTGTATCCGCGTGAGGCACTGCTGCTTAACTTCAATCAGCACATTCAGATTCTACAGGCCATACGAGAAGGCGATGGCGCATGGGCTGAGGCCTTGATGACCGCCCATATTCTTGGCGGTCGCCATGCCATTTTTAGCGGCAAACAGATTCAGAACTGATCCATCACCATGCCTTGAGGCTAGCTCAGTACCTCTGAGGCATCGCTTGTATTAGCTACAAGCGATGCACAGAGGCATCTCAGGTCCTAGGGTCGTTCCGACTCGTCATTTGGTCCGCGATATAGTCCGCAATCACCGTCGCAATTCGCTCATCCTGGTCGAGTGGCCCGCCGGATACCCCGACTCCGCCCGCTATCTTTCCGCCGACGAATACAGGCATACCGCCTTTGAACATAACCAAAGGCTTGATATGGCTGGTTTCCAGACCGTACAGAGGTTGCCCCGGTACAATCAGTGGCAGCAGAGCATCTGATGCCGATTCGAGCGAAACGGCGGCATAGGCTTTACCGCTGGAAGCCTCGATGCTGACCAGGCGGGCTCCATCCAGTTTGGCAAAAGCCACCATATTCCTCCCCGCATCTAGCACCGTGACGGTATACGGTTCTTCTGCTTCGGGGAGCCATTGAGAATGCGCGTGGCGGATGGCGTCTGCAGCTATCTTGTAGGGTATGTTCATTGAGGATCCTCTTTAGAATTCAAGCCAAATTGCATGCTGCACGGGATACCAGGGCGCGATCATGGCGCTTGAACCAGCCACAGGTTTCTCGCGTAAATAGAGCAGTGATGACGAAGCCCAGCAACATGAGTCCTGACATGAAATAGAGTGCGGTGTGATAACCGGTGATTTGACCGAGTCCACCACCTAGATCAATGATTCCACCAATCACGTAAGGCCCGATTCCTCCGATATAGACTCCCGCGTTTACGATTGAAATGGCAGTCCCTGCCGCTCCCTCTTCGGCGGAGTCGAATGCAATGGCGTAGATGACGGTATAAGGCGCATTCAAAACCAAGCCAGCTACCGCTTGGATAAGGAGCAAGGTGCCTAGGCCAGATGAGGCGAATTGAAAAAGAAGCAACGCACCTGACAACCAGACGAAGATGAGCATCAAGCAGAATTTTCGACCTAGACGATCAGAGAGCCAGCCCCACGCAATTTGGCCAATTCCGCCAGTGATGGTGAACAGCACGCTATAAGCGATAGCGTCCGCAACGCTGTAGTTGGCAACAAAGGTCAGATACTGAGGCAGCCAAAAGCTCAGTCCGAAAAAGCCCACGATCGCAAGCAACGATGCCACGGAGATCGCTAGGATGTTGGGGTTCCGGATTGTATTTTTGAAGCGATTGGGCTGATGAGCATTGTTAACCGTCTCCGGATTCAAGGGAGGCGTTTCGCCTGCGGCCTTGATGTCTGCATGAAGTTTCTCGTATCGCTGCTTAGTACAAAAAATCCAATAAGCACCAAAGGCGACGATTACTGGAATGGGGAAGAGAAGGAAAACCAACCGCCAGTTCTCGTCACCGAATGTAGTAAGCAGCCAACTGATGGCGAGCCCACCTATAAGGGTCCCCCACGGGGAGGCCGTATGGTGGAGCCCTAGCGCGAAGCCGCGTCGCTGCTCTGACCACCATTCTCCGAGTGAGGTGACTTCCACGGATTCGCCCACACCGCCGATCATGTGCGATATGACCTGGAGAATCATGAATGACAACAGCGAAGCGCTCAGGAACGATACGCCACTCAGGAATGTGAACAGCGTGTAACCAATGATGATCGCTAGGTGCCTATATTTTCGTTTCCAACCATGACCGCCCTTATCGGCCCAAACCATACCTGGTATTGCAAGCAGCGCCGTCGAAACAGTAACAATAGTGGTATAAAAGCCGGCATCACTAGCACTTAGACCAAACTCGCGCGTCAACATCGGTAGCACACCGTAAAAAAGCATGCGCGAGTTCATGTCGAGAGCGAAGATAATCCAAAGTAAGATGAGTGCATGCCAAGAACCTCTTGGTGCTGCACCTCGAGCTTTGAGCGTGCTGACTGCAGATAGGCTTGTCATTGGCCTTCTCCTGGTTCATAACTTGGTTTGTTTTTGTTGTAAGTATTTTTGGGCACAGTCAGGCGCTCCTCGCATATAGCGTCAGGGCGATATATTGGGTAATCTGATCTCACATGCCGTATACAAGTGAGATCAGTTAGTCGTTGCGGTTGAAGCCGTCAGAGTTATGCTGCTGATTTATTAAGTTTGTAGTCCTCCTTAATAAGGTCGGCACATTTTTCGCCGATCATAATTGAAGCCGCATTCGTGTTGCCTGAAGTTATATTTGGCATGATCGACGCGTCCGCAACGCGAAGACCCTGAAGCCCGTGGACACGCAGCCTGTTATCGACAACTGCTGCTCTATCGCTTTTAGGTCCCATCCGGCACGTCCCACAGTGGTGATATGCCGATACTGCCGTTTCGCGGATATGCTCCAGAATTTCTTCATCAGTCTGGCAAGTTGCGCCAGGGAAAGTCTCGGCGACAATGAAAGGTCTAATGGCGTCGGTGTCGAACAATCGCCGCATGTATCTGAAGCCTGCGACGGCGGCATCCTGATCGCCTTTGGTCGCCAGATAGTTGACCTTGATCGCAGGCATGGCCAACGGGTCAGCACTTGTGATGTGCACATAACCAGTACTTTCTGGTCGATGCTGGTTAGAGATCGCCTGCACACCAGGGAACTTCTGCAAGCTACCAGTCGAGACATCGTTGGAGAACGCGCCGAAATGGATCTGAATGTCTGGTTGCTCCAGTTCAGGCTTCGTTTTGACGTTTGCGCCGATGGCGAAGGGAGGCCATGCGAACGGTCCGCCATGGTCGATTAGATATCGAACCATTCCGAATGCCTGCTGATGAAGCTTGCCGAGTTGATCATTGAGCGTAATCGGCTTGTTCACACGGTGCATGATCTTCGAGCACATGTGGTCCTGAAGATTCTCGCCAACGCCCGGAAGATCTACCTCGACCTTGATCCCCAGTTTCTGCAGTCGAGCGGCTTCACCGATCCCGGAGAGTTCCAGCAATTGTGGGGATTTAATGGCTCCAGCGCTGAGGATTGTCTCCCGCGCCCGGGCTTCGTGGGAGCTCCCAGCACGTTGGTATCGAACGCCTGTCGCGCGGCCATTTTCGACGATAACGCCGGTTACCACCGCATCCGTAATAATGTGGAGATTGCTTCGGTTTCTGTTCGGATGCAGGTAGGCAGTAGAGGTCGAAACACGTTCTCCGTCGCAGGTGGAAACGTCATAGTATCCAATCCCAAACTGCTGAGCGCCATTGAACCCATCATTGCGCGGTAGCCCGAGTTCCAATCCACCGGAGACTACCGCTTCGTTCAGCTCATTCCGCCATCCATTGGAACGGATTTTCATCGGACCGAAGTGCCCTCGGTATTCCGAGTCGCCCTGATCATATGATTCCAATTTTTTCATGTATGGAAGGAGGTCGGCATATCCCCAGCCAGGATTGCCTGCATCACGCCAATCGTCGAAATCCTGTCGATTTCCGCGGATGAAAACCATGCCGTTGATTGAGCTGCTTCCACCCAGCGTTTTTCCACGCGGCACGAAAGCTTTCCGGCCATTGATCCCTTCTTCTTCTTCTGTTTCGTACATCCAGTTGTACTTCGGATTCTGGAACAACCGAACGAAACCGACAGGCATTTTTAAGAAAATGTTTTTATCTTCGGGGCCTGCTTCCAGAAGAAGGACCTTTGAGTCTGGATTCTCGCTAAGCCTTGCAGCGATGACTGCACCGGCTGAGCCAGCACCTACTACTACAAAATCGTAAATAAGCTTGCTCATGGCAGCCTCTTGATCGTGTCGTCGCAATAATTATTCTTGTCACTAATGCGCAACAGCAGCTTGTTTTTATTGAATCAAGTGTTTCTTAGATCAACCCGCCGTCCACGACGATTGACTGACCCGTGATGTAGCTGGACTCATCCGATGCCATGTGTACGTTGACCTGAGCGATCTCTCTTGGATGAGCTTGTCGCTGAAGCGGTACGCTGACACTTAGCATGGCGTCTCTGGCCGCTTCACCGCCCAGGGTCTCAATTACTGGGCCATTGAATGACGTGTCGGTCCAGCCAGGGCAAACCACGTTCACTCGGATGTTGAAATTGCCAAGCTCCATCGCCAAAGCACGCCCGAAGCTAACGATCGCCCCTTTGGACGCAGAGTAAGCGGTCATTTTCGGCCCGCCACGATGGGCCGCAGTCGACGCGACCAAAACTATGGAACCGGAGCCTGCTTCACGAAGGTGAGGGATTGCATACTTGGCCGTCAAAAACGCGCCGGCAGCATTGACCGCCATGATGCGGTTCCAATCCTCAAGGCTCATCACTTCTGCGCATCCAGACAGCTGCATACCGGCACAGTTGATGACCGCATTGATGCCGCTTGCCTTTGCTGCTTGATCGAAGACGTTGCGGACATCGTCTTCTTTCGAGACGTCGCAAGACACAAATGCAACCCGGCCAGAGAATTCCGCAGCTAAATCAGCGCCTTTGCCAGCATTCAGATCAGCTGCGGTGACATAGGCACCTTCCTCTACGAGCAACCGGACGGTTTCGTAACCAATCCCGGAAGCTCCCCCGAACACAACTACATGTTTACTGCCCAGTCGCTGAGACATTGCAACTCTCCTGTGTATACCATTATCAATGGTAAACCCGATTTACTGGGCTTAATAGCCCGTACATGGTCAGGATTGCATACCATTTTGAAAATGTACACGAGTTTTCCGCTTCGGACCTCACACTGATCGACAGGCTGCAGTCGGATGCTCGACCTGCTATACGTTGCCGCCGGTTAGGCCCAATGGGGGATACGAGATATGTGGTTCACCGGCACGGGCCAGGTGCACTGTTCTCGCCGGCCCCACAGGCGCCCGTGAGCAGCGCGAACGACACCAGATAGACCGCGGTTCCCACTTGATGCACGGCCTCGGCCACTTCGGGCGTTACCCGATCCGCCGAATCCATCGCCGCCAGATATCGATCAATGCTGTGTTCGATCTGCTGCATGCGTGCCTTCACTTTGCCCTGAGTGAAGTTGCGGTCGCGATTATTGACGGCTTTGAATTTGCTGCCGTCGATGGCGATGATCGATTGGGAGAAGAGATTGAGGTTGAAACAAAGCACCAAAAATTGCCGGCAGACACTGCGAATAGCCTTGCCGTTGTCTTTGCGAAAGTCAGCGATGGTTTTGAAATCTGGAGCCAAATGCCCCGTCAGCCACATCAACTCGACGTTACGCTGGGCCTCACGCTCAAGCCGGCGGGTGGACTGAATCCGATTGAGATAGCCGTAGATATAGATCTTCAGCAAGATCGCAGGATGGTAGGCCGGATGCCCCGTGGCAGCAGGATCAACGCCTTCAAACCCAAGTGCACCCAGGTCGAGTTCATCGACGAAAACGTCGACCACGCGCTCTGGATTTTCTTCGGCTACGTAGTCGTCCAGACACTCCGGCAGCAACGTGACGTGCGTCCGAGCCTCACCTTCAATGAAGCGCTTCATGATCGTCCCCGCCACGATCTCGACGATCCGAAGGTTAGACAATCGCAGGCGTTTTCACACAGCCTGGACCCATAGCTGCCGGTCAGCAATGGCTAAAAATGGCCGTTTTCTGCCTGTGGCGACCGGCTGAAAACGGCCAAAAGTTGTCCTTCAGGGGGGGGGCAGGAGTCGGCCAAAATGGGATGCTTAAGTTGAATTCTTCTACACTTTAAAATCGAAAGGGGCAGCATTGGGGCCTTTGCCAGTTGAACCTGCTTCGGCATCTCGCCCCAATTAGTTAGGTGCAGCACCGGACGTGCTACCCATAAGATATGCTGAACATGTGGATTCTAAATCGGTCTTGTTGTAGCGAGCACGCCAAGCATGGATTTACCCGCGTGGTGCTTCTCAACGACTTCACCTACTTTTTCCTTACCAAAACCAATTAGTGCACCGCTGGCTACGCCCGCGAGCGCAACTGCCGGAGCACCTACGGCCAGGAGCGGGGAGAGTAAGGGAAGCATGACCGCCGATGCGACCAGTCCCGCGCCTAAGATGCCGCCTGTAAGGATCGCCGCTTTCTTCGGCGTGTACTTTGATTCAATATCCTTAAGACTCTTACGTTGCCGCTGCACCAGCGAAGCGAGGCCGTGGCTGACCTCTTTGATCATTTCATTCGTATCAATTGGGCCGGCGGATGCCAGTTGACTGGTGTATTTATTTAGTTCCTCTCGGAGCCACCGGTGTTCATTATTCGAAATTAGCTGAGCAAGAGTCGTTACAGGAATATTAGCGAGCCAGGATAGGCTGTCATCCTGCACCGCATGGAGCGTCTGAAGCGCCTGATCAGAAATAACATTTTTTGAACGGAGATCTCTTGCGTTTGCTTGGGCGATCTTTTCGAAATAGTGCCAGTGAACAGGCTGCGACAGAAGTGCCTGCGCCCCAAGCTCACTTGAATTCTCAAATAAATGGTATTGAGGACGTAGTCTTTCTAAGACGCCATTGAGGAGCAGTAGGCCGATGGGCATTCGTTTCATTTGATCTAAAATATGGAGCGAGCGCTTGCCCTCAAGCTCAACGAGATACTTGCTCGCCGCTTCGCTGGCGCTGAGTTGAATGCCGGGAGCCGCACCTGGTGGGACAAACAAGCCAGATGGCATCAGCGCCTCAAGGAATGCAGTTTCTTGTTTTCTTGAATATTCGAAGAGTTCTTCCATTGATTGAATCTGCCCGTGGCAAAATGGGGAGATCAACCGAATCGCCAACTGCTCAAAACCCATCTTGGTATGTGCATCGTTTCGCTCCAAGACCTCCTCAAAACTTGGAAAAATAAAAACAGCTGGCACGGGAAGCTTTGCATCTACTAGCGGGCGCAATTGCAGTATATGGAAGAGCTGAATGGCCAGTTGCAAGTATGCAGCGTTCAGGTTTAGATCTGAGCTTAAGAATGGATATATAGGATCCGGGATCAACTGTGTGTCTGCATAAAGTCCGGTTATGCGAACTGCATTGAGTGCGGATGGCCCAAAGTGACGCTGCCCACCCGTAACCAACCTCATTCCACCAAAATTCTTTGCTTGCTGGTAAATATTGGCGGAGTGACGATTATAGAATTCACCCAACTCATCCATTGCTTGGTTTACGGAGTTGGCGAATACGTCTGACTGATATTTAACACGCCACATCATCCGTTGTTTGATCTCGTCCTCGTCTTTGACCAAGTCGACCGAACGGCATATCAATGCAGCAAATAACGAACTGAAAAGGGCAAATAGTTCGGCTTGAACTTCGTTTATGGCAGTTGCTGGCTGATGGGCTTTATCCTTTAACGCTTCTGCTCTCTGTATCGACAGCGCTGCGCCAAAACTCTTTGCCATCAGTACGGTCTCTGTAGATAAACCTTTCGTATCTACCAATCCAGTAACCGTCAAAGGGGCAGCCAATAGCTCATCCGCATGGAATTGTAACGATGGAGGAAATTTCAGCTTCCCCTCTCTCATTGCCTTCCATACATCCAGAAGTCGCTGTGCAGTTTCGGGGCTGTCAAAACTGTTCATGATTTTTCTCAAATGACATTCTATGTTATTTAGTGATAGTGATTGTTCGTCGGTATAACATCAATATCAGCTTGGCGCTACCTATTTGCGGTTTAGTTCATTGACTGCTTATGGCTGATTGCAACTAGGCCACCTACGTCAGTTATGGGCCGATTAGCGACCAATTCGCATTGCGACTGACCCACCCTTGTCCTCCCTAAACCTGGAGGACAAGCCATGAACACTATCGCTTTACATCGCCATCAGCCTTGGAACAAGGGAAAGCTTGTAGGGCAGAAAGCACCGCTCCGAGTCAAAGATATCTGGGCCATTCGGGTCAGACTTCAGCTCGCGGAGAAGACACGGGATCTGGCTCTCTTCAACTTGGCCATCGATAGCAAACTGCGTGCCTGTGACTTAACCAAGCTGCGAGTACGTGACATTGCGCATGGGGAGCATGTTTCGTCACCGGCCATCGTGATGCAGCAGAAAACTCAACATCCAGTGCAGTTTGAAATTACTGAGCAAACACGAACAGTACTGGAGGCTTGGATGCGTCAGGCGCATCTTCGCAGTGAAGACTTTCTGTTCCCGACGCGATTGCATAACTTATATCATCTCTCCACTAGGCAATACGCTCGAATAGTCAAAGCATGGGTAACAGCCATTGGACTTGACCCGACGATGTACGGTACCCACACGCACGGCGAACCAAGTCTTCGTTGATCTATCGCAGGACCAAGAACTTGAGGGCAGTTCAACTCTTGCTAGGTCTTACGAAACTCGAAAGCACTGTCAGGTATTTGGGCATCGAGGTAGACGATGCTTTAGAAATGGCAGAGCAGACTGAAGTCTAATCCTCCACTGCGACGGTCTGGGCCAGACCGTCACTTTCCGACTCATTGTCGCTTGGGTCCTGGAATTTCACGATTGTCCGCACGGACTCATTCATAAGTGACAGGCCTCTCTGTGCTAATGGGTGAGCTTCCATCCCACTCCAGCATATCCCTGGTGACAGCTTTTTACCCAGAGCGGCTCTTGCCAGAGGAAACTCAGAAGCGCTTTAGTGCGGAACAATGGCTAGCTTATGTGAGGCTCGTACTCATCATCGTAGTGTGCGTACTCCGAGCACCTATCACATAGAGCCCCATTCTCCGCTTCGTAGCCCTCTAGGGAGGTGTGGCACCCGGAGCACTTCGGCGGCTGATAAGTGTAGCCACAGAGATGGCAATGCCCTTCGGATAGATCGAACATCGGAGCGCCGCAACTACCGCAGTCCGTGATGATTTCCTCGTCGTCGAACGGGTTCTCTCGGGTGGTTCGTAACTCCTCTTCCATCAACTCAATGAACGAATCTGACTGGTTGCATGCGAGGCAGTTGTATCGGAACTCCGAGTAGTCGAAGGGCACACCAGCCTGGAGGTCTTCCCGGTTAGGCTCAAGCAGCGGGGAACCACAGGCAGGGCATGAGCAAGCCTTGAACAACTCGCGGGTATGCGCCATGACGCCCAGGTCTTCCCACTGGCGCCGTACCTCCTCCAGATTGTGGGCAAAGAACTGGTGATTTCTCAGCATGACTTCCCAGGTCTCGCCTAGCAAGGCTGCCGGATTCTCTGATAGCTCGTGTGTAATGAAGTCCCGCAGGAGTGGGAACAGATCGAGCAAGAATTTATTGATCTCCTCCAGGGGATGCTTGGGGTGGAGGTGTTCCAGATCGTTCCGGCACCGTTGCAGAGTATTCACGGCTGTCCAATCAGTGCGGATGCCAAGACCCTCAAAGTGCAGTTCAATGTCTGCTACGTCGATTGTCTTGTTTCGTTCAAGCTCGGGACGCCACTCGATTACGCCATCTTGGTCACGGCAGGGTTTGAATTTCCTTGCCTTGTAGATGAGGCTGGCCGCATGTTCGGGAGAGTCCGCGAGCATTGCAATCCTGTACTTGAACAGCAGCAAAACCCCTGCGAAGAGGTTACGAGCGGATGAAACGGCTCGGAGGGGGTTCCCGTCATCACCCTGCGTGAGCTGGTAATCCTCAATCCCTAGCTGAATGGACGTTACAGCATTTTCCAGAACCTTCGCTCTATCCAGCGTAGGTACGCCCTTACCCGACATCGACCTTTTCTCCCTGAGCACCCCTTGGCGCAATAGGGGACGCACAATACCCTAATCCCATTACAACAAAAATAGGTGCCCCCAGGCGCGTCCTGGGCTGCCCTACGGCTGTGCCTTGGCTCGCTCCTGCGTGGGCCAAAGGAGTTACTTTGCCGTATGGCTGACCGTGTTAACGTCCACCCCGCCCAGGAGGATTTTCGAAAGTTCATCTACCTGGTGTGGAAACAACTCAACCTACCCGAACCCAGGCATGCTGGGAACAGAGCCGCTGCGCGAATTGGCCAGCGGCTCTGCGTGCCATCGCCGAGTGATCCGAGGGAAGCAGGGTTACACCCTCGGATCGCATGACTGCTACTCGTCCGAGCCATCTGTCTCGGCGAACAAGAATTTTCCGATGTACCAAACAGACCGCCCAACGTTGTGGATAAGCTGTTCTCCTTGCCGTAAGGGCGAGTTTTCTTCATCGATGCCCGCCAGCTTGATCGCGTCAGTGACCTTTGAGCCAGTCGGGTGTGCATCTCCCACTCGCATATCATAAGCACCGGCAATCTCAGCAAACACTCGCTTGGCTTTGGCGTCTCCAATTTTCTCCGCTAAAATACTTTGGAGTAATTTGTTTGAGCCGAGCTTGGCTTTTTCTTCGTGTGTAGAAAGTTTGCGTAGCTCGGTTATGTTGAGCCTGTCCGAGAATACGCGAATGATGTCCTTGGCTAGCCTGAGCAGGGACGCTCTGTCTTTGCTGGCAAACCTGGATATTTGCTGACCTGCTTCGAAGTCATCAATGTCGTGGCTGAACAGAGATACATTATATTTATCTCTAAAGCTGTCTTCCAGAAGTCTCATGCTTCCAAAAAACATTTCTTCAACAGCATGTGTAGATGCTGGTTGCGCTTTCATCTGTGCTTCAAGCAACTCATTTGATACTTTACCTTCAGGAGCTACATTATGCGCTGCCCAAACATGCTGCTCCCATGAGGCGAGGCGAGCGATGTCGTAAGCATATACGGTGATCAGATCAGAGCTGTTGATTCCAAAATGAGTTTTATATCCTGACGTGGAATGAATAGCTCCAGTTTCAGCGGTGTACCATGCCAGCTTGAATCCTCGATTGTTCAGAAGCTCGGTAACAACGCTGGACCGAAACCACAGCCAGCGACCCACGTCCTCGTTATCAAGCTCTGCTGACCTCATTCGCGTTCCATCGGTTTCCACGATGAATTGCGGTAGATTTGGATCCGCATCTCCACGAACGCGCTGACTTTTGGATTGGTGGTCTATCCACTCCTCACGCCAAAACTCCCCCTCTACCCGTACACCTTCATAGCCTCCACGGTGCCCATTTGAACTCTCATGGTCAGTGTTCGAGTCATTCTCAGGCCCCATCACAGGGGCGTCTTCATCCTCATCTACGTCAGTTCGCCAGGCTCGAAACATCGCCCAGCTTCCCCCAAAGACGTCATCAAGCTTGCGAATGATTAGGGTGAATTTGCCATTATCTCTTTCCTCATTGTGAGGCTGAAGATTCGAATATGCGCTGTCTTCTAATACAGGGACGTTTTCTACCCTCTGTCGGTAGTATGCAAGGCGAAGCGAAAGGTTCCTGGCTGCTAGATAATCAAGTAGAAACTCCCTTTTGATTTCTATCTGACGGTATTCGCCATCTTCACTCACGGTCTCGCGGGCCACGACAACGAAATTTTCTTCTGGTCTAACCCAATTGTCACCTTCTTTGATCAGGCGCAGCGCAACCACCAGGTCAGGGCTCAAAATCCATTTTCTACCACCGACAACAAGTTGCGGGTGTTCATAAATTAAGTTAATGCCTATTGGTTCTTTATCGTTGTATTGATACTGATCTATGGACGCATAATACCCATCTTCGTATGCATATGGCGCGACAGTGTGCCCAATGCCTATGTCGCTCCATCCAAGACGTTCTTCAACCAGCTGGCGATGCTCTGGCGGGAATGCAACGGAGCCGCAGCCGAAATATTCACTGACATGACCTACGTCTTTTACATCCCTTTTCTTGCTCTCAACTGACGCTCTCAAAGGAACCCACGCCGCGTTAGAAAAGGCCCTACGGGTTTCCTTGGTTTGCAGAATCCACTCTTCACTCATGGTTGAATTTCCGGTTTTAGTGATAGCACATTGTGAGTAAGCAGCGGCCTTCGCCCTGGCCTCACGACAGTATGGTCTGCGCAGCCCCTCGCTCGCTTACCTTAGCTCGGTTTACCAACCACTTTGGGTGGTTTTTCGAATGTCGCCCCCGTCAACTTTGGGTCGAAATCGGACCAAGACGAGCGTCCGCTTCTGGCCGATCTCAGCCCGTCGCCACCGTCAGCTTTGGGTTGGTCTCTACCGGCCATGTGCACAAACCGTGCTGGTCAAATCCAATGCAATTGGGTGGGCAAGTTTGTGCAATTGCCCATTAAGGCGACTACTCCTCAGCTAGACCGTAGCGGCTGAGATGTGGTGCTGCAAAGATGTTGCGCCATTGCTGACCATCAGGTCGAGCGAGACCAGAGTAAGGCTGATGATCTAATGCTGCCTGCCTCGATGTCCGAGAACAGTGGTTTGTCCATCACAACAAAGCAGATCCGCTCCAGATTTTTGAGACCCGCCATCGCTCGGAGGTAGCTCGATTCCCGTACCAGTTTTTACATCGGTCAACACTCTGGAGATGGGCTTCGCATAGGGCCAGGACGGCTGACGTGTTCTGCGGCATCTCACTATGGCCATGCGTTTCAAGTGACATAAATCTGTAGTACACGGTGTATAGATCCGACACCTCCGCCTCTTTTGCCTGTTCCTCAACCTGCAACGCCGTATTGTCCGCTTGGTGATCCATCCGATAATGGCTCGATCTCAACGCTTCACCCGATGCAAATGGTGGTGCTTGCCTGTCGCCATGGTGGGGCGGCGGGGCCAACCTGGCATGTCGCGCCCTAGTCAAGCTGAATGCAGTCGTTGGTCAGGGCCCCCTTAAAAGGCAGGCATAATCTTGTTATGATGCAGCTAACTCAGATGTCGTTCGCTTTACCTCTGTATCGAGTTTTAAGCGCGTAGATTGGATGCGAAGTGCGTGGCCAGAATATTTATTTTGTGTTGAGCTTTTCTGTGTTTGGTAGTGATGGTAGTTAACCACATCGATAAGTTAAAAGTGGCATGAGAGATACGGGTGTGGCCATTTTTGTATAAGTCTCTAAATTATTTGTCGGAAATAGTGTCATGATGATAGATGAAGGTACAGCGCAAATAAATAAAGCTGCTGAGCTACGTCGTAAAAAGCTGCGCGGTAATGTCGGAAAGGCCGTAGTAGATTACGCCATGATCGAAGACGGCGACAAAGTTATGGTTTGCGTGAGTGGCGGAAAAGATTCATTTGTGATGCTCGAAGCTCTATTGCACTTGCAGCGAGTTGCACAAATAAAATTTAGTGTCGTTGCTGTAAATCTTGACCAGAAACAGCCTGGCTTCCCTGAGCATATCTTGCCTGAGTTTTTCGAAAGTAAAGGTATTGATTATTATATAATTGATAAAGATACTTATTCTGTAGTCAAGCAGAAGGTGCCTGAAGGCAAAACGACTTGCTCTCTTTGCTCTCGACTCAGAAGAGGTACGCTTTATAGTTTTGCAGAGGAAATAGGGGCTACTAAATTGGCGCTTGGACATCATATGGATGATATGGTTGAAACTTTGTTTCTCAACATGTTTTTCCAAGCGCAGATGAAAGGGATGCCTCCTAAGCTTCTTAGTGACGATAAGAGGAATATAGTTATTCGGCCGCTCGCATATTGCAGGGAAAAAGATATAGCGAAGGTAGCTATTGATAGCGCATATCCGATAATTCCGTGTAATCTCTGCGGCTCTCAGGAGAATCTCCAGAGGAAAAAGGTTAAAGCTATGATTGCAGAGTGGGACTCGGTAAATCCTGGCTGTGTGGAAAATATTTTTCACAGTTTACAAAGCGTAAGTCCTTCCCAGATGGCCGATCGGAATCTATTCAATTTTATAGATCTATCTATTGACAGGTCGGGAGACCGGCCGGAATACAAATTTGAAGACGCAACGGTTTCATCCTCCAGCGTTGAAAATTGGATAAATGTGGTCCAAATTTTGTAAAGATCAAAAGTCGATTTTTGGGGTCGGGAAGGGTTTTTTGGTGTCGTATATCCAGAAAATTTACATTATCGATTTTTTTTGTAAAACATGTTTTTCTGAAAGCTCAGTGAAATCAAGAGGTTATGCCATGGTTATGCTGTCTGTTGGGTCTACCTTAGGCTATAAGGAAAAGACAGCTACACCATGCTTGATGTGCTGATGCACTTGCAGAAGGTCGCACCGATCAAATTCGAGATCGTGGCCGTGAACATGGACCAGAAACAGCCGGGTTTCCCTGAGCATGTGCTGCCGGCCTACCTGAAAGAGCTGGGCATCGAGTATCACATTGTCGAGAAAGACACTTACTCGGTGGTCAAGGAGCTGGTTCCGGAAGGCAAAACCACTTGTTCGCTGTGCTCGCGCCTGCGTCGCGGTACTCTCTACACCTTTGCCGACGAAATCGGCGCGACCAAAATGGCCCTCGGCCATCATCGCGACGACATCGTCGAGACGTTCTTCCTGAACATGTTCTTCAACGGTTCACTCAAGGCCATGCCGCCGAAACTGCGGGCCGATGACGGTCGCAACGTGGTAATCCGTCCGCTGGCCTACTGCAACGAAAAAGACATCCAGGCGTACTCTGACTTCAAGCAATTCCCGATCATTCCGTGCAACCTCTGCGGTTCCCAGGAAAACCTGCAACGTCAGGTGGTCAAGGAAATGCTTCAGGATTGGGAGCGCAAGACACCGGGGCGTACCGAGAGCATCTTCCGCAGCTTGCAGAATGTGATCCCGTCGCAACTGGCGGACCGCAACCTGTTCGACTTCACCAGCCTCAAGATCGACGAGACGGCGGCTTCGCGCTTCGTCAACGTGGTCAACCTCTGATCAAACTGTAGGAGCCGAGCTTGCTCGCGATAGCGGTGTGTCAGCCAACATTTGCGTTGAATGACACACCGCTATCGCGAGCAAGCTCGGCTCCTACAGGTTTTTCGTTTATTCCTCAGGAGAGGGCATGCGCGACTACAAGTGGCTGAACGAATACTGTTTGAACCGCTTCGGTTCGGCGGCTGAACTGGAAGCCCATCTGCCCGTTCCCAAAACCCCGGCGCAATTGCGTGACATCACCGACGATCGCTACCTGTCGACCATGGCACTGCGTGTGTTCCGTGCCGGCCTCAAGCACAGCCTGGTGGATGCCAAGTGGCCGGCCTTCGAAGAAGTCTTCTTCAAGTTCGACCCGGAAAAAGTCGTGTTGATGAGCGCTGAACACCTGGAGCGCCTGATGCAGGATGCGCGGATCATCCGCCACCTGGGTAAGCTCAAGAGCGTGCCGCGCAATGCGCAGTTCGTGCTGGACGTGGCCCATGAAAAGGGCAGTTTCGGCGCGATGATCGCCGATTGGCCCGTGACCGATATTGTCGGGTTGTGGACTGTGCTGAAGAAACGCGGCCATCAATTGGGCGGCCTGTCGGCGCCACGTTTTCTACGAATGGTCGGCAAGGACACCTTTGTGCCGAGCTACGACGTGGTGGCGGCGTTGAATGCACAGAACATCATCGACAAGGTGCCGAGCAGCCTGCGCGACCTGGCGTTGGTGCAGGATGTGTTCAATCAGTGGCATGAAGAAAGCGGCGGGCGGCCGATGAGCCAGATCTCGATGATGCTGGCCTACACCGTCAATCACTGAGCATAAAAGATCGCAGCCTTCGGCAGCTCCTACAGAAACACGCGATCCCATGTAGGAGCTGCCGAAGGCTGCGATCTTTTAATCAGGCGACGGAGGGTTCGCCTTCACCCGCCAGCTTGCGATTCAGCTGATACCGCCACCGCACATACAGCAGCGCCGAGCAGAACACCGCCAGGCTCGCGCCCATCTCCAGCAAGCCGAAGATCTGCCGGTTCGGGTCATACGCGGCCAATGCACCCTTGATGAAATACAGGTTCACCACAAAACACATCCACGAATGCCCGCGCGGGTTGCCGATAATCATACCGGGCGCCAACACCAGCAGCGGCACCAGTTCGATCAGCAAGATCACCCAAGGCCGGGCACCGTGCAGGTCGGCGACCAGCAGGTAGTAAATGCACAGCAGTCCCACCAGCCCGAAAAAGCACAGCAGACTGATCACGCGCATGGCCCGGACACGGGGTTCAAGCCATTCGATGGCGGGCAGGATCTTCGGCTTCTTGGCCACCCTCAGCCCTCCAATTTCTGTGCAGTCTTGGCCAGGCGCATACCCAGCGCGCGGCACAGTGCGACTTCGTGCGCGTCCAGGCCGCTCTTGCCATCGGCACCGGCGTGATGGCTGGCGCCATACGGTGTGCCACCGCCCTGGGTTTCCAGCAGCGCCGACTCGCTATAGGGCAGGCCGGTAATCAGCATGCCGTGGTGCAGCAGCGGCAACATCATCGACAACAACGTGGTTTCCTGGCCACCGTGCAGGCTCGCGGTAGAGGTGAACACGCCGGCTGGCTTGCCCACGAGGGCGCCGGTCAACCACAGGTTGCTGGTGCCATCAAGGAAGTACTTGAGCGGCGCCGCCATATTGCCGAAGCGGGTCGGACTGCCGAGCGCCAAACCAGCGCAATTTTTCAGATCGTCGAGGCTGGCGTAGAGCGCGCCCTCGTCCGGAATGTCCGGTGCCACGGCTTCGCATTCGGTGGAAATAGCCGGCACGGTACGCAAACGGGCTTCAAGACCGGCCTGTTCCACGCCACGGGCAATCTGTCGGGCCATTTCGTTGGTCGAACCGCTGCGGCTGTAATACAGCACCAGAATGTACGGCGCACTCACGGCAGCAACTCCAGGATTTGCTCCGGTGGGCGGCCGATGACAGCTTTGTCGCCGACTTCGAGAATCGGTCGCTCCATCAGTTTCGGGTTCACCGCGATGGCGGCGATCAGTTGCGCTTCACTCAGGTTGCTGTCCGCCAGGTTGAGGGTTTTGTACTCGTCCTCGCCAGTGCGCAGCAGTTGTCGGGCGCTGATGCCCAGTTTGTTCAACAGGCTCTGAATTTGTGCGGCGTCCAGCGGGGTTTCCAGATAGCGAACCACGGTCGGTGTCAGGCCACGGGCTTCGAGCAGTTCGAGCGCACCGCGGGATTTCGAGCAGCGCGGGTTGTGATAAAGCGTCAGATCGGTCATGAGCGGGTCGCATCTTGTGTAAGGTGGCAGCTATTCTAACTGTGCAGCGCGCAATCCAGAACCTTGGGAGGCAATGGGTCGCGGCCGTATTCTTTTTTCGACAAGGATCACGACATGACAAGGCGACTGGCAGCGGCATTGGCGATCATTGGAACGTTGATGCTGGGGGGCTGCGGTAACGACTACGGGATCGATCAGAATGGGCAGAAAGTCGCTGCCGAGCGCCTGGACAAGCAATGGCTGGTGCTCAATTACTGGGCCGAATGGTGTGGGCCGTGCCGTACCGAAATTCCTGAGCTGAACCATTTGGCCGATCAGCTCAAGGACAAGAAGATCGGTGTGTTCGGGGTCAACTTCGACAATGTGCAGGGCCAAGAGCTCAAGAGCGCCAGCGAGAAACTCGGCATCAAGTTCACCGTGCTGGCGCAGGACCCTTCCGAGATTTTCGATCTGCCACGCAGCGAGGCATTGCCGGTGACCTACATCATCGACAACAAGGGTAAGGTGCGGGAACAGTTGATGGGCGAGCAGACGGCGGCGGGGGTGATGGCGAAGCTGGAGGCGTTGCAGGCTAAAAACTAAAGCAAAAGATTGAAGCTTCTGTAGGAGCACAGCTTGCTGGCGATGGCGTCCTTGAGGCTGCCATCGCCAGCAAGCTGTGCTCCTGCGTGAATCGGGGCTCAACCCTCTTCAAGCCACCAGCGCAGTGGTGCGCCTTCAGCAGGCCAGAAGCGCATCTGCTCGACCTCCGAGACGTCCCAGCTCTGCACCTGTTCCAGCGCTTGAAGGAAGCGTTTTTCCTGCTCCATCAACGCCGGCGCGCAGAGTTTGCGGGTGCTGCCGATCTTGCCGAAGCTCAACTTGTTGCCTTCCAGCGTGTACGGCGCAAACCAGTGGTTGCAGCCACCGTTACCGTAAGCGCGCCCGTCGTCACCCAGGGTGATGGTCAGGTGGCTGTAATCCATCAGCGGGCGTTCGCCGATCCACTCCAGGATATAGCTGCGGTTTTGTTGCAATTGCACCGGTTCGGCGGCGCAGCCCACAAGGCCAGCGCCCACCATCGCGGACAGAGCGAGGCGTTTCATCACGCAGGCTCCTGGCATTTCGGGCAAAGGTGTTTCTCGTCGATGGACTTCCAGCCCAACTCGGCAATCCGCGCATTGGCGGCAGGCTTTTCGGCCTTGTTGCCCAGTTTGGCGTCGACCGCGAATTCGAAACTCAGCTCCTTGGCGCAGCTGTCGCAGTTCACCTTCCAGGTATGGATCGCCAGTTCGCCAAATACCGGGCCACTGGCCACCGCGACCCATTGGCCGGGCGGGTTGATCAAGTGGCGAACCGTTTCGACGGTCAGGCGCATGGACAAGTCCTTGGCACCTTTGAGGGTCACGACCAGCACGTCATTGTTGCGAATCGAGCCGCCGTTGCCGGTGACTTGATAACGCCCTGGAACCAGGGCGCGGCATTCGGTGAGGGTGTGTTGCGGGTTCATCAGGCTGTAGCGGAAATCGTGTTCGACCATGGGTCCTCCAAATATGCGCGATATGCTAGCACGGGCATACGCGCAGCATGGCGCGGGCAGATGACCTTCGATCAGGTTCAGTCGCCCTCTATACGATTCTCGGACTTGCCCGCCATCCAGGCTGCGATGTTGTGCAAGGTGGTCGCGGCAATCGCGCCCAGTGCTTCACGGGTCAGAAAGGCCTGGTGGGCGGTGACAATAACGTTGGGGAAGGTCAGCAATCGCGCCAGGACATCGTCTTGCAAGGGCAGGTCGGAACGGTCCTCGAAGAACAATTGTGCTTCCTCTTCATAGACGTCCAACCCCAGATACCCCAGTTGTCCATCTTTCAATGCGTCGATCAGTGCGGGTGTATCCACCAGGCCGCCGCGACCGGTGTTGATCAACATTGCACCGGGTTGCATGCGCGCCAGCGATTCACTGTTGATCAAGTGTCTGCTCTTTTCGTTGAGCGGGCAGTGCAGGCTGATGATCTGCGATTCGGCCAGCAGTTGCGGCAGGCTCATGTAGCGGGCGCCCAAGGCTTCGACCTGCGGGTTGGGGTAGGGGTCGTAGGCGAGCAATTGGCAGCCGAAACCGTTCATGATTTTGGCAAAGGTCGCGCCGATCTGCCCGGTGCCGACCACGCCGACGGTCTTGCCCACCAGGTCGAAGCCGGTCAAGCCATGCAGGCTGAAATCGCCTTCGCGGGTACGGTTGTACGCCCGGTGCAATCGGCGGTTCAGCGCCAGTACCAACGCCACTGCGTGCTCGGCCACTGCGTGAGGCGAGTACGCCGGTACACGCACCACCGCCATCCCCAGGCGTTTTGCTGCCGCGAGGTCGACATGGTTGTAACCGGCCGAACGCAGGGCGATCAGGCGTGTACCGCCAGCGGCCAGGCGTTCGAGCACTGGGGCGCCGAGGTCATCATTGATGAAGGCGCAGACCACCTCGTGTTGTGCCGCCAGCGCCACCGTATCCAGGCTCAGGCGCGCTGCCTGAAAGTGCAGCTCGATGCCGGCCGGCAGGTCGGCGGCAAGAAAACTGTCGCGATCATAGGTCTGGCTGCTGAAAAGTATCGTGCGCATGTGTTCTCCCTGAAAACTCACGTCTT
This sequence comes from Pseudomonas putida, assembly GCF_050990305.1. Lineage (GTDB taxonomy): Bacteria > Pseudomonadota > Gammaproteobacteria > Pseudomonadales > Pseudomonadaceae > Aquipseudomonas > Aquipseudomonas putida_AH. Next base: position 5,028,038 of record NZ_CP158817.1, on the reverse strand, counting down.
GGCGTTCACACCGATGTAGGAGCTGCCGAAGGCTGCGATCTTTTGATCTTTAAAAAAAAGAAAAATCAAAAGATCGCAGCCTTCGGCAGCTCCTACATTAGCTGCTTACAGCGGCTGATGCCTTGCGCTGCATCAGGCATTGATACGCGCCTGGGCCGCCAGGCGGTTGATCGCCCGGTCGAGTTCTTCCAGGGCGCCAAAGGCTTTAGGATCCTGTTGCTTGAGCAGGGTTTCGCTGCGTTGGCAGGCAGCCCGCAGTTGCGGCACGCCGCAATAACGGGTGGCGCCATGCAGGCGATGAACGCGCTCGATCAGCGCGTTATGGTCACGGCTTTCCTGTGCCTGGCGGATCGCTTCGCGGTCGGCCTCCAGCGATGCCAGCAGCATTGCCAGCATGTCTGCGGCCAAGTCGGCCTTGCCGGCGGCCAGGCGCAAACCTTCTTCGTGATCCAGCACCTGCAGCTCAAAGCCGCTGCCGTGACTGTCGCCGGGGCGTTCCGGGCTCTGGTTGCGCAGTGCCAGACCGCTCCATTTCAACACCACTTGTGCCAGTTGCCGCTCGCTGATCGGCTTGGTCAGGTAGTCGTCCATGCCGCTTTGCAGCAAGGCGCGTTTTTCGTTGGCCATGGCGTGGGCGGTGAGGGCAACGATCGGCAGCGGGGTGCAGTGCCGTTCGCTTTCCCACTGGCGGATCGCTTCAGTGCTCTGGCGACCGTCCATGCCGGGCATTTGCACGTCCATCAACACCAGATCGAACGTCTCGCTCTGGACTGCTCTGATGGCGGCGTAACCGCTTTCCACCGCAAGCACCTTGGCGCCCATGTCTTCGAGCAGGGTTTGCACCAACAGCAGGTTGGCCGGGTTATCGTCGACGCACAGTACTTTCGGTGCGCGACTGGACACCGGTTCTCCGGGTTCGTTGCGGGCCTGGCGCGGGTTGACCAGATCAGACAGCGCACGCCGCAACTTGCGCGTGCAGGCCGGTTTGGCCTGGAGCTGGCTGTGCGGGTTGGGCACCGAGAGGTGGAACAGGGTCTGTTCCGTGGTCGGACACAGCACCAGCACTTTGCAGCCCAGGTGTTCGAGGTCCCAGATGGACTGGTTGAGGCGTTCCGGTGGCATGTCGTTACTGGTGACGCCCAATACCGCCAGGTCAATCGCCTGATCGGTCTGGTGGGCGCCTGTCACGCCATTGGTCAGGCTTTCCAGGGTATTGAAGGCTGTCACGGCCAGGCCACAGTCCTCCAGTTGATGTTGCAAGGCCTGGCGAGCCAGCTCATGGTTTTCCAGCACGGCCACGCGGCGCCCGGAAAGGGGCGGGCCGGGCAGGTCTTCGGCGTCGTCACGGGTTTTCGGCAAGTTCAGGCTGATCCAGAACTCCGAACCTTCTCCCGGCGTGCTGTCGACGCCAATCTCGCCCCCCATCTGTTCGATCAGCCGCTTGGAAATCACCAACCCCAGGCCTGTACCGCCGGGTTGTCGCGACAGCGAATTGTCGGCCTGACTGAAGGCCTGAAACAGCGCGCGCACGTCCTGGTTCGACAGGCCGATGCCGGTGTCCTGGATGCTGATGCGCAGCTGCACGCTGTCTTCGTTCTCCTCTTCGAGCATGGCGCGGGCCACGATGGTGCCCTCACGGGTGAACTTGATGGCGTTGCTGACCAGATTGGTGAGGATCTGTTTGAGCCGCAGCGGATCGCCCACCAGCGACAGCGGCGTGTCGCGGTAAACCAGGCTCACCAGTTCCAGCTGCTTGGCGTGGGCGGCCGGGGCGAGGATGGTCAGGGTGTCCTGCAACAGGTCTCGCAGGTTGAACGGAATGTGGTCGAGCACCAGTTTGCCGGCCTCGATTTTCGAGAAATCGAGGATCTCGTTGATGATCCCCAGCAAGCTGTCGGCGGACTTTTCGATAGTGCCCAGATAGTCGAGCTGGCGCGGGGTCAGCTCGCTTTTTTGCAGCAGGTGAGTGAAGCCGAGAATGCCATTGAGCGGGGTGCGGATTTCGTGGCTCATGTTGGCGAGGAACTCGGATTTGATCCGGCTTGCCTCCAGGGCCTCCTTGCGCGCCAGGTCGAGTTCGATGTTCTGGATTTCGATGGTTTCCAGGTTCTGGCGTACGTCTTCAGTGGCTTGGTCGATGCTGTGCTGCAGTTCTTCCTGGGCATTCTGCAGGGTGCCGGCCATGCGATTGATGCCGGACGCCAACTCATCCAGCTCGTGGCTCCCGAGGGGTGGCAGACGTGTTTCCAGATGACCATCCTTGAGTTGGGCCACGGCTTGCTTGATCTGGCTCAATGGCCGATTGATCGTGCGGCCCATGCGCAAGGCCAACAGCGCCGCCCCACACAGCCCCGCAGCGATCATCATCAAGCTGGCGAACAGGCTGCGGTAGCCGCGCAGCAACATGCCGTTGTGGGACAGTTCGAGTTCGACCCAACCCAGAAGGCGGTCGGCTTCATCGGGAATCAGGTCACCGGCCAGGTTGCGGTGTTTGCCGAACACCGGCAGCAGATAACGTGTCGCATCATTGCCACTGCGGCGCAGCATCTGCGAGCCGTCGCCCAGTGGCGCCTGATTGAGCATGGTCGGTCCGGCGTGGGCCAGTGGCGTGCGGTCTGGCGCGAGGAAGGTCACGGCACGTACATCTGGTTGTTCCAGGGATTCGGTGGCAATGCGCTCCAGCAGTTCGGTGTTCTTGTGCCCCATGGCCGGCGCCACCAACGGCGCCAGTTGCTCGGCGAGCATTTCGCCACGCTGCAGGAGTTGGGTTTGCAGGTCCGATTGCTGCATCCAGGTAAAATAGCCGCCCAGGACCAACGCCATCAGGCTGGTCGGCAACAGGGTCAGCAACAGCACTCGGCCTTTAATTCCCAGTTTTTTGAGCACGCCTCTCTCCTGCATCCGGCTATCAATAGAGCTGCACATGCGTCCGGCACGCGCCACTTGCGCAGTGTAGCGATTTGAAGGCGGGCAATCTTCGTAAAATTGATGCCGTCATTCGTCGCCCGGATCAGCACTTTCAAACCCGGATCGGTCCCTTGGCTTGCCCCGGGCGGCGCAATCTTGAATAATTGTCAACTGAGAATTATTTGCAGATACTCATGACTCCCAACGCCGCCACCCATCCCCGAATCCTGTCCATCGAAGACGACCTCGTACTCGGTGCCTATGTTCACGAGCATCTGGGCCGCAGCGGCTTTCAGGTGACCTGGTGCCAGAACGGCCAGGAAGGGTTGGACGCTGCCCGCCGGCAAGCCTTCGATGTGGTGCTGATGGATATCCTGTTGCCCGGTCTGGATGGGCTTTCGGTGCTGACGCAATTGCGCCAGAGCCATTCCACTCCGGTGCTGCTCATGTCAGCACTGGGCGCCGAAGCGGATCGCATCAGCGGTTTTCGTCTGGGGGCCGATGACTACCTGCCAAAGCCCTTCAGCATGGTCGAATTGCGGGTGCGTATCGAAGCGATCTTGCGCCGGGTGGCGTTAGATCGCCGGCCGACGCCGGTAGCCCTTGCCCCGACAGCGGACAGCCTGCGTTTCGACGATGAGCTGTTCGAGGTCTTTTATGGAGGTCAGGCGGCCGGCCTGACCCGCAGTGAATACCGACTGCTGGAAACACTGCACCGCAACGACGATGAAGTCTTGAGCAAAGCCTTCCTTTATCAGCATGTGCTGCAGCGGGGGTATGCGGCCCATGATCGTAGCCTGGACATGCACATCAGCCAGATTCGCCGCAAGCTCAAGGCCATCGGCTATACCGAGCGCGAAGTACGCACGGTGTGGGGCAAGGGCTACATCCTGAGTGTTGGCGATGAAATGTAAGTTGCCGGGGCGGTATTCGCTGTTCTGGAAGCTGGCCTGCCTACTGGTGGCTTTTTGTCTGCTGATGATCTGGCTGAGCTGGTCCTGGGGCCGGTACATGGAGGAGCGCAACCAGTTCCTGTCGGACGACGCCCGTCGCACACTGACACGCTACGCCGCTGAAGCCGAGCAGGCATGGCAACGGCGTCAGCGCGAGGGCGTCGATAGCTGGCTGCAAGGCATGCAACGCCGGGAAAAGAGTTGGGTCGGTGTTATTGGCGGTGATTTGCAGTCCCTGAGTAGCCAGGCGCTGACGGACAAGGAAATCGAACACCTGACCTTCTTGCGCGGCCTGGATTGGTCCATCCACAAGAAAGGCCGGCCGTGGATGCGTGTGCCGTTTCCCCGTGATCCGTCTGCCGGCAGCCTGGTGATCGAACTGCCCGCGCGCTTTGTCCCTGGGCACTATCGAGTGTTCTGGCGCGTGATTACCAACGGTGTGATTCCGGGACTGTTCACCTTGTTGCTTTGTGTGGGCCTCTATCGGTTGCTGGTGATCCCGCTCAATACCCTGCGCGAGCAGGCCAATGCCTGGCGTGCCGATCAGTTGAATGTTCGATTGTCGAGCCGTACGACCAATCGTTCTGATGAACTGGGTGAGCTGGGCTGGGCGTTCGACCACATGTCCGAACGCCTGCAAAGTACCGTGGCGCTTCAACAGCAATTGCTGCGCGACCTGTCCCATGAGTTGCGCACACCGCTGAGCCGCTTGCGGGTGGCCAGTGAAAGCGAGCAGGGGTTGGACGCCTTGCGCGAGCGAATCGGCCGTGAGGTCGATGGCATGCAGCGGCTTGTAGAAGACACTCTGCAACTGGCCTGGCTCGACACCGAGCGCACCCGTTTGCCTGACGAAGCGATCCAGATCCAGGTCTTGTGGGAAATGCTCACGGAAAATGCCTGCTTTGAAAGCGGCTGGCCGCAAGGGCAATTGCAGTGCTCGGTGGATTCGTCCTGCTGGGTGCGCGGTCACCTCAATACCCTGGCCCAGGCCTTGGAAAACATGCTGCGCAACGCGATTCGTCATTCGCCCAGGGGTGGAGTGGTCACGCTGGGCGGGCGGCGCGATGGCAAATACTGGCATCTGTGGCTGGAGGATCAGGGCGGCGGCGTGGCGGAGTCTGATCTGGAGCGAATCTTTCTGCCCTTTACCCGCCTCGATGGTTCGCGCCCGGGGGATGGCGGGTTTGGATTGGGGTTGAGTATTGCCAGGAATGCCGTGCAACGGCAGGGCGGAGAGCTTTGGGCGCAGAATACCGGGAGAGGGCTGCGGATGAACATGCGATTGTTGGCCGACGACAGCGGCGCGAGTGATGACGCCTTCGCGAGCAGGCTCGCCCGCGAAGAGGCCCACCTAACTACGACGCTCTGATTTTGCCAGAGCGTTCCCGAGATTCTGTACGACATTTCCCAAAGGGTATCACCGGTCATTTCAAGCATTCTTGACGGTTTAAGCTCACGCGTTTTCCCATGTTCAAGGAGCCAGGCATGACCGTACCCCAAGTTCCCGATAGCAAAACCGACGCCCGTTTCAATGAAGTGCTTGCATTGATTCAAAGTGCCAGGCGACAGGCCATTCAGGCGGTCAACACCCAGTTGATAGAGTTGTACTGGCAGGTTGGGGCTTACATCAGTCGTAAGTTGGAGAGGGCCGAATGGGGCGATTCCGTGGTGGGTCAATTGGCCGAGCATTTGGCTCAGACTCAACCGGGGCTGCGTGGGTTTACTCGACCCAATCTGTTTCGCATGCGTCAGTTCTACGAGACTTACCGGGGCGACGAGAAAGTCTCACCACTGGTGAGACAATTACCCTGGACCCACAATCTGGTCATCTTCAGCCAGAGCAAACTCCCGGAAGAGCGGGAGTTTTACTTACGAATGGCTGTTCAGGAAAAATGGTCGAAGCGTGAGCTGGAGCGCCAGTTCAAAGCAGCACTGTTTGAACGCAGCGTGACCCAACCGGCAAAAGCCTCCGCCGTTCTGAAACAAACCCACCCCTCGGCACTTGAGATATTCCGTGACGCTTACATGGTCGAGTTTCTCGACCTGCCCGGTGTCCACGCCGAAACTGATCTGCATCAGGGCTTGCTGGCGCGTCTCAAGGCGTTTTTGAGCGAGCTGGGCCGCGACTTCTGCTTCGTCGGCTCCCAATACCCAATACAAGTCGGCGGGCGTGATTTTGCGCTGGACTTGCTGTTCTTCCACCGCGGTCTTAACTGCCTGGTGGCCATCGAACTCAAGGTAGGGCGTTTCGAACCGGAGTATCTGGGCAAGTTGGGTTTCTACCTGGAAGCGCTGGATCGCGAAGAACGCAAAATCCATGAGAACCCTGCAATCGGTGTCTTGCTCTGCGCCAGCAAGGAAGACGAAGTCGTCGAGTACGCCCTTAATCGCAGCCTGTCGCCAGCGCTGATCGCGGAGTATCAAGTCCAGCTACCGGACAAACAGTTGTTGCAGGCCAAGCTGCATGAGTTCTATGCCTTGAATGTCGCACTAGCAGACGAAGGCTGAACCAGCCGCTTATTCCCATAAACCATAAGCACCACACTTTGCGTGATATGGCCTTGCGAGGTTTGCCGGTATGATAGGCGCCCCCGCAGTCTGGATTGCGAATACGCCATGACCTTGCAGTACCCAACCATCGCCGATTGCGTCGGCAACACTCCGCTGGTCCGTTTGCAGCGCCTGCCCGGCGAAACCAGCAATACCCTTTTGCTCAAGCTCGAAGGGAACAACCCGGCGGGTTCGGTCAAGGACCGTCCGGCGCTGTCGATGATCACCCGCGCCGAGTTGCGCGGGCAGATCCACGCCGGCGATACGCTGATCGAAGCGACCTCGGGTAACACCGGGATCGCGTTGGCCATGGCTGCCGCGATCAAGGGTTACAAGATGATCCTGATCATGCCGGACAATTCCAGCGCCGAACGCAAGGCGGCCATGACTGCTTACGGCGCCGAGTTGATCCTGGTCAGCCAGGAGCAAGGCATGGAAGGCGCCCGCGATCTCGCCCAGCGTATGGAAGCCGAAGGTCGTGGCAAGGTGCTGGATCAGTTCGCCAACGGTGACAACCCAGAAGCGCACTACACCACCACCGGCCCGGAAATCTGGCGTCAGACCGAGGGCACCATCACCCATTTCGTCAGCTCCATGGGCACCACCGGTACCATCATGGGCGTCTCGCGCTACCTGAAAGAGCAGAACGAGAACGTGCAGATCATCGGTCTGCAACCGATGGAAGGTTCGGCGATTCCGGGTATCCGTCGCTGGCCTCAGGAATACCTGCCGAAGATCTACCAGGCCGACCGCGTGGACCGGATCGTCGACATGGCCCAGAGCGAAGCTGAGGACGTGACCCGTCGTCTGGCCCGCGAAGAAGGCATCTTCTGCGGCGTGTCGTCCGGTGGTGCGGTGGCCGCGATGCTGCGTCTGTCCAAAGAAGTTGAAAACGCGGTGATCGTCGCGATCATCTGCGACCGAGGCGACCGCTATCTGTCGACCGGCATTTTCGACGCGCCCAACTGATGGCCAAGCATGAGAGAGGCCTGCGCTTCCAGCCCACGGGTGGCAGCAAGGCCCCGCAAATCCCGACCGGAAAAAAGCAGCGCCTGACCATCGAGCGCCTGGCTAACGACGGTCGCGGGATCGCGTTTTTTGAAGGTCGCACCTGGTTCGTCATCGGCGCTTTGGCCGGTGAAGACGTCGAGGCGCGGGTGCTTGGTGCCCACGGTAAAGTGGTTGAGGCGCGCACCGAGCGGGTGTTCAAGGCCAGCGAGCTGCGACGCCCGGCGCCGTGTGCCCATGCCGGTCGCTGTGGTGGCTGCAGCGTGCAACATCTGCCTCATGACGAACAACTCGCCCTGAAACAGCGCATGCTCGCCGAGCAATTGTCCAGGGTCGCCGGTGTCGAGCCCGAAGAATGGGCCGCGCCCTTGAGCGGTCCGGAATTCGCTTACCGTCGTCGTGCCCGGGTCGCGGTGCGCTGGGACGTGAAGGCGAAAAAACTCGAGGTCGGTTTTCGCGCCGCCGGCAGCCAGGACATTGTCGCTATCGATGAATGTCTGGTGCTGGTACAACCCTTGCAACCGATCATGGCTCGCTTGCCGGAAATGCTGCGGCGCCTGAGCAAGCCACAGGCGCTCGGGCATGTGGAATTGTTCAGCGGTTCGTCGCTGGCGGTGTTGCTGCGGCACATGGCGCCATTGTCCGATGCCGATCTGACGATCCTCAAGGAATTCTGCGCGTTCCATGAAGCCCAGCTGTGGCTTCACGGTGAGGGCGAACCTCAACCGGTCGAGGCTGGTCAATCCCTGGGGTATCGTCTGGAACAGTGGAACCTGGATCTGGCGTATCGCCCCGGGGATTTCGTCCAGGTTAATGCCGGCGTCAACGAGGCGATGGTTGCCCAGGCGTTGCAATGGCTGAAACCGACTGCGAATGAGAGAGTGCTGGACTTGTTCTGCGGTTTGGGCAACTTTGCCTTGCCGCTGGCGCAAACCGTTCGCGAAGTGGTGGCGGTGGAGGGGGTGCAGGTGATGGTCGAGCGGGCGGCCGCGAATGCCGTTAGCAACAATCTGCATAACGTAGAATTTTTTCAGGCCGATTTATCCCAGCCTTTGACCGATGCCGAATGGGCGCGCGAAGGCTTTTGTGCGGTACTCTTGGACCCACCGCGTGACGGTGCTTTCGAGGTGGTGCGCAAGCTAAAATCCCTGGGCGCCGAGCGATTGGTGTACGTGTCGTGCAACCCGGCAACGCTGGCGCGCGATACGGTCGAATTGATCAAGCAGGGCTACCGGTTAAAACGTGCCGGGATTCTCGATATGTTTCCTCAGACGGCACATGTCGAAGCCATGGCGTTATTTGAAGCGAGCTAGGATGGCTCGTCTGGTCCGACTGGCCCGCCCGTGCAGCCGCGCACCAGCCCTACGTGGGCGCACGGGCAACGAAGGTCAGCGATTCTGACGCATTGAGTCTGCGTCGTAGGGAAGGTAAGCAAGATGGTACAGGTGAGAGCACACCAGCCGATCAACACGGACGGCAGTATCAATCTCGAGGCTTGGCTCGATCATGCGGTCAGTGTCGATCTGGCACTGGATCGCGAAGCCTTGAAAGAAGCCTGTGAGTACGCTCGCGAGGCCGAACAACAAGCCAATGCGGCGAACAATTTGTGGTCCGAAGGAAACTCCAGTTTCCGCTACGGCCTCGAGATCGCCGAGATCCTCGCCGACCTCAAGCTCGATCAGGATTCGCTGGTCGCCGCGGTTCTGTACCGTGGCGTGCGTGAGGGCCAGATTCCGTTGCCGGCCGTCAGCCAGCGATTCGGTCCGGTGGTGGCCAAACTCATCGACGGCGTGCAACGCATGGCGGCGATCAGCGACAGTCTGAGCCCCCGCAAATCCATGGTGATGGGCACTCAGGGCCAAGTGGAAAACCTGCGCAAGATGCTGGTGGCCATGGTCGACGACGTTCGCGTCGCCCTGATCAAACTGGCCGAGCGTACGTGCGCGATCCGCGCGGTGAAAACCGCCGATGACGAAAAGCGCAACCGCGTGGCCCGTGAAGTCTTCGACATCTACGCGCCCCTCGCTCACCGTTTGGGTATCGGTCATATCAAGTGGGAACTGGAGGATTTGTCCTTCCGCTACCTTGAGCCTGACCAATACAAACAGATCGCCAAGTTACTCCACGAGCGGCGGCTGGATCGCGAGCGTTTCATCAGCGACGTGATGAGCCAACTGAAAAACGAACTACAGGCCACCGGAGTCGACGCCGACATCAGCGGCCGGGCCAAACACATCTATTCGATCTGGCGCAAAATGCAGCGCAAGGGCCTGGAATTCAGCCAGATCTACGACGTACGCGCCGTTCGCGTGCTGGTGCCGGAAATGCGCGACTGCTACACCGCGCTCGGTATTGTCCACACCCTGTGGCGACACATCCCGAAAGAATTCGACGACTACATCGCCAACCCGAAAGAGAACGGCTATCGCTCGCTGCACACGGCGGTGATCGGCCCTGAGGGCAAGGTGCTGGAAGTGCAGATCCGCACTCATGCCATGCACGAGGAAGCGGAACTCGGTGTTTGCGCGCACTGGCGCTACAAGGGCACCGACGTCAAGTCCGGTTCCAATCACTACGAAGAGAAAATCTCCTGGCTGCGTCAGGTGCTCGAATGGCACGAAGAGCTGGGTGATATTGGTGGTCTGGCCGAACAGCTGCGGGTCGATATCGAACCGGATCGCGTGTACATCTTTACCCCGGACGGTCATGCCATCGATCTGCCGAAGGGGGCGACACCGCTGGACTTCGCTTACCGCGTGCACACTGAAATCGGTCACAACTGCCGCGGCGCCAAGATCAACGGGCGCATCGTACCGCTCAACTACAGCCTGCAAACCGGTGAACAGGTCGAGATCATCACCAGCAAGCACGGCACCCCGAGTCGCGACTGGCTGAACCCGAACCTGGGTTATGTCACCACGTCACGGGCGCGGGCGAAGATCGTGCACTGGTTCAAGTTGCAGGCGCGCGATCAAAACGTCGCGGCCGGTAAAACCCTGCTTGAACGCGAGCTCAATCGCCTCGGTCTGCCGGCGGTGGATTTCGACAAGCTGGCCGACAAGGCCAACATGAAAACCGCCGAGGACATGTTTGCCGCCTTGGGTGCCGGCGATTTGCGCCTGGCACAACTGGTTAACCTGGCGCAGCAACTGGTCGAACCAGAGCGGGGCAACGAACAGCTGGAGCTGATACCGCGCAAGGCCACCGGTTACAAACCGGGCAAGCGTGGCGACATCCAGATCCAGGGCGTCGGCAACCTGATGACCCAGATGGCGGGCTGCTGCCAGCCGTTGCCGGGGGATGCCATCGTCGGCTACATCACCCAGGGTCGTGGCGTGAGCATTCACCGCCAGGATTGCGCCTCGGTGCTGCAACTGGCCGGACGCGAACCGGAGCGGATCATCCAGGTCAGCTGGGGGCCGGTGCCGGTGCTCACTTATCCGGTGGACATCATTATCCGTGCCTACGACCGTTCGGGTTTGCTGCGTGACGTTTCCCAGGTACTGCTCAACGAGCGGATCAACGTATTGGCAGTCAACACCCGCTCGAACAAGGAGGACAACACCGCGTTGATGTCCCTGACCATCGAGATTCCGGGGCTGGATGCGTTGGGTCGGTTGCTGGGGCGGATTTCCCAATTGCCGAACATCATCGAGACGCGGCGTAACCGTACGCCCTGAAATGCACACAGCCGCTGGTGCAACCGAACCTGTAGGAGCTGAGCTTGCTCGCGATAGCGTTATACCTGACACACCGTCATCGCGAGCAAGCTCAGCTCCTACAGGTCGCAAAACGAGATGACTGATGTACACCCTTGAAGATCTATTACACCTGATGAACCGCCTGCGCGATCCGCAGTACGGTTGCCCGTGGGACATCAAGCAAACTTACGCCACCATCGTCCCGCACACCCTTGAGGAAGCTTACGAAGTCGCAGACGCCATCGAGCGTGGTGACTTTGAACACTTGCAGGGTGAGCTGGGTGACCTTCTGTTTCAGGTGGTTTATTACAGCCAGTTGGCCCGGGAAGAAGGGCGTTTCGAATTCGATGGTGTGGTCGACAGCATCACCCGCAAGCTGATCCGCCGTCACCCGCACGTGTTCCCCACCGGTGACCTGTACGCGCCGCTGGATGTCCCGCGTCTGAGCGAAGAGCAGGTCAAACAACGATGGGAGCAGATCAAGGCCGAAGAACGCGCCGAGAAATCCGCTGCGCCACAACAGTTGTCTTTGCTCGATGATGTTCCCGCCGCCTTGCCGGCGTTGTCCCGCTCGGCCAAATTGCAAAAGCGCGCAGGGCAGGTCGGCTTCGACTGGCCAGATGCCTTACCGGTCCTCGACAAGGTCCGTGAGGAGCTCGATGAAATACTCGAGGCAATGGCCGACAACGACTCTGAGGCGATTGCCGATGAAGTCGGCGACCTGCTGTTTTCCGTGGTTAATCTGGCGCGGCATCTCAAGGTTGATCCGGAAACCGCGCTGCGTGGCGCCAACAGCAAGTTCGAGCGACGCTTCCGTTTTATCGAACAGGCATTGCGCGACACCCACCGTCCCATGGAAGATTGCACCCTCGAAGAGTTGGACGCCCTGTGGGGCGAAGCCAAACGCCAGGAAAAGAATGTGTCCAGCTGCGGTTGAGCAGTGGCCTAAGTGAGTAATAAGTACCATGAGCATTTCCCTTCGCGACCAGTTGCTCAAAGCAGGGCTGGTCAACCAGAAGCAGGCCAAGCAGGTCAGCAAAGAGAAACAGAAACAACAGCGCCTGGCCCACAAGGGCCAGATCGAACTGGATGATTCCCAGCAGCGCGCAGCCCAGGAGGCCCAGGCCGAGAAGGTCAAGCGCGACCAGGAGCTCAACCGCCAGCAGCAGGAAAAAGTCGAGGCCAAGGCTCGTGCCGCGCAGGTCAAGCAATTGATCGAAGCCACACGCCTGCCGAAGTTGACGACCGAGGACTACTACAACTTCGTCGACGACAAGAAGGTCAAGCGCATTTCGGTGAACACGCTGATGCGCAACAAGCTCAGCAACGGTTCGCTGGCCATCGTGCATCACGCCGGTGGCTACGAAGTCATCCCGCGCGAAGCGGCCCTGAAGATTCAGGAACGTGATCCACAACGCATCGTGCAGATGAACGTCAAGACCGAAGAGGTCGCTGTTGAAGACGATCCGTACGCGGCGTACCAGATTCCTGACGATCTGATGTGGTAAGCCATACAGACTCGCAATAACGGCAAACCCCGCTCATGGCGGGGTTTGTCGTTTTCAATGCTGTCATTGCGTATGTGGATGGCTCAGGCGGACTGGCGTTCCCGTAGTTGTTCCAGTGTTTCCAGTTCGGCCTTGTAATTGTGGGCGTCTTTCTCGGAGTGGAACATCCCGACCAGCAGGTCCTGTTGGTGTACATCCCAAATCCGGACACCGGCGGCTACGCCTTCGTGTGATATGCGTGAATCGTCGCGTTCAGTTACTTTTACAGTCATCTGCTAGCTCCAATCTCTGTTATCTGCAGCAAGGCATGTGCAGGACTCTGTTATAGGTTTTGTTAGCCTGCTAAGTAAATGCTCGAGATTGGAAAGGGTTTTTTACAAAAATGGAAACAATCCTGCAGCCCGCGTAAACCGCGACATTACGTCGCAGGGTGTTCGGTTCCATGACAAAAGCTTCATGTTCGTATGACGAATCATAGGATTTGAATCAGCACTTGTAGGAGCCAGGCTTGCCGGCGAAAGCGATCTCCCGTACGCCTTCGCCGGCAAGCCTGGCTCCTACGAAAAGCGATTGGCGGTACGACATTTTTCAGGCAAAAAAAACGCCCCGAACCAGTCGGGGCGTTTTCATGTGCGGCTCAGCGGCGGGGAATTACTTGCCCTGCCAGCGCTTCAGTACCAATGTGGCATTGGTGCCACCGAAACCGAAGCTGTTGCTCATCACGGTGTCGATCTTGGCGTTTTCCTGGGTCTTGGTCAGCACCGGCAGGTCGGCCACTTCCGGGTCCAGCTCGTCGATGTTGGCCGAGCCGGCGATGAAGTTGCCTTCCATCATCAGCATGCAGTAGATCGCTTCGTGAACGCCGGCGGCGCCCAGGGAGTGACCCGACAGGCTCTTGGTGGAGCTGATGGCTGGCGCCTTGTCACCGAACACTTCACGCACACCTTTCATTTCCGCGACATCGCCAACCGGGGTCGAAGTGCCGTGGGTGTTCAGGTAGTCGATCGGGGTGTCGACGGTGGACAGCGCCTGCTGCATGCAGCGGATCGCGCCTTCGCCACTTGGGGCAACCATGTCGTAGCCGTCGGAAGTCGCGCCGTAGCCAACGATTTCCGCGTAGATCTTCGCACCACGGGCCAGAGCGTGCTCCAGCTCTTCAACCACGACCATGCCACCGCCGCCGGCGATGACGAAACCGTCACGGTCGGCGTCGTAGGCGCGGGAGGCTTGTTCCGGGGTGTCGTTGCGCTTGCTGGACAAGGCGCCCATGGCGTCGAACAGGAACGACTGGCTCCAGTGCTCTTCTTCACCGCCGCCAGCGAACACGATGTCCTGCTTGCCCATCTGGATCTGTTCCATGGCGGTACCGATGCAGTGAGCACTGGTGGCGCAGGCAGAAGCGATGGAGTAGTTCAGGCCCTTGATCTTGAACGGGGTGGCCAGGCAAGCGGAAACGGTGCTGCTCATGGTCCGCGTTACACGGTATGGGCCGACGCGCTTCACGCCTTTTTCGCGCAGGATGTCCAGCGCTTCCATTTGGTTCAGTGTCGACGCACCACCGGAACCGGCAATCAGGCCGGTACGCGGGTTGGACACTTGCTCTTCGGTCAGGCCGGAGTCGGCGATGGCGTCTTTCATGGCCAGGTAGGCATAAGCCGCAGCGTGGCCGACGAAGCGATAAATCTTGCGATCGATCAGTTCTTCAAGGTTGAGGTCAATGGAGCCGGAAACCTGGCTACGCAGACCCATTTCGGCATATTCCGGGTTGAACCGGATGCCAGGGCGGCTTGCACGCAGGTTAGCGGAGACGGTCTCTTTGTCATTGCCCAGGCACGAAACAATGCCCAGACCAGTGATAACGACGCGGCGCATGCGGATAACCCTTAGAAGTTGTCAGTGGAGGTGAACACGCCAACCCGAAGGCCTTCGGCGGTGTAGATTTCGCGACCGTCGACAGTGACCGAACCGTCGGCGATGGCCAGGTTCAGCTTGCCCTTCAGGACGCGCTTGATATGAATGTTATAGGTGACTTTCTTGGCGGTCGGCAGGACCTGGCCGAAGAATTTCACTTCGCCCGAACCCAGGGCGCGACCGCGGCCCGGCAGGCCTTGCCAGCCGAGGAAGAAGCCAACCAGTTGCCACATGGCGTCGAGGCCCAGGCAGCCCGGCATCACCGGATCGCCTTCGAAATGGCAGGCAAAGAACCACAGGTCCGGAGTGATATCCAGTTCGGCGACCAATTCACCTTTGCCGTACTTGCCACCCTCTTCGCTGATCAGGGTGATGCGATCAACCATCAGCATATTCGGGGCGGGCAGTTGCGCGTTACCTGGGCCGAACAGCTCACCGCGACTGCAGCGCAGCAGGTCTTCCCGGGTAAAGGCGTTTTGTTTGGTCATGCGAGCTCCTCAATAGTCCCATGCGGCAGGTGGGGCAAATCTTCCCGGCCGATCGAAGCGTTCATGCCTCGAACCGGCAGCCTACTCATAGACTATTGCGTTGTGGTGAAAGTCACAGCGCCAAGGACATGAAAGTACACTTGTGCACTGAAATTTTTATTCAAGCCCGTTTTCGGGCCTGTTCGGGTGCCTAAGACTGCCGCACTTTCGTCTTTCACGCCAGTCGCAGATGCTCGAAAGGCCTGTGCTACTGCACCCATCGATGCAGAATTTGCTGAAGATCATTGCGTTTGAACGGCTTGGCCAGGTAATCGTTCATCCCCGCCGACAAACAGGCTTCGCGATCACCCTGCAAGGCATTGGCGGTGAGGGCGATGATCGGCAAGTCGGTGCAACCGGGTAGTTGGCGAATCTGTCGGGTGGCCTCGTACCCGTCGATGATCGGTAATCGACAGTCCATCAGGATCGCTTCGAAAATCAGGCTCTCGGCACTGCGCACCGCCTGTGCGCCATCGACGGCGACGCTGACAGTAAAACCCAGGCTGCGCAGCATGGCTTCTATCACCGTCTGATTGACCGGGTTGTCTTCGACCAGCAGTACATTACGGCCGTCGCCATCGCCACTACCATTCGCTGCCCGCGGCGCAAGCGCAGGCAGTGGCTGTTGATAAAGCGCCAACGGGATTTCCAGTGTGAACACCGAACCATATCCCTCTTCGCTCTGGGCGCGCAGTGTCCCGCCCATGCGTTCGGCGAGTGTGCGGGCAATCGGCAAGCCCAGGCCAGTGCCGCCGTAACGTCTTGAAATAGAACTATCGGCTTGCTGAAACGCGTTGAACATCAATTCCAGACTTTCGGCCGCAATGCCGATGCCACTGTCGCGAACGGTGCAGGTGAACCACAACAGTTCGTGGTCCAGTGATTGCCATTGCGGTTCGATGGACACGCGGCCCTTTTCGGTGAATTTCAATGCATTGCCGATCAGGTTGACCAGGATCTGCCGGATTCGCGTTGGATCGCCCTGAACCTGCAACCCCCGCATATCTTCTGGAACCTGCAGTTGCAGATCGAGCCTGCGTTGCGCCGCGCTGTGCTGGAACGATTGCGCACAGGTGGCGATCAAGTCGGCGAGGTTGAACGGAATGTGTTCCAGCTCCAGCTCCGATCGTTCGATGCGCGAAAAATCCAGAATATCGTTGATCACCTTGAGCAAATGCTCGGTGGACTCTGAAGCCAGCGCCGCGTACTCCACCTGCTCCGGCGTCATCTCGGTGGTTTCCAGTAACTGCAACATGCCCAGAACGCCATTCATGGGCGTGCGCAGTTCGTGGCTCATCATCGCCAGGAAGTCCGACTTGGCGTTGTTGGCCTTTTCTGCCTCTTCGCGGGTCTGGATCAACTGCGCCATGGCCTGGTGTTGTTCACGGCTGGCCTGTTCCAGGCCCTTGGCAAGGTTGTTGATGTGCTGCGACAGGGCCCCCAGTTCGGTGTCATCGACAATGGGCAACGGTGTTTTGTAGTCGCCGTCCTGGATCGCCTTGACCGCATTGCCGATATCGCGGATCGGCTGCGACAGGCTGCCAGCCAGTCGTCGGGCGAGGACGAAGGTAAACAGCAGGGCGAACAGCGCCAGAATCCCGGCCTTGAGCAGGATTTCCTGCTGGCGCTGGTTGAAAGCATCGTTGGACAAACCGACGATCACCCGACCCAGGTAATCCTCGGCGGGGGCGCCGTTGGCGACTTTGCTGTCCTGGAAAAAATCATTGTGCAGCGGTATCCGTTGCAACCTCACGGGTGCCTGGAACACTTCGACTTGATGTGGGTGGGCATGGTTGGCCGAGGGTTGCTCGACATACACCAGAATCCGGCTGGCACTGTCCTGTATTTCCAGAAATCGCACGTTGGGCGTGGCAAGCGTGGCCTTGAGCAGGCTTTCCAGCACCTCGTTGTTGCCGGAAATCACGCCATATTCGGTAGCCGGCGCCAGTTGGTTGGCGATGAGTTGACCGGTGTGGGTAAGCTCCTGGCGCAAATCCTGGATTCGCACAAACGTAAAGAAGCTGATCAACAGTAAAGTCAGCAGCAGGGCGGGGCCTAGGCTGATGAGCTGGGTCCGGGTGTTGATATCCCAGCGGCGACGGAAGGTCATGGGCGGCGTTCTCTTTCAGCCAACAGTGTTGCGACAGACGCTTCGTTAATCTGTTCAATACCTAATGAACGAGCCACCTGTGGGTTGCTTGAGACTTTGAAGCGAGGCGAGTAGTAGGTGCGTGGCCACGTGTCGGGCGGCTGGTCGAGCAGTTCATCGAGAATGGCCAGCCAATCGCTCTGATCGCTGTAAGTGCTGGCCAAGCTTCCGGCCTTGACGAACCCTGCGTTGGGACCGATCAGTGCCAACTGTCGCGAATAGCTGCTGAGCAGCAGGTTTTTGGCGGTTTTCGGGTTGTACAGATCAGGATCATCCAGACCCAGCAACACATCGCTGTTGTTCAGCACCGATTGCAATGGACGGCTGTCTTGGATGTTATCCCAGCGCTCAGTCACCACCTCAAGCCCCAGCGGAAGGGCGGCCCGGCGCAATTCGTTCAACAGGAATTCGCTGTGACTGTCGTACAGCACACCGACCCGCTTGACCTGGGGCAGGAGGATTTGGGTCAAGCACAATTGGCGCTCCAAAGGCGGATCGCTCCAGAGCAGGCTGAGGTGCGGGGGCAGGTGTTCACCCAGACGCTGCCGTGCTTGCAGACGACTGATGCGCAACACCAGCGTTGCCGGTCCTTGGGGGTCTTGCAGGCGCCAGTCGAAGCTGGGCAAGTCGAGCAGAATCAAACGGATGTCGCCCGCCAGTTTGCTCGGCATCGGCAAGTCGGACAGGGGCTGGAAATGAACGTGATCGTCAGGGCGCATTTCGCGCAAAGCCTGGATGAAGGATTGCACGCCGGGGCTGTCGTCGGCACCGGTCAATAGAATGTCTTCGGCGTTGGCCGACAGGCTGCTCATCCAGCCAGCAACTAACAGGCACAGCATCGCCAGCAGGCGGCCAACACCTGCTGTCTTGCGAGGCTGACGATAGGCCATCTTAAAACACCAGCTCCGCGCTGAAGTACATCACACGACGCTCGTCATAGTTGTTGTCGATGAACGTGGTGGGTTGATTGTCGAGGCGCTGCTGGAGCACGCCGGCCAGTTCCAGGCGGGCCTTGCCCAAGCCAATGCGTTTGGCGATACGTGTGTCGAGCCGCTCGAAGCGGTAACCGTTCAACGCGTCGTCGCCATAGTAGAAAAGTGCGCTGTTCCAGCCCTGGCCCCAGTCCCGCAGCCAGCCGGCGGAACCGCTGTTGCGCGCGGTCTGTTGAGTATCTTGCCGATTGCTCGTGTCCGCATCGACGTAGGCATAGGTCAGACGCAGTCGGTCGGCACTGCCGATTCGCCAGTCGAGTTGGGTTTCCGTCCCGGAAAAGCGTGCCTGGTTGCTGTTACTGGCGATGTACTGATTGTTGCGCAGCGGTTCGCTGATCATGCCGGTGATTTCGTCGTAGAACAGCTTTACATCGACCGCCAGTCTCCACTCGGCAAAGTAGCCGTTGTAGCCCAGTTCCCGGGAACGCATGTGTTCCTGGTCGAGATCGCCAGGGCCGCGTGTCCTGACGAAGTAACGGGCGCTGGACTGCCCATACGCCAGGGGACGCAGGTGGGTGACCTGATAACTCCAATCAACACTGTTCTCGAACATGTCCGGTGAGCGGATGACTTCGGAATACACCGCACGCAAACCGTGGCGCGGGTTGATCAGATAATTGACTGCCACCCGCGGGGTCAGCGAGCTGCCGATCAATTGTGTGTCTTCGAACATGGCGCCGCCTTGCAGCAACCAGTGTTCGCTGGCGCGCCACTCGAGTTGGCCGAATGCCCGCCAGGTGGTGTCGTCGAGGGTGCCATTGAAGTAGGTCTCGGAATCTGCCCGGTCGTAACGATAGTTCAAGCCGCTGACCAGTCGCAGGCTATCGGAAAGGCTTAGGGTGTCCTGCAGTTCAAGGTCGTAGCGTGTCTCTCGGGTGCTTTGGTCGATATCACCGCAAACAGTCTGCCGGGCGCCGTTGCGCCATTGGTCGAGGACCTGATTGGCCAATGCCTGTTGGCCAGGATCGCCGGCGGGTGCACCAGGGCCGGTGAAATGCGCGATGTTGCGTGCCAGGCGTTCGGTGTAGTTCGGGTTGAGCTGCCACAGTTCGGTCAGTTGCGGGCTGAACGAGACCTCGGCATCACAGGCACGCCAGGTTTGCTGGCGGTCCCAGTGCTGGGCCGAACCCTGGATGTACAGGTTGTGATCGGGATCGATGTCGAAGTTCCAGCGCAACGAACCGGCGTAGTCCTTGGCGCTGACGTCGGAATTTTTCCCCGAACGGGTAATCCCGGAAAACACCGGACGGTAGGTATACGGACGCTGATTGCTGCCTTCTTTAGCATTCAATTGCCAATCGATACTCTGCCGCTCGTCGAGTGCCTGGCTGACGGCGAGGTTAAAGCGGTTCAAGCGGCGACTGTCAGGGTAATCAACGCCATTGCGGTCGGTGTCGAAGCCATCGTCCTGCTGGCCAGACAGGGACAGGCGAAGGTCGCCATCATCCCAACCCACACCCTGGCTGGCATAAAAGTCGTCGATGCCACGCTGGCCACGGGTGATTTTCATCCGCGTGCCGAGGCTGTCAGCCGGATGACGGGTGATGATGTTGACGACCGCCATCAACGCATTGGCACCATAACTGACGGTGTTGGGGCCGCGGAAAACCTCAATACGCTCAATGTCTTCCATGGCCACGGGAATGTCGCTCCAGTCCACTGTAGCCAGGCCTGCACGGTAGACTGAGCGGCCATCGATCAGCACCTGCATGCGTCGCGCTTCGGTGACACTGGTGCCGTGATAGTTCACGGTCGCCTGATTACCGCTGATGTTGCCGACCATCATGCCAGGCACCAACCGCAGCACTTCGCTGATGTCACGGGCGCCGCTGGCGGTAATCAAGGCGTTATCGATCACAGTCATGCTTCCGGGGACCGCGGCCGGGGATTGTTTCAGGCGCGTGGCCGTCAACACTTTCGGCAGCGGATCGCTGTCGAGGAACAAGTCTTCGGCCAACAACGGCGAGCTGAAAACCAGCGCCAGAACCAGCGGCGAGCGGGGTGAAGGCGATGCCAATGACACAACACTTCCTTGTTATTAATCGATGGCGCGCATGTTAACCGAGCCGAATGACTTTTCCAGTCACGATGTCAGCACTTTCCTCGGTTTTGTTGGACTTCTTCACTCATGCACGGGTAATTGACGCGGGGGCTGGCCGCCACTGGGGCGCTCCGTATAATGCCGGGATTGCCACTGGTATGGATTAACGGATTGCATATGACTGAACAGCGCCCGATCGCGGTCCTGGGAGGCGGAAGTTTTGGTACCGCCGTGGCTAATTTGCTGGCCGAAAACGGACATCAGGTCCTGCAATGGATGCGTGACCCCGAACAGGCCGAAGCCATTCGGATCAATCGCGAGAACCCGCGTTACCTCAAAGGCATCAAGATTCTGCCCGGCGTGACGGCGGTCACTGACCTGCAAGCCACCCTGCGAGCTTGCGAGCTGAGTTTTGTCGCGCTGCCCTCCAGCGCCTTGCGTACGGTGCTGGCACCGTACGCCGAGCTGCTGCGTGGCAAGATGCTGGTGAGCCTGACCAAGGGTATTGAAGCCCACACCTTCAAACTGATGAGCCAGATCCTCGAAGAGATCGCCCCACAAGCGCGCATTGGCGTGTTGTCCGGGCCGAACCTGGCGCGTGAAATCGCTGAACATGCGCTGACCGCCACCGTGGTCGCCAGTGAAGACGAAGCACTCTGCACACGGGTTCAAGCCGTACTGCATGGCCGTACCTTTCGCGTCTACGCCAGCGCCGACCGTTTTGGCGTGGAGCTGGGCGGAGCGTTGAAAAACGTCTATGCGATCATCGCCGGCATGGCCGTGGCGCTGGACATGGGCGAAAACACCAAGAGCATGCTGATTACCCGGGCGCTGGCCGAGATGACTCGCTTTGCAGTGAATCAGGGCGCCAACCCGATGACCTTCCTCGGTCTGGCGGGCGTGGGTGATTTGATCGTGACCTGCTCGTCGCCCAAAAGCCGCAATTATCAGGTCGGCTTTGCCTTGGGCCAGGGGTTGAGCCTGGAAGAGGCGGTCAATCGTCTGGGTGAAGTGGCCGAGGGTGTGAATACTCTCAAGGTGCTCAAGGCCAAGTCCCAGGAAGTCGGTGTGTACATGCCGCTGGTCGCCGGGCTGCACGCGATCCTGTTCGAAGGGCGCACGCTTGAACAGGTGATCGGGTTGCTGATGCGCGGCGAACCGAAGACTGACGTCGATTTTATTTCCACCAGCGGCTTCAACTGAGCCTTCAACGCAACAGGAACGGAGCGAAACATGAGCGATCAAAAAGTAGAAGCCAAATACGAATCCATCCTGCTGCGGGTGTTGTGGATGATCGTTTTTGTGCTGGTCTGGCAAGTGGCGCAGTTCATCCTCGGCGCCGTGGTGCTGGTGCAATTGATCTATCGTTTGATCTATGGCGCCCCGAGCGCCAGCCTGATGAATTTTGGCGACAGCCTGAGCCAGTTTCTGGCGCAGATCGGTCGTTTCGGCAGTTTTCACAGCGACCAGAAGCCTTGGCCGTTCGCCGATTGGCCAACGCCGCGTACGCCGGAAGGTGAAGCGCCGCACGTCGTGGCGCCGGCCCCGCATCCGGCCCGAGATGAGGAACCCAAGCTATGAAACTCTGGGTATTGCGTCATGGTGAGGCCGTACCGCACGGGTCCACGCCCCACGATTCGGAGCGGGAACTGACGGCCAACGGTCGTGAAGAGGTACTGCGTGCCGCGGCCAACCTGGTTGGCCAGCCATTAACAGCGATTTATGCCAGTCCTTACATGCGAGCGCAGCAGACCGCGCACCTGGTGAAGGATGCCTTGGGGTTCGAGCCGGAAATCCGCACCGTCGAGTGGCTGACCCCGGATTTCGATCCCGACCGGGTCACCGATCAACTGAAGTCAGTGAGCAATGTGCTGCTGGTGTCTCACAACCCTCTGGTGGGGAACTTGATCAGCTACTTGCAACACGGCGCAGGACATCCGCCAGAAAGGGTCAGGACTGCGGGCCTGGCCGAGCTTGAAAACAACGAATTGTTGATTGGAGCGATGAAGCTCAACAGCATCAAGCGCCCGTAATCGCACCTGTTTTTGTCTTTGCTTTTGATTCTGTAGGAGCAAGGCTTGCCCGCGATGGCGATCTTGAACACGCCATCGCGGGCAAGCCTTGCTCCTACGGGTCTCATTGTGTTTGAAAAATTGTATGAAATAGCTAACCAAGCACTTGCTTGGTTGGCTACGCTTGCTCCACAACAAAAACAAAGGAGCGAGTCGCATGTCTGCTGCTTTTCGTTTGCCGCTGGACGTTTTCTACGAGCGTGAGGCCCGTCATCCCCGCCAACGCTTCATGGTCCAGCCCATCGGCGGTGGGCAGGTCGAAACCTTGACCTGGGCCGATGTCGGTCATCAAGCCCGCTGCGCGGCACATTGGCTGCGGGCGCGGGAATTGCCCCAGGGCAGTCATATCGCCTTGATCTCGAAAAACTGCGCACACTGGATCATTGCCGACCTGGCGATCTGGATGGCCGGGCATGTGTCGGTGCCGCTGTACCCCAACCTCACCGCCGAGTCCGTGGCCCAAGTGCTGGATCACTCGGAAGCGGCGCTGGCGTTTATCGGCAAACTCGATGATTGGACCGGCATGTCCCGCGGTGTCAGCCCAGACCTGGTAACCATCAGTTTGCCGCTGCATCCGCCGGGCTCCTTCGATTTCAGCTGGGCCGATCTGCAGCGCAGTTCCCCGATCCAGGACGACCCCAAACCCGCCGCCGATCAACTCGCGACCATCATCTATACCTCCGGTACCACCGGCATGCCCAAAGGCGTGATGCACAGCTTCGGCAATCTGGGATTCGCCACCACTCACGGTACACAGCTGTTCGGCCTGAATGAGTCGGATCGGCTGCTGTCGTATCTACCTCTGTGTCACGTTGCCGAACGCATGTTCGTTGAACTGGCGTCGATCTATACCGGACAAACCGTATTTTTTGCCGAAAGTCTTGACACTTTCCTTGATGATTTACGGCGTGCACGCCCGACGGCGATGTTTGGCGTACCGCGTATCTGGACCAAGTTCCAGATGGGTGTTTACAGCAAGATCCCGGCAAAACGCCTCGACTTCCTGCTTGGCTTGCCGATCCTTGGCAAGAGAGTCGGTCACAAAGTGTTGGCAGGGTTGGGGCTGGATGCCTTGCGGGTCGCTTTGTCGGGCGCAGCGCCTGTGCCGCTGACCTTGTTGCGTTGGTATCAGAAGCTTGGGCTCGATGTGTTGGAGGTCTACGGCATGACCGAAAGCTGCGGCTATTCGCACATCTGCCTGCCGGGTCAGTACAAGGAAGGCTGGATCGGCAAACCATGCCCGGAAGTCGAAGTGCGGATCGACGACGCGGGTGAGGTCCAGGTGCGCAGTGGTGCGACCATGCTCGGGTATTTCAAGGAGCCGCAAAAAACCGCCGACACCATCACCGAGGACGGCTTCCTGCGCACCGGCGACAAAGGCGAGCAAGACGCTGAAGGCAACCTGCGCCTGACCGGGCGCCTGAAGGAAATTTTCAAGACCAGTAAAGGCAAATACGTGGCACCGGCGCCTATCGAAAATCGCCTGGCGGTGCATTCGCGTATCGAGCAGGTCTGCGTGGTGGGTGATGGCTTGAGTGCACCGTTGGGTTTGTGCGTGCTCTCGGCGGTGGGGCAACAGGACGCGGGGGGAACCTCGCGCGCCGGCCTCCACTCCAGTCTGGAAAAACTGCTGGAAGAGGTCAACGGTGCCCTGGATAAACACGAACGCTTGCGGCGCCTGGTGGTGGTCAAGGACAGTTGGGCCGTGGAAAACGGCTTCCTCACCCCGACCCTGAAGATCAAGCGCAACGTGATCGAAGCCGCCTACGGTGCCCGCTTCGAAGAGTGGAGCGAGCGCAGCGAAGCCGTGCTGTGGCAGGATTGAGACACGAATCAAACCGACAAGGAAAATCTGCGATGAGTCTGTGGCGTACCGCTCCCAATATTGAACAGTTGAATGCCCTCCAGAAAAACACCATCGGCGAAGTGCTGGATATCCGCTTCGAAGCCTTCGATGAAGCGTCCTTGACCGCGAGCATGGTCATCGACCACCGGACCCACCAGCCTTATGGTTTGCTGCATGGCGGCGCCTCGGTGGTGCTGGCCGAAACTGTTGGTTCCATGGCCAGTTTCCTGTGCATTGATTCCAGCAAATACTACTGCGTGGGCCTGGAAATCAACGCCAACCATCTTCGCGGCTTGCGCAGTGGAAGGGTGACGGCGGTGGCGAAACCGATCCACATCGGCCGCACGACCCATGTCTGGGACATCCGTTTGACCAGCGATGAAGGCAAGGCCAGCTGTGTATCGCGCCTGACCATGGCAGTCGTACCGCTGGGTGAAAACCCACCGGCACGTTGATACGCAACCCTGTAGGAGCGAGCCTGCTCGCGATGGTCGTCAACGTTAACGCTGGGACCCTGACACCCCGCGGCGCCCATGAGTCCATCGCGAGCGTGCTCGCTCCTACGGGTCAAGAATCTGTATCACCATGGCCGGACTGTCATCATTCCTGTCAGTTACGGTCATTGCTGTAGGACACGGTCTTACGGACAATCAACGCTTGTTCTCGCTCACGGATTTGCCGGTTATGTCGCAACAGATATTTTTCGCCCACGCCAATGGATTCCCGTCGGGCACCTACGGCAAATTGTTCGCGGCGCTGGCGCCCGAGTACCAGGTGACGCATCTGGAGCAGCATGCCCACGACCCGCGTTTCCCGGCGGATGACAACTGGTACAACCTGGTGGATGAACTGATCCATCACCTGCGGCAACAAGCACAGCCGGTGTGGGGGGTAGGACATTCTTTTGGCGGCGTGCTGCATTTGCACGCTGCGTTGCGTTGTCCCGAACTGTATCGCGGCGTGGTCATGCTCGATTCACCAGTACTGACCCGGGCTGATCAGTGGGTGATTCGTGCCGCCAAGCGCTTTG
Organism: Pseudomonas putida; assembly: GCF_050990305.1. Taxonomy (GTDB): domain Bacteria; phylum Pseudomonadota; class Gammaproteobacteria; order Pseudomonadales; family Pseudomonadaceae; genus Aquipseudomonas; species Aquipseudomonas putida_AH. Next base: position 5,002,843 of record NZ_CP158817.1, on the reverse strand, counting down.
GCTTCATCGATAAATTGACACCTGCCGGCCGTACGCTGGGGCGGCGGGAAGAGTTCGCCGATCTCGAGAGTGCCCGTCGTTATTTCGCCGGTAAATCCCTGTTTCGCGGCTTCGATCCGGAGTGTTTCGACGCCTACCTTCAATACGGTTTGCAGCCGGTCGGCGACAAGTTGCGCCTGCGTTTCGATCCTGCCACGGAAATCAGTATCTATCGTGGCGTGCCCCACACCAGTCCTGGCCGTACCAGGCAGTTGAAAGTGCCGCTGGCGCTGGTTCGCGGGCACGAGAGCCGGGTGGTCATGCGTCATCACGCCAGTTCGGTCGGGCGCATGCCGCGGGGTGAGTCCCTGACCATGCCCGGTGGCCACATGTTTCCACTCGAACGCCCCCATGACACCGCTGCGCTGCTGAGAAACCTGTTCAGTCGCTGGGACAGTCGCCAGAGGGATTGCGCATGAGCAACGTCTTCGAAGAAGTACGCCTGAGCCTGCCGCATATCGAACTGGCCGCACACTTGTTCGGCCCTGAAGACGGTTTGCCGGTTATCGCCCTGCATGGCTGGCTCGACAACGCCAACAGCTTCGCCCGACTGGCGCCGAAGCTCAACGGCTTGCGCATCATCGCACTGGACATGGCCGGGCACGGTCATTCCGGGCATCGCCCGGCCGGTGCCGGCTATGCAATGTGGGACTACGCCCACGATGTACTGCAAGTGGCCGAGCAGTTGGGCTTGAAGCGGTTTGCCCTGATAGGGCACTCCATGGGGGCGATCGCTTCCTTGATCATTGCCGGCTCGCTGCCCGAACGTGTCACTCATCTGGCGTTGATCGATGGCGTCATTCCTCCTACAGACAAAGGCGAAAATGCTGCCGAGCGCATGGGCATGGCCCTGCAGGCGCAGCTGGATCTGCGGGAAAAGCGCAAGCCGGTCTACAGCACTCTGGAGCGGGCTATCGAGGCGCGGATGAAGGGGCTGGTGGCGGTCAGTCGCGAGGCCGCCGAACTGTTGGGCCAGCGTGGCTTGATGCCGGTGCCGGGGGGATACACCTGGCGCACCGACAACCGTCTCACGCTGCCATCGCCGCTGCGCCTGACCACTGAACAAGCCATGGCTTTCGTCCATCGCGTCACGTGTCCGGCAAAACTGGTGGTTGCCGCTGACGGCATGCTCGCCAAACATCCAGAATTGCTGGAGCGTCTACCCTTTAGCCGTGAACAGCTGCCAGGTGGCCATCATTTGCACTTGAATGACGAGGCCGGTGCCGATCTTGTCGCAGACTGTTTCAATAGGTTCTTCACCGTTCCTTGACTTGCGACAGGCAACTGTCGAGGCTGGGCGGGTTGAAATGGGAGACAACCATGATGGATCCATACACCGCTGCGCCCCTCAATCACCTCAAAGTCACTTCTGATGACGCCAGTACCGTCAAAGGTGCCCAGGCCATGCCGATACGATGAGCCTATCGATGCGTTATCTCAGTCTGTTGGCGCTGTGCAGTTTCAGTTCCTTGTCCTTTGCCGCTGATATACCAGGCAGCCAGGACCTACCTATCGTGCCGCGCATGGTCGATGCGCAGATCGTCGACTATCGCCCCTCCACTGAACTCGAGCGGATCTATCCCTTGGGTTCTATTCGCAAGATCAGCGGCCAGTTACGCTTCGATGGCCAGGTCAGTGCGCGTGGCAATGCCACGTCGGTGACTTACGAGTTGCCACCGGAGCATTCGGCAACGCAAGCCTTCACCGAAGCCCGGGAAGCCTTGCAGAAGCAGGACGCCCAGCTGCTGTTCTGGTGCCAGGCCCGCGATTGCGGTGAAAGCAGCCTGTGGGCCAACGAAGTATTCGGCAACGCCAAGCTCTACGGTGCCGACAATGAACAGGCGTATCTGCTGTTGCGTCTGGCGGCACCGAAAGACAACACATTGGTTGCGCTCTACAGCATCACGCGCGGCAACCGCAAAGCCTACCTGCACGTTGAACAATTCGATGCCGCCGCGCCCTTGGGCGATTTGCTGCCAACCTCCGCGACTCTCTTGCGCGAACTCAAAAGCACCGGCGAACTCGACTTTCCCAAACTGACCAGTGCGCCCGATGACACCTGGTTGCGATTGATCTCCCGTGGTCTGAACCTGGACACGACATTGCGGGTCAGTGTTTCTGGGCCGAATGCCGAAGCCTGGCGCCAGGCCTTGATCGACCAGGGCGTGCGTGCGGCGCGGATGGAAACCGGCAGCGTCGAGGGCTCTGGCCTGCATATCCAGCTGCTGCGATAAGCTTTATCAGGCGAACGTTTTTCTGGTGTTCGCCTACTCTTTTGCTGACTGATTTATTCGAGACTTTAGATGATCAATAACGATCGGCTATTGGTGCAGATCCTGCTCCTGGTGCTGTTTGGAGCGAGTTTCTGGGTGATGGCGCCGTTCTGGTCGGCGTTGTTCTGGGGGGCGGTGTTGGCGTTTGCCAGTTGGCCTTTAATGCGACTGCTGACCCGTTGGCTCAATGGTCGTGAGTCCCTGGCGGCGGCGGTATTGACCGTAAGCTGGATGGTGCTGGTGGCAGCGCCATTGGTGTGGCTGGGGTTCAACCTGGCGGACCATGTGCGCGATGCCGTGGCGTTCATCAAGGATGTGCAGGTCGAGGGCCTGCCAGAAGCACCGGTCTGGCTGGCCAGCATTCCATTGGTGGGCGCCCGACTGACGACGATCTGGAACAGTGTCGATCAGCAAGGCGCGGCGATGATGGTGTCGCTCAAGCCTTATTTAGGTCAGGTCGGCAACTGGTTGCTGGCACGCAGTGCGCAGATTGGCAGCGGCATTCTCGAACTGACCTTGAGCATTGTCTTCGTGTTTTTCTTCTACCGCGACGGGCCGCGGCTGGCGGCGTTTGTCCAGAGTTTGCTGGAGCGCTTGATCGGCCACCGTGCCCGCTATTACATCGATCTGGTGGCGGGCACGGTACAGCGAGTGGTCAATGGGGTGATCGGCACGGCGGCGGCCCAGGCCATTTTGGCGCTGATCGGCTTCCTGATTGCCGGAGTGCCGGGGGCGCTGGTGCTCGGTATTGTGACGTTCCTGCTGAGCCTGATTCCGATGGGGCCGCCGCTGGTATGGATTCCAGCCACGGCCTGGCTGGCCTGGAAAGGCGAGTACACCATGGCGGTTTTCCTCGGCATCTGGGGCACGTTCATCATCAGCGGCGTGGACAACGTCCTCAAGCCTTACCTGATCAGTCGTGGCGGGAATCTGCCGTTGGTGATTGTGCTGCTGGGAGTGTTTGGCGGTTTGATCGCGTTCGGCTTCATCGGCCTGTTCATTGGTCCGACGTTGCTGGCGGTGGCGTACAGCTTGTTGACCGACTGGAGCAAGAGTCAGAAGCGGGTCGAAGACCGTCGCTGATTCCAGGTGGGATGGCGCAGAGGATGAAAACAGACTCGCGTTGGTCTGGCGGACGGATGATGGGGACCGTCAGACCAACGCCAGGCTGTAAAGGCGATCCGGGCTTCCTTGCCCGACTCGTGTAGCGGGGAAATCAGAACTTGGCTTCGGCATCCAGTTGCAGGGTGTTGATGTCCGAATCTTTCTTGTTGATGTTGGCGTTGGTCTGGTCGGAGGTCGCCAGGAAGTACGTAGCACCCAGGGCGAAGTTTTTGTCCAGCTCGTAGCTCACTTTCAGCTTGCTGCCGCGCGAACCGGTGAAACCGTTGGCGAAGTCGGAGTCGGTGAAGGCACCTACAACCGAGTTACGCTGCACGTCGCGGTAGTTGTAGTCGATGGCGAAGCCGTAGACCTTGGTCTTCACGCCGGTTAGCCAGCCAGTGTCCTGATCGTTGCTGGCATCCTTGTTGTTGACGTACTGGCCGTACAGCGAGAGTGGTACTGCCAGGCCGCCGATGTCCAGCTGACCAAAGCCTTCGTACAGTTTGAATTGCTCGTTCGGGCTGTTGCCGTTGATGGCCAGTTGACCCGGGATCACGCCGGCAACCGGGGTGATGTTGTCGTCGTTGTCGTAGCCGTAGACGCTGCCACCCAGGGTCATTTTCAGGTTGTCGGTGATGGCAAAGCGCGCGCCCAACTGACCGGCGTACAGGCGCAGGTCGTGTTTGAACTGCACGCCCTCGCCATCGACGTTGTCCTTGAGGGTGTAGTGACCGGCGCTACCGAACAGTTCGGTGTTGCCGCTCAACGGGTACTTGTAAGAGAGAGACAGACCTTCCGGGCTGATGTCGCTATCCCAGATGATGTCGCCCATGCTCACCCATTGCTGTGGCATCTTGCCGCCAACGATGTGCAGGTTCTTGATGGCGTCGGGGTGGTAGTCGACGTAACCCTGGTCCAGCCAGATCTGCTTCTTGTCGAAGTAGTTGTCCAGGCTCTGGTTGGTGGAGCGTGGGTCATCGTTGTTGCCGGTGGCGATACGGATACCGGTATCAACCTGCGGGTTGATTTCGGTGTAGGCACCCAGGCGGGCACGAATGCGCTGGCGGTTCTGGTCTTTGTTGTTCGGGACACCGTCGTTTTGCACGGTTTCCTGACGGAAACGCACGTCGCCCTTGAATTGGGTCTTGGCGGCCCAGGCGAGTTTCTGGTCGAAAGTGCTCAGCTCATTGGTTTTCTTCGCAGTTGCTGCGATTTGCTCGTTGGTCTCTTGCTGAGCCTGACGGGCGATTTGCTGTTCTTTCTGATCGCGGGCCAGTTCGGCTTGCAGTTCGCTGTACTGAGCGTTGGTAATCGAGCCGTTAGCCTTGAGCATGTCGAGCAGTTTGGCGTCGACTGCGGCACTGGCCGGAACACTCATGGCCAGCAGCAGACCACCACACAGGGCTGCCGCAGTTTTCGTGGAAGCAAGACGCATATCAATCTCCGAAGATGAGAGTGGATGACTGAGTCATCCAGGGCACAACCGACCATTGATGGACGGAAAACAGTGACCGGGCTATAACCCGGCGCTCTAAAAACAGGCGCAAGTATCGCGATGGTTTATGACAGGGCAGTGGCAATGTGATGTCATGTCGGTGACGATACAAAGTCTTCGCGAACTATTGAGATAGAGCGCTGTCGTCGATTTTCGGGTGTGTAATGCGGGGTGATGGGTGATACTCGCGGGGTTTTCACGCCATGAATGAGTGAGAGTGGTGATGCCGTTGCAACGCCTGCAAAGCCTGTCCGAAATTGCCCCGAATACGTGGGACGCCCTGGTGCCCGAGACGCAGCCGTTCCTGTGTCACGCCTTCCTGAGTGCGCTGGAAGACAGTGGCAGTGTTGGCCCCCATTCCGGCTGGCAGCCCGAGCATTTGCTGCATATCGAGGGTGACCGGCTGATCGCCGCATTGCCCAGTTACCGTAAATGGCATTCCTACGGCGAATACGTGTTCGATCACGCTTGGGCCGATGCCTGCGAACGCGCTGGCATTGATTACTACCCCAAACTATTGACCGCCGTGCCGTTCAGCCCTGTCAGCGGTCCGCGTTTGCTGGCAGCCAATGTCGAGGACGGTTTCGAACTCTTGAAAAGCCTGCCGGGCTATCTGGAGATCGAACAGCTCTCCAGTGCCCACATCAACTTCACCGATCCCTTCACCGATGCCGCATTGGCCGAACAACCGGGTTGGCTGCAGCGCATCGGCTGTCAGTACCATTGGCAGAATCGTGATTACCGGGATTTCCAGGATTTTCTCGACGCCCTGAGTTCGCGCAAGCGCAAGCAGATGCGCAAGGAGCGCGAGCAAGTGGCGGGGCAGGGATTTGAATTCGAATGGCTGGAAGGCCGGCAGTTGACCCAGGTGCAGTGGGACTTCGTCTATGCCTGTTATGCCAATACCTATGCGGTACGCCGGCAAAGGCCCTACCTGACGCGGGATTTTTTCAGCCTGCTGGCTGAGCGCATGCCGCAATCGATTCGCGTGGTATTGGCCAAACAAGGCTCACGGCCGGTGGCGATGGCGTTCAGTCTGGTGGGGGGCGACAGCTTCTACGGTCGTTATTGGGGATGTCTGGCAGAGTTCGATCGCCTGCATTTCGAGACCTGTTTCTACCAGGGCATGGACTACGCGATTGCCAACGGTTTCCAGCGCTTCGACGCCGGTGCCCAGGGCGAGCACAAATTGATTCGCGGCTTCGAACCGGTGATCACCCATTCCTGGCATTACCTGCGGCATCCGGGGTTGAAGGCTGCGGTCAAGGATTTCCTGCATCAGGAAAGAGCAGGTGTGCTGGCGTATGCCGAAGAGGCGAGGACGGCATTGCCTTATCGCCAATCCTGAATTCACACATCCCTTGTAGGAGCGAGGCTTGCCCGCGATGGCGGCGTGTCTTTTGATAGTTTCTTCGAATTTAATGGCGCTTCGCGGGCAAGCCTCGCTCCTACATCTGAAATTGTGGTGAACATTGGATCTAGTCGATCCCGACAAACCCACCCGTCTGATGTGCCCACAACCGCGCATACAACCCGCCCAGTGCCAGCAGTTCGGCATGGCTACCGGTTTCCGCAATCTTGCCGTTCTCCAGCACCACCAATCGGTCCATCCGGGCGATGGTCGAGAGCCGGTGGGCGATGGCAATCACGGTTTTGCCCTGCATCAGCGTTTCCAGGCTTTCCTGGATAGCCGCTTCGACTTCCGAGTCCAGCGCCGATGTCGCCTCGTCCATGATCAGTATCGGCGCGTCCTTGAGCAGTACCCGGGCAATGGCAATCCGCTGACGCTGGCCCCCGGAGAGTTTCACCCCGCGTTCACCGACATGGGCATCGAACCCGAGGCGGCCTTCGGCGTCCGACAATGTGGGAATGAACCCGTCGGCCCGCGCCTTGTGAACTGCCTCCCAGAGCTCGATATCGGTGGCATCGGGCTTGCCGTAAAGCAGGTTGTCGCGGATCGAGCGATGCAGCAGAGACGTGTCCTGGGTGATCATGCCAATGCGCTCGCGCAGGCTCTCCTGGCTGACGTCGGCTATGTTCTGGCCATCGATGAGTATGCGCCCGCTTTCTACGTCATAGAGGCGTAGCAGCAGATTCACCAGGGTCGATTTACCGGCCCCGGACGGGCCGATCAGACCGATTTTCTCGCCGGGCTTGATGGTCAGGTTGAGGTCGTCGATGACCCCGCTGTGTTTGCCGTAATGGAAGTCCACGTGTTCGAAACGCACTTCGCCACGGCCCACGGCCAATGGTTCGGCCTGGTCGCGGTCGGTGACGCTGACCGGCTGGGAAATGGTCTGCAGGCCATCCTGAACCATGCCGATGTTTTCGAAGATTCCGGTGACCACCCACATGATCCAGCCAGACATGTTGACGATCCGGATCACCAGACCGGTGGCCAGGGCAATCGCGCCCACGGAGATCAGCGATTGCGTCCACAGCCACAGCGCCAGGCCGGTGGTGCACACGATCAACAGGCCGTTCAGGCTGGTGATGACCACGTCCATGCTGGTAACGACACGGCCGGCCATCTGGGCTTTTTCGGTCTGTTCCTTGATGGCTTCGCGGGCGTACTGCTGCTCATAGTTGGTGTGGGCAAACAGCTTCAGGGTGGTGATGTTGGTGTAGCCGTCGACGATCCGCCCCATGAGTTTGGAGCGCGCATCGGAGGACCTCACCGAGCGGTCCTTGACCCGTGGCACGAAGTAATAGAGGGAGCCGATGAAGGCGGCGATCCAGGTCAGCAGCGGAATCATCAGGCGCCAGTCGGCTTCGGCAAACAATACCAGCGAGCTGATGGCGTAGATCAGCACATGCCACAGGGCATCGACCGCCTGTACGGCGGAATCGCGCAAGGAATTGCCGGTTTGCATGATGCGTTGGGCGATGCGCCCGGCGAAGTCGTTCTGGAAGAAATTCAGGCTCTGCTTGAGCACGTAACTGTGGTTTTGCCAGAGGATCATGCTGGTCATGCTGGGGCTGAGGGTCTGGTGCACCAGCAAGTCATGCAGGCCGACGAACACCGGGCGCAGGATCAGCGCCACCACCACCATCCAGGTCAGTTCGAGGCCATGCTCTTTGAAAAAATCGGCGTTGGGCGTGCCCTGGGCCAGGTCAATGATGCGGCTCAGGTAACTGAACAGCGCCACCTCGACCAAAGCGGCGAACAGGCCAACTACCAGCAGGGCGGCGAAGCTCGGCCAGACCTGCTTGAGGTAATAGGTATAGAAGGGCCAGACCCGATTCGGCGGAGCGGCTGTCGGGGCATCGCGAAAGATGTCGATCAGTTTTTCAAAACGACGATAAAGCATCGGCTTTCCACCCGCGAACGGGCACTCCTTTAAACGGTTTGAGCGTTGCCGGCGAAACCGGCAACGGCTCGGACATCCCTGTCCAGCTTAGTCTCAGTCGATACGCTTGGCCGACTTGATGAACACCGGATCGGCCGGCACATCCTTCATGCCGCTGCGCACGGTGGTTGGCGAATTGACGATGATGTCGACCACGTCCATGCCCTTGACCACTTTGCCAAACACCGCGTAGCCGTCACCCTGGTCCAGGAAGTCGTTGTCCTTGACGTTGATGAAGAACTGGCTGGTGGCCGAATCCGGCACCGAGGTACGGGCCATGGACAAGGTGCCACGCACGTTGACCAGGCCATTGCTGTGCTCGTTCTTGATCGGTGCCTTGGTTTCTTTCTGCTGCATGGTTTGAGTGAAGCCGCCGCCCTGGACCATGAAGCCTGGAATTACTCGGTGGAAAATCGTGTTGTTGTAGAAGCCGCTGTCCACGTAATCAAGGAAGTTTTTGGTACTGATCGGGGCTTTGACCGGGTCCAGTTCGATTTCGATCTGGCCGTTGGTGGTTTCCAGCAAAACATGTGGCGCCTTGGCAGGCGTTGCCGCCATCAGGTTGGCGGCAAACAGAACGGAGCCAGCTACGAGGGCGATTTTTTTCAGCATGGGTCAGTGATCCTGAGTGGGGTGGTTTCAACGGTGGTGAGGAAATCCAGCAGTGTCTGGTTGAAGCGTTCCGGCTGATCCAGTGGGGTGGCGTGACGCGAGTCGGCGATCACCACCAGCCGCGCATCGGGCAGTAGTTTTACGTAGTTTTCCTTCAGCGAGACCGGTGTGTAGTCACGGTCGGCGCTGACGATCAGGGTTGGACAGGAGACTTTCGAAAGTCGTTCCTGAACCCCCCAGCCAACGATGGCATTGAAGCTGGCGAGATAAGCATGTTTGTCGTTTTTTGCCCAGCGTTCGGCCATTTTTTGACGTAAGTCAGCCTGCTCTGGTTTGGGGAACAATTTACCCCCCAAGGCCTTGCCGATGGTGCGCAGGCTGAGGGCATGCATCAGGCTCCAGCGCTTGAACCACTGCCAGTAATCGTCGCGGCTGCGCAACTTGACCTCAGGCGCGCTGTTGACGATACACAGGCTCTTGAGCAGTTGCGGTTGATCCACGCCCAGCTGGAAGCCGATCATGCCACCCATGGACAGGCCCACGTAATGAACCGGGCCAAGATTCAGGTGCTCGATCAGTGCGACCAGATCGGCACTGAACCCGGCAATGCTGTAGCGCTCCCGGGGTTTGTCCGAGCGTCCGTGGCCGCGTACATCGGGGACGATCACCCGGAAGCGCGCTGCCAGTGCGGGGATCTGTTTTTCCCAGTCCAGGGTGCTGGAACCCAGGCCGTGGACCAGCAGCAGCGGCGTGCCGTGGCCATATTCCTCATAGTGCAGGTTGCAACCTTCGTGTTCGAAATAGGCCATGCATACACTCCTTGTCAGGCTTGTTCAGGGGCGGCGAAAGGTGCGTCCAGCGGCGCGGTGTCGAAGGTGCGCAGCAATTCGACGAGAATCTGCGTCGCCGGGCCCAAGGGTTTGTCCTTGTTCGAGTACAGGAAAAAACTCGGGTTACGGCTGCCGCCCTGATCCAACGGTAGCAGCTTGAGTGTACCTTCCCTGAGTTCTCGTTCGATCATGTGCCGTGGCAACCAGGCGAAGCCCAGGCCACTGCTGACGAATGTGGCGGCGGTGGCCAGGCTGCCGACGGTCCAGCGTTGTTCGGCACCGAGCCAGCCGACGTCCCGTGGCTGTTGGCGACCGGAGTCGCGGATGACCACTTGCAACTGGCTTTCCAGATCCTGGAAATTGAGTTCGCGGTTGAGGCGGTGCAAGGCGTGTTCGGGGTGGGCGACCGCAACGAACTCGACATCGCTCAACTCCGCGCCCAGATAACCGGGAATGCTGAAACCGCTGATGGCCAGATCGGCCACGCCCTCGAGCAGTACTTCTTCCACGCCCGACAACACTTCCTCACGCAGACGCACCCGGCAGCCACGGCTTTGCGGCATGAACGCGGTCAGGGCGCGGACGAGGCGGGCGCTAGGGTACGCGGCATCGACCACCAGGCGTACTTCTGCTTCCCAGCCCTGTTCCATGTGGTGGGCCAAGTCCTCCAGCTGGCTGGCCTGTTTCACCAATTGCCGTGAGCGGCGCAGCAATACGCCACCGGCTTCGGTCAGCACTGCTTTACGGCCATCAATGCGCAGCAACGGCACGCCGAGTTGGTCTTGCATGCGCGCCACGGTATAGCTGACTGACGATTGCGAGCGATGCAGCGCTTCGGCGGCCTGGGCGAAACCACCGTGGTCGACCACGGCCTGAAGCGTTCGCCATTGATCAAGGGTCACGCGGGGCGCTTTCATGAGGGGCTCCTGTTGTCCTAAGCTGCGCAGTTCTTATTGGAGACTGCTGCATGAAAAAATTCTGTTTAATGTTGCTGGCGATGTTGCCGCTGACTGCCTTTGCCTACCCGATCGACGTTCAAAAAGAACTCAATGGCCTGAAGATCGACTACACCACCTACGCCTCCGATTACGACATGGGCTCGATCACCGTGAACAACTACGGAGATATCGCTGCCGAGTGCGCGGTGGTGTTTCGCAATGGTCCTGAATCCCCCAAGACCCGCAGGATCAATCTGGATGCCGGCAAAAGCGCGGACCTTTCAGCCAAGTTCAATCGCAAAATCATCAAGCTGTACATCAGCATGACCTGCAAGCCGAAATGACATCCAGCGGAGCAGGCCAACTGACCATGCTCCGCTTATAAACGAATTTATTGATCGGTTATAGCAGTTTTTTGCGCTTTTTGATCGATTAGATCCTGTTTAACCTTCACTCCATCGACCTACAGCATTCTCAGATGGAGCCTACATCCCATGTCCCGTGTTCTGATCATCGAAAGCAGTGCCCGTCAGCAAGACTCGGTTTCCCGTCAACTGACCCAGACCTTCATCAATCAGTGGAAAGCGGCGCATCCGAAAGACGAGATCACCGTTCGTGACCTGGCCGTCAATCCGGTGCCGCATCTGGACATCAACCTGTTGGGCGGCTGGATGAAGCCGGCTGATCAGCGCAGCAACATCGAGCAGCTTTCCCTGGAACGCTCCAACCAACTGACTGATGAACTGCTGGCCGCTGACGTGCTGGTCATGGCTGCGCCCATGTACAACTTCGCGATTCCGAGCACTCTCAAGGCCTGGCTCGACCATGTGTTGCGGGCCGGCGTGACCTTCAAGTACACCGAAACCGGTCCTCAGGGCTTGCTCAGCGGCAAGCGTGCCTACGTCCTGACCGCTCGTGGCGGGATCTATGCCGGCAGCACCGCGGACCATCAGGAACCTTACCTGCGCCAGGTCATGGGCTTCATCGGCATTCACGACGTGACGTTCATCCACGCCGAGGGCATGAACCTGGGCGGTGACTTCCAGGAAAAAGGCCTGAACCAGGCAAACGCCAAGCTGTCGCAGGTGGCCTGACGTTAATCGCCAGATAATCACTGGATGGTCTAGTGACCTGGCGCAACCCTTCAAGCCTGTACGCGCATCGAACCTCCCTTTGCACTTATTGCTCCTGAGTGCTGTTGCCCGATTGAACGCTTTAGCGAGATCGGGCTTTTTTTTGCCTGCAAATTTTGTGGGTACGCAACCTGTAGGAGCCGAGCTTGCTCGCGATGGCGGTGGATCAGCCGCATTAATGTCGATTGACACTCCGTCATCGCGAGCAAGCTCGGCTCCTACAGGGTTCAGTGTGTAGCCTGACGTCGCGATAAGTGGCAAAACCCGCTATCGTCGCCGCCATTCGAAACGAGGCGAGCATGGGCTATCTACTTTTTGTCACGCTGATCCAGGCGTTTTCCTTCAGTTTGATCGGCGAATACCTGGCCGGTCATGTCGACAGTTACTTTGCGGTGCTGGTGCGCGTGTTGCTGGCGGGGCTGGTGTTCATTCCGTTGACGCGCTGGCGCTCGGTGGAGCCGGCCTTCATGCGCGGCATGTTGCTGATCGGCGCGTTGCAGTTTGGCGTGACCTACGTCTGCCTGTACTTGAGCTTTCGCGTGCTGACGGTGCCGGAAGTGTTGCTGTTCACCATCCTCACGCCGTTGCACGTGACCCTGATCGAGGATGCACTGAACCGTCGTTTCAATCCCTGGGCATTGATCGCCGCGCTGGTGGCAGTGGCGGGCGCGGCGGTGATTCGCTACGACCGTATCAACCCGGACTTCTTCATGGGGTTCCTGCTGCTGCAACTGGCCAACTTCACCTATGCCGCCGGACAAGTGCTTTACAAGCATCTGGTGGCGCGACACCCGAGCGACCTGCCGCATTACCGGCGCTTCGGCTATTTCTATCTGGGTGCATTGGCGGTGGCACTGCCGGCGTTCCTGCTGTTCGGTAAACAGAACTTCTTGCCTGAAGCGCCGCTGCAATGGGGCGTGCTGCTGTTCCTCGGCCTGGTCTCGACGGCGCTGGGGCTGTACTGGTGGAACAAAGGTGCGTGCCTGGTCAATGGCGGGACATTGGCGGTAATGAACAACCTGCATGTGCCGGTCGGATTGCTGATCAATCTGCTGATCTGGAATCAGCATGAGGAGTTGGGGCGGTTGTTGCTGGGCGGGTCGGTGATTCTGTTGGCGGTGTGGATCAGTCGACTGGGTATACGCAAGATCGCAACCGCACACTAACCCTTTGTAGGAGCGAGCCTGCTCGCGATGGTCGTCAACGAAAACGCTGGGAGCCTGGCACCCCGCGGCGTTCTTGAGTCCATCGCGAGCAGGCTCGCTCCTACAGTTGTTGTGGTCACATCATCCTTCAAAAGTGCCCCAGTTTCAGCGGGTACTCGATCACGATGTAAATCCGGTCGATGTCATCCCCCGCCTGAGCGCTATTGGCCCTATGCGTCACCTGGGACACCTGCACGGATAAATCCTTGGCCGGGCCAGATTGCACGACGTAGTGCAGGTCGATATCCCGCTCCCAATGACGCCCGCCATCGCCTTGTTGTGGCACGAACTGACCGATGTCCGGATCGAACGGGTTATACCCGCCACCTTGCGGCGCGTGCGTGCCGTTAATGCCGCGGCCGGTGACGTAGCGGGTCATGAATTTCAATCCGGGAATACCGAAGGCACCCAGGTCGAGGTCGTAGCGAGCCTGCCAGGAGCGTTCGCCGGGGCCGTTGAAATCGGCGTATTTGATCGAGTTGGCGAGGTAGATCGAGTCGCCGCCGACAAAGTCGAAGGGCGTATCGCCATGGATTTTCTGATAGGCCAGGGTGAAGCCTTGGGCGCCGACGGTGTATTTGCCGGACAGACTATAGGCGGTGTTATCGATCGCGCCGGCCACAGCCTTGCCGTAATCCCGTGTGTGATAAACATTGCTGTCGAGGAAGAGCCCGGATTGCTTGAGGTGCAGATTGGCGTAGTACTGGTGCCAGGTTTCGCTCAACTCGGACGCGTACAGGCCGCCGCCCATCGGTTGATCTTCGAACAACTGGGCACCTAGCAAACTGATGCCCCCGGTCCGGGTGCTGACTCCGTAGCCCGAGAAATCACCTTTGCCGGTCGAGGCGTCCTGATTCTTGAAAGCGGTGAAGCGCCCAGCCTGCCAGTGCAGGTTGTCGATTTCACGGCTGTCGAGCAGAAAACCCGTGGCGTATTCCGGTTGCAGGCGTTTGTCGGCGGTGTCGAACACCGGGGTTTCCACGGTCATTTCGCCGTAGGCCAACGTGGTTCGGGAAGTGCGCAGTTTCAGCGCGCCACCGGCGCTGGAATAGTCGCTCTCACTGCGACCTTCTGAATCCTGCGGCAGCAAGCCGGTACCGGAATGCCCTTTACCGCCATCAAGTTTCAGGCCGAGAAAACTGTGGGCGTCGACGCCGAACCCGACGGTCCCCGTAGTAAAGCCGGAGGCAAAGGAGGCGATAAAGCCTTGGGCCCATTCCTGTTTGTAGTTCTTGTTCGCCGGGGAGGGCGATCGATAGTCGCTCTGCAGGAAGAAGTTTCGACCCAGCAGGTCGACGGTCGACCCCTCCACAAAGCCTTCAGACAAAGGCTCGGCAGCCATGGTTGTGCCGCAGGTGCCAGTCAGCAACAGAGACAACCAGAGTCGAGTCGCCTGATATGCAGTACGCATGCTATGCCTCGCGGATGTGGATCGAGGTAGCGTGGTGCATTTTACGCAGGCGGGATTGGATGGCTGTGCTGTTTACATCAGTTGTTTTTCAGCGGCCGGAATGTGGCTCGCCCCCAGCACAGCCGGCAACAGCCCAGCCCGCAGATCCGTACCACTGGGCTGCTGATAAAGGCTCAAACCAAACTCCGGCAGCACCGCCAGCAAGTAATCGAAGATATCCCCCTGGATTCGCTCGTAATCGGCCCACGCCGTGGTACGGGTGAAGCAGTAGATTTCCAGCGGGATGCCTTGGGCCGTGGTTTGCATCTGCCGAACCATACAGGTCATGTTCGGCTGGATTTCCGGGTGGCTCTTCAGATACGCCAGCGCATAGGCGCGGAATGTCCCGATGTTGGTCATGCGTCGACGGTTGGCCGACATGGCCGCGACGTTGCCCTGGGCTTCGTTCCAAGCCTTGAGTTCGGCTTGTTTGCGAGTGATGTAGTCCGTCAGCAGATGTACTTGGGACAGTTTTTGTTCTTCATCATCGCGCACGAATCGAACGCCGCTGGCGTCGATGAACAGGCTGCGTTTGATCCGTCGTCCACCGGACTGTTGCATGCCGCGCCAGTTCTTGAACGACTCGGACATCAGGCGCCAGGTCGGGATCGACACGATTGTCTTGTCAAAATTCTGCACCTTCACGGTGTGCAGGGTGATATCCACCACATCACCATCGGCGCCCACCTGAGGCATCTCGATCCAGTCGCCAACCCGCAACATGTCGTTGCTGGTCAACTGCACACTGGCAACGAATGACAGCAGCGTGTCCTTGTAGACCAATATAATCACTGCCGACATGGCGCCCAGACCCGACAGCAACAGCAGCGGCGATCGGTCGATCAGCGTCGCGACGATGATGATCCCGCCGAATATGTACAGGACCATCTTCGCCAGTTGCACGTAGCCTTTGATCGAACGGGTGCGGGCGTGTTCGGTGCGGGCGTAAATGTCGAGCAAGGCATTGAGCAGCGCGCTGACCGCCAGCATCAGAAACAGAACGGTGAAGGCCATTGCCACGTTGCCGAGGAAGGTCAACGCGGTTTTACTCAGCTCCGGCACCAGGTGCAGGCCGAACTGGATCACCAGCGACGGTGTCATCTGCGCCAGGCGCTGAAATACTTTGTTATGTCGAAAGTCGTTGACCCAGTGCAAGGCAGGCTGGCGACCGAGCATTTTGCTGGCATGCAGGATCAGATAGCGTGCCGCTCGTCCGAGCATCAGGGCTATGACTAAAAGCAGGACCAGCGCCAGGCCGGCTTGCAGCAGCGGGTGCCGTTCAAGGACGCCCCAAAGGTCTTGGGCGTTGAGCCAGAGCTGTTTGATATCCATGGTTAGAAACGATTCTTCTGTAAGACGCGAGGGGCGATTAGAGCATTTAAGACGCTTTGTATTACGCCCGATGACAAATCAGGCAACAAAAAAGCCACTGTTTGCGCTCGATTGCATAAAGAAACTCGGCCTTCGCGCTCGAAACCGTTACCCTATGCAGCTGATTTTTTGCATTTCTTCGAGGTAGCACCCGTGTTTTCCGAATTCGCCCTGCACGAACGCCTGCTCAAAGCCGTGGCCGAACTGAAATTTGTCGAGCCAACGCCTGTGCAAGCAGCGGCCATTCCGCTGGCGCTCCAGGGGCGTGACCTGCGGGTGACTGCGCAAACCGGTAGCGGCAAGACCGCTGCTTTTGTTCTGCCGATCCTCAACCGCCTGATCGGCCCCGCCAAGATCCGTGTCAGTATCAAGACCCTGATCCTGCTGCCGACCCGGGAGTTGGCCCAGCAGACCTTGAAAGAAGTTGAACGTTTCTCGCAGTTCACCTTCATCAAGTCCGGCCTGATCACCGGCGGTGAAGACTTCAAGGTCCAGGCCGCCATGCTGCGCAAGGTGCCGGACATCCTGATCGGTACACCGGGCCGGATGATCGAGCAACTCAACGCTGGCAACCTCGACCTGAAAGAAGTCGAAGTACTGGTGCTGGACGAAGCCGACCGTATGCTCGACATGGGTTTCGCCGAAGACGTGCAGCGTCTGGTGGACGAATGCCCGAATCGTCAGCAGACCATGCTGTTCTCCGCCACCACCGGTGGTTCGGGCCTGCGCGAAATGGTCGCCAAGGTGTTGAACAACCCTGAGCACTTGCAGCTCAATGCGGTCAGCCAACTGAACGAGACCACTCGTCAGCAGATCATCACCGCTGACCACAACCAGCACAAAGAACAGATCGTCAATTGGCTGCTGGCCAACGAGACCTATCAGAAGGCCATTATCTTCACCAACACCCGGGCCATGGCCGACCGCATCTACGGCCGACTGGTGGCACAGGAATACAAAGCGTTCGTGCTGCACGGCGACAAAGACCAGAAAGATCGCAAGCTGGCGATTGACCGTCTGAAGCAGGGTGGGGTGAAGATTCTGGTGGCGACCGACGTTGCCGCTCGCGGTCTGGACGTCGATGGCCTGGACCTGGTGATCAACTTCGACATGCCGCGCAGTGGCGACGAATACGTACACCGTATCGGTCGTACCGGTCGTGCCGGCAACGATGGCTTGGCCATCTCGCTGATCTGCCACGGCGACTGGAATCTGATGTCGAGCATCGAACGCTACCTCAAGCAGAGCTTCGAGCGCCGCACCATCAAGGAAGTCAAAGGCACCTACGGCGGGCCGAAAAAGGTCAAGGCTTCGGGCAAGGCTGCCGGTGTGAAGAAGAAAAAGACCGACGCCAAGGGTGACAAGAAAAAAGTCGCCGCCAAGACCCCGACCAAGCGCAAGAGCGCCAACCGTCCAAAGGCCGACGCCCCGTCGCTGGTCAGCAAGGACGGCATGGCCCCGCTCAAGCGTCGCAAGCCAGAGGCGCCGGCGGCTGAGTAAGCGCTGGAGCTGAATAAAAATGCCCGTATCGCAAGATACGGGCATTTTTGTTTAGATGTCGTATAGACCTGAGGTAGTGATTTTCATGCTGGTGATTTCCAACAACGTGCAGTTGCCGGATGCCGAGATCGAGTTGACCGCCATTCGTGCCCAGGGCGCCGGTGGACAGAACGTCAACAAGGTCTCCAGCGCCGTGCATTTGCGCTTCGACATCCCGGCTTCGTCCTTGCCCGAGTTCTACAAGGAGCGACTGCTGGCGCTGCGCGACAGTCGCATCACCAGCGACGGCGTGTTGATCATCAAGGCCCAGCAATACCGGACCCAGGAGCAAAACCGTGCTGATGCGCTGGAGCGTTTGGTCGAGTTGATCCTCAGTGCCACCAAGGTCGAAAAGAAGCGTCGCCCGACCAAGCCGACCCTCGGCTCGAAGACCCGGCGTCTTGAAGCCAAGAGCAAGCGCGGCAATATCAAGGCCGGGCGCGGCAAGGTTGATTTCTAGCGGGCTTCCCTGTGCTTCGGTGCTTGCCGGTACAGGTAAATGCACAGTATCAAGCTACTGAGAGCCGCCAACGCGGCGAACAGGAAGATCGAAGCAAAACCAAATCCCGCCGCCACCGCGCCGGCCAGTGGCCCGGTGATCCCCAGCGACAAATCGATGAACAGTGAATAAGCGCCGACCGCCGCGCCGCGACTGGAGGCGGGCACCAGATTGACGGCTTCGACTCCCAGCGCAGGAAACACCAGGGAGAAGCCGAAACCGCTCAGCGCAGCGCCCGCCAATGCCCAATGGGCGTCCGGTGCCAACCACAACAGCAACAGGCCCAGGGTTTCCACCGACAGGCAGGCAATCGCCACGCGAAAACCGCCCAGGCGGTTGATCAGATTGCCGAACAACAGCCGGGCACCGATGAAACTGGCGCCGAACAGGCTCAAGCACAACACCGCGTTATCCCAGTGTTGAGTGGCGTAATACAAGGTGATGAACGTGGCGATGGTACCGAAGCCGATGGAGCCCAGTGCCAGCCCGCAGCCGTGTGGCAGGACTCGCCCGAGCACGTGCATGAACGGCAAACGTTCGCCGACAACGATGGGGGCGGCGGTTTTTGGCCAGGCCAGCAGCAGACCGAGCAGAGCCAGCAACACGATGCTCACGCCCATGCTCCACAACCCCAGCAGATTGACCAGCCACACGCCCAGTGGTGCGCCGACCGCCAGTGCGCCGTAACTGGCGATGCCGTTCCAGGAAATGACCTTGGCGGTATTCGCCGCACCAACCCGGCCAATGCCCCAGCCAATGGAGCCGGAGCCCACCAGGCTTTCCGCGCTGCCCAGGACCAGTCGGCCGATAAACAGGCTGATCAGGCTCAACGTCGGCAGGCTTTGGGTCCAGGCCGAAACCAGCATGAACACGCCACTCAGGCCACAGCCGGCCAAGCCGTACATCACCGCCAGTTTACTGCCCTTGTTGTCGATGATTTTCCCGGCGTAGGGGCGGCTGAGCAGGGTGGCGAGGTATTGCACACTGATCACCAGCCCCGCGATCACCGCGCCGAAGCCCAGTTCGCTATGGACGTAACCGGGCAATACCGCCAGGGGAATGCCGATGTTCAGATAGCCAATAAAGGTAAACAGGACGATGGAAACAACTTGCAGCGTGACCGCCAGGGGGCGCTGGTTTTCAGACATGGGGAGAGGTCCACGGGAAAGCAGGATTAGATAGGCTGCTTATGATAACGGCGCGAGCGTTCGTGGGTGGTGAAAAAGTAAAACTATTTGCCGGGCGGGGTCGTCAGGGCTTGGCAGGCGCCACCAGTTGTGTGGTGACCAATGCAGCCAATGCATTTTCTTCACTGCCGAAACGTGCCAGCAAGGCGGCTTGTTTCTCGGGGGAAAGACGATTCCAGATCTCGATCATCTTCTCGGCGGTGCCGATCAGAACGCTGGCTTGTTCTTCGTTGAATTCGTCGGTCATGGCAGGCTTCAAGATTCAGGCAGTGTGGAAAGCGCATGTTAGCGCTTTCCACACGGTCTGTACGGCGGGTGTTTCAGTCTTCGCTGTCAGCCTTGCGGCTATCAGTGGCTTCTTTCGGCTGGGGCTGTTGGGCACCGGCTTGTTGCGTGGTCGTCTGCTCAGGTACGTGCAGGCTTGGGAAGGGGAGATTAGGAATCTCGTGCATGGTTGCGCTCCTCGCTAAGTCTGTTGATAGATCTGGTAGATCCGCGCTTTCAAAAAGCCTGGGAAGGATACAGCACTGGAAATGACAAACAGACTTTTATATCCATTTGTTTCGACGGGCGGGATTGTCTAGACAGGTAAGTAATAGCCGAGCAGAAACAACTGTAGGAGCGAGCCTGCTCGCGATGGTGTATCAGGCAAAGATGTTTCGACTGACACACCATCGCGAGCAGGCTCGCTCCTACAAGGGGTCTTGCGGTGTTTTGGAACGTTACTGGCAGACCTTGGCAATCGCCTCGGCCAGCAGATCCAGGCGCGTCGCATCAATCCCCGCCACGTTCGCCCGGCCTGTGCCGACCATGTACACACTGTGATGATCGCGCAGTTGCTTGACCTGCTCCGGCGTCAGTCCGGTGTAGGAAAACATTCCGCGCTGCACGCCAATGTGCGCAAAGCGTTCGCGTAAACCATGGGGTTCAAGTGCTTCCAGCAGACCGCTGCGCAGCTGGGCAATGCGCAAGCGCATGGCCTCCACTTCGTCAGTCCACAGCTGTTTGAGCTGCGGGTCGCCGAGAATGGTCGCTACCACGGCGGCACCATGGTCCGGCGGTGTCGACCACAGGTTGCGGGCGATGTTGGCCAATTGGCTGCGAATATCCACCAGCTTCTCGGCGGTTTTCGCGCAGACAATCAGCGCACCGGTGCGGTCGCGGTACAGGCCGAAGTTCTTCGAGCAGGAACTGGTAATCAGCACTTCCGGCAGCTCGGCAGCGAACAACCGGGTCGACCAGGCGTCTTGCTCCAGCCCATCGCCAAAGCCTTGGTAGGCGAAGTCGATCAGCGGCAGCAGTTCACGGCGACGCACCACATCCAGCACCCGACGCCAGTCGTCATGGGACAGATCGAACCCGGTCGGGTTGTGGCAGCAGGCGTGCAGCAGCACCACGTCGCCCTTGGGCGCTTGTTCGAGCGCCGCGAGCATCGCCTCGACGTCGAGACGGTTGTTGCTGCCCACGTACGGGTAATGGCTGACCTTGACCCCGGCCGTGGCGAAAATGGTTTCGTGGATCGGCCAGGTCGGATTGCTCAACCATACGCCACGGCCCGGCAGGCACTGGGCGATGAAGTCCGCGCTCAAGCGCAATGCACCGGTGCCGCCCGGGGTCTGGGTGGCGCCGGCACGTTTATCGCGGATCAGTGTGGAGTCGGCGCCGAGCACCAGCTCATTGATGACCTTGCCGAACGCTGGTTCGCCATGGCCGCCAATGTAGGTCTTGGTGCTTTGGCCATCCACCAGCCGCGCCTCGGCCAGCTTCACCGACTCAAGAATCGGTGTCAGGCCTTGGGCATCCTTGTAGACACCGACGCCAAGGTCGAACTTGCGCGGGTTCGGATCCTGCGCATAGGCCTCCATCAGGCCGAGGATCGGATCGCCGGGCACCCGGCCAATGGCGTCGAAATGCATTACTTGCGTCCTTCTGCAGTCTTGGCCACGTCGTCAGTGCGTGCGGCCATGATGAAGTCGTTGCGGTGCAGGCCCTTGATCGAGTGGCTCCACCAGGTCACGGTGACTTTGCCCCACTCGGTCAGCAGGCCAGGGTGGTGACCTTCGGCCTCGGAGATCTCGCCAACAGCGTTGGTGAACGCCAGGGCGTGCTTGAAGTTTTTGAACAGGAAGACTTTTTCCAACTGCATGATGCTGTCGCGTACTTCGATGTTCCAGTCCGGGATCTGCTTGATCAGCACCGGCAGTTCTTCGTCGCTGACTTGCGGGGCATCGGCGCGGCAGGCTTCGCAGTGGGCTTGGTTCAATGTGGACATGATGGGTTCCTGAATTCGAATAAATGGAAATCAGCTGTCAGGGTTACCACGCTAAAGCAAAGCGCGGCGTTCTGACAGACTCACTTGATCGTAAAAACGGCGGGTCACGCCGCTTTGGGTTTTGGCGGAAACTTCGGTGCGTGCAAGCCCATCTGCATGGCTTGCTTGACCATGCCCATGATGTCTTCGTGAGCCAGGTCGAACAGGCGCTTGAGGTTCGGCAGAACGAAATACAGGGGCTGCAGAATGTCGATGCGGTACGGCGTGCGCATGCACTCCAGCGGATTGAATGCCTGATGCTCAGGCACGTCCGACAGGCAGTATTCGGTTTCTTTCGGTGAGGACAGGATGCCGCCACCGTAGATGCGATGGCCTTGCGGTGTTTCGAGCAGACCGAACTCGATGGTCATCCAGTACAAGCGCGCCAGGTACACGCGTTCTTCCTTGGAAGCCTTGAGGCCGAGTTTGCCGTAGGTGTGGGTGAATTCGGCGAACCAGGGGTTGGTCAGCAGCGGGCAGTGGCCAAAGATCTCATGGAAGATGTCCGGCTCTTGCAGATAGTCCAGTTCTTCGCGGGTACGAATGAAAGTCGCCACTGGAAACTGCTTGCTGGCGAGCAATTCAAAAAAGGTCTGGAAGGGAATCAGTGCGGGAACACGGGCGACTTGCCAGCCGGTGGTTTCACCGAGGACTTTGTTGATCTCGCCCAGTTGTGGAATGCGGTCGTGGGGCAGACCGAGTTTTTCGATACCGTCCAGGTATTCCTGGCACGCACGCCCTTCGATCACTTTCAGTTGGCGAGTGATCAGCGTGTTCCACACTGCATGTTCTTCTGCGGGGTAGTCGATAAAACCTTGCGCATCGGGCTCACGAGCCACGTATTGCGTCTGCTTCATACTGCTCTCCTGCGAGGGGGATTCGTTCTTGTTATGTACGGCTATGGACTTAGGAATACCTCAAGGATTGCGCTGTTGCAGCAGGTGGCTCCCGCGTTGGGTAGGAAAATTCGCTGAATTTCGTAAAGTATTCGTTACGTATTGGCCTTCGTTGCGCAGATGTTGAGGTTTCCGGGTTTGAAAAGTCTCGCGCCTGTCACATAATCTTGACGACTATCTAAGCGCCTCGGCAGAAAATACGCCTGAGGCACTGACAAAACCTGTGGGAGCGAGCCTGTTCGCGAAAGCGGTGTAACGGTCAACATGTTCGTCGCCTGACACGCCGCCTTCGCGAGCAGGCTGCTCCCACAGGTTGCGTACCTCACTCACTGTTTTTTCGGGCCTTTTTCATGCGCATCAAAGTCCACTGCCAGAACCGCATCGGCATCCTGCGTGACATTCTCAATCTGCTGGTGGAGTACGGCATCAACGTTGCCCGCGGCGAGGTGGGCGGTGAACACGGCAATGCGATCTACCTGCACTGCCCCAATCTGATCAACCTTCAGTTCCAGGCACTGCGGCCGAAATTCGAGGCGATCGCCGGGGTCTTTGGCGTCAAGCGCGTAGGCCTGATGCCCAGCGAGCGTCGGCACATGGAGCTCAATGCCTTGCTGGGCGCCCTGGAGTTTCCAGTGCTGTCGATCGACATGGGCGGCTCCATCGTGGCGGCCAACCGTGCCGCGGCGCAGTTGCTTGGCGTGCGTGTCGATGAAGTGCCGGGCATTCCACTGTCGCGCTATGCCGAGGATTTCGATCTACCGGAATTGGTGCGTGCCAACAAATCTCGAATCAACGGACTGCGGGTCAAGGTCAAGGGGGACGTATTTCTGGCCGACATCGCCCCGCTGCAATCGGAACATGACGACAGCGAAGCCATGGCCGGTGCCGTACTGACGCTGCACCGCGCCGACCGGGTGGGGGAGCGTATCTATAACGTGCGCAAGCAGGAGTTGCGCGGCTTCGACAGCATCTTTCAAAGCTCGAAAGTGATGGCGGCGGTGGTGCGAGAAGCCCGGCGCATGGCACCGCTGGATGCGCCGCTATTAATAGAAGGCGAAACCGGGACCGGGAAAGAGTTGTTGGCGCGCGCCTGCCATCTGGCCAGTCCACGGGGGCAATCGCCGTTGATGGCGCTCAACTGCGCCGGACTGCCGGAATCCATGGCCGAGACCGAATTGTTCGGCTATGGCCCCGGCGCCTTTGAAGGGGCGCGGGCCGAAGGCAAGCTCGGGCTGCTGGAGCTGACGGCGGGCGGCACGCTGTTTCTTGACGGCGTGGGAGAGATGAGTCCGCGTTTACAGGTGAAATTGCTGCGCTTCTTGCAGGACGGTTGCTTCCGGCGTGTCGGCAGCGATGAAGAGGTTTACCTCGATGTGCGGGTGATCTGCGCGACCCAGGTCGACCTGTCCGAGTTGTGCGCACGCGGCGAGTTTCGCCAGGACCTGTACCACCGCTTGAATGTGTTGTCGCTGCACATTCCGCCGCTGCGCGAATGCCTCGACGGTTTACCGCCGCTGGTGGAGCACTTCCTCGATCAGGCCAGCCGGCAGATCGGTTGTCCGTTGCCCAAGCTGGCACCGGCGGCCATGGACCGGCTCAGTCATTACCATTGGCCGGGCAACGTCCGGCAGCTGGAAAACGTTTTGTTCCAGGCGGTTTCCCTGTGCGACGGCGGGACCGTCAAGGCTGAACACATTCGATTGCCGGACTACGGCGTGCGCCAGCCCCTGGGTGATTTTTCCCTGGAGGGCAGTCTGGAGGAGATTGTCGGTCGGTTCGAAAAGGCAGTGCTGGAAAGCTTGTATTCCGAGCATCCGAGCAGCCGACAATTGGGCAAGCGGTTGGGGGTTTCCCATACCACCATTGCCAACAAGTTGCGTGAGTATGAGGTGGGCAAGGACAACAACTGAAAATCGTGGCCCCGTAGGAGCGAGCGATGCGGCGACCCGACTTGCCCGCGAATCGAGCAACGCGGAGTTTCAGTAAGACCACATTATTGTTCTTCGCGGGCAAGCCTCGCTCCTACAGGGGCTGCGATCTTTTGAGCTATTGCCGCGAAGCGGCATGACACCGCCGGTTTTTCGTCTCTGGTACATTCCCTCTAATCCCCTCCAATTCCCTCAAGCCCTTTGTTTACCGGCCCTGGCGCCGCCCAAAACAAGTTGGTCTGCAAATTGCTTATGGCTCAGCAGTACAGCAGTGGGCGGCAAACGTCCGGCAGGCAGAGGAAAGAGCGTGGACAAGTACCTTTATGTGGCAATGACCGGCGCCAGCCAGAATGCACTGGCGCAAAAGGCTCATGCCAACAACCTGGCGAACATCTCTACCAACGGTTTCCAGAAAGACCTGGAGCAGGCGCGTTCGATGCCGGTGTTCGGTGACAGCTTTCCGGCGCGTGCCTTTGCGATGTCGGAGCGTCCGGCCACCGATTTCTCTCCGGGCTCACTGGTGGAAACCGGTCGCGACCTCGATGTCGCCGTGCAAGGCAACGGCTGGTTGGCGGTGCAGAACCCCGACGGCGGTGAAAGCTATGTGCGCACCGGCAGTCTGGTGGTCGATGCCCTCGGCGTGCTGCGCGCCGGCAATGGCATGCCGGTGATCGGCAATGGCGGTCCGATCGCCGTGCCGCCCGAGCAACAGATCGAAGTGGGCGAGGACGGCACCATCAGCATTCGTGCGATGGGCGAAGGTCCTCGCGTGATGGCGGAAGTCGACCGCATCAAGCTGGTCAATCCGGATATCAAGAACATGACCAAGGGTCTCGACGGCTCGATTCACACCAAGGACGGTCAACCGGCGCAAGCCGATGCCAACGTCAAACTGGTGTCCGGATTTCTCGAGTCGAGCAACGTCAATGCCGTGGATGAGATGACCTCGGTTCTGGCTCTGTCCAAGCAGTTCGAACTGCACATCAAGATGATGAACACCGCCAAAGAAGACGACCAGGCCATGGCTCGGGTCTTGCAGATCAGCTAATTATCAGAACGTCGCGCCGTAAAACAGGCGCACGAGGAGAATCGAATGCTTCCGGCTCTATGGGTTGCCAAAACCGGTCTGTCCGCCCAGGACACCAACCTGACCACCATTTCCAACAACCTGGCCAACGTGTCGACCACGGGTTTCAAACGTGACCGCGCCGAGTTCCAGGACCTGCTCTACCAGATCAAGCGTCAGCCAGGCGCCCAGTCGACCCAGGACAGCGAACTGCCGTCGGGTCTGCAATTGGGTACCGGTGTGCGCATCGTCGGCACCCAGAAAAACTTCAACGCCGGCAGCCTGCAAACCACCGAGCAGCCGCTGGACATGGCCATCGACGGCCGCGGTTTCTTCCAGATCCTGCAACCGGACGGCACCACGGCTTACACCCGTGACGGCACGTTCCACCTGGACTCCAATGGCCAGATCGTCAACGCCAGCGGCTTCGCCCTGGAGCCGGCCATCGTCATTCCAAACGATGCCCAGACCTTCACCGTGGGCAAGGACGGCACCGTGTCCGTCACCGTGGCCGGCAACCCGGCTTCCCAGGTGATCGGTAACTTGCAAACCGCCGACTTCATCAACCCGGCCGGCCTGCAGGCGGTGGGCAACAACCTGTTCCTGGAAACCGCCGCCAGTGGCGCGCCGCAAGTCGGCACCCCGGGCCTGGCCGGTTTCGGTACCACGCTGCAGAACACCCTGGAAACGTCCAACGTCAGCACCGTTGAGGAGATGGTCAACATGATCACCACCCAACGCGCCTACGAGATGAACTCCAAGGTGATCTCCACCGCCGACCAGATGCTCTCGTTCGTAACGCAGAATCTGTAATCCAGTCTATGTGGCGGCCTTGTAGCCGCCTGCTACACCGTGAGGTAAGGGTCATGAAACGCATCGTCTCTGTTCTGGCACTGAGTGGGATCACCGCGCTCGCAGGCTGTGTGCCCGCGACGCCCAAGCCCAATGACCCTTACTACGCCCCGGTGTTGCCGCGCACGCCGCTGCCGGCTGCGGCGAACAACGGCTCGATCTATCAGGCTGGGTTCGAACAGAACCTCTACAGCGACCGCAAGGCGTTCCGGGTCGGTGACATCATCACCATTACCCTGAATGAGAAGACCCAGGCCAGCAAAAACGCCAACTCGCAAATCGACAAGAACAGCAAGACCGGCATCGGCCTGACCTCGCTGTTCGGCTCCACGCCCAACACCAACAACCCGTTTGGCAGTGGCGACCTGAGCCTGGAAGCAAGCTATGAAGGCAGCCGCGCAACCAAGGGCGACAGCAAGGCCGCCCAGGGCAACACCCTGACCGGCTCGATCACTGTGACCGTCGCTGACGTATTGCCCAACGGCATCATCGCGGTGCGCGGTGAGAAATGGATGACGCTCAACACCGGTGATGAACTGGTACGCATCGCCGGCCTGGTTCGGGCCGATGACATCGCGACCGACAACACCGTGTCGTCGACCCGGGTTGCCGATGCGCGTATCACCTATTCGGGCACCGGTTCGTTTGCCGATGCGAGTCAGCCAGGCTGGTTCGACCGTTTCTTCCTCAGCCCGCTGTTCCCTTTCTAGGTGGCTTTCAAGTTGAGCATGTTGAATCTGAAAAGCATCATGATGGCCGCCGTTCTGTTGTCGACGGCCTTCAATGCACACGCCGAGCGGCTGAAGGACATCGCCAGCATTTCTGGTGTGCGTTCCAACCAGTTGATCGGTTACGGCCTGGTGGTCGGGCTTAACGGCACCGGCGACCAGACGACCCAGACGCCATTCACACTGCAGACCTTCAACAACATGCTCTCGCAGTTCGGCATCAAGGTGCCGCCGGGATCGGGCAACGTGCAATTGAAGAACGTCGCGGCGGTGTCGATCAGTGCCGATCTGCCGGCGTTCGCCAAACCAGGTCAGCAGGTCGACGTCACCGTTTCGTCCATCGGTAACTCCAAGAGCCTGCGCGGCGGTACGCTGTTGCTGACGCCGCTCAAGGGTATCGACGGCAACGTCTATGCGGTGGCTCAGGGTAACCTGGTGGTCGGCGGTTTCGATGCCGAAGGCCGCGACGGTTCGAAGATCACGGTCAACGTTCCGTCGGCGGGTCGCATCCCTGGCGGTGCGTCGGTCGAGCGGTCGGTGCCCAGTGGTTTCAACCAGGGCAACAGCCTGACCCTGAACCTCAACCGTTCCGACTTCACCACCGCCAAGCGCATCGTCGACAAGATCAACGACATGCTCGGCCCTGGCGTGGCCCAGGCCATCGACGGCGGTTCGGTTCGCGTGACGGCGCCACTGGATCCGAGCCAGCGTGTCGACTACCTGTCGATCCTGGAAAACCTCGAAATCGATCCGGGCCAGGCGGTGGCGAAAGTCATCATCAACTCCCGTACCGGCACTATCGTGATCGGTCAGAACGTCAAGGTTTCCCCGGCCGCCGTCACCCACGGCAGCCTGACCGTGACCATCACCGAAGACCCGATCGTCAGCCAGCCAGGTCCACTGTCTAACGGCCAAACGGCCGTGGTGCCGCGCTCGCGGGTCAACGCCCAGCAGGAAGCCAAGCCGATGTTCAAGTTCGGCCCAGGCACCACCCTCGACGAGATCGTGCGTGCGGTGAACCAGGTCGGCGCGGCGCCGGGTGACTTGATGGCCATCCTCGAAGCACTGAAACAGGCCGGTGCCTTGCAAGCCGACCTGATCGTGATCTGAGGACGGCAACCATGGACATGTACAAGAGCGGGCGGGTCAGCAGCAGCGATTCGGGATCGTTTTCCGACCTGAACCGACTGAACCAGCTCAAGGTCGGCGACAAGAACAGTGACGCGAACATGCGCAAGGTGGCGCAGGAGTTCGAGTCGCTGTTCCTTGGCGAGATGCTCAAGTCCATGCGCTCGGCCACCGAAGCGCTGGGCAAGGACAACCCGATGAATACGCCCGAGGCCAAGCAGTATCAGGAAATGTACGACCAGCAGTTGGCCGTTTCCATGTCCCGCGAAGGCGGTGGTATCGGGCTGGCGGACGTGCTGATGCGCCAGATGTCGAAGAACAAGCCTTTGGCGCCGGGCGAGGCCGCAACTTTGTCCGCCGCCAAACAGGAAGCCGCGAAAGCTGCCGCGCAAACACCGGTGGCTGCCGGTACCGTGGCTACCAACGGGCCGCTGTCGCGGGTCAATGGCGAGCGTCCATTGTGGGCCTCGCGCTCGGTCAAGGCGCCGACAGGCGAGGGCGAGCATCGCAATGACATGGCACTGATCAATCAGCGTCGGCTGGCGTTGCCGCCAAAACTGGCCGATCGCCTGCTGGCAGGCCTGGTGCCGTCCGCCACGACGACTAACGCGACCGCTGCCTTGGCCGCCAACAAAACTCAATTGCCAGAGCGCGCCACATCGGCCTCTACCGGTTCAGGCCCGCTGTTCAATGGCGACTGGCTGGCCAATGCACAGTCCTCTGGCAACGCAGGGCTGCAAATTCATGGCCGTGCCATCGCGCAGATTCCCCTGGCACCGGCGAAGAAGGCGTTCAGTTCCGCCGACGAATTCATCAACACCATGCTGCCGATGGCCAAGGAAGCCGCTGACCGCATCGGTGTCGACCCACGGTATCTGGTGGCCCAGGCGGCCCTGGAAACCGGATGGGGCAAATCGGTCATGCGCGCCCAGGATGGCAGCAGCAGTCACAACCTGTTCGGCATCAAGGCAGGCAGCACTTGGAAGGGCGATTCGGCGCGGGCGATCACCAGCGAATTCAGAAATGGCGAGATGGTCAAGGAGACGGCCGAGTTCCGTTCCTATGCCTCTTACAAGGACAGCTTCCACGATCTGGTGACGCTGCTGCAATCCAACGATCGCTATCAAGATGTCGTGAAGTCGGCCGATAACCCAGAACAGTTTGTACGTGAGTTGCAGAAGGCCGGTTACGCAACCGATCCGCACTACGCCAGCAAGATTTCGCAGATAGCCCGGCAGATGACGAGTTACCAAAACTACGCCGCGGCGGGCTCTACCACGAATATTTAAGGACTGAACCATGAGTTTGCTAAACATCGGAATGTCGGGATTGTCCGCCAGTCATGCGTCGTTGGTGACGACCGGTAATAACATTTCCAACGTCGATACCGCGGGATACTCGCGTCAGCAAACTGTGCAGAGCAGCAAAAACTCTATTCAGTACGGCAATGTGTTCATCGGCACCGGCACGACGCTGGCCGATGTGCGTCGGGTGTACAACAGCTACCTCGATGCGCAGTTGCAGACCACCACTTCGCTCAATAGCGATGCGCAGGCTTATCTGGGTCAGGCCACTCAGGTGGACAAGCTGTTGTCCGACAGCGGCACCGGTGTCACCAAGTCGCTGCAGGCATTTTTCTCGTCCCTGCAAACCCTGGCCGGCAACTCCAACGACAATGCCGCGCGTCAGGCGCTGCTGACCAATGCCCAGGGCTTGAGCAGCCGCTTCAATGCCATCTCCCAGCAGTTGACCCAGCAAAACACCTACATCAACGATCAGTTGGGTTCGATGGCCGATCAGGTCAACAAGCTGGCGTCGACTGTTGCTGCGTACAACAAGAAAATTTCCGAAGTCAGTGGTTCGGGTGGCACGCCCAACGAATTGCTGGACCAGCGCAATGAAGCCATTCGCCAGCTCAATGAGCTGGTTGGTACCCAAGTCACGGAAACTGACGGCCGTCTGGATATCTATCTGGGCAGCGGCCAGCCTCTGGTAGTCGGCGATGTCGTCAATAAGTTGCGCGTGGCCCCCGATCCATCCGACCCGACCCGTTCCTCGATCATCATGGATCGCAGCGGTTCGTCGATCGACATCACCAGCATGACGAGCGGTGGCGAGATGGGTGGTCTGCTACGTTATCGCAACGAGGTGCTGACGCCTGCGGTCAATGGCCTGGGGCGCATCGCCATGGTGGTGGCCGATCAGGTCAACAAGCAGTTGGGCCAGGGCCTGGACCAGAACGGCAACTTCGGCGCGGCGCTGTTCAACAACATCAACAGTGCGGCGGCCATCAGTCAGCGCAGTATCGCCAACGCCGGCAACAATCCCGCTTCCGGCAACCTGAACGTCACCATCAATGACACGAGCAAGCTGGCAGCCAGCGATTACCAAGTGACGTTCACTAGCGCCACCGGTTATAGCGTGAAGCGCCTGTCAGATAACACCGACATGGGCTCTTTCACTTTGGGCGCGTCACCGGCTCCGGTCATCGACGGCTTCAGCTTGAGCCTGAACGCTGGTCCGGTAAATGCGGGCGACACCTTCAAGATTACCCCGACCCGCAGTTCCGCCGCGGACATGGCCACGGTCATGACCGATACCAAGACCCTGGCGACCGCTGCGCCACTGACCTCGACTATCGCCTCAGGTAACGACGGCACCGGTGCGGTCAGTCAGCCGAACCTCAGCACGGCGCTAGATATCTACGATCCGGCCCAGCGTCTGGAATTGCAGACGGCGGTCAAGGCATCGATGCCGATTCGCATGGTGATGACCAGCGCCAACGCCTATGAAGTTTTCGATTCCAAGGGCACCAGCATCGGCACCGGCAGCATCGTGCCTGGCCAGAACAACGACCTGAACATTGCCGTGCCTTACACCGATGCCGGTGGCAACGCCAAAAGCTTCAGCGTTGCAATGACTGTCAGTGGCAGTCCAGCGTCGGGCGACAGCTTCAATATTTCCATGACATCGGCTGGCAGCACCGACAACCGCAACGCCCAGGCGCTGCTCGGTTTGCAATCCAAGGCCACGGTTGGCGCCACGGCCACCAGTCCGGGCGTGAGTTTTACCGATGCCTATGGCGGGCTGGTGACAACCGTCGGCTCCCTGACCAAGCAAGGCCAGTTGGATGCCACGGCGACCGACACCATCATGACCGGAGCACGAAACGCCCGTGACTCGCTGTCGGGTGTCGACCTCGATGAAGAGGCGGGCAACCTGACTAAGTACCAGCAGTACTACACGGCCTCTTCGCAGATCATCAAGACTGCGCAGGAAATTTTCAGCACCCTGATCAATGCCCTTTAAGGAGCCGTAGAACATGCGCATTTCTACAGCACAGTATTACGCCACGACGGCTGCCAACTATTCTCGCAACCTCAACAATGTGATGAAGACGGCTGAGCAGGCCAGTAGCAACCTTAAAGTCACGACCGCCGCGGATGATCCTGTTGGCGCGGCCCGGTTGCTGCAACTTGACCAGCAAAAAGCGATGTTGGGTCAGTACACCACCAACATCAACGCGTTGAACACCGCCCAGGCGCAGGAAGAAAGCGTGCTGGACAGCATCAACAATACGCTGCAGAAAGTCAGCGAATTGGCGGTGCGGGCGGGTGGCGGTTCGTTGAACGACGATGACCGAAAATCCATTGCAGCCGAGCTCAAACAATCGGAAGAACAACTACTGAGCTTGATGAACAGTAAGGATGCCAACGGCAAGTACATCTTTTCTGGCGCCAGCAACAACACCCAGCCTTTCGTGAAAAACAGCGATGGCACCTACAGCTATCAGGGTGATCAGACTCAGCTGCAACTGAAGATTGGCGACTCGATGTCGTTGGGGTTGAACGATACGGGTTGGGACGTTTTCCAGCAGGCTATCAATGCGGCCCGTAGTTCGAGCACCATGCTGACGCCGTCCGTCGATGATGGGCGCGTCAAGGTGTCGCCAGGGTTGGTGAGCTCCGGGCCGGACTTCGATTCGACGTTCCGCAGTGGTGAACCCTACAAATTGCAATTCATCAGTAGCACCCAATATGTGATCACCGATGCGGCCGGCAATGACAAGACCGCCGAGGCAGCAGGGGGAGGCGTGTTCGACCCTAATGCCAAGGGCGGTTCCGATATCACTTTCCGCGGTGTGACATTCAAGCTGGACATCACCCAGCAGGCTGGCGATGACCCTACCAACATCGATGCTCGTATCGCCACGCACAGTTTCGAGTTGTCGGCCAAGCCTGACAGCTTCGTCAGCAACCGTGCCCCAGGTAATACGTCGACAGCGGTCATCAGTCAGACTTCGGTGACCAACGCTGCCGATTACCAGAGCTTTTTCCCGGAAGGCGGGGCCGTCCTGAAGTTCACCGGTCCTGGGGCCTTCGAACTGTACGCCCGTCCGTTGACCGCCGGCAGCACGCCAGTCACCACCGGCACCGTGACAGCGGGTGTGGCAACGGCAGCCGGTGTCAGCTTTACCCTTGGCGGCACACCGCCGACTCCGGCGGCAGGTGATCAGTTCGATATCGCCGTCAATACACACCAGACCCAGAATGTGCTCGACACCATCAGCCAACTGCGTTCGGCGCTTGATGCACCGACCGATGGCAATCCGACTGCACAGCGTTTTCTGTCAGATACGATCGCTTCGTCCATTGCCAACCTGAACAACGCCAAGAACCAGGTCGACCTGGCGCGTGGTGCGATCGGCGCTCGGGGGAATGTGATGGATATGCAGAACGAGCAGAATACAAGCGCCGGCCTGATCAATGAGTCGACCACGAGCGGGATCAGGGATATCGATCCGGCGGAAGTGCTGACGCGCCTCACCCTGCAGCAGACCATGCTGCAGGCCGCGCAACTGGCCTTCGCCAAGGTTTCCCAATTGAGCCTGTTCAACAAGCTTTGAGCCGGTCCTGACCGCTCGAGGCCAGTTCCCTTCATCGGGAACTGGCTTTTTTTTGCCTTTTTTTTGTATTAAACAACGCAGGGCGGGGCGCAATCCGGAGCACAAAATCAAAGAAAGCGCCTCTCCCTGAGTGACCCGTCAGTCAAAACGCGCATCTTCACTGTATCCTGTCTGCGGGCGGTGAAGGTGGCGGGTTGTTCAAGGCATCTGCTTGAATCCCGACGTTGCTCTTCTGGGGCCTGGCCCCGACTGTAGACGCCCTCGATTCAGCGAGCGGCGATGTTCAGCTGTTTATTATTGGGAAGCCATAATGATTGGCATAAAAAATATAGCGAGTTACGTGCCGACAGCCGGGGTTGATAACTACGCCCAGGGTGCAAAGTTCGACAAGGATGAAACCTTTATTCTTGGCAAGATCGGTTCGGCGTTTCTGCCGCGCATGGGTGCCGATCAGGAAACGTCCGATCTGTGTGTCGAAGCCGCCAATGCGCTGTTCGCCGCCAGTCCTGAGCTCAAACGTGAATCCATCGACTGCCTGATCGTCGTCACCCAGAACGGTGATGAAGAAGGCTTGCCGCACACCGCTGCGATCGTGCAGGACAAGCTGGGCCTGTCGACCCATGTCGCGGCGTTCGATATTTCCCTGGGCTGTTCCGGTTTCGTCTACGGCCTCTATGCGATTAAAGGCTTCATGGAAGCGGCGGGGCTGAAAAACGGCCTGCTGATCACTGCCGATCCTTATTCGAAGATCGTCGATCCCGAAGACCGCAACACCACCATGCTGTTCGGCGACGCCGCCACCGCGACCTGGATGGGCGAAAACGCCGTCTGGCAGCTGGGCAAGTCGAAGTTCGGTACCGACGGTTCCGGCGCACCGCATTTGAAGGTCACCGACGGCGTGTTCTTCATGAACGGCCGCCAGGTCTTCAACTTTGCCCTGCTCAAAGTCCCGGCGCATTTGCATGAGCTGCTGGACGAATCGAATCTTCAGGCCAGCGATATCAATGCCTTCTGCATTCACCAGGGCAGCGCGGCCATCGTCGATGCCGTGGCGCGCCGCTTTGAAGAAGGCGAGCCGGAGAAGTTCGTCAAGGACATGCTCGAAACCGGCAACACAGTATCGTCGAGCATTCCGCTGCTGCTGGAGAAACATGTGTTCGATTCGAAGTGGACGCGTGTGGCCATCAGCGGCTTTGGCGTAGGCCTTTCGTGGGGATCGGCGATTCTTTATCGCGGCTGATTAACACGATCGCAGTAGCAAAAAAAACGCCCGGAAATTTAGATTTCCGGGCGTTTTGCATTTTTCTGGCGCCGATTTTCTGGCTCTAAACCCTTGAAAATAAAGGGCTGGCACCCTGCCACTAAAAATTTCGAAAAAACCCCTCAAGCAAACGGGTCCCACGACGATAACTATTACGTAGGTTCTCTAGGCCACACCCGGCGGTTGCCAGGGCCGGAAGCCGCAGTATCCATCCAACGAGGATTTTCGTCATGGCTTTAACCGTAAACACCAACCTTGCTTCCTTGACCGTTCAGAACAACCTGAACAAGGCTTCCGGCAATCTGCAAACTTCGATGCAGCGCCTGTCCTCCGGCCTGCGTATCAACAGCGCTAAAGACGACGCTGCTGGCCTGCAAATTTCCAACCGTCTGACCAGCCAGATCAACGGCCTGCAGACCGCTATCAAGAACGCCGGTGACGGTATCTCCATCGCGCAAACGGCTGAAGGCGCGATGCAAGAGTCCACCAACATCCTGCAAAAAATGCGTACCCTGGCTCTGGCTTCCGCGAACGGCTCGCCAAGCGCTGAAGACCGCAAGTCGAACAACGCTGAGTACTCGGCTCTGACTGCTGAGCTGACCCGTATCGCTACCACCACTACTTTCGGTGGTCGTAACCTGCTGGACGGTTCTTTCGGTACTACCGCTTTCCAAGTGGGTGCAAATGCCAACCAGACCATCAACATGACTCTGGGTGACGTATCGGCCAGCAAAATTGGTTCGCAACAGCTTAAGAGTGCTGCTAATGCCCCAAGTCTTACTGGTGGTGTTGTTACCGGCGTGATCGGTGTAACGGGTGGCGGTCAGACCAACGCTACTCCTATCAATGTCACTGCTGGTGATTCGGCTAAGCAAATTGCCGCTCAGTTGAACGGCGCTGTGGGTGGTTTGTCGGCCACTGCCAGCACTGAAGCAAAATTCACTGTTACTGCTACGGCCTTGGCTCCAGCTAAATTCGACTTGACGGTAGGTAGTGGTGCAGGGGCGCCAACGGTCAGCTTTGTTGGTATTACCAGCACTGCCGATCTGGCTGATCAGCTGAAATCCAACGCTGCCAAATTGGGTATCAGTGTTAACTATGACGCCACGACTCAAAACCTGCAGGTGAAATCCGATACCGGTGAAAACCTGACTTTCACTAACGGTGATGCTGGTGCACTCGCAGGTGTCAAGGTCGCAGTAAAAGATGGTAGCGGCACCTACAGCGGTGCTGTTGCTGTACCGTCGGGTACTACGCTTATCGCTACTGGCGCGATTTCGCTGAACTCCACCAACGGCTACTCCCTGAGCGAAGTTGGTGCTGGTGGCGCGGTAAACTCTTTGTTTGGTGCCGCTGCTAAGAGCTCGACAATTGCTACCGTAAGCAACAGTAACGTTTCCACCGCAGCCGCTGCACAAGACGCTGTTGACGTGATCACCCAGGCAATCGCCAACATCGACTCCCAGCGTGCTGACCTCGGTGCCGTACAAAACCGTTTCGACAGCACCGTGTCGAACCTGCGTTCCATCTCGGACAACTCCACCGCTGCTCGTGGTGTGATCCAGGACGTTGACTTCGCGGCAGAAACCGCTCAGCTGACCAAGCAGCAAACCCTGCAACAGGCATCCACCGCGATCCTGTCTCAGGCTAACCAGCTGCCATCGGCTGTGCTGAAGCTGCTGGGTTAATTCCGGCGCTTGGTAACTGACGGAAGGGCGCGTTTACGCGCCCTTTTGTTTTTTCATGATGAGGAGATCAGGCATGGACATGAGCGTGAAGTTGAACCAGTCCTATCCCGCCGTTGCCCCTCAGGGCGTAACGCCGAATGAAACTGGTAAACCGGAACAGCCCAAGGTTGAAGCGGTGAAGCCTTTGAGTTCCGAGCCAAAGCGCGACGAACTGGAAAAAGCGGTTACCGACATTCAGGAGTTTGTCCAGGCTGCACAGCGCAATCTGGACTTTTCCATTGATGATTCCACTGGTCGCGTCGTGGTCAAGGTCATCGCCACCGAAACGGGTCTGGTGATTCGTCAGATACCCTCGGAAGCTGCACTAAAACTGGCCCAGAGCCTGTCGGACGCCAGTAGTTTGTTGTTTGACGACAAAGTCTGAACTGGCATGAATTTTGTTGCTGTCGCTGTTTAAGATGTTTGCGGTCAAGAAAACGGCAGCCACTGGATAAGGAGAGAAATGATGGCGGGTACATCGGTTAGCGGTATTGGTTCGAACATCGATACCCAGGCGATTGTGAAGTCTTTGGTGGACTCCGAAAGAGCGCCAAAACAGACGCAAATCAACAGCCAGACGCTGAAAGCAACCACCTCGCTGTCGTCGATCGGTAAAATCCAGGCGGCACTGGATGCCTTCCGTGGCGCGTTGGATAACATGAAGACCACTGCTAGCTTCAGCGGGTTGAGCGGCATGTCCTCCGATGAAAAAGTCGCTAGCGTGACCACTGGTAACGGTGCAGCGGCAGGTAGCTTCTCGCTGCTGGTCAGTCAGTTGGCAACAGCATCGAAAATTTCCACCAAGGTCTTTGCCGGTGGCGCTTCTTCGGTGGTCAACGCTAGTGCAGCGCCGACCACGCTGAAAATCAAACAGGGTAGTGACACCTTCGACGTTAGCATTCCTGCTGGCGCGACGTTGCAGCAGGTTCGCGACTCGATCAACTCTCAGTACGCAAACCAGGGTTTGAGTGCCAACATCCTGACCGACGCCAACGGTTCGCGGATGGTGCTGACGTCCAACAAAACTGGCGTTGGTTCGGATTTGAGCCTGCTGGGCAGCTCTGGTCTGGAAGCCGGCACTTCGATCCTCGCTACGCCACAGAACGCCAAGTACACGCTCGATGGTGTGGCGATGGAATCCAAATCCAATACAATTGCTGATGCAGTGAGCGGTATCACCGTCAAACTGACAGGGGTTTCTCCGGTTCCTTCCAGTGGTACGGCGACGCCAACCACTATCACGGTTTCCGCCGACACAGCGGCGCTGAAGTCAGCGGTCAAAGGTTTTGTCGATACCTATAACGCACTGATCGGTGCTGCCAACACCGAGACTAAAGTCACTACTAATGCTGATGGTTCGTTGACGGCTGGCGCCTTGACGGGCGACGCGTCTTTGCGCTCACTGCTGTCGTCGGTGCGTACCGAGTTGAATGCCATGGGCGGTACCGGTCAGATGAAGTCCCTCGCTCAGTTCGGTGTCGAAACCGACCAGAAGACCGGTTTGCTGTCGATCGACGACAAGGTCTTCAGTGATGCTGCACTCACCAATGCTGCCGATATCAACGGGATCTTTTCGGGTGATAACGGTTTGTTGGCGCGCATGAAGACCGCTACCGACAGCTTTGCGCAAAAAAATACCGGTGTTTTTGCAGCGCGCTCGACGAGCTTGAGCGACAGCCTGAATGATCTGAAGAAGCAGCAGGATGCCCTCGATGCACGGATGGCCAGCCTGCAAACGAGCCTGAGCGCCAAGTACACCGCCATGGACTCATTGGTAGCCAAACTGCGTGCGCAGAGCGACAGCATCATGACCACGCTCAATGCACTGAACAATCCGAAGTCGGACTGATTCGGGTCGCTCATAAAAAACCCAGGCCGCCTGTCACGACGGTGCCTGGGTTTTTTCATTGGTGGGGTACCGGCGTTAAAGTTATGTGTCGACCAGTCGACATAATGATCAGAGTCCACTTAATTCCAGCAGTTGTCTGTCACGAGGTAGAAACATGAACCCCATGAGAGCCCTTCGCCAATACCAGAAGGTCAATTCCCATGCCCAGATCTCTGAAGCCAACCCCCATCGTCTGGTGCAGATGCTGATGGAGGGCGGGCTGGACCGTATGGCCCAGGCTAAGGGTGCGCTGGAGCGCGGCGATATCGCACTCAAGGGGCTGATGATGGGCAAGGCCGTGGACATCATCATTGGCCTGCGCGATGGCTTGAACCCCGAAAAGACTGATGATCCGGCCTCGCTACAGCAGCTCGACAATCTGTATGCCTACATGATGACGCGCCTGATGGAAGCCAATCGCGATAACAAAGTCGAAATCATCGACGAAGTAGCGGGCTTGCTGGAAACCCTGAAAAGCGGTTGGGATGCTATCGCCAATCAATAGGCCCGAGGGTCTGAGGAAGACGTCATGAGCCAAGCACTGCGACGCATAGAAGAAACCCGCGAAGCCCTTCTCGACGCCCTGGCGGCGCGCAATTGGGATGCGATTGGTGAGCTGGACACGACGTGCCGTGAGTGCGTCGATGAGGTGCTCAGTGAGGCGCCCATCGACGAAGAAGCGGTGCGCAGTAATCTGGAAGGGTTGCTGGCGGTTTACAAAGAGTTGCTGACCGCGACGATGGGCGAACGTCAGGCCATAGTCGACGAGATGTCGCAGATCAACCAAGCACAAAAGGCATCAAAGGTTTACCATCTGTTTGGTTAATTGACGCCAGTTAATCCAAACGTAGTGCGCCATAAATTTGACTGTGCACGGTTTTTTGACTTAACTAGTGGCTGTTTGCAGATTTCAGTCGTCTTCAGGCATATCCTGCCTGCAAGCGTATAGCTTGCCCCCGCATTTTGGGCATTGAGTTGACTAGGGAAGTTGCTATTGCATGTGGCGTGAAACCAAAATTCTGCTGATTGATGACGATAGCGTCCGCCGCCGCGACTTGGCGGTGATTTTAAATTTTCTCGGCGAAGAAAATTTACCCTGCGGTAGCCACGACTGGCAGCAGGCTGTCGGCTCTTTGTCGTCTAGTCGCGAAGTGATCTGTGTCCTCATCGGGACGGTCAATGCTCCTGGTGCGCTTCTGGGCTTGCTAAAGACACTGTCCACATGGGATGAGTTCCTTCCTGTTTTGCTAATGGGCGATAATTCTTCTATCGACCTGCCGGAAGACCAGCGTCGCCGGGTGCTTTCGACCCTGGAAATGCCGCCCAGCTACAGCAAATTGCTCGATTCGCTGCACCGTGCCCAGGTCTACCGCGAGATGTACGACCAGGCCCGCGAGCGCGGTCGTCATCGCGAACCCAATCTTTTCCGCAGTCTTGTCGGCACCAGTCGGGCGATTCAGCACGTCCGTCAGATGATGCAGCAGGTCGCCGACACCGACGCCAGTGTATTGATCCTCGGCGAGTCCGGTACTGGCAAGGAAGTGGTCGCGCGCAACCTGCATTACCACTCCAAGCGCCGTGAGGCGCCGTTTGTGCCGGTCAACTGCGGGGCGATCCCGGCGGAGTTGCTGGAAAGCGAATTGTTTGGCCATGAGAAGGGCGCGTTCACCGGGGCGATTACCAGTCGTGCCGGGCGTTTTGAGTTGGCCAATGGCGGCACCCTGTTCCTTGATGAAATCGGCGATATGCCGCTGCCGATGCAGGTCAAATTGCTGCGTGTGCTGCAAGAGCGCACCTTCGAGCGCGTGGGCAGCAACAAGACCCAGAGCGTCGACGTGCGCATCATCGCGGCGACCCACAAGAATCTCGAAAGCATGATCGAGATCGGCACGTTCCGCGAAGACCTGTACTACCGCCTGAACGTGTTCCCGATCGAGATGGCGCCGTTGCGCGAGCGCGTCGAAGACATTCCGTTGCTGATGAACGAGTTGATCTCGCGCATGGAGCACGAGAAGCGTGGATCGATCCGCTTCAACTCTGCGGCGATCATGTCCCTGTGCCGTCACGGCTGGCCGGGTAACGTCCGTGAGCTGGCGAACCTGGTGGAGCGCATGGCGATCATGCATCCGTACGGCGTGATTGGCGTGGTCGAGCTGCCGAAAAAATTCCGCTACGTCGATGATGAAGACGAGCAAATGGTCGACAGCCTGCGCAGCGATCTGGAAGAGCGCGTGGCCATCAATGGCCATGCCCCGGATTTCACCAGCGGCGCCTTGCTGCCGCCCGAAGGCCTCGACCTGAAGGACTACCTCGGTGGTCTGGAGCAGGGGTTGATCCAGCAGGCGCTGGACGATGCCAACGGCATTGTGGCGCGCGCTGCCGAACGGCTGCGTATCCGTCGCACCACGCTGGTGGAGAAGATGCGCAAGTACGGCATGAGCCGTCGTGACGGAGATGAACAGGCGGATGATTGACGCCTGTTTTTCAACTTCTTCATTTATAAGCAGTTTTTTTTAGGCACGGGTATTGCTACATCCCTCGCAACGTTCCGTTTCACTGACGGTCAGCCAAGCGAGAGAGCACGATGCCCCAAGCCGCCCAGATGTCTCCTGCTCCAGATACCTTCGGGGATGCCCTGGCGCAATCGTCGTCCGTAGAGCAGGCAAGCCGGCTTGGCCTCGAGCAGGCTTTCGCTCTGTTCAACCAGATGTCGAGTCAGTTGACCAGTTCCTACAGCATGCTCGAAGCCCGGGTCACTGAACTCAAGGGTGAGCTGGCCGTGGTCAGCGCCCAGCGCATGCAAGAGCTGGCGGAAAAAGAGCGCCTGGCCAACCGTCTGCAAAATCTCCTCGATCTGTTGCCCGGTGGCGTCATCGTCATCGACGCTCAAGGCATCGTGCGCGAAGCCAATCCAGCAGCCTGCGAGTTGCTGGGTCTGCCTCTCGAAGGCGAGTTGTGGCGTCACGTCATTACCCGCTGTTTTGCGCCTCGCGAAGACGACGGTCATGAAATCTCCCTCAAGGATGGTCGGCGCCTGTCGATTGCCACGCGTTCGCTGGATGCCGAGCCGGGTCAGCTTGTGCTGTTGAATGACCTGACTGAAACCCGTCACCTGCAAGATCAGTTGGCCCGTCACGAGCGTTTGTCGTCCCTTGGTCGCATGGTGGCCTCGCTGGCTCATCAGATTCGTACGCCCTTGTCCGCCGCGTTGCTCTACGCCAGTCATTTGACTGAGCAGCCATTGCCGGTCGAAACCCAGCAGCGTTTTGCCGGGCGCTTGAAGGAACGCTTGCACGAGCTGGAGCATCAGGTGCGCGACATGCTGGTGTTCGCCCGTGGCGAGTTGCCATTGACCGATCGTGTCACCCCTAAACAACTGATGCAGTCGCTGCAGGCGGCAGCGCTGACCCATGTGCAAGACCTGCCAATCCGCTGGCAGTGCGACAGCCATGTCGGCGAGCTGCTGTGCAGTCGCGACACCCTGGTCGGCGCCATCCTCAACCTCATCGAGAACGCCATTCAGGCCAGTGCCGGTGATGTGCGTTTGAAGGTGCATCTGTATACCCGTGACAGCCATTTGCGTGTGTGCGTCAGCGATAGCGGCAGCGGTATCGACGACGTCGTACTGGCACGCCTGGGCGAGCCGTTTTTCACCACCAAGGCCACCGGAACCGGGCTCGGTCTGACAGTGGTGAAGGCCGTTGCCCGTGCCCATCAGGGGGAATTGCAACTGCGCTCACGACTCGGGCGCGGTACCTGTGCGCAGGTGATTCTGCCGCTTTTTTCTGATGAAAAACGCAGCGCTCAGGGAGTGGAGTCAACGTCATGAACATCAAGGTTTTACTGGTCGAGGATGACCGCGCTTTACGCGAAGCACTGGCTGACACGTTGTTGCTCGCCGGTCATGACTACAAGGCCGTGGGGTCGGCAGAAGAGGCGCTGGCGCTGGTCGGTACCGAGGCGTTCAATCTGGTGGTCAGTGACGTCAACATGCCGGGCATGGATGGCCATCAATTGCTCGGTTTGCTACGGGCGCGACAGCCGCAATTGCCGGTGTTGCTGATGACAGCGCACGGTGCCGTGGAGCGGGCGGTGGATGCGATGCGCCAGGGTGCGGCGGATTATCTGGTCAAGCCGTTCGAGCCCAAGGCATTGCTCGATCTGGTGGCGCGACACGCCTTGGGCAGTCTCGGTGCCGCCGACAGCGAAGGGCCAGTGGCCGTCGAGCTGGCCAGCGCGCAATTGCTGGAGCTGGCCGCGCGGGTGGCTCGCAGTGATTCTACGGTGCTGATCTCCGGCGAATCCGGGACCGGCAAGGAGGTGCTGGCGCGCTACATTCACCAGCATTCCCATCGCGCGCGTCAGCCGTTCATCGCGATCAACTGTGCGGCAATCCCTGACAACATGCTGGAAGCCACGTTGTTCGGTCACGAAAAAGGCTCGTTCACCGGCGCCATTGCGGCACAGGCCGGCAAGTTCGAGCAGGCCGATGGCGGGACTCTCCTGCTCGACGAAATTTCCGAAATGCCCCTTGGTCTGCAAGCCAAGCTGCTGCGTGTGCTGCAAGAGCGCGAGGTTGAGCGGGTGGGTGCACGCAAGCCGATCAGCCTGGATATCCGCGTGATCGCAACCACCAACCGTGATCTGGCCGGGGAAGTGGCGGCGGGGCGTTTCCGTGAGGACCTCTACTATCGCCTGTCGGTGTTTCCGCTGGCGTGGCGTCCGCTGCGCGAGCGTACCGCCGATATCCTGCCGCTGGCCGAGCGCCTGCTGGCCAAACACGTCAATAAAATGAAGCATGCCACGGCGCGATTATCGCCCGAGGCCCAGGCGTGCCTGATTGGTTACCCCTGGCCAGGTAATGTGCGTGAGCTGGATAACGCGATTCAGCGTGCGTTGATTCTGCAGCAGGGTGGCCTGATACAGCCTCAGGACTTCTGTCTGGCCGGGCCGGTCGTCTGTGCGCCATTGCCGGTATCGGCGCCAGCAACCGCGCCCGTGCGAGCGGTGGAGGTCGATTCCGAATCCGCCGGGGCACTGGGCGATGACCTGCGTCGCCGCGAGTTCCAGATGATCATCGATACCCTGCGCACCGAGCGCGGCCGCCGCAAAGAGGCCGCCGAGCGCTTGGGCATCAGCCCGCGCACCCTGCGCTACAAGCTGGCGCAGATGCGCGATGCGGGCATGGACGTGGAAGCCTTTCTGTTCGCCACGTAATCCCCCCCCCTGTAGGAGCGAGCCCTGCTCGCGATGGTCGTCAACGATGACGCGGGGTTTCAGTATTAACGCGGTGTTCTTGAGTTCATCGCGAGCAGCGCTCGCTCCTACAGGGATCCAGATATAGCCATGGGAAGCTTTTGTAGGACGCAGCCACAGAGCTGGCACCCTTGTTGCTAACACCCCAGTACCCGCCGAGTGAGTGTCAAAAAATTGCGGGCCGCCAATGAGAGCAGAACATGAGCCA
The DNA here is from genome assembly GCF_050990305.1 of Pseudomonas putida. Taxonomy (GTDB): domain Bacteria; phylum Pseudomonadota; class Gammaproteobacteria; order Pseudomonadales; family Pseudomonadaceae; genus Aquipseudomonas; species Aquipseudomonas putida_AH. Next base: position 4,959,663 of record NZ_CP158817.1, on the reverse strand, counting down.
AGGTATTGAATTCAACCGGTTGATGCTGGACATGCGCGCCATGCAAATGGACGCCATGTCTGCGCCGAAATCGACTGCCGCCGTCCCTGAACTGAGTGGCAGCAGCTTTTCCGACATGCTCGGTCAGGCTGTCAATAAAGTGAACGATACCCAGCAGGCCTCCAATCAGTTGGCCAGCGCCTTCGAGATTGGCAAGAGCGGCGTCGACTTGACGGACGTAATGATTTCCTCACAGAAGGCCAGCGTGTCTTTCCAGGCATTGACCCAAGTGCGTAACAAGCTGGTTCAAGCCTACCAAGACATCATGCAGATGCCGGTTTAAGGACGAGATTGAGTCATGGCAGAAGCAGTCGCCAATAACGTTCCGGCCAAGGCCACTCCCGCAGACGGCAAGCCGCCGCTGTTCGGATTGTCCTTCCTGGAGAATCTTTCCGAGATGACCATGTTGCGTCAGGTGGGCCTGTTGGTCGGCCTGGCAGCGAGCGTGGCGATTGGTTTTGCCGTGGTGTTGTGGTCCCAGCAGCCGGACTACCGTCCGCTGTACGGCAGCCTTGCCGGCATGGACGCCAAGCAGGTCATGGATACCCTGGCCTCTGCCGATATTCCCTACAGTGTCGAGCCCAACTCCGGTGCCTTGCTGGTCAAGGCCGATGACCTGTCCCGTGCGCGCCTGAAACTGGCGGCCGCTGGTGTCACTCCCAGCGACGGCAACATCGGTTTCGAGATCCTCGACAAGGAACAAGGCCTGGGCACCAGCCAGTTCATGGAAGCCACCCGCTACCGCCGTGGCCTCGAAGGTGAGCTGGCCCGGACCATTTCCAGCCTGAACAACGTCAAGGGTGCCCGCGTGCACCTGGCCATTCCAAAGAGTTCGGTGTTCGTGCGCGATGAGCGCAAGCCAAGTGCCTCGGTTCTGGTCGAGCTGTATTCCGGTCGCTCGCTAGAGCCTGGCCAGGTCGTGGCCATCATCAACCTGGTGGCGACCAGCGTTCCTGAACTGAGCAAATCGCAAATCACCGTGGTTGACCAGAAGGGCAACCTGCTCTCCGATCAGGCGGAAAACTCCGAACTGACCATGGCCGGCAAGCAGTTTGACTACAGCCGTCGTATGGAAAGCATGCTCACCCAGCGTGTGCACAACATCCTGCAACCGGTGCTGGGCAACGATCGCTACAAGGCTGAAGTTTCGGCCGACGTCGACTTCAGTGCCGTCGAGTCGACCTCCGAACAATTCAACCCGGATCAACCGGCATTGCGCAGCGAACAGTCGGTCAACGAACAACGTACTGCCAGCAACGGCCCGCAAGGTGTGCCGGGTGCCTTGAGCAACCAGCCACCGACGCCAGCTTCGGCGCCGCAGACCACCGGCGGTTCCACCGCTTCGGCGGGCATGGTGCAGCCCGGCCAGCCATTGATCGATGCCAACGGCCAGCAAATCATGGACCCGGCCACCGGTCAGCCGATGCTGGCGCCATACCCGGCGGACAAGCGTCAACAATCGACCAAGAACTTCGAGCTTGACCGCTCTATCAGCCACACCAAACAGCAACAGGGTCGGCTCAATCGCCTGTCGGTGTCGGTGGTGGTGGACGATCAGGTCAAGGTCAACCCGGCCAATGGCGAAACCACCCGAGCGCCGTGGAGTGCCGATGAATTGGCGCGCTTTACCCGCCTGGTGCAGGACGCGGTCGGTTTCGACGCCAGCCGTGGCGACAGCGTCAGCGTGATCAACATGCCGTTCTCCACCGACCGTGGCGAAGTGATTGCCGACATTCCGTTCTACTCCCAGCCGTGGTTCTGGGACATCGTCAAGCAAGTGCTGGGTGTCTTGTTCATTCTGGTGCTGGTGTTCGGTGTGTTGCGTCCGGTGCTCAACAACATCACCGGTGGCGGCAAAGGCAAGGATCTGGCTGGCATCGGCAGCGACGTCGAGCTGGGTGGCATGGGCGGCCTGGACGGCGAACTGGGCAACGACCGCGTCAGCCTCGGTGGCCCGACCAGCATCCTGTTGCCGAGCCCGAGCGAAGGCTATGACGCACAGTTGAACGCAATCAAGAGTCTGGTGGCAGAAGACCCGGGTCGTGTGGCTCAGGTCGTGAAAGAGTGGATTAACGCAGATGAGTGATAACCGAGCCGTTGCCGCCAAACTGACCAAGGTCGACAAAGCCGCGATCCTGCTGCTGTCCCTGGGGTCCACCGATGCCGCCCAGGTACTGCGCCACATGGGACCCAAAGAGGTTCAGCGTGTCGGCGTGGCGATGGCCCAGATGGGCAACGTACACCGCGAGCAGGTCGAGCAGGTGATGAGCGAGTTCGTCGATATCGTCGGCGACCAGACCAGCCTGGGTGTCGGCTCCGATGACTACGTGCGCAAAATGCTCACCCAGGCCCTGGGTGAAGACAAGGCCAACGGCCTGATCGACCGCATCTTGCTGGGAGGCAACACAAGCGGCCTGGACAGCCTGAAGTGGATGGAGCCGCGCGCCGTCGCTGATGTGATCCGTTACGAGCACCCGCAGATCCAGGCGATCGTGGTGGCGTACCTCGACCCGGACCAGGCCGGCGAAGTACTGGGCAACTTCGACCACAAGGTGCGACTGGACATCATTCTGCGGGTTTCCTCGCTGAACACGGTGCAGCCAGCGGCCTTGAAAGAACTCAACCAGATTCTCGAGAAGCAGTTCTCCGGCAACTCCAATGCCTCGCGCACCAACTTGGGTGGCATCAAGCGCGCGGCGGATATCATGAACTTCCTCGACAGCTCGATCGAAGGCCAGCTCATGGACTCGATCCGCGAAGTCGACGAAGACCTGTCCGGTCAGATCGAAGACCTCATGTTCGTGTTCAACAACCTGGCCGATGTCGACGACCGCGGTATCCAGGCGCTGCTGCGCGAAGTGTCCTCCGACGTGCTGGTGCTGGCCCTCAAGGGTTCGGACGAAAACGTCAAAGAAAAAATCTTCAAGAACATGTCCAAGCGTGCCGCCGAACTGCTGCGCGACGACCTCGAAGCCAAGGGGCCGGTGCGCGTCAGCGACGTGGAAACCGCGCAGAAGGAAATCCTCACCATCGCCCGCCGCATGGCCGAAGCCGGAGAGATCGTGCTCGGTGGCAAGGGCGGCGAGGAAATGATCTAACACCATGGCCAAGCATGATGAGGAACACACTGACCTGATCCGGGCCGGGGAAGTCAGTGGTTTCGATACCTGGGCGCTGCCCAGTTTCGACCCGCCGGAACCTGAGCCTGAACCGGAGCCGGAACCTGAACCACCGGAAATGGAAGAAGTGCCGCTGGAGGAAGTCCAGCCACTGACCCTGGAAGAACTCGAAAGTATTCGCCAGGAGGCCTACAACGAAGGCTTCGCGGTGGGGGAGCGAGAGGGTTTCCACAGCACCACGCTCAAGGTTCGTCAGGAAGCGGAAGCGGCGCTGGCCCCCAAGATCGCCGGGCTGGAACAACTGATGACGCACCTGTTCGAGCCCATCGCCGAGCAGGACACGCTGATTGAAAAGTCCCTGGTCGACCTGGTGCAGCACATCACTCGCCAGGTGATCCAGCGCGAACTGACCATCGACTCGACGCAGATCGAGCACGTCATGCGTGATGCCCTCAAGCTGCTGCCGCTGGGCGTGAACAACGTGCGCCTGTACATCAACCCGCAGGATTTCGCCCAGGTCAAAGCCCTGCGCGAACGCCATGAAGAAGCCTGGCGCATCGTCGAGGACGAGTCGCTATTGCCGGGCGGTTGCCGGGTCGAGACAGAGCACAGTCGTATCGATGCCACGGTCGAAACCCGCGTCAAGCGGGTCATGGACAAGCTGCTCGATCAGCTCCACGAGCAAGCCTTGCACCCGGCTGCGCCGGACTTGAGCCTTGAGCTGCCGATCGAAGACAAACCCGCGATGGCGGATGTTCCCGATGCGCCTTGAACGCACCAGTTTCGCCAAGCGCCTGGGCAGCTATGCCGAGGCCACGAAGCTGGAAGGCGCGCCGATCCTCGAAGGCCGCCTGCTGCGCATGGTCGGCCTGACGCTCGAAGCCGAAGGTTTGCGCGCCGCCATGGGCAGCCGCTGCATGGTCATCAACGATGACAGCTATCACCCGGTACAGGTCGAAGCCGAAGTCATGGGCTTCTCCGGCAGCAAGGTTTTTCTCATGCCGGTCGGCAGCGTTGCCGGTATTGCGCCGGGCGCCCGCGTCGTTCCCCTGTCCGATTCCGGACGCTTGCCGATGGGCATGAGCATGCTCGGGCGGGTCCTCGATGGCGCCGGTCGCGCGCTGGATGGCAAGGGCGGCATGAAGGCCGAGGACTGGGTGCCGATGGACGGCCCGACCATCAACCCGCTCAAGCGCGAGCCGATCAGCGAGCCGCTGGACGTGGGCATTCGCAGCATCAACGGCATGTTGACGGTCGGTCGCGGCCAGCGGCTCGGGCTGTTTGCCGGCACCGGTGTGGGTAAATCCGTGTTGCTGGGCATGATGACCCGCTTCACCGAGGCCGACATCATCGTCGTCGGGCTGATCGGCGAGCGGGGTCGTGAAGTTAAGGAGTTCATTGAGCACATCCTCGGTGAAGAAGGGCTCAAGCGTTCCGTGGTGGTCGCATCGCCAGCGGACGACGCGCCACTGATGCGTCTGCGCGCGGCCATGTACTGCACGCGCATTGCCGAATATTTCCGTGACAAGGGCAAGAATGTCCTGTTGCTGATGGATTCGCTGACCCGCTTCGCTCAGGCCCAGCGGGAAATCGCCCTGGCCATTGGTGAGCCACCGGCCACCAAGGGTTATCCGCCGTCGGTGTTCGCCAAGTTGCCGAAGCTGGTGGAGCGGGCCGGTAACGCCGAGAAGGGCGGCGGTTCGATCACCGCGTTCTACACCGTGCTGTCCGAAGGCGATGACCAGCAGGATCCGATTGCCGACTCCGCGCGAGGCGTGCTCGACGGGCACATCGTGCTGTCGCGGCGACTGGCCGAGGAAGGTCACTACCCGGCCATCGATATCGAGGCGTCCATCAGCCGGGTCATGCCGGCGGTGGTATCGCCGGAGCACATGACCCGTGCGCAGTACTTCAAGCAGTTGTGGTCGCGCTATCAACAGAGCCGGGACCTGATCAGCGTCGGTGCCTACGTGGCCGGCGGCGATCGCGAAACCGACCTGGCGATTTCTCTGCAACCGCAGTTGGTCAAGTACCTGCGTCAGGGCCTCAATGACAGCATCAGCCTGGGCGAAAGCGAAGCGTACCTCGCGTCGATCTTCGCGCCTGCGGCGGGCGGCTAACCGATCATGGCGCAGAGTCGGGCAGGGCGCCTGGCCCCCGTGGTGGAAATGGCCGAGAAGGCCGAAAAGACCGCGGTCCAGCGCCTGGGGCATTTTCAGGGGCAGGTGCGGCTGGCACAGAGCAAGCTCGACGACCTCGAAGCCTTTCGTCTCGATTACCAGGAGCAGTGGATCGTGCGCGGCAGCGGTGGCGTGTCGGGCCAATGGTTGCTGGGTTATCAAGGCTTCCTGGCGCAATTGGGCACGGCCATCGATCAACAGCGGCAAAGCCTGGCCTGGCACCAGAACAACCTGAACAAGGCGCGGGACACCTGGCAGCAGGCGTTCGCCCGGGTCGAAGGTTTGCGCAAACTGGTGCAGCGTTATATGGATGAAGCGCGTGCGCTGGAGGACAAGCGCGAGCAGAAGCTATTGGATGAGTTGTCCCAGCGTTTGCCGCGGCAGGAACAATATTGAATCCGTTGAACCGCGTTATCGTGCTTCGCGGGCAAGCCTCGCTCCTACAGGATTGGCGTCGTTTGCGAAATCATGACCTACACGAAACCTGTAGGAGCGCGGCATGCCCGCGAAGGCGGTCTGTCAGACGCCACAAAGTCCAACCTTTGCCAAGTTTCCCGCGGGCAAGTCTCACTCCTACGGCTCACTCAATTTGTAGGAGCGCGGCATGCCCGCGAAGGCGGTCTGTCAGACGCCACAAAGTCCAACCTTTACCAAGCTTCCCGCGGGCAAGTCTTACTCCTACGGCTCACTCAATTTGTAGGAGCGAGGCTTGCCCGCGAAGGCGGTCTGTCAGGCACCACAATGTCCAACCTTGCCGCAACCTTTACCAAATGCTACACCTTGTACAAGCCGGCTCATCAATGACAAGGAAGCCATGAAATGTCAGTCCTCACCGAAGTCTCCCTCGATGGCCAAAAGCTGACAATCTCGGTCAAGGGACGATTCGATTTCGCCAAGCACCAGGAATTTCGCGAATCCTACGAGGGTAGAGACCTCAGTGAGGTGGTGATCGACCTCAAAGAGGCGACCTATCTCGACAGTTCCGCGTTGGGCATGCTGCTGTTGCGCGATCACGCCGGAGGCGACGACGCCGATATCCGCGTGGTCAACAGCAGTTGCGACGTGAGGAAAATCCTCGCCATCTCCAATTTCGACAAGCTGTTCGAAATCAGTTGAACGCCGTACAGGCTCCACTGGAATCACTGACGATCCTCATCGCCGAAGACAGCGCGGCCGATCGCATGCTGTTGTCCAGTATCGTCCGGCGCCAGGGGCATCAAGTGCTGACGGCGGCCAACGGTGCAGAAGCGGTTGAGGCGTTTCGCCTGGAACGGCCGCACTTGGTGCTGATGGACGCCATGATGCCGGTGATGGATGGTTTCGAGGCGGCCAGTCAGATCAAGGCGTTGGCCGGGGAAACCCTGGTCCCGATCATCTTCCTGACCTCCTTGTCTGAAAACGAAGCTTTGGCCCGCTGCCTGGAGGTCGGGGGTGACGATTTTCTGGCGAAACCCTACAACCAGGTGATCCTCGGCGCCAAGATCAAGGCGATGGACCGTTTGCGGCGGCTGCAGGCCACTGTGTTGCAGCAACGTGACCAGATCGCCCGGCATCACGACTATCTGCTCAACGAGCAGCGTGTGGCCAAGGCTGTTTTCGACAAGGTAGCCCATTCCGGCTGCCTGAATGCCCCCAACATCCGCTACCTGCAATCGCCTTACGCACTGTTCAACGGTGATTTGTTGCTGGCGGCGTTCACGCCCTCCGGCGACATGCACGTGCTACTCGGTGATTTCACCGGCCACGGGTTGCCGGCCGCAGTCGGGGCGATGCCACTGGCCGAAGTCTTCTACGGCATGACTGCCAAGGGCTATGGCCTGGCGGAAACCCTTCGGGAGATGAATGCCAAGCTCAAACGCATCCTCCCGGTCGACATGTTCTGTTGTGCGACGCTGCTGTGCCTGAGTTTTCAGCGTCGTTCGGTAGAGGTCTGGAACGGCGGCATGCCGGATGGCTACCTGCACAGCATGGCCACGGGGGAGCGCACACCGCTGACGGCCCGGCACTTGCCGCTCGGTGTGTTGAGTCCGACAACTTTCGATGACCGCACTGAAGTGTTTCCGATGGCGCTCGGGGATCGGGTGTTTCTGCTGTCTGACGGGGTGATCGATACCTGCGATGCCAACGAGCAACTGTTCGGTGTGCAACGATTGCAGCAGGTGTTCGCAGCCAATCGTCAGCCTGATGCATTGTTCGAGGAAATCGACCGGGCGTTGCGGGATTTTCGCGGCGAAGCCCGGGACGATGTCAGCATGGTCGAAATCAGCCTGCTGGACTCTGTTCAACTGAATCCACCCGCTCCGGTCTATTCCGACAGTGGCCAGTCCTGCCCGCTGGACTGGTCGGTGAGTTTCGAGTTTCGCGCCGCCACCCTCAAACGTTTCAATCCGCTGCCGTACCTGCTGCAGCTGCTGCTTGAGGTTCACGGCCTCAGGGCCCAGAGCGGGGCGCTATATAGCGTGCTGGCCGAGCTGTACTCCAATGCTCTGGAGCATGGCGTGCTGGGGCTCGATTCCAGCCTCAAGCGCGACGTCGCGGGATTTGCCCGGTATTACAAGCAGCGAAACAAGCGTCTGGACGAGCTGCAGGATGGCTACGTTCGAGTGCATTTGCAGGTCACGCCGCAAGGCGAGGGTGGTCGCCTGGTGATTCGCGTCGAGGACAGCGGCAAGGGTTTTGATGTTGAACGAGTAATGGAGCGCCCCCTCGATCCTGTCCGTTTGTCGGGTCGCGGCGTCAGTTTGATCCGCCAATTGGGGCGTAACGCCAATTGGAGCGACGATGGTCGCAGCGCCCGCGTGGAGTTTTTCTGGGAGGCTCTGGCATAATCCGCGCATTCTTGATCAAGGAGTGAGCAAGTGGCTGACATACATCTGGACCCGGACGTGCTCTGCGCATTGCGAGATGTCATGGAGGATGAATTTTCGACACTGATCGATACCTTCCTCGCAGACTCCGAAGAGCGGTTGCAGCAATTGTCCGTGGCTACCGACCCCACGGCGATTCTCGAGACCGCGCACAGTTTCAAGGGCAGTAGCAGCAACATGGGCGCGATTCGCCTGGCCGGGCTGTGTCATGACCTTGAGTTGCGCGCCAAAGAGCGAAACCTTTCAGGCATTGAATCGCTGGTGGCTGAAATCACCCGCGAATTCGCGTGTGTCCGGCCACTCTATGAAGAGGAGCGACAGCGCGCGCTCTCGACCATCGCCACCGCTCGCCGCTATTAATCACCGGCGGGTAATCACGATCGGGCAAAACTGGCGCGACCTTTGCAGTCAACTCTCCCAACTGTACCTACGATCCCAGTGCAGCGGAGACCGTGCAATGCCCGTTACCCCCAATACGCTTCTTCAAGCTGCCGCTCAGGCCAAGGCTCAAGCCGCCTCCGCCAAATCCACGGCGCTGACCGCTGAGCCCGGGGATAAGGCCGCGAGCTTCTCTCAGGTGTATGCCAAACAGGCGCAGAGCAAGCCTGCCGAGACGACCGATAGTTCTGTCAAGCCGTTGCGCGACAAGACTCAGGATGACGCCGGCAAGCAGGATGTCGCCGACGATCATTCTGCCACCCCGGAGCCGGCCGTTGCCGATAGCGGCAAATCCTTGCCCGCCGATCAACCGGCACCGGCTGATGACAAGGCCGCCAGCGACGATGCGGCGGATTGCGCGCAAACACCCGTCGCCGATACCGCGCCGGTCGATCCGACGCTCGATCCTGCCTTGCTGCAGGCCGTGCAACCGGCGGTCACTGTCCCCGTTCCGTCCACGCCACCCGTGACCGAGCCCGTCGAGGCGCCAGTGGCTGCCGCTGTCACGGCTGCAGCGGCAACAACCGTTACTACCGACACCGATTTCGATCCCGAAGCCGACCCGCTCGACGCACTGCCCGCCGTGCGCATGGCCATGGAGCAGAGCGGTCACATTTCGGCATCCAGCCAGGCACAACCTAAATCCGCGCCGACGCCAGCCCAGGCTCAGGCCGATGGTGAACAGACGTCGGCGCAGAATTTTGCCGCCGGCATGGCCAACATGCTTGATGTGCAAGCCAGCAAGGACAGCACCAGCCAGGGGGGCGACAAGGCGTTTAGCGGCCTGATCGATGAAGGACTAAAGGACATAAAGTCGGCCAGCAGTGACACCCGGGTCGACGATTTCGCCAACCGCCTGGCGGCACTGACGCAAGCGGCCACACCGAAAACCGCCAATGCCATACCGGTTAACCAGCCAATCGCCATGCACCAGAGCGGTTGGACCGAGGAGGTGGTGAATCGGGTCATGTACCTGTCCAGTGCCAATCTCAAGGCGGCTGACATTCAGCTGCAACCGGCTGAACTGGGGCGCCTGGACATCCGGGTAAACATGGTGCCGGACCAGCAGACCCAAGTGACGTTCATGAGTGCTCACCCCAGTGTTCGTGAGGCACTGGATGGGCAGATGCATCGCTTGCGTGACATGTTCGCGCAGCAGGGCATGGGGCAGGTGGATGTCAACGTGTCCGACCAGTCCCGGGGTTCGCAACAGGGGCAGGACCAGGCTCATCAGAGTCAGAGCGGGCGCACCCGTGCCAGTGGTGGTCGCGTCGATTCAATGGATGACGAACTCACCCCGGCCATTGCCGAAGTTGCCGCGCCGGTGACCAGCGTGATCGGCACAAGCGCCGTCGACTACTACGCCTGATCAAACACAAAACCCTTGTAGGAGCGAGGCTTACCCGCGAAAAACGATAACGTGGTTTTACTGATGGACCGCATTATCGTTTTTCGCGGGCAAGCCTCGCTCCTACGGTTGATCCCCGCCCATCTCCCTCCCAACACTTCTGGCATAACACTTGCTCTTGCCTATCCGTGCGACTGTGAAACCCCGAATAGTGACGGATTATTGGCATGGCGAAGAGCGACGCAGCAGTAAAAGACCCCGCAACCAAAGGCAAACTCAAGCTGATTATCCTGATCGTAGTGGCCCTGCTGCTGGCGATCGGATTGTCCGTGGGGGCGACCTGGTACTTCATGCACAGCGCTCAGAGCAAGCCTGCCCCGGCCGCCGAAGTGGCGCCGCTGGGCAAGCAACCGGCGATTTTCGAGTCGATGGCGCCGGCGTTTGTCGCCAACTACAACCAGAACGGCCGTCAGCGCTACATGCAGGTGAGCATCACCATGCTCGGGCGCAACCAGGCCGATCTGGATGCGCTCAAAATTCACATGCCGGTCATCCGCAATAACCTGGTCATGCTCTTCTCCGGGCAGGACTTCGCCACCCTCGCGTCGCCGGTTGGCCAGGAAATGTTGCGTCAGAAAGCCACGGCCAGCGTCCAGGAAGTGGCGCAGAAAGAGCTCGGCAAAGTGGTCGTCGAACAGTTGCTTTTCACTAATTTTGTACTGCAGTAGGAACACGACATGGCCGTGCAAGACCTGCTGTCCCAGGACGAGATCGACGCGCTGTTGCATGGCGTGGACGATGGTCTGGTACAGACCGATACCGTTGCCGAACCGGGCAGCGTCAAAAGCTACGACCTGACCAGCCAGGACCGCATCGTCCGCGGACGCATGCCGACCCTGGAGATGATCAACGAGCGTTTCGCCCGTTACACACGCATCAGTATGTTCAACATGCTGCGCCGTTCGGCGGACGTGGCGGTCGGCGGCGTGCAGGTGATGAAGTTCGGTGAGTACGTGCACTCGCTGTACGTGCCGACCAGTCTCAACCTGGTCAAGATCAAGCCGCTGCGCGGCACCGCGCTGTTCATTCTCGACGCCAAGCTGGTGTTCAAGCTGGTGGACAACTTCTTCGGCGGCGACGGCCGTCACGCGAAGATCGAAGGGCGCGAATTCACTCCCACCGAACTGCGCGTGGTGCGCATGGTGCTGGAGCAGGCCTTCATCGACTTGAAAGAAGCCTGGCAGGCGATCATGGAAGTGAACTTCGAGTACATCAACTCGGAAGTGAACCCGGCCATGGCCAACATCGTCGGCCCAAGCGAAGCCATTGTGGTGTCGACCTTCCACATCGAACTCGATGGCGGTGGCGGCGACCTGCACGTGACCATGCCTTACTCGATGATCGAACCGGTGCGCGAAATGCTCGACGCCGGTTTCCAGTCCGACCTCGACGACCAGGACGAGCGCTGGGTCAATGCCCTGCGCCAGGACGTCATGGATGTCGACGTGCCGATTGGCGCGACCGTCGCCCGTCGCCAGTTGAAATTGCGCGACATCCTGCACATGCAGCCGGGGGACATCATCCCGGTGGAAATGCCGGAAGACATGATCATGCGCGCCAACGGCGTGCCGGCCTTCAAGGTCAAGATGGGCTCGCACAAAGGCAACCTCGCGTTGCAAGTGATCGAGCCGATTGAGCGCCGCTGACCGGCGTTCCAACCCTATTTGAAATGACTGCTTCTGATCGAGCGGTTGCTCGCCGAGGACAAATTGATGGCTAACGATATGAATAACCAGGACGACCAGGCGCTGGCGGATGAGTGGGCTGCGGCCTTGGAAGAATCCGGCGATGGCGGACAGGCCGACATCGACGCGCTGCTGGCCGCCGATGCGGGTATTTCGGGTTCGAACCGGGTGCCCATGGAAGAATTCGGCAGCCAGCCGAGAAACAATGAACCCGTCAGCCTGGAAGGCCCGAACCTGGATGTGATCCTCGATATCCCAGTGTCGATTTCCATGGAAGTGGGCAGCACCGACATCAACATCCGCAACCTGCTGCAACTCAACCAGGGTTCGGTGATCGAGCTCGATCGCCTGGCCGGTGAGCCGCTGGACGTGCTGGTCAACGGTACGCTGATCGCCCATGGCGAGGTGGTGGTGGTCAACGAGAAGTTCGGCATCCGCCTGACCGACGTGATCAGCCCAAGCGAACGCATCAAGAAGTTGCGCTGAGTGAAAAAGCTTCTTTGGAGCCTGTTGGCGCTACCGTTCTGTGTGCTGGCGGCCGAGCCTGTTGCGACGACCGCCGGGGCACCGGTAGCCAGCAGCGGTGTGGCTGGGCAACTGACGCAATTGGTGCTGGGTTTGTTGCTGGTACTCGGGCTGATCTTCTTCCTCGCCTGGCTGTTGCGACGGGTGCAGCAGGCAGGTCCCGCCGGCAAGGGGCAGGTGATCGAGCTGATCGGTTCCCGCGCCCTCGGCCCGCGCGACCGCCTGATGCTGGTGCAGGTCGGCAACGAACAGATTCTGCTGGGTCTGAGCCCTGGCACGATCACCGCGTTGCATGTGCTCAAAGAGCCGGTTGAAGTGCCAACCACCGCCGAGAAAGCGACTCCGGAGTTTGCCCAGCAGCTGTTGAAGATGCTCGGCAAGGATCAGAAGGATAAGAAGTAATGGGTGCGTTTCGCATCGTCTTGACGCTGGCCCTGATGCTGGCCACGCCGCTGGCGTTCGCCGCCGATCCGTTATCGATCCCGGCGATCACTCTGGGTACCAATGCCCAGGGTGCCCAGGAATATTCGGTCAGCCTGCAAATCCTGCTGATCATGACCGCGCTGAGTTTCATCCCGGCGTTCGTCATGCTGATGACCAGTTTCACCCGGATCATCATCGTCTTCTCGATCCTGCGTCAGGCCCTGGGCCTGCAGCAGACCCCATCGAACCAGATCCTCACGGGCATGGCGCTGTTTCTCACAATGTTCATCATGGCCCCGGTGTTCGACCGGGTTAACCAGGATGCCTTGCAACCGTATCTGGCGGAAAAGATGACCGCTCAAGACGCAGTGGCCAAGGCCCAGGTGCCGATCAAGGACTTCATGCTCGCCCAGACCCGCACCAGCGATCTGGAGCTGTTCATGCGCCTGTCCAAGCGCACCGACATTGCCTCGCCGGATCAGGCGCCGCTGACCATTCTGGTGCCGGCGTTCGTGACTTCGGAGCTTAAGACCGCGTTCCAGATCGGCTTCATGATCTTCATTCCGTTCCTGATCATCGACCTGGTGGTGGCCAGTGTGCTGATGGCGATGGGGATGATGATGCTGTCGCCGTTGATCATTTCCCTGCCATTCAAAATCATGCTGTTCGTGCTGGTCGATGGCTGGGCGCTCATCATCGGCACCCTGGCCAGCAGTTTCGGCGGTGTATCGCCATGACCCCTGAAGTCGCCGTCGACATCTTCCGCGAAGCCCTGTGGCTGACCACCATGATGGTTGCGGTACTGGTGATCCCGAGTCTGCTGGTCGGCCTGTTGGTGGCGATGTTCCAGGCCGCGACCCAGATCAACGAACAGACCTTGAGCTTCTTGCCGCGTCTGCTGGTGATGCTGGTGACCCTGATCGTGGCCGGCCCGTGGCTGGTGCAGACGTTCATGGAGTACATCCTGCAGCTGTACCACAGCATTCCGCAGGTCATCGGCTAAGCCATGTCGTCGCTACTCCAGCTGACGGATACCCAGATCAGCACTTGGGTAGCGAGCTTCATGCTGCCGCTGTTTCGCGTCGGCGCCTTGCTGATGGTCATGCCGGTGTTCGGCACAACCCTGGTCCCCAAACGCATTCGCCTGTATTTCGCCTTGGCTATCACGGTGGCCATCGCCCCCAACCTACCCCCCATGCCGCCGGTCAATGCGTTGGACTTGAGTGGGCTGCTGCTGATTGCCGAGCAGATCCTCGTCGGCGCGATCCTGGGTTTCTCCCTGCAACTGTTTTTTCAGGCGTTCGTGGTAGCGGGGCAAATCATTTCTATTCAAATGGGCATGGGCTTCGCCTCGATGGTCGACCCTACCAATGGCGTGTCGGCGGCAGTGATCGGGCAGTTCTTCACCATGCTGGTGACGCTGATGTTCCTGGCCATGAACGGTCATCTGGTGGTGTTCGAAGTGCTGGCCGAGAGCTTCACCACGCTGCCGGTGGGCAACGCCTTGATGGTCAATCACTTCTGGGAGCTGGCCGGCAAGCTCGGCTGGGTGTTGGGCGCAGCGTTGATGCTGGTGTTGCCGGCGATCACTGCGCTGTTGGTGGTCAACATTGCGTTTGGCGTGATGACACGCGCGGCGCCGCAACTGAATATTTTCTCCATCGGCTTCCCGCTGACCCTGGTGCTCGGGATGTTCATCATGTGGGTCGGGCTGGCGGACATTCTCAATCAGTATCAACCGCTGGCCTCCGAGGCGTTGCAGTTTTTACGCGAACTGGCAAAGGCGCACTGAGTCATGGCTGAGAGTGAAAGCGGTCAGGACAAAACAGAAGACCCCACGGAGAAAAAGAAAAAGGACGCCCGGGAGAAGGGCGAGATTGCGCGATCCAAGGAGCTCAATACCCTGGCGATCATGCTCGCCGGTGCCGGTGCGCTGCTGATATTCGGTGGAGCCCTGGCTCAGGAACTGATGGAACTGATGCGTCTGAATTTTTCCCTGTCCCGGGACGTGGTGCTCGACCAGCGCTCGATGGGCATCTTTCTGCTGCACTCCGGGAAAATCGCTTTGCTGGCGATTCAGCCGGTAATGATCACCTTGTTGCTGGCCGCGCTGATCGGCCCGATTTCCCTCGGTGGCTGGTTGTTCTCCGCCGGCACCATGGCGCCCAAGTTCAGCCGCATGAACCCCGGCGCGGGCATCAAACGCATGTTTTCGGCCAAGTCCGTGGCGGAGTTGCTCAAGGCCCTGGCGAAATTCTTCATCATCCTGTTCGTGGCCCTGGTGGTGCTGATGTCGGACATCGACGACCTCCTGCGCATTGCCCATGAGCCGATGGATCGAGCCATCATCCACAGCCTGCAAGTGGTCGGTTGGAGCACCCTGTGGATGGCCTGTGGCCTGATCATCATCGCTGCCGTCGACGTGCCGATTCAGATCTGGGAAAGCATCCAGAAATTGAAAATGACCAAACAGGAAGTGCGCGACGAGCACAAGGACCAGGAAGGTCGACCGGAGGTCAAACAACGGATCCGTCAGGTCCAGCGCGAAATTTCCCAGCGGCGGATGATGGCGGCGGTGCCCGAGGCCGACGTGGTCATCACCAACCCGACCCACTACGCCGTGGCCCTCAAGTACGACCCCGACAAGAGCGGCGCGCCGATGCTCATCGCCAAGGGCAGCGACTTCCTCGCTCTGAAAATCCGTGAAATTGCGGCGGCTAACGAAATTCTGCTGCTCGAATCGCCGGCGTTGGCGAGGTCGATTTACTACTCCACGGAGCTGGAACAGGAAATTCCGGGCGGGTTGTATTTGGCGGTCGCGCAGGTGCTGGCGTATGTCTATCAGATTCGCCAGTACAAGGCGGGCAAGGGCAAGCGGCCGGATCCGTTGAAAGATGATTTGCCAATTCCGCCGGATCTGCGGCGCGATTCCTGATTTTTTGAGTGGGCAGTTCTGGCCCTTTCGCGGGCTTGCCCGCTCCCACAGGTTTTTTGTCGATCACAAAGTCAGCGGACAACCTCGATCACTGTGGGAGCGGGCTTGCCCGCGATGAGGCCGGTCCAGACAACGCAAATCCTTCTCTAACCCCCTCTATTTCAACCCCTCGCAAAAGTTGGAAAGCTTCTTGCAGTAGCCCCGCTGCGCCCGCTTCTGGCGTCAAAAGTTTGCTTTGAAAACACGGGGATTACCGGTGGATCGCTCTCAGTTACTCAACACGACACGCACGCACATGGCAGACCTCAGCCGAGGCAATCTGGGCGTGCCGCTGTTGCTGCTGGTCATGCTGGCGATGATGATGTTGCCGGTCCCGCCGTTTCTGCTGGACGTGTTTTTCACCTTCAACATCGCGCTGTCGATTGTCGTGCTGCTGGTCTGCGTGTATGCCTTGAGGCCGCTGGATTTTGCGGTGTTCCCGACCATCCTGCTGGTAGCGACGCTGTTGCGCCTTGCGCTGAACGTGGCGTCGACACGGGTGGTGATGCTCCATGGCCAGGACGGTCACGCCGCCGCCGGTAAGGTGATCCAGGCCTTCGGTGAAGTGGTGATTGGCGGTAACTACGTGGTCGGTATCGTGGTGTTCGCGATCCTGATGATCATCAACTTCGTTGTGGTGACCAAGGGTGCCGGGCGGATTTCCGAGGTGAGCGCGCGTTTCACCCTCGATGCGATGCCCGGCAAGCAAATGGCGATCGACGCCGACCTCAATGCCGGTCTGATCGATCAAAACCAAGCCAAGGCCCGCCGTGCGGAAGTCGCTCAGGAAGCCGAGTTCTACGGTTCCATGGACGGTGCCAGTAAGTTCGTGCGCGGTGACGCTATCGCCGGCCTGCTGATTCTGTTCATCAACCTGATCGGCGGCATGGCGGTCGGTATTTTCCAGCACAACATGAGCTTCGCCGATGCCGGTAAGGTTTACGCATTGCTGACCATCGGTGACGGTTTGGTGGCGCAATTGCCATCACTGTTGTTATCTACAGCCGCCGCCATCATGGTAACCCGTGCCTCTGGTTCGGAAGACATGGGCAAGCAGATCAATCGCCAGATGTTCGCCTCGCCCAAGGCCCTGGCCGTGTCGGCTGGCTTGATGGCAGTGATGGGCTTGGTGCCAGGCATGCCGCACTTTTCCTTTTTGAGCATGGCGGCCCTGGCGGCTGGCGGTGCTTATCTGTTCTGGAAGAAACAGAACGTTGCCAAGGTCCAGGCGCTGCAAGAGGTCAAGCGCCAGCAGGAGCTGCTGCCATCGCCGGCCCGCGCTCAGGAAACCAAGGAGCTGGGCTGGGATGACGTGACGCCGATCGACATGATCGGCCTGGAAGTGGGCTATCGCTTGATTCCGCTGGTGGACCGTAACCAGGGCGGTCAATTGCTTGCTCGGATCAAGGGCGTGCGCAAGAAGCTGTCCCAGGACTTGGGCTTCCTGATGCCGACCGTGCACATCCGCGACAACCTCGACTTGGCGCCGAGCGCCTATCGCCTGACCCTGATGGGGGTGATCTTGGCCGAAGCGGAGATTTACCCGGACCGCGAGCTGGCGATCAACCCAGGGCAGGTGTACGGCACGCTCAACGGCATCACCGCCAAAGATCCGGCTTTCGGCCTGGAGGCGGTGTGGATCGAAATCAGCCAGCGCGCCCAGGCGCAATCGCTTGGCTACACCGTTGTGGACGCCAGCACGGTGGTGGCGACCCACTTGAACCAGATTCTGTACAAGCACTCCAGCGAACTGATCGGTCACGAAGAAGTGCAGCAGCTGATGCAACTGCTGGCGAAAAACTCGCCGAAGCTCGCCGAAGAACTGGTGCCGGGTGTGCTGTCGCTGTCGCAGTTGCTCAAGGTGCTGCAAGCGTTGTTGGCCGAACAAGTTCCAGTACGCGACATCCGCAGCATTGCCGAGGCCATCGCGAACAACGCTTCCAAGAGTCAAGATACCGCCGCCTTGGTGGCCGCGGTGCGCGTCGGTGTATCCCGCGCCATCGTGCAAAGCATTGTAGGGACTGACTCGGAGCTGCCAGTTATCACGCTGGAGCCAAGGTTGGAACAAATATTGCTCAATAGTCTGCAGAAGGCAGGACAAGGCTCGGAAGAGGGCGTTCTGCTGGAGCCAAGCATGGCCGAGAAACTGCAACGTTCGTTGATCGAAGCGGCGCAGCGTCAGGAGATGCAAGGTCAACCGGTGATTCTGCTGGTGGCCGGTCCGGTTCGCGCGATGCTCTCGCGGTTTGGCCGACTGGCAGTACCGGGTTTGCACGTGTTGGCTTACCAGGAAATCCCTGACAACAAGCAAGTGACCATCGTTGCGACAGTAGGGCCCAACGGCTGAGGTAGTGGGTTATGCAAGTTAAGCGTTTTTTCGCCGCCGATATGCGTCAGGCCATGAAACTGGTTCGTGATGAGCTGGGCGCCGATGCCGCCATCATTGGCAACCGCCGGATCGCCGGTGGTGTCGAGCTGACGGCTGCCCTGGATTACAAGCTGTCGGCGCTGGCTCCGCGTGTTCCGAACATGGAGCTCGAAGACGAGCTGCGCAAGACCCAGTCGCGGATCGTCACCGCCCAGGCCGAATTGAGCCTGCGCAGCGAAGGCGAGAGCGACAATGCGACCAATCGCCAATTGTTCGCCGGCCTGCCGCTGACTGCTGCCGAGCCGCTGATCGAGCCGACCTACACCGAACCGCATCGCCCTGCGCCAGCGCCTGCCGCTGCGCCTGCCATCGACCAGCGTGTGTTCGACTCGATGCGTTTCGAGCTCAACGGCCTGCGTGAATTGCTCGAAGTGCAACTGGGTTCCCTGGCCTGGAATCAGCTGCAAGGCCGCCGTCCGGACCAGGCAAACCTGTGGCGTCGCCTGCAGCGCATCGGTCTGTCTGGCCCGTTGTCGCGAGATCTGCTGGCGCTGACTACCGAAATTGAAGAGCCCCGTCAGGCTTGGCGCATGTTGCTGGCCCACTTGGCGCGGATGATCGTTACGCCGGAACTCGAACCACTGGAAGAGGGCGGTGTGATTGCCATGGTCGGCCCTGCCGGCATGGGCAAAACCACCACCCTGGCCAAGCTGGCGGCGCGCTACGTGTTGAAATACGGCGCGCAAAACATCGCGCTGGTGAGCATGGACAGCTACCGTATTGGTGCCCAGGAACAACTCAAGACCCTCGGTCGGATTCTCAACGTGTCGGTGACCCACGTCGATCCGGGGCAATCGCTGGTGCAGGCGCTGGATCCACTGCTGCGCAAGCGTGTAGTGCTGGTCGATACCGCGGGCCTTCAGGCCAGCGATCCGGCGTTGCGCATGCAGCTTGAAAGCCTGGCCGGACGTGGCATCAAATCAAAAAATTACCTGGTCCTGGCAACCACCAGCCAGAAACAGGTTCTAACCGCCGCTTATCACAGTTACAAGCGTTGCGGCCTGGCTGGCTGCATCCTGACTAAACTGGATGAGACGGCAAGCCTGGGCGAAGTATTGAGCCTGGCCATCGGCCATGAATTGCCGGTGGCGTACCTGACCGACGGCCCGCGGATTCCGGATGATTTGCATCTGCCGCGTCGTCATCAACTGGTCAGTCGCGCCGTCAGCGTGCAAATGCAGGAAGAGCCCAGCGATGAAGCCATGGCCGACATGTTCGCTGACATCTACCACAGCCCCACCAAGCAGGTAGGTTGAGGTAATAATGAATCGTTTTTGTACCTACATCGATGGTCTGCCATGCATTGTTCCGTTTGCGAACGCGCAGCCAGTAATGTGGCCTCCGTCTATGCAAGACAAGGTAATGAAATAACATGGGCAGCATGCATCCCGTACAGGTGATCGCGGTGACCGGCGGCAAAGGTGGCGTCGGGAAAACTAACGTGTCAGTGAACTTGTCCCTGGCTTTGGCTGAGCTTGGCCGGCGCGTCATGTTGCTCGACGCCGACCTGGGGTTGGCGAACGTCGACGTTTTGCTGGGCCTGACACCCAAACGAACCCTGGCCGACGTGATCGAAGGCCGCTGTGAATTGCGCGACGTCCTGTTGCAGGGCCCTGGCGGCATCCGCATCGTTCCGGCTGCATCCGGCACCCAGAGCATGGTCCATCTGAGCCCGGCGCAACACGCCGGCCTGATCCAGGCATTCAGCGACATCGGCGACAACCTCGACGTACTGGTGATCGACACCGCTGCGGGCATTGGTGACTCGGTAGTCAGTTTCGTGCGCGCGGCGCAGGAAGTGTTGCTGGTGGTGTGCGATGAGCCCACCTCGATCACCGACGCCTACGCATTGATCAAACTGCTGAACCGCGATTACGGCATGAATCGCTTCCGCGTCCTGGCCAACATGGCACAAAGCCCACAGGAAGGTCGCAACCTGTTCGCCAAGTTGACCAAGGTCACCGATCGCTTCCTCGACGTTGCCCTGCAATACGTCGGTGCCGTGCCGTACGACGAAAGCGTGCGCAAGGCCGTGCAGAAGCAGCGCGCCGTCTACGAAGCCTTTCCGCGCTCCAAATGCTCGCTGGCGTTCAAGGCGATCGCACAGAAGGTCGACACTTGGCCACTGCCCGCCAACCCGCGCGGGCACCTGGAATTTTTTGTCGAGCGCCTTGTGCAACAAACGGCGGGACCTGTGCTATGACGGCCAGCGGCTACAACCTCTACAAGAAGTCGGCGCGTGACGCGCAGTACGAGCTGATCGAGCGTTACGCGCCACTGGTCAAACGCATTGCCTATCACTTACTGGCGCGTCTGCCGGCCAGCGTCCAGGTCGAAGACCTGATCCAGGCCGGGATGATCGGCCTGCTGGAAGTCTCCACCAAATACGATGCCAGCAAAGGTGCGAGTTTCGAGACCTACGCGGGCATTCGCATCCGCGGCGCGATGCTCGATGAAGTGCGCAAGGGGGACTGGGCGCCACGTTCGGTCCACCGCAATACCCGGATGGTCAGTGACGCCATTCGCTCGATTGAAGCTAAAACCGGCCGTGACGCTAAAGATCATGAGGTTGCGGCCGAACTCCAATTGAGTCTCGACGATTACTACGGGATTTTGAACGACACCCTGGGCAGCCGGTTATTCAGTTTCGACGATCTGTTGCAGGACGGCGAACACGAAGGGCTGCATGAGGATGGTGCCAGTGCTCATCTCGAACCGTCACGCGATCTGGAGGATGAACGCTTCCAGGCGGCGCTGGCGGACGCGATTGCCAATTTGCCGGAGCGCGAGCGACTGGTGTTGGCGCTGTACTACGACGAAGAGTTGAATCTCAAGGAAATCGGCGAGGTCCTGGGGGTCAGCGAATCTCGGGTCAGCCAGTTACACAGCCAGTGCGCGGCCCGTTTGCGGGGGCGTTTGGGAGAGTGGCGAGCGCGCTGAAGGCAGTGTGGGGACACTGCGATGTGGCTGGTGGGGTGATGAGCCTTGCCGGTCGCGATCCGCTGTACCTCGCACAGTCATCGAGTGCTTTGCCAAATTGATTGAAATGGCGCGTCCAGGTGCTGGGCGCGTTTTAGTCTGCTTGGAGGTCGAATTGGACAAGAACATGAAAATCCTCATCGTTGATGACTTCTCAACGATGCGGCGGATCATAAAAAACCTGTTGCGTGACCTTGGGTTCACCAACACGGTCGAGGCCGACGATGGCACCACCGCCATTCCGGTCCTCAACAGCGGGAGCATCGACTTTCTGGTGACGGACTGGAACATGCCTGGCATGACCGGTATCGATCTGCTGCGCCACGTGCGTGCCGATGAAAAGCTCAAGCACTTGCCAGTGCTGATGGTGACCGCCGAAGCCAAGCGCGAGCAGATCATCGAAGCGGCCCAGGCCGGTGTAAACGGTTATGTGGTCAAACCCTTCACGGCCCAGGCGTTGAAAGAAAAAATCGAAAAGATTTTCGAACGCATCGGTTGAACTGCGCCACGGGGGAGCTATGGGGCATAACGAATCTTCGCAGGGCGATTTTGAATCCACCCTGAAAAAACACGCCGTCGAACTGGTCGCAAGCCTTGAAAAGGGCAGGTTTGGCGATGCTGTGCAATTGATCCATGAGCTCAATCAGACCCGTGACCGCGGCCTGTATCAGGAAGTGGGCAAGCTCACCCGCGAGCTGCATAGCGCGATTGTCAATTTCCAGATTGACCCGCACATGCCACAAGCCGAGGAAGTGTCACAGATCACCGATGCCACCGAGCGTCTGGGGTATGTTGTGACGCTGACTGAGGCCGCCGCCAACCGCACCATGGACCTGGTGGAAAACGCCACGCCGCTGGTCAGCCGCCTGAGCGATGAGGCTCAGGCCCTGAGCACCGACTGGGGACGCTTCATGCGCCGCGAAGTCGGGGCTGAGGAGTTTCGCGAGCTGGCCCGGCGGGTTGACGGTTTCCTGGCGCGCAGCGCCGAAGACGGCCGCACGGTGTCGGGCAACCTCAACGACATCTTGCTGGCCCAGGATTATCAGGACCTCACAGGTCAAGTGATCAAGCGCGTGACCCAATTGGTCACCGAAGTTGAAAGCAACCTGCTCAAGCTCGTGCTCATGGCCAGCCAGGTAGACCGCTTTGCGGGTATCGAGCATGACCGTGCGGCGATGCTTGCCGAAAAAGATCCACAAAAACATCTCTCTCAGGGTGAAGGTCCGCAGATTCATGCCGATAAAAGAGAAGACGTTGTATCCGGTCAGGATGATGTGGACGACTTGTTATCCAGCCTAGGATTTTAGAGTTTTAGCTTTCTAGAATTTTCAGCATTTTGGAATTTTAGGTTTTTTGGGTTTTTAAACCTGTTAGGAGCACACCCTTAATGAGCTTCGGCGCCGATGAAGAGATCCTTCAGGATTTCCTGGTTGAGGCCGGCGAGATTCTAGAGCAACTGTCCGAGCAACTGGTCGAGCTGGAAAGCCGGCCGGATGATGCGGACTTGCTCAATGCAATTTTTCGCGGTTTTCACACTGTAAAAGGGGGCGCCGGCTTCCTCCAGCTCAACGAGCTGGTGGAGTGCTGTCACATCGCCGAGAACGTGTTCGACATCCTGCGCAAGGGTGAGCGTCGCGTCGACTCGGAACTGATGGACGTGGTTCTCGAAGCACTGGACGCGGTGAACAGCATGTTCAGCGAAGTCCGCGAGCGCAGCCCGATCACCGCTGCCACACCTGAACTGCTCGCGGCCCTGGCCCGTTTGGCCGAGCCGCAAACGGCTGACGAAGCCGCACCCGCCCCGGTCGCCGAAGTGGTTGAAGAGCCGGTTGCTGAAAGTGAATCGGGTGACATCACCGACAATGAATTCGAACAACTGCTGGACTCGCTGAACGCCGTCAAGGCCCAGGCTGAGGCACCGGCGGCTGCACAGGCTCCGGTCAGCGATGACGCAGCCAGTGATGAAATCACAGATGCCGAGTTCGAGTCTCTGCTCGATCAATTGCACGGTAAAGGCCAATTCGCCGTCGATGCGTTGGCCCAGACGCCCGCCGCACCTGAAGCGCCGAAAGCCGAGAGCGATAGCGCCGATATTACCGACGACGAATTCGAAGCGTTGCTCGACCAGTTGCACGGCAAGGGTAACTTTGCCGTGGAAGCGCTGGAGTCGGCCATTGCCTCGGCAACCCCGGCCGCGCCGGCTGCCGCGGCCGGTAGCGACCTGATCACCGATCACGAATTCGAATCGCTGCTCGACGAACTGCACGGTAAAGGCAAGTTCACCGACGTCGGTGCTGCAAAGGCATCGGCAACAGGCGTTGCAACGGCTAACGGCGCCAGCACCCCGCTTGCCGCCCCTGTGGCCAAGGCTGCCACGCCTGCACCTGCGGCCAAGGCACCGGAACCAAAGGCCGAAACTCCAGCTCCAGCCGCCGCAGCTGCACCCGCTCCGACCCGTGCCCCGGTTTCTGCACCTGTGGAAAAACCGGTCAGCGAAGCCGAGACCACTGTGCGGGTCGATACCGCGCGTCTCGACGAGATCATGAACATGGTCGGCGAGTTGGTGTTGGTACGTAACCGTCTGGTCCGCCTGGGCCTTAACAGCGGCGACGAAGCCATGTCCAAGGCCGTGTCGAACCTCGACGTGGTCACGGCCGACCTGCAGACCGCGGTCATGAAGACCCGGATGCAACCGATCAAGAAAGTTTTCGGCCGCTTCCCGCGTCTGGTTCGTGACCTGGCTCGCCAGCTCAAGAAAGAGATCAACCTGGAACTGGTCGGCGAAGACACCGACCTCGACAAGAACCTCGTCGAGGCCCTGGCCGATCCGTTGGTCCACTTGGTGCGCAACGCGGTCGACCACGGTATCGAATCGCCACAAGAGCGCGAAGACTCGGGCAAGGCCCGCAGCGGCAAGGTGATCCTGGCCGCAGAGCAGGAAGGTGATCACATCCTGTTGTCGATCTCCGATGACGGCAAAGGGATGGACCCTAACGTCCTGCGCTCCATTGCGGTGAAACGCGGTGTGATGGACAAGGATGCGGCCGATCGTCTGAGCGACACCGAGTGCTACAACCTGATTTTCGCCCCGGGTTTCTCGACCAAGACCGAGATCTCCGATGTGTCGGGTCGCGGCGTGGGCATGGACGTGGTGAAAACCAAGATTTCCCAGCTCAACGGCTCGATCAACATCTACTCGGCCAAAGGCCAGGGATCGAAGATCGTCATCAAGGTGCCGTTGACCCTGGCGATCATGCCGACGCTGATGGTCATGCTCGGCAACCAGGCGTTCGCGTTCCCGCTGGTGAACGTCAACGAGATCTTCCACCTCGACCTGTCGACCACCAACGTGGTGGATGGCCAGGAAGTGGTGATCGTGCGGGACAAGGCACTGCCATTGTTCTACCTCAAGCGCTGGCTGGTCAGCTCCGCTGCTCACGAAGAGCAGCGCGAAGGCCATGTGGTGATCCTTTCGGTGGGCACCCAGCGGATCGGCTTCGTTGTCGATCAGTTGGTGGGCCAGGAAGAAGTGGTCATCAAGCCATTGGGCAAAATGCTCCAGGGAACCCCGGGCATGTCGGGCGCCACCATCACCGGTGACGGTCGCATTGCGCTGATTCTCGATGTTCCGAGCATGCTCAAGCGTTACGCCGCACGGCGTATTTGATTCTGGTGGAGCGGGGCGACTGGGCCTGGCTCCATCTAACGGAGTGTTTATGGCAGTCAAAGTCCTGGTGGTGGACGATTCGGGGTTTTTCCGCCGCCGCGTCTCGGAAATTCTTTCAGCGGATTCGAATATCCAGGTCGTCGGGACGGCGACCAACGGAAAAGAGGCGATTGATCAGGCGCTGGCGCTCAAGCCGGACGTGATCACCATGGACTACGAGATGCCAATGATGGACGGCATCACGGCGGTGCGGCACATCATGCAGCGCTGCCCGACCCCGGTCTTGATGTTCTCCTCGCTGACCCACGAAGGCGCCCGGGTAACCCTCGATGCACTGGACGCCGGCGCGGTGGACTTTCTGCCGAAAAATTTCGAAGACATCTCGCGCAATCCCGAGAAGGTCAAGCAATTGCTGTGCGAGAAGATTCTCAGCATTTCGCGCAGCAATCGCCGGGTCAGCGCCTACAGTGCGCCGGCTCCCGCGGTCGCTCCTGCTCCGGCCCCCACACCTTCGAGCATCGGCAGCTACGGCAGCAGTGCGCCGGTGCGCCCGGCTCCAGCACCGATCCCGGCCCCGGTGCGTACACATGCCCCCGCTCCGTCGTCGCCCGCCCCAAAGCGCAAGGCGTACAAACTGGTGGCGATTGGTACTTCTACCGGTGGCCCGGTTGCGCTGCAGCGGGTCTTGACCCAGTTGCCGGCCAACTTCCCCGCGCCGATCGTGCTGGTCCAGCACATGCCGGCGGCCTTTACCAAGGCCTTTGCCGAACGCCTGGACAAACTTTGCCGTATCAGCGTCAAGGAAGCCGAGGATGGCGACATCCTGCGTCCGGGTCTGGCGTTATTGGCACCGGGTGGCAAGCAAATGATGATCGACGGCCGTGGCGCGGTGAAAATCCTGCCAGGTGACGAGCGCTTGAACTACAAGCCTTGCGTGGACATCACTTTCGGTTCGGCGGCCAAATCCTACGGTGACAAAGTTCTGGCGGTCGTATTGACCGGCATGGGCGCTGACGGTCGTGAAGGCGCGCGCCTGCTCAAGCAGGGGGGCAGTTCGATCTGGGCCCAGGATGAAGCCAGCTGCGTGATCTACGGCATGCCGATGGCCATCGTCAAAGCGGAACTCGCCGACGCGGTGTACAGCCTGGACGACATTGGCAAACACCTGGTCGAGGCGTGCATCTGATGGACGTTCTCAGCCTTATCGGCATCATCATGGCGTTCGTCGCCATCATCGGCGGCAATTTCCTCGAAGGTGGCCACCTCGGCGCGCTGGCCAATGGCCCGGCGGCGTTGATCGTACTCGGCGGGACCATCGGCGCGGCCTTGCTGCAATCGCCGATGAGCGCGTTCAAGCGGGCCATGCAGATACTGGCATGGATTCTGTTTCCGCCCCGTGTCGACCTGGCTGGCGGTATCGACCGCGTCGTCAACTGGAGCCTGACCGCGCGCAAGGAAGGCTTGCTCGGCCTGGAAGGCGTGGCCGATACCGAGCCGGACAGCTACTCGCGCAAAGGCTTGCAACTGCTGGTCGACGGCGCCGAACCCGAAGCCATCCGCAGCATCCTGGAAGTGGATTTCTACACTCAGGAAAGCCGTGACATCGAGGCGGCCAAGGTCTTTGAAAGCATGGGCGGCTACGCGCCGACCATCGGCATCATCGGCGCGGTGATGGGCCTGATTCACGTCATGGGCAATCTCGGCGATCCGTCGCAACTGGGCAATGGCATCGCCGTCGCTTTCGTTGCCACCATCTACGGTGTGGCCAGTGCCAACCTGGTGCTGCTGCCGATTGCTGCCAAACTCAAGTCCATCGCAATGCGTCAGTCACGTTATCGCGAAATGTTGCTGGAAGGCATCCTGTCGATCGCCGAAGGTGAAAACCCTCGTTCGATCGAGCTGAAGCTTCAAGGCTTCATGGAGTAATGGACTATGGCTCGCCGCCGACAGCATGACGAACACGTCAACCACGAACGCTGGCTGGTGTCCTACGCGGACTTCATCACCTTGCTGTTCGCGTTTTTCGTGGTGATGTACTCGATCTCTTCGGTCAACGAAGGTAAGTACAAGATCATTTCCGAAGCGCTGATTGGGGTCTTCAGCGACACCGAACGCGCCCTCAAGCCGATCCCCATCGGCGATGAGCGGCCCAAGACCGTGACCCCGGCCAAGCCGCTGGTCAAGGACAGCGATCAGGTCGATGCCGGGGTAGCCGGTGCGAGCGATCCGCTCAAAAGCATTGCCGATGACATCAGCGCAGCGTTTGGCGACTTGATCAGCTCCAACCAGATGACCGTGCGTGGCAACGAATTGTGGGTCGAGATCGAACTCAACTCCAGCCTGTTGTTCGGCAGCGGCGACGCCATGCCCAGCGACATCGCCTTCAACATCATCGACAAGGTCGCAGCGATTCTGAAACCGTTCGACAACCCGATTCACGTCGAAGGTTTCACCGACGATCAACCCATTCGCACCGCGCAGTACCCAACCAACTGGGAACTGTCGTCCGCCCGTTCGGCGAGTATCGTGCGCATGCTGGCCATGCAGGGCGTAAACCCCGGCCGATTGGCGTCGGTGGGGTACGGGGAGTTCCAGCCGGTGGCCAACAACGCCACGGCCGAGGGCCGGGCGCGCAACCGTCGCGTGGTGTTGGTGGTGTCGCGCAATCTTGACGTGCGACGCAGCCTCACCGGCACCGGAACCGCTCATGCCACGCCCGATGCGGCATTGAAGCGTGCTGGCACACAAACTGCACCGACCCCGGTCAAGTCGCCGGTACGAGAGAGCGCCGTCAATTCTCCGTCGCCCGCATTAACACGTTGAGCTATTTCCCGGTCGATCTGGCCGGGAGGAACAATCCGAATGAGAGTCTGGGCAGTCGCCAATCAAAAGGGTGGTGTCGGTAAAACCACTTCCTCCATCGCACTAGCCGGTTTGCTGGCTGAGGCGGGCAAGCGCGTGGTTGTCGTCGACTTAGACCCCCACGGCTCGATGACCAGCTATTTCGGCTACGACCCCGACAGCCTGGAACACAGCAACTACGACCTGTTTCTGCACAAGGGCAGCGTGCCCCAGGGCCTGCCCGGGCAGTTGCTGCTGTCCACCAGTGACGAACGTATTTCTTTGCTGCCGTCGAGCACCGCGCTGGCGACCCTTGAACGTCAATCGCCGGGCCAGAGCGGCCTGGGCCTGGTGATCGCCAAGAGCCTGGCGCAGCTGTGGCAGGACTTCGATTACGCGATTATCGACAGCCCGCCGTTGCTCGGCGTGCTGATGGTCAATGCCCTGGCGGCGAGCCAACAATTGGTGATCCCGGTGCAAACCGAGCACCTGGCGGTCAAGGGCCTGGAGCGCATGGTCAATACGTTGGCGATGATCAACCGATCCCGTAAGCAGTCACTGCCGTTCACCATCGTGCCGACCCTGTTCGATCGCCGCACACAGGCGTCCCTGGGCACGCTGCGTGTATTGCGCGACAAGTTTCCGCAAGACATCTGGCAAGGCTATATCCCAGTGGACACACGCTTGCGCGATGCCAGCCGCGCCGGGCTGACGCCATCGCAATTTGACGGCAAGAGCCGCGGTGTTCTTGCTTACCGCGCGCTGCTCAAGCACCTGCTGGCGGCACAACTCGTTGCGCAGGTGGCCTGAAGATGAACACCGTACCTGTAGGAGCGAGGCTTGCCCGCGAACCAGACGCCGCAGTTTTGGCAGGCATACCGCGTAATCGTTATTCGCGGGCAAGCCTCGCTCCTACGGGTGAGCACTCATGAACCGGCTGTTGAAGACCACCTCCCGTCCGCAACTGGCGCTGCAGTCTTACTTGGACAGCTTGCTGCAAGACATCACCGAGGAACTGGTGCCGGAAGTGGAAGCGCTTCCCGCATTTGCCGAGGTTGACGGCGCACTGGACGAATTCCAGGCCGCAGTGCTTGAAGAGCAGGCTCGCGATGCACAGAAAGTCGTAGTCGCAACGGCACCGGTGGTAGCGCCGATGGCGAAGCCTCCCGTTGCCGTGGTTGAAGCGCCAGCGCCCGTACTGGCGTCGGTCTCGACCATCGCACCGTTGCTGCAAGCCTTGGAGCCACCGGTCGTCGAAGAGCTGCAGACTGAGGTGCTGCCGGTACTCGAAACGCCGCAGGCCCTGGTGCCGCCAGTGGTCGAAGTCCACCTGCCGCCGAACAACACGCCACCCCCGGTAGAGACCGACGGGCGTCCGGCCTGGGCGGCCGAACCTTTCGAGTGTCTGTTGTTCGATGTCGCCGGGCTGACCCTGGCGGTTCCGTTGGTGTGCCTGGGGTCGATTTACCCCTTGGCCGGCCACGAGTTGACGCCTTTGTTCGGTCAACCGGAGTGGTTCCTCGGCATCCTGCCGAGCCAGGCCGGCAACTTGAAGGTGCTCGACACGGCGCGTTGGGTCATGCCTGACCGTTATCGCGACGACTTCAAGCAGGGCCTGCAATACGTGATTTCGGTTCAAGGCTACGAATGGGGGCTGGCGGTGCATCAGGTCAGCCGCTCGTTGCGCCTGGACCCGAACGAAATCAAATGGCGCAGCCACCGTGGTCAGCGGCCATGGCTGGCCGGCACCGTGATTGAACACATGTGTGCCTTGCTCGACGTGTCCGAACTGGCCGAATTGATCGCCAGTGGCGGGGCAAAGCACATGGGCGGCAGCAAGCCGGTCCAAAAGTTGAAATGAAATCTGCACAACACACACGCGACGGCATTCAAATTCCGCAGCACAGAACACACACCGCCACGGCGGTTTTTCGAGGGGTCAGGGTATGAATGATAAGGCGACGGCGGCAAAAGGGTCCGAAGATCCGATCCTGCAATGGGTGACCTTCAAGCTGGACAATGAAACCTACGGCATCAACGTGATGCGCGTTCAGGAAGTCCTGCGTTACACCGAAATCGCCCCGGTGCCGGGTGCCCCAAGCTACGTGCTGGGCATCATCAACCTGCGTGGCAACGTGGTCACCGTGATCGACACCCGCCAGCGCTTCGGCCTGATGAATGCCGAAATCAGCGACAATACCCGCATCGTCATCATCGAAGCCGACAAACAAGTTGTCGGGATCATGGTCGACAGCGTGGCCGAAGTGGTTTACCTGCGTCAGTCGGAAATCGAAACCGCGCCAAACGTCGGTAACGAAGAATCCGCCAAGTTCATCCAGGGCGTGTGCAACAAGAACAACGAACTGCTGATCCTCGTCGAGCTGGACAAGATGATGAGCGAAGAAGAATGGTCGGAACTGGAGAGTATCTGATTGATTCTTGAGGTGGCGGTCATTGTCCTGTTCCTGTTCTGGGCAGGCACACTGGCGATGTTTCTGGCGTACATTCGCGATCAACGCAAGATCGCCGCGCAACAGGCCCAAGGCGATGCGCTGCGTGACCAGCGCATCAAGGACCTGGCCAAAAGCGTCGAAGACTATCAGAACGGCAATGTGCGCATGGGTGAAGCGCTGCACGAATTACGTGCCATCGTAGCCCCCTTGCCAGACAAACTCGCCCAGCTGGAACAACGCGACCCTACCAGCCTGTCGTTTGCCCAGGCGGCGCGACTGGTGGGCATGGGCGCCAGCGTCGACGAACTGACCCAGTCCTGCGGCTTGACCCAGGCTGAGGCGGAATTGATGAGTAAGTTGCACAAGAACTGAAAGATCAAAAGATCGCAGCCTTCGGCAGCTCCTACAGGTGTACGTAGATCCATGTAGGAGCTGCCGAAGGCTGCGATCTTTTCGCTTGTCCTGAGCGCTTTCTGGAAGAGTGATTTTCCAGCATCGATATTCTGCAGAACACTGAACTCTCCGAGGGTGTTTTATGCCGACTGTCGTTCCCCATCAGACTGTTGCCGGGAGCTATACAAGCTCAAGACTCGACAGCGAAACCAAAAGCCCGGCGCTAAACGTTTACAGCAAAGTAAAAAGTGTATCGAACTCACCCTCTAGCCTGGGTAGCGTGGGTGCGAACAGTGAGGCACTGCATTCCAAGCCAGGCATCTTGGTTGGAAAGACGGGTGCAGGCATGGGGATAAATAAACATACGGCCAAATCGGTTTTGAGTGAGTTAGTTAAACTTCCATGCTCGGAAAATACTTACTCCGCTCGACTGGAATGCTTGAAGGCGGACCGTTCCATTCCGACCTGGCATGCACTGACTCGTCACCCTGAAAAGCTGAAGGAGCTTGAGCAGACAGATCTTCCCAAGCTGGAAGCATGTTTGAAGGAGGCAGGAACATGGCTGCCAGAAGTGGAGGCTATCAATGTCAACGTAATGATGAATTTGACGGCCAAACTGGCTGCTGAATATGAAGCGTCCTTTCAGTCCCTGATGTTGGAGGAAGGGATTGTCGAAAAAAAGGACGTTTTAATTGTTCGGGGGGCTCCAGGTGCTGGGAAAACGTCTTATTTGAGTGGTGGTTTTTCCCTCTGTACGGATGAAGTAAAAAACTATCTACAAAATCGAATGCCTGGCGTCACGATGCCGCAGCTCTATATGCACGCTTATACATTGCTGGGTCGATTCATGAGCGAAATGGAAAGCAAATTCGCACAAAGTTTGACGCAGGATGCGTTGTACCTATATCCAGAATTGATCGATAAAAAAATACAAGTAGTTGAGTTGCAAAGGGGGGAGCAAAAAGCCTTGCTTCACGACATACAAGTGGATCTGACGACGTTGTGTTGTCGAATGCTCAAACGTTCTACTTATGAGGCTTTGATGAGCTTTGATTTCTTGAGTCAGCGTTTCCGTTCCTCCTTGGATAGGAGGCAGGAAACAATTCAGTTGGTGATAGAAAAACCTGAAATCATCAGCGAGTACTCTCTCTCGGTCTGGGACGGCACCAAGAGCGTCAAAGTTGCAGAGCGTTCAGCTGATTCGCAGGACATCATCATTCATGACCAGGCTTTATTCGATCTGCAGGTGTCTCGAGATCCGGTTGCAATCGAAGCAGAAATAACCCGCGTTCGCGACACGGTTATCAATGAGGCATTTATCTCCAGCTTCACGGTGGGATTCGAACCTGCCATTGCAACAGTCTTTAAAGATGCATTGAGCAAGTACGACGGAAAAACCATGGCCGAGGCTCTTGAACTGCATCGCGATCGGGACCATGTAGCAACGTCGGTGGCTTCACGCGTTCTCGCCGACGTAATTCCCTCGTAAAGAAAAATATCAGGCGCGCCATAGTCGTAATGAGCATGGCGCACTGTTTCAGTAATCATCCCCGCGATCCGTCACGTCCTTCTCCAAAACCGCTACATCCGGATCCCGCCCCGCCGGATACTTTCCCTTCAAATTCCACGCAAACGCAATAATCTCCGCGATCGTCCGGTACAGCTCCTCGGGAATACTGTCCCCCAGCTCCATGCGCGCCAGCAGTCTCACCAGCTCGGGGTTTTCGTAGATCGGCACTTCGTAGTCGTGGGCAATCCGCAGGATTTCTTCGGCCAGTTCTTCGTCACCCTTGGCGGTGAGGGTAGGGGCGTGGGTGTCGTCGTACTTGAGGGCAATGTGTTGGGTTTTTTCATGTGTTTTCGTCGAGCCAGCGTTGTTCAAGACGGGTTTCGGACCTTGGGGCGGCTTGCTGCGAATACTCGTCACCTGCTCTTTCCCTCAGGATTATTTGGGGAACCCTGTGTTACGTTAATGTCCAGATGAATTTACAGAGTTTAATATTCAATTATGAGATAGTTTCTATGGGGTGGGTACTATCAGTTCTGATAGTTGAATTGGGTAGGGCTCGCATTTATGATTGTTTTTCTTCGAAATTTTGATGTTTGTGCACTTTTATTGTTTGTAAGTGGGTGATGGAGGAATTGGTATGGGTAGCGAATCTAACCAGACTACTGGAGTAATTGTTTCGGCTAAGCTGTACGATGATACCGATAGTTGGGACTGGCCATTGAGCCGAATAATAGGTGAGGTCAATGATGATCAGGGGTTTGGAATATTCAAATTTACTCACAGGAGTTTTGAAGGGTGGTTTGAGGCAAGGCCGCTAGTTGGCAAGCGAGTCCGTTTTCTTAGGTATAAAGGCCAGCAAGGTCAAACGGCCGAAGAAGTTGAGCTTGAATGATAGTCAGGCTGTTAAATTGGTTGAGGTAGTTGCTCTAAAGTCCGCTCTTAAGAATTGGCAGCTTTTAGACTTTTTATGTTTGCTGCTAAATCGCTTGAGAGCGAGCTTTTTCTCAATGGAAGTATCGATCTCTCAATAATCTTCTCCGCGTTCGCTAATATTCTTTTCGACTATCGGCGTATCCGGATCCCGCCCCGCCGGATACTTGCCCTTCAAATTCCACGCAAACGCAATAATCTCCGCAATCGTGCGGTACAGCTCCTCGGGAATACTGTCCCCCAGCTCCATCCGCGCCAGCAGTCTCACCAGCTCGGCGTTTTCGTAGATCGGCACTTCGTAGTCGCGGGCGATCCGCAGGATTTCTTCGGCCAGTTCTTCGTTACCCTTGGCGGTGAGGGTAGGGGCGTGGGTGCCGTCGTACTTGAGGGCGATGGCCTGGCGTGGGGCGTTGGGATTATTCATGCGGTTTCGTCGACCCAGCGTTGTTCGAGACGGGTTTGTGGGCCCTGGGGTGGTTTGCCCTGATGGCAATCGAGGTCGCCGACGTTCAGGCCCGAGGCCAGCAGGCGTTGGCGCAGGATGGCCAGATTGCTTTCGATCAGGTTGGCGGTGTAGGGGCGTTCGGCCCATAGCTGGCTGGACAGGCTGCCCTTGATCAGTTGCGCCTGAATTTGCATCGGGCCCAAGGGATCCATGTCGAAGGCCAGTTCGACACGCCACAATTGTTGTTTGGGCTCTCGTTCGTCACGGCGTTCATGTTGTTCTTTCTCTGGTGCTTCCTCACGCTGGAACTTGATCTGCAAGGGCACGATGTCCTGCAAATTGCGCATGGGCACTTCCAGCTGCCAGGTGCTCATCAGGCGACCGTCGCTGGTCACGCCGGTCTGCTCCAGGCTCGACAGCTGATGGCTTTGCAGGCGGGACACTGCGGCTGCAGCCAGGCGCAGCAGGTGTTCGAGATCGTCCTCACCTTCGGCGCTCTGTAACAGACGCTCGGGCAGAGGGAAGCCGATCGGCGACGGTTTGGCACTGACTTGCCCGAGCATGCCCAGGGCGTTGCGCACAAAGCTTGGCATGGCTTGGGCCAGGGTGTTGGCGGCGATGATTGCGCTGAGGTTGGTGCTTGCCGGCAACCCCGGCGTCAGTTGCGCGATCAGTTTGAGCAGGTCGGCTTTCATGTCGGGGGCGAGCGCGGGGTTCTGCCCGGTCAGCAGTTTCGATTCGAGGAACGCACCGCTGCTCGCCAATGCCAGGGCCAGACCTTTGGGGGTACTCAGTTGCTGCACGTCCGGCAGACCGGTGAGTAACTTGTCGACAGCGGCGCGCAGGTCGCTGGAGGTCTGATCAGAAGGCGGCAGGTTTTGCAGTAGCTTGAGCAGGCCGTCCAGCGAGCCCTGGCGGCTGGATTGGCTGACCAGTTGCTGCGTCACCGCCAGTTGCTCCTGGCGGGTATTGAGGGGCACGAACTTCAACGTCTGGGCGTCCTGCACCTGAGCGCTGAGCAAAGTGCCGATACGCAACGGCTGGGGGCTGTCGATGCTCAAGGTGCTGCCGGAAAGCGCCGTGTTGAGCAGGCTGACCATCGAGCGGAACACCGTCGGCTGCCCCGGCACTTGCGGCAACACCTGGGACGTCAGCACTTTACCTTGCAACAGAGTGCCGACCGGCAGTTGCGCGGTGTCGAGGCGAGTGAGGGTGGCGACGCTGGAAGCGATAGCCTGTTGCACGGTGATGGCCAGGTTGCCCGCCGAAGGTTGGGTGACGGCGATGCGGGTGCCCTGAGCCAAGGGTTGGTTGCTGGTGGCCTGAACCGTGGTCTGGCGTCCGCTGTCCAGAGTGACCTTAAGCAACAGCTCAAAGGTCTGATCCGCCTGCTTGAGCGACAGCACTTCAGCCTTGGCGGTTTGACCGGCGGTGATCAATCCTTCGATGGGCGTCAGCAGCTTGAGCAACTCGCCACTGACAGCCAGCGGACGCGTGGTCGCCGGGGCGAGCTGCGGTATCGGGAGGATGTTCATTTCGCCTGTCATACGCGGTCACAACCTTGGGAAAATGCGCTCTTTAGAGTAAGAAATGGCATGTATAATGCCGCCGCGTTGTATACAGAGTGCGGGAAACCTTGCAATTATTTGACGCAGCTCGCTAATGCGGGCCGCCAATACATCTATTCTGCATCTCTTTAACGGCCGCGCCAGAGCCGACTTGAACCGTATAAGGCCCGTGAACCCTTGACCAGTCCTGTCCTGCAAACCGTTGCCCTTGCCTGCGAGCGAGACCTTCGGCTGCTTTTCGAAAATCTCGATTTGAGACTGGCCAGTGGCGAAATGGTACAGATCAGCGGCCCCAACGGCAGTGGCAAGACCAGCCTGTTGCGCCTGCTGTCGGGGCTGATGCACCCGACGGCCGGTCAAGTGCTGCTCAACGGCCAACCGCTCGACGAGCAGCGTACGGAGCTGGCGCGCAACCTGCTGTGGATCGGCCATGCGGCGGGGATCAAGGATTTGCTGACCCCGCAAGAGAACCTGAGCTGGCTGTGCGCCCTGCATCAACCCGCTTCCCACGAAGCGATCTGGCACGCTCTGGAAGCTGTGGGATTGCGCGGTTTCGAAGATGTTCCCTGCCATACCCTGTCCGCCGGCCAGCAGCGTCGCGTTGCTTTGGCGCGCCTGTACCTGGACAGCCCGCCGCTGTGGATTCTCGACGAGCCTTTCACCGCACTCGACAAGCAGGGCGTGGCCCAGTTGGAAGAGCACTTGGCCGGCCACTGCGAACGGGGCGGCATGGTGGTGTTGACCACCCACCACACACTGAGCCGGATGCCGGCCGGTTATCGCGACATCGATCTGGGGAAATGGGCCGTATGAGTGTGTTTGGCCTGTTGGTCGCCCGTGAGGCCCGTCTGTTGTTCCGCCGTCCGGCAGAGCTGGCCAATCCGTTGGTGTTCTTTGCCATCGTCGTTTCGCTGTTCCCGCTGGCCGTCGGCCCCGAGTCTCAATTGTTGCAAACCTTGTCTCCAGGGCTGGTCTGGGTGGCAGCCCTTTTATCGGTTTTGCTCTCGCTGGACGGGCTTTTCCGCAGTGATTTCGAAGATGGATCGCTTGAACAGTGGGTCCTTTCGCCGCACCCCCTGCCTCTGTTGGTACTCGCCAAGGTGCTGGCACACTGGGCTTTTTCCGGCCTGGCACTGGTTTTGCTCGCACCCTTGCTGGCGTTGATGCTCGGCTTGCCTGCCGCCTGTCTGCCAGTGTTGCTGCTTTCCTTATTGCTGGGTACACCGGTGCTGAGCCTGCTCGGTGCGGTGGGCGCGGCGTTGACCGTCGGTTTGAAACGCGGTGGCCTATTGCTGGCGCTGCTGATTCTGCCGTTGTACATCCCGGTGTTGATTCTCGGCAGTGGCGCCTTGCAGGCCGCCTTGCAGGGCATGCCGGCGACCGGTTATCTGTTATGGCTGGGTAGTCTGACCGCCCTGGCGATAACCCTGACACCCTTTGCAATAGCCGCTGGCCTGAAGATCAGCGTCGGCGAATAATGAGGTCTGGTTAATTTTTAATCAGTAAAGACCCTGGCTCTTCACAGTAAAGAGCAACCGTGATGGAAACAGTATGAACTGGACGTGGTTTCACAAGCTCGGCTCACCTAAGTGGTTCTACGGCATCAGTGGCAAAATGCTGCCGTGGCTGAGCATCGCGGCGTTGCTGCTGATCGGCATTGGCGTGATCTGGGGCCTGGCCTTCGCGCCGCCCGACTATCAGCAGGGCAACAGCTTTCGCATCATCTACATTCACGTGCCCGCCGCCATGCTGGCCCAATCCATCTATGTGATGGCGGCCGTGTGCGGCATCGTCGGGCTGGTCTGGAAAATGAAACTGGCCGACGTCGCCTTGCAATGCGCGGCGCCCATCGGTGCCTGGATGACCGCCGTGGCGCTGGTCACCGGCGCGATTTGGGGCAAACCGACCTGGGGCTCGTGGTGGGTTTGGGATGCACGACTGACGTCGATGCTGATCCTGCTGTTCCTGTACTTCGGTCTTATTGCGCTGGGCAATGCCATCAGTAATCGTGACAGCGCGGCCAAGGCTTGCGCGGTCCTGGCGATTGTCGGCGTGATCAACATCCCGATCATCAAGTACTCGGTGGAGTGGTGGAACACCCTGCACCAGGGCGCGACCTTTACCCTCACCGAAAAACCGGCGATGCCCGCCGAGATGTGGCTGCCGCTGCTACTGACGGCGCTGGGGTTCTACTGTTTCTTCGGCGCGGTATTGTTGCTGCGCATGCGCCTCGAAGTGCTCAAGCGCGAGTCGCGGGCCAGTTGGGTGAAAGCCGAAGTGGAAAACAGCCTGGAGGCCGTTCGATGAGTTTTGCGTCATTCGGCGACTTCCTCGCCATGGGCCATCATGGCCTGTATGTCTGGTCGGCCTATGGCATTTGCCTGGTGGTGCTGGCCCTCAACGTGGCGGCGCCGATCCTGGCCCGCAAGCGGTATCTGCAACAAGAGGCGCGTCGTCTGCGCCGGGAGAACGGCAAGTGAATCCGCTGCGTAAAAAGCGTCTTATCATCATTCTGGCGATTCTGGTCGGGGTCGGCGCTGCTGTCGGCCTGGCCTTGAGCGCCCTGCAGCAAAACATCAACCTCTTCTACACACCGACCCAAATCGCCAACGGCGAAGCGCCCCATGACACACGCATTCGCGCAGGCGGCATGGTCGAGGCCGGTTCGTTACAGCGCTCCAGCGACTCGCTGGACGTGAAGTTCGTCGTCACCGACTTCAACAAATCCGTGACCATCACCTATCGCGGCATCCTTCCGGATCTGTTCCGCGAAGGGCAGGGCATTGTCGCCCTGGGCAAGATCAATGCCGATGGCGTGGTGGTGGCCGATGAAGTACTGGCCAAGCACGACGAGAAGTACATGCCGCCGGAAGTGACCAAGGCGTTGAAAGACAGTGGTCAATCCGCTCCAACACCCGCGAAGGAGGGTTGATCCATGACTGCCGGCATTTTCATTCCAGAGCTTGGCCACCTGGCCATGATCCTGGCGCTGTGCTTCGCCTTGGCGCAGGCCGTGGTGCCATTGCTCGGCGCCTGGCGCGGTGACCGTTTGTGGATGAGCCTGGCCCAGCCGGCCGCGTGGGGACAGTTCACCTTCCTGGTGTTCGCCTTCGGTTGCCTGACCTACGCGTTCATGACCGATGATTTCTCCGTGGCCTACGTGGCCAACAACTCCAACAGCGCCTTGCCGTGGTACTACAAATTCAGCGCCGTGTGGGGTGCCCACGAAGGTTCGCTGCTGTTGTGGGCCTTGATTCTCGGTGGCTGGACCTTCGCCGTATCGGTGTTCTCCCGGCAGTTGCCGCAGGTCATGCTGGCCCGCGTCCTAGCGGTGATGGGCATGATCAGCACCGGTTTCCTGCTGTTCCTGATCGTGACCTCGAACCCGTTCAAACGCATCCTGCCGCAGGTGCCCAGTGACGGCGCCGACCTCAACCCGTTGCTGCAAGACATCGGCCTGATCGTTCACCCGCCGATGCTGTACATGGGCTATGTCGGTTTCTCGGTAGCGTTTGCATTTGCCATCGCGGCGCTGATGGGCGGTCGTCTGGATGCCGCATGGGCCCGCTGGTCGCGCCCGTGGACCATCGTCGCCTGGGCCTTCCTCGGTATCGGCATCACCCTCGGTTCGTGGTGGGCCTACTACGAACTCGGCTGGGGTGGCTGGTGGTTCTGGGACCCGGTAGAAAACGCTTCCTTCATGCCTTGGCTGGTGGGCACTGCGCTGATTCACTCTTTGGCCGTCACGGAAAAACGTGGTGTGTTCAAGAGCTGGACCGTGTTGCTGGCCATTGCCGCGTTTTCCTTGAGCCTGCTGGGCACCTTCCTTGTGCGTTCCGGCGTGCTGACCTCGGTGCACGCGTTTGCCTCCGATCCTGAGCGCGGCGTGTTCATCCTGATGTTCCTGTTGTTCGTGGTCGGCGGTTCGCTGACGTTGTTCGCCTTGCGGGCGCCGGTGGTCAAGAGCCAGGTCGGCTTCAACCTCTGGTCCCGGGAAACCCTGCTGCTGGGCAACAACCTGGTGCTGGTGGTGGCGGCTTCGATGATCCTGCTCGGCACCTTGTACCCGCTGATTCTCGATGCGATGACCGGTGCCAAGCTGTCGGTCGGCCCGCCGTACTTCAACGCGTTGTTCATCCCGCTGATGGCGTTGCTGATGGTGGTGATGGCGGTCGGCGTGATCGTGCGCTGGAAGGACACCCCGGTGAAGTGGCTGATGAACATGCTGACCCCGGTATTGCTAGGCAGTGTCGCCATGGCGGTAGTGGCCGGCGTCGCTTACGGCGATTTCAATTGGGCTGTGCTCGCCACCTTCCTGCTCGCGGCCTGGGTGCTGCTGGCCGGCGTGCGTGACATCTTCGACAAGACCCGCCACAAAGGCCTGATCAAAGGCCTGCCGACCCTGACCCGCAGCTACTGGGGCATGCAGTTGGCGCATCTGGGCATCGCGGTCTGCGCCTTGGGCGTGGTGCTGTCGAGCCAGAACAGTGCCGAGCGCGACCTGCGCCTGGCGCCTGGCGAATCCATGGACTTGGGCGGTTACCAGTTCGTGTTTGAGGGCGCCAAGCACTTCGAAGGCCCGAACTTCACCTCCGACAAGGGCACCATCCGCGTGATCAAGGGCGGCAAGGAAGTCAGCGTGTTGCACCCGGAAAAACGCCTCTACACCGTGCAGAAATCGGTGATGACCGAAGCCGGGATCGACGCCGGTTTCACCCGTGACCTCTACGTCGCCCTGGGCGAGCCACTGGGCGATGGCGCCTGGGCCGTTCGGGTTCACGTCAAACCGTTCGTGCGCTGGATCTGGTTCGGTGGCTTGCTCACAGGTCTAGGTGGGATGCTGGCAGCGCTGGACCGGCGTTATCGGGTCAAGGTGAAAAGCCGTGTGCGCGAAGCACTGGGCATGAGTGGAGCCACTGCATGAAACGTTGGTTGATGCTGTTGCCACTGGCGATTTTTCTGGTGGTTGCTGTTTTCCTGTATCGCGGTCTGTACCTGGACCCGGCCGAGCTACCCTCGGCGATGATCGGCAAACCCTTCCCGGAGTTTTCCCTGCCAGCGGTGCAGGACGACAAGACCCTGACCCGCGCCGATATCCTCGGTAAACCGGCGCTGGTCAACGTCTGGGGTACCTGGTGCATTTCCTGCCGGGTCGAGCACCCGGTGCTGAATAAACTGGCCGAGAAAGGCGTGCTGATCTACGGCATCAACTACAAGGACGTCAACGCCGATGCCTTGAAGTGGCTGGCGGACTTCCACAATCCCTATCAACTGAACATCCGCGACGATCAAGGCACCCTGGGTCTGAACCTCGGTGTATACGGCGCGCCGGAAACCTTCTTCATCGACGCCAAGGGCATCATCCGCGACAAATTCGTCGGGGTGATCGACGAGCAAGTCTGGCGGGAAAAACTGGCGGCCAAGTATCAGGCGCTGGTCGACGAGGCCAAGCCATGAAGCGCTGGCTCGCTGCTGTCGTGCTGGGCTTGAGCATGACCGGGGTGGCCCACGCCGCCATCGACACCTATGAGTTTGCCAAAGAAGGGGATCGCGAGCGTTTTCGCGAGCTGACCAAAGAACTGCGTTGCCCCAAATGCCAGAACCAGGACATTGCCGACTCCAACGCCCCGATCGCCGCCGACTTGCGCAAAGAGATTTACCGCATGCTCGGCGAGGGCAAGGACAACCAGCAGATCATCGACTTCATGGTCGATCGCTACGGTGATTTCGTCCGCTACAAACCGGCCCTGAACGCCAAGACCGCGCTGCTCTGGTTCGGTCCTGCCGGGTTGCTGCTGGGCGGTGTTGTGATCATCGCAGTGATTGTCCGTCGTCGTCGCGTACAACGCGCCGAAACCCCGGGCTCGCTTTCTGCCGAGGAACGCAAGCGCCTCGACCAACTGTTGGATAAAAACCAAGAATGATTGATTTCTGGCTCGCTGCAGGTCTGCTGCTTCTGGTAGCCCTGAGTTTTCTGCTGATCCCCGTTCTGCGTAGCCGTCGCGCCCAGCTCGAAGAGGATCGTACCGCCTTGAACGTGGCGCTCTATGAAGAACGCGTGGCTGAGTTGCAGGTTCAGCGCGAAGAGGGCGTTCTCGATGCCGCGCAAATGGACGCCGGACGCGCCGAAGCCGCCCGTGAATTGCTTGCCGACACCGAAGGCGTTGCCGCGCCACGGGTGTCGCGCCTGGGCAAACCGGCGCCATTGCTGGCGGCCATCCTGGTACCGGTGCTGGGCCTTGGCTTGTACCTGCATTTCGGCGCCAGCGACAAAGTCGAGCTGACCCGGGAATTTTCTCACGCGCCGCAGTCGATGGAAGAGATGACCCAGCGTCTGGAACGTGCGGTCGCGGCCCAGCCGGATTCCGCCGAAGCCCTGTACTTCCTTGGTCGCACTTACATGACCCTGGATCGTCCGGGCGATGCCGCGAAGATTTTCGAGCGCACCGTTAACCTGGCCGGACGTCAGCCTGAACTCCTGGGGCAATGGGCCCAGGCTCAGTACTTCGCCGATGGCAAGAAGTGGTCGGACAAGATTCAGGCGCTGACGGACGAAGCTTTGAAGGCCGATCCGAAAGAAGTTACCAGCCTTGGTCTGTTGGGCATCGCGGCGTTTGAAGCCCAGCGTTATCAGGAGGCGATCGATTACTGGAACCGTCTGTTGGAGCAACTGCCACCGGAGGACAAATCCCGTGTGGCGCTGGAAGGCGGTATTGCCCGCGCCACCGAAAAACTTGAGGCAAGCGGTGGCAAGGTTGCTCCAGCCCCGAC
The DNA here is from genome assembly GCF_050990305.1 of Pseudomonas putida. Taxonomy (GTDB): domain Bacteria; phylum Pseudomonadota; class Gammaproteobacteria; order Pseudomonadales; family Pseudomonadaceae; genus Aquipseudomonas; species Aquipseudomonas putida_AH. The sequence goes on along the minus strand of NZ_CP158817.1, from coordinate 4,918,020 downwards.
CCAGGTAGCAGCGGCCAAGGCTGGCGCGTTGCTCAAGGTCCAAGTGGATCTGGCCGCTGACCTCAAAGCCAAGGTGCAACCGGGTGACAGCGTGTTCATTTTCGCCCGCGCCACCTCCGGGCCACCGGCTCCGCTGGCGGCCAAACGCCTGACCGTGGCCGACCTGCCCGCGACCGTCGAGCTGGGCGATGCCGACGCGATGATGCCGCAGTTGAAACTGTCGAACTTCCCTGAAGTCCAACTGGTTGCGCGCATTTCCCGTGCCGGCAAACCAACGGCCGGGGAGTGGATCGGTCGTAGCCAGCCATTGGCCAGCAGCACCACCGCGCCACAAAAACTGACCATCGACAGCCCGGACAAATGACAGGAAACGCCACCATGACCGCCATCGCTCGTATGACCTTGCTCAGTGTTGTTTTGGGGCTGAGTGCTTGTGCGGTCCAACAACCGGAGTCGACGCACCTGCCGCCGATTCCGCCTTCACAGCCCAAACCCACGCCGTCTACCTCGCCCAGCCCGAGCAAGCCGAGCATTCCGGCCAAACCCGCCAAGCCGCTGCCGCGCACGTCTGCCAGCTTTGCGCCGCCGCCGGGAGGCAACAGCCACTGGGATCCGAAACTGGGTGTGTATGTGTTGGAGGATCAGCCCAATACCTTTTATCGCCAGCGCACTTACTACCGTTGGGATAACGGCTGGAGCCGGTCGATCAGTCCGAAGGGGCCCTGGGAAGAGACGGATATTCATGGGGTGCCTGGGGGACTTGGGCGGCAGTTTGGGCAGTAACGCTAAAGGCGACCTACGGGTCGCCTTTTTCTTGGCTGCAGAAATGATTTCGCCGAACCAGCGCTGAACCCTGTAGGAGCTGCCGAAGGCTGCGATCTTTTGATTTTGCTTTCAAAGATCAAGAGATCGCAGCCTCGTTGCACTCGACAGCTCCTACAAATCCAACAGATCTTGAGGTACACACATACCCTCGCTCCTACAGGTGTTCCATCGCGGCCACCCGCTCAACCTTTCACAAAACCTTCATCAAATAGTTAATCCAGCGACATGTGCGAGTCATAGGGCTGACATGCCCCGTGCCTAAAGTCTGTTGAACTCAAATACGGCCACGGACGGCCGTTCAACCAGACAGAGAAGCCCATGAACGCAGCTATCCATGTCGATCATCTGAACAAGACCTTTGCGCGTAAAACCGCGCTGGTCGACCTCGAACTGACCATTGCGGCCGGTGAGATGGTCGCGCTGATCGGCGCGTCCGGCTCCGGCAAATCCACCCTGTTGCGCCACCTTGCGGGCCTGGCCTGTTGCGATCGCAACAATGGCGGCAGCGTCAAGGTACTGGGGCGGGAAGTACAGGCCAGCGGACGGCTCAATGGCAAGGTGCGGCGCCTGCGTGCCGACATCGGCTACATCTTCCAGCAATTCAACCTGGTCAATCGCCTGAGCGTGCTCGATAACGTGCTGCTCGGTTGCCTGGGGCGCATGCCGCGCTGGCGCGGCAACCTGAACCTGTTCAATGCCGAGGAAAAACAGTTCGCCCTGGAGTCCCTGGACCGCGTCGGTCTGGCGGATCTGGCGGCGCAGCGCGCCTCAACCCTGTCCGGCGGCCAGCAGCAGCGCGTGGCGATTGCCAGGGCACTGACCCAGCGGGCCGAGGTGATCCTGGCGGATGAACCGATTGCCTCCCTCGACCCCGAGTCGGCGCGCAAAGTCATGGAAATCCTCGCCGACATCAATCGCCGCGACGGCAAGACCGTGGTAGTCACCCTGCATCAAGTTGACTACGCCACCCGTTATTGCCCGCGTGCCGTGGCGCTCAAGGGCGGGCGCATTCATTTCGACGGCCACGCCGCCGAGCTGAGCAGCCAGTTCCTCAATGATTTGTACGGTGCCGACATCGACACCAGCCTGATGTGCTCCGACCACATACGCGCCGCCGAAGCCGTACCCCGACTGGTCATGGCGCGCGCGTAAACCACCTTCACTCCCAACCGTACACCCTCAGGAAACCCTTCCATGTTGAACCGTATCGGTCGCGTTTTTGCTGTTGCAGCCCTCGCTGCCAGCTGTGTGCTGGGCACCGCCCAGGCTGAAGAAAAAGCCATCAACTTCGGCATCATGTCCACCGAGTCGTCGCAAAACCTCAAGAGCATCTGGCAGCCGTTCCTCGATGACATGCAGAAGAAAACCGGGCTGAAGGTCAACGCCACCTTTGCCTCCGACTATGCCGGCCTGATCCAGGGTATGCGCTTTAACAAGGTCGACGTCGCCTGGCTGGGCAACAAGGCCGCCATCGAAGCGGTGGACCGTTCCAACGGCGAAATCTTCGCCCAGACCGCCGCTGCCAGTGGTGCCGCCGGCTACTGGAGCGTGTTGATCGCGCGCAAGGACAGCCCGATCAATTCTGTCGACGACATGCTGAAAAACGCCAAGACCCTGACCTTCGGCAACGGTGACCCGAACTCCACCTCGGGCTACCTGGTGCCGGGCTACTACGTGTTCGCCAAGAACAACGTCGACCCGGCCACCGCGTTCAAGCGCACCCTCAACTCCAGCCATGAAGTGAATGCGCTGAGCGTGGCCAAGGGGCAACTGGATGTGGCGACCTTCAACACCGAAAGCTGGGATCGCCTGGAAGTCACCCAGCCGGACAAGGCCGCCATGCTCAAGGTGATCTGGAAATCGCCGCTGATCCCCGCCGACCCGCTGGTATGGAGCAAGGCCCTGGGCGATAGCGAGAAGCAGAAGATTCGCGATTTCATCTTCAGCTACGGCGACACCGATTCCGAGAAAGCCGTGCTGGCGGGCATGCAGTTGGGCAAGTTCCTGAAATCCAGCGACGACCAGTTGCTGCCGATCCGCCAGCTGGAGCTGTTCAAGCAGCGCACCACGATCAGTGCCGACAGCAAGCTTGAAGCGGCGGACAAGGCTAAAAAACTGGCCGACATCGATGCCGAGCTTGCCAAGCTGCAAGAGCGCATCAGCCTGCTCGAAAAGACCGACAAAAAGACCGCCAA
>NZ_CP158817.1:0-112500 GCF_050990305.1 Pseudomonas putida | reverse complement strand
TCAGCGGAATAAGCACCGCCCGATTCGTCACTCGCAGTTTGTTGGTAGCAAACCGCGGATCGTCCGCCCACTGAGGCTGCCCGGCGACTTCCGCGAACTTGCGGAACTGCCCGTCATTACCCACGGTAAGGATGAAGTCGCCATCCGCTGTAGGAAAATCCTGATAAGGCACGATGTTCGGATGAGCATTACCCAGACGCTTGGGAGCATTGCCTGTCGTCAGGTAGTTCATCGCCTGGTTCGCCAGGCACGCCACCTGAACATCCAGCAACGCCATATCAATATGCTGACCACCACCGTCATGGTCCCGATGAGCAAGCGCCGCCAGGATTGCCACCGTCGAGTAGAGACCCGTCAAGATATCGGTCAGCGCCACCCCAACCTTCACCGGGCCCGCACCCTCATCGCCTTCAGGTCGCCCAGTCAGACTCATGAGGCCACCCAGCCCCTGGATCATGAAGTCATAACCCGCGCGCTTGGCATAAGGACCGGTCTGACCAAACCCGGTAATCGAGCAATAAATCAGCTCCGGATTGATCGCCTTCAACGACTCGTAGTCCAGTCCATAAGCTGCCAGACCGCCAACCTTGAAGTTTTCGATCAGAATGTCCGACTTCGCCGCCAGGTCACGCACCAACTTCTGCCCCTCAGGACGGGTGAAGTCGATGGTCACCGATTGCTTGTTGCGATTGGCCGACAAGTAATAGGCGGCCTCGCTGGTGTTCTCACCATAGGCGTCTTTAAGGAAAGGCGGACCCCAGGCGCGCGTATCATCACCATTGCCCGGACGCTCGACCTTGATCACTTCGGCGCCAAGGTCCGCAAGAATCTGCCCAGCCCACGGCCCGGCCAATACCCGCGATAAATCCAGTACCCGCAGATGCGAAAGCGCGCCCATGCCGTTCTCCTATTAATAGAACGCTTGAAGGCCGGTCTGCGCACGACCCAGGATCAGTGCGTGGACGTCGTGCGTACCCTCATAGGTATTCACCACTTCCAGGTTGACCAGGTGGCGAGCGACCCCGAACTCGTCGGAGATACCATTGCCACCCAACATATCGCGAGCCATGCGCGCGATATCCAGGGACTTGCCGCAGGAGTTACGCTTCATCATCGAGGTGATTTCCACCGCAGCGGTCCCTTCATCCTTCATACGACCCAGACGCAGGCAGCCTTGCAGCGCCATAGTGATTTCGGTCTGCATGTCGGCCAGCTTCTTCTGGATCAGTTGAGTGGCAGCCAATGGACGACCGAACTGCTGGCGATCCAGCGTGTACTGGCGAGCGGTGTGCCAGCAGAACTCGGCAGCACCCAGCGCGCCCCAGGAAATGCCGTAACGCGCGGAGTTGAGGCAGGTGAAAGGACCTTTCAAGCCGCGGACATCCGGGAAGATGTTCTCTTCCGGCACGAAGACGTTATCCATGACGATCTCGCCGGTGATCGATGCACGCAGGCCAACCTTGCCGTGAATCGCCGGAGCGCTCAGGCCTTTCCAGCCCTTCTCCAGTACGAAGCCGCGAATGTCACCTGCATCATCCTTACCCCAGACCACGAATACATCGGCGATCGGGCTGTTGGTGATCCACATCTTGCTGCCAGTGAGGCTGTAGCCGCCTTCCACTTTGCGCGCACGAGTAATCATCGCGCCCGGGTCGGAACCATGGTTAGGTTCAGTCAGACCGAAGCAGCCGATCCACTCGCCCGAGGCCAGTTTCGGCAAGTATTTCTGTTTCTGCGCCTCGGTACCGAACTCATTGATCGGCACCATCACCAGCGAGGACTGCACACTCATCATCGAGCGGTAGCCGGAGTCGATACGCTCGACCTCACGAGCAATCAGACCGTAGCTGACATAGTTCAAGCCGCTGCCGCCGTACTGCTCTGGAATGGTCGCACCCAACAGGCCCACTTCGCCCATTTCGCGGAAGATCGCCGGGTCGGTCTTTTCATGACGGAACGCTTCGAGAATGCGCGGCGCGAGGCTCTGCTGGGCGAACTGCGCGGCGGTGTCGCGGATCATGCGCTCTTCTTCGGTGAGCTGTTGATCCAGCAGCAGGGGATCGATCCAGTTGAAACTAGCTTTACCGGCCATGAGTGTGTCCTCTCGAAACGGGTCAAATAACGTGGGACTGATCCTAGGCCGGGTTCGGCCGCTCGGCAAACGAGGATTTCGCATACTGTTGTGCTAATTTCTCACTCCGAAACGTCGCTAAACTCAATTATCGCGATGTATTAGTGAGGTTGAAGTACATGCGCAGGAAGATACCCAGCACAACCGCCCTGATCAGCTTTGAGGCGGCCGCACGCCATGAGAGCTTTACCAAGGCCGCGCAGGAGCTTTCGCTGACCCAGGGCGCCATTTGCCGACAGATTGCCAGCCTTGAGGAGTTCCTCAGCGTTGAATTGTTTAGGCGTTCGCGCAGAGGAGTAAAGCTGACAGAAGCCGGTCTTTCCTACAGCCGACGGGTTGCGACTCAGCTTGACGCGGTCGAGCGGGACACCCTGTCCGTGATGGGCCAACAAGGCACCAACGTGATCGAACTGGCCGTGGTCCCGACTTTCGGCACCCAGTGGCTGCTCCCTCGACTCAAAGACTTCCAGCAAAAACACCCGGAAGTGACAGTCAACCTGACAAACCGGACGCGCCCGTTCCTGTTTGCCGACACTGAATTTGACGCCGCTATTTACTTCGGTGACGCGGATTGGTCAGGCACAGAGTCCCACCGATTAATGGGTGAACACCCGCTTCCCGTGTGCAGCCCCAATTTACTGGGGAAAAAAACTCAACTGACCGCCGGTGAAATCGCCGAACTGCCCCTGCTGCAGCAAACAACTCGGCCCTATGCCTGGCGACAATGGTTCGACTCTCAGCACTTGAATGTCCCACGCGACATGACAGGACCACGCTACGAGCTATTCTCCATGCTGGCCCAAGCAGCCATGCACGACATGGGCATCGCCCTGATTCCACCGTTTCTGATTCAGCGCGAATTGGCCGAAAAAAGACTGGTCATCGCCAACCCTCAGGCACTCTCAAGCATTAAGGCTTATTACCTGATGATTCCCGAGCGAAAGGTTGAATCCGCGTCCTTGAGGGCTTTTCGAGATTGGCTGGTCACACAGGCTCACAGCTACAACCTAGAAGGATAAAGGCTCACAGCTAATTACTGACTCCGTAGTCAGCAAAATAAAAACCCTACAGATGTAAGTATTTGTCGCATATTCGAAGACTGTATCCGTAAGCAGTACAAACGTCCCACAAGCGCCTGAACACATGGCTTTGCGCCTCTATTTCGAAGCAATAAAGCATCATTCATATGGCCGATGTGAAAAATCTTAAATTTCGGCAAAATCCCTTGGAAGGCATGCTGCACAAGGGATTAGATCGATTTGATGCGACATTCGGTCACGGGGTGACTTGTAGTTAATTTTCCGTCACACGTCATAATCCCTTGAAGGGCATAAAGTTCGCCTGCAAAATGCCGCGCCCCGCCCTGATTTGGCGGGGTCGTGCTGATCGGCCGCCCCAGCCGCACCATCCGTAGTGCATGGGTTTACTTAATAAGATCACGCAGGAGATTTGACGTGCACATTGGTGTTCCTCTCGAAACCCAGACGGGTGAAACACGGGTTGCTGCTACCCCGGAAACCATCAAGAAGCTGATCGGCCAGGGTCATAAGGTCACTGTTCAAAGCGGCGCCGGCATTAATGCCAGTGTCGTCGACAGTGCCTATGAAGCGGCAGGCGCAACCATTGGCAGCGCCAATGATGCGTTTGGCGCCGAGCTGATCCTCAAAGTGGTCGCACCCAGCGACAGCGAGCTGGCGCTGATCAAGCGCGGAACCGTTGTGGTGGGCATGCTCAACCCGTTCAGCAACGAAACCATCGCCAAAATGGCCGAATGCGGCATTACCGCGTTTGCCCTTGAGGCCGCGCCGCGTACTTCGCGCGCCCAGAGCCTGGATGTGTTGTCCTCACAGGCCAACATCGCCGGCTACAAAGCCGTGCTACTGGCCGCTCATCACTATCCGCGCTTCATGCCGATGCTGATGACCGCCGCAGGTACCGTGAAAGCGGCGCGGGTACTGATTCTCGGTGCCGGTGTTGCTGGATTGCAGGCGATCGCCACGGCGAAACGCCTGGGTGCGGTGATCGAGGCGTCCGACGTGCGTCCAGCGGTTAAAGAGCAGATCGAGTCCCTCGGCGCCAAGTTCGTCGACGTGCCCTACGAGACCGATGAAGAACGCGAATGCGCCGTCGGTGTCGGCGGTTACGCCCGCCCAATGCCCGCCAGCTGGATGCAGCGTCAGGCCGTGGCCGTGCACGAACGCGCCAAGCAGGCCGACATCGTCATTACCACCGCCCTGATTCCGGGCCGCAAGGCGCCGACGCTATTGAGTGCGGAAACCGTGGCGCAGATGAAGCCGGGCTCGGTGGTCATCGATCTGGCTGCAGCCCAAGGCGGCAACTGCCCGTTGACCGTGGCTGACCAGGTGGTTGTCGCGCATGGCGTGACCATCGTCGGTCCGACTAATCTGGCGGCGGCGGTCGCAGCCGATGCCTCGGCACTGTATGCCCGCAACCTGCTGGACTTCATGAAACTGTTGTTCGATAAAGAAGGACAACTGGTGATCAACCTTGAAGACGATATCGTCGCCGCGTGCCTGATGTGCCGCGACGGCCAGATCGTGCGCAAGAACGGCTGAGGATAAAAACAATGGAAGACATGCTGATCTCTCACGGTATCTACAACCTGATCATCTTCGTACTGGCCATCTATGTCGGTTACCACGTGGTCTGGAACGTGACACCTGCGCTGCACACCCCCCTGATGGCGGTGACCAACGCCATCTCGGCCATTGTGATCGTCGGCGCCATGCTGGCCGCCGCCCTCACCGTGACCCCGCTGGGCAAGACCATGGGCACCCTGGCCGTGGCCCTGGCCGCGGTCAACGTGTTCGGTGGCTTCCTGGTCACCCGGCGCATGCTGGAAATGTTCAAAAAGAAAGCGGCTCCAGCAAAGGCTCCTGTAGCCAAGGCCGAAGCAGTCAAGGCTGAGGTGCAGCAAGCATGAGCATGAACCTGGTTACGTCCCTGTATTTGATCGCCTCGGTCTGCTTCATCCAGGCGCTCAAGGGCCTCTCGCACCCCACCACCTCGCGTCGCGGCAACCTGTTCGGCATGCTCGGCATGGGCCTGGCGATCCTCACCACCGTGGGCCTGATCTACAAGCTCGGTGCCGAGTTGGCCCATGACGGTATCGTCTATGTGGTCATCGGCCTGCTGATCGGCGGTACTGCCGGCTCGATCATGGCCAAGCGCGTTGAAATGACCAAGATGCCCGAGCTGGTTGCCTTCATGCACAGCATGATCGGCCTGGCAGCGGTGTTCATCGCCGTGGCTGCCGTGGTCGAGCCGCAGTCGCTGGGCATCGTCCAGCAGCTCGGTGACGCGATCCCGGCCGGTAACCGCCTGGAGCTGTTCCTCGGCGCTGCCATCGGTGCAATCACCTTCTCCGGCTCGGTCATCGCCTTCGGCAAACTGGCGGGCAAGTACAAGTTCCGCCTGTTCCAGGGTGCACCGGTACAATTCGGCGGCCAACACAAGCTGAACCTGCTGCTGGGCCTGGCCACACTGGCATTGGGCGTGACCTTCATGCTCACCGGCGACTACGTTGCTTTCGGCCTGATGCTGGCGCTGGCCTTCGTGCTCGGCGTGCTGATCATCATCCCGATTGGCGGTGCCGACATGCCGGTCGTCGTGTCCATGCTCAACAGCTACTCCGGCTGGGCAGCGGCGGGTATCGGCTTCTCGCTGAACAACTCGATGCTGATCATCGCCGGCTCGCTGGTGGGTTCGTCTGGTGCAATCCTCTCGTACATCATGTGCAAGGCGATGAACCGCTCTTTCTTTAACGTATTGCTCGGCGGTTTCGGCAACACAGCCGATGCAGGTGGCCCTGCAGGCGCGAAAGAAGCCCGCCCGGTGAAATCCGGCTCGGCTGACGACGCGACCTTCCTGCTGACCAACGCCGACACCGTGATCATCGTTCCGGGCTACGGCCTGGCGGTAGCACGGGCGCAACATGCGCTGAAGGAGTTGACCGAGAAGCTGACCCATCGCGGCGTGACCGTGAAGTACGCGATCCACCCGGTCGCCGGTCGTATGCCCGGACACATGAACGTCTTGCTGGCCGAGGCCGAAGTGCCTTACGACCAGGTGTTCGAGATGGACGATATCAACTCCGAGTTCGGCCAAGCCGACGTGGTGCTGGTATTGGGCGCCAACGACGTGGTCAACCCGGCCGCGAAGAACGATCCGAAATCGCCAATTGCCGGCATGCCGATTCTCGAAGCGTTCAAAGCCAAGACCATCATCGTCAACAAGCGCTCGATGGCTAGCGGCTACGCCGGTCTGGACAACGAACTGTTTTACCTGGACAAGACTATGATGGTGTTTGGTGACGCGAAAAAGGTCATCGAAGACATGGTCAAGGCTGTCGAGTAACCCTCGCCTGCAACACAAAACGCCCCGACCTGTCGGGGCGTTTTTGTTTGCGCAAATCGTCGGACAAAACCACCGCTTTATTACCGATACGGTAACGGTGTTTTGCTTTAAAGCCCCGGAATAGACGGCTCTTTTGCGACCTTGGTAGCGGGACAGGGGCCAGGGAAATTCAATAGACTGCGCATCCAGCTACCCGCTTTCCGAGATAACAATCCATGTACCGTGACCGTATTCGCCTGCCTTCGTTGTTGGACAAAGTGATGAGCGCTACCGACGCTGCCGCTCTGATTGAGGACGGCATGACCGTCGGCATGAGTGGCTTTACCCGCGCCGGCGAAGCCAAGGCCGTCCCTCAGGCGCTGGCTGAGCGCGCCAAGGTCACGCCACTGAAGATCAGCCTGATGACTGGCGCCAGCCTGGGCAATGACCTCGACAAACAATTGACCGAAGCCGGCGTACTGTCGCGACGCATGCCGTTCCAGGTCGACAGCACCCTGCGCAAGGCAATCAATGCCGGTGAAGTCATGTTCATCGACCAGCACTTGTCGGAAACCGTGGAGCAATTGCGCAATCAGCAACTGAAGCTGCCGGACATCGCGGTCATCGAAGCCGTGGCCATCACCGAGCAAGGGCATATCGTGCCAACCACTTCCGTGGGCAACTCGGCCAGCTTCGCGATCTTCGCCAAGCATGTCATTGTCGAAATCAACATGGCGCACAACCCGAACCTCGAAGGTTTGCACGACATTTATATTCCGACCTATCGCCCGACTCGCACGCCGATTCCGCTGGTCAAGGTCGACGACCGCATTGGCAGCACCGCCATCCCGATTCCAGCTGAAAAAATCGTGGCCATCGTGGTCACCAATCAGACTGACTCACCGTCCACCGTGCTGGCGCCGGACGCCGAGACCCAAGCCATTGCCGACCACCTGATCGACTTTTTCAAACAAGAAGTGGCCGCTGGGCGCATGACCAACAAACTTGGCCCGCTGCAGGCCGGCATCGGTACCATCGCCAACTCGGTGATGTGTGGCCTGATCGACTCGCCATTCGAAGACCTGACGATGTATTCCGAGGTGCTGCAGGACTCGACATTCGACCTGATCGACGCCGGAAAGCTGAGTTTTGCTTCGGGCAGCTCCATCACCCTGTCGAGCCGGCGCAATGCCGACGTATTCGGCAACCTGGAACGCTACAAGGACAAACTTGTTCTGCGCCCTCAGGAGATCTCCAACCACCCGGAAGTCGTGCGACGCCTCGGCATCATTGGCATCAACACGGCGCTGGAGTTTGATATCTACGGCAACGTCAACTCTACCCACGTCTGCGGCACGCGAATGATGAACGGCATTGGCGGTTCGGGAGACTTCGCGCGCAATGCTCACCTGTCAGTGTTTGTGACCAAGTCGATTGCCAAAGGCGGCGCGATCTCCAGCGTGGTGCCGATGGTCAGCCATGTTGACCATACCGAACATGATGTCGACATCCTCGTGACTGAAGTGGGCCTGGCCGACCTGCGAGGCCTCGCGCCCCGCGAGCGTGCCCGGGTCATTATCGACAAATGCGTGCACCCTGATTACCGCCAGGCGCTGAACGATTACTTCACCGCCGCCTGCGCCGTCGGCGGACACACCCCGCACATCCTGCGTGATGCACTGAGCTGGCACATAAACCTGGAAGAAACCGGGAAAATGCTGAAGAAGTAATCACCTCAAATAACAGTTGGTGCAAACACAGTTTCGCCAGCTGTTTCACTCCCCTTCAAAATCTGGAAAAAACTGTACTGCTGTACTGGTCATTTCCTACAGAAAACGCTTACACAGACCCACCAAATCTTCAATATCGCACCTTAATAGTGCAGACAAGTACAGTTGCCTCAATTTCGACCAGTACACCCCCTATAAACAGTTAACTGAGCTCTCACAATACAGATGAACTGTATCTACAGAGACTAGGCAAACAAGAGGAAGATGGGCACCAGTTAAACCACTACCTAATCCCGCCACAAGCGGAAGGATGAAAACCATGGAACGTACACTCAGTTCCGAACTGTTCTTCGAAGACACCGCTGCAAAAACCCAGGCTTCCATGCCTCTGCGCGTTATCGCCAACCTGATGCTGTGGCAGCGCCGCATCTCCAGCCGCCACCAACTGGCTCGCCTGGATTCGCGTCTGCTGGCTGACGCCGGGATTAGCGAAGCACAACGCTTCGAAGAGCTGAGCAAGCCGTTCTGGCGCTAAATCAGCGTCGCTGGCCCTGACTTCAAGGTCCACCGCCAGCAACCCGAATTGAACAAGCAAAGCCCGTCGTGGGAAATCACGGCGGGCTTTGTCGTTTCAGGAGCGAAAAAAGTGAAAGAAGTACAGTTTTAAAAAAACTACAATACACCTGTACAGTTTAATAAATATCGCTAGCTTGCCTAGGTACTTACAGGAACACATTGGCGCAGCGTCACGCGCAGGCCTACTATCCACCCAGAACTTGGCGAACACAGAGTGTCTAACGCTTGACTCTCCAGACACCGCGCCAAATTTCAACTGATCGACCCAAAGGAGTTACCCCATGTCCAGCCTTCGTCTGCTCAGCGCTGCAGTCCTGTTTGCCGTGGCAGCCAATGCCAGCGCAACCAGCTTCATCGTGACCACCGACGCTGTCGTCAACGCGCTCAAAGCCACATCCGATGCGACCACCGACGTCGTCTCGTCGTCGTTCAAGGACGACAAAATCGTGCTCGCGGCCCGTGACGACGCTGCCAGCTTCGTCGCCAGCGAAGGTTCGATCCGCGGCGTGAAGCTCGAAAGCGCCCTGGACCACATTCGCCACCAGGCGCCTCAGTTGAACGCAACAGATGCACAACTGGCGCAAGCGATCCTGACGATCTAAGCGGCTAACTGGCACGGGGCACGCCAAACGTGTCCCGGTGTTTCGGCACTGGCTGCAGATCAGCCCCTGCGCTAGCCTTGGGACTCACTTTGAACTGTCGGGTCTCATGCGTTTTCTTTCGATTTTCTTGATCACCCCGGTATTTTTTGCAGCCATCCGCCCAGGTTCGGCCCACGCTTTTGATGCCTTCAACCTGTCCACCCAAGGCACCGTAGTCAGTGGTTACGCCACAAGCATGGTGACCTCTGCGCCCTTCGACCATAAACTGCTGCTCGCCGCCCGGGATGATGCCGCAGCGTTCATCGCCAGCGACGGTCAACTGAGAGGCGCACAATTGGAGTCGGTCCTGCGTTTTCTGCGCCGGACCCAACTAAAACTTCACGCCAGCGACCTTGAACTGGCACAAGCAATTCTCGTCCAATAGTTATCCTTTGTTTCTCCGGAGTTGTTCCATGCGTAGCCCGCTGATTGCCGCCACCCTAGGCCTGTTGTTGTTGGCCGATGTGGCCCAGGCCCATACCCTGGTTGCCACCAGTAACATGCTCATTCGTGCCACCCAGCGCACACTCGATTTCACGTCCGACACCACCACGTCCATCCGGGACTCGAAAATCGTCCGTGAAGCCCAAGACGATGCCGCCAGCTTTGTCGCAACCAACGGCGATATTCGTGGTGCGCACCTTGAAGCCGCCATCGATATGTTGCGCACCCGCGTACCGGAAGCCCGCGACGCCAGTGACCAGGCTCTCGCCGAAGCCATCCTCGCACTGTGAGGCTTCCCACCGCCTGGCTGTTGGCCGGCGCGCTGTTGCTGCTCGGCAACAGCGCCCACGCCGGCCTTGAACTGCACCTTAAAACCGAAGGCCTGAGCCCAGAACAACAGCAGGCCAGCCAGGCCTTGCTCGATGAAGCCATGCAGGCGCTACCGCCGCGCTTTATCGAGCAACTGGATCGACGCATCGATGTTGGCTGGACCGATGACATGCCTAGCAACGCCTATGGCCAGGCCTCGCTGGTGTCCGAACTCGACCTGAATCGCAAACTGCTACCCAGCCTCACGGACGGCACCGCCGCGACCCAGAAAACCTATCGCCCCCACGGCACCGTGCGCCGGGAAATGCTGGCGACGGTGTTGCACGAACTGACCCATATTTATGATCGTTCGCGCCTGTGGCCACAGCCAGAGCGCCAACTGATTCAACGCTGCACCCAGCGCCATGCCAGCTCGGGCCTGGTGGGCCTCCCCGATCAGTGTCGCGGCCAGTCCGGCCGTCGCTTTACGCTCAGCGACGATCCGCGCCTGCTCGACCTCGCCGGCTGGCAGCAATACGTCGGCCGTCGTGGCGAACGCGAGCAACACAACCGCCAGATCGCCCGCAGCCCCGACATTTACGAGACCAGCAGCCCCAAAGAGTTCGTCGCGGTGAACATGGAGTACTTCCTCCTCGACCCGAACTACGCCTGTCGCCGCCCTACCCTGTACCGCTATTACCAGGAGCGGTTCGGCTGGGCGCCCGCAGCCAAGGATGATTGCGGCAAAACCTTCGCCTTCCTCAATGCCGGCAATGACTTTGCCAAAACGCCCCTGGGTCAGGTCGACCCGGAGCGCGTCTACGCCATCGACTACCTGCTTGCCGAAGCCAACCAGAACTGGGTCAGCCGTTGGGGTCACAGCATGCTGCGTCTGGTGATCTGCGCCCCGGGTCGGCCGCGTGGACCGGATTGCCGGCTGGATCTGGATCAACACCTGGTGCTGTCCTACCGCGCCTTCGTTGGCGATGTACAACTGTCGAGCTGGGATGGGCTGGTGGGTAAATACCCGTCACGCCTGTTTGTCCTGCCGCTGGCCCAAGTGATCGACGAATACACCAAGACCGAACTGCGCAGCCTGGCCTCCGTTCCACTGAAGCTGTCACGCCGCGAGATCGAAGGCGTGGTCGAACGTGCCGCCGAGATGCATTGGAGTTACGACGGCAATTACTTTTTCCTGTCCAACAACTGCGCGGTGGAAGAGCTGAAACTGCTACGCAGCGGCACGAACAATGCGCAATTGGTGACGCTCGACAACATCATGCCCAATGGCCTGCTAGAGGTACTGAAGGGCCGTGGGCTGGCTGACACCAGCGTGCTGGACAACCCCAAAGAGGCCCTGCGTCTGGGCTATCGCTTCGATTCTTTCCGGGATCGCTATCAGGCCATGTTCGAGGTGTTGAAAAACCATTTGCCGGTCAAACAGGACACCGTCGAAGAGTGGCTGGATCTGAAGGCTCAGGACCGAAGGAAATGGTTCGAGCAAGCTGACTTGCGCACCAGTGCGGCGCTGCTCCTGCTGGAGCAGGCCAGCTTCCGCCAGCAATTGCTGCTGGCTCAAGACGAAGTGAAACAACGTTACCTGGGGGCTCGCGAACTGAAGAACGGCGGCATGGACAAGGCCAACGAGACCCTGCGGCGAATTCTCGACAACAGCGGCTTCCTCAGTCGTCCGGCGGAACTGCTCGGTAGCGGTGGCTATGGATTGCCGCAACCCAATGAATGGCAACGCCTGGAATCGGAAAGCAGCCTGCGTCAGAAGCAGCTACAGGCGCTGAGTGGGGATCTGGATAAGGAAGTCAGAGCGTTGCTCGAGCCGGAACGCGCAGCGGAAATGGCGGCCAACGAGGCCAATGTGAAGCAGATTGGTGAACATCTGCGCAAATTGCACAAAGCTGCGGGCGGTTTGGAGTTGCCTTAAAGAGCGCTCGATCGCATCTGATCGAGCGCCCACCGTAATGCGATGAAAAAACTGTAGGAGCGAGCCTGCTCGCGATGGACTCAAGAGCGCCGCGTGCACCTGGTTAACACGAGACATCGTTCACGACCATCGCGAGCAAGCTCGCTCCTACCTCTGCTCATGTTCGCTTACGACGTCCGTCAGAAGCCAAAACTCTTACAACCCTTCTTTCCCGTTTCCGAAGCCCTCGTAGGAAACGTCTGGATCGACTTCGGCCACCTCGTAATGCGTCTTTGCTCAAGCCATCGCTTGAGGCCAACTGAACCCCGGAGCCGGTGCAATGCACCGTTAATGGCAGTGCGCCTCATGGCGCGAAGAGACAGGGAGTTCAACGATGGTTAAAGGGCACTTCATCGTTTTGGGTGACAAGACCACCTGCGGAGGCAGGGTTAAGGACGCCGATGCACGCAGTCGCATGAATGACCGCGCCCATGCGTGCGAAGGCGACCCAGTCAGCTGTGGCGTCGACGGTAAAACCTACAAGATTGTGGGTGGTATTCCTTACATGAGAAGCAATGGACGATTGCGTGCCGGCACGCTGGACAGCTCCAGCGGTTGCCCTTGCAGGGCGAGGTTGATCGCTTCGGAATTCTCAGCCTCGTATGGCTCAGTACTGAGTACTTCACCGCATGCTGCTCGGGTTGCCACTCAGCAGCCCGCGCCCGCTGCCACCGGTAGTCCAATCGCGCCACGATCTTCCGGTTTCGCGCCAGCGACGGAGGCTGCCACACCTGCTTTCAGTGAACTGCCGGGCCTGGTCTGCGAAAACCTCTGGCGCAGCTACCAGCAGAGAGCGGAAGCCATCGTGGCGCCACGCGGCAGGTTGATCGCAGACCCCAAGGCGCGAAACAGCGCGATCAACGCCGCCTATGCCAACTTATGGCTCGGCGATCAGCGCTTCCAATGGGCGGGCCTCGCAGCTTTCGCCTCCAAACAGGTCGGGTGTGGCCTGCTGCACGCCGCGGACTCGATGGAAAAAATCCAACAAGAATACGCAGCGAAACGACGCCGGGAGAACGCGTTCAGGAAAAAACTCTCTAGCTTATTCAACTGGCGAAATGATCATGAGCAGCAAGCGAGAGCGCGGGACCTTGAGCAAGCGCAGCGGGAATACGAGCAAGCCCGCCGGAACAACCCGACACCAAGCTTTATCGATTACTGGAACGACGAAGAGCATTTGTCGTTCGTGCAAAAGCAGCTCCGGCACGTGTACGAAATGCTGGCGATGGGTAATACCACGCTGTTTCTGGATGTATTTCCACTGCATGTTTTCTACAAGGAGCGGGGGTTGAAGGCGCTGGAGGCCTGCTTACCTTCGCGCAAGAATATTTATGGGCATGCTCAATTCCCAGTCTTGTGGACGGTTAAGCAAGAGACGCTGAAATTCGGTGTTGACCACGAGCAAATCCTGCAAGCTTTCGAAGCCATCGAGGTTGATAGCATCGCTGAAAGCGTCCGCTTACTGGCCGAACACGAACAAGTCAATATTTTGCAACCTGCGATGTACAACGACATGCGACTGGTGATGCTGCTGCGAGGTAACCATATTTCATACGTTACCGACTTCCCATCCGGTGCCGCTCAAGCAATCGAACTGACCCTGGCCAGCCAGTGCCGCCGTACCGACGACGGACGCACCATTGGCTTTGGTAATAACCCGCTTGCCGATCTGTCCGATATTCAGCAGCGCATGCCTTTCGTTCTGAATGCGGCCGCACGATTTGATCAACACTTGCACAACAGTAATCGCTACCTGATTGAGCAGGCCATTCGCGATATCGCTGCAGGACGAGGTGTGCGATGAGTCCGGCGCGATGTAAAAGTTGGCGCCATGGGCTCTTGGGAGTGACAGTCGCCACTTTCATGTTAGTAGCCACGATTCAAGCGCTATCAGGTATGCCGGAAATCGCACTGGTCATTGGCGAGCCGTACGAGGCGATGCGCCAACGATCCAGTGCAAAGATTGACCCTGCCATTCCCGCGATTTCTTGGTACAACATTCCAAAATCCGATGCGCGCTTGCGCTTCATGGATCCCCAATATGGATTCGTAACTCCACCGGCACGTTTTTTTACGGTGAGTTTCACTGATGAATTAGTTCGAAGTGTTCGCATGTCCCCTCAAATCGAACCACTACTGCTCGACGATACGCTCAAGGTCGTACTGAACTTACAGGATCAATGGCGCCAAGGGGGTTGGGCGCCAATACGAACCAAAGACTTTCCATCGTTCGCCGACACGCCGCAATGGCGTGCTCAATTGCGCGACGTAAACAAAGGTGGTTCGGCCTACTGGCGTGCCGGTGACAAATACCAAGCGATGTTGGTGGTGAGCCGATTCAAAGACTACCGCCACCCCACCGAAGAGCGATTTCTCATCACTCTGGGACTTGGCAAGGCACGGGGCAGCCCTTAACCGTGAGCATAAATAAAGGGCGCATGCTTGGGATCATGCACCCTGTAACCCAAGCCTCCGCTTTTCAAAAAGGGTCAACTTCCCACTTAGTAAAGAACCCCCTGCAAAACCTCGTAAACAATCCCCGTGCCTGCCGCAATCAACACAATATCTGCACCGGCGCGGCGCCATTCGTAACCGGGGTAATACGGCAACCGACTCAATGCACGATTGTCCAGCCGTTCACCGTAATAGCCATGGGGCAACGGCCGGCCGCGCACCACATAAATACCCGGCGGTGGCGGTGCACCGCGCACGAAGTAACCGTGATTGTCATGAATCACCTGGCGCACCGGGCCGAAGTCCCGCGGTGGAGGCCCGCCGCGATGGTTGTCATGGTCGTGATAATCATCGCCATGGTACTCACCGTGGTTATCGTAACGTCCATGATCATCGCGTTGATCAGCGCTGGCATGCAGCAACGGGGTCGCGCTGAGCATCAGCACTCCCAGGCTGGCAATCAGACGTTTGGGCATTTTCATCAAGGTATTCCTCACAACACACACAACAAAAAGGGCTTCAGAACGCAGTCCTGAAGCCCTCGGTCTTGCTGTTTAGTCTGTGCCGCGAGGCGCTAATTCCTCTGTATCAGGAACTTTACCTTCAGCTGACGCGCGCCTTACGCACGCCGTCGGCGAGTGCCGAGCAAAGGCTCAAAACGCCATCGATTGCTTGTTCCGGCGTCGAGGCTTCAGCGATGTGATCGATCAGTGCCGAACCCACCACCACACCATCGGCCAGACGCGCGATGTTCGCCGCTTGCTCCGGTGTACGAATGCCGAAACCGATGCTGATCGGCAGATCGGTATGGCGACGCAGGCGCGCGACCGCTTCTTCGACATGCTCCAGCGTCGCCGCGCCAGCACCGGTCACACCGGCAACGGACACGTAATACACAAAACCGGAGCTGCCATTGAGTACGGTTGGCAGGCGCACATCGTCGGTGGTCGGCGTGGTCAAGCGGATGAAGTCCAGACCGGCGGCCTGGGCCGGGTCGCACAGTTCGCCGTTATGTTCAGGCGGCATGTCGACCACAATCAGGCCATCGACACCGGACTCTTTCGCTTCAGCGATAAAGCGTGGCACGCCGTATTTGTGAATCGGGTTGAAGTACCCCATCAGCACCAGCGGCGTTTCGTTGTTGTCCTTACGGAACTCACGAACCATTTCCAGGGTTTTCGCCAGGTTCTGTTTGGCGGCCAGCGCGCGGATGTTGGCGAGCTGGATCGCCGGGCCATCGGCCATCGGATCGGTGAAGGGCATGCCCAACTCGATGACGTCGGCGCCAGCGGCCGGCAGCCCTTTGAGGATCGCCAGGGACGTGTCGTAACCCGGGTCACCGGCAGTCACGAAAGTCACCAGGGCGGCGCGGTTCTGTTCCTTGAGTTCGGCAAAACGCGTTTGCAGGCGGCTCATCAGTGTTTCTCCTGCTTTGACTGCACTTGTTGAGAGTGTTCCATATGGTGCATCACGGTTTGCATGTCTTTGTCCCCACGACCGGACAGGTTAACCACCATCAGGTGATCCTTCGGCAGGTTCGGTGCACGCTTGAACACTTCGGCCAGGGCATGGGCGCTTTCCAGTGCAGGAATAATCCCTTCCAGGCGGCAGCATTGGTGGAACGCGGCCAGGGCCTCATCGTCGGTCACCGAGGTGTACTGAACGCGACCGATGTCGTGCAACCAAGCGTGTTCCGGGCCGATGCCCGGGTAGTCCAGACCTGCGGAAATCGAGTGGGCGTCGATGATCTGACCATCGTCATCCTGCAGCAGGAAGGTGCGGTTGCCGTGCAGCACACCCGGTACACCGCCGTTCAGGCTGGCCGCGTGCTTGCCGGTTTCGATACCGTAACCGGCCGCCTCAACGCCAATGATTTCGACGCTCTTGTCGTCGAGGAACGGATGGAACAGGCCCATGGCGTTGGAGCCGCCACCGATGCACGCCACCAGGCTGTCTGGCAGGCGGCCTTCCTGGGCTTGCAACTGGTCGCGGGTTTCCTTGCCGATGACGGCCTGGAAGTCGCGAACCATCGCAGGATAAGGGTGCGGGCCGGCCACGGTGCCGATCAGGTAGAAGGTGCTGTCGACGTTGGTTACCCAGTCACGCAGGGCTTCGTTCATCGCGTCCTTCAGGGTGCCGGTGCCGGCCACGACTGGAATCACTTCAGCGCCCAGCAGCTTCATGCGGAACACGTTGGCCTGCTGGCGTTCGATGTCCGTGGTGCCCATGTAGATCACGCAGTCCAGGCCAAAACGCGCGGCCACGGTGGCGGTGGCCACGCCGTGCATGCCGGCGCCGGTCTCGGCGATGATGCGTTTCTTGCCCATGCGCCGCGCCAGCAGGATCTGGCCGATGCAGTTGTTGATCTTGTGCGCGCCGGTGTGGTTCAGCTCTTCGCGCTTGAGGTAAATCTTCGCGCCGCCACAGAACTCGGTCAGGCGTTCGGCGAAATAGAGTGGACTTGGGCGACCGACGTAGTCGCGCTGGAAGTAGGCCAATTCTTCCTTGAAGGCAGGATCTTCCTTGGCCGCTTCGTATTCGCGGGCCAGATCGAGGATCAGCGGCATCAGGGTTTCAGCGACGTAACGGCCGCCGAACGCGCCAAACAGGCCGTTGGCGTCAGGGCCGTTGCGCAGATTAGTCTGGGTCATTTGGCGCTCCAGTTGAATGTGTGAAGAGAGAATGGGCTTCACTCTACCCCTGACGCCCGGACCTGAAAACCGATAAGATCGCCACAACCTGTCAAGAAAACTCACAGATACCATGAGCCACGACCTGCCCCCCTTGAATGCCTTGCGCGCCTTCGAAGCCACCGCCCGTCTGAACAGTGTCAGTCAGGCTGCCGAACAGCTGCATGTCACTCACGGCGCAGTCAGCCGGCAGTTGAAGGTGCTTGAAGAGCACCTTGGCGTCAGCCTGTTCACCAAGGAAGGTCGCGGCCTGAAACTCACAGATGCCGGCATGCGATTGCGCGACGCCAGCGCCGAAGCCTTCGAACGACTGCGCACGGTGTGCGGCGAGCTCACCCAGAGCACCGTCGATGCGCCTTTTGTGCTGGGATGTTCGGGAAGTTTGCTGGCGCGCTGGTTTATTCCACGTCTGGGGCGACTGAATGCCGACCTGCCAGACCTTCGCCTGCACCTCTCAGCCGGGGAAGGCGACCTCGACCCCCGTCGCCCAGGCCTGGACGCTTTGCTGGTGTTTGCCGAGCCACCCTGGCCGGCGGACATGCAGGTATTCGAGCTCGCCAGCGAACGGATCGGCCCGGTGATGAGTCCTCGCTTCGCCCGCTACGACACCCTCAAAACCGCGCCGGCCACAGCCCTGCTCAACGAGCCAGTGCTGCACACGACTTCGCGACCGCAAGCCTGGCCCAGTTGGGCGCAACAAAGCGGTCTCGACGCCAAGGCGTTGAAGTACGGTCAGGGTTTTGAGCATTTGTATTACTTACTGGAAGCGGCCGTGGCCGGGCTGGGTGTAGCGATTGCCCCCGAGCCGTTGGTGGCCGAGGACTTGAAGGCCGGCCGCCTGGTGGCGCCATGGGGGTTCAGCGAGACGCCCGCGCGACTGGCGCTGTGGTTGCCCAAGCGCGCCGCAGACGGGCGCGCCCGGCAACTGGCGCAATGGCTAAAAAACGAGCTGCGCCAGACGAATTAGTCACCGCGTTTGAACAACAGGTAGGCCGCTAACAGGCCCAATGCACCGACGGCAACACCGGCTGTCGTCCAAGGGTGCTCCTGGGCATAGTCCCGGGTGGCGACCCCAGTCTCGCGAGTTTTCACCTTCACCTCCTCATAAGCATCGGAGAGCAGATGGCGCGAGTGCCTCAGCGCGTTCTCAGCGTTACCTTTGAGCACCTTAAGGGTTTTGCGCGACTCGTCCGAGGTGTCGTCCTTCAGGCTCTCCAAGGATTTGAGCAGACTCTCGATCTCCGCTTCCATGCTTTGCAATGCGGCTTTGCGTAACGAGCTATTGGCCATGGTGGCTCTCCTGCATTGTTGATGAGTGGCGTGTGTTGGTTGGGACTTCAGGGGCCAGAGAAAGTGCAGTAAATGTGAACTTCCTTGTCGGATCGACCGACAGAAGTAAGACAGAAAATCACTGCTAGGCTGTATTTCACACCCTGAGGAGAACGCCATGTCTGACCATCACACCTACAAAAAAGTCGAACTCGTTGGCTCGTCCACCAGCAGTATTGAAGACGCGATCAACAACGCACTGGCCGAGGCCAGTAAAAGCCTCAAGTACATGGAATGGTTTGAGGTGACCGAAACCCGCGGGCACATCAAGGATGGCAAGGCTGCGCACTTTCAAGTGACGCTCAAGGTGGGGTTCCGGATTGCCAGCAGCTGACATTGGTCTAGCCTTCTGAGAAGGCACGCTGGCCGAGTGCCATTGGGCATACCAAGGCGCTACAGTAATAAATCCGGCCAACGGCTGGGTGCTCCCCTTTGATCCGACCCGAGAATGCGACTGATGAAGAAGTTTATTTTGGCGGTAGGTTTGTTGAGTCTGGCGGGTATGGCCTTTGCTGACGGCAAATCCTGCGAAGAGCTGAAAGCCGAGATCGCAGCAAAGCTCGATGCCAAGGGCGTCTCCGGATATTCGCTGGAAATTGTCGATAAAGGCAGCGCATCTGGCGGAAAAGTCGTCGGTACTTGCGAGATGGGCACCAAGGAAATCGTCTACAAACGCTGAGCGAATTAGCTACACCCTGTAGGAGCGAGCATGCTCGCGATGGTTAAGGATTCATCGCGAGCTTGCTCGCTCCTACAAGGTCATCAATGTCAGCCTTTCATGATCTGCGCCAGCAGCTCGTAGGAATGCAGACGATCAGCATGTTCGTAAACATCGCAGGTGAAAATCAGCTCATCGGCCTGAGTTTGCTCGATCAGCACGTCCAATTTGGCACGAATTTTCTGCGGGCTACCGATCATCGCCAGTCCCAGGAAATCCATCACCGCCTCTCTTTCGTGGGGTAACCACAAGCCATCCATGGTTTTCACCGGCGGGCGTTGCACCAAACTCTGGCCGCGCATCAACGCGAGTATGCGCTGGAACACCGAGGTTGCCAGATAGTCGGCCTGCTCATCGGTGTCGGCAGCAACCAATGGCACTCCGAGCATCACATAGGGTTTGTCCAGCACCGCTGAAGGCTTGAAGTGGTTGCGGTAGACGCGAATCGCCTCGTGCATGTAACGCGGTGCGAAATGGGAGGCGAACGCGTAGGGCAAACCGCGCTCACCTGCCAGTTGTGCGCTGAACAGGCTTGAACCCAACAGCCAGATCGGCACATTCGTACCGGTGCCAGGCATCGCGATGACGCGTTGGTCCGGTGTCCGTGGACCGAGGTAACGCACCAACTCCGCCACATCCTCCGGGAAGTCGTCTGCGCTGCCGGAGCGCTCACGACGCAAGGCACGTGCCGTCATCTGATCGGAACCGGGGGCACGACCGAGCCCCAGATCGATGCGCCCCGGATACAGGCTTTCAAGGGTGCCGAACTGCTCGGCAATCACCAGTGGCGCATGGTTAGGCAGCATCACGCCACCCGATCCCACGCGAATGGTCGACGTGCCACCCGCCAGATAGCCCAACAATACCGAGGTGGCGGAACTGGCAATGCCATCCATGTTGTGGTGTTCGGCGACCCAGAACCGGTTGTAGCCGAATTTCTCGACGTGCTGCGCCAGGTCCAGGGAATTGCGCAGCGACTGGGCCGCGCTGCCGTTAGCCCGCACGGGCACCAGATCGAGGGTCGAGAACTTGATATCGGACAGTCGTTTCATAAACCTGCTTCTCCAATTGAGGGCGCAGGTTTTTTTCTTGCGAACGAAAACCTGCCGAATCCCAAGGCGTGTTTCATGCAATGAGGGCATATACCCGAGTTTCAATAGCAGGCGGCTAATTTCCTACCAAATAAGTAGGTCAATCGGATCAAGTGAACTTTGCGCCACGGTCTATCCTCAGAAACCTGTAACCCACAATCACATTGCGCAGGACTCCGAGGAGACAGGCATGGCTATCACAAAGAAAGCATCAGCCCATTGGGAAGGTGACCTGAAGACCGGTATCGGCTCGATTTCCACGGAAACCGGCGTACTCAGGGAAGCGCCCTACGGTTTCAAAGCGCGCTTCGAGGGTGGTAAAGGCACCAATCCGGAAGAGCTGATCGGCGCGGCTCATGCGGGCTGTTTCTCCATGGCCTTCTCCATGATTCTCGGCGAGGCCGGTCTCAAGGCCGACAGCATCGATACCGTTGCCGAGGTCACCCTGGACCAGGTGGAGGGTGGGTTTTCGATTACAGCGGTGAAGCTGATCCTCAAGGCGAAAATCCCCGGCGCCAGCCAGTCTCAATTTGAGGAGCTGAGCAATAAAGCCAAGGAAGGTTGCCCGGTTTCCAAAGTGCTGAATGCGAAAATCAGTCTGGATGCGACCTTGGTCAGTTAAACGTTGAAATGAAAACATCGCAGCCTGCGGCAGCTCCTACATGGGATCGCGTTTGAATGTAGGAGCTGCCGAAGGCTGCGATCTTTTTGCGTTACAACAGATTTGCCCGGTAAAACTGTGGTCGAATAAATGACAGCAGCCAAAACGCAGAATCCTGCGAGCTGCCTCAAAGGAGCTTCAACCATGAAACGTTTTGCCTTGACGGTTATCTGCTGCGCGCTAGCCACTTCGGCCCTGGCGGCGCCTAAACCCTGTGAAGAACTCAAGGCCGAAATCGAAGCCAAGATCCAGGCCCGTGGGGTGACGTCCTACACCCTGGAGATTGTGACCAATGATGAAGTGCACGACCAGAACATGGTCGTGGGCTCGTGCGAAGGCGGCACCAAAAAAATCATCTACCAGAAGAACGACCGCTGACTGCCTTTAATTCAGGCAAGTGGCCTCGCGATCTTTGGCGACGATTTCACGCTTGGCGTTATACAGGCGAGCTTCGGGGGTGAATGCCAAGGAACGGGCTTGCAGCAGATAACGCTGCCCCGCTTCGAAATGATCGTATTTGATGACCAGGTAGCACAGCCGTTCCCGGGCACCGCCGAACATGTCCGAACCGCCGCTGGGGACTTCAAAGTCGAAGCGAACCTGCAACTCATGGCTACCGGGTGTCACCTGGAAGAAACGCCCATCGTCCAGTCGCTGATTGTCCAGTCGGTCGGCCATCAGCAATTTATCGTTGGGAAATGGCGTGGAGAAATCCACCCACGCCATTTGTGGATTGACCGCTGGCAGCGGCGGCGTAGAACAGCCGACAACGGTGCTTGCAACGAGCAATAACATCAACCTGCGCATGATGAATGTCCTGAGTATCCGATATTCAGAATAGCGCTGATCACGAGTGTTGGCAGCCCGCCGGCTTGCCTTGGCCGATCACTTTTCGCTGCTGATCGTAGAGTTTGGCCCATGGCCGAAACCCTATGTTCCCCGCTTGCAGTTCATAACGCTCCCCAGCGTTAAAGCCGCTGTATTTCACATTCATCTGGCAATCGCGCCAAAGCGGTTCGGCGCCCGGACCGATATTGGTGGACTGGACCGGAAACTGGTAGCGAACCGTCAACTCATGACTGCCGGGCTGCACCTGGAAATAGCGTTTGTCGTCGGTCGCCTGGTTATCCACCTTCAGTGCTTGCAGGGCGGTGTCTTCCTGATGCGACTCCAGTTCGATCCATGCTTGCGTCGGATCATGGTGAGGTAAACCGAAACCAGCACAGCCAGCCAGCGTCAGCAGGCATCCCGAAAGCATCAATTTGCGCATAGCCGAGCTCCAGTCAAGCGGGATAGTCTTGCGAGCAGACTCTCCAGGAATTTTTTATTTTGATCAGGCCGCGTCCAAGCCTTGGGTTACTTGATCGCGTTTTGCGCATTTTGTTTCCGGGTGTTTTGTTTTTGTTGCTCAACGGTTGTTCCAGCATCAGCTACTACAGCCAACTGGCCAGTGGCCAATGGCAACTGCTGCGCGCACGGGAACCCGTCTCCAATGTGATCGCCGATCCCCAGCGCGACCAAAAACTGCGCGCGCACCTGGCCCAATCGCAGAAGGCCCGGACCTTTGCCAGCGAACGGCTGCATCTGCCGGACAACCAGAGTTACCGGTTGTACGCAGACATCGGCCGCCCCTATGTGGTCTGGAACGTGTTTGCCACACCAGAGTTTTCCCTGAAGCCACAAAACCACTGCTTCCCGATTGCCGGCTGTGTGGCCTATCGCGGCTACTACAGCCAGAGTGCGGCACGGGGTAACGCGGCACTGCAACGCCTGCAGGGCCTGGACGTGACAATCGGTGGCGTCGAGGCCTATTCGACCCTGGGTTGGTTCAACGATCCGATCATGAGTTCGATGATGCACTGGGGTGACGAGCGCCTGGCCACGCTGATTTTTCATGAACTGGCGCATCAACGTGTCTATGTAAAAGACGACACCGAGTTCAACGAGTCATTCGCCACTTACGTCGAGCAGGAAGGCACCCGCCAATGGCGTGCCTTTCGCGGCTTGCCGCCGGACAACGGCGACCAGGCGAAACGGCGGGATCAGTTCACCCAACTGATACTGGACACCCGCTCCCGACTTGAACAGCTGTACACACAACCTCTGCCACCCGAACAGATGCGCCAGCGCAAGGCGGCGGAGTTCGAGCACCTGCGCGGCGAGTACCGGCAACTGCGTGACAGCCAGTGGGCCGGCGACAAACTTTATGACGCGTGGATCAATGCGCCAATGAACAATGCGCGGTTACTCCCATTTGGCCTGTACGACCAGTGGGTGCCAGCGTTTGCGGCTTTGTTTAAACAGGTGGGCGGGGATTGGGAAAGGTTTTACACGGAGGTCGAGCGGGTGGGGAAGATGCCGGTTGAACAGCGAAAAGCGTCATTGAAGACCTTGGCACAGTCCAAAAGCTCCAGCGCCTGAACTGGCCTCATCGCGGGCAAGCCATACTCCAAGTTACAGAACGACAAAGACCTGTAGGAGCAAGGCTTGCCCGCGATGGCGCCGCCTCAGACACATCCGGATCAACTGGCGCGACTCAAACCCTCCTCTGACAATCTAGCCTCATGGTTCAGACCGCGATCAAGGAGGATCCTCAATGCCAAGCCAACATCATGCCCATCATCTGCGTTTGGGACGTTACTCGGAAGAAGGGCAAATCTATCTGCTGACTGCTGTCGCTCTCAATCGCCAACCTGTTTTTTCCAGCTTCAAGGCAGGCCGACTGGTTGTCGAGGCATTTCGCAAAGCGCAGCATGAGCAATTAGCCAATTCGTTAGCCTACGTTGTCATGCCAGATCATTTTCATTGGCTGATCGAGCTAAAAAACATGCCCCTACGTTCGTTAATGGGACGCACGAAATCTCGTACAACCGTGGCGCTCAACTGCTTGTTACAAAGAGAAGGTCCATTGTGGCAACCGGGATTTCATGATCGTGCCATTCGAAAAGAAGAGGACCTAGAGGCAGTTGCTCGATACATCGTCGCCAATCCGTTGCGTGCAGGATTGGTGGATAAGGTCGGGGATTATCCGTTGTGGGATGCAATTTGGTTGTAAGTCTGACTTAGCGAACACTGACGGACGCTATCGCGGGCAAGCCTTGCTCCTACAGTTTTGTGTCGCTCGAAATTGCAAGACTCCACCTGGAGTCTTGCAAGCGCAACACTTGCCCGCGAGGCGAAATTACTAACCCCGCAAAAACGCTTGATGCATCTCATCCAACGTTTCGAAATGAAAGGCCGGTGCTTCAGCACTGAGCTCTTCCCGACTACCGAACCCATAACCCACCGCAGCCGCATCCAGCCCGTTGCTGCGTGCGCCAATCAGATCGTGCTTGCGGTCGCCGATCATCAGAGTGTCAGTCGGATTCAGGCCTTCTTCAGCCATCAAGTGGGCAATCAGCTCGACTTTATTGGTGCGTGTGCCGTCCAGTTCGCTGCCGTAGATCACTTTAAAGTGCTTGGCAAAGTCGAAATACCGGGCAATTTCCCGGGCGAAGACCCACGGTTTCGAGGTCGCGATATACAGCTGCCGCCCTTGTCCACCCAAGGTTTCCAACAGCGGCGTGACACCATCGAACACGCGGTTTTCGTAAAGCCCGGTGACTTTGAAGCGCTCGCGGTAGAAATTCACCGCTTCCCAGGCCTTGGCCTCGTCGAAGTCATAGAACTGCATGAACGCCTGCAACAACGGCGGGCCGATGAAATGTTCGAGTTTGCTCAGGTCGGGCTCATCGATGCCCAGTTTGCTCAAGGCAAACTGGATCGAACGAGTGATGCCTTCGCGCGGGTCGGTCAGGGTGCCATCAAGGTCAAATAGAATGGTTTGGTAATGCATGAAAATTCCTGGGCAATGGTGAGACGCTTCAGATCTGGTCGTAGCCTTCGGCCAGATGCAGATCCTTGAGCTTCACGTAGTTCGCCGCACTGTAGGTGAAGAAGGCTTGTTCTTTTTCAGTCAGCGGCCGGATCTGTTTCACGGGGCTGCCCACATACAGGAAACCGCTTTCCAGGCGTTTGCCCGGTGGTACCAGGCTACCGGCACCGATGATCACATCGTCGGCGACTACCGCGCCGTCCATGACGATACTGCCCATGCCAATCAACACCCGACTACCGACAGTGCACCCATGCAGCATGACTTTGTGGGCGATGGTCACATCATCGCCAATCAGCAACGGAAACCCGTCGGGGTTGAACGGGCCGGCGTGGGTGATGTGCAGCACGCAGCCGTCCTGGACGCTGGTACGCGCACCAATGCGTATGCGGTGCATGTCGCCGCGGATCACCGTCAATGGCCAGACCGAGCTGTCTTCACCGATTTCGACGTCGCCAATCACCACCGCCGAGCGGTCGACAAAAGCGCCTTTGCCGAGCAGCGGCGTATGGTTGTGGTACTTGCGAAGGGACACGATAGGTTCTCTCTCTGTCGCTGATAGCTGCGGTGAACGTCGATTGTAATTAAGATGGCTGCATGTTTCTTCCAGCCAAGGTGTCAACCGTGAGCGTGAACAACCCTCTTTTGCAGTCCTACGACCTGCCGCCGTTCTCCGCGATCCGTGCCGAACACGTGCAACCGGCCATTGAACAGATCCTGGCTGACAACCGCGCCGCCATTATCGAGATCCTCAAGACCCAGGGCAAACAACCCACCTGGGCCGGCCTGGTGCTGGCAATGGACGAACTTAACGATCGCCTGGGCGCAGCCTGGAGCCCGGTCAGCCATTTGAATGCCGTGTGCAACAGCGCCGAACTGCGCGAAGCCTACGAGTCCTGCCTACCAGCGCTGAGCGCCTACTCCACCGAAATGGGCCAGAACCGCGAACTGTTCCAGGCCTATGAAGCCTTGGCCAGCAGCCCGGAAGCCGCCGGCTTCGACGTGGCGCAAAAAACTATCCTGGAACACGCCCTGCGCGATTTCCGCCTGTCGGGTATCGACCTGCCGGAAGCCGAGCAGAAACGTTACGCCGAAGTGCAGAGCAAACTGTCGGAGCTGGGCAGCCGCTTCTCCAACCAGTTGCTCGATGCCACTCAGGCCTGGACCAAGCACATCACCGATGAAGCCGCCCTCGCCGGCCTGACCGACTCGGCCAAGGCGCAAATGGCTGCCGCGGCCCAGGCCAAGGACCTCGACGGCTGGCTGATCACCCTGGAATTCCCGAGCTACTACGCGGTTATGACCTATGCCCAGGATCGTGCCCTGCGCGAGGAAGTCTACGCCGCCTACTGCACCCGAGCGTCCGATCAGGGGCCAAATGCTGGCCAGAACGACAACGGCCCGGTCATGGAAGAAGTCCTCGACCTGCGTCAGGAGTTGGCCAAATTGCTGGGCTTCGCCAGTTTCTCGGAGCTGAGCCTGGCGACCAAAATGGCAGAGTCCAGCGATCAGGTCCTGAGCTTCCTGCGCGATCTGGCCAAACGCAGCAAACCGTTCGCCGCCCAGGATCTGCAGCAGCTCAAGGCTTACGCCGCAGAACAAGGCTGCCCGGACCTGCAAAGCTGGGACAGTGGTTTCTACGGTGAAAAACTCCGCGAGCAGCGTTACAGCGTTGCCCAGGAAGCGCTGCGAGCCTACTTCCCGATCGATAAAGTGCTGAGCGGCCTGTTCGCCATTGTGCAACGTCTGTACGGCATCGAGATTGCCGAGCAGAAAGGCTTCGACACTTGGCACCCGGATGTTCGCCTGTTCGAAATCAAAGAAAACGGCCAGCACGTCGGCCGCTTCTTCTTCGACCTCTACGCTCGCGCCAACAAGCGCGGTGGCGCCTGGATGGACGGCGCCCGTGACCGTCGCCGCACTGCCAAAGGCGTGCTGCAAAGCCCGGTGGCCAACCTGGTGTGCAACTTCACCCCAGCCGACAGCGGCAAGCCTGCGCTGTTGACCCACGATGAAGTGACCACCCTGTTCCACGAGTTCGGTCATGGCCTGCACCACCTGCTGACCCGAGTCGATCATGCCGGCGTTTCTGGCATCAACGGCGTGGCCTGGGATGCGGTCGAGCTGCCGAGCCAATTCATGGAGAACTGGTGCTGGGAGCCGGAAGGCCTGGCGCTGATTTCGGGTCATTACGAAACCGGCGAGCCCCTGCCTCAGGACTTGCTGCAAAAAATGCTCGCGGCGAAAAACTTCCAATCCGGACTGATGATGGTGCGCCAGCTGGAGTTCTCGCTATTCGACTTCGAACTGCACGCCACCCACGGCGACGGCCGCAGCGTACTGCAAGTACTCGAAGGTGTGCGTGACGAGGTTTCGGTGATGCGTCCGCCGGCCTACAACCGCTTCCCGAATAGCTTCGCCCACATCTTCGCTGGCGGTTATGCCGCGGGTTACTACAGCTACAAATGGGCAGAAGTACTGTCGGCAGATGCCTTCTCGAAGTTCGAAGAAGAAGGTGTGCTCAACGCCGAAACCGGTCGCGCGTTCCGCGAAGCGATCCTGGCGCGTGGTGGCTCTCAGGAGCCAATGGTGTTGTTCGTCGACTTCCGTGGCCGTGAGCCATCGATTGACGCACTGTTGCGCCACAGCGGCCTGAGTGAGGACGCAGCAGCATGAGTGAGGGTCCCGTGATTACCAAACGACGCTTTATCGCCGGTGCGGTTTGTCCGGCCTGCAGCGAGCCGGACAAGCTGATGATGTGGAACGAAGACAGCGTGCCACATCGCGAATGCGTGGCCTGCGGTTATTCCGACACCTTGAATGAACAGGGATTATCTGTGCCCAAGGAGTTGGGCACGCGGGTCAATACACCTGTCGTGAAACCCGCTGATACCAAAGTTCAAGCCGTGCAGTTTTTTCCCAATCCAAAGCTGAAGAAAAAGACTGACGAGCAACTCTGAGTCGCGAAAACAGCCTTCCACTGCGCAACGCAGTGGAAGGTGCTGTTACTGAAGGTGGGCCGACTGGAACCAACTCTTCATCGAACACGCGGCGAACGGTGTCGTGCTGCAGTCGCCATTGGCCAATGCCGTACGAAGCTTGTCGACGTCCGCTTTCATCATATAGCGCACGCCATCCTTGAAGTGGGTGCTGTCACCAAAGCCACCCTGGGTCATTTCGTTCAACGCATCTTCCTTGCTCCAACCCTGCACCACCACGCGGTACATGGCCGCCATCAGACCGGTGCGGTCAGAGCCGTGCTTGCAGTGCATCAGCACCGGGCCCTTGGCTTCGCCCTCTTTAATGGCGCGCAAGGCCTTGATTACATCGGCGTCATCGACATGATTGGTGCGATAAGGCAGTTGCACCTGGGTGATATCGGGGTTGGACAACCAGCGCGAATCCGATTCGGGTAGAAAGTTGATGACGGTGGCGACCTTGAGCTTTTTCAGCAGTGGCACCGCGCCACCGTCGGGCAGCGCGCTGCGGTAGAGCGTGGGTGACATCTGAAAGAGGTTGTACTGCACTTCGACCGGTTGCGCCCATTCCGCCGGGCGGGACAACGTGGCGTCATCGGCGTGGACGAGATTGAAAAATACGGACAGTGATAACAGCAATGTCGCAATTGAAAGACGTGGTAAGGACATTCCTGAACGACCCTTCGGAAAGTTTGAATGGGCATAGTGTCACGGCTTGCTGGTTAAGAGCCTGTGAGGTCCCCGTCAAAGAATTGTGAATTGGAAGGCTTGAATCTGGCTCTTGTTTGAACAACTTCGGGTTCATAAATTAAAAAACGGCACTGCATTAAAGTGCCGTTTTATGTTTCGGGCGATACAGAGCCCTCCGCTTGAAGCGCTCGATACCTGGTCCGTATCAGGGGTTGATGATCTTCGAATAAGCTTTCGCCAGCCCTACCAGCACGGCCTTGTCCTGCATGTCGATATCGCCATCACCATCAACGTCCACGGGGGATTTCATCGTGAAGGTGGCACCACCATCATTGGACACCGCCTCGCGAACGGTCGAGTCGAGCAAGGAACAGGTGACATCGCCGATTGACGGGTCATAGCCTTCTTCCTTAAGCGCAAATTGCATGGAAACCCGGACTTCCTTGGGGCTGACAATAGAGGGGCGTAACAACTGAAGAAAGACACCGCGCTGGTTGTAATTCGACATGATTTAAATCCTTTTAATAATGAATACACGGTCATTCGTGTGAAAAAGAGGGTACCGCTGAAACAGCAGAGCACGACGAGCGATGTGTTTCCCGTCATGACACAAGCACTTGCGGCTGGTGCTCGAAAAAGCCTTGGGTGCCGAACGGCACTGGCCTGTCAATTGAAGTCCAGATACTGTATGCACATACAGCTAAAGGATCACACTGATGGCTACTCCACTGCCTCCTCGCGGCCGCGGCACCGCGACCAACCCGCACAACCGCTTCGCACCGAACCGCTCGGTAGCCGAGGACGACGGTTGGTACCAGGAAGCGCCGATGACCCAGGGCACAGAGGTTCGCATCGAAACAGCGAAGACCATCATCACCCGCAATAACTCACCGGATCTGCCCTTCGACCGCTCGATCAACCCCTACCGTGGTTGCGAACACGGTTGCATCTATTGTTATGCACGCCCCAGTCACGCCTATTGGGACATGTCGCCCGGGTTGGATTTCGAAACCAAACTGATCGCCAAGACCAACGCCGTGGACGTGCTGGAAGCGCAGCTGTCCAGGCGTGGTTATCAATGCGCGCCGATCAACCTCGGCTCCAACACCGATCCTTATCAGCCGATCGAACGCGAATACAAAATCACCCGGCAAACCCTCGAAGTACTGTTGCGCTACCGCCATCCAGTGACCATCGTCACCAAGGGCTCGTTGATTCTTCGCGATCTGGACCTGCTGACCGAACTTGCCCGTCAACGGCTGGTGGCGGTGATGATCAGCCTGACCAGCCTGGACGACGAACTCAAGCGCATCCTTGAACCCCGGGCGGCGGCCCCCAAAGCCCGGCTGCGGGCGATCAGGGTCATGCGCGATGCGGGAATACCGGTGGGGGTGCTGTGCTCACCGATGATTCCGATGATCAACGACAGCGAGCTCGAAAATCTGCTCACCGAAGCCCATTCGGCCGGGGCACAAAGCGCTGCCTACATGATGTTGCGCCTGCCGCTGGAAGTGGCCCCGCTGTTCGAAGAATGGCTCAATGCCCACTACCCGCAACGGGCCGCCCATGTGCTGAGCCTGATTCGCCAGAGCCGCGGTGGAGAGCTGTACGACAGTCGTTTCGGTGCGCGAATGCGCGGTGAAGGTCCCTTTGCCGACCTGTTGGCGCAACGCTTTGCCAAAACCATCAAGCGTCTGGGTCTAAATCAACGCGAAGGCTTTAATCTGGATTGCGAAGCCTTTTGTCCGCCGGGTCGCCAAATGTCGTTGATTTAAGGACAATTGGCCTATGGTTGAGTACTGGGAAGTGCGTGCAGGTTTTACGCTGGTCACCATTTTTGTGACCGGGGACACACGTTCTAGAGCCCTTGATTCAGTTTGAGTTAAGATTCGGCCGCTACCTTGTTCATCGAGTGACTGACGGGTCTGGCACCATGACCTGGATGTTTTTTAACCAGCCACTGGCTTCACACCGGACAACACGGGCCAACGCCCTGAGCCCGCCAAAGAGGATGAATCATGAGTGACAAGGATAAACAGCCATTGGCTGCGTCGGCTTCCGACCAACCCGGGACGGAGAGCGCCGATGCAGCGCTGAAGCATATCGTTGACGGCTTTTTGCATTTTCATCATGAGGTCTTTCCACAACAGGAAGAGCTCTTCAAGAAACTCGCCACGGCCCAACAGCCAAGGGCAATGTTCATTACCTGCGCCGACTCGCGCATCGTGCCCGAGCTCATCACTCACAGTTCGCCTGGCGACCTGTTCGTTACCCGTAACGTCGGCAACGTCGTCCCCCCTTACGGCCAGATGAACGGTGGTGTCTCCACTGCCATCGAGTACGCCGTCCTGGCGTTGGGCGTACAGCACATCATCATTTGCGGCCACTCCGATTGCGGTGCGATGCGTGCGGTGCTCAATCCCGACAGCCTGGAAAAAATGCCCACGGTCAAAGCCTGGCTACGCCATGCGGAAGTCGCCAAGACCATGGTGCATGACAACTGCAACTGCGCTGACGAAAACGAGACCATGCATGTCCTCACCGAGGAAAATGTCATCGCTCAGTTGCAGCACTTGCGTACCCACCCCTCGGTAGCCTCGCGCATGGCGAACGGTCATCTGTTCATCCACGGCTGGGTCTACGACATCGAAACCAGTCAAATCAAAGCTTACGACGCGGACCAGGGTTGTTTCCGGCCGCTCGACGGCAGCCAGCCGATTCCAATGGCGACGCCCAAAGCGCGCTTCTAAATCTTCCTAAAAATCTGTGTGGTTTGACGCCGGCCGCTGTTTCAGCGGTCCGGCCTTGCCATGCCTGAAGAAAAACTCGGGAGAGTCACCATGCGTGCTGCTCAATTGAAAGCTGTACTGCCACGGGAGCTGTTGGCTTCAGTGGTTGTGTTTCTGGTCGCTCTACCGTTGTGCATGGGCATTGCGATCGCCTCGGGACTGCCCCCCGCCAAAGGTTTGATCACCGGCATCGTCGGTGGTTTGATCGTGGGCTGGTTGGCAGGTTCTCCCCTGCAAGTCAGCGGCCCAGCCGCAGGCTTGGCGGTGCTGGTGTTCGAACTGGTTCGCCAGCACGGCCTGAGCATGCTCGGGCCTATCCTGCTATTGGCGGGTTTTCTGCAACTACTGGCCGGACGCTTCAAGCTCGGCTGCTGGTTCCGGGTGACCGCGCCCGCCGTGGTGTACGGCATGCTTGCCGGGATTGGCGTGCTGATCGTGCTATCGCAAGTGCACGTGATGCTCGACGCGGCACCGAAACCCTCCGGTCTGGATAACCTCACGGCGTTCCCCGGCGCGGTCGCTCAGGCACTGCCGTCGTTCGGCTGGCAAGCCGGTTTGCTCGGGCTCTCGACCATCGCCGTGATGTGGTTGTGGGAAAAACTGCGTCCGCACTCGCTGCGCTTCATTCCCGGGGCATTGCTCGGGGTCGGTCTGGCAACGATCGCTAGTCTGGTACTGGCATTGCCCGTCAAACGGGTGGAAGTTCCAGCCAACCTGGCCGAAGCCATCGACTGGCTCAAACCTACGGACTTGCTCAACCTGGCCGACCCTACGCTGCTGATCGCAGCCTTCGCCGTGGCGTTCATCGCCAGTGCCGAAACCCTGCTGTCCGCCGCCGCGGTGGATCGCATGCACAGCGGCCAACGCTCGGATTTCGACCGAGAACTGTCCGCACAAGGTATTGGCAATATGCTCTGCGGAGTACTCGGCGCGTTGCCGATGACCGGGGTGATCGTGCGCAGTTCAGCCAACGTCCAGGCCGGCGCCACCACCCGTTACTCGACGATTTTCCACGGCCTGTGGCTGCTGGCGTTCGTGCTGTTGCTGTCGAGCGTGCTGCAGAGTATTCCAGTGGCGAGCCTGGCCGGTGTACTGGTTTACACAGGCTTCAAATTGGTGGACCTCAAGGCCTTTCGTGGGCTGGGCCGCTACGGTCGGATGCCGATGTTCACCTATGCCGCGACGGCATTGGCCATCATCTTTACTGACCTGCTGACAGGTGTGTTGATCGGTTTCGGCCTGACCCTGGTGAAACTGGCGCTGAAGGCTTCTCGCTTGAAGATCAGCCTGATCGGCCTGCCTCAGGAGGGCGAAATGGAGTTGCGCCTGGTGGG
Source organism: Pseudomonas putida (assembly GCF_050990305.1). GTDB lineage: Bacteria > Pseudomonadota > Gammaproteobacteria > Pseudomonadales > Pseudomonadaceae > Aquipseudomonas > Aquipseudomonas putida_AH. The sequence continues at coordinate 79,727 of NZ_CP158817.1, read as the reverse complement.
TGCGGCGACGTTCCTCAAAGTGCCGGCACTAACTCAGGTATTGGGCACCATAACGCCAGGCACCACAGTGCACGTGCCGCTCAATAACCTGAGCTACATCGATCACTCGTGCCTGGAGTTGCTGGAGGAATGGGGCCGGGCGAATGCAGCCAAGGGTTCGAAGTTGTTGATCGAATCGCGAGGGTTGAAGCGCAGGCTTGAGGGGCGGGTGCGGACCAATATCGGGATTGGTTCAGCGGCATAAGTAACCTGTAGGAGCGAGCATGCTCGCGATGGACGACGGAACACCGCGGGGTGTCAGACAGCCAACGTTATCGTTAGCGACCATCGCGAGCATGCTCGCTCCTACAGGGGATGCGGTCAGGCTTCCAGTTCGAGGCCCACGCCCAAACGGCGGGACATGCACGGCCAGCGCTTCCACGCAGCGCCGGTGTCCGGGCTGCTGAGTTTCTCGCGGTAGGCCTCGACCGATTCCAGCGCAAAGCTGTCGTCGTTGAGCATCTCGTCCACGGCGTGATGGACCGCCTCGTCCAGTTGGTTGGCAAATTCCTCACCGATCAACTGGTGAGCAATCAGATTGGCGACCGTCATGTCCAAGGGGATCAGTGGCTGGCCGAAATGCTTGATGTACAGGTCGTTGACCTCTTCGACGAACCGATGCGCCAGGTAGGCTTCATCCAGCAGGCTGTCGAGCCCGACATGCCCGGCCATGATTGCCGGCGGCTGGAGGAAGTACTGTTCGGCGATTTTCAACACCGGTTTGATCTGTGACTCTATGCCCGCTTCCCTGGCGACTTCATTGGCTGCTTCCAGCAGTTCAGGAACTTCTTCGATGTAAGCGGCGACAAATCGTGTCAGCACGCCCTTGGCGTCCGCTTCCGGCAATTGGATTGCCGGGTGTAGATGAGGCAGTTTGCTTTCCAGCTGACGCGTCAGCAGGCTGGTTTGGGCTTCGTGTTGTTGGGCTTTTTGGATCTGCTCGCGCAATGCGGCGGTGTTCATGAAAACTCCAGGAAACAAGGCAATGAAATAGGGAAGACATAACTTAGCTGGCTTACGAAAAATGCTAAGACGCATTTGTCATAATTGTTTCATCCTTGAGACGCCTGCGTTATATCGATTTGCCACCACTCGTCTGCATCCTTCTCCATTCGTGACCTGCAACGCAAGTTAATGCTGTTTCAGATGATTTACGCCTGCACATTGCGAGGTGAGAGTCGCTGTCTATACTCGCTCATGAATGGAGTTAGCTGATGACGCCCGACTGCAACTGCAGCAAGGCCCGGCGATTCAAGTTCGTAGTCTGATGCAGCCGCTCCCTTGCCGCAGGTGAAAGCCGGCGGGATAACAAGAACGATAAGGGGAACCCGCAATGATGCGACATCCACATGTCTGGATGGGCCTCCTGTTGTGGTCGATTTTCAGTCAGGCGCATGCGGCCTGGACTGTGAATATGGCGCCTGGAGCGACTGAAATCAGTCACGCTGTATTTGACCTGCACATGACCATCTTCTGGATCTGTGTAGTGATCGGCATCATCGTCTTCGGCGCCATGTTCTGGTCGATGATTCTGCATCGCCGCTCGACCGGGCAGGTCGCCGCAAAATTTCATGAAAGCACCACCGTCGAAATCCTCTGGACCATCGTGCCCTTCATCATTCTGGTGGCGATGGCAGTTCCCGCGACGGCCACCCTGATCAAGATGTACGACGCCAGTGAGCCGGATATCGATATCCAGATCACCGGCTACCAGTGGAAGTGGCACTACAAATACTTGGGCCAGGACGTCGAGTTCTTCAGCAACCTGGCCACCCCCGCCGATCAAATCCATAACAAGCAAGCCAAAGGCGAGCATTACCTGCTCGAAGTCGACAAGCCGCTGGTGCTGCCGATCGGCGCCAAGGTGCGTTTCCTCGTGACCTCCGCCGACGTAATCCACTCCTGGTGGGTGCCCGCCTTCGCGGTCAAGCGCGATGCAATTCCGGGGTTCGTCAACGAGGCCTGGACCCGTATCGATAAACCCGGCATCTACCGTGGCCAGTGCGCCGAGTTGTGCGGCAAGGATCACGGCTTTATGCCCATCGTGGTCGAGGTCAAGGAAAAGCCCGACTACGAAAAATGGTTGGCCGATCGCAAAGCTGAGGCCGCGCAACTCAAAGAGCTGACCAGCAAGGAATGGACCCTCGACGAGCTCAAGGAGCGCGGCGACAAGGTCTATCACACCACTTGCGTGGCCTGTCACCAGGCCGAGGGCCAGGGCTTGCCGCCAATGTTCCCGGCGCTCAAGGGCTCGAAAATCGCCACCGGACCGAAAGAAGCTCACTTGAGCCTTGTCTTCCACGGCAAGCCAGGTACTGCAATGGCTGCGTTCGGCAAGCAGCTCTCGGAAGTCGATATCGCGGCGGTTGTGACCTACGAACGTAACGCGTGGGGCAACAACAAGGGCGACATGGTCACCCCTAAAGAAGTGTTGGAGCTGAAACAGGCGGAAAGCAAATGACCCGGTCCAATGCGTACACCAGGAACTGGTCGGGGCAATGCGCCCCGGCCCGCCCAGCCCCTCTGTTTGCAGGAGACATGAAATGACTGTTGTCATCGATGACCCTGTCCATACGCACACCGAGCATGCCCACGGCCCCGCCAAAGGCCTGATGCGCTGGGTGCTGACCACCAACCACAAGGATATCGGCACGCTGTACCTGTGGTTTGCGTTTTCCATGTTCCTGCTCGGCGGCTCATTCGCGATGGTGATTCGCGCCGAGTTGTTCCAGCCGGGGCTGCAAATCGTCCAGCCGGAATTCTTCAACCAGATGACCACCATGCATGGACTGGTGATGGTCTTCGGTGCGGTGATGCCGGCCTTCGTCGGCCTCGCCAACTGGATGGTCCCGCTGATGATCGGCGCGCCGGACATGGCGTTGCCGCGCATGAACAACTTCAGCTTCTGGCTGCTGCCAGCGGCGTTCCTGCTGTTGGTGTCGACGCTGTTCATGCCCGGCGGCGGGCCGAACTTTGGCTGGACGTTCTATGCGCCTCTGTCGACGACCTACGCTCCGGAAAGCGTGACCTTCTTCATCTTCGCCATCCACTTGATGGGGATCAGCTCGATCATGGGCGCAATCAACGTGATCGCGACCATCCTCAACCTGCGCGCCCCCGGCATGACGCTGATGAAAATGCCGCTGTTCGTCTGGACCTGGTTGATCACCGCGTTCCTGCTGATCGCGGTGATGCCGGTACTGGCCGGTTGCGTGACGATGATGCTGATGGACATCCACTTCGGCACCAGCTTCTTCAGTGCCGCCGGTGGCGGTGATCCGGTGTTGTTCCAGCATGTGTTCTGGTTCTTCGGTCACCCGGAGGTGTACATCATGATCCTGCCGGCCTTTGGTGCCGTCAGTTCGATCATTCCGGCGTTTTCGCGCAAACCGCTGTTTGGCTACACCTCGATGGTCTATGCCACGGCGAGTATCGCGTTCCTGTCGTTCATCGTCTGGGCGCACCATATGTTCGTGGTGGGGATTCCGCTGGTGGGCGAGCTGTTCTTCATGTACGCCACGCTGCTGATCGCGGTGCCCACCGGGGTCAAGGTGTTCAACTGGGCCAGCACCATGTGGCAGGGCTCGTTGACCTTTGAAACACCGATGCTGTTTGCAGTGGCGTTCGTCATCCTGTTCTCCATCGGCGGGTTCTCCGGGCTGATGCTGGCCATTGCCCCGGCGGACTTCCAATACCAGGACACCTACTTCGTCGTCGCGCATTTCCATTACGTGTTGGTACCGGGGGCGATCTTCGGGATCTTTGCCTCGGCCTATTTCTGGCTGCCGAAGTGGACCGGCCACATGTACGACGAAACCCTCGGCAAGCTGCACTTCTGGCTGTCGTTCATTGGGATGAACATGGCCTTCTTCCCCATGCATTTCGTGGGGCTGGCGGGCATGCCACGGCGGATTCCGGACTACAACCTGCAGTTCGCCGACTTCAACATGGTGTCGTCGATCGGCGCCTTCATGTTTGGCGCAACGCAGCTCTTCTTCCTGTTCATCGTGATCAAGACCATCCGCGGCGGCCCGCCAGCACCGGCCAAACCGTGGGATGGGGCCGAGGGCCTGGAGTGGAGCATTCCATCACCGGCGCCGTACCACACCTTCACCACGCCGCCGGAAGTGAAATGAACACCCAGCCTTTTGTGGGAGCACGCTCTTGTGGCGAGGGAGCTTGCTCCCGCTCGGCTGCGAAGCAGACGCAAAGCTTTTGGGGTCGCTTCGCGACCCAGCGGGAGCAAGCTCCCTCGCCACAAAAACTCGCTCCTACAGGGTTTGGCGTAGAGACTAAAAATCATGGCTGACTCAATTTCGATGAAGAAATTGGTCACCCGTCTGTTACTGGTGGTGGTGGCGATGTTTGTTTTCGGGTTTGCCCTTGTGCCGATCTACGACGTGATGTGCAAGGCGTTCGGTATCAACGGCAAGACCGCTGGACAGTACGAAGGCGAGCAAACGGTCGACACTTCGCGGCAGGTTCGCGTGCAGTTTCTGACGACCAATTCCGTCGACATGCCCTGGGATTTCTATCCCAAGAGCGATGAATTGACGGCCAACCCGGGGGCGGTGAGCGAGATGATATTCATTGCGCACAACCCCACCGACCGCCCGATGAGCGCCCAGGCCGTACCGAGCATTGCGCCCAGCACCGCGGCGGCCTATTTCCACAAGACCGAGTGTTTTTGCTTTACCCAGCAAGTGCTGCAGCCCGGTGAACGAATAGAAATGCCGGTGCGTTTCATCGTTGACCGTGACATGCCCAAGGATGTGAAGCACCTGACGCTGTCCTACACGCTGTTCGATATCACCGCCCGACATCCACCGGTAGCTGTAAACACTGGCGGTTGAGCGTGCCCGATAAGGAGAACAATAAATGGCAACTCATGAGCACTATTACGTACCGGCCCAGAGCAAATGGCCGATCATCGCCACGGTCGGGATGTTCGTCACCGTGTTTGGCCTGGGCACCTGGTTCAACGACCTGAAGGCCGCCCGGCCGGAATCCCACGGCCCGCTGATATTTTTTGTCGGCGGCCTGCTGCTGGCCTACATGCTGTTCGGTTGGTTCGGTGCGGTGATCAAGGAAAGCCGCAGCGGGTTGTATAGCCCGCAGATGGATCGCTCGTTCCGCTGGGGCATGAGCTGGTTCATTTTCTCAGAGGTCATGTTCTTCATCGCCTTCTTCGGCGCGCTGTTTTATGTGCGCCACATTTCAGGCCCGGCGCTGGGTGGTGAAGGCACCAAAGGCATCGCACACATGCTATGGCCTGGCTTCCAGTGGACCTGGCCGCTGCTGAACAACCCGGACTCCAAGCTCTTTGTGCCTCCGAAGGAAGTCATCAGTCCCTGGGGCTTGCCGCTACTCAATACCGTGTTGCTGGTGAGTTCCAGCGTCACGATCACCATCGCCCACCACGCCTTGAAAAAGGGTCATCGCGGCGCACTGAAAATCTGGCTGGCGATCACCGTATTGCTGGGCTGCGCGTTCCTCAGTTTTCAGGCCGAAGAATACATCCACGCCTACCACGAACTGGGTCTGACCCTCGGCTCCGGGATCTACGGCGCGACGTTCTTCATGCTCACTGGGTTCCACGGCGCTCACGTGACCATCGGCACCATCATTTTGTTTGTGATGCTGATGCGCATCCTGCGTGGCCACTTTGACAACGAGCATCAGTTCGGCTTCGAAGCCGCTAGCTGGTACTGGCACTTCGTGGACGTGGTGTGGATCGGGCTGTTCGTTTTCGTTTATGTGCTGTAGGAGCGAGCATGCTCGCGATGGTCGTTAACGATAACGCGGATTATCTGAATTAACGCGTTGTCATGAAGTTTTTCGCGAGCATGCTCGCTCCTACAGTTACCAAGGGGCGTGAGACACAAGCTGGCCGCTGAAGAAACCCCAGGCAATCAAGCCCACGGTTACGGCGGCCAGGGCAACACGGACACTCAAGGCAATGACGAGGCGGTTTGAACGGCTGTCGTCCTTGACCAAAAAAAACAGGCCGCTGAACAGGCTGACAACCGTGGCAATCAGCATCAGGACGATAGCTGCTTTGAGCATGGTGGAACTCCGGGGGGACAAGCGATGCACTTGAGTATAGCTATCGCACTGACCGACTTTCTGGCGACGCCATGAAGCGCTTCCGGCCGGGCATTGTGCCGACACTGGCAGTAGCACTCCTGCTGCCGCTACTGGTGTCGCTCGGGTTCTGGCAATTGAGCCGGGGCGCGGAGAAAAGCGCGCTGCTGCAAACCTACACCGAACGCCGGGCTGCCGAACCAATGGCCAGCACTGCGCTGCAACACACCACCGATCCGGCCTTTCGCCGGGTTCGCCTGCATGGCCAGTTCGATGCCGCCCACAGCCTGCTACTGGACAATCGTCAGCGTGGTGGCAGGGTCGGCGTCGAGTTACTGCAACCGTTTCAGGACCAGGCCACCGGGCTGTGGCTGCTGGTCAACCGTGGCTGGCTGCCGTGGCCAGACCGGCGCACACCACCGCAATTCACTACGCCCGCTGACGTGTTGAGCGTCGACGCCTGGGTCTACGTGTCTCCCGGTGCGACCTTCCAACTCCACGCAGACCCCAGCACCAGCACCTGGCCAAAACTGCTGACAGCCATTGACCCGAACGCACTCTGGAACATCCTGGGGCGCGAAGGCTTTGCCTACGAGTTACGCGCAGAAACCGGACCGGCGACCTACCAGGCCGATTGGCCAATCGTGGCCATGGGCCCGGAAAAACACATCGCTTATGCCGTGCAGTGGTTCGCCATGGCGATCGCTCTGCTCGGCCTTTATCTCTACCTCGGCTGGCACAACACAAAGGAGAAACACCATGGGAGCGGCCATGAATCCACCCAGCATGTCTGAGACAAAAACGCCGCCAAGCCGCCGCAAGGGACGCTTGCAACTGCTCCTGATCCTGCTCGGAGTGGTCGGGCCGATGATCCTCGCCACCGGCATGTACAAATTGCAGTTCTGGGTGCCGGAAGGCCGCAGTTATCACGGTGAACTCATCGGCAACGGCCAGACCCGCGCCGACATCGGCGTACAGGCCGATGAACAGCGCTGGCAGTTATTGGTGACCGCGCCCAAGGCCTGTGCCGTGGACTGTCAGCAACTGGTGTACCTGGCGCGGCAGATTCAGATCGGCCTGGGCCGTGATGCCGGGCGCGCCAGACATGCCATCGCCGCGGCACAGCCGCTGAGCAGTGATTACGACGCCAAACTGACCCGGGAGTATCCTCAACTACAGCGCTACCCACTGGACCTGGCCACCTTCAACAAAGCGACCGTCAACAAGGCCGCCGGCGACAAGGCTGTGCCGCAACTGTGGATCATCGACCCCCACGGCAATCTGGTGCTGCGCTACGACCCTTCGGTCAAAGGCAAGGACCTGCTCAACGACCTGCGTCATCTGCTGAAACTGTCGAACATCGGATAAGGGCATCGTCATGGCCAAACCTGGATTTCGCCTCGCGCTGTTTGCCACCCTGCTGGCGTTGATTGTGGTGTTGCTCGGCGCCTACACCCGCCTGACCCACGCCGGCCTGGGCTGTCCGGACTGGCCCGGTTGCTACGGCTTTATCAGCGTGCCGAAAAGCGAAGCCCAACTGGCCCATGCCGAATTGCATTTCCCGGACGCCCCGGTCGAAGCCCACAAAAGCTGGAACGAGATGATCCATCGCTACTTCGCCGGCACCCTCGGCTTGCTGATATCGGTGCTGGCAGGTCGTGCCTGGGTTCATCGCCGGCATCCGGGGCAACCGGTGAAGCTGCCGTTGTTCCTGCTGGGGGTGGTGTTCGCCCAGGCCGCTTTCGGCATGTGGACGGTGACGCTCAAACTCTGGCCGCAAGTGGTGACCGGGCATTTGCTCGGTGGATTCGCCACCTTGAGCCTGTTGTTTTTACTGACCTTGCGCCTGTCCGGCGTTCTGCCGGCACTGACGGTGCCACGTCGCTTGCAGCGCTGGGCAACGGCCGGGCTGTTGGTTGTGATCTTGCAGATCGCCCTCGGCGGATGGGTCAGCTCTAACTATGCCGCCGTGGCCTGCATCGACTTCCCCACCTGCCACGGTCAATGGTTGCCAGCCACTGATTTCGCCAACGGCTTTCACCTGACCCAGCACATCGGCCCTAACTATCTGGGCGGGCAACTGGACAGCGATGCTCGCACGGCCATTCACCTGACTCACCGCATCGGCGCGTTGCTGGTGACGCTGGTGCTGCTCGGGCTCGCCTGGCAATTGAAAGTCGTCGGCATGACGCGGCTCGCCGGGTTGGTACTGGTTGCCCTCGCCGCGCAAATCACCCTGGGTATCAGCAACGTGCTGTTTCATCTGCCGTTGCCGATTGCCGTGGCACACAACGCCGGAGGCGCGGCACTGCTGCTGACGATGGTGCTGGTCAATTATCACGCGCGAACCAGTCTGGTTCGGGTCAAGCAGCCGACACGCTGGCGCTTCACTCCGCGTAAACACTCAGCCGGGCCCATAACAACAAAAGGAGAGACGCCATGGCGATTCTGATTGGCGAGCGTGCAGGCCCGGGGATCTGGCGTGACTACCTGGAGCTGACCAAACCCAAGGTGGTGGTGCTGATGCTCATCACCTCGCTGGTTGGGATGTTCCTCGCGACCCGCGCCGGCGTGCCATGGACCGTGCTGGTGTTCGGCAACCTGGGAATCGCGTTGTGCGCGGGCGGTGCCGCCGCGGTGAACCATGTGGTGGACCGGCGCATCGATGCAGTGATGGCCCGCACTCACAAACGACCATTGGCCGAGGGACGCGTCTCGCCAACGGCGGCACTGACATTCGCGCTGGTGCTGGCGTTGCTCGGACAAGCCTTGTTGCTGGCCTTCACCAATCCACTGACCGCATGGCTGACCCTCGCTTCGCTGCTCGGATATGCGGTGGTCTACACCGGCTTTCTCAAACGTGCGACGCCGCAAAACATTGTGATCGGCGGCCTCGCCGGTGCTGCCCCACCCTTGCTTGGCTGGACGGCCGCCACCGGCCACGTCAGCGCCGAACCCCTGTTGCTGGTGCTGATCATCTTCGCCTGGACCCCGCCGCATTTCTGGGCGCTGGCCATCCACCGCAAAGAGGAATACGCCAAGGCCGACATCCCGATGCTGCCAGTTACCCACGGCGAGCATTACACCAAGGTGCACATCCTGCTGTATACCGGCGCATTGTTGGCCGTCAGCCTGATGCCGTATGTGATCCACATGAGCGGCCTGCTCTACCTGGTTTGCGCCATCGTCCTGGGCGCGAGGTTTCTGCAATGGGCCGTGGTGTTGTACCGTGGCACTCGGCCGCACGCGGCGATCAGCACCTTCAAGTACTCTATTTATTACTTGTTCCTGCTGTTTATCGCCCTGCTCGTAGACCACTACTTGATGTTGAACCTATGACTCGAACCCAGAAAACCGTCTTCATCCTTGTGGCCCTGATTGCACTGGTCCTGGGCCTGACCATCAACAAAGTGCTCTCCGGCAAAGGCCAGGGCGACCCGACAGCGCTGATCGATGCCGGCATCATCCTGCTGCCGCAAAGCCGCAATCTTCCGGATGTGAAGATGACCGATCAGGACGGCAAACCGGTGGCGGTTAACGAGCTCAAGGGCAAATGGTCACTGTTGTTCTTTGGCTACACCTTCTGCCCGGACGTCTGCCCGACCACCCTCGCCCAACTGCGCCAGATTAAAGGCGAGCTGCCGCCGGAGGCTGTGGACAAGTTGCAGATCATCCTGGTCAGCGTCGACCCGAACCGCGATACGCCCAAGCAACTCAAGCAATACCTGGGCTACTTCGATCCGCAGTTCATCGGCCTGACGCCGACATCAACCGAAGAGCTGCAAAAAGTCGCCAACGCTGTGAGTATTCCGTTCATTCCAGCGGACACCAGCAAGCCGAACTACACCGTCGACCACAGCGGTAACCTCGCAGTGATCGGCCCGGACGGGACCCAGCGCGGGTTTATTCGGGCACCGTTGAATAACGCGAAGCTGGTGGCGCAGTTGCCGGTGATGCTTAACCGTAAGTAACCCGCGTCGCTCTCCCGTAGGAGCCGGCTTGCTGGCGATGGCGACTTCTTGGACGCCATCGCCAGCAAGCCGGCTCCTACAGGGGCGGTGTTTCAGGCATAAAAAAGGGGACGCTCATGGCGTCCCCTTTTTCGTTACATCAGCCAATCAGAACGCCGGCACCACCGCGCCTTTGTACTTCTCGATGATGAAGGCCTTCACTTCCGGGCTGTGCAGGGCCGCCACCAGTTTCTTCATCGCTTCGCTGTCCTTGTCGTCAGGACGAGCAACGAGGATGTTCACGTAAGGCGAGTCGCTGCCTTCGATGACCAATGCGTCCTTGGCCGGATCGAGCTTGGCTTCCAGGGCGTAGTTGGTGTTGATCAGCGCCAGGTCGACCTGGGTCAGCACGCGCGGGATGGTCGCGGCTTCCAGTTCACGGAATTTCAGGTCCTTGCTGTTCTCGGTGATGTCTTTCACGGTCGACAGGATGTTGTTCGAATCCTTCAACTTGATCAGGCCAGCCTTGGCCAGCAGCAACAGCGCACGGCCGCCGTTGGTGGCGTCGTTCGGGATCACTACATTGGCGCCGCCAGGCAGTTCGGTCAGCGCTTTGTACTTGCTGGAGTAGGCGCCCAGAGGCTCCAGGTGCACGCCGGCCACCGACACCAGGTTGGTGCCCTTGGCCTTGTTGAACTCATCCAGGTACGGCTGGTGCTGGAAGAAGTTGGCGTCCAGACGTTTTTCCGCAACCTGCACGTTTGGCTGGATGTAGTCCGTGAAGACCTTGACCTTCAGGTCCACGCCTTCCTTGGCCAACGCCGGTTTAACGAACTCGAGGATTTCCGCGTGCGGTACCGGGGTGGCCGCTACTGTCAGGGTGTCGGCATGGGCGGAAAAGGCTGCAACGGCAGCGAACGCAACGAGTAGTTTTTTCATTCAGCTAACTCCATTAGAGGCACCCGTTTTGGCGCCTGCCAGCGAATGGCCGGCTCATGTCTTACTTACGGGAAAAATGCACAACCAATTTGTCGCCCACGGTTTGCAGAACCTGCACCAGCACCAGCAGCAACACCACGGTGACCACCATGACATCGGTCTGGAAACGCTGGTAACCGAAACGGATCGCCAGGTCGCCCAGACCACCGGCGCCTACCACACCAGCCATCGCCGTGTAGGACACCAGTGTAATAGCTGTCACCGTAATCGCCGCGAAGATGCCCGGACGAGCCTCTGGCAACAACGCATTGGTGATGATCTGCCGCGTGGTCGCGCCCATGGCCTGGGTCGCCTCGATGATGCCGCGATCCACTTCACGCAGCGCGGTTTCCACCAGGCGCGCGAAGAATGGCGTGGCGCCCACCACCAGTGGCGGGATCGCACCGGCGACGCCCAGCGAGGTGCCGGTGATCAACACGGTGAACGGAATCATCACGATCAGCAAAATGATGAAGGGCAGCGAACGCAGAATGTTCACCACCAAAGACAACATTGCGTAGACGCCTTTGGCTTCCAGCAACTGGCGCGGGCTGCACAGGAACAGCAACACACCCAGCGGCAGGCCGAGCAACACGGTGAACAGCAGCGAGCCACCGAGCATCAGCATCGTGTCGCCGGTGGCCAGCCAGATTTCGTACCAGTCGATGTTGGAGAAGAAACTCATCAGGGCTTCCATTAGCGCAGCACCTCCATGTGGACGTCCGCTGCGGTGAAGCGGGCGAAGGCCGCTTCCATGTCACCGCCAGTCACGGCCAGGGTCAGTTGCCCGTAAGGGATGTCTTTGATGCGGTCGATACGGCCGGCGAGGATGCTGTAGTCCACCCCGGTTTCACGGGCGACGGTACCCAGCAGCGGCGCGTAGGTCGCTTCGCCCTGGAAGGTCAGACGCACGATACGGCCCGGCACATGGGCGAAGTCGTCACGCTGTTCACTTTCGTCGATCTGCTCGTCTTCCTGTACGAAGCGTTTGGTGGTCGGATGCTTCGGATGCAGGAACACCTCGGCCACCGAACCTTGTTCGACGATCACACCAGCGTCCATGACGCCGACCTGGTCGCAGACCCGGCGGATCACGTCCATTTCATGGGTGATCAGGACGATGGTCAGCTTCAGCTCGCGATTGATCTCGGCCAGCAATTGCAGGACCGACGCCGTGGTCTGCGGGTCCAGGGCACTGGTGGCTTCGTCGCACAACAGGATTTTCGGCTTGGTGGCCAGGGCGCGGGCAATGCCCACACGCTGTTTCTGGCCGCCGGACAACTGCGCCGGGTACTTGTTGGCGTGATCGGACAATCCCACTCGCGCCAGCAACTCGGCAACGCGCTGATCGATCTCCCCACGGGACAGTTCACCGGCCAGCGTCAGCGGCAGCGCGACGTTATCGGCGACGGTCTTGGACGCCAGCAAGTTGAAGTGTTGGAAAATCATTCCGACCTGTTGGCGGAAACGGCGCAAGCCGTTGGCGTCGAGTGCGGTGACTTCCTCGCCGTCGACGATGATCTTGCCGCCACTGGCATTTTCCAGGCGATTGATCAGGCGCAGCAGGGTACTTTTTCCCGCACCGGAATGACCGATCAGGCCAAAGACCTGACCATTCTCAATCGTCAGACTGGTCGGGTGCAGGGCGGGGACTTCCCTACCGTTGACGCGGTAGGTTTTATGGACGTTTTGAAACTCGATCACGTAGCGAACCTTGTGGGGCGCGTTGGAAAAGGATCAGCGGTTAGCCGGGCGCGCATTTTAGCCTGTCCGTATAGAGGTTCTTAGCATTTATTTCGTATTCAACCAGCGATTTGGCAATAACGCGATCAAAGGTCAGATAAAAGGAACGGCTCAAAACGGCGTCATTCACTAATCAGGCCACTCGAAAACAGCCGAGGAGTCATGCCTGATGAGCACCAAGAAGCCTGCCGCGACCCACAGAGCGCTCCGACGCCACAGGCGAAGCTTTACGTACCAATCAGTGAAGGTGGCGGACAACCAGAACGCTTTGATGGCTGGCGCTCGCGGGCCATCGCTGCTGGAAGATTTCATCGTGCGTGAAAAGATCACGCACTTTGACCATGAACGCGTTACCGAGCGCATCGTCCATGCCCGTAGTGTCGGTGCCCACGGTTACTTCCAAAGCTACGAAGATCATAGCCTATAGACCAAGGCCGGGTTCCTGCAGGACCCGAGTATTAAAACCCCCAGTTTTGAGGTGTTTTTGCGGCAATTAGGCAGTATCGGGTTTGAGGCAGGGAGGCGAAGGCCAAAGGAGTTCCGGCCTGAGGTTTTTTTCGATTGTAAGCACGCGTTCACGGGCAAGCCTCGCTCCTACAGCAATGAACATCCGTAGGAGCAATGAACGTCCGTAGGAGCGAGGCTTGCCCGCGAAGCTTTTAAGGTTGCTTGCGAGGACTGATGACCACCTGCGCCGGAACGCCGCGATCAATCTTGCGCTCCAGCTTCAGATCGAACTGCGGATCAAGCTTGTTCACCCGCTTGGTCAACAGATTAGCCAACCAAGGATAATCATCGGTACGCGGCACCTGAAGGCTCACATCACATTGGAAGTTCACCACGTCGGCGGCGATGGCATCCAGTTGACGGCGCATTTTGCCCATATCGGTGATATTCAGCTTCAGCGTGGTGCTTTCAGCCTCCGGGTCAATGACCTTGGCTTTGCGCTTGGCTTCGGCGGACTTGAGGTCTGCCTCGGCTTTGTCCAGCTCGGCTTTGCGGGCTTGCGCGATGGCGCCGTTGACGCCACCGGTCAACGCCGGCGCCTTGGGCATCAAGGCACGGGCTCGCGCCAATGCGGTAGCAGCCGCGTTTACATCCCCTTTTTGCAACACGATCTGGCTGCGCATCAGATAGGCTTCGGCCAACTGTCGCTGGTATTGCTCCAGGGATTGATCGTTGGGCGATTGGGCCTGCAACGCCGCCAATTGATCTTCGGCGGTGGCCAGCTCGCTGCTGGCCAGGCTTTGCTCCAGCTGTGCAATGGCCGTGGCTCGCGCATCCGGGGCCTCGGTGGCTGCCGGTGGCGTGCTTTGGCAAGCGCCCAGCAGCAAAGAAAATGCGGCCAGGAGCAGATAACGGGAGGCGGACAACTTCATTCCTGCGACTCTCTATTCGCGCAAAAAACGAGCAAGTCTACACCCCTCGACGGGGCAGAACAAAACTCAGCAGAAACAGTGCAGCGGCCGTCACGACAATCGACGGACCGGCCGGGGTGTCCTTGAACCAGGACAGCGCCAGCCCACCACACACGGCGAGTATGCCCAGCAGGCTCGCGCCCAGTGCCATCTGTTCCGGCGAGCGGGCATGGCGTTGTGCCGCAGCCGCCGGGATGATCAGCAACGAAGTAATCAGCAACACGCCGACGATTTTCATCGCCACGGCAATCACGACGGCAATCAGCAGCATCAGTGCCATACGCAATCCCGCCACCGGAAGACCTTCGACCCTGGCCAGCTCCTCATGCACGGTGATCGCCAGCAAGGGTCGCCACAGCGTCACCAGCAGTGCCAGCACGGCCGCGCTGCCACCGAGAATCCAGGCCAGATCGGTCGGACTGATCGCCAACAGGTCGCCGAACAGATAAGCCATCAGGTCGATCCGCACTTCGTGCATGAAGCTTAGTACCACCAGGCCCAGAGAGAGGGTGCTCGGTGCGAGAATTCCCAAAAGTGTGTCAGACGCGAGCGGTTGACGCTGTTGCAACGTCACCAGCATCACTGCCAACAACAGACAACCCACGGTGACCGCAACAGTCGGGCTGACATCCAGCAGGAAACCCAACGCCACGCCCAGCAAGGCCGCGTGGGACAGGGTGTCGCCAAAGTAAGCCATGCGCCGCCAGACCACGAAAGAACCCAGCGGACCTGCGACAACCGCCAGAGCCAGACCTGCAAGCAGGGCGTAGAGCAGAAAATCAGCCATGCTTGCAGTTGTCTCCGTGCACATGGTTATGGCCCGACACGGGCGCCTTGACCACCGAACCATGCAAATCGTGGGCGTGGTCGTGGTGGTGGTGATAAATCGCCAGGCTGGGTGCGTTCTTTCCGAACAACTCGACGAAGGCCGGATCGCCGCTGACCTGTTCGGGATGCCCAGAGCAGCAGACGTGACGATTGAGGCACACCACCTGGTCGGTGGTGCTCATCACCAGATGCAGGTCGTGGGAAACCATCAGCACACCGCAGCCGTGCCGGTCACGCAGGCGAGTGATCAGACTGTAGAGTTCGGCCTGGCCGGCCACATCGACGCCTTGAACCGGCTCATCAAGTACCAGCAGCTCTGGTTCGCGCAGCAGCGCCCGGGCCAGCAAGACACGCTGCATTTCGCCGCCGGAGACGCTTTGCACCGGGCTATCGATGACGTGCTCTGCGCCCACTTCTTTGAGTGCGGACAGCGCCATCGCACGGTCCACGCCCGGCACCAGGCGCAAAAAACGCAGCACCGACAGTGGCAGGGTTGGATCGACATGCAGCTTTTGCGGCATGTAGCCGACCCGCAGTTTCGGCTTGCGCCAGACACTGCCGCTGTCGGGCTTCAATAGTCCGAGCACGGCACGCACCAGGGTGGTCTTGCCGGCACCGTTGGGGCCGATCAGGGTGACAATCTGCCCCGGCTCGACACTCAGCTCGATGTTGTCCAGCACAGATTGCCCGGCAAAGGTGACGGCAACCTGTTCGAGACGGATCAGCGCGTTGCTCATCAAGCCCCCTGGCAACCCGAGCAGAGACCGATCACTTCGACCGTCTGGCCTTCGACGACGAATCCGACGTCCTTGGCGCTGGCGATGATCGCGTCACTGATGGATTTCTGTTCCAACTCAATGGCGGCATGGCACTCGCGGCAGATCAGGAACTGCCCCTGGTGCGCGTGCTCCGGATGATTGCAACCGATGAAGGCGTTGAGCGAAGAGATGCGATGCACCAGGCCGTTTTCCAGCAGGAAATCCAGCGCGCGATACACGGTCGGCGGCGCAGCACGACGCCCGTCCTGTTCGCTGAGCACCGCGAGGATGTCGTAGGCACCCAACGGCTTGTGGCTTTGCCACACCAGTTCCAGCACGCGCCGACGCAACGCGGTCAGGCGCAGGCCCTGGCGTTCGCAAAGAGCATCGGCCTCGGACAAAGCGCTGTGCACGCAATGAGAGTGGTCGTGGGGACGGCTGGCAATCGGTGTTATAGACATGAGCGGCGACGAGTTTTGTGAGAGACGTTATTATGTTACCCGTTCTCGCCTCTTCGAGTGGTCATCGTGTCCCGACTTTTTTCAATCTTTGTCGCATTTATCGCAAGTTTTCTGCTGATCGGTCCGGCGCACGCCGAGGTCAAGGTCCTCACCAGCATCAAGCCACTGCAACTGATCGCCGCTGCGGTGCAGGATGGCGTGGCGATTCCCGAAGTCTTGCTGCCGCCAGGCGCTTCCCCGCACAACTACGCCATGCGCCCTTCCGACGTACGCAAGGTGCAATCGGTGGACCTGCTGTACTGGATCGGGCCGGACATGGAGGGTTTCATGCCACGGGTGCTCAATGGTCGTACGCTACCCAGCGTCGCCGTGCAGGACTTGCCCGGTATGAAACTGCGCCGTTTCGCCGAAGACAGTCACTCCCACGCCGAAGAAGCCGACGAACACGACCACGATCACCGTCCGGGCAGCCTGGATGCGCATTTGTGGCTCTCGCCAATCAACGCCCGGGTCATCGCCACGAAAATGGCCGAGGACCTAAGCGCAGCCGACCCGGCCAATGCTGCGCGTTATCAGAGCAACCTCAAGGCATTCGATGAACGCCTGGACGCACTGGATCTGCGCCTGAAGAAGCGCCTGGCCGGTATTGAAGGCAAACCTTATTTCGTATTCCACGAGGCCTTCGACTACTTCGAAGATGCCTATGGCCTCAAGCACACCGGCGTGTTCAGCGTTGCCGCAGAAGTGCAGCCAGGTGCCCAACACGTCGCGGCGATGCGTGCGCGGTTGCAGGAGGTCGGCAAGACTTGCGTGTTCAGCGAGCCTCCACTGCGTCCGCGCCTGGCGGAAACCCTGGTGGCCGGCCTGCCGGTGAAACTGGCGGAACTGGATGCGCTGGGCGGGTACACACCCGCGACCGCTCAGGGGTATGAGCAGGTGCTGGAGAAGTTGGGGAATGATTTGGCGGGGTGCCTGGAGTCGTTGTAACCCCGGAATTTGTGTCGCCTCATTCGCGGGCAAGCCTCGCTCCTACTGGATGAACGACTGTAGGAGCGAGGCTTGCCCGCGAAGCTCTTTAGAGGGCGAAAGGCAACTGCGTATTGACCGTCTGCCGCTGCGCCAACCGCAGCTGAAACTCCATCGGATCGTGAATCAACACATCCTGCCCGGCGAACGATTCCGCCGCGATCAAGCGTGACAACCAGAACCGCACACACGCCACCCGCAGCATGGTCGGCCACAGCTCGGCTTCCGCGGCCGTGAATGGGCGTAGCGCGGCATAAGCCCCCAGCAATGCCCGCGCCCGCGGTCCGTCGATCAAGCCTTCGTCATCGGAACACCAGTCGTTCAAGGCAATCGCCACGTCGTAGAGCATCGGCCCTGAGCAGGCGTTGTAGAAATCGATCAAGCCGGTCAGGTGCGTGCCTTCGAACATCGCGTTATCGCGGAACAGGTCGGCGTGGATGTTGGCTCGCGGCAGCGCCAGAATTTTCTCTTTCTGCTGCGTGATTTCGTCCAGCGCCCGCTCAAGCAGATCTTTCTGCTCAGCGTTCAGGTGCGACAGAAACTGCGTGCCCTCCTCCAGCATCCAGTCCAGGCCACGATCGGTCTTGCGCTTGATCATGTTGTCGGCCTGGGTCGCCAGGTGCAGATGCGCCTGCAACTCACCCACCTGCGCGCAGTGCTGCGCATTGGCTTGCTTGATGTGCTTGCCCGCCAGGCGTGGCTGCAGGAGTGCCGGCTTGCCAGCCAGTTCGCGCAACGCGACGCCGTCGGTGGTGCGCAGAGCGTACGGCACCGGCAGGTCGGCTTCATGCAGGACGTCGAGCAATTCAATGAAGAACGGCATCTCCTGGACCGGGCCACGCTCGACCAGCGTCAGGACAAACTCGCCCTGCTCCAGGCTGATAAAGAAATTGGTGTTTTCACTACCGGCGGCAATCCCCTGGAAATCAAGCAGGCGGCCAAGGCCATAAGGGGCGAGAAAGGTTTCCAGCTCGGGCCGAGCCAGGGGGGTGAACACAGACATGTTTAAGCTGCCAGTACGGGCGCCGCTGTTGAGCCAGCGCCAATTGAAATTAGGAAACTATTTCCACTCAAAGATTTTCCACGCCGGAATCAGCATATCCGGCTGATCCGAGCGGATGAAGTTACCGTCCGAACCATCTGCACGCACCAGGAAGTATGGTTTCCCCACTGAGGGCGTGACCTTGATGGCATAGAGAAAACCGTTTTGACGGTACTCCTGAATCGTTTTGTCGCCTTCCGTGCGAATGGTGACTTCCGGCTCCGGCGATGGCGCATCGTCTGCCGCCATCACGGCCAACGGTGTAATTGCAAACAACCCAGCCAGCAACAGGCGATTTAGTGTGCGCATGATAACCTTGTCCCTTTGTCGTCAACGGTCCCGCTATTCTAGCGCCGGACCCGCCGAAAAGGTTGATCCTGCTCATGAGCCAAGCCCCCCTCGTCCTGGTGGACGGTTCTTCTTACCTGTACCGCGCCTTTTTTGCGCTGCCACCGCTGACCACCTCCAAAGGCCTGCCGACCGGAGCGGTCAAAGGCGTGTTGAACATGCTCAAGAGCCTGCGCAAGCAGTATCCGGACAGCCCGTTCGCCGTGGTGTTCGACGCCAAGGGCGGGACATTTCGCGATGAGATGTACGCCGAATACAAAGCCAACCGTCCAAGCATGCCCGACGACATGCGCGTGCAGATCGAGCCGCTGCACCAGAGCGTGATCGCCCTGGGCTTCCCGCTGCTCTGCGTCGAAGGCGTCGAAGCCGACGACGTGATCGGCACCCTGGCCCGCAGCAGCGCCGCCGCCAACCGTCCGGTGATCATCTCCACTGGCGATAAGGACATGGCGCAACTGGTCGACGGGCACATTACCTTGGTCAATACCATGACCGGTAGCTCGATGGATGTGGAAGGCGTAAAGGAGAAATACGGCGTCGCTCCCGAGCAGATCATCGATTATCTGGCACTCATGGGCGACTCTTCCGACAATATTCCAGGTGTTCCAGGCATCGGCCCTAAAACCGCTTCCGGCCTGCTGGTCGGTGTGAATGGAGGCCTGACCGAGCTTTACGCCCAGCTCGACATCGTCCCAACCCTACCAATCCGTGGCGCCAAGACCCTGCCGGCCAAGCTCGAAGAGCACAAGGACATGGCATTCCTCTCTTATCAACTGGCGACGATCAAGGTTGATGTGCCGCTGGACATTGGCCTCGATGACCTGAAAATGGGCCCGGAAGATCCAGCCAAACTCGCCGAGCTCTACAGCCTGCTTGAATTCAAGAGCTGGTTGAACGATTTGCAACGGGACGCCAAGCGCATCGAGCTGAGCACGGCCGCCGAGCCTGAGCCGGCTGTCGATCTGTTCAGCACTGCCGAAACCGAAGCGCCGGTGGCCACGTCTGAAACCCGTTACGAGACCATCCTCGATCAGGCGCGTTTCGACGTCTGGCTGGAAAAATTGAACAACGCCAAACTGTTCGCCTTCGACACTGAAACCACTGGTATCGACGCGCAACAGGCGCAACTGGTGGGCCTGTCGTTTGCGGTGCAGGCCAACGAAGCGGCCTACATCCCGCTGACGCATTCCTATATAGGCGTTCCGGAGCAGCTGGATCGCGACACCGTCCTGCGCGCCCTCAAGCCGATTCTGGAAGACCCGAACAAACTCAAGGTCGGCCAGCACGCCAAGTTCGACATGAACATCCTGGCCAACTGCGCCATCGGTGGCGACCAGGCCAACGGCATCACCGTGCGCGGTGTCGCTTTCGACACCATGCTTGAGTCCTACGTGCTCAACTCCACGGCCACCCGGCATGACATGGACAGCCTGGCGTTGAAGTATCTGGACCACACCACCGTGAGCTTCCAGGACATCGCCGGCAAAGGCGCGAAGCAGCTGACCTTCGATCAAATCGCCCTTGAGCAGGCCGGCCCTTATGCCGCTGAAGACGCCGACGTGACCTTGCGCCTGCATCAAACGCTGTTCGAAAAGCTGAGCGCTATTCCGAGCCTGGCCAGTGTGCTGACCGACATCGAAATCCCGTTGGTGCCAGTGCTGGCGCGCATCGAGCGCCAGGGTGCATTCGTCGATGCCGCGCTGCTCGGCGTACAAAGCATCGAGCTGGGCGACAAGATGGTGGCGCTGGAGCGTGAAGCCTTCGAGATTGCCGGCGAGGAATTCAACCTCGGCTCGCCCAAGCAACTCGGCGTGATCCTCTACGAAAAACTCGGCCTGCCGGTACTGAAAAAAACCGCCAAGGGCCAGCCGTCCACCGCCGAAGAAGTATTGGCCAAATTGGCCGAGGAAGACTATCGCCTGCCTAAGGTGCTGATGGAATACCGCTCCATGAGCAAGCTTAAAAGCACCTACACCGATCGCCTGCCAGAGCAGATCAACCCGCGCACCGGACGCATCCACACCTCGTATCACCAGGCGGTGGCCTCCACCGGGCGCCTGTCCTCCAGCGACCCGAACCTGCAAAACATCCCGGTACGCACCGCTGAAGGTCGGCGCATCCGCCAAGCTTTCGTGGCTCCGGCCGGCTACAAGCTACTGGCGGCGGACTATTCGCAAATCGAACTGCGGATCATGGCGCACCTGTCCCGTGACGAAGGCCTGATGAATGCGTTCCGGCACAATCTGGACGTGCACAGCGCCACGGCCGCCGAGGTGTTCAAGGTCGAACTGGCCGACGTGACCTCCGATCAGCGTCGCAGCGCCAAGGCGATCAACTTCGGCCTGATCTACGGCATGGGCGCGCAGAAGCTCGGCAAAGACATCGGCGTCGATACCAAGACTGCCAAGGCGTACATCGACACCTATTTCGCCCGTTATCCCGGCGTGCGCGAATACATGGAGCGCACCCGTGCGCAGGCGGCGGATCAGGGTTATGTAGAGACCTTCTTTGGCCGCCGGTTGTATCTGCCAGAGATCAACTCCAACAAGCCGCAAGAGCGCGCCGCCGCCGAACGCACGGCGATCAACGCGCCGATGCAAGGCACCGCGGCCGATATCATCAAGAAGGCCATGGTCGCCGTGGATAACTGGCTGATGTCGTCCGGACTCGACGCCAAAGTCATCCTGCAGGTGCACGATGAATTGGTGCTTGAGGTGCGTGAAGACCTGGTCGATCAGGTCCGCGATGAAATTCGTGTGCACATGAGCGGCGCGGCGAGTCTGGATGTTCCGCTGCTGGTCGAAGTCGGTGTGGGCAACAACTGGGACGAGGCTCACTGAGCCCGGTTTTATGGGTTTCTGCTGCGGCATGGTGCCGCGGCAGAAAGGGGCGAAGAGCGCTTAGTCCGGAAAGTGCTTGGGGTTATTCCAAACGCGATTGAAAAAAATCTGAACTAATTCACGATTCCACTACTCAGAGATACTGAATGGCTGGTGAAGCCCTTCGATGCTCCTATGTTGTGTTAAGTGTTGGCAGATATCTGGACCCCGCCCTAGCGGTCTAGAACTTGAACCCCGGAACTTCCCCCTCCCCATAGAAGTCCGGGGTTTTTTTTGTCTGCTGCTTTTGACTCAAGAGCTACTCGGCAGCCTCGGCGCCCTTATCCGCCAGCTCCATCCAGCCCGCCAATACAGTGTAGGCCTCTTCCAGCCCCATGCGTTTGGGCGCTGAAAACAGCTGAATCGTCACGCTATCGCCCCAGCCCTTGCGGATTTCCGCCTGAACCTTGAGCAACGTGTTCTTGGCTGCGCCATAGGTCAGCTTGTCTGCCTTGGTCAGCAGAATGTGCATCGGCATGCCGCTGGCAATGGCCCAATCGAGCATCAACAGGTCGAAGTCGGTCATTGGATGACGGATATCCATCATCAGAATCAGCCCCTTCAAACTCTCGCGACTGCCCAGGTACGCCTCCAGGTGACGCTGCCAGTGTTGCTTGAGCGGAATGGGTACTTTTGCATAACCGTAGCCCGGCAGGTCGACCAGACGACGTTCATCGTCTAGCTTGAAGAAATTCAACAGTTGCGTGCGCCCCGGCGTTTTCGAGGTTCGCGCCAGGCTGGCATGGGTCAGGGTGTTGAGCGCACTGGACTTGCCGGCGTTGGAACGCCCGGCGAAGGCGACTTCAAAACCTTCGTCGTCCGGACATTGGTCGACTTTGGCGGCGCTGAGCATGAAGGTGGACTGTTGGCACAGACCGAGGATGGGATTCTTGAGTTGCATGGGATTTCCGATGTGGGCGGCGCCGGGAATGGGCGCGGCAAGCAGTGTCGCTTCCGTTTCAGTGACGCCAGTATATAATGCCGCAGATTTTGTGTGCGCTTTGTCCCAGCGTAGGATGAAGTTCACGAGAGCGACAGACCTTGATTGCGCACTAGAACGCAGCACGCTCTCAACCCTGACAAGGTCGTTTTATGACGAAATGGCTGCTAGTTGCCGGTGTCTTGATGCCGCTTTACAGCGCTCAGGCTACACAGGATCCGGAAGCTGTGTACAACCGTGTTTGTGGTGCCTGTCATTCCGGCCAACTACCCATGGCGCCCAAAAGGGGCGATCAGGAAGCTTGGACGCCGAGGTTGGCGAAAGGTATGGAGACGCTGGTGCAACACGTGACCCAGGGTTTCAAGGCGATGCCGCCGCGTGGTTTGTGCATGGACTGCAGTGCCGAGGATTACCGAGCCATCATCCAGTGGATGAGCGAGTAAACCCGGCCCATAACTCTTAACCCTTAGCCGTAGTTGGATTAGCTGATGAACAAATTGATCGTGAGTCTGCTGTTGACCGTGGGAATCTCCGGCATTGCCCATGCTGCAGGTGAGCCAGCAAAACCTGGTGACGCCGCCGCAGGCCAGGCAAAAGCCGCCGTATGTGGCGCCTGTCATGGCCCGGATGGCAACAGCATGGCGCCTAACTTTCCAAAACTGGCGGGGCAAGGTGAACGCTACCTGACCAAGCAACTGCACGACATCAAGTCGGGCAAGCGCACCGTTCTGGAAATGACCGGTCTGCTGACCAACCTTAGCGATCAGGACCTGGCGGACATCGCCGCCTACTTCGCCAGCCAGAAAGGCAGCGTCGGTGCCGCCGATCCGAAGATCGTGGCTCGCGGTGAGGCCCTGTTCCGTGGCGGTGACCTGGCCAAGGGTCTGCCAGCCTGCACCGGCTGCCACTCGCCAAATGGCGCGGGCAACGCAGCTGCTGGCTTCCCGCACCTGGGCGGCCAACACGCTCAGTACGTTGCCAAGCAACTGACCGAGTTCCGCAAGGAAGAAGGCGGGCGCACCAACGATGGCGATACCAAGACCATGCAGACAATTGCCAAACGCCTGAGCGACGAAGACATCGCCGCAGTGTCCAGCTACATTCAGGGCCTGCACTAAGGCCCGCGGATCGGACGTTTCGCAAGACATAGATCTCTTGCAAAGTTAACGCTCGATTAATCCGTCTGAGCAAGTATAAAAAGGGTGGCTTTGGCCGCCCTTTTTTGTGGCCGCTGCCGTTACACTACAGAACTCAGGCCCGCCATGATCTGTCTGAAAACAGGTCACGCGAGGCGATAAAATTTGTCCAGGAGTAAAGCATGCGTAATCTGATCATCAGCGCCGCATTCGTCGCTGCCAGCCTGTTCGGCATGACTGCCCAGGCCGCCGAAGCCCCCGCCGCCCCTTACGTCGAACTGAGCAATCCGGTTCCGGTTGCCGTCCCAGGCAAGATCGAAGTGGTGGAGTTGTTCTGGTACGGCTGCCCTCACTGCTACGCCTTCGAGCCGGTGATCAATCCCTGGGTCGAGAAACTGCCGTCCGACGTCAACTTCGTCCGTATCCCTGCCATGTTCGGGGGCCCGTGGAACGCACACGGCCAAATGTTCCTGACCCTTGAAGCCATGGGCGTAGAACACAAGGTTCACGCTGCGGTGTTCAACGCGATTCAGAAAGAACACAAGAAGCTGACCGACAAAAATGAAATGGCGGATTTCCTGGCCACTCAAGGCGTCGATAAGGACAAGTTCCTGGCCACCTTCGACTCGTTCGCCATCAAAGGCCAAATCGTGAAGGCCACTGACCTGGCCAAGAAATATGAGATCACCGGTGTTCCAACCATGATCGTCAACGGCAAGTATCGCTTCGACGTGGGCTCTGCCGGCGGTGCCGAACAAGCCCTGCAACTGGCCGACAAACTGATCGACAAAGAGCGAGCAGCTAACAAGGCTGCCGCCAACTAAGGGCAGTACCCGCCATGCGCCGCTGGGGAACTGAACGTATCGTTGGCCTGCATGATCCGCGGGTCAACGAGCACCATCTGGAGTCGACGGGCCTGCCCGAAGACAGCCGTTTGCGCTTGCTCAGTTTCAATATCCAGGTCGGCATCAGTACCGAGCGCTACCGGCATTACCTGACCCGGGGCTGGCAGCACTTGCTGCCGCACACCGGGCGCGCCGACAACCTGCAGAAAATCGGCAATCTGCTGGGCGACTTCGATCTGGTCGCCTTGCAGGAGGCCGATGGTGGCAGTTTGCGCTCAGGCTATGTCAATCAAGTCGAACACCTGGCCCAACTCGGCGCCTTCCCCTACTGGTATCAACAACTCAATCGCAATCTCGGACGCCTCGGCCAGCACAGTAACGGCGTGCTGAGCCGCCTGCGCCCGTGGGCGATCGAAGACCACCCGCTGCCGGGACCAAAGGGCCGTGGGGCGATTCTGGTGCGTTTTGGTGAAGGTCCGGAAGCCATGGTGGTGGTCATGATGCATCTGGCGTTGGGCGCACGCGCACGCAGCATGCAATTGGCTTATATCCGCGAAGTGATTGGTGGCTATAAGCATCAGGTGCTGATGGGCGACATGAACACCCATGCCAGTGATTTGCTGCAACACTCGCCACTGCGCGACCTTGGCCTGCTCGCACCACAACTGGAAGCGACATTCCCCAGTTGGCGCCCGCAGCGCTGCCTGGACCATATTCTGCTGAGCCCCACCTTGACCCTTGAAAAGGTCGAGGTCTTGGCTCACCCCATTTCCGATCACCTGCCGGTCGCGGTAGAGATTCGTTTGCCGGGTTCGCTCACGGCCGACGCATTACCCGCGTTGAGTCCTGCCCATCGCGGAACCCCTGAATGAGCGACGAAGCACAGCGCTGGAAAGAGAAATACCTCAAAAGCATCGAACAACAGGAAAAGCTCGAACGTCGTTGGGACGCCCGCCTTGATCTGCTGCGTCGTGGGCTGGTGCGCAGCACCCTGGCGGCCGAAGGCACCGACCGCGCGGTTGATCAATGCATGAAGGAAATGCGCGAAGTCGTGCGCACCGACGACATGGACGCAGGCCTGGCCGCCCTGATCCCACGCCTGGAAAAAGCCGTGCTCGACTCCGAGCAGCGCCGGGAAACCCGCGTGAACCAGACCAGCGCGGCACTGACGGCGCTTGTCACCCAATTACAAACATTGCCGCTGCCTCGGGAAGTCAGCCGACCGCTGAAGCACTTCGCCAAACAGCTCGATAGCCGCGTCAGCCAGGCTCGCGAGATTCCGTTGCTGCTCAGCGAATTGAGTGGCCTTCAGGGCAAAGCCTTGAGTCAGGTGGAGAACCCGGCGGAACAGTCTCGCCCTGGCCTGTTGCAACGGCTGTTCGGCCAACGTGAAGCCGATGGCGCAACCACTCCGGTCGCTCTCGTCACCGAACAAATCCAAGTCGCAACGTCTTGCGAAGCCGGCCCGGTGCCGATTGCCGATACCTTGCCCGCGATCACCGAACCGACACCGGCCGTTGATGAGCCGCATGTCGACGATCCAGCCCTGGCTGTCGTGAGTGTCGAGCCATCATCTGACCCGTTGGCCCCCCCTGCTGCGCCCGATCTGCCGCTAACGAAGCCTGCCCCGCTCCTCGAAGCGCAGGGCAAACCGAATGAGGCCGAAGGACTGGTAACACCTGTCGAGGCACCCGAACTCCCGACAGTGCCGGCAATCAACCCCGATGAGTTGATACCCGCCGATCCACTACCAGCGCCTTCAGGCCTGACTGAACTGCGTGCGTCCGAGCATGACATGCTCTACGCCCTTCCGGACTCTCCCGAACCGTCCTACAGTTCGGTGGCCAAGCATATCGAAGACACATTGTTGGGCTTGCTTGACGATTTGACGCTCCCCGAGCGTCATCGCCCGCAAGCGGAGTCGATGCGCAATCGCCTGAAAAACGGCTTGAATTGGTATGAATTGCTGCCGATCCTCGACGATCTGGCGACCTTGATGCTAGCCATCTCGGACAGCGGCCAGCATGAGTTCGAAGCGTACCTGCAACATCTCAACGTACGCCTGGAGTCATTCCAGAGCAATCTGCAAGCCGCCAGCGCGGGTCACGCCGACAACCGTTCCGCCGCAGAGGCCATGGATACGCAGATCCGCGAACAGGTCGATGGTCTACAGACCAGCATGCACGAGGCGGCCGATCTGGACGATCTCAAGCTCATCCTGGAAAACCATCTCGAAGGCCTGCTCGGCACCATGGACCAGCACCGCAAGCAGCGTGACGAGCGCGAGCAAGAGGTCGCAGGCCGCCTGCAAAGCCTGGCGGAGCGCGTGGCTCACATGGAACAGGAAGCCCTTGGTTTTCGCGAACACCTTGAAGAACAGCGCCAAAAAGCCTTGATCGATCCATTGACTGGACTGCCCAATCGCGCGGCCTGGAGCGAGCGGCTGGACCATGAAATAGGTCAATGGCAACAACACGGCAACACGCTGATGCTGGCCATGCTCGACCTTGATCACTTCAAGCGGATCAACGATAACTATGGTCATCTGGCGGGTGACAAAGTGCTGAAAATCATCGCCACCGTGCTACGCAAGCGTCTGCGTGGGACGGATTTCATTGCCCGGTTTGGCGGCGAGGAGTTTGTACTGCTGCTGCCATCCACAGTGCCTGCGGCCGGCATGAAACTGCTGGAGCATTTGCGGGCCTCGATCGAAGCTTGCCCGTTCCACTTCAAAGGTGAACCCGTGACGATCACTATTTCCATGGGGCTGACGGCGTTCAAACCAGGCGAGCATAGCGATATGGTGATCAAAAGAGCCGATCAGGCGCTCTATCGTGCAAAAAATGCAGGGCGAAACCGGGTGGAGCTCGGCTAGAAGCTGGCGGCGGGCCAATTGTTCCATTTTGTTTAAAACTTCGCGATTGCCCTCCGCTGACAAGGCAGTACGTTACACTGTTGCATTACTGTCTCGCGTGTATTCCTCTCGCCATGAAATTTTTCGCTCTCATCGTCTCGCTGCTGGTACTGGCCGGTTGTGCCAGTGGCCCCCGCTATGACACAAGCCACCCATCAGCCAATCACGACAGCCGCATCCAGTTCGTGGTGCTCCACTACACCTCCGCCTCGCAGGAACGCTCGCTCCAGCTGCTGACCCATGGCGAGGTCAGCGCCCATTACCTAATTGGCGACGACCAGAAAGCGACCATCTACAAACTGATGGATGAAAACCTGCGGGCCTGGCACGCAGGAGACAGTCAATGGCAGGGACGGACCTGGATGAACTCCAGCTCTATCGGCATCGAAATCGTCAACCCTGGCTTCAAGGACACCCCGACCGGACGCCTCTGGTATCCCTATAGCGAAGCGCAGGTCCAGTCCCTCATCGTCCTGCTCAAGGACATCAGTAAGCGCTACACCATCAGCCCTCGCAGCTTCGTCGGTCATAGTGATATCGCACCGTTGCGCAAACTCGATCCGGGGCCGCTGTTTCCCTGGAAACGCCTGGCTGAGCAAGGTATCGGTATCTGGCCCAACGAGCAGGCCGTGGCGCGACAGCAGCAACGGTTCGAACAGCAGCTACCGAGCATCAGTTGGTATCAGGCACAGCTGGCCCATGTTGGCTATGACACACCGCAGACCGGTGAACTGGATGTCGCCACGCGCCATGTCATTGCCGCCTTCCAGATGCATTTTCGACCGTCCCGTTTCGATGGCACGCCGGATGCGCAAACGGCGGCGCTGCTTCAGGTACTGAATCAGACAAAATAGTGACGGCCGCTCGACGGTCCGCGCGCATTGTCCAACCAGCAGCTATAACTCATTGGTAATCGTCGGATAATCCATATGGCTGCTGCTCGAGAGACATTCCGTAGCTGGTTCTATCGCCCCTGGTTCCTGGCGATGATGGCGGCTGTCCTGAGCGCAATACTGCTGATGACGGGCAGCCTATTCATCGCTCTGCACCAACTCGAGCAAAATGAAAGCCAGGAAATGAACGCGCAGGGCGAACGCTTTCTCGCTCGCCTGGAGCAATTGTTCGGACAATTGCGAGAAAGCCTTGACGATCTGGAAGCCCAGCCTTTACGCGTTTGCAATGACGAAATGGTCGCGACATTGCAGCAGGTCAGCTTCAATTATCGCTTCGTCTACGAAGCCGCTTACATGGATGCCTCGCGGATTTGCTCCAACCGCCCCCGCCAGGAGGGGTTGTCGCTGAGACGACCACCGGACATCCAGGGCCCCACCTACAGCTACTGGCTAAACACCACCACCGAGCCCGATGAAAACCGTGCCGCCCTCATGCTCGGACGTGGCAATTTTCGCGTCGCGACGTCGCGCGGGCATTTGACCGATATGGTCGATCTTTCACCGGGAAGCAGCCTGCTGGTGGTCCTGGATCACGGCACGCGGGCGATTCCGGTCCTGGGCGTGGCACAGTCCTGGCCGCCGACCGGACACTGGCCGCCAAAAAGCCGTGACGCACTGCAAGTCACCCAGACCCGTTTGATTTACCGTATGCCCACCGACAACCCCGAATACCAACTGGTGTTGATCAGCCCGCGCGGCGGCCCCCATATACCGCCCGTGTGGTGGTGGCTATTGCCGGTTTGCCTGGGATTGGCCCTGTGCGTCGGATTTCTAGTGTTTCTGCTGGTGCGCCAGCGGCAATCCCTGGATGCCGAACTGACTGGCGCCATACGCCGTGGCGAATTGCAGGTGCTGTATCAACCGATCTTCGACCTCGACAGCCGCAACTGCGTCGGGGCGGAGGCCTTGCTCCGCTGGCGACGGCCGGACGGCTCGCTCACCAGCCCTGACCTGTTCATTCCAATGGCGGAAAACACCGGGCAAATCCGCCAGATGACGGATTTCGTCCTGCAACGCCTACTGGAGCAACTGGGGCAATTGCTGCGGGCCAACCCCCAACTGTACATCTCGGTGAACCTGGCAGCCTGTGATGTGATGGTGCCGCGTATCGGCCAGGTGATGGCCCGCCTGCTGACGCTGCATCGGGTCGCCGCCCGACAGATTGCGTTCGAAGTCACCGAGCGCGGGCTGATCGATGTGGTCGTCGCCCGGGAAAACCTGCAAGCCTTGCGCGATGTCGGGCATCAAGTTCTGATCGATGACTTTGGCACCGGCTATTGCAGCCTGGCCTACCTGCAGACGCTGCCGGTGGATTGCCTGAAAATAGACAAGGCTTTTATCGATGCACTTGGTCATGACGCCGCCAGTAGCGGTGTCGCCCCGCACATCATCCACATGGCGCAGTCACTGCACCTGAAGGTGATCGCCGAAGGCATTGAGCATGAAGCCCAGGCGGCGCTGCTGAGCAGTGAAGGCGTGAAATTCGGCCAGGGCTGGTTGTTCGCCCATGCATTGAGTGCCGTACAGTTCATTGAACTGATTACCCGCGGCCGCCGATTGACCAATCGACGCCTGGATGATGAAGCGTAAAAGCCGCTACACCGTCAACGTCATGTAGAACTGCGTGCCCTGCCCCGGCCGCGAATAAACCCCCATCCGCCCGCCGTGCAGTTGCACGATCTCCTTGCACAACGCCAGACCGAGCCCGGCCCCGCCCTTCTTGCGACCGACCTGCACAAAGGGTTCGAAGATGCGCCCCTGTTGCCCGTACGCAATACCTTCACCGTTATCTTCAACGCTGATGATCACCCGTTCGCCATGACGGCGGGCCTGCAAGCGTATGAGCCCACCGGCTGCGGTATGACGCAGCGCGTTGTCGATAAGGTTGTCGAGCACTCGGTCTAGCTGCGGTTGATCGGCCTGCAAGCGCGGCAACGGCCCCTGTACCTCCACCAACAACTCGATGCCCTTCTCTTCGGCACCGCCGGCAAAACGCATCTGTGCCTGCTCCAGTAAATCCTCGATGGAGCACGGCGCCAGGTTCAATTTCTGCAACCCGTTCTGATAACGCGAGAAATTCAGCAAATCATTGATCAACTGCATCAAACGCTGCATTTCTTCGTTCACCGTGTCCAGCAGATCGGCTTCACGGGAGTCCGGGGCGAAGTGCGCACGCTCGCGGAACAGACCGAACGCCATGTGCATGCCGGTCACCGGCGTACGCAGCTCATGGGAAGCACGCAACACGAATTCGCTGCGAACCCGCTCAAACGCGCGCTGCTCTGTGACGTCATGCAAGACCATGACCGCCCCGAGGATGTGACCCTGGGTATGAATGACCGGCGTCAGGCTGAAGGTCAGGAGCCGTGTCTCACCGTCGACCTCAATGCTCAAATCTTCCGGTGCCCTTTCCAGCGTGCCCCCGCGAAGAACCAATTGCAGCTGCTCATCGAGCTCAGGACGCAGCAGCGCCGCGCCCAACCCCTGGCCGACCCGATCGTCGTCCCATCCCAACTGGCGCTGCGCCACGGGGTTGAGGTGCTCCAGATGCCCCTGGCGATCGATCATCAGCAAGCCGTCGTCGATGCTGTCGAGCACAGCTTGCAGTCGCTGCTGGCCCGCCAGCAGTTCATCGACATTAGTGGCCTGATGCTCGCGCAAAGCCTCGGCCATGATCCCGAAACGCCGGGTCAACTGGTTCAGCTCGACTGCCGAGGATACTGGGAGGGTGACATCGAAATTGCCTTGGCCGATGTGGTCGGCTGCCTTCGCCAGGGCTTCGATGGGCTCACCGAAGCGACGGGCGATGGCATGGGCGGTCACGAAGCCGATGATCAACACCGCCAACCCGACCAGGCCCAGCAGCCCGGCAATCAACAAGGCACGTTCACGGGCCTGACGCTCGGTATCGTTAATGTTATCCAGCGCGCGCTTGTGCTCGGCAATCAAGCCATTGCGCAGCGCATTGAATTTTTCGGTGAGTTCGTCGTTGCCGCTCAGGACATGGGTGGTATCGGGCGACACTTCATAGGCCTTGATAAAACTGAGGTAGTCCGCCTTGGCTTTCTTGAAGCCGCTTTCACTGCCGACGTCTGCCGGCTCTTGGGCGATGCCTTGATCCAGCAATTCGAAATAGCGCTGCTTGGACGCTTCGAAGGCCGAGGAGTTGGGTTGCTCGCTGAGCATAATGATCAACTGGTCGCCCAATGTTTGACGCAACTTGAGCCCGATATCCAAGGTGACGAAGTTATTGCGCACCAACGCTTCCTGGCTCCCGGCCATCTGCATCACGCTGACCAATCCGAGCAACAGCCCGAGCAGCGCGACTGTGATCAGCGCGGAAATACTCAGGAACAGCCGGGTCCGCAACTTCATCGCCAGCTTCATCGGCGGCGGCTCACAAGTTGTACTGTTTGCGTTTGCGGTACAGCGTCGACGCGTCGATGCCCAGGGTCTTGGCGGCTTGATCCAGCGTGCCGGCGGTCGCGAGAACCGCGCCGATATGCGCTTTTTCCAGCTCATCCAGGCTCAACGCAGCACCGATGCGCGGTGCATTGTTAACGGGGGTTTCGGCCATGCCCAAATGGCTGATCTCCACCCGCTCCTGCGGACAAATGATGCTCGCCCGCTCCACCACGTTGCGCAGTTCGCGAATGTTCCCCGGCCAGCGATAACCCAACAGCGCTTCTCGTGCCTCATCGCTGAACCCCCGGGCCGGGCGTGCGTACTCTTTGACGAAGCGTGCCAGAAAGCGGTCGGCGAGATTCAGGATGTCCTCCCTGCGTTCGCGCAAGGGTGGCAGGTGCAAAGTGATGACGTTCAGGCGATAGAGCAGGTCTTCGCGGAAGCGACCGTCACGAACCATGTCCTCAAGGCTCTGGTTGGTCGCCGCGAGAATACGTACGTCCGCGCGGCGGGTGACCGGGTCGCCCACACGCTCGTATTCTTTATCCTGGATGAATCGCAGCAACTTAGGCTGCAAAACCAATGGAAAATCGCCGATTTCATCGAGAAACAACGTGCCGCCATCGGCCTGATTGACACGACCCAGGGTGCTTTCGCTGGCCCCGGTGAACGCGCCACGACTGTGGCCGAACAATTCGCTTTCCATGAGTTCGGCAGTCAGCGACGGGCAGTTGATGGTGATGCAGGACTTCTTCGCTCGTTTACTCCAGCCGTGAATGGCCTGGGACAGCTCGCCTTTACCGGTGCCGGACTCCCCGAGGATCAGGATGTTGGCATCGGTGATGGCAACCTGGCGGGCCGTTTCGAGCACGACTTTCATGGCCGGGCTGTGGGAGTCCAGGCCATCCCTGGGTTTACGAACTTCGCCTTCCAGCGCCTCCAGGCGCGCCGACAATTGCCGCACTTCCAACTGCTTGGCGGTGGCCAGGCGCAACTGATCAGGACTGCACGGTTTGACTAAATAGTCGGCGGCACCGGCCTGAATCGCATCGACGGCGGTGTCCACGGCCGAGTGCGCGGTGACGATCACTACGCGCATCCAGGGCGCTTGAATGCGCATCTGGGCCAATACGTCCAAGCCATTGTCTTCACCCAGGCGCAAATCGAGGAAGCACAGATCAAAGACTTGGCGTTGCAGCAAGGCATCGGCTTGCGCGGCGCTGTTGGCCGTCGCCACGCTGTAGCCTTCGTCTTCGAGGCAATAGCGGAAGGTTCGCAGGATAGCGGACTCATCGTCCACCAGAAGAATACGGCCTTGATGCTCAGTGGCTGATTCCATTTTCCTACGCTCCTTAACGAATGATCTTGGTTAGTCCCGGAAAAATCGGGCAAGTTGCATGGTTCATTCTGATCCATTCCCGTCATGGCAGGGAGAAATCTCCCGACCCGACGGTCTTCGCCTGATTTTGTGAGCCTCTTATAGATAGCTTCTTTTCAGACGAAGGATCACGTCCCTTTCTGACAGCTGCGCCCTCTTCTCAATTCAAAAATATTGCAACGGCAGCCTCGCCGATCGTGCATTACGCACGACCGCGTCGGGAGCCATCGTGCAGGATGCGTCCACAGAGCTTTTTCACTAGAGAACAACTAATTGATTAATAAAGGTTTTTTTGCATAAAAAACCTGGCATGCACGCTGCAATAGCCTGAGTAACGCAGGGCAAAAACCAAACGCCCTCAACCCAATGACCCCGCGTGGGAGGAGCTTCAGGATGAATCGCCAACGTGCCACCCCATTGCATCTCTCGCCACTGCATCTCCAGCAAGGCGTGTTCGCCGTCCTGGCGCTGCTGATCACCTTGATCGGCGGCCAACAGTTTCTTCGCTGGGAACAGAGTCAGCAGCAAGAAGGGCCAAGCATGTCGTTTCAACACCCGATCCAAACCCACTTCAGCGCTGCCGGCCCCAGCATGGCTGACAGCGCTTCGATGCGAATGATGGACGTTGACCAACACCAGGCGCTGGAAGACATGCCCCGCCGGGAACGTTGGGTGTTCTAGATAAACAGTCTTGGCGCCCAAGGCGCCCGGAAACGCGGCACCTTTAAGCAATACCTCTAAATAGAAGCGTAAGGAGAATCACCATGTTGAGCTGGGCTATCACCTTCCTGATCATTGCCATCGTCGCGGCCGTCCTGGGCTTCGGTGGTATCGCCGGCACCGCCACGGGTATCGCCAAGATTCTCTTTGTCGTATTCCTGGTGATGTTCATTGCTTCCTTCTTCTTTGGCCGTCGCGGTCGAAGCTGAACATGAGCGTTAGGGTAAAGACACTGGCAGCCGCCCTGCCGTTGGGCGGCAGTGCCACGTGAATCCTGGTCAGGTTTAGTAAAGAAAGAAGAACGCCAGCCAGGACAGCAGATGAATTGAAGTGGGTGTTGAACACGAATCCAGAAAGAAGCGCATTGCTTCTTTCCTTTGCGCCCACCCGAGGAAGGCCGGCGCATGACCAAGGGGTCGGGACGTTCTGCCTGTTTCAGGGGCGGAGTGACCTACGGGTACAGGGAGTGCCTGCGCAAGGGCCGGGTCAGGAAAGCTGCGACGCAAGTTCGCCGGTCAATCAAGACTCGACGAACTTGCGAAGAGCTTGTTCGCGCAAAGCGCTGACTCAGAGCACCCCATTCGTTTTCCCCCTCCCCCGACAATCTTCCCTCGCCCGCCACGGAAAATGAATTTCCCAGTGCTTCCCAGCGACCGTATATCGAGAAATATTGGCCGTTTTTTGCCGTAATTCCTTCTCCCGCACGCTGGGATTTTCCCGAAAATCTCTTGCGTTCTCACTGATCAAAAAACAAGCAATCTTCGCTGTGATGGCCGGTTCACGGCACTTATGCCTGCCGAAATGTCACATTCGAACCGTTTGCGACGTCGCTTTCAGTGAAAAAACCTCATGCCGATTCGGCATAGGGTAGGCGTTTACGGCATTAGACGTCGCTTCCTTGCATCGGAATAGTTGCGCCTTTTTTCGCCTGCCAGAGAGCCATCAACAAGCGCTCCGGGGCTCCTTATACGGGGGCAGATGCACACGACTTTTTCGCCACAAGCGGACCAGGTCGCGCATCTGCCCGAGTCAAACTGAAGTAAGGGTAAAGATATGAAGAAGGCAAAGCTTAGCCTCGCCTGGCAGATCCTCATCGGTCTGGTATTGGGGATTGCAATCGGTGCGCTGCTCAACCATTTCAGTGCCGAGAAAGCCTGGTGGATCAGCAACGTCCTGCAACCGGCAGGCGATATCTTTATCCGTCTGATCAAGATGATCGTGATCCCGATCGTCATTTCCTCGCTGATCGTCGGCATCGCGGGCGTCGGTGACGCAAAGAAGCTGGGGCGCATTGGTCTGAAGACCATCATCTACTTCGAAATCGTCACGACCATCGCCATCGTCGTCGGTCTGGTGCTGGCCAACGTGTTCCACCCGGGCTCGGGCATCGACATGAGCACCCTGGGTACCGTGGACATCTCCAAGTACAAGGCGACCGCAGCCGAAGTTCAGCATGAGCATGCGTTCATCGAGACCATCCTCAACCTGATCCCGTCGAATATCTTCGCGGCCATGGCCCGCGGTGAAATGCTGCCGATCATTTTCTTCTCCGTGCTGTTCGGCCTGGGTCTGTCGAGCCTGCAAGCGGATATGCGCGAACCGCTGGTGAAGATGTTCCAGGGCGTGTCGGAAGCCATGTTCAAAGTCACCCACATGATCATGAACTACGCCCCGATCGGTGTGTTCGCCCTGATCGCGGTGACCGTGGCCAACTTCGGCTTCGCCTCCCTGCTGCCGCTGGCGAAACTGGTGGTCCTGGTTTACTTCGCCATCGCCTTCTTCGCCTTCATGGTGCTGGGCCTGGTCGCTCGCCTGTTTGGTTTCTCGGTGATCAAGCTGATGCGCATCTTCAAGGATGAGCTGGTACTGGCCTACTCCACCGCCTCCTCCGAAACCGTGCTGCCGCGCGTGATCGAGAAGATGGAAGCCTATGGCGCACCGAAAGCCATCTGCAGCTTCGTGGTGCCGACCGGTTACTCGTTCAACCTCGACGGTTCGACCCTGTACCAGAGCATCGCGGCGATCTTCATCGCCCAGCTGTACGGCATCGACCTGTCGATCAGCCAACAGCTGCTGCTGGTGCTGACCCTGATGGTCACCTCCAAAGGCATCGCCGGTGTACCGGGCGTGTCCTTCGTGGTGCTGCTGGCCACCCTGGGCAGCGTGGGTATCCCGCTGGAAGGCCTGGCGTTCATCGCCGGTGTCGACCGCATCATGGACATGGCCCGTACCGCGCTGAACGTGATCGGCAACGCCCTGGCCGTACTGGTCATCGCGCGCTGGGAAGGCATGTACGACGACGCCAAGGGCCAGCGCTACTGGAACTCCCTGCCGCACTGGCGCAGCAAAGAGAAGCTGCCGGCTGGCCAAGCTTCCAAAAACTGATACTCCCCTCATAGGAGCGAGGCTTGCCTGCGAATGGGACGCCTCGGTTTATCAGTCAAACCGCATTGTCGTTGTTCGCGGGCAAGCCTCGCTCCTACAGGCGGTCTTTGCGAATCCAACCAAACCCCGGAGAAATCCGGGGTTTGTCGTTTCTGGCCACCCCGCTATCATTCGAGCATCTTTTGGGGGATTTGACTGATGCTCAATGGCCTGTGGCTTGGCTTCTTCATCGTGGCCGCCGTGTCGGCGCTGGCGCAATGGCTGGTCGGCGGCAACGCCGGGATCTTCGCGGCGATGGTGGAAAGCATCTTCGCCATGGCCAAGCTGTCGGTCGAGGTCATGGTGTTGCTGTTCGGCACCCTCACCCTCTGGCTAGGCTTTTTGCGCATCGCCGAGAAAGCCGGGATCGTCGAATGGCTGGCCAAGGCCCTTGGCCCACTGTTTCTGCGTTTGATGCCGGAGGTTCCGCCCGGTCACCCCGCCATCGGCCTGATCACCCTCAACTTCGCCGCCAACGGCCTGGGCCTGGACAACGCCGCCACGCCGATCGGCCTAAAGGCCATGAAGGCACTGCAAGAGCTCAACCCCAGCGACACCATCGCCAGTAATGCGCAGATCCTGTTCCTGGTGCTCAACGCTTCCTCCCTGACCCTGCTGCCGGTGACGATTTTCATGTACCGCGCCCAGCAAGGTGCGCCCGACCCCACCCTGGTGTTCCTGCCGATCCTGCTGGCCACCAGTTGCTCGACCATTGTCGGTTTTCTCTCTGTCGCCTTCATGCAACGGCTACGGATCTGGGATCCAGTGGTGTTGGCCTATCTGATTCCCGGTGCCCTCGCCCTTGGCGCTTTCATGGCGTTGCTGGCAACCCTTTCGTCTACCGCCCTGGCCGCTTTGTCGTCGATCCTCGGCAATCTGACGCTATTCGGGATCATCATGCTGTTTCTGGTGATTGGCGCGTTGCGTAAGGTGAAGGTCTACGAGGCCTTCGTCGAAGGCGCCAAAGAAGGCTTCGACGTGGCGAAGAACCTGCTGCCGTACCTGGTGGCAATGCTCTGTGCGGTGGGCGTACTTCGGGCTTCCGGGGCACTGGATTTCGGCCTGGACGGGATTCGTCACTTCGTGGAATGGGCCGGTTGGGACACACGCTTCGTCGACGCGCTGCCGACGGCGATGGTCAAGCCCTTCTCGGGCAGCGCCGCCCGGGCGATGCTGATCGAGACGATGAAAACCTCAGGTGTGGACAGCTTCCCGGCACTGGTCGCGGCGACCGTTCAGGGCAGTACCGAAACCACGTTCTATGTGTTGGCGGTGTATTTCGGCGCGGTGGGCATTCAGCGTGCGCGGCATGCGGTGGGGTGTGCGTTGTTGGCGGAGCTGGCCGGTGTGCTGGGCGCCATCGGGGTCTGCTACTGGTTCTTCGGTTGATTCTGAAATTTATCGCGGGCAAGCCTTGCTCCTACAGGATTGGGGCATTTGCACATTTTTGAACACCCTCCCGATCCTGTAGGAGCAAGGCTTGCCCGCGATAAGGTCCGCAGGACCTTCAAGGTCTAGGCGGCGGCGCGAATTTCTGCCCTTGCCCAACCGCCCAAGCCACCACCTGCGCCGTCAGCTGATCACTGGCCTGGCCGAACCCGGCCACCACTGCAGGCACCTTCACATCAGTCAATGGCTGGCGCACTTCAAAGCGTTTACTGGCAAGCAGGCGTTGGTCATACCCACGCACCAGGAGTGCATCGAACCTTACGACGACGCTGGCGGCAGCCCCTTGATACTCCGCCTGAAACGCCTGCAAGCTGCCGCCCAATTCCAGGTCGGCCTGGAAGTTGCTGTCGTCGGTGCTGAGCAACGTCACCCGACCATCGCGCTGGAAACCATCCAGCAATCGATTACGCAGCAGCACCGGTGCCGGGTCGCTCCAGCGCGATCCCTTGTAGCTGCTGATCACATCGCCCTGAGGAATTACGGCAATGTCCGGGCGGTTCAATGCCTCGCTGGTTTGGGGTTTGTTCAGGCGCAATGACCAGCGCTGCGACGTGGATGGGCTGGCCG
Source organism: Pseudomonas putida (assembly GCF_050990305.1). Classification (GTDB taxonomy): domain Bacteria; phylum Pseudomonadota; class Gammaproteobacteria; order Pseudomonadales; family Pseudomonadaceae; genus Aquipseudomonas; species Aquipseudomonas putida_AH. The sequence continues at coordinate 41,442 of NZ_CP158817.1, read as the reverse complement.
ATGCGCTGCTTTGCGCCGATGGCAATCGATAGATTTCAAACGGCTCGGGTTTGGGCAGGATCGAGCACGCGCCGATCAGTGTGAAGCTGGCGAGGAGGGCGAGGGCAGTCAGCTTCATGGGGTGAATTCCTTGTGCTTGTCGCTGCCCAGGAGGTAACCGCCGGGGTCAGCTTCAAGGCGTCGAGAGATGGCGCGCAGCGAGGTCAGTGTTTCGCGAAGCTCACGCACCGCTGGGGCCAGGCCATTGAGGCCTTGCATGCCGCTATTGAGCGAGTCCTGATTGGCAATGATCAGCTTGTTGATCGTCGCGCTGCTCTGTTCCAGGGACTTCATGGCCTGCTCGGCACTGCCCATCATCTGCTTGCCATGGTCATTGAGCAGCCCGTTGGCATTGCGCATCAACGCCGACGTCTGCTCCAGCATAGTGCCGGCCTGTTTGCTGATCGAAGCCAATTGCTGCATCGCCTGGCGTATATCTTCGCGCTGGTCGGCGATAGTGCCGGTAGTGACATCCAGATGTTCGAGGATCTTGCTGACATGTTCGATGTTCTGCTCTGAAAACATCTGGTTGGCGTTCTGCATCAGCGTGCTTACACCGGACATGAACTCATTGCTGTCATTGATTAATCGAGCAATGGGCGAGGGCTTGGCGATGATCACCGGCAACTTGCCACCCTTGCCTTTGAGCGTCGGACTCTGCGGCGTGCCGCCACTGAGCTGGATGATCGACGTCCCGGTAACGCCGGTCAGCGCCAGCTTGGCCTGAGTATCTTCCTTGACCGGCGTATCGCCGGCCAGGCGAATTCGTGCCAGCACCCGGCGCGGGTCTTCCGGGTCCAGGCTCAACGACACCACGTCGCCGACCTTGATCCCGCTGTACTGCACGGAGCTGCCGTTGGACAGGCCGCTGACCGCTTCGTTGAACACCACTTCGTAATCCTTGAACTCAGTGTCGACGCTGGACTTGGCCAGCCACAGGCCGAAGAGCAGGGCGCCTGCCACCACAATCACGGTGAACAGGCCGATCAATACATGATGGGCTCGGGTTTCCATGTCAGACCTCGTTGAGCTGTTGGGCGGCACTCAGCGCCGCGCGGCCGCGAGGGCCATGGAAGTATTCGTGAATCCACGCATCGTCAGTTTCCGAGACGACATCGATGGCATCAGCCACCAGCACCTTCTTCTGCGCCAGCACCGCCACCCGGTCGGTGATGGTGTAGAGCGTGTCGAGGTCGTGGGTCACCAGAAATACACTGAGCCCCAAGGCATCGCGCAGGGTCAGGATCAATTGGTCGAAGGCGGCGGCGCCAATCGGATCGAGGCCGGCGGTGGGCTCGTCGAGGAACAGGATGTCCGGGTCCAGCGCCAATGCCCGCGCCAGCGCCGCACGCTTGATCATGCCGCCGGACAGGGACGCGGGGTATTTGTCTGCCGCCGACAGCGGCAAACCGGCCAGGGCCATTTTCACCGCCGCCAAGTGCTCGGCGTCATCGCGGCTCAGGCCGGCATGCTCAATGAGGGGCAGGGCGACATTCTCGGTCACGGTCAGCGAAGAGAACAGGGCGCCTTTCTGGAACAGCACGCCGAAGCGCCGTTCCACCAGCGAGCGTTCGTGCTCAGGCAAACCCGGCAGGTTTTTACCGAAGACCTTCACCATGCCCTCGCTGGGCTGGCGCAAGCCGACGATGCTGCGCAACAGCACCGACTTGCCGCTACCGGAGCCGCCGACCACGGCCAGAATCTCGCCTTTGTACAAATCCAGATCAAGGTTTTCATGAACGCTCTGGCGACCGAAGCGATTGCACAGCCCACGGACTTCGATCACCGCCTCGGCGGGCGCTCGGGGTATACGTCTCACCAACTGATCTCCATGAAAAACAGTGCGGCCACGGCGTCGAGTACGATCACCACGAAAATCGACTGCACCACGGCGGAGGTGGTGTGTGCGCCAACGGACTCGGCGCTGCCGCTGACCTTGAAGCCTTCGAGGCAACCGATGGCCGCGATCAGGAAGGCAAACACCGGTGCCTTGATCATGCCCACAAGAAAGTGTTGAACGCCGATGTTCGATTGCAACAGTGACAGGAACATTGCCGGAGATATGTCCAGGGACACCGCGCAGACCAGGGCACCCCCGACAATCCCCGACACCATCGCCAGAAAGGTCAACATCGGCAACGCCACCAGCAATGCCAGGACCCGCGGCACTACCAGCAGCTCCATGGGATCGAGGCCCAGGGTGCGGATCGCATCGATTTCTTCGTTGGCCTTCATCGAGCCGATCTGCGCGGTGAAGGCACTGGCGGTTCGCCCGGCCATCAGGATCGCCGTCAGCAACACTGCGAACTCACGCAGGAAGGAGAACGCCACCAGATGCACGGTAAACACCGTGGCACCAAAGTTGGCCAGTACCGTCGCCCCGAGAAATGCCACCACGGCGCCCACCAGAAAGGTCAGCAAGGCAACGATTGGCGCGGCATCGAGGCCGGTCTGTTCGATGTGCGCAACCATTGGCGTGATCCGCCAGCGCTTCGGGCGAAACAGGCCGCGGACAATGGTTTCCAGGATCAGGCCAACGAAACCCAGCAGTTGCAGAGTGTCCTGCCAGACCGTGTCCACCGCGCGGCCAATGCGGGTCAGCAATTGTATGCCGACGCTGATTTCCGGCTCCTTGATCGGCACACAGAAATCGGTCAGCGAACAATAGATCGTTTGCAGTAGAGCGCGGTCGGCGGCCGAGAGAGTGCAATCGGGATGTTCGGCGGAGCGGCCCAGGCGTTCGGAACCCAATAGCTCCACCAGCAGCGACGCACCGGCGGTATCGAGCGCGCCAAGGCCATTGAGGTCGATGCGGGTGCTGTCGTCGTATTGACCTTCGAGATTGTCGCTCACCCGCTTGAGGTCGGCGTAATGGGCGAGCGTCCAGTCCCCCGTCACACGTATCTGGGGCGGGGTTTGCGAGGTGTCCAGCCGGGCATTGCCGGCCACTGTGTCGCTGGTCATAAGCTCCGTGCTTTTTCGGCTATTTACGCTGACCTACGTAATAGCACGAACCGCTCTACTTTTCTTTGATCGGTGTGCTGTCGGTGATCTGGAACCGCAACACGCCGATGACCTGGCCGTCTTCGGTCAGTACCCGGACCTGCCACTTGCCGACGGGGTTGCCTGGGAAATTCTGCTTGTGGGTCCAGGCACGATAGCCTTCCTTGCGCCCACCGTGGATGTCCAGCGCAATGCGGTCGACCTCTTTACCGTTGAACTGCCAGACGTGATAAATCCGCTCGTCGAGGCCACGCGGGGCGTTGATGGCGGTGTAGGCGTACAGCCCGTCGGCACGGATCTGCGCGGCGCTGACTTCCTCCAGGCTCTTGCCGGGGGTGCGGTCCTGCAATTGCGTGCTGATGGCCACGTCGGTCATCCACAGCGTCGCCGGTGGTACCCACGACCGCAGCACCCAACCCACGCCGCCGATGCCGATGGTGATGCTCAGGATTGCCAACGCGTTGCGTACGGTACGAATCGGGAAGATCGACGCCAGGCTCGGGAACGACAGCAACACCGCAATGCCCAGTGCCCATTTGAAGCTTTGCGAGGTGGTGAGGTGCATGATCACCGGCAACGCGGTGAGCAGGGCGGCGAACAGCGTCAGGGTGTGCAGCGCCAGGAACGCCCAGCGCCGTGGCGCCAGCCACTTGTAGTACAACGGATCGATGATGGAAATCAGCGCCGCGATGCCCAACAACCCGGTGAAGAACAGTTGGCCACTGTTCCAGGTGGTGGTGATGAAGAAGAACGGCAGGACGAAGAACAGGCTTTCCTGATGAATCATCTGCGTTGCGTAACGCAACAAGGGTTGGGGAATTTCCCGCTTGAAGACTTTGGTGAACAGCTGGGTCAGGCTGTTTTCCAGCATCAGCCAGACCCAACTGATCAGCATGATGGTGGTGATCCAGCTCGCGAGCCCCTGCTGACGATCCACCAGAATGAAACTGCCGACCCCGGAGATAAAACCACCGAGCGCAATGACCCCAGGGTAGCGCTTCATCAGTTCGAGGATGCGCTGTACGAAAAGGGTCAGGGTCGGCATTCGGCGGTTCACAGTAGTCGTAGGAAAAATCCTCGACAGGGTACCGCTGGCGGTGCGGTGTGGCGAGGCCCACGGTCACCAATGCGCGTCTCTTTTTTTGTAGGAGCCGGCTTGCTGGCGATAGTGGCGCCTCAGTCGCCATCAGGGTTGAATGACGCGCCGTCATCGTCAGCAAGCCGGCCCCTACCTCTGTGGTGAACGCGCCAAGCCACCAGGCTCAGTACGATCAAACCCACCCCCCCGGCAATCAGCCACAGCACCTGATCATCACCAAGCAACGGTTTCTCGATCCGTATGTAACCCGGTTGCAGGAGCAATTCGCGCATGGCCTTGTTGGCTTCGGCCAGGGTCACCGATTGCAGTTCCCTGGCCGGATTGGCGAAACGGCCGTCCTCGTAGTCACCGATGGCGCTCCAGTAGTAATCGGCCAGCGCACTGTTGCCCTGCACCGCCCAGGACTGGCGAGCAATGGCCGCCTGCTTGAGGCGGTTGAAGGTCTCGACGTTCAGGCCATCCTTGAGCAATTGGGCCTTCAATTCCTCCAACACCTGTTGCGCCTTGGCCACATCGCCTCGCTCAAGATCCGCATTCAGGCTCATGAAGCCCACACCGCCGAACACCTCGCGCTCGGCCCACGGCCCATAGGACAAACCATACGCCAGACGCAACTGGCGATAGAGCGCCCAATCCAGATAGTCCTTGAGCAGGTCGAAGGTCTGGTCGTGCTGATCCTCCAGCACGGGCTCCGGCACCAGCCAGTGCAGCTTGGCCCCATCGCCGACAAAACCGCGAATCAGGCTGCGCTCGTGGGCGGCGCTGGCCTGAATTTGCGGGAGCGCCGGGTGTGCGGTGGGTTCGATCGGTTTCAGCCCGCCATAGGTGCGATCCAGATAGGCCGGCAACAAACGGTCAAGATCGCCGACCACGATCAACGTCATGTTGTTGGGCGCGTACCAATCCTTGCGCACTTTCTCCAGTTGCTCACGGGTCAGATGATCAACCTCCGCGCGCTCGGAGCACTTGAGACCCAATTCGACGGCCAATTGATTGCTGGCGGTGTGCCCCAGGTCCTGGCGATCCAGCCAGCGTTGCAAATGGGAGTAATGACCGCCGTCTTCGCGCTCGACCACTTGCTTGGCGGCGTTGATGGCGTTGTCATCGAATTGGGTCTGGGTCAGCAACGCCAGCAGTAGGTCGAGGACCTTGCGCTGGTTTTTTGCCGGGGCTTCGATCACGAAGGTGGTATCAGCATTACTGGTGTAGGCGTTCCATTCGCCGCCCAGCGCTTGCATGCGCTCCTCCAGGCCACCTTCGCCACTGGCGTCGATACCGCTGAACAACAGATGTTCGAGCAAGTGGGGCAGTTCTTTCTCGGTACAGCCAAAATCATCGATACCGACGCCGATCACCAGTCGAATCGCCACGTGCCCACGCTCCGCACCAGGCTTGAGCAGCAATTGCAGACCGTTGCGCAGGGTGTAGCCCTCGACCTGGAAGCGATCCAGGGCAAGCGAGGGCAACGAGCCAAGCAGCAGACAGGCGAACAACAGGCAACGCATAACGAGCTTCCAGGCAACCAATCGGAGATCTGTGTCGTCCTTTAGACCGCTATCGCGGGCAAGCCCGCTCCCACAGTGTGGTGCACTCGGACCTGTGGGAGCGGGCTTGCCCGCGATGACGGCATTAAGGCTGAATCCATGTTACTGACTGATCGCAACACCAGACGTTCAAGGCGAATGCGTAATGTCAGCCAAATCGTCGGCCATCAGCGCACCGGTTTCCGACGTTTCCAGCACCACATAAGCACTGCTGCAAAACAGCGAATTCAGACGCTTCATATCGGCGATCAGTTCCAGGTGCAGGGAACTGGTCTCGATACTCTGCACAATCTTACGTTGCAAACGGCTGACATGCGCATGAGCCAGACGGCGTTCCTGTGCACGAAAGCGACGTTTCTCACGCAACAACTGCCGGGCGCTTTCCTTGTCGGCACTGAGGAACACCGACAGTCCCAGCCGCAGATTGGCAATCAATTGACCCTGCAACCCCGCCAGTTCTTCCAGGCCCACCTCGGAAAACGAGCGGCGCTGAGCAGTTTTCTGCTGCTGGACCTTGCGCAGCATGCGCTCGATCAGGTCGCTGGCGAGTTTCAGGTTAATCGCCAGCTCGATGATTTCGGCCCAGCGCCGGCTGTCCTGGTCACTGAGGTCTTCCCTGGGCATCTGCGCCAGATACAGCTTGATCGCGCTGTAGAGCGATTCAACGTCATCCGTCAGGCGACGCACTTCCTGGGTGACGGCCGATTGTTTACCGTGCAACACGTCCTGCATGGCTTCGAGCATGTTGTCGATCAGGTCACCCATGCGCAGGGTTTCCCGGGCGGCGTTGGCCAACGCGAGACTGGGCGTGACCAACGCAGTCAAATCAAGGTGTCGGGGTTTGGCCGTGCCATTGGCTTGTGGACGCTCCGGCAGCACCCAGGCACAAAACCTGGCCATCGGCCCGACAGTGGGCAGCAGGATCAGGCAGCGTGCGGTGTTGTAGAGCAGGTGGAAGCCGATGACCATTTCCTGTGGGCTGAAATCCAGGCTGTCGATCCAGTGCACCAGGGGGCCGAGCACCGGAATGATCAGCAATAGGCCTATCAGCTTGTACAACAGACTGCCCAGCGCCACCTGACGGCCGGCAGCGTTCTGCATGCTGGTGCTGAGGAACGCCAGCACGCCGCTGCCGATATTGGCGCCGATGACCAGCCCGAGGGCCACCGGCAGGCCGATCACCTTGGCGCCGGCCAGGGTCGCCGTCAGCAGCACCGCTGCCAGGCTGGAGTAGGAGATCATGGCGAACAGCGCCCCCATCAGGGCATCAAGCAGGATGTCGCCGGTCAGCGAGGCAAAGATCACCTTGACCCCTTTGGCATGGGTGATCGGTGCCGCCGACTCGACGATCAGTTGCAGCGCCAGAATGATCAACCCCAGGCCGATCGCGACGCGCCCCATCTGACCCAGGCGGGTCTGCTTGCGTGACAGGAAGAAAATAACCCCAATGAAAATCAGCAGCGGCGACAGCCAGGACAGGTCGAAGGTCAGCACCCGCGCCATTAGCGCCGTACCGACATCGGCCCCGAGCATGGTCGACAGTGCCGGGGTCAATGCCATCAGGCCTTGACCGACGAAGGAGGTCACGAGCATCGCCGTGGCGTTGCTGCTCTGGACCATCGCTGTCACCGCAATCCCCGACAGGAAAGCCAGCCAGCGCTTGGACATGTTGCGGCCAATGACATGGCGCAAGTTGGAGCCGTAGACCCGCAGGATGCCGGTTCGGACGATGTGCGTGCCCCAGATCAACAAGGCCACGGCTGAGAGCAAATTGAGCAGGGTGAGCATGACGGCCCCCTGTGGTGGTAGCGCCCCAAAGGAGCAAGTTGACGGTACCGCGACGTTCTACGTTTTGTACTTAAGCTGTAGTTGGCTAACGGTCTGGGCGCCAGCATCGCATAGCTAAAGGCGTGTTTGAAACAAAACGGTCATGAAAACCGCTTCATGCAGGCATGAAAAAGGGGCCCGAAGGCCCCTGAAACAACTGTGGGAGCGAGCCTGCTCGCGAAAGCGGTGTGACAGGCAGCATTGATGTTGGCTGACACTCCCTCTTCGCGAGCAGGCTCGCTCCCACAGGTTTTACGTTACTGCCCTGGAATGTCCTTGCGCAGTTTCACTGGCTCTTGCTGCTGCTTTTTGCGAGCGATGGCGGTGCGCATCTTGATATTGATCGCTTCCACCGCCAGCGAGAACGCCATGGCGAAGTAGACGTAGCCTTTTGGCACGTGAACGTCGAAGGATTCGGCGATCAGCACGGTACCCACCACCAGCAGGAACGACAGCGCCAGCATCTTCAGCGAAGGGTGCTTGTCGATGAACGCGCTGATGGTGCCGGACGCCAGCATCATCACCAGCACCGCCACGACGATGGCCGCGACCATGACCGGTACATGGGACACCATGCCGACCGCGGTAATCACCGAGTCCAGGGAGAACACGATGTCGATGATCGCGATCTGGATGATGGTGTAGAGGAAGTTTCCGCCTTTCACACTCGGCTCGTCGTCGGATTCGTCTTCACCTTCCAGCGCGTGGTACATCTCTTGCGAGCTTTTCCACAGCAGGAACAGGCCACCGAAGAACAGGATCAGGTCACGCCCGGAAATACCCTGGCCGAACACTTCGAACAGATCGGCGGTCAGGCGCATGACCCAGGTGATCGACAACAGCAACAGAATCCGCGTGACCATGGCCAGCGCCAGACCGAAAATTCGGGTGCGCGCCTGCATGTGCTTGGGCATGCGGCTGACCAGGATCGAAATCATGATGATGTTATCGATACCCAGAACGATTTCCAGGGCGGTCAGGGTGAAGAAGGCAACCCAAATTTCAGGGTTGGTCAGCCATTCCATGTGTATTCCTTTGAGCGAGTGTTAAACCACAAGGGGTCCAGGCTTCAGACTGCGAAGCCGGGACCCCGGGTGGCGAGTCTTTGGATTATAGAGTGCTGAACAGCGGGAAAATCCCCATCAGCAACGCGGCAACCAGTATGCACATGCACACCAGCACTGCCCACTTCAGGGTAAAGCGCTGGTGATCGCCGAAATCGATACCGGCCAGGGCCACCAACAGGTAGGTCGATGGTACCAGCGGGCTCAGCAAGTGGACGGGCTGACCGACGATCGAGGCACGTGCCATTTCCACCGCAGTAATACCGTAGTGGCTGGCAGCTTCGGCAAGAACTGGTAACACGCCGTAATAAAATGCGTCGTTCGACATGAAGAAGGTGAACGGCATGCTCACCAGCGCCGTGATCACGGCCAGGTACGGGCCGAGGAAGTCCGGGATCACCGACAACAGGCTTTTCGACATCGCGTCGACCATGCCGGTACCGGAGAGGATGCCGGTGAAGATACCAGCGGCAAAGATCAACCCGACCACCGCCAGAACGCTGCCAGCGTGGGCCGCGACGCGGTCCTTCTGTGCTTGCAGGCACGGATAGTTAACGATCATGGCGATACTGAAGGCCACCATGAACAGCACGGGCAGCGGCAGCAGGCCAGCGATCAGGGTGCACATCAGGACCAGGGTCAGGGCGCCGTTGAACCAGATCAGGTTCGGACGACGGGCGTCCGGGAACTGCGAAACGGTGATTTCGCTGTGATCGATTTCATCGCCCACCAGATGCAGCTCACCCAGGCGCGCACGCTCACGTTTGCCGTAGAAGTAAGCGATCGCCAGGATGGCCACGACACCGGCAGCCATCGCCGGGATCATCGGAACGAAGATGGCCGAAGGGTCGACATGCAGCGCACTGGCCGCACGGGCCGTAGGGCCACCCCATGGGGTCATGTTCATCACGCCGCCGGCGAGGATGATCAGGCCAGCCATGATCCGCGGGCTCATGCCGATACGGCTGTAGAGCGGCAGCATGGCAGCGACGCAGATCATGTAAGTGGTCGCGCCGTCACCATCGAGGGAAACGACGAGCGCCAGCACGGCAGTACCGACCGACACTTTCAGCGGGTCGCCCTTGACCATTTTGAGGATCTTGCGCACGGCCGGGTCGAACAGGCCGGAGTCGATCATCAGGGCAAAGTACAGAATGGCGAACATCAGCATCACGCCGGTCGGCGCGAGCTTGGTGATGCCCTCGAGCATCATCGGGCCGATTTTCGGGCCGAAACCACCGAACAGAGCGAAGACGATCGGGATGATGATCAGAGCGATCAGCGCGGACAGGCGCTTGGTCATGATCAGGAACATGAAGGTGATGACCATGGCAAAGCCAAGGAAAGTCAGCATGGGAATACTCCAGGCGTAGCGCAGCTAGGGAATGGGCGGACCGGGTGGGATCAGCGCAAAACGGGAAGCACAAGACGTACGGGTGGAGTTGTGGCGAAGCGGCGGGTAAAGGACATCAGGGTCACCATTGTTGTTGTTAAATGGACCTGGCGAGCAATCGAACACTCGCATTGGCCAACCGGTCTATTGCCGGCAGTGGAGGCGATCCTAATCGGGGAAGCTTTCAGCCAGCTTTCGCCAATGAAAGGGCTGATCGGAAGTACGACCGGTCGTCGGATGGGGCAAGGAGTGAGGCCGAGTTGAATTCATCGCGAGCATGCTCGCTCCTACAGGGGACCTGGGGGTACACAAACCTCTGTAGGAGCGAGCATGCTCGCGATGGCGTCAGTGAAAACACATCAGGAGGAAAGGGCATGGCCAACATCCACACCGGCGGCTGCCATTGCGGACAGCTGCGCTACCAGTTCAGCGGGCCGTTGCAAGATATCGCCCACTGCCATTGCTCGATTTGCCGACGGGTCAGCGGCGGCATCGTCACCACCTGGATCACCGTGCCCTCATCCGCTTTCCAATGGCTGGCTGGCACGCCATCACTGTACGACTCTTCCTCCACCTGCGTGCGCTACTTCTGCGGCCACTGTGGGGCGCAGTTGGCACTGACAACCCACCTCAGTCCTGAAAGCATCGACGTGACCATCGCGACCCTCGACCACCCCGAACGGGCTCCAGCCGAGCGACATATCTGGACCGACAGCCGCTTGCCATGGCTGCACTTGGACGAGCATTTGCCCGGCGAGCCAGAAGAAACCTTATAAACTTAAATTAATATTGATCAAAAAATAGACAGATCCAGCGGGCGAATCGCGCCCATCCAGATCGCATGCTCGCTGTGATCCAACAGATCGTCGCCGGTGTCCGGATGCAGGAACACCACTAGCCCCTTGCGGTTGAGCGCGAGCCACGGCAGCACTTCGCCGATCAACTCCGGTCCGAAGGCCAGCTGGCAACTCCAGTCTGGATGCGGGCCCACCGGGCGCTCGTGCACGCGGCCCATTTTCAACGGGAACAGCTGCGCGGCCTGCTCGCACAAGGCTCGCGCCTGATCGACGGTGCTGGCGTCGAAATACACGTGGGCGTGATATCCCTTGATCCGTTGCATGGAAACCCCTCTGAAACCGATTCGAACCCTCACCGTTTCCCGCAGGTCACACGCCCTATAACCCCCGCAGACATCGGAGCCTGGCCATGAAAAATGCAGAAACCCCGGTAGTGAAAGTGGTGCTCTATGGTGCCATGAGTAGCCTGGGCAGTGCGCTGATGGTGGAGATGCTGCGGCGCCAGCATGAAGTGATCGCCATTCTCGATGACCTGACGGCGCTCGCACCGCGACCCGGCTTGCGTACCAAGACCGGCGATCTGTTCGAGGCAGAACGGGTCAAGCAAAGCGTGGCCGGCAGTTCGGCGGTCATCTGCCTGTTAGACGCACCGGGATTACCGTACAACAGTGAGCACGTTGAAAAGAATATCGTGCCCGGCCCCGTCGAACAGGTGCTGGCGGCAGACGCGTTGATCGATGGCATGCAGGCGGCGGGCGTTTCCCGATTGTTTTTGGTGGGCGATTTCGACGTACTGGACGACCCGGAGACATTCGAGCCGCTGCAACGTCACGCCGCCGAGGAGATCCGCGAAGCCCTGCAGAGCAGTTCGCTGCGCTGGACACTGGTGAATGCGCCGCGAAGCGTACCCGGATTGACCCTCGAACATTTCATTCGGGTCGGCAGCCATCTGGAGCCTGGCCTGGCCGAGCCCATTGAGCGCCTGACCCGGACGGCAGTGGGGATCGCCGACGAGTTACATCTGAACCTGCACATTGGCGAGCACGTCAGTTTCATCGCGACTTCAGAATCTTGAAGATCGCAGCCTTCGGCAGCGCCTACACATAAACCTGTAGGAGCTGCCGAAGGCTGCGATCTTTTGATATTCAAACCGCAATCGAAGGAGACGACAGGCCATTGAGCGTTTGCGCACTGCTGGCCTGCTCGGCCATCAACCAATCGACGAACCGCTGGATCAACGCGCCCCGCCGTTTGCGCTGGGGCAACACCACGTAATACCCCAGCCTGGACATCACGGTTTCGGCAATCGGGCGGCACAACAAGCCTTGTGCCAGCAAGTTATCCACAAGGTGACGCCAACCAATGGCCACCCCCTGACCACCGATCGCGGCTTGGATCAGCAGGGTGTAATTGTCAAAGCGCAGCTGCCCTGGGGCAGGCGGCGAGGTAATCCCCAGCTCGCGGAACACGCCACTCCAGTCAAACCAATTACTGCTGTGTTCGCCGCGCAAATGCAGCAGCGGGAACTCCAACAACGCCTGGGTGGGCAAGGGCAGGGGACGCTCGTTCAATAGCTGCGGGCTGCAGACCGGGAAGACTTCTTCGCTGAACAACCAATGGCTTTCGCCCTGCTTGAAACGGCCATCACCGAACAACACTGCCACATCGATATCGGTACGCAGCATGTTGTGGCTGCGCTCACTGGTCACCAAGCTGACGTCCACCTGTGGATTGGCTGCGTGGAAACGGTGCAAGCGCGGCATCAACCAGTAAGCGGCAAAGGCGAAGTCAGTGGCTACCTGGAGCACTTCGTGCTGCTGTTGCGCGCTGATCGCACTCAATCCGGCGTCGATCTGCTGCAAACCAAGCTGAACCTGCTCGAAAAGAATGATTCCTGCCTCGGTCAACTCAATGCCGCGATAAATGCGATCGAACAAGCGGGTCGCCAGTTGCTCCTCCAACCGTTTGATCTGCTGGCTGATCGCCGGTTGTGTCGTGCCCAGCTCAACCGCCGCCGCCGTGAAGCTGCGTTGCCGAGCCGCGGACTCGAAGGCACGCAGCAAATCCAGAGACAGTTCACCGAGCGCGTCATACATAAGCTGTACTTATCCTAGTCATTGCCGTGCATGGGCTTTACCACAAAGTGCACGGGTTACATCCTCGATCCCAGCACTCTCGCATAAACATCCACTATGGAATGCCGCGATCACATGAAGCGCAAGAACATTCTTTTCATCATGGCCGATCAAATGGCCGCGCCAATGTTGCCGTTCTACGGTCCTTCGCCGATCAAACTGCCTAACTTGAGCCGCCTCGCCGCCGAAGGCGTGGTGTTCGACGCCGCCTATTGCAACAGTCCTTTATGCGCGCCGTCGCGCTTTACCCTGGTAAGCGGTCAGTTGCCGAGCAAGATCGGCGCCTACGACAACGCGGCGGATTTCCCTGCCGATGTACCGACCTATGCCCATTACCTGCGGCGCCTCGGTTATCGCACAGCCCTCTCGGGCAAGATGCATTTCTGCGGCCCGGATCAGTTGCACGGGTACGAAGAGCGCCTGACCAGCGATATCTATCCAGCCGACTACGGTTGGGCGGTGAACTGGGATGAACCGAAGGTGCGTCCGACCTGGTATCACAACATGTCGTCGGTGCTGCAAGCAGGGCCCTGCGTGCGCACCAACCAGTTGGATTTCGACGAAGAAGTGGTGTTCAAGGCGCAGCAATACTTGTTCGATCACATCCGCGAGGATGGCGACCAGCCGTTTTGCCTGACTGTCTCAATGACCCACCCACATGACCCGTACACCATTCCCAAGGCTTTTTGGGACCTGTACGACGACGCCGACATCCCATTGCCGACAACTCCGGACCAGCACGATCTCGATCCGCACGCCCAGCGTCTGCTCAAGGTCTACGACCTGTGGGATAAACCGCTGCCTGTGGATAAGATTCGCGACGCACGCCGAGCCTATTTCGGTGCATGCAGCTATATCGACAGCAACGTCGGCAAACTTCTGCAAACCCTCGAAGATACCGGACTGATCGATGACACCATCATCGTCTTCTCCGGTGACCACGGCGATATGCTGGGCGAGCGTGGCCTCTGGTACAAAATGCACTGGTATGAGATGGCCGCGCGGGTACCCCTGTTGATAAGTGCCCCAGGGCAGTTCGGTGCCGGTCGGGTCAGCGCCTCGGTGTCCACCGCCGACCTGCTGCCGACCTTTGTCGAACTGGCCGGCGGCTCACTGGAACCAGGCTTGCCGCTGGATGGCCGTTCGCTCGTCCCGCATCTGCAAGGGCAGGGCGGTCACGATGAAGTGTTCGGCGAATACATGGCCGAAGGCACCATCGGCCCTTTGATGATGATTCGCCGTGGTCACTACAAATTCATCTACAGCGAAGACGATCCCTGCCTGCTCTTCGATGTGCACAATGACCCACGCGAACTGGAAGAACTCAGCCATTCGCCGCAACATCGCCAGCTGTTCGAAGATTTTCTCGCCGAAGCACGGGCTAAATGGGACATTCCGGCGATCCACCACCAAGTACTCGCGAGCCAGCGGCGCCGGCGTTTCGTCGCCGACGCCCTGACCATCGGCAAGCTCAAGAGCTGGGACCACCAGCCGCTGGTGGACGCCAGTCAGCAGTACATGCGCAACCACATCGACCTTGATGATCTGGAGCGTAAAGCACGTTATCCACAACCCTGCCAAAACCAATAATGTTAAGGGGAAGTCCATGCAAAGGTTATCCACAGCACTGACGGTCGGGCTCCTGGCCTTGAGCAGTGCATCGGTGTACGCCGATCAATGCGAGACGGTGAAAATGGCCGACCCTGGTTGGAGCGACATTGCCGCGACCAACGCCATCACCGGGTTTCTGCTGGATGGCATGGGCTACAAGGCCAAGGTCGACACCCTCGCGGTGCCGATCACCTTTGGCGGGCTCAAGGACGGCCAGGTCGATGTGTTCCTGGGCAACTGGATGCCGGCGCAGCAGGGCTTCTACGACAAGTTCGTGGCCACCGGTGATGTCACACAGCTGGCCAAGAACCTCGACGGCACCGAATTCACCCTCGCGGTGCCGGACTATGTATGGGACGCGGGTGTGCATAACTTTTCCGACCTGAACAAGTACGCGGACAAGTTCGATCACAAGATCTACGGCATCGGCTCCGGCGCACCAGCCAACCTGTCCCTGCAGGAGATCATCAAGAAAAACGATTTCGACATGGGCCAATGGAAACTGGTCGAGTCCAGCGAGCAGGCCATGCTGGCCGAAGTGTCTCGCGCGGTGAAGAAACAGAAATTCGTCACGTTCCTCGGCTGGACCCCACACCCGATGAACGTGCAGCTGAAAATGCATTACCTCAAGGGTGGCGAAAAGTACTTCGGCGACACGGGTAGCGTTCATACCCTGACCCGCAAAGGTTATGCACAGGCCTGCCCGAACGTCGGCAAGCTGCTGACCAACCTGAATTTCACCCAGGAGATGGAGAACAGCATCATGGCCGAGGTGGTGAACAAAAAAGTCAGCAATGCCGATGCGGCCAAGGCGTGGATCAAGGCTAACCCGGCGGTGCTGGATAAATGGCTCGATGGCGTGAAGACTGTGGATGGCAAGGATGCGTTGCCGGTGGTCAAGGCCAAGCTCTGACCCACTTCTGTAGGAGCCGGCTTGCTGGCGATAGCGGTGCATCCTTCAATATGAATGGCGCCCGAAACATCGCTATCGCCAGCAAGCCGGCTCCTACGGGTGTTCACCTGCTACCCTTGCGCAAAATTTCCAACCGAGAGGCTTCATGGCCCTTCCCAGCCGCCATTCACTCTTCCCATTTCTCACCTGGTTGCCCCGGCAAACCCGCGCCAGCGTCGGCCGGGACCTGATGGTCGGCCTCAGCGGCGCGATTCTCGCGTTGCCGCAATCCATTGCCTACGCCCTGATCGCCGGCCTCCCGCCGGAATACGGTTTATACGCGGCGATCATTCCGGTACTGATCGCTTGTCTGTGGGGTTCGTCGTGGCATTTGATCTGCGGTCCTACAGCCGCCATCTCCATTGTCCTGTACGCCAGCGTCAGTCCTCTGGCCGTTCCGGCGACTCAGGACTACGTCACCTTGATCCTGCTGCTGACGTTCCTGGCCGGGATTTTCCAGTGGCTGCTCGGGCTGCTGCGGTTTGGCGCGCTGGTGAACTTCGTCTCGCACTCGGTGGTGCTCGGTTTCACCCTCGGCGCGGCGGTGGTGATCGCCATCGGCCAGTTGCCCAATCTGCTGGGGCTGGATTTGCCGAACCAGGCCACCGCGCTGGACAGTTTCATCACACTGCTCAAGCACCTCGCTGAAGTCGATCGGCCCTCCCTGATCCTGGGACTGGCGACCGTGATGGTGGGCGTCGTCCTCAAGCTCTGGCTGCCACGCTGGCCGACGCTGCTGATAACGCTGGTGCTAGGTGCGTTGTTGGTCTGGTCCTGGCCCTCAATGTTCGGTCACGTTGAGCTGGTCAGCGCCTTCGCCGGCAAGTTGCCGCCCTTCAGCCCATTGCCGCTGGACCTCGATTTGATCCTGCGCCTGCTCCCGAGCGCAGTGGCGGTGGGCATGCTTGGACTGGTCACCAGCCTGTCGATTGCACGCTCGCTGTCGGCACGCTCGCAGCAGTTGCTCGACGCCAATCAGGAGGTCCGCGCCCAGGGTTTATCCAACATCGTCGGTGCATTTTTTTCCGGATCGCTGTCGGCCGGTTCTTTTACCCGCTCGGGACTGAGCTACGAAGCAGGCGCTTGCTCACCCCTGGCGGGGATTTTTTCGGCAGTGTGGGTCGCGCTGTTCGCGATCTTCGGGGCGCAGTTGATCGCACACATTCCGATCCCGGCCATGGCCGGCAGCATTTTATTGATCGCCTGGGGGCTGGTGGACCATCGCGGCATTCGCGCCTTGCTGCGGGTCAGCCGCGCCGAATTCCTGGTCATGGCCCTGACTTGCGTGGCTACGCTGCTGCTGGAACTGCAGACGGCGATCTATGCCGGAGTACTGGCATCGCTCTTCTTTTACCTCAAGCGCACCTCGCAACCACGGGTACAGCATGTACGCAATGGCGATGAGGACATCCTGCGGGTGGGCGGTTCGATCTTTTTCGGCGCCAGCCACTACTTGCAAGTCCGCCTGCAACGGATGCACGGCGCACGGGTGGTGATCGAGGCGCAGCAGATCAACTTCATCGACTATTCAGGTGTGGAAATGCTGCATCAAGAGGCGCGACGGCTGTTGGGGCAAGATCGCAGCCTGACACTGCGCCGGGCACGGCCGCAGGTGGTGGAAGAGCTGAGGAAGCTGGAAGGAGCGGAGAAATGCCCAATCCGTTTCGAGGATTGAACATCGAACCTTGTAGGAGCGAGCATGCTCGCGATGGCCGTGAACGATAACGCGTGAAACCAGATGCCCAGCGGCGCCTGTGGATTCATCGCGAGCATGCTCGCTCCTACAGGGAATTAGAGGGCCAATTGTCGACGTAATTCGGCCAGCACCGGCGCCGTGTCCGGCCGCACACCGCGCCACAGGAAGAAGGCTTCCGCCGCCTGTTCGGCCAGCATCCCCAGACCATCCATCGACACCGCCGCGCCATGTTCGCTGGCCCAACGGCAGAACGAGGTCGGCTCCTTGCCGTACATCATGTCGTAGCACACCGTTGTGCCCGGTTCGATCAGGCTGGCGGCAATCGGCGGGACATCGCCGGACAAACTCGCGGATGTAGCGTTGATGATCAGGTCCACCGATTCCTGCAACCAGTCATAGCCGCTGGCCGATACCGGTCCCAGATCGCAGAACAGCTCCGCCAGCAGCTCGGCCTTGTCCACGGTTCGGTTGGCGATGATCACCGAAGCCGGTTGCTCGGCCAGCAACGGCTCCAGCGCGCCGCGCACCGCGCCGCCCGCTCCGAGCAGCAAGATGCGCTTGCCCTTGAGGCTAAATCCGGCGTTGACCGTCAGGTCGCGCACCAGGCCGGCACCGTCGGTGTTGTCACCCAGCAGACTGCCGTCATCCAGCTTGCTCAGGGTATTCACTGCACCGGCCCGCTCTGCCCGCGCAGTCAGGCTATCGGCCAGGCGATAGGCTTCTTCCTTGAACGGAACCGTCACATTCGCTCCGCGGCCTTCAAGGAAAAATGCCCGGGCACAGCCCGAAAAATCGTCGAGAGGCGCCAGCGACGTGCTGTAGTCGAGTTTCTGCGCGGTCTGTTCGGCGAACAGGCGATGAATCAGTGGCGACTTACTGTGGCCAATCGGGTTACCGAAAACGACATAACGGTCCATCAACATTCCTCGTTCAGGCCTCGGCCAACCAGTCGCGGTCTTGCAGGAAATACTCGGTCAGGCGTGCTTCTTCGCTGCCAGGCTGGGCTTTCCAATCGTAACCCCAGCGCACTTGCGGGGGCAGGGACATGAGGATCGACTCCGTACGCCCGCCCGATTGCAGGCCGAACAGGGTGCCACGGTCGTAAACCAGGTTGAACTCGACGTAGCGCCCGCGGCGGTACTCTTGGAACTCCCGCTGCTGGGCCGTGAAGGCGTCGTTCTTGCGACGCTGTACGATCGGCAGGTAAGCGTCGATGTACGCATCACCAATAGCTCGCATGAACGCGAAACTGGTGTCGAAGTCCCATTCGTTCAGGTCATCGAAAAACAGGCCACCGATGCCCCGCGGCTCATGGCGATGCTTGATGTGGAAATAACTGTCGCACCAGGCTTTGTAACGTGAGTAGACGTCTGGGCCGAAGGGTGCACAGGCCTGCTCGGCGACGCGATGCCAATGCACACAGTCATCGATGTTTCCGTAGTACGGCGTCAGATCAAAGCCGCCGCCGAACCACCAGACCGGTTCTTCACCTTCTTTTTCGGCGATGAAAAAGCGCACGTTGGCGTGGGAAGTCGGTACGTGCGGGTTATGCGGATGGATCACCAGCGACACGCCCAGGGCTTCGAAGCCACGCCCCGCCAGCTCTGGTCGATGGGCGCTGGCGGACGGTGGCAAGCCACTGCCGAAGACGTGGGAAAAGTTGACGCCGCCTTTTTCGATGACCGTACCGTTTTCGATCACCCGCGTCCGTCCGCCACCGCCTGCAGGTCGGGTCCAGGCGTCTTCGACAAAGCGCGTGCCGCCGTCTTCGGCTTCCAGTGCAGCGCAAATGCGGTCTTGCAGGTCGAGCAGATAGGCTTTTACGGCCTCGGTGCGGGTAGTCATGGCATCACCTTGGATCGGGCAAAGCTACGCGGTGCTCCATCGGAGCCAGCCTGCGCAAATGGGCGCGTAGCATACCACCGCCGATACACTCGTCGCAGTTGACGAAGATCAAGCTTAGGAGTCCGATAGGGAGCTTCGTTTCGACGACCCAAGGAGAAGGCAAATGGCAAAGCGTATCCAGTTCCGTGCCCATGGCGGCCCCGAAGTGCTCGAGTATGTGGATTACCAACCCGCCGAGCCCGGCCCGCAGCAGGTTCGCGTGAGCAACAAGGCCATCGGCCTGAACTTCATCGACACCTATTACCGCAGCGGTCTCTATCCACCGCCGTCCCTGCCATCGGGTGTGGGTTCGGAAGGCGCGGGCGTGGTCGAGGCGGTCGGCAGCGAAGTCACCCGGTTCAAGGTCGGTGATCGCGTGGCTTATGGCAGTGGCCCGTTGGGTGCCTACAGTGATGTCCATGTCTTGCCCGAAGCCAATCTGGTCTTGCTTCCGGACGCCATCAGCTTCGAGCAGGCTGCCGGCGTTATGCTCAAAGGCCTGACCGTGCAATACCTGCTGCGCCAGACTTATGAACTCAAGGCTGGCGAAACTATCCTGTTCCACGCCGCTGCCGGCGGTGTTGGCTCCTTGGCCTGCCAATGGGCCAAGGCGTTGGGCGTCAAGTTGATCGGCACCGTGAGCTCGCCGGAAAAAGCGGCACTGGCCAAGGAAAATGGCGCCTGGGCGACCATCGATTACAGCCATGAAAACGTCGCGCAACGCGTTCTGGAATTGACCGATGGTAAAAAAGTGCCAGTGGTGTACGACGGTGTCGGCAAGGACACCTGGCTGACGTCACTCGACAGCGTGGCGCCACGGGGACTGGTGGTGAGCTTCGGCAACGCGTCGGGCGCGGTGGATGGCGTCAATCTGGGGATTCTGGCGGCGAAGGGTTCGCTGTACGTAACCCGGCCAACATTAGGCACCTACGCCAACAACGCTGAAAACCTGCAGCGCATGGCCGATGAATTGTTCGAGATGATCATCAGCGGCAAGCTGACGGTGGACATCAGCCAGCGTTACTCACTGGCTGAAGCGGCGAAGGCACAAACCGAGTTGTCGGCACGGCGTACGACGGGGTCGGTTGTGTTGTTGCCTTAAGGACGCCATCGCGGGCAAGCCTTGCTCCTACAGGATTATGTCGAACACACGATATGTGAATGACTCAATCCTGTAGGAGCAAGGCTTGCCCGCGATGAACGATGACACGGTTTCAGTCCGGGCGCACAACCCTGCCGGTTGCCAAATCACGGATCACACTCGGGTTCTTGCGCCCTCCCAGCATCCCACCTAGCACCAGATCAACCTGTCCCCGGAAGTACTGCTCGACGCGAATCCGCGTGCGCGCCGCTGGCCGGCCCTGCGGGTTGGCGGATGTCGACACCAGCGGTCCAACCAACGCGCACAAGTCCCGCACCTGTGGATGATCGCTGACCCGCAGGGCCACCGTTTCGTGCACACCGGTAATCCATTCCGGCAACATGTTCTGATGCGGCACCAGCCAGGTATTCGGCCCCGGCCAAGTACTGGCCATGCGGTCCATCCACAGCTCAGGGAAGTCCTCGAACAGGAAGTCGAACTGGCGAATATTGTCGGCTACCAGAATCAGGCCTTTATCCACGGACCGGCCCTTGATCAATAGCAAACGATCCACTGCTTCTTCGTCCCACGGGTCGCAACCCAGACCCCAGACGGCTTCGGTTGGGTAGGCAATCACCGCCCCTGCGCGAACGGCTCGTGCGGCTTGTTGCACACGCCAACTGTTGACCATGAAAAACTCTCCAGAATAAGGCTCTGCGCAGTTTACCGATCTTCCTTATAAAACCTAGCTCACCCGTGCAAACCAGCGCCCGTTTTCACAGACTGCACGGCCGTCCATTTCCAGCTCGGTCAGTACCGCCAGCACCTTGGGCAAGGCCCAGCCGCTGGCATCGGCCAGCGCTTCACTGGTGTGGGGTGCGGCGTGTAACAACGCCAGCAAAGGGTGAGGCGCATCGATGGCGGGCGTCCCTGTGGATAACGTCAGCTGTTGCCAGCCACGCAAGGCCTCGAGGATGTGCTCGACGGTTTCCACCAACGCCGCGCCGTCGCGGATCAACTGGTGGCAACCCTTGGCACCAGGGTGATGGATCGATCCTGGAATCGCATAGACCTCGCGCCCTTGCTCCGCCGCCAGCCTCGCGGTGATCAATGAACCGCTGGCGACACTGGCCTCAACCACCAGCACACCAAGGGACAAACCGCTGATAATCCGGTTACGTCGAGGGAAGTTGCTGGCCGTGGGGCCGGCATCCAGCGGAAACTCGGAAAGCACTGCGCTGCCTGAGGCAATCATCGCGTCGGCCAGTCGCCGGTTGCGCTGTGGATAAAACTTTTCCAGTCCTGTGCCAAGTACCCCAATCGTTTGCCCGCCAACGTCCAACGCCGCCTGGTGCGCGGCTGCGTCGATGCCCAATGCAAGTCCACTGGTGATGACAAAACCGGCACTCGCTAGGCTGCGGGAAAACGCGGCGGCAGTGTCCATGCCCGGCCTTGAAGCGCGACGACTGCCGACCATCGCCAACTGCGGTTTTTCCAGAATGCCGGGATTGCCTGCTACGAATAGCAATGGCGGGGCATCGCTGATTTCTGCCAGCAGCGCCGGGTAGTCCGGCTGGTCCCACATCAGTAAATGCTGGGCTGGACGCTCCAGCCAGGCCAGTGCATGGCTGGCACCATCGCGAATATCAGCACAGCGCCGAGCCTCCGCGCAGGCCAGTGGCAACCCCAGCGCACGCCAGGCACTGGCCGGCGCGCTGATGGCTTTGGACGCTGAACCGAAGGCCTCCAGCAGCTTCTTGAAACGCGCCGGGCCGAGTTCCGGCAAACGGTGAAGACGTAGTCGAGCCTCCAGTTCCGCAGGGGAAACCGGTGCAACAGTAGATTGAGACATGGATCATCCTTGATCGTTATAAGCACCCGTCCAAGCGGGAATAAGCTGTGGATAACTCTGTTGGTAACTTGTGCAACACGCTTACGGATTTCGCACTTTGTCCATCACCGCCAGCGAACGTTTTGCCGTCAGTACCAGCCCGTAACTGAGCTTGTCATAGGTGCGAAATACCATCAGCAGGCCGGCGCGCTCATCGGGAATTTTCAACGGTTGACCAGTGATCCGGTCGCGCACGGTTTCGCCGGTCTTCATCACCACCAACACGTTGCCTTCGACCAGGCCATCGCGCTGGCCCTTGTTCAGTGTCACCACGTCCAATGCGCCAATCTGCGTGACCCCACGCGGCACATCAATGATCAGGCCGTTGATGTCAGTGCCGGGCGCGCTGGGCATGAACGTCGAGTTGATCGAACGTTCTTCGCCGCTGAACAAGCGGTCGCCGAGGCGCACTTCCTGAGTCGTGCGTTGCAGCGCCAGCGTGGCGACATCGCCTTCGGTGGCGACGATTTCACCGCCGCCGATGTCATCGGCATTGATGCCCAAAAACTCCTGCGTCTGCGGATCGGTGTAGACCTTGCCCTGGCGGAAGATGCCGTAGACCGGTTGCGCCGGGTCGAAGTGGCCACGGACAAAGATGCGGTCGCCTATGCCGCTGAGCACGCGTTCGGCATCCCCGGCCACGATGTAGGGCGCCTTATTGAAGTCCTCGACCTTGTCGACGATGCGGTTGCTCAGCAGAAAGCTGTTGATTGATTTGAGCGGGATGCTCGGGATCGCATCCGCCACCGGGCTGCTGCGCACCTGTGGCGAAAGCTTGATGGTGCCTCGTGAGGCGCCGCGATTGAGGGTCAGGCGAGGCTGACCGTTGATGTAGACCAGTGAGAGCGTATCGCCGGGGTAGATGATGTTGGGGTTTTCGATCTGCGCATTGGCTTGCCACAGTTGCGGCCACTGCCAAGGTTCACGGAGGAACGTTCCCGAGATCCCCCAGAGCGTATCTCCAGAGACGACTGTGTATTGCTGTGGAAAACCTTCCTTGAGTTGCACTTGCCCGTGCGCCAATCCGGCAGAGACCAGAAGGAGCAGGGCGAGTAGTGATTTCCTCATGCGGTGAATCCCTTTATTATGTACGTTCGCGTGAAACGCCAGAGCCATCAGTGGCTCGCTCCCGGCTTGCTAATGAGAAGAAGGGAGCTACGTTTTACAACGGTAGCCTGCATCTTCGGACGCACCAGGCACCGACCCGACCTTACCTCACACGTGCAGTCATCAAGCTTATGGCCATTTTGAACATCCTCGAATTCCCTGACTCGCGCCTGCGTACCATCGCCAAACCGGTGGCCGTAGTGGACGATGAAGTGCGTCAGTTGGTCGACGACATGTTTGAAACAATGTATGAGGCGCCGGGTATCGGCCTCGCCGCAACTCAGGTGAACGTGCACAAACGCATCGTCGTGATGGACCTTTCCGAAGACCGCACCGAGCCTCGAGTGTTCATTAACCCCGAGCTCGAACCCCTGACCGACGACATGGGTCAGTATCAGGAAGGCTGCCTTTCGGTACCGGGCTTCTACGAAAACGTCGATCGCCCGCAACGAGTCAAGGTCAAGGCCCTGGATCGCGATGGCAAGCCTTACGAATTGATCGCCGAAGATCTGCTCGCCGTGTGCATCCAGCATGAATGCGACCACCTCAACGGCAAATTGTTCGTCGATTACCTGTCCACGCTCAAACGCGACCGCATCAAGAAGAAACTGGAAAAGCTTCACCGCCAGAACGCCTGATGCCCCTCTTCAAAGGCTTGCCGCGGCAAGCCTTTTTCTTTTCAAGAAGCTTTGCAATAGAGAGCCCCCCATGACCGAGCCATTGCGCATTGTCTTTGCCGGCACCCCGGAATTCGCCGCCGAACACCTCAAGGCACTGCTGAGCAGCCCTTACGAGATCGTCGCGGTCTACACCCAACCGGACCGACCGGCAGGTCGTGGGCAAAAACTGATGCCGAGCCCGGTCAAGCAGCTTGCTCTGGAACACAACATCCCGGTGCTGCAACCGCCGACGTTGCGCAACGAAGACGCACAGGCCGAACTGGCCGCGCTGAAACCGGACTTGATGGTGGTGGTCGCCTACGGCCTGATCCTGCCCCAGGTGGTGCTGGATATTCCGCGCCTGGGTTGCATCAACAGCCACGCGTCCCTGCTGCCGCGCTGGCGCGGTGCGGCGCCAATCCAGCGCGCCGTCGAGGCCGGTGACGGCGAGAGCGGCGTGACCGTGATGCGCATGGAAGCGGGCCTGGACACCGGGCCTATGTTGCTGAAAGTCACCACGCCGATCAGCGCCGAAGACACCGGTGGCAGTCTCCACGACCGTCTGGCGCAAATGGGACCGCCAGCCGTGGTGAAGGCGATTGCCGGCCTCGCCGCCGGAACCCTGGAAGGCGAAGTGCAGGACGACAACCTCGCCACCTACGCGCACAAACTGAACAAAGACGAAGCCCGCATCGACTGGTCCCGCCCGGCGGTTGAGTTGGAGCGCCTGGTGCGCGCCTTCAACCCGTGGCCGATTACCCACAGCACACTCAATGGCGAAGCCCTGAAGGTCCTGGCCGCGAGCCTGGCTGAAGGAAAGGGCGCCCCAGGTGAAATCCTCGGCGCCAGCAAAGACGGCCTGATCGTCGCTTGCGGTGAACAGGCTCTGTGCCTGACCCGCCTGCAATTGCCTGGCGGCAAGGCGCTGAACTTCAGCGACTTGTTCAACAGCCGTCGTGAGAAGTTCGCCACCGGTACCGTACTGGGTCAAGCGGCGGACGCTCAATGAACCCGCGTCTGGCCGCCGCCAAGGCACTGGCTGCTGTTCTCAGCGGCAAAGCCTCACTCAACAGTTCACTGCCGACGCAACTGGACAAGGTCGAAGACCGCGACCGAGGTTTCACCCAGGATCTGGCGTTTGGCACTGCCCGCTGGCAGCCACGGTTGTCGGCGCTGGCGGCCAAGCTGCTGCAGAAGCCCTTCAAGGCCGCCGATGCCGATGTCGAAGCGCTGCTGCTGGTCGGCCTCTATCAATTGCTCTACAGCCGAGTTCCAGCCCACGCCGCCATCGGTGAAACCGTCGGTTGCGCCGACAAACTGAAAAAGCCTTGGGCCAAAGCATTGCTCAATGCCGTGCTGCGTCGCGCCCAGCGGGAGAGCGAGGCGCTGCTGGCCGAGCTGGAACACGACCCGGTGGTGCGCACTGCCCACCCGCGCTGGCTGCAAAAATCCCTGAAAGCTTTCTGGCCCGAGCAATGGGAAGCCATTTGCACGGCGAACAATGCGCACCCGCCGATGATTCTGCGGGTCAACCGTCGCCATCAGACACGTGATGCTTATCTGAAGCTACTGAGCGAAGCCGGCATTGCCGCCAACCCGTGCACCTACAGCCGCGATGGCATCATCCTCGACTCAGCCAGCGACGTGCGCAGCCTGCCGGGTTTCAGTGAAGGCTGGATCAGTGTGCAGGACGAAGCAGCGCAACTGGCGGCTGATCTGCTCGACCTGGCGCCGGGCCAGCGGGTGCTGGACGCTTGCTGCGCGCCTGGTGGCAAGACTTGTCACATCCTCGAGGCCGAGCCTGCATTGGCCGGCGTGGTGGCGGTGGACCTGGAAGCCAAGCGACTGGTGCGGGTGCGGGAAAACCTCGAACGCCTGGGCCTGAGCGCCGAACTGATTGCCGCTGACGGCCGCGATACCCAGGCCTGGTGGGACGGCAAACCGTTCCAGCGCATCCTGCTGGATGCACCGTGCTCGGCCACCGGTGTGATTCGTCGTCATCCAGACATCAAGTTGACCCGCCAAGCCGATGACATTGCCGCGCTGGCGGTACTGCAAGGCGAGCTGCTCGACGCCATGTGGAAAACCCTGGAGGTCGGCGGCATCCTGCTCTACGCCACATGCTCCACATTGCCGACCGAGAACACCGAAGTCATCGAGGCATTCCTCGCACGCACACCCGGCGCCCGAGAGCTGGACCTGGCTACCGCAGCCGGCATCAAGCAACCCCATGGTCGCCAGTTGCTGGCCCAAGAAGGCGGCCATGATGGTTTCTATTACGCCAAGCTGATCAAGATCGCCGCCGCGCGCGGTTAAACGGATTCAATGGAGTGACTGGATGAAAATCATCATCCTTGGTGCGGGGCAGGTGGGCGGATCGCTGGCGGAACACCTGGCCAGCGAGGCCAATGACATCACGGTGGTCGACACCGACGGCGAACGCTTGCGCGATCTCGGCGATCGCCTGGACATTCGCACGGTGGCGGGCCGCGGCTCGCTGCCGACCATACTGCGCCAGGCTGGCGCGGACGATGCCGACATGCTGGTCGCCGTGACCAACAGTGACGAAACCAACATGGTGGCCTGCCAGGTCGCCCACACGCTGTTTCACACCCCCACCAAAATCGCCCGGGTCCGCGAAGCCGCGTACCTGACCCGCGCCGAACTGTTCGACAACGAAGCGATTCCGGTGGATGTGCTGATCAGTCCGGAGCAGGTGGTCACCAACTACATCAAGCGCCTGATCCAGCATCCGGGTGCGTTGCAGGTGATCGACTTCGCCGAAGGCAAGGCGCAACTCGTCGCGGTACGGGCCTACTACGGCGGCCCGCTGGTGGGTCAGCAACTGCGGCAATTGCGTGAACACATGCCGAACGTCGAAACCCGCGTCGCGGCGATTTTCCGCCGGGACCGGCCGATCCTGCCCCAGGGCGATACGGTGATCGAAGCGGACGATGAAGTGTTTTTCATCGCGGCCAAGGCCAACATTCGCGCGGTCATGAGTGAAATGCGTCGTCTCGACGAGACCTACAAGCGCATCGTCATTGCCGGCGGTGGGCAGATTGGCGAACGCCTGGCCGAGGCCATCGAAAGCCGTTATCAGGTGAAGATCATCGAGATGAATCCGGCACGCTGCCGCCATCTCTCGGACACCCTCGACAGCACCGTGGTGTTGCAAGGCAGCGCCTCGGACCGCGACCTGTTGCTGGAAGAAAACATCGCCGACGCGGATATCTTCCTGGCCCTGACCAACGACGATGAGGCCAACATCATGTCGTCGCTGCTGGCCAAGCGTCTGGGGGCGAAAAAGGTCATGACCATCATCAACAACCCGGCCTATGTCGACCTGATCCAGGGCGGCGACATCGACATCGCCATCAGCCCACAGCTGGCCACCATCGGCACCTTGCTGGCCCATGTGCGACGTGGCGACATCGTCAGCGTGCACTCACTGCGCCGGGGGGCGGCGGAGGCCATTGAGGCGATTGCCCACGGCGATTCGAAATCGAGCAAGGTCATTGGCAAGGCCATCGAAAACATCGGCCTGCCGCCGGGCGCCACCATTGGCGCGATTATCCGCGACGAAGAAGTGATCATCGCCCACGACGACACGGTGATCGAAGCGGGGGATCATGTGATTCTGTTCCTTGTGGATAAAAAGCATATTCGCGATGTGGAAAAGCTGTTCCACGTGGGATTGAGCTTCTTCTGATTCAAAGGCCTCTTCGCGGGCAAGCCTCGCTCCTACAGGTCATGCGTTAGTCCTGTAGGAGCGAGCTATGCGGCGACCCGACTTGCCCGCGAAGGCCATTTCAAAAACACCAAACCAGTCAAAGGTGTATTCCATGATCGAATCCCTGGAAAAAATGCTCGCCAAGGGTGTGGATAACGCATTGCTGCGCTTCGGCCTGGGCAAGGGTTATCTGGATCTGGGTGAGAACGCTAAGGCTGTGGAACATTTTCAACGCTGCGTCGAGCTCGATCCGAAGTATTCGGCGGCCTGGAAGCTATTGGGTAAGGCACATCTGGCGCTGGCAGACCAAGCCGCTGCGCGTCAGGCTTGGGAAAAAGGACTGGAAGCCGCCCGAAACCATGGTGACAAGCAGGCCGAGAAAGAAATGACGGTGTTCCTGAAGAAACTCGACCGTCAGGCTCACTGATCAGAGGTAACGCAGGTCGATGCCTTCAGCGTCCACTTGCACCACTTCCATCTTCACCTTCGGTGCACCTGTGGGTAAGTCCTGGACCTGCCCGTAAACCACCGCGCCTCTTGGCAATCTCGACAATACGGGATGTTTGACGTAGACACCTGAAGCCGACAGATTGCGCGTCTGGCCCAGGCATTCGCCGAAACTTTCATGACTGATCTTGATGCGAAATGATTTGCGGTGTTCGGACATCTATTGCGCCCTAATCGAACGTGTTGTGGATAACCAGAACCTGTAGGAGCGAAGCTTGCCCGCGAAGGTGATGTAGCGTCCAACAGTGATGTTGGATGTGAGGTCCTCATCACGGGCAAGTCGGGTCGCCGCATCGCTCGCTCCTACATAAATTATCCACAGATCATGCCAATCGACTCAGTACCAGCGTTCCTCACCCGGAGGACGCTTCTTGAAGCGCTTCATGCTCCACATGTACTGGCTCGGATACGCTCGCACATAACGCTCGACCACCTGGCTCATGGCCGCACAGGATGTCGCGGTATCGGTGCTGTACATCGCTTCGGGCGCGGCTTCCAGAATCACCTTGTAGCCTGAACCGTCCGGCAGCCGCAGCGCATGCAGGAACACGCCCACTGCTTTGTGGCCAGCGAGCATGTTCGGCACGAATTTACTGGTCAGCGCCTGAACGGCGAAGAACGGCACGAAGATCCCGGCGGACTCGGCCGGTTCCGGGTCAGCGGGAATGCCCACTGCACCACCTTTGCGCACTTCCTTGATGACGCTGAGGATGCCTTCCTTGGTGGAGGCCGCCACTTTATTGCCCAGTTGCACTCGCTGTTTTTGCAGCAATTCATCCACCGCTTTCAGTTTCGGCGGGCGATAGAAAATGATCGGTTTGCACTGGCTGCAGTAGAAGTGGTTGAGCACTTCCCAATTACCCAGATGACTGGTGATGCCCACGACGCCTTTGCCGGAGGCAAGTGCATCCTTCAACACCTCGAGACCTTCGACTTCGCGCACCAGTTCGATGGAACGTTGGGCCGGCCAGATCCAGGCGCAGGCGCTTTCAGTCAGGGACTTGCCGATGTCTTTCAGGCTCTGGCCGACCAGACGCTCGCGTTCGACCGGGTCCATGTCCGGAAAGCATTTGGACAAATTGATCCGCACCACGTCGCGGGAGCGGTTGGGAGTTTTCCACATCACCCAGCCAATGGCCGAGCCAACGGCCTGCACGGCCCGCCACGGAAGCAGGGCAAACAGCCGCAGAGCGCCTACCAGCAAGGCGCCTTTAAACTTATCCACAGGTCACTCCTGATCTTGTGCTGTGCGCGAGGCGGCTATTCTAACCGCCGTTCACCAGCATCGCGTAGCGGTCGCAATCCTGCGTGTGGTCCATGACCATGCCCGAGGCCTGCATCAGCGCATAGCAAATGGTCGGGCCGACGAAGGTGAAGCCGGCTTTTTTCAAACCCTTGCTCATCGCCACCGCCTCGGGCGTGATAGCCGGCACTTCGCTGCGATCCTTGAAATGATTGATCTTCGGCACGCCGTCGACAAAGGACCAGAGAAACGCCACCGGGTCCTCCAGCGCCATCCAGGCCTGGGCATTTCGTCGGGCGGCCTTGAGCTTGAGGCGATTGCGAATGATGCCCGGATCGAGCATCAATTCATCGATTTCCGCGTCGCTCATCTGGGCCAAACGCTGGACGTCGAAGCCGTACATTACCTGGCGATAGTGCTCGCGTTTGCGCAGCACGGTGATCCAGGAAAGGCCGGCCTGGAACCCTTCGAGCAAAAGCAACTCGAACAAACCCTGCGCATCGCGTAGCGGCGTGCCCCACTCCTGATCGTGATAAGCCATGTACAGCGGATCTTCGGAACACCAAAAGCAGCGTGGCATAAGGCTCCAGGGGGCGTGCGCAGCAATGAATCGGGTATACTCCCGCTCTTTAAATCGCAGCCCAAGAAACAGGTGAATTTCGTGAGCCAGCCTACGCCAGCCGTGCGTACCTTCCAAGACTTGATCCTCGCCCTCCAGCAATACTGGGCCGAGCAAGGTTGTGTGGTACTTCAGCCCTACGATATGGAAGTAGGCGCCGGCACTTTCCACACTGCAACATTCCTGCGCGCCATTGGCCCGGAAACCTGGAACGCCGCCTACGTGCAGCCAAGTCGTCGCCCGACTGACGGCCGCTACGGCGAAAACCCGAACCGTCTGCAGCACTACTATCAGTTCCAGGTCGTCCTGAAGCCGAACCCGGACAACTTCCAGGAACTGTACCTGGGCTCGCTCAAGCACGTGGGCCTGGACCCGCTGGTGCACGACATCCGTTTCGTCGAGGACAACTGGGAATCGCCGACCCTCGGCGCCTGGGGCCTGGGCTGGGAAGTCTGGCTCAACGGTATGGAAGTGACGCAGTTCACCTACTTCCAGCAAGCGGGCGGCATCGAATGCTACCCGGTGACCGGCGAGATCACTTACGGCCTGGAACGCTTGGCCATGTACCTGCAAGGCGTGGACTCGGTCTACGACCTGGTCTGGGCTGACGGTCCGTTCGGCAAAGTGACGTACGGCGACGTGTTCCACCAGAACGAAGTGGAGCAGTCGACCTACAACTTCGAGCACGCCAACGTCGAGAAGCTGTTCGAGCTGTTCGATTTCTATGAAAGCGAAGCCAAGCGGCTGATCGAACTCGACCAGCCGCTGCCGTTGCCGAGCTACGAAATGGTGTTGAAGGCCTCCCATACCTTCAACCTGCTGGATGCGCGCCGGGCGATTTCCGTGACCGCGCGTCAGCAATACATTCTGCGTGTTCGCACCCTGGCGCGTTCCGTTGCGCAAGCCTACCTGCTGGCTCGCGCCAAGCTGGGCTTCCCGATGGCGACCCCGGACCTGCGTGACGAAGTACTGGCCAAGCTGGAGGCTGCACAATGAGTGCTCTGGATTTTCTGGTTGAACTGGGCACTGAAGAACTGCCACCCAAAGCCCTGAACACCCTGGCCGAGGCGTTCCTTGCCGGTATCGACAAGGGCCTGCAAGCCGCTGGCCTGAACTACGAGACCAAAACCGTTTATGCCGCGCCACGCCGCCTGGCCGTGCTGATCACCGCGCTGGCCACCCAGCAGCCTGATCGCAGCATCAACCTCGACGGCCCGCCACGTCAGGCCGCTTTCGATGCCGAAGGCAATCCGACCCAAGCGGCACTGGGCTTTGCCAAGAAGTGCGGCGTCGACCTGAGCGAAATCGACCAGAGCGGCCCGAAACTGCGCTACAGCCAGAGCATCGCCGGCAAGCCGACCGCGAGCCTGCTGCCGACCATCGTCGAGGATTCGCTGAACGACTTGCCGATTCCCAAGCGCATGCGCTGGGGCGCGCGCAAGGAAGAGTTCGTGCGTCCGACCCAATGGCTGGTGATGCTGCTCGGTGACCAGGTTATCGACTGCACTATCCTTGCCCAGAAGGCCGGCCGCGATTCCCGTGGTCACCGTTTCCACCACCCTGAAAGCGTGCGCATCGGCTCGCCGTCTAGCTACCTGGCCGACCTGCGTGCCGCTTACGTACTGGCCGATGCCAATGAGCGTCGCGACATCATCAGCAAGCGCACCGAAGAACTGGCCACCCGCCAGGAAGGCACCGCCATCGTGCCACCGGACCTGCTCGATGAAGTGACCGCGCTGGTCGAATGGCCTGTGCCGCTGGTGTGCTCGTTCGAAGAGCGCTTCCTCGATGTGCCGCAAGAAGCCCTGATCACCACCATGCAGGACAACCAGAAGTATTTCTGCCTGCTGGATGTCGACGGCAAGTTGCTGCCACGTTTCATTACCGTGGCCAACATCGAGAGCAAAGATCCGCAGCAGATCATCGCCGGTAACGAGAAAGTGGTTCGCCCACGCCTGACCGACGCCGAGTTCTTCTTCAAGCAAGACAAGAAGCAGAAACTGGAAGACTTCAACCAGCGCCTGCAAAACGTGGTGTTCCAGGAAAAACTCGGCAGCGTCTACGACAAGGCTGAGCGCGTTTCCAAACTTGCCGCTTACATTGCCGCGCGCATTGGCGGCAACGCCTCCTGGGCCGCGCGTGCAGGTTTGCTGTCCAAGTGCGACCTGGCGACCGAAATGGTCGGCGAGTTCCCGGAGATGCAAGGTGTCGCCGGTTACTACTACGCCCTCAACGATGGCGAGCCGGAAGATGTCGCACTGGCCCTGAACGAGCAGTACATGCCGCGCGGTGCTGGCGCTGAACTGCCGTCCACCCTGACCGGTGCGGCCGTGGCCATCGCCGACAAGCTCGACACTCTGGTGGGTATCTTCGGTATCGGCATGTTGCCAACCGGCAGCAAAGACCCGTATGCACTGCGTCGTGCTGCACTCGGCGTGCTGCGCATCCTGATCGAGAAGCAACTGGATCTGGACTTGAACGACGCCGTGGCCTTCGCCGTAAATGCGTTCGGTGCCAAGGTCAAGGCGACCGGTCTGAACGACGCGGTGCTGGAGTTCATCTTCGATCGTCTGCGTGCGCGTTACGAAGACGAAGGCGTCGATGTCGCGACTTACTTGTCGGTCCGTGCTCTGAAACCGGGCTCTGCCTTGGACTTCGATCAGCGTGTACAAGCGGTGCAAGCCTTCCGCAAGTTGCCGGAAGCCGCTGCACTGGCCGCCGTGAACAAGCGTGTGTCGAATCTGCTGAGCAAGATTGAAGGCTCGGTGCCGACGGTCGTGGAAGCCAAGTACTTCGATAACGCCAACGAGTTCTCCCTGTACTCGGCGATCCAGCAAGCGGACCAGGCTGTACAGCCGATGGCCGCCTCGCGTCAGTACAGCGAGTCCCTGGCTCGCCTGGCTGCCCTGCGCGAGCCGGTGGATGCGTTCTTCGAAGCGGTGATGGTCAACGCTGAAGATGCCAAGGTCCGTGCCAACCGCTATGCGCTGCTGGCGCGTCTGCGTGGCTTGTTCCTCGGCGTTGCCGATATTTCGTTGTTGGGGTAAGACTGTTTGAAACTGCTGATTCTCGATCGGGACGGAGTGATCAATTACGACTCCGACGCTTACATCAAGTCGGTGGAGGAGTGGATTCCACTTCCCGGTTCGATCGAAGCCATCGCGCAGTTGAGCAAGGCCGGCTGGACGGTAGCAGTCGCTACCAACCAGTCGGGCATCGCTCGCGGCTATTACGACATCGCCACACTGGAAGCCATGCACGAGCGCTTGCGTTCGCTGGTGGCCGAGCAGGGTGGTGAAGTCGGGTTGATCGTCTACTGTCCGCACGGGCCGGACGACGGCTGCGATTGCCGCAAGCCAAAACCCGGGATGTTGAAAAACATCGCCGCGCATTACAACGTATCGCTGACTGATCTATGGTTCGTCGGCGATTCTCTCGGTGACCTGGAAGCCGCCAAAGCCGTCGATTCTCAGCCAGTTTTAGTTAAGACCGGGAAAGGCGAAAAGACTTTGGGCAAGACCCTACCGGCAGGCACTTTGATTTTCGACGATCTGGCGGCGATTGCCGCAGAACTTATCCACAATTAGAGCGCTTTCGACAGATCGGGAGTGCGCTTGAACAGTCGGGCAGTGCCCGTAACGGTAAACGTCGCCATGTCGATACTGCAGGCCATCAGAACCTTCCTCTTTTACCTGCTGCTGGGCACCAGCTCCTTGCTGTGGTGCAGCCTGAGCTTTTTTATTGCGCCTTTTCTGCCATTCAAGGCGCGCTATCGCTTTATTAACGTCTACTGGTGCCGCTGCGCCTTGTGGTTGAGCAAGGTGTTTCTTGGTATCCGTTATGAAGTGAAGGGCGCAGAGAACGTCCCTGACCGCCCCTGCGTGATCGTGTCGAATCACCAGAGCACCTGGGAGACGTTCTTCCTGTCGGCCTACTTCTCACCACTGAGCCAGGTGCTCAAGCGCGAACTGCTGTATGTGCCTTTCTTCGGCTGGGCCATGGCGATGCTGCGACCGATCGCCATCGATCGTGACAACCCGAAAGCCGCACTCAAGCAAGTCGCGTCCAAGGGCGACGAACTGCTCAAGGACAACGTCTGGGTGCTGATTTTTCCTGAAGGCACCCGCGTTCCCTACGGCACTGTTGGCAAATTCTCCCGAAGCGGAGCCGCCCTGGCGGTCAATGCCGAGCTTCCGGTGCTGCCGATTGCGCATAACGCCGGCAAGTTCTGGCCAAAGCTGGGTTGGGCCAAGAAGCAGGGCGTGATTACCGTGATCATCGGCGCCCCCATGTATGCCGAAGGCAGCGGACCGCGCGCCATCGCTGATTTGAACGATCGGGTTCAGGCCTGGAACGAACAGATGCAGCGGGAAATGGGCTCTCTACCGCCGGCGCCGCAAGCACCAGCTTCCAACGACCAGGTCGCTGTCTGAGATTCTGTGGATAACCTGTGTACCGTTTGTTCAAAAACCGTCGCTAAATGACAATAAGTTTATGATTTATATAGATATTTTATAAACAGATAAAACTCCGAAAAACGTGCATAAGTTTTTTTCGGGCGCAAAAAAACCGGCTGATATAGCCGGTTTTTTTATGCCTGCGTTTCAGCATCTGGTCTTAGCTGATATTCGGGGCTCGCCAGTCATCTGAACCCGAGGTGCCGCACACTTCGTGGGTCCAGGTGATTTTTCGGTAGGTGAAGTACACATCCTCGAGATGCGTGAAGTGAGCCATGTTTGGATCCTGGCAGCTTGGCATTCTTGTCTGCACATCCACGATCACCGCATCTTCCAGCTCTATGCTGAAGTAATGTTCTTGTTTTCCAGCTGACGAGGTCCGATACCAAGCGATACGGCAGCTATCCAAGAGTTCTCCGCTCGTTAAGGCGTTAAAAATTAACGGTGATGACTTATCAAATACCTTCGAGATCATCAGGGGTTTATGCACTCGCTGTCCTGTCGGCTGGCCAGACTGGGGATCCCTGGGGACAGTGATCTGATGATGGAATGCCTGTACCAGGATTTTATCCTCATGCCCTTCTTGATAAACGTTACCGACCGATTCTGGAGTAAAGGTTCCAGCAGTAATCAGCCCCTGTCGATTGCCATTTATGACTAAGTACGCGGGTGTTGGCATAAAAGCATTCCCTGTTCGATATCCCAAAAATGATAGCTTTCGCAAGTCGTAAAACTTGGCGGGAGGTAGGATAAAGAGCACCAGGAAAGGCGTATGTAGGAGGTTTCTGGGGTTGCTGAGAGTTTAACGCCTGAGTCCTATACGAATTCAGCCATTAGGGAGCAAATGTACTTTTCGAGTTAATAAAAAAGGCCAGCGCAATACGCTGGCCTTTTTATTTGGCAATTCCGCAGAATCAGAAGTCCAGGTTGGAAACCGCCAGCGCGTTGCTTTCGATGAAATCACGGCGAGGTTCGACCGCATCACCCATCAGGGTGTTGAAGATCTGGTCTGCGCCAATGGCGTCTTCGATGGTCACTTTGAGCATGCGGCGCACACTTGGGTCCATGGTGGTTTCCCACAGCTGATCCGGGTTCATCTCACCCAGACCTTTGTATCGCTGAATGGTGTGACGCTTGGTACTTTCCGCCATCAGCCAATCCAGGGCTTCCTTGAACTCGGTGACCGCTTTCTTGCGCTCGCCACGCTGGATGTATGCGCCTTCGTCCAGCAGGGTGCTCAACTGCGCGCCCAGGGAAACAACGGTCTTGTAGTCGTTGCTGCCGAAGAAATCGCGGTTGAACGTGACGTAGTTGGACAGGCCGTGGGAGATCAGTTCGACCTCTGGCAGCCAAACGTTGCGCTCGCGATCTTCACGCAGGCTCGCTTTGTAGACCAGACCCGACTTTTCGACAGTGCGCAGACGCACTTCGTACTGAGCCAGCCAATCCTGCATCGCGGTGTGATCGCTGAGCATTTCCAGGCTCACGGCCGGCAAGTAGATGAAGTGCTCGGTCAGTTCCTGTGGGTACAGGCGCGACAGACGCTTGAGGGTCTTCATCACTAGACGGAAGTCATTCACCAGACGCTCAAGCGCTTCACCGGAAATACCCGGTGCATCTTCGTTCAAGTGCAGGCTCGCATCTTCCAAGGCCGACTGCGTCATGTACTCTTCCATGGCGTCGTCGTCTTTGATGTATTGCTCTTGCTTGCCTTTCTTGACCTTATACAACGGTGGCTGGGCGATATAGATGTAGCCACGCTCGATCAGCTCCGGCAACTGACGGAAGAAGAAGGTCAGCAGCAGGGTACGAATGTGCGAACCGTCGACGTCAGCATCGGTCATGATGATGATGTTGTGATAACGCAACTTGTCGATGTTGTACTCTTCGCGACCGATACCGCAGCCCAACGCGGTAATCAAGGTACCCACTTCCTGGGAAGAGATCATCTTGTCGAAACGCGCCTTCTCGACGTTCAGGATTTTACCCTTGAGCGGCAGAATGGCTTGGGTCTTGCGGTTACGACCCTGCTTGGCGGAACCGCCAGCAGAGTCACCTTCCACGAGATAGAGTTCAGAGAGGGCAGGGTCTTTTTCCTGGCAGTCAGCCAGTTTTCCCGGCAGGCCGGCGATGTCCAGAGCGCCTTTGCGGCGGGTCATCTCACGAGCCTTGCGCGCCGCTTCACGGGCACGAGCCGCGTCGATCATCTTGCCGACAACCAGCTTGGCTTCGTTCGGGTTCTCCAGCAGGAAGTCGGAGAAGTACTTGCCCATTTCCTGCTCGACCGCGGTCTTCACTTCGGAAGACACCAGCTTGTCTTTGGTCTGGGAGCTAAACTTCGGATCCGGTACCTTCACCGAAATGATTGCCGTCAGGCCTTCACGGGCATCGTCACCGGTGGTCGCGACCTTGTGCTTCTTGGCCAGACCTTCCTGCTCGATGTAGTTGTTCAGGTTACGTGTCAGTGCAGAACGGAAACCCACCAGGTGAGTACCGCCATCGCGCTGAGGAATGTTGTTGGTGAAGCACAACAGGTTCTCGTTGAAGCTGTCGTTCCATTGCAGGGCGATTTCCACGCCGATGCCGTCTTCACGCTGGATGTTGAAGTGGAACACCTGGTTGACCGCGGTCTTGTTGGTGTTCAGGTATTCAACGAATGCACGCAGGCCACCTTCGTACTTGAACAGCTCCTCTTTGCCCGTGCGCTCGTCCTTGAGGACAATGCCGACACCGGAGTTGAGGAAAGACAGTTCACGAATCCGCTTGGCCAAAATGTCCCAGCTGAAGTGGATGTTCTTGAAAGTTTCGCTGGAAGCCTTGAAGTGAATCTGAGTACCGGTGGTTTCGCTGTCACCGACAATCTTCATCGGCTCTTGTGGAACACCATGAACGTAGGTCTGTTCCCAGATCTTGCCGCTACGACGCACAGTAAGAACAAGCTCTTCGGACAGAGCGTTAACTACCGAGACACCTACACCGTGCAGACCACCGGAAACTTTGTAGGAGTTATCGTCAAACTTACCGCCGGCGTGCAGCACGGTCATGATGACCTCGGCCGCAGAGACGCCCTCTTCTTTGTGCACGTCTACCGGGATGCCACGGCCGTTGTCGCGAACGGTGATGGACTCATCCGGGTGGATGATGATGCTGATGTCATCGCAGTGGCCAGCGAGGGCTTCGTCGATCGAGTTGTCGACCACCTCGAACACCATGTGGTGCAGACCGCTGCCATCGTCGGTGTCACCAATGTACATACCGGGACGTTTGCGCACGGCATCCAGGCCTTTCAGCACTTTAATGCTCGATGAGTCGTACGTATTTTCTTCGCTCAATGCCTTCACTCCCGATGGTCGTGGGTCTGGGTGATACGGCCCTGTTCCACGTGGAACAGAGCAACTGGCGTTTCCGTCTGCCAGCCTTCCCTCAATAATTCGTGGTCTACACAGGTGATAAATACCTGGCAGCGTAAGTCTTCCAGCAAGCGGCAAAGCGCGCGACGGTGGTGCTCGTCCAGTTCTGACGGCAAGTCATCCACCAGATAAATACACTGACCGCGTCGGGCCTGGCTTACCAGGTGCCCTTGGGCAATCCGCAATGCACAGACCACCAACTTCTGCTGACCGCGGGACAAGATGTCCGCAGCATTGTGTGCGCCGAGTCTGAGACGCAAATCAGCACGTTGTGGTCCGGCCTGGGTATGCCCCATCTGCTGATCCCGTTGCAGGGATCCGGCGAGTACTACGCTTAGTTCACGGTCCTTGTCCCAGCCACGGTAATAGCTGAGCGTTAAGCCATTGAGCTCAACCAGTTCGCTCAACGTCTGTTCAAAGACTGGCTTCAAGGCTTTGATATAAGCGCGGCGGTATTCATCAATTTCAGCGCTGGCCTGGCACAGTTCCCTGTCCCAAACCGCTTGCGAAACGGCGTCAAGTGTACC
Source organism: Pseudomonas putida (assembly GCF_050990305.1). GTDB lineage: Bacteria > Pseudomonadota > Gammaproteobacteria > Pseudomonadales > Pseudomonadaceae > Aquipseudomonas > Aquipseudomonas putida_AH. Next base: position 3,164 of record NZ_CP158817.1, on the reverse strand, counting down.
ATGCCGCAGCCAAGAGTTTCTCTGGCGCAGGGCCTTCTGCAACCGCTGCCAGGTAGACATAAAGCGCGGTTCCACGTGGAACACACCCCAGTCGAGAAACTGTCGGCGAATCTTCGGTGCACCTTCCAGTAACCGAAAACTGTCAGGGTTGATCAGCTGAAGTGGCAGCATTTCCGCCAACTGCGCAGCACTTCGAGCGTTTTGCCCGTCGATGCGAATCTGGAACTCTCCCTGACGGTCACGCGAGATACCAAGTGCACTATGACCGCCTTCAGCCAATTCAACCTGGCCGAACACTGTGCACGCCAGTTGCTCGTACTGAATAACCGGCAGTAGACGGGCACTGCGAAACGAACGGGCAAGCCCGAGCAGATGGATGGCTTCCAGAACACTGGTTTTGCCGCTGCCGTTGGCGCCGTAAAGGATATTGATTCGGGGGGAAGGGGAGAAGGTCACCGGATGCAGATTGCGCACCGCGGTGACCGAAACGCGACTTAAGGACATCTAGCTTCTGCTGAGCATGATTACAGACGCATCGGCATGACAACGTAGGCCGAGTCATCGTTATCGGACTCTTGCACTAGCGCACTGCTATTGGAGTCGGACAGAATCAGACGAACCTGTTCGGTGGTCATCACACCCAGCACGTCGAGCAGGTAACTCACGTTGAAGCCGATTTCCAGCGAACCGCCGTTGTACTCAACGCCCACTTCTTCTTCCGCTTCCTCTTGTTCCGGGTTATTCGCCTGGATCTTCAACTGCCCGCTGGCCAGTTGCAGACGAATACCGCGGTACTTCTCGTTGGACAGAATCGCGGTACGGCTGAAGGCTTCACGCAGCGCCTGACGGTCGCCCAACACCAGCTTGTCACCGCCTTTCGGCAGAACGCGCTCGTAATCCGGGAACTTGCCGTCGACCAGTTTCGAAGTGAATGTGAATTCACCTGTGGTGGCGCGAATATGGTGCTGACCCAGAACGATACTGACGTTACCGTCCGGTTCGGTCAGAAGGCGAGCCAACTCAAGAATACCCTTGCGCGGCACAATAACCTGGTGACGATCCGGCTGACCGATGTCGGCCTGCATCGAACACATGGCCAGACGATGACCATCAGTGGCTACGGCACGGATCACGCCCGCCGATACTTCCAGCAGCATACCGTTGAGGTAGTAACGCACATCCTGCTGGGCCATGGCGAAGCTGGTGCGCTCAATCAGACGACGCAGCTTGCTCTGCTCCAGGCTGCAGGTCAGCGAACCCGGGCCTTCTTCTACCGTCGGGAAGTCATTGGCCGGCAAAGTCGACAACGTGAAGCGGCTACGACCGGCCTTCACCACAAGCTTCTGCTCATCGACCTTGATATCGATCAGCGCATCGTTCGGCAAGCTTTTGCAGATGTCCATCAACTTGCGTGCAGGCACAGTGATGGAGCCTGTTTCGGCAGGCTCTTCGAGTTGAACACGACCGACCAGCTCGACTTCAAGGTCGGTACCGGTCAGCGACAGTTGCTGGCCTTCGACAACCAGCAGCACGTTGGAAAGCACCGGCAAGGTCTGTCGACGTTCGACGACGCCTGCGACCAGTTGCAGGGGTTTCAACAGGGCTTCGCGTTGAATGGTGAAATGCATGGTCTAGTCCCTTGCCTTAAATAGCTGCGCTGGTGTTCATCAAGTCGTCAATGTACGCAGCAGGTTCTTGTAGTCCTCGCGGATGTCCGCGTCGGATTCCTTAAGTTCGTTGATCTTGCGGCAGGCGTGCAAAACCGTCGTGTGGTCACGGCCGCCAAACACATCACCGATTTCCGGCAGGCTGTGGTTGGTCAGTTCCTTGGACAAGGCCATGGCTACCTGACGCGGACGGGCGACCGAACGCGAACGGCGTTTGGACAGCAAATCGGAGATCTTGATCTTGTAGTATTCGGCGACAGTACGCTGAATGTTATCCACAGAGACCAACTTGTCTTGCAGTGCCAACAGGTCCTTCAACGATTCGCGAATCAACTCGATGGTGATATCGCGGCCCATGAAGTGCGAATGGGCGATGACACGCTTGAGCGCGCCTTCCAGTTCGCGAACGTTGGAACGAATGCGCTGGGCAATGAAGAACGCCGCATCGTGGGGCAGTTCGACTTTGGCCTGATCAGCCTTTTTCATCAGGATCGCTACACGGGTTTCCAGCTCCGGAGGCTCAACGGCTACCGTCAATCCCCAACCGAAGCGGGATTTAAGGCGCTCTTCAAGACCTTCGATTTCTTTCGGGTAGCGATCACTGGTGAGAATGACCTGTTGACCACCTTCAAGCAGGGCGTTGAAGGTGTGGAAAAACTCTTCCTGGGAACGCTCTTTACGGGCGAAGAACTGAATATCGTCGATCAGCAACGCATCCACCGAGCGGTAGAAACGCTTGAACTCGTTGATTGCATTCAGTTGCAGGGCTTTGACCATATCGGCCACGAAGCGCTCGGAATGCAGGTAGACAACCTTGGCATTCGGGTTCTTCTTTAATAAGTGGTTACCCACCGCGTGCATCAAGTGAGTTTTACCCAGACCCACACCGCCATAAAGGAAGAGCGGGTTGTAGCCATGCTTGGGGTTGTCCGCCACTTGCCAGGCCGCAGCTCGCGCGAGTTGGTTGGACTTGCCCTCAACAAAGTTTTCAAAGGTAAAGGTGCGGTTCAGGTAACTGGTGTGCTTGAGCGCACCTTCAACTTGCACGGTGCGTTGCTCGGCACGCACCGGAGCCTGTTGCGAGCTGGCGCCGGCCATCGGATCGAAGCTATCGCGCGACGGTTCTTCTTCAACAACCTCGGCGACTTTTTGCGTCGCTCGCTTGGCCGGTGTTGCCGTCGGTTGCGGTGTATTAACCGGCGCCGGGGCAGCCTGAACCTGAGAAGCCGCAACGGCAGCAGCCAGCGGAGCATTCGGTGCGGCACGCGGTGCCGAACTGCGCTTGCTGCCTATTAATAAGGAAAGCGCAGGCGCCATTCCGTTGCCATGTTCGTCCAGCAATTCCAGAACGCGGCTTAGATACTTTTCGTTGACCCAGTCCAGGACGAAACGATTGGGCGCGTAGACGCGTAACTCGTCGCCTTCGGCTTCGACCTGTAGTGGACGGATCCAAGTGTTGAATTGTTGGGCAGGCAGCTCCTCGCGCAAAAGCTCCAC